>NZ_CP096883.1:0-1298916 GCF_023273895.1 Sphingobacterium sp. PCS056 | reverse complement strand
AATATGAACGGTCTTTTGAACGTGTTAGACCTAGCTGTTGAATATAAGATCGAAAAAATCTTTTGGCCAAGTTCAATCGCTGTATTCGGACCACATTCTCCGAAAACAGATACAGATCAATATTGTATCATGGATCCAAACACGATCTACGGTATTAGTAAATTGGCAGGCGAAAGACTTGTCGAATGGTATCAAGAGCACCGTGGATTGGATATCCGCAGTATTCGCTATCCAGGTATTATTTCATGGAAAGCGGAACCAGGAGGTGGAACGACCGATTATGCTGTACATATTTTTTATGATGCATTGAAAAAAGGTAGTTATGAATGTTTTCTATCGGAAGATACCGCTTTACCGATGCTGTATATGGATGACGCGATTCGTGGCACTTTGCAACTAATGGATGCTCCAAAGGAAAGTTTAACGATTCGTTCAAGTTACAATCTTACGGGGGTAAGTTTCACTCCAAAAGAACTTGCTGAAGAAATTAAAAAAATTCTTCCTAATTTTGCAATCACTTACTCGGAGAATGATCCTAGACAGGCGATTGCAGATTCATGGCCTGCTAGTATTGAAGATTCTCCAGCGAGAGCGGATTGGAATTGGAAGCCTGCTTTTGATTTAGCAAAGCTTACTGCCGATATGATTGAGAATCTTAAAACAAACAAACTATAACATGGGAAGAGCTTTCGAATTTAGAAAAGAACGTAAATTTAAACGCTGGGCCAAAATGGCCATCCAATTTACGCGTTTAGGTAAAGAAATTGCAATTTCGGTGAAGGAAGGTGGTCCTCATCCAGAGTCAAATTCTAGATTACGTACAGCGATAAACAATGCGAAAGCTGTAAATATGCCTAAAGATCGCGTAGAAGCGGCTATCAAAAGAGCTTCTGAAAAAGATTCTAAAGGCTATGAAGAATATGTATATGAGGGATACGGTCCACACGGTGTACCGATCTTAATTGAAACAGCAACTGACAATACCAATAGAACTGTTGCCAATATACGCAGCTACTTCACCAAAGCTGGTGGCACCTTGGGTAAAACTGGATCTTTGGATTTTATTTTTAACCGTAAATCTTTGTTCAGATTCCCCGCAACTGAGGATGTGGATATTGAAGAGCTGGAACTGGAACTTATCGATGGTGGTCTTGAAGAATTATATTTAGAGGCCGATGAGGAAGGAAATGATGTTGTAGTTGTTCAAACTTCATTTGAAGATTTTGGAAATATGCAACGCTTATTGGAAGAGAAAGGTATTGCGGTTTCTTCTGCCAAGTTAGAACGCATCGCTTTATCACACACTGATATTTCGGAAGAAGATGCGGCTGATGTGTTAAAATTGATAGACAAAATCGAAGAGGATGATGATGTTCAAGCGGTCTACCACAACATGGCATAAGTACAAACTTATTATAATACAAAGAAGAGCGTAAAGCTCTTTTTTTATGCCAAAAATTTAGCTTTAATCCTTTTGAGGCTATTAAAGATTAATAAAATACTATACATTTGTAGTAGACTAAATGTTTTCAGGATGACTTTTGAAGAATTTTTCGCTAAAAAAAAGATTGACTTAGCTGCTTTACAAAAAGCAGATCAATCACTATATGAAGAATTTAAAAAACATTATGTTGCTATGGGGCCCAAAAGTTTTGATCATACAAAGAAATTTTGGTTTAATAGGCTCCGTAAAAGTTATCATGTAGCAGAAACGATTGTCGACAAAAAAGAAGTGCAACCAGCTAGTGAGAAAGAACAGCAGTCTGTGAAAGCAGAAGCCAGTCCTGCAACTACTACAGCTACAGGCTTTAAACCTCGTTTTAAAGCTCCAGTAATAGCAAAGGATAGCATACCTCAAGAACTTGAAAATCCAGAACGTACTCTTGAAAAAGCTAATGAATCGACAACCACTAAAGAGGACATAGCTAAACCTGCTGGATTTAAGCCCCGTTTTAAAGCTGGGGTGACTAAACCGGCCACAGTAGCACAGGATACAACACCTGTTGGTCAACAGGCCGAAGCACAAGCTGATCCAACTGCTGCATCCAATAATGCAGCACAAGAAACAGCAACTGATCTTCCGACAGAACCAAGCAGCAAACCTGCCGGATTTAAGCCTCGTTTTAAAGCTGGAGTAACGAAACCGGCCACAGCAGCACAGGATACAACACCTGTTGGTCAACAGGCCGAAGCACAAGCTGATCCAACTGCTGCATCCAATAATGCAGCACAAGAAACAGCAACTGATCTTCCGACAGAACCAAGCAGCAAACCTGCCGGATTTAAGCCTCGTTTTAAAGCTGGAGTAACGAAACCGGCCACAGCAGCACAGGATACAACACCTGTTGGTCAACAGGCCGAAGCACAAGCTGATCCAACTGATGCATCCAATACCGCAGCACAAGAAACAGCAGCTGATCTTTCGACAGAACCAAGCAGCAAACCTGCCGGATTTAAGCCTCGTTTTAAAGCTGGAGTAACGAAACCGGCCACAGCAGCACAGGATACAACACCTGTTGGTCAACAGGCCGAAGCACAAGCTGATCCAACTGATGCATCCAATACCGCAGCACAAGAAACAGCAGCTGATCTTCCGACAGAACCAAGCAGCAAACCTGCCGGATTTAAGCCTCGTTTTAAAGCTGGAGTAACGAAACCGGCGACAGCAGCACAGGATACAACACCTGTTGGTCAACAGGCCGAAGCACAAGCTGATCCAACTGATGCATCCAATACCGCAGGACAAGAAACAGCAGCTGATCTTCCGACAGAACCAAGCAGCAAACCTGCCGGATTTAAGCCTCGTTTTAAAGCTGGAGTAACGAAACCTGCGACAGCAGCACAGGATACAACACCTGTTGGTCAACAGGCCGAAGCACAACCTGATCCAACTGATGCATCCAATACCGCAGCACAAGAAACAGCAGCTGATCTTCCGACAGAACCAAGCAGCAAACCTGCCGGATTTAAGCCTCGTTTTAAAGCTGGGGTGACGAAATTAAAAAATAAGGATACGGATTAAAAAAACATTTATTTTTTATACCTTCATTTAATTACATTTGTATATAAATAATTTCGACTATATAAACTATCTGTCATGTTAAAAGAGGAAAGACAAGCTTTCATTATACACCAAATCAATTTACATAATAAAGTATTATCGTCAGACTTAAGCATTCAGCTCAATGTTTCTGAAGATACAATCCGTCGTGATTTAAATGAATTGGCAGAAAATGGAAAAGTACTAAAGGTATATGGAGGTGCATTATCAAAGTCTTTTCAATTTCCATTTCAAGATGGAAATGTATATGCAAAAGAAGCTAAAAAAGAAATTGCAAGAAAAGCCATTTCTCTACTTCAAAATGGAATGACAATTCTTGCTGGGGGTGGAACAACTATGATCGAGTTGGCTCGACTTGTTCCAGATAGTCTTCAATGTACTATTTTCACCATCAGCCCCTTAGTGGCCTTAGAGCTAGCAGAAAAGCCAAATTTAGAGGTTATTTTAATTGGTGGCAAATTATCCAGAAATACGAATATTGTATCAGGATCCCAAGTAACAAACGAATTGTCTGATATTAAAGTTGACATTTGTTTATTAGGAACAAATAGCCTTTCCACGCAGGATGGCGTAACAGATTCGGATTGGGAAGTTGTACAGATCAAAAAAGCAATGATTAAATGTTCCAGTAAATTAGTGATCCTCAGTATTGCAGAAAAATTGAACTCGGTTCAAAAGATGAAAGTGGTACCCCTTCATGATGTCAATTATCTTGTCACAGATCTAGATCCAGAACATCCTAGTCTATCTGAATTCAAGAGTGCTATTAATGTACTCTAATCATTTACGACTATATTCTCATGCAAACCTCTAAAAAAAATCAGTAGGTTTGCATCATAATGAAAATACCAGCATTACCAGGATTTAATCCAGAAGCATTCGAAAAATATTTCAAAAACACAGGTTGGCTTTTGTTAGCCCGTGTTGGATCTCTTTTTGTTAAAATGTTGGTGACCTCATTTGCCTTGCCTTCCTATCTTGGAAGTGCAAACTTTGGTACTTACAATTATCCTCTGGTCTTATTGGCCTTTTTTACTGGAATCGCCACCATGGGTACCGATGGATTGATCACGAGGCAACTATTACAGCATCCAGAAAGAGAAGATGTACTCTTGGGCTCTGCCCTACGCATTCGGATCATAACTGGTTTTTTAGTTTTGCCACTTGTTTACCTCACCTATTTCCTCATCGCTCATTTTGCACCAGAAGCTCCTGCGGCCTCTTTCAAACAGGTTGCACTTGTATCATTAATCTGTATTATTCAAGCCGTACAGATCATCGATAGCTTTTTTCAGGCACAGGTAAAGGGAAAAATGATTATGATGGTACAAGTTGGAGGTAATGTACTTTCTGCTGCAATAAAATTGATACTCATCCTCGTAAAAGCTCCTTTAGATGCTTTCATCTGGACACTAGTTTTTGATGTCATTATTTTACAGATTGGCTATCTAGCGCTTTACCGTAAACTTGGTCATCGTATTTCATCCTGGAAATATGATAAAGCGACTGCTAGAGAGCTGATCAAACTAGGTTGGCCACTAGCATTTTCCTCCTTGTTTATCACCTTTTATATGAAGATAGATCAACTCATGATCGACGCTCTATTGGGGAAATCGGCATTAGGGGTTTATTCTATTGTAGTAAGTCTCAGTGAAAGTTGGTATTTCATGCCTGTAGCAATTTCTACATCCTTATTTCCTGCTATTATGAACGCCAGGAAAGGAAGCCCTGAATTATACCAGAAAAGATTGGGTAACTTATACGAGCTCATGGTATTTATCAGTTTATCAGTTGCTTTGGTAGTTACATTACTCGCACCTTTTCTTTTTAAATATTATTATGCTCCAGAGTATGGAGAAGGATTACATACGCTCCAAGTGCATATTTGGGCAGGTGTATTTACATTCTTAGGCACAGCGAGCGCACAGTTTCTCATTGCTGAAGGGCTTACCAAAATCACCCTCTACCGCACGGCATTCGGAGCGCTTATCAATGTTGTATTGAACTACTTCTTAATTCCTAAATTTGGAATTATTGGCGCGGCTTATGCTACTTTAATCGCTTATTTTGCTTCTACTTTTTTCTTACTATTCATTAAGAGAACTCGGCCAAATGCGATTCTGATGATCAGATCACTTTTTTTACTAGGATTATTATCTACTGTAAAAGATAAATTTTTAAAAATAAATCGTTAAGTTTATTTCTACTATAAACTTAAAAATATGGAAAAAACAGGTAGTTATCGATCCTTACTGAATAGCAAACTCATAAAAGGCCTGCTCTCTTTGGCTTTTAAAGGATATTTCGTAGAAACAGGCTGGACAAACTCCTATTTAAAAAAAGAATCATTAGATCCCAACGGTAATCCTATTCCTTGGTTAACCTATTCTTTCTTAGACTTTATCGATGGTAGATTAAATAAAGAATTATTACTTTTTGAATATGGTGCAGGTAATTCCACCTTATTTTATGCAAAGCATGTCAAAAATGTGACCGCTGTCGAACATGATAAAAATTGGTTTGAACGTATTAAAAATCAAATGCCTGCAAATGTAACAATAAAAAATATTGACTTAGAGGCAGATGATTATGTGCATGCAATCCTACAACAAGATCAGCTTTTTGACATCGTTATTGTTGATGGCAGGAAACGAATATCTTGTTGCAGAAACGCTATTAAGAGATTAAATGATACCGGTGTCCTCATATTAGACGATGCGGAAAGAAAACACTATCAGCCCGCTATAGACTATCTGCTACAACAAGGATTTAAACACATCCCCTTCTCAGGAATTGCAATAGGTGCAATCCATAGAAAGGTAACCTCTCTATTTTATAAAGAAAATAACTGCTTAGGAATATAAGAATGTCAACAGCACCTATTATCTTATTTGTATACAATCGACCGGATCACACATTACGTACCTTAGAGGCTCTAGAGAAGAATGATTTAGCTTCTTCTTCCGAACTGTTTATCTATTCGGATGCTCCAAAGAATGAAAAATCAAAACCTGCCGTAGATCAGGTGAGGGAGATTATCAAGAGCGATTGGAAGTTTAAAAAAATACACCTCATTTTCCGCGATACAAATTGCGGGCTGGCAGCCAATGTAATTGATGGCGTATCCAACATTGTCAAGCAGTATGGTCGGATTATCGTTCTAGAGGATGATCTCACCACTTCCCCATTCGCGCTCAGCTATTTTAACGATGCTCTGGATCGTTATCAGGATAAAGATCGTGTGATGCAAATATCAGGATACGGCTACCCCTTGAAAGATTTAGAGAATCTACCTGAAACATTTTTCTTCAGGGTGGCAAATAGTTGGGGATGGGCCACATGGGATCGTGCTTGGAAACATTTCAACGCCGATATTCATCAGTTGACCGATGACTTTACGATAGAACAAATTCATCAATTCAGTATAGAAGGAAAGGAGAATTTCTGGAAACAGGTGCAGGAATTTAAAGCGGGAAAGATTAATTCTTGGGCAATCCGCTGGTATGCCTCTGTTTTTAAAAAGAATGGTTTGGTACTCTATCCCAGAAATTCATTAACCCAAAATATTGGCAATGATGGTTCTGGTACACATACCGCAGCCGAAAATACCTACAGGGTGGTACTTGCTGATAAAAAAATAACGGAATTTCCACTAGAAATACAAGAGCATACACAAGCTTATGAATCAATTAAGTATTTTTATGCCCATAGAAAAGGTTCACTCTTGCAAAGAGGAATCCGTTTTGCCAAAAAGAAAATCAACGAACTAAAAAAATAGTATGTATAACAATCCTAAGTTTTCCATCATTACAGTCGTTTATAACAATGTACGGGATATCGAACATACCATCAAATCCGTTGTTAACCAAACGTATAAACATATCGAATACATTGTCATTGATGGCGTCTCTACCGATGGTACCTTGGATGTGATCGAAAAATACAAATCAAATATCGCTATTCTTGTGTCCGAAAAAGATAAAGGAATTTATGATGCGATGAATAAGGGTCTAGCACGTGCAACTGGGGATTATGTTCTTTTTTTAAATTCGGGGGACGAACTGTACAGCAAAGAAACATTGGCTAATATCGCTGAAGTAAGTGAAGGTGCTGATATCTTATACGGTGAAACCTTTTTGATAAACGATCAACGTGAAATCATTGGTGAACGTAGACATCAAGTTCCTGCACATTTTAATTGGAAAAGTTTTCGTTACGGCATGAACATCTGTCATCAAGCAATTTATGTCAAGCGTACCATTGCCGAACCCTATGATCTCCGGTATACCTTATGTGCAGATATTGATTGGGTAATAAAAGCTGCTAAGAAAGCTAATATATGTGTTAATGCCAATCAGCATGTCGCTCGCTATCTGGTCGGAGGCATGTCCAAACAAAGGCATCGAGAATCTTTAAAGGAACGTTTTGAAATCTTTCAAAAATATTATGGTACGATTCCCAATCTATTTAATCACCTTGTCATTGCTTTCAAAATGATTGTATATCGTATCAAAAATGGTAATCCCGCAGACTAATGATGAATCCTGAAATATTAACAGAACTCGTAACAGTAAAAATGCCTTTTGGAAAATACCAAGGCTATACGTTATGTAATCTTCCCGAACCTTATCTAGTGTGGTTTCACCAAAAGGGTTTTCCAGCAGGAAAGTTGGGAATTCAATTGGGCACTCTTTATGAGATAAAATTAAATGGATTGGAATATCTATTGGATCCTTTGAAGAAAAGGTAATGAATATCATTTATTTCAATCATATTTTTTTATTTTATCATGGTATTTGTTCTTCATGGACTGATGAGAAAATGTTAAAAATTGCATAATTTCCAATTTTTAACTAAGTTTGCGCTATAATTCATTTACATTAAACGCCGTTTGCAGCGGTATCAATGAAAACTATGGCACACTATCAAACATTACTGTACTATTGCTACAGTCCCATTGCTGACGCAGAAAAATTTGCGACGGATCACTTAGAATTTTGTAAATCATTAAACCTAGTTGGACGTATTATTGTTGCTGACGAAGGTCTAAATGGTACGGTTTCGGGCTCACCTGAGTCTTGTCAAGCCTACATGGATGCTATCTATGCCGATGGTAGATTTAATCATACCGAATTCAAGATTGATGATGTAACAGAACCGTCTTTTATCAAGATGCACTGCCGTTACAAAACTGAAATTGTACACTCGGGTTTACGTGATCCAAAAATAATCGATCCAACACTGAAAACAGGGATTCATCTTGAACCGAAAGACTTCATGGAAATGAAAGATCGTGATGATGTTGTTGTGCTCGATGTTCGCTCGAATTACGAACACAATGTGGGTCGCTTTAAAAATGCGGTGACATTGGATATTGAAAATTTCAGAGAATTTCCAGAAAAAGTAAAAGAACTGGAACAATACAAAGGAAAAAAAATCTTAACCTATTGCACTGGTGGTATTAAATGTGAAAAAGCTTCAGCGCTATTATTAGCCGAAGGTTTTGAAGATGTTTACCAACTACATGGCGGAATTATCAAATATGGTAAAGAAGCGGGTGGTAAAGATTTTGATGGGAAGTGCTATGTATTTGATAATAGAGTGACCGTTGATGTTAACTCGATAAATCCAGTGGTTGTATCTACTTGCAAAAATTGCGGTAAACAAACTCCCAAGATGATCAATTGTGCTAGTCCAAGTTGTAATGAGCACTTTACACAATGCGACGAATGCGGAGAAAAACTAGAAGGCTGTTGTTCAACAGCTTGTCAAGAAGATCCACTAAAGCGTCCGTATGATGGTACAGGTTATTATGTGAAAATACCTCAACCTGTTAATATCGAAAAAATAAGCAAAAGAAAACATAAAAACTTTCCACCTAAAGTTAGTTTAGAAAATTCCTTATAAATAACAAAAGGCTTGAACAATCTGTTCAAGCCTTTTGTTATTTAATATTCTATAATCAGCTATTGCTCCACCAGTTTTGTCGCTTTTTCATGCTCTATTTCCGTAATGGTCGAGGTCTTGCTCATCTCTACATTATTTTGATTACGAGCTACTGTCCAGCGTCCTAAAGTTAGATTATATTCACCTCCCAAACTTACGAAATAACCCACATCTGCCGTATTGTACTTTAGAAATAATTGATTTGTTCCTTGTTTGAAGAAGGGTTGAGATTCCATCGTTAAAGGATTGATGACATCATAAAAATCATTATTTGTAATACGATAACCTTTATTTCCTTCCCAAAGGGCTCCTCCACCAGAATTATATAGCACATCGACGGGCTTGGAATCTTTTGTCACGGTGGTTCCTTTGAAAACAGCAATACCAAAGGCATTGCCACTGTTGGCTAACAATCCTGAAGTTTTATTTCCAAAATCAAATCCATTATTTTCATTGTAATCATAATTTAACACCCAATTGGAAGTTTCCAAACTTGTGGAAGCGCTTCCATTGATCATCTGATATTTTCCTCCGACATAAAAGAACGTACCTTTACGAGCGATACCTGTTGTTAAATTAAACTTGTACGTTCTCATACCTCCAGTTGCCCACCCATTCGCTGGTGCACCCGTAGGCGTTGAAGCATTGGCATTATTGCTCACAACCACGGCATAAGGTGTTTTCGAGAAATCGATATCTTCTGTAGCCATGAATTGCATATATTCATAGTTAGTATCTGAACCTTTAACATCACTAGCAAAACCTGTGATCACAATGGATGCGAGTTCAATTTCAGAACTTAGCATCAAAATATCTTCTTTTGCGCGACATCTCAGATAAGGAGTACGTAGACCTGTACCACCTTCCTGACTAAAAACAATCCCATAATAATTCCCGAGAATATATGGTGATTGTTGGGAAAATTCAGCCTTTTCATTGGTTACTAACTTTATGTTTGCAAAACCGTCATTCAAGACTTTAGTTCCAGATAGTACATCTCCAGCTTTCGGAATTGGATTAAACCCTCCCTTTAAAATAATAACCAAAGTACTTTCATAGGCCTCGGGATTTTCCAATATGGCCTTTGAGGTCACCACATTGTTTTTAATCGGTCGTCCAGAAGCTACCTTTAAAATTTGATTTTCTCTGATATTTTTAAGTTTCAATAGACCATCCTCCCTCAAAAGTTGACTGCCTATAATATCAATAATGACCGAATCTCCAGGTTGATAATTCATTGCAGCATCGCCAAGATCGATTGAAATACCACGCAACTTTCCTAAACGTCTTGTATCTTGTACGACTAATAATCCATCAGGCAGATTGCCGCCTTTATGATCGGATACGACTAGTGCTGCTAACTTACTGGAACCACCTAGTTTTTCTGCATCTAGTGTTACTACTTCTCCTTTAAATAGAGCCCGAAGATCAAAGATACCAATGTATGAACTAATTGTTGCTCCTGGATAATTGGTGTCTTGACATGATGTCATGGCCACCAGAACCACCATCACTTTAATAATATTAAATAATATTTTTTTCATCTTAATTTCTATTGAATCAGCTATTCAGGTTTTTGCCACCAGACTTTGGTATTAATCAGATCAGCTCCTTGATTAGCAACCGCTTCTTTATAGCTATTCGGATTTGAGGACTGTACGATAACTGGATACACCATTCTTGCTGGCATTTCACCATTATTTTTCAAACCTGGACCTTTTGGTAAAATTGGATAACCGGTTCTGCGATGTTCAAACCATTGCTGCATATCCACCATAAAAAGTGCATAATATTTCTGCAAATGCAGACTTTGCATTTTTTGGGCGACAGTTTTACTATCGTCCCACTGTATGTCCGCATTCGTTAGGTAATCTTGCACCGGAAGTGCCCAATTGGGAATCCACAGCTTAATGTTGTTTTCTACTCCACTCTTATAGTGAATTTCGGCAGATCCGGAAATCCAACCTCTGATGATTGCTTCTGCTTTGATAAACTCGACTTCAGCATAATTCATCAACATACCAGTCAATGGTTCGGTTTGTAAACTATTCACCCCTGCATTTTGATCGTAAGAATAGAAATAACTCAACTTTGTGTAATCTTCTGCGTTTCCAGCAGCATAGCCGCTCTCTACGCCAATATAGTTTCCAGATACAGGTGCAATACCCAATCTGTTGACACTACTAATCCCATATTCCGGAATGTTGAGACGTGGATCGTTCCAATCTCGTAGATGATCAATAAAGAAAGATGCAAGAGAAGTAGCACGGAAATCCTGTGCCCTAGTTCCCATAAATGGTGATACATAAGCTCCTTGCCCAGTCCATCTTAAAACGGCAACATCAGCATTACTGCTCATGATCGGATACTCATTTGGATTATCTTCTAGAATCTCTTTTATCTTATTAATTGCATTGGGACCGACCTCTGTTTTGTGTGCAATACGAAGCAATAACCGCAGGTACATGGAATTTGAAAATTTGCGCCATTTCAGAACATCTCCTGAAAAAATGGGATCACTAGATGCTTCAAGAGCATCACCTGCTTTGAATAATTGATTTGCCTCTTCAAATTTTTCAAACATACCGGTGTAGATATCCCGTTGTTTATCAAACTGTGGTTCCAAAATAAGGGAATCTCTCCCGATTAATGCCTTTGAATACGGGACATCACCGTAGGTATCTGTCAATATGGAGAATAACCATGATTGACCAAGTAGTGCAACTCCTTGATAGGATCTATTAAGACCTATTCCTTCTGAGGCTGCCAGATACATGTCGTTAAAGTTCATAAGCTGCTTGTAATGTTGATCCCACAGATAGCTTGACCAACTTGGTCTAAAGTCATAACGAAACACTTTACCATCTCCTTCACCAATAGAAACCGTTACTTGCATCAATTCATTGGTAAAACTTCTATTTCGACTCATATTGGCTGTGATTGCATTTAAAAATGCATTGGCCATAAATTGCGAAGGGTAAGCATGTGTTGTTTTTACAGGATCTGTATTTAAGTCTATGAAACCCTTATCACAGGCCTGAAGACTGATCGATAATGCCAAGAAAGCAAAAGATATTTTTTTTATCGTATTATTCATTGTATTTCAGCTTAAAAACCCAAGACTAAATTAAACCCTATTGTGCGTGTTGAAGGAAATTGAGCGATTTCAAAACCTTTCACAATATCTCCACCATCTAATGTTCCAAACTCAGGATCAAAGGCTGGCCATTTAGACCAAATAAATAGGTTTCTTCCATAAAGACCGATTGTCGCCCTATCTAGACCCCATCGTTTTAAAACATCTTTTTTGAAAGAATAATCTAATCTTGCTTCTCGAAATTTGATAAAATCGGTTGGGAATGTACTTCCTTCGGCATTGTCTTGACCATAATGTGAACGATAATATTCGTCAATATTGGTTGCTACTACATCATTTTTGCGATATGTACCATCACCATTGGAAACAACTCCATTTCCAATAATACCATTATAACGACCTGGAAGTGTATTTTTTGTTTTTCCTTGTTCAGCGAGTTTATAATGTGTCAAAGAATGACCAACTGCTCCCCACTGCGTGTCGAATAAGACATTTAATCTAAAATTTTTGTAACTAAATGTATTTCCTAAGCTTAATTTACCTGTAGGAATTGTGTTACCTAAATAGACAACTTGCTCTGTTAATAACGCTACACCTGTTTTTTCATCGTATATCACCTGGCCATCTGGAGCACGTTGATATCCTATACCGTACATATCACCCATACTTCCCTCTTGTAAGCCTACAATTTGACCACTTCCAACTGAGCGATACTGAAGCACAATCGAAGAGTCGGGAATGGACATAATTTTATTGGTATTAGCACTATAGGTGATACTCGATGACCAATTAAATCCGTGTTTATTGACTAACTGATTGGTATTGACAGCGATTTCCAATCCTCTATTACGAACTTCTCCCATATTCATCAGGTATCTGGAGTAACCTGATGATGGATCTATTGTACGGTAAAGATGTTGTTTACTTGTATTCCCCTGATAAACTGCGACATCAATATTTAAACGATTCTTAAACATGCGAACATCTGTTCCAAATTCTATTGATCGTGTTGAAAGCGGTTCGATATACGGATTGACGAGTGTAGATGGGTTCTGCAAGGAGCCTCCAATCAGTGGGTTACCACCGACATATCCAAATTGTGTCATATAGGGAGCATCAACACCCGACCCTACCCAAGCAACAGAGGCACGCAATTTTGCGAAATTAATAGTTTTGGGTAATGAAAATACTTCTGATAGTACCAAACTACTATTGAAAGAATTATAGAAGAACCCAACATTTTTATCAGGAACGATGGATGTTGCTAAGGTACTTGACCAGTCCATACGCCCCGTTGCATCAAAAAATAAATAATCTTTGAACCCTGCGGTAATTAAACCATAAAAACTATTAATTTCAAAATTTCTAATATCCTGAACACTTTTGATACCGTACTTATTATTGGTATGGTTATATACTCCTGGAAAAGTCAAGCCATCCGAGGCCAGGGATGTCATTCGGTAATTATTACGCAGTGTACCACCACCTCCTGTAGCAGTTATTTGCCAATCTTCATGTATTTTTTTATCATATTTCAATAAGAAATCGAGATTGGTTTCTTTAGAAAAGATTTCTTGTGTACGATAACTTCCTTCGGCCAATTTAGAACCAGCATCATAAGGTCTTAACTGTCCTCGGTCTTCACTGGAAAAATCTATAGATGCTCTGATCTGTGCACTAAATTCTTTTGAAAACTGATAAGAGGCTTGTGCATTTCCGGTAAATGTATTACGGTTATTACGGTTGATAAATTCATAAGAGATCGCATACGGATTTTCAGGGTAACTGCTGAATGGATACATGATTTTCCGGTCCTCTTTGCCTTTTACCCAATAATCTTGTAACCAGTTCACATCCGCACTAGGTTGCCAAAAGATATACCAATACATCAACGATTGATTACCATAACCTGCTCCAGGAAGATTATCACTATGACGGTTATTATAACTGACCTTAGAAGTGATACTCAATTTATCACTAACTCTAGAATTGACCGATAAAGCGACGGTATTGCGATCATAACCTGTATTGGGAACAATCCATGTATTACGAACATTCGTTGCAGAGAAACGTGCATTGGTTTTTTCTGTTCCACCATCGATCGAAATGGTATTCATATACGTTTTGCCAACGTCAAAAAAACTATTGATATTTTTATAAGGTTTCCAAAGTGTCCGCTCTGTTCCTACTGCTTGAAGATTGGGATCATACTGAAAAAAGTACTGACCATCAAACTTAGGACCATAAGCAGAACTAGTACCACTTGTACTCCCTCCATCAATCGAAGTTCCATATGAGTAATAATCTGAGCCTCCTGTACCCTGGCCATACTCATATTGCAGATCTGGCCAACGATTGACGCTTTCAAATGAAGTATTTGAATTTAATGTTATCCCTAATGACTTTCCATTTCTTTTAGCACCTGATTTAGTCGTGATGATCACTGCACCATTGGCTGCTTTTTGTCCATAAAGAGCTGCTGCTCCCGGTCCCTTTAATACCGAAACACTTTCGATATCTTCCGGATTTAAGTCATCCATCCCTGAACCATAATCTGCGGGCATATTATCACCTCCAGTGCCATAAATAGCATCCGAAACATTACCTGATCGTCTGCCTGACCCACTATTGATAATCACACCATCAACAACAATCAATGCTTGGTTTTCTCCAGTTAGATTATTCTCTCCACGTAAGATAATCTTAGTTGATCCAACTGGTCCTGCTCCTGAACGCATCAGATTGAGTCCAGCAACTTTACCAGAGAGCGCATCCATCCAGTTACTCGAAACGGCATTGGTAAGCTCCTCACCTTTTACAGTACTAACTGAATAACCGAGAGACTTTTCTTCACGCTTGATACCTAATGCCGTGACAACCACTTCTTCTAATGCGCGCTCGGTGGTGTGTAATTTGATCTCAATATGGGAAGATGGTTTAATCACATGTTCCTCATGACTCCGGTGCCCCAATGACTTAAAAGTCAAAACAGTTCCCTTAGCAACATGCAATGAAAATGCCCCATCTTTATCCGTCTTTCCAACGCTCTTATTGCCATTTAGAATAGAAACATCAACAAGTGGTCGCCCATTTCCACCCACTACTTTTCCTTGAAAGGAAACACTTTCTTGTTCCAAAATTGTTGGTAATACTTGAGTGTTGAACGCGAGATCTGACGCAAAAAGAGAATGAGAACTGCATTTGAGTATACTACATACAAGCAGTGCATTTTTTAAATGTGATAGGTAATAATGATTCATGCAAAATTGTTTTGTCAACGGGTTTTACTTCCGCACAAAAATGCAATCACTATATTAAGATAGCCCTAGTTTTATGTTAACATTATTTTACTAAATGATGGGCTATATAAAGATGATGTTAATTAAAATGCACAAAAAAAGGAGTAAACTTAAAATTTACTCCTCTTATATCATAATCTTTATGAATTAAATCTGATCAAAAGACCATTTTACATAATTTATGTTCTTATCGACGGCCAAATATTTTTTTTCATAATATGTCTTAATCGATAATACTTCATTGACTAAATCAGAATGATATAAATCAGCAGTTTCTGCGTGTTTATGCAATCCCAAAATTTCAATCTGTTCCAAAGTATAATTGTAGAATCCATCATTGTCCGTTTTAAGATTCATCAATCCACCTTCTTTTAATACAAACTTATAACGACCTAAGAAGGTAGGGTTTGTTAAACGTTTTTTCTCACGGCTTTCTTGTGGTTGCGGGTCTGGAAATGTAATCCAAATTTCAGAAATCTCATTTTCATCAAAGTGCTCCAATATAGTCTCGATCTGAATCCGCAGAAAACCAACATTATGAATCCCTTCTTCAATAGCTGTTTTAGCACCTCTCCAGATACGATTTCCTTTATAGTCCACACCAATAAAGTTTTTCTCGGGAAAAAGCTTTGCCAGATTGACCGTATATTCACCCTTTCCACAAGCCAATTCTACAACGATTGGATGATCATTTTTAAAGTGAGATTTTGCCCACTGACCTTTAAGTGCTTTACCTGCATCCAGTTCTACCACATTGTCAAAAGTACCAATCTCCGCAAATTTTCTAAGTTTGTCTTTACCCATTACAATAAAATATCCTGCAAAAATAACCTTATTATTGCACTAATCAATAGTTTATGTGGTAATTTTAGTTGATACCCGTATTACTGACTTCAATCGATGTGATTGGTATTTTCAAGCATTGGTAACTTTTAACAAAAATGACAAGTTGTACTTGAATAGAAATTGCGATCATCTATTGATTGATCTGGCGTTACTCTACTAACCAGATCAAAATCATCGAATGTAAATAGATTCAATTTTAAGAATAAAAGGCCAAAATGATCTCAAGTTAAGAAAAACATATAGTCTAATAGGTTTCACTATAAGATGGAATACCATATTCATTGACCTGATCTTCAATGACAGGAGGATTCTGAATGGTACCTTTTCTTTTCTTATTTTTTTTAGGTTTGATAAAATTGGTAACTTTTCCTATAATACCAGAAATACTATCCTGATTGACTTGACCAAGAGCTTTTTCTGAAGCTAATAACAACAGTGCTTTTTTCAAAACACCAGCTTTTTTAAAGAAAAATCGATTCATGACAAAAGGAACACCAATGCGCAATACTTTGGTTAACCAATCAGAATCTGTACCTCCACTATTTTTAGCTGGAGAGAAAAGTCCCGTAATCAAATTTAATCCCGGAACATTGGCTTTCACGACATTAAAAATACGCATGGGAGTTTCAATTTTATGATTTAACAAGGTCATCTGCGACTTCAAATACGCTTCTTGTTCACTTTTTAAAACTTTAAGACGAGTGATTTCCGCCTTAAGCTCTGCGAGGTTATGAATTTTGCTTTGTTTCGTCATCTTCTACATTTTCTTGTTTCACACTATTTTCTTCTTCCTCTAATTCATCTGTCCATTTGGCAGAAAATCGACGAATTGACAAATCCATAAATCTAGACTCCAACGTCGGCTCAAATACCCGAATCAAAACGAGTATAAGCAAAAATATAACTGCCGTAGCTAAAAAACCTAAAGAATTGCTTCCTAATACTTCTCCTAAATAAAATCCCAAAGCAAGACATAGAAAGAATACAATAAATAAACTTAAAATTATTTTTGCACCATCAACAATCAAACTTGCAATTAAACGAGAAGATCGCTCCACTGTCTTTAGCCGAATTAAATTTAATTGCGAATCTAAATATTCCTTTGTCTTTTGGAATGTACCACTTAGCGAGAATTTTTCTTCTTCCATTTATTTCTATTTTAAGAATCAGAGGCTAGGCCTCTGATTATAGTATTGATAATAATTTCTTTAGGTAAAAATTACTGCGATCTAAGCATGCTCTGTAATTTCATCTTCGAAAATTTCTTCTCCTTTATTGATTTTTGTTTTGAGAGTAGCAACAACTTTTTCTTTAAAATCGTTTAATTGATCAAATTGCTCTTCGGCACGCTCACGAATAGCATCTCCCAAATCAGCTAAGGATTCATTAAGCTTGTCTCTTGTCTCTGTTCCTTTATCAGGTGCGAATAAAATTCCTAAAGCGGTTCCTGCTGCCAAACCTGCTAATAATGCCAATACTACTTTACTATTATCGTTCATATTATTAAACTTTAAATGTTAATCCTTTGTAATTGTTTTATTCAGTAATAATACAATTAGCTAAGCAAATCGTTTGCCAAAAGCCAATATTTTTTGATATATGATAAATACCATCAGCTACAATATAACAAATTTGAACAAAAAATACAATTGGAGTTATTTTTCAAGGTAAAAAAATAATTCTCAGAATTATTAAATAAATTTTATTAACTTTAAATACCATTTAGACCATTTTTATGTTAACAAAAACCTATAGTAGTGCTGTATATGGTATTGAGGCAACCTCTGTAGCTGTAGAGGTAAATATAACTGCAGGGACGCGGTACTATATAGTTGGTTTGCCAGATAATGCAATTAAAGAAAGTCTACAAAGAATAGAAAGTGCCATTGTGTCTTGTGGATATCGTATGCCAAGGCAAAAAATAGTCATCAATCTTGCCCCTGCAGATATTCGAAAAGAAGGTTCCGCATATGATCTGGCGATTGCAACTGCCATATTAGCTTCTTCAAATCAAATTGAAGCGGATCGGCTAGCAGATTACCTGATCCTTGGAGAGCTATCATTAGATGGCCGTATTCAACCTATAAAGGGAATTTTACCGATAGCTATTCAAGCTGTAAAAGACAAATTTAAGGGTATTATCCTACCTGAGGCAAATGCCAGAGAAGCAGCTATAGTTTCAAACTTAACTGTCTTAGGTGTGGATAATTTATTGCAAGTGATTCATTTTTTTAATGACAAGACTAATTTAAAAGCTACAACTGTTGCTATTGAGGATGAATTTACAAATCAGACCGATCAAAATGAAGACGATTTCGGAGATGTCAAAGGACAAGAAAATATTAAACGAGCCTTGGAAATAGCAGCCGCTGGCGGTCATAATGTGATTTTGATAGGACCTCCGGGCGCGGGCAAAACAATGCTTGCCAAACGCATGCCCACGATATTGCCACCACTAACCATAGAGGAATCTTTGGAAACAACTAAAATACACTCTGTGGCAGGTCAATTATCGGCAAAAGATTCCCTAATGACGAGAAGACCTTTTCGAGCTCCACACCATACCATTTCGGACGTGGCACTGGTTGGTGGCGGCACCAGCCCTCAGCCAGGCGAAATTTCCTTATCCCACAATGGTGTATTATTTTTGGATGAGCTCCCTGAATTTAAAAGAACGGTATTAGAAGTGATGAGACAACCTTTGGAATCACGTAGTATTACCATATCAAGAGCTAAATTTTCGGTTGATTATCCCGCTAGTTTTATGCTTATAGCAGCTATGAATCCCTGTCCATGTGGCTATTATAATCATCCCGAAAAAGATTGTACCTGTGGCACGAGTACCGTGCAACGCTACTTAAGTAAGATATCGGGCCCTCTACTAGACCGTATCGATCTGCATGTAGAGGTCACCCCAGTAGCTTTTAAAGAACTAGCATCTGATCAAAAATCCGAAAAAAGCATGCACATCAGAGAACGGGTGATGGCTGCCAGAAAAATCCAAAATGAACGCTTTAAGACCCTTCAACATATCCATAATAATGCTCAAATGAGCAGTACACAAGTTCGGGAAAGATGTCAAATTGATGCCGAGGGAAGGAAATTACTTAAAACTGCCATGGAAAAATTAGGCTTGTCTGCGCGGGCCTATGATCGTATCTTAAAGGTCGCTAGAACAATCGCCGATATGGAAAAAGAAGCGAATATTAAAAACCATCATTTAGCGGAGGCTATCCAATTTAGAAGCCTTGACCGCCAAAGTTGGACAGGATAAATTAAAACTTGCTTAGAAAATGTTTAAAAATCCAGGGGTAAAGTATCAACGTGAGAATCACACCAGATAATGCCCCAAATAGATGTGCATCATGGTTGATACCGTCTCTTGAATTTCTAGATGCCCACACACAATAACCTAAAAAGAGCACTGCAAATATATACGCAGGCATAGGAATAATCATGAAGATGCCGAGCATCATTTTTGGATCAAACATAATATAACTAAACAATACGGCACAGATAGCTCCTGAGGCTCCTAAACTGTAATAACCAGAATTATTTTTATGCTGAAAAATGGTGGGAATATCACTCAGAATCAAACTTGATACATAGATAATGGCAAATTGCAAATGACCCCAATCACTAATTTGAATGAGTATCTTTTCTAGACCAAATCCAAAATAATAAAACGTGATCATATTGAATAAAAGGTGACCCCAATCTTTATGAATCAGCCCACTCGTTAAGATCGTATAGACTCTTTTCTTTCGATAGATACTATAAGGGTGCAACATCATTTCACTCAGTACTTGAGGATTTGAAAAACTATAAATACTTGAAGCTATGGTTAAAGCAAAAATAATACTCGCTACGGGAGTTAAAAACAGATATTCTTGTATCATATAATTAAAAACGATCCTCTAATAATAAAACATATAATTCTTTTGGACCGTGCGCTCCCAAAACTAAGCGTTTTTCGATATCTGCTGTGCGTGATGGTCCCGTGACGGTAGAAACCATCGTGGGCATCTGACTACCATAGCGACGCTGCATATAAGATAAAGCATCTTTTATATCCCAAACCATTTGGGAAGCTTTTGCAATTACAATATGAATAGGCGGATAAATCCCCAGTCTACGTCCAGAAGCATTCGCATTGCTGACCATAACACTTCCATTGCGTGCAATCAGAACTTCACAAGACGTAATACCAGCATCTGCAGCATCGAATTCAATTTCATTGGTGTGTATAGGAAACCCGTAAGGATTTAAAAGATCTTGAACACCTTTTTCCCATGTAAATATTTTTTTAATATTATTTTCTTCGGTCAAATGAATCAAATTTTCGATGAGATTGATCTCACCATCACAATACAAAAACTTTCCTCCAACAGCTGTCAGTTCTCGCGCAAACGTAACATCAACTAGCTCATCTTCATTCTGATATAAAGGAGATTTCTTGAATTTAGGATGTGGATTTTCACTTTTTTGAATTAGAGCCTGTCTGATCTTGCCTAACATCTGCTCTTTGCTACTGCTATTTTTAACATTCATGTGGCGGAGGAAATAAAAAATACAGCGCCTCTTTATAAAAGAAGCGCTGTATAATTAAATTTATGTGTTTGGATTATCTTCTTCTTTGATCCCAATTTTAGGGTCTGCGACACTAGCTTCTTCTGGTAAAACATCTAAAGGTAAATCCGTTTGTGGAACACCACCTCCATCTCCACTATTCACAAATTCATCATAAGTGGTCTTCGTATCAAATGGACGTTTTCCTAATATTTCTTCTAAATCGCTTTGGAACAAGATTTCCTTTTCTAATAATTTCTCTGCGATAGCGATTAAGCCATCTTGTTTTTCAAGTAACAATTGTTTTGTTCTCGTATAAACATCAGTGATCAAGTTACGAACTTCAGAATCAATCAACTCTGCCGTTTTGTCAGAATAAGGTTTGTGAAATTGTTCGGATCCATCACGGAAAGAAACATTTCCTACTTTTTCATTCATACCATAGATCGCAACCATAGCATATGCCAATTTTGTGATACGTTCCAAATCATTTTGAGCTCCAGTTGATATACGTCCGAAAGTAATATCTTCGGCAACACGGCCACCCATAGTCATACACAAACTATCGACTAACTGCTCTGTTGTATATAAGAACTGCTCACGCGGTAAGTATTGGGCATAACCCAATGCCGCAACACCACGCGGTACGATAGACACCTTGACCAATGGATCAGCATGCTCTAAAAACCAACCAGCAATAGCATGGCCTGCTTCATGATAAGCAACAATCTTTTTCTCTTCTGGAGAGATAATTTTATTTTTCTTTTCCAACCCTCCAATGACACGATCTACTGCATCTTGGAAATCTTGCATATCGATTTCTGTCTTATTTTTACGTGCAGCGATTAAAGCAGCCTCATTACAAACGTTGGCAATTTCAGCGCCTGCAAATCCAGGAGTTTGTGCCGATAATTTTTTAGCATCAACTTCCTGAGACAATTTTAAAGGCTTTAAGTGTACTTTAAAAATATGCTCACGTCCAATTAAATCTGGCTTATCTATCGAAATTTGTCTATCAAAACGTCCTGGACGAAGTAAAGCACTATCCAATACATCAATACGGTTTGTTGCGGCCAAGATGATAACACCTGAATCTGTACCGAAACCATCCATCTCCACCAATAATTGGTTTAAAGTATTCTCACGTTCATCGTTACCACCCATCATCGAGTTTTTACCACGAGCACGACCAATAGCATCAATTTCATCAATAAAAATAATACATGGTGCCTTTTCTTTCGCTTGTTTAAATAAATCACGTACACGAGAAGCACCTACACCGACAAACATTTCAACGAAATCAGAACCTGATAAAGAGAAAAAAGGAACTTGCGCTTCACCAGCAACTGCTTTGGCAAGTAATGTCTTTCCTGTCCCTGGAGGGCCGACTAACAGAGCTCCCTTCGGAATCTTACCACCTAAATTGGTATACTTACGCGGATTTTTCAAGAAATCCACAATCTCCATGACTTCTTGTTTTGCTTCTTCTAGACCAGCGACATCATTGAATGTAATATTAATGGATGATTCTTTGTCAAAAAGTTGCGCTTTAGATTTACCAATATTAAATATTTGGCCACCACCTCCAGCACCACCACCATTCATGCGACGCATTAAGAATAACCACAATAATACCATCACGACTAATGGTAAAATAAAGGTTACAAAATAATTAGCCCAAGGATTGGAACGATCTTCATAACTGACACTTAATCGAGGTGTACCTGCAGGCAGATTTTCTTGTGCGGCCTTTAAATTAGCAGCTAAAATCTCTGCAGAAGCTTCTGTGAAAAAGTATTGTGGTCCCGTAACTGGCGTTAAAGCTAACGCATTAGGTCCAGGAGCAACATCTTTATATTTTTCATCTTTTAAACGATCTTTCTTAATATAAACGTCAATCTGTACGAGGTCATTTTTCTTAGTTCCTTCTAACCGCTCTACATCTCCTGTTGGTAAGATTGTAGATTCAAACTCACTGTAAGTAATCTTTTTAGCCGTTGTATCGCTAAAAACGTATTGTAAGGCAAAAAAGACCACTATCAAAGCAAAACTTAACCACAAGATATTAAACTTGGGCGGTTTTGGGGTTATTTTACCAGTTGGTATTTTCTTCATTCTATCTTATTTATATCGTTTTAAATCTATTTTTCTACTAATCTAAGCACTTTGAAAATTTTGAATTTGAGCATCACCCCATAAATCTTCTATCGCATAAAGGGCTCTTTTTTCCTTTTTGAAAATATGAACGACCACATCTACAAAATCTAATATCAACCACTCTCCGATACTATGACCCTCTTTATATTGAGGATCTTGACCAAATGTTTTGTAAACTTCATCCTCCACACTTTTTGCTATTGCATTGGCTTGAATATGTGAGTCGGCATGGCAAATGACAAAATAATCAGAAACAGAACTGTTAATATTTCTCAAATCCAATCGCACTATTTCACTTGCTTTCTTCTCTTGCATACCATAAACAACAACCTCTGACAGACGCGTTGACAATTCCGAACTTTTATTTTTATCCATTAAAAAATATTATAGTTTTGCTATTATATACAATTAAATTTTTTTCACTTTGCAAAATAACACATTTTCAGGACTTATCATTGGTCAAAATGTAATTACTATCGACCGAGTGTCTTCCACAAATGATTATTTCAAGGATAACTTGTCAAAATTCACGCCACAGGATGAGGGTTCTGCCATTTTAGCAGTTGAACAATATGCTGGTAAAGGTCAAAGGGGCAATATGTGGATCACAGAACCGGGTAAAAATATTATTACATCAATTTTACTATACCCCCATTTTCTAAAAATCGATCAGCAATTTGCCTTATCATGTGCAATCTGTCTTGGAATAATGAAATGGTTAAAGACCAATACGAAGGAGGTCGTGCAAATTAAATGGCCGAATGACATTTATGTAAACCAAAAAAAGATATCTGGGCTACTAATTGAAAACAGCATCAAAGGAGATTTGATTGGAACGAGTATTATCGGAATAGGTGTCAATATAAATCAGACCACATTTATAGACAATCCACATATTACATCACTAAAATCTATTAATGATAGCCACGAGGATTATGATATAGCCAGTTTAGCAAATGAACTATATTTATTTTTAGACCAGGAGTATAAACGCTTGAAACAAGGAAATCAAGTGCAGCAACTGCAAGAGTTCAATCAATATCTTTTTAGAAAAAATGAAATAAAGACCTATAAAATTGCTGATGTAGAAATTGAGGGAAAAATCATTCACGTATTGCCTAATGGTCAATTACAAGCAGAAATAGATCGGGAAATAATGACGTTCAATCTTCATGAGATCAAGTATGTGTTGTAAGTAAAAAAATATTTACGATCCTCAGATAAATATATCTCATCAAAGCACTAAATTTGCTAAACTAAATTAAACTTTAGCTATGTTTTGATGTCATACTAAAACAGTATAACGATTTAAATAACTATAATAACAAATTATTCTGATGAAACCATCATAAGCAATAACAAACAGTGAAACAGATGCTTATGATAGCTTTATAAATTAAAAAACAAATATATACCCATGAAAAAATTAACATTAATAATAGCAGTATTATTTTTTGCTATTTCAGGTGCCGTAGCTCAGATCCATAATCCAGTGAAATGGACTGTTGCTTCGAAAAAATTAAA
Source organism: Sphingobacterium sp. PCS056 (assembly GCF_023273895.1). NCBI lineage: Bacteria > Pseudomonadati > Bacteroidota > Sphingobacteriia > Sphingobacteriales > Sphingobacteriaceae > Sphingobacterium > Sphingobacterium sp. PCS056. The sequence goes on along the minus strand of NZ_CP096883.1, from coordinate 1,274,417 downwards.
CAGTAAGGAAGCTGTTATTTTTATTAAAGCTACCATTCAGGATGGTTGGCATATCTATTCTCAGAACATAGGTGAAAATGGTCCTATTCCAACTTCATTTACATATACAGCTTCTAAAGATTATACTTTAAACGGTAAAACTGCGGAACCAAAACCAGCAATGAAGTATGAAGAAGTATTTAAAATGAATGTAGGTTATTTTAATAAGGAAGTTGTTTTCCAACAAAAAGTAAAACTGAATAAGGGAACTACAACGGTAAAGGGTTCTGTTGAATACCAAGCATGTGATAAAACACAATGTCTGCCTCCAACCGATTATGCATTTACAGTTACTATTAAATAGTAAAAACTAATTACAACACATATAACGCTATTTAGATCATGTAAAAAACGATCTAAATAGCGTTTTTCTTTTGACCAAGGTTCGGTTGAGATCGTCGACTATTTTGTTTAAGATCACTTTGATTTTTAATAAGATGTTAATTTTATAAAAATAGCCCCTAATAAGATAGCTTTCAAATAAGAAGAGTCCAGAAATTGGTCTTCATGAAGTAAAATTGACTTTACAACTACTAAAAGATAAGAGGATTCTCATCACCTTTTTCTAATTTTACAAATTACATATGAACTCTACAAAAAATGGCTAAAAAGAAACTATTTTTACTCTACTTCGTTATTTTCAGTTTATTCATTCCTGTTTTCTCTTTCGCATCGACGCAAGACTCATTGCTTAGTGTAGAAGGAATCGAATTTTCCGAATCTGCCGATACCTCAACACTATCAGAAGTGCCTACAGATTTGGTTTTTTCTGAAAGTCCCGACACAATAACTCAAGATACGGCTAAAAACACACAAAATATAGCCATTACAGCAACTCCTGAAGTAAAAAAATCACTATGGGGAATCTTTCTTGCGGGCCTGATCGGGGGTTTTGCAGCGCTATTAATGCCTTGTATCTTCCCGATGTTGCCGCTAACGGTTAGTTTTTTCACAAAACAGTCTGGATCGAGAGCCAATGGTATCAGTAAAGCTTTATTATATGGTCTTTTTATCATTATCATCTATGTAGCTTTAGGAATGATCATCACGATTCTTTTTGGTTCGGATGCGCTCAATGCTTTGTCAACAAATGGGGTGTTCAATTTTATATTCTTCCTATTATTGGTGGCTTTCGCAGCGTCTTTCTTTGGGGCTTTCGAAATTACACTCCCAAGTTCATTTGTTAATAAAATGGATGCCAAATCGGATAAAGGTGGTTTAGTAGGTCTTTTCTTTATGGCTTTTAGTCTTTCCCTAGTTTCATTCTCCTGTACTGGACCTATTATAGGAACTTTATTGGTAGAAGCCGCATCAAAGGGTGAACGATTAGGACCAGCAATCGGTATGCTTGGTTTTTCAATTGCACTCGCTATCCCTTTTGGTTTATTTGCCATGTTTCCTTCTCTTTTAAAATCTCTTCCAAAATCTGGTGGTTGGTTAAATAGTGTAAAGGTTGTATTAGGATTTCTAGAGTTAGCACTAGCACTAAAATTCTTATCCAATGTGGATCTAGCTTATCATTGGAACTGGTTAGATCGTGAAGTTTTTCTATCGCTTTGGATCGTCATATTCGGTTTAATGGGTCTTTATTTAATTGGGAAAATTAAGTTTTCACATGACAGTGATTTAAAATTTTTATCGGTTCCTCGTACATTTTTAGCAATTGTCGTTTTTTCATTTGTGATGTACATGATTCCCGGATTATGGGGAGCACCATTAAAGTCAATCTCCGCTTTCCTACCACCATCCGCCACTCAAGATTTTGATTTATCGGCAGGAATAGCAAATGCTTCACCAGCACACTCAGATGGTAAGGTAAAAAAATATGCCGAGATATTTCACGAGCGTGGCACACCTAAAGGATTTGATCCTTACTATGATTATGACCAAGCTTTAGAAACAGCCAAAGAATTAAAAAAACCTGTCTTAATTGATTTTACAGGCTGGAACTGTGTTAATTGTAGAAAGATGGAAGCAAACGTTTGGACAGATCCAAATGTCGCGAAATTATTAAAAGAAGGTTTTGTAATGGCGGAACTTTTTGTAGATGATCGTACGGAATTGCCCGTTGAAGAACAGATTATATCTGCTTATTCTGGTAAAAAGATAAAAAATATCGGAAATAAAAACTCCGATTTCCAAGCTTCTAAATTCAATAGCAATTCGCAACCACTCTATGTTATCGTTGATACGGAAGGAAATGTTTTAGTCCCACCTTCAGGAGCAAACTATGATCCTGTTGAATATGCTAAGTATTTACAAAGTGGCATTGATGCCTTCAACGCTAAAAAATAAGCTATTCTTAAGAACAGAATAGGTCTGTAATTAGGAAAAGAAAAAATGTAGTAGAGCATGGATATGTACTCAACTACACCTACAACAAATCATATCACCACTATTGTTTTTTATATTCAACTGATTTATATTGCATATAAGAGACAATTTATTTAAGTTTGAAATATGAGTAATATTAAAAATATAGCAGTATTAACATCTGGAGGAGATGCTCCGGGGATGAATGCTGCCATTCGCGCGGTAGTTAGAGCAGGTATATATAATGATTTGAATGTTTTTGGGGTAAGGAGAGGCTATGATGGTTTGGTCAATGGCGATATGTTTGCCATGGATGTAAAATCTGTCGCTAATATCATTCAGCGCGGTGGCACGATCTTAAAAACAGCGAGAAGCGACGAATTTAGAACGGTAGAAGGCCGCCAAAAAGCTTATGAAAACATCAAGCAACATCAGATCGATGCCCTAGTTGTCATTGGTGGTGATGGAACGTTCACTGGTGCCTCTAAATTTCTTGAAGAGTTTGATATTCCAATTATTGGTCTCCCAGGAACAATTGATAACGACCTTGCAGGGACGGATTTTACGATAGGATACGATACAGCGATTAATACGGTTGTACAAGCTGTTGATAAAATTAGAGATACAGCAGAATCACACGATCGACTTTTTGTCATAGAAGTGATGGGCAGAGATTCGGGATTGATTGCACTCAGATCTGGCATCAGTACGGGTGCTGAAGCGGTATTGATACCCGAATTTAACGTCGATTATGATGCCATTATGAAACGCTTAGATAAAACGCGTAAAAGCAAAGCATCTCGCATTGTCATCGTTGCCGAAGGCGATGCTGAAGGAGGAATGGTGGTTTCTGAAAAAATTAAAGCAAACTTCCCTAAATATGATGTTCGCCTTTCTATACTAGGCCATATACAGCGTGGTGGAAGCCCTACTTGTATGGATAGGGTGTTGGCTAGTCGATTGGGAGTTGCTGCTGTAGAGGCTTTATTAGAAGGTCGCAAAGGTGAAATGGCTGGATTAGTCCATGGTGAGGTTGAATTCATATCTTTCAAAAAAGCAATTAAACATATAGACTCGATCAATCAAAATTTATTGAGAATCGTGGAGATTCTTTCTTTATAAAAAGAAAGCGATATATCGATAAGTTTTTATAATAAATAACGTATAAAAAAGCGAGGTTAAGTACACTTAACCTCGCTTTTTTTGTCTAGCTATGCTGATCGCCAAGCTTTATACTGATTGATCAATCCATTGGTTGATGAATCATGTGTCGTAATAATATCTTCGGACTCCAATTCAGGAAGAATCTGTCCAGCGAGTTGTTTTCCTAATTCAACTCCCCACTGATCAAAACTAAATACATTCCAGATGATTCCTTGCACAAAAATTTTATGCTCATATAATGCTATTAGAGATCCTAAAGAACGTGGTGTTACTTTTTTAAGTAAAAAGGAGTTGCTCGGTCTATTTCCTTCAAATACTTTAAAGTTTTTCAACCGTTCAATTTCTTCTTCTGATTTACCAGATGCTTTTAATTCTGCAACAACGACTTCTTCAGATTTACCGTTCATCAATGCTTCTGTCTGCGCAAAGAAATTGGACAATAACATCTGATGGTGTTTGCCAATCGGATTTAAACTAATCGCAGGTGCAATGAAATCACAAGGAATCAATTTGGTTCCTTGATGTATCAATTGATAGAAGGCATGTTGGCCATTTGTACCTGGCTCTCCCCAAATAATGGGTCCTGTCTGATAATCAATCGCATTACCGTTGCGATCTACGCTCTTACCATTACTTTCCATATCACCTTGCTGAAAATAAGCAGCAAAACGATGTAAATATTGATCGTAAGGTAAGATGGCATGGCTCTCTGCTTCGAAAAAATTATTATACCAGATTCCTAATAAACCTAACGTAACCGGAATATTCTGTTCAAATGGCGCAGTTCTAAAGTGCTCATCTGCCTCGTAAGCTCCTGTTAGTAACTCTTTAAAATGATCAAAACCGATAGCCAAACTGATCGATAGACCGATCGCTGACCACAAAGAGTAACGACCGCCAACCCAATCCCAAAATTGGAACATATTTTTTGTATCAATACCAAATTCAGCAACCGCAGCCGTATTCGTACTTAAAGCGGCAAAGTGCTTCGCAACATCAGCTTTATTGGCACCACTTTTTATAAACCAATCCCTAGCTGTGTTGGCATTAGCCATTGTCTCCTGAGTTGTAAAAGTCTTTGAAGCGATTAAAAATAAAGTAGTTTCGGGATCAAGACCTTTAATCGCTTCTGCAATATGCGTTCCATCTACATTTGATACAAAATGCATATGGAGATGTGTACGGTAAGCTTTTAAAGCTTCAGTCACCATCACAGGACCTAAATCCGACCCTCCGATACCAATATTGACCACATCAGTAATCGTTTTACCGGTGTAGCCTTTCCATTCTCCAGAAAGTATACGCTGCGTAAAGGACTCCATCTGCGCCAACACCGCATTGATGTCTTCCATGATATCTTTACCATCAACTAAGACTGCTTTTCCGGATTGATTACGTAAAGCCGTATGTAACACCTGTCTTCCTTCTGTTTCATTGATCTTCTCTCCGGCAAACATCGCATCAATAGCTTCACTTAGATGACATTCTTTAGCCAATTGACGTAACAACGCTAAAGTCTCATCGTTCACTCTATTCTTTGAATAATCTAACAGCAGATCATTAAATTCAATACTGTATTTTTCAAATCGAAATGAATCCTCTTGAAACAAATCTTTTAAGCTATGCGCATTGATACTGATGTAATGATCTGCTAAATAACGGTAAGCAGCAGTCTGTGTAAAATCTATTTTTGGTAACATATATTTCTATTTTAATCAAACTTAGATAAATTTGTTTTATTTACCATGTTAATTGTAGCATATATAAAAGAAATTTGATGATTTCTTCCCTGCTATCTAACTATACGATTAGAGGAAATATAAAAATTGATCACGATCATCACACTTGATCAAGGAGGTTTTGGGCATTTAGTGCAGAAAGCTGTATCTTTGTTATTATGACCAAAGAACAAATTCAAGATTTGAGGGATCGTGTAACTTCCCTGAGGAGGCATCTTTGACATTGATGTCAAAAAAGAAGCATTAGAAAAAGACCAAGCAATTACTTTAGAACCTGATTTTTGGAACGATTCAAAAGCAGCAGAAAAAATATTGCAATCGATCAAAGTACAGAAGGTATGGACAGATCATTTCGATGCAGTCGCCGCCTCTGTCGATGATACGGGAGTATTGTATGAATTCTACCAAGCTGGAGATGCTACAGAGGCAGAACTTAATGAACAATATCATATTGCGCTACAAGCAGTAGAAGAGTTGGAATTTAAAAATATGCTAAGTGCTGAAGAAGATCAGCTCGATGCAATTCTACAAATTACTGCAGGTGCCGGAGGTACAGAAAGTTGTGATTGGGCGGCTATGCTCATGCGCATGTATATCATGTGGGGAGAGAAAAACGGGTACAAAGTAACTGAACAGGATTCTCAAGAAGGTGAAGTTGCAGGAATAAAAACGGTAACACTTCAAATTTCTGGAGATTTTGCATACGGATATTTAAAAGGAGAAAATGGTGTCCATCGTTTGGTTAGAATTTCACCTTTTGATTCTAATGGTAAGCGCCATACGTCATTTGCATCGGTATATGTATACCCACTAATCGACAACAATATTGAAATCGAAGTAAAAGATTCTGAGATCGAATGGGATACATTCCGTGCCGGTGGTGCTGGTGGTCAAAATGTGAACAAAGTCGAAACTGCTGTGCGACTGCATCACAAACCGACTGGTATCATCATCAAAAATCAAGAATCTAGATCGCAGTTGCAAAATAAGGAGAATGCCTTCCGATTACTGAAGTCACAGTTGTATGAAATTGAAATGCGAAAACGTCAAGAAGCAACAGACGCAATAGAAGGCAACAAAAAGAAAATCGAATGGGGTTCCCAAATAAGAAATTATGTTTTACATCCTTATAAATTAATTAAGGATTTAAGAACCAATCACGAAACGTCCAATACTCAAGCTGTATTAGATGGAGATTTGGATGAATTCTTAAAATCATATTTAATGGAATTCGGAGGATAAAAGATCAAAAAAAGTTTTTAAAGATTATGTCTTGCACCCTTGAAAATTAATCTTTTTTGCATATTTATATCCAAGGATAAAAAAACACCAGCTTGATAAGCTGGTGTTTTTTTTTAATATGTGCTATAAGAAGGCAATACCGGAAATATTGATTTTAATTGCCGTGTACCTTTTCTTTAAAATGAATTTTTCCACATCATCGACTCCACAGGTTTTGTCGTTTTCGTATTATACTTAGCATTGCCCTTGGTATTATAAAGCGTTTCCACCTCACCTTCGACAACAAAATAAATCAACTGCCCAATTGGCATGCCAGCATAGATACGTACTGGCTGCGCACAGGAAATCTCCAATGTCCAAGTATTGCAAAATCCAACATCGCCTTTTCCTGCTGTTGCATGGATATCAATACCTAAACGACCGGTGCTTGATTTTCCTTCCAAGAAAGGGACATGCTGGTGTGTTTCTGTATACTCTAAAGTAACTCCAAGATATAATGTATTGGGCTCTAGAACGAATCCTTCTTCAGGAATTTCAAAGTGATCAATCTCATTATGTTTCTTAGCATCCAATACACGACTTTTGTAGGTCGCTAAATGTTTTCCTAAGTGAACATCATAAGAATTTGTTCCTAAGCATTTGCGGTCATATGGCTCTATAACAATATGGCCTTTTTCAATTTCTTCAAGTATACGTTTATCTGATAAAATCATGATTATTCTTTATTACATATGATTAAAGCTGAATTTCAAATTTTTCCATTGAACCCACACTAACCATTTATTTTCAAACTTAGATAAATTTGTGTTATTTACAATTTAAAATATGCTATATCAGCAACAAAGTTATCGATTTCTCCGCTTCCATCAAGAACCATTTTAGTGTGAAAGGAAAAGTATTATTGAAATTTTACATGATTTATAATAGTTTATAGTAGAATTTCTGCCATGAAAAGTTTTAAAATAAAGGAAAACACAAACAATACGACAACCAGACATAGAATATGAAGATAAATAGGCTCAAACAAAATCTTTACTGCTTTATCCATATAATAATATTGCTTATCAAATCAAATTTATCTAAGTTTGAGTATGAGCTTAGTATACCTACGAGAATTGGATCAGCATACCAAATTTGCAATTTGGCGAATTGAAGAAGATGAACAAACATTAGCTGAGCAATTACAATTGGATGAAATAGAGGAACAGAAACTCATGAGTCTCTCCAATGGTAAGCGACGATTGCACTGGCTCGCTACTCGTGTACTATTGCGGACATTGCTCAATACAACGGCTTACATTGACTGCCCTTCGGATAAAAATGGAAAACCTTACTTAGCCAATTTTTCTGAAAAAATATCCCTTACGCACTCTTTTGATTACGCAGGCGCAATTGTAAGTTCAACTGGCGAAGTAGGCATTGATATGGAATTGATCAAATCAAAAGTAGAGCGCATCGCACATAAATTTCTCAAAGAACAAGAACTTAGCTTTATTTCTAAAGATAAAAATCGTATCGAACAACTATATGCTTGCTGGAGTGCAAAAGAAGCAGTCTACAAACTGCAGGGCAACATCGGTGTTTCCTTCCTTCACAATATGACCATCACCCCCTTTGAATATGAAGAAGAAGGAATATTGAGATTATACTTAACAAGTGAAAAGCACAATCGCTCTTTTGATGTCTACTATGAGAAGTTCAATGACTATTTATTAGCATATGTGGTCGAATAAGGCCAATTTTGTATTCAAAACGTAAGAGAAAAAAAAATAATTTTATTCAGATTCAAACAGTTACGAAAAAGGTGTGACATTTATTTTGGAAGAGTAAAAAATGCGCTTATCTTTGCATCACATTAATAAACAAAATGGCCCGTTCGTCTAGGGGTTAGGACGTTAGATTTTCATTCTAGAAACAGGGGTTCGATTCCCCTACGGGCTACAAAAGCGACTCTCAATAGAGTCGCTTTTTTATTTTAAATCATATCTTCTTTATTTCATAAACACGAATTAGCAAGTTAAACGCAATATTAAAAATTAGGTTTTCTCTTTGCCAAAAATGCATCCACTCCTTCTTTAAAATCATCCGTTAAAAACAGATTTGAAAAATGGTCTATTTCGACTTGATATCCATCTTTAGCTTGATCATCACATGCATTGACCGCATCAATAGCGGCAGCAACAGCCGTTGCTGATCTAGAGAAAATCCGGAACAAGACTTGAATCACCCGTTCCATTAAACTCTCGGGGGGTACGACCTCATTGATCAATCCCATTCTAAATCCATCATCAGCACTGATCATGTCTGCTGTAAGTATCAGCTGCAACGCCCGTCCACGCCCGACTAATTGGGTTAATCTTTGAGTACCACCGTATCCTGGGAGAAGACCTAAAGAAACCTCCGGAAGCCCTAATTTTGCGTTATCCGAAGCAAAACGCATATGACAAGCCATCGCTAGTTCTAAACCACCTCCTAAAGCAAAACCGTTTACTGCAGCGATAACAGGTTTCTTAGATTTTTCGATCAGTTCTGTAAAAATATAGTGCCCCTTTTTAGAAAGAGAATGGGCCGCTGCTTGACCAAGATCAACAAATTCTTTAATATCGGCACCTGCAACAAATGCTTTTTCACCTGCGCCAGTAATGATGATTCCTTTAACCTCTATATTCCCTTGAGCAGAGATGAGAGCAGCTTCCAGATCATCTAGTGTTTGATGATTGAGAGCATTCAATGCAGAAGCTCTATTGATCGTAATAAGAGCAATATGCCTATCAACTTGATATAACAGATTTTGATATTCCATAAATTTAAAAATTTAAATGAAGTGAAACGCCATACGTATCACGAGATACATGAGGTAAATTCAAATAGGTTAACCTCCTTTTATATTCGACTCTCAATATTTTAAAAATATTATCAATCCCTACGATTCCTTCCATGTAGGGTTGATTGCCCATCACTTGTGTCTTGTAAATACCTTGATCATCGCGATCAAACTGGATGAGATCTTTATTTATATTGGGATTATTACGATCGCTCAATTTTCCATAATAAAACTTAAATCCTGTTACCTCACGCCATTTTAAGCGTTGTAATAAAGGGATTCGATTGAAAATGTAACCATCCCAATGGTGATAATATGCAAACTTAACGAAACGATCTGCAACAAACTCCATATTTGATATCAAATCAAAATTTTGTAATGGCCCTGATTTATCCGCCTGAATATCCGGCATTTCCAATAGCGGGTAATATAATGACCCCCATATCTTTCCAGCGCTCAGCTCCATATCTGCAGTTCCAGCAGGAGACAGGAAGACCTTTTTGAAAATTTTAAATCGCAAGGCATCATAGCGTTGATTTGCATTCCAGAATCCATCTAAACCTTTATTGTACTGCAATGTCAAAATCGGAAATTTATTACGGATTTGTGTTCTTACTAAATTACGATAATAGAACTGCTCTCCAGGAGCCCATCGCAAAGTAACCTGCACGTCATTGGTATTAATACCGGGAATAGTATCTGGCGATGCGTTTGAAGTAACAAAAGACAAATCACCAGCTGCTTTACGTTCGTGACGAGTCAAGGTCGACTTGACACTAAAATGATTGCCAAATTCGATCAAATGTTCTAATCTATAAATATCATTCCACAACCATTTAGTCGGTTTATTTCTTCTAAAAGACTGGAAAAACCCATCTCCTTTCAAATAGCTAAGACCACGACCAGGTTCCATAACGTCATGCTGAACAGTCGCTGAAAGATAATGCGCAGGAAACTGTACAATAGACTGACCGTTTAATGTATGCGCCACATTCAAATAATATTTCAGCTTATGATCCTTGGTGCCATAAGCAGTATACCCCTCGAAAAAGAATTTATTGGACAGTAACTCTGTAGTCCTTCCACCTAACCGTATTCTACTTCCCTCGATTTCATTAAAGCTATAAGTATACTCTAATGGGCCAAATTCAAATTTACCAACATTATAATAACTTCGCACGAGGAAATAACCTATCGCTATCAATCGATTGACAGATTTCATCTCGGATAGCGAATCAATATTGGTATAGGTATTTGCTTCTGTCTGTGTCAAAGGCACTACACGAACACGATCCCATTGAACAGTATCTTTTTGATCTACATACCGTTTCTCAATAGGAATACCGGAGAAAATTTCATCACTGATCGGATCATCTTTATATTTTGAGTAGTAAGTTTCTTTCTTTCCATACAACGCATTTGCTTTACTCGTTCCAAATAAAATCTGAAGATTAGATCGCTTAGGGATCATTTGACCAGCAGAATGCCTTTCAAACTCTAAACCGATATTGATGGAATTTACCCAATTGATATTTGCCTCTTCACCAAGTTCCATATCCGCATAATAAACAGCATATCGATCATCATCAGAAATCCAAATAGATCCTTTAAATAATACATCCATTTTTGACTTGGCTTCAAAATACAATTCAATATACTTGAGACCATTATGAACTAAAGTATCCTTAATGGAATACTTGTAAAATGATGGAGCATTTCCTGCTATTGGACTGAGAAAAGATTTACTGATCAACTGAATGTTGTTCTCATAAATGTCGATGTTTCGAAATTGATCTTGAAAATAACTTTGGATATTGGCATTATTGATATAACGCTTATTTAATTCCGTTACTTTATGACCTATAATGATTTTTTTCCTTCTAGAAGGTTTAAAAGTAGAATATACTTCTGAAACATTCTCTTCTAAGAAAAAAGGTAAAATAGAACTCCCTGGTATACTGATTGTATCTTTATTCTCAAACAAAAACCGCAACTTACGAGGGAGCTTATCTACTCTAGCTTTTAAATCTACAGTCCCGAATTGTGATTTCTCATACTCCTCGTATTGAATGTGGTTTAATCTGGAGATATGATTTGCGTCTTTATGAGCAATGACATTTTCGATTAATGCCAAAGCAGGATCCTTATATTTACGACCTTTAGCGTGGACCACTACTTCTCCGATCTTATTTTCTTTACCAAATAAAAAAATATTCAAAATAGAGTCTTGAACCACATTAAGATCAATTAACTTAAGTTCATAACCAACTGCCCGAAAGGCAATTTGATCAAATTCATCCCGCAGGGTAATATTAAAATTACCGAGGGTATCAGCAGAAGTACCACCATGATGACCACTCCAAGAAATACTAGCTAAAGGGATCCCTTTTCCAGTTTTACCATCGATGACACGACCTTTAATATTTCGTTGTGCGAATCCTAGGCTTGTCAAAATACCCAGCACAACAGCAATAATAAAAAGTCTTTTTATTGTAGTTATAATCGGTATTAAAAACATCATGAATATCTGCAATTACTTATTCTACTGACAATATACAATTTGTCTATAAATTATAGAGCATGAAATAAAAATAAAAAATGCATAGCTTATATAAACTATGCACGCAATATTCACAAATATTATACCATCTAAATTAACTCCATAAAACAATTAGGGTAGACACCGATTAAAATCGTTAATACGGTGGTCACAATAAAGAGCAAAACATAATTCATATTTATTGGAATATGCTTTCCTTCACCACCTCTAAAATACATCGCTACCACCACCTTTAAATAGTAGTAAACCGCAACTGCCGCATTCAAAACCGCTAAAATCAATAACAGAATATGATAATCAGCCATTACAGCGCTGAACATCATAAATTTTCCAATAAAGCCTGCTGTAAGTGGAATACCTGCTAACGATAGCATAGCTATAGTCAGGATAGCTGCTAAATAGGGGTTCTTTTTTGCTAACCCATTGAAGGACTCGAAATGATCTGAACCCATAGCGCGTTTCACTAAAATCAATCCGGCAAAAGCAGTTAGAGTAGCTAAAGAATAGGAAGCTCCGTACACAAAAATAGAATTGGCAGAGTTTATTCCTACACCAATAATAGCAAACAGCATATACCCTGCATGTGATATACTGGAATACACCAACATTCTTTTAAATGACGATTGCATTAATGCTGACAGATTACCTATAAATAACGTGATTATAGCGATTCCCAAAAAGATTGGTATCCAAAAATCCTGTAAAGGTAAAAGTGAGAAAGTAAACAAACGAAGCAATCCGGCAAAAGATGCAATCTTAACAACAGTACTCATAAAGCTGGTAATCAAGATCGGAGCTCCATCATAAACATCTGCAGTCCAGAAATGAAAAGGTGCGGCACCGACTTTGAAAATCAGACCGATAATCATCAATAATATACCGCTGTAAAAAAGTGGAGAGATCTCATTAGGATGACTGGTGACATAACCTTTAATCATGGCAAGATCAAAGGATCCTGAAGCGCCATATAATAAGGTGATACCGAAGAGCAAAAATCCGGTAGAAAACGCCCCCATAATGAAATACTTAATGGCTGCCTCATTGGAAGCAGGATCCTTTTTTCTTATCCCTACCAAAATATATAAGGCAACAGACATAATCTCTATTCCTAAAAACAATAGTGCCAAATTGTGGAAACTATTGACCAACACTGCTCCAGTTAAGGAGAATAATAATAAGGTATAATATTCTGCCACATGATCACTGGAAGACGTGAAATACCCTTTAGATAGTATAAAAACCAGGAGCGTAATCACGGTACAAAGTATGGAGAATGCTACCGCATAATGATCAAATAAGACCATGCCGTTATATAAAGGTATAGCTACTCCTTTCCAGTCATTGATCAATAGACCGATGACGACAAGGAGTCCAACTAAGGATACCGGTAATAATGATTTATTTGCTTTAAATAATCCTAAGTAAAGTACCAATAATGCTAATATTGATAATGTAATAATCGCCCCCATAATCGAATCTATTATTCGTAAAGTTTAAGTCTAAAATTATCTTCCGAGGAAGGTCGTTAATACAGCCAATGACTCTGAAGAAATATGCAATAAGCTATTGGGAAAAATTCCCAAATAAATAATCAATCCTGAAATGATGATTAATGTATATAACTCAACACCAGAAATATCTGCAAAAGTAGCTGTCCGTTCAGATGTTGTTCCGAGCATTGTTTTTTGATATAAGCGTAACATATAGACAGCTCCCAAAATCAATGTTAGCCCTCCAAAAACTGCGTACCACATGCCATAGTCATAAATCCCTTTTAAGAGTAAAAACTCACCGATAAAACCATTTGTTAATGGTAAGCCAATTGCGCCCATTACAATGATTAAAAACACAATAGCCAATCGTGGAGCTTGCTTTGCAATACCGCCTAAATCTCTTAAATCTCTTGAACCGGTTCGATCTTGAATGATATCAAGTACGAAAAATAAACCAACAACAGATATCCCATGATTAACCATCTGCATCATAGCACCACTCATACCCGTTAAATTCCAGGTAAACACACCTGCACTAATTAATCCGACGTGAGCAATAGACGAATACGCGATCAGTCGCTTAGCATCCTGTTGCTGGATAGCAATGATGGAAGCATATACAACAGCAAAAATGCATAAACCCATAGCAAGTTGACCATAGCTGGCAACAGCTTCCGGAACCACGGGCAATAACCAACGCAACAAACCGTAAACACCCATTTTCAACATAATCCCCGCTAATAGCATCGTGCCTGCAGCAGGAGCATGAGTATACGTATTGGGTTGCCAAGTATGAAAAGGAAAAATGGGTATTTTAATAGCAAAAGCAATAAAGAATGCCCAAAATATCCAACGTTGTGTAGAAGCATCCAAATCGAGTGATACAAAAGAATGCCATTCAAAATCATGAGCAGCAACCTGTTGGTGTAGATATAATATGGCAACCAACATCAATAAACTACCAAAAAACGTGTAGACAAAGAACTTTAAATTAACTCGAATTCGATCTCCATCACCCCACAATGCACATATAAAATAAATTGGAATTAAGGCTGCTTCCCACCCCACATAAAATGTAAAAGCATCCATTGCGGCAAAAACGAGCATCAAACCACTTTGCATGAAAAACATCAATGCATAAAAATTTCCTTTAAAAGATTTTTTGAAAGTAGTGAGCACGATCAGTGGCACTAAAACATTTGTTAAAACCAATAAGGGTAAACTAATACCGTCAATACCAATATGAAAATTTACGCCAAGAGCAGCGATCCATGGATAGGATTGTTCATAATTAAAGTCCCCTGAAGCATTGAATTGACAAATAAAAGGAATAGTCAGACCCAACGTGATCAGAGACAAAATCAACGCTCCCTTTTTCGCTAGTGTATGTTGACATACAAAAAGTAAAAAAATGGCGCCAATAGTAGGGGTTAAAATAAGTAAAAATAGGTTATCCATTGATTATCAAATAGCTATTACAATGTTAAAAACTCAACAAACCGTATATAAAAATGGCAATTGCCCCAACTACCATTAGTAAAAGATAGAAACCAACATTTCCACTTTGTAAAAGACGTACTCCCTTTCCTGTCATAAATGTTGATTTACCAATTGCATTAACTAATCCATCAATACCTGAGGCATCTACAACATGGGCAAAAAATACAGATAACCAATTAATCGGTTTCACAATTAATTGATCGTAGATTTCATCGACATAAAATTTATGATAAGAAAGCTTTGCAAGACCAGTCCTCGCCACTTGATCATGCTGCGGAACAACCCCTTGCTTGACATATTTATTGTAGGCAACAAAGGCCATGACCAAGACTCCTACAATAGATACGCCCATTAACATATATTCCGTACTATGCTCAATGGTATGCGTATGTTGTAGACGAGCACCATCTGCAAATACCGGTGATAAGAAATTAGCCAACCATGCATTTCCTCCTAATACTTCAGGAAGATTTAATAGGCCTCCGAAAATAGATAATACCGCCAAAATAATTAAGGGAAAAGTCATCGATTTGGGAGACTCATGTAGGTGATGCTGTTGCTCTTCCGTACCCCTAAAAGTTCCGAAAAACGTGAGATAAATCAATCTGAACATATAAAAAGCAGTCATCAAAGCTCCGGCAAATCCCAAAATCCAAAAAACTGGGTTAGCAGCAAAAGCATGAGCTAAAATTTCGTCTTTAGAGAAGAAACCGGAAAAGGGAGGAATCCCCGAAATGGCAATAGTACCAATCAACATCGTGATATAGGTGACAGGCAACGCTTTTTTTAAACCGCCCATCTTACGCATATCTTGCTCATTGCTCATCCCGTGAATAACTGATCCTGCACCTAAAAATAATAAAGCTTTAAAGAATGCGTGGGTCAATACATGAAAGAAAGCTCCAGTAAATGCACCTACTCCTAAGCCTAAGAACATATAACCTAGCTGCGACACGGTCGAATAGGCCAATACTTTCTTGATATCATTTTGTGTTAGTGCAACTGCTGCTGCAAAAAGTGCAGTGCAGACACCTACTATTGCAATGACCTGAAGCGTAAGAGGAGAAAGAACAAACATAATATTAGAACGGGCGATCATATATATCCCAGCGGTCACCATGGTAGCAGCGTGTATTAGAGCTGATACAGGTGTCGGTCCAGCCATAGCGTCCGGTAGCCAGGTAAATAAAGGGATCTGAGCAGACTTACCCGTCGCTGCAACAAATAATAAAAGTGTAATCGTTAATAAGGTCATATCCCCTACAGGATAGTTTTTTGCAGATTGAAAAACCGTTGCAAATTCTAAAGAACCAAATGCATTAAATATAAAGAAAACAGCCAAGAGAAAACCCAAATCACCAATGCGATTCATAACAAAAGCCTTTTTGGCTGCTGCGCCATAATCACTATTTTTATACCAAAAGCCAATCAATAAATAGGAACATAGTCCTACCCCTTCCCAGCCAATAAACATGACCAAGTAATTCGAGCCCATCACGAGCAGCAGCATAAAAAAGATAAACAAATTCAGATAGGCAAAATATTTGGCAAAGCCAGCATCCTGATGCATATATCCAATCGAGTAGATATGTATTAAAAATCCTATACCCGTTACAACGAGTAACATAATTGCACTTAAAGGATCGACCAGAAAAGAAAGAGAAATATCTAAATTCCCAATCTTGATCCAATCAAAAATATGATGCAGTATAATTCCACTTTCACCATTTATACGGTCCTCATAAATAGATGCAAATAGGGTACAACTCAATAGAAAGGAAACAAATACGGTAGCACTACCGATAAAACCTACCAAACCTTTTGAAAGTACCTGTCGTCCTAACCCATTAATCAGAAATCCAATCAAGGGCAATAAAGGAATTAACCAAATTAAATCACGCATAGCTATTATCTTTCTTTTTTTAATGCTCTAAATTACCAACGAAGTTTATGTAAAGACTCAATGTCTACTGACTTCGTATTTCGATATACCATAATAATAATCGCTAAACCGACTGCAACCTCTGCTGCTGCCAGCGCCATGATAAAGAATACAAATACTTGGCCCGACGCATCACCATGTTGTACTGAAAATGCGGCTAATAAAAGATTAACGGCGTTCAACATCAATTCAATCGACATCATCATAATGATGACATTGCGACGAATAAGAACACCGATAACACCAATGACGAAAATTATACTGCAAAAAATCAAATAATGATTGATTGGAACACCTTGTAATTGTTGAATTGCTGCTTCCATTATACTTTCCTTGTTTCTTTTTTCGCCAATAAAACTGCCCCAATCATAGCCGTTAACAATAGAATCGAAGACAATTCAAACGGAAGCAGGAACTCTTTAAATAACACTTTTCCCAAATTTTTCACTAAACCGATATCAGGATCTTTTACAATCAAAGGATTTGACAAGTCAAAAACTCGAAATGCACCAAAAAGAACAACTACCAAACAGCAACCTGCAATCACACCCATCATTTTTACTAGATTGGATTTCATAGGCTCTGTATCTTTATTGAGATTCAACAACATCAGTACAAATAAAAAGAGCACCATAATTGCACCCATATATACAATGAAATTCACCACAGCCAAAAACTGTGCATTTAATAAAATATAGTGAATGGTAAATGTAAAAAACGTAATTACGAGATACAGAACACTATGCACCGGGTTTTTCGTGAAGATGGTCATCAGCGCGAAAAAAATAGAAAGGAAAGCAACTAAATAAAAAACGGTCATAAGTCTTTGATTAACTATTCAACTTTGTAATATCAAATTTTGGTTCTACCAACTTATCTTTTCCATAAATGAAATCTTTACGTAAATAATCGGCGGTCACATGTGGTCCATCCAAATAAATGGCTTCTTTAGGACATGCTTCTTCGCAAAGACCACAGAAAATACAACGGAGCATATTGATTTCATATACTGCGGCATATTTCTCTTCTCGGTATAAATGCTTTTCATCATTTTTTCGCTCAGCAGCAATCATCGTGATCGCCTCTGCTGGGCATGACAAGGCGCATAATCCACAAGCTGTACAACGCTCACGCCCTTCTTCATCTCGTTTTAAAGAGTGTTGTCCCCTAAAATTTTTAGAAAAAGGTCGTTGTTGCTCGGGATATTTAATCGTAGGTATTTTTTTAAAAAAATGTCTTAACGTAATGGACAAACCTTTTACAATGGCTGGGAAATAAATCCTTTCCATAAAATTCATCGGTTTCTGTTCTAAAACTTTTTTCCTATTACTTAGTGGTTGCATAACTGATCCTTTCTATGAAAAATATGTATCCTTAATCAATGTAATAATTCCTGTTAAAACGATATTTGCTATGGCTAAAGGGATTAACATCTTCCATCCCAGATTCATTAATTGGTCATAACGGAATCTTGGTAAAGTCCATCGCACCCACATAAAGAAAAAGATAAAAGCAAATATTTTAATAAAGAACGCCAATACGCCTAGAATCGTTATCCAATTCTCCGAAAGACCTAAGTCATTCATAAAAGGGAAATTATACCCTCCGAAATAAAGAGAAGCCATTAATGCCGAGGAAACAAACATATTGATATATTCAGAGAACATATAGAGTCCCAATTTCATCGAAGAGTATTCTGTATGATAACCTCCGACCAATTCGGTCTCACATTCTGGCAAATCAAATGGAACACGGTTACACTCCGCAAAAGCACAAACCATAAAAATGATAAAGCCTAACGGTTGAGACCAAATATTCCAATTAACAAATCCCGATTGGCCTGCAACGATCTCTTTTAGGGATAGTGATCCTGTAATCATCAATAAAGCAATAATGGATAATCCCATCGCAATCTCATAACTGATACTCTGTGAAGCAGCTCGAATAGCCCCCATCAGAGAAAATTTATTGTTCGATGCCCAACCCCCTAACATAATACCATATACCCCCAATGCAATGACACCAAACATATAAAGAATACCGACATTCACATCCGCAACTTGTAGTGAAATTACACGATCACCGATCGTTAACGATTGGCCCCATGGAATAACAGCAGAACTGATGCATGCTGTAATGATAGCAATAGTGGGACCGATGATAAATAAAGCCTTATGTGCTCCGGCAGGAATGATTTCTTCTTTAAAAAAGAATTTCCCACCATCACAGAATGGTTGCAATAAGCCAAAAATTCCTGCTCGGTCTGGACCGTAACGATCCTGCATAAATCCAGCAATCTTACGCTCCGCCAATGTCGAGTACATCGCGATCACAAGTGTGACAACAAATACAATTGTGACAAGGGCAAATTTTTCGATGACAAATGACCACTCCATATTATTTCAATTTTTCAGTTCTAGCCAGTTGTTCTAAATTTTGTTCCTGTAGTACAGGATCATTTTCAATAACTGCTGGTGGATTAAAACGCGTGTAATGATTAGAAGCAATCACAGATTGATCGCTAATTGGCGTTGGTTCCTCTAATTTCCAATCGCGAGTTTCTTTTTTATCATAGCGACAGGTATTACAGATAAATTCTTCTACTTCACCAAATTCATCTTTCCTTGCGGTCACACGTATGACATCAGCCCCTTTATACCATAAAGTCACCTTACCTGAGCAAGTGGGACAATCACGATGCGCATCGACAGGCTTTGTAAACCAAACACGGTTCTTAAATCGGAAAGTTCGATCTGTCAAAGCACCTACCGGACATACATCAATGACATTTCCTGAAAAGTCATTTTCAACGACATTTTGGATATAAGTCGAAATCTCGGCATGGTCTCCACGTCCTATAATACCATGGACACGTTTATCTGTGATCTGATCCGCAACAAATACACAGCGATAGCATAAAATGCATCGATTCATATGCAATTGTATTTTCTCTCCAATGTCAATACGTTCAAATGTACGGCGATCAAACTCATAGCGTGTCTGCGCAGAACCATGCTCAAAACCCAAATCTTGCAATTTACACTCTCCAGCCTGATCACAAATAGGGCAGTCCAATGGATGATTTATAAGTAACATTTCGACGATAGCTTTACGTGCCTCGACAACATCAGGTGAAGTGATATTTTCAACTTCCATACCATCCATAACCGTTGTTCGACATGAAGCAACCAGCTTGGGCATCGGACGAGGATCTTTTTCCGATCCTTTTGATACCTTAACCAGACAGGTACGGCATTTACCCCCAGTGCCCTCCAATTTGGAATAGTAACACATCGCTGGAGGAACAATATCTCCACCGATCTGACGTGCCGCGTTCAAAATCGTAGTGCCTGGTGTTACTTCTACAGGAATACCATCTATAATAACTTTCAATTTTACCTCTTCTGCCATCTTCGTATCTCGTTTATCAATCTAATTAAGAAACAATCGGTACTAAAGGATCTGCATAATGTGCTAATCCATAATTTCTTGTCAATGCATCCTCTGGATGATTGATGTGCCATTCAAACTCATCTCTAAAATGACGAATCGCTGCTGCAACTGGCCATGCTGCAGCATCCCCTAAAGGACATATGGTATTTCCTTCTATACGTCTTTGGATATCCCAAAGCAATTCAATATCTGACAAACTACCATGCCCCGTCTCAATTTTATGCAACACTTTTTCCATCCATCCTGTTCCTTCACGACAAGGAGAACACTGTCCACAACTTTCATGATGATAAAAACGACTAAAATTCCACGTATTACGGACAATGCATTGATCCTCATCGAAAGCAATAAAACCACCAGAGCCCAT
The DNA here is from genome assembly GCF_023273895.1 of Sphingobacterium sp. PCS056. Classification (NCBI taxonomy): domain Bacteria; kingdom Pseudomonadati; phylum Bacteroidota; class Sphingobacteriia; order Sphingobacteriales; family Sphingobacteriaceae; genus Sphingobacterium; species Sphingobacterium sp. PCS056. Next base: position 1,253,781 of record NZ_CP096883.1, on the reverse strand, counting down.
CGAAGTTCCCGTTTGGAAGCCTCCATCAGCTAAGGATTCATAAGTCATTAATCGATTTTGACCATTCGCCGTTTTTAAGATCAAATTTGCAGGTAAAATGGGAACAGAAGAACCTCCAGCCACAACTGCTTTCAATTTCTTCCCATTTGCCATACCGCCACAATACTCATCGGAATAGATAAATTCTTCTACAGACAAACCCAATTCTATTTCATATACACCTGGTTTCAGCAAATTACCGCTGGCAGATATTAATTTTGTACCCGTACTCCGTTCAATACCAATTTTGGCATATTCTTCACCTCCATCATTGATAATGGGGACAGTTGCCGCAATTGATTCAACATTGTTGACAACAGTTGGACAACCGTATAAGCCAGCTATTGCTGGAAATGGCGGCTTTATCCGCGGGTTACCTCTTTTACCTTCTAAAGATTCCAACAGAGCGGTCTCTTCTCCACATATATAAGCTCCAGCACCCGGTTGAACATAAATTTCTAAATCATAGCCCGATCCCAAGATATTTTTACCTAAAAAACCAGCAGATTTTGCTTCCTCTATCGCCCGCTCCAGAATACGGATTTGGGGCATCATCTCACCTCTAACATAGATATAAGAAGTTTTAGCTCCCAAAGCATAGCTGGAAACAATCATACCTTCCAACAGTGCATGCGGAATGTGGGTCATCAAAAACCGGTCTTTAAAAGTGCCAGGTTCAGATTCATCACCATTGCAGACTAAATAACGAGGCACACCTTCTGGTTTTGCCAAGAAGCTCCACTTCATTCCGGTAGGAAATCCTGCTCCGCCTCTTCCACGAAGACCTGACTTCTTAACTTCTTCAACAACATCATCAGGAGACATCGTCTTAAGTGCTTTTTCTACAGCACGATACCCCCCTTGTTGACGATATACTTCGAAAGTTTGGATTCCCGGAACATCAATATGTGTTAGCAAAAGTTTACGTGCCATTTTAATTCGTTTTTGAGCTTAAATCATCTATTAATTGATCGACACTAGCTTCTGTCAAGTTTTCATAAAACGTATATTCAGGGCCTATCTGCAAGACAGGTCCATATCCGCATGCGGCAAGACATTCAACTCCCCGCCAAGAAAATAAGCCATCAGCCGTCACTTCACCTTCTTTCACACCCAATTTATTCTCCAGGTGCGTCATAATACGTTCGGCACCAACCAAACAACATGGTCCGGTACGGCAGACTTCCAAAACATATTTTCCTTGTGGCTGTAATAAGTACATCGTATAAAAGGTGGCCACCTCGTAGACCTCAATAGGTTCAATACCCAAATAGCCAGCAACTTTATTCATGGCATCAGGACTTAACCATCCAAATTCAGCCTGTACTAAATGTAAAATAGGAAGTAAAGCCGATTTTTGCCTTCCCTCTGGGAAACGCGCCACTACTTCAGCAAATTGATTTAGCAATGTTGAAGAAAATTCAACAATCTCATTATGTTTGACACTAAGCATCTAATTCTCCTGCAATAACGTTAAGACTACTCATATTAAGAATTGCGTCCGAAAGTAACATACCTGCACTCATAGGAGCAAACATTTGATAATTGATAAAAGAAGGCCGTCTGAAATGTAATCGATATGGCGTACGTCCACCATCGTGCACCAAATAAAATCCTAATTCTCCATTGGCACCCTCTACGGCATGATAAACTTCTGCCTTCGGAGTTTCCACCTCACCCATAACAATTTTGAAATGATAGATCAATGCCTCCATGTTGGTATATACCTGTTCTTTTGGAGGTAAATAGAACTCAGGAACATCAGCATGGAAAACTCCTTTTGGCTCATTTGCTATTTTAGATAGCGCCTGTTCGATAATCCGCATAGACTGCCACATTTCTTCGTTACGCACCATATAGCGATCATAGACATCACCTTTGGTGCCAACAGGGACTTCAAAATCAAACTCTTCATAGGAACAGTAAGGATTTTGAACCCGAATATCATAATCCACCCCTGTAGCGCGTAAAATAGGACCGGACCAACTATAATCCAAAGCCTCTTCCGCTGTCACAGAAGCTATACCGGAAGTACGCTCAATAAAAATACGATTACGATCAAACAACTCCATAAATTCGGTCAAAACAGGAGGAAATCGTTTTAAAAACTCTTCAATTTTTGCAAATGCAATATCATTGAAATCTCGTTCGAAACCGCCAATTCTTCCAATATTAGTGGTCAATCGCGCACCACAAATCTCTTCAAAAATCTCATAAATAAACTCTCGCTCTTGCATGACATATAAAAAGCCTGAAAAAGCTCCTGTATCAACACCAAGAATTCCATTACAGATAATATGGTCTGCTATACGCGCCAATTCCATCACAATAACACGCATATATTGTACACGTTTGGGAATTTCTATTTTTAATAACTTTTCAACAGTCATATGCCAGCCCATATTATTAATAGGAGCAGAACAATAATTCAATCTGTCTGTTAAAGGTGTTATTTGATAAAAAGGTCTGTGCTCAGCGATCTTCTCAAAAGCACGATGGATATAACCGATTGTTGACACGCCACTTACGATCCGCTCTCCATCAATCTGAACAACATTTTGAAACACGCCATGTGTAGCAGGATGCGTCGGACCAATATTTAAAGTGATTAACTCATCCTGAGGATCGTTATCTTCATATACAGGTTTATTGGGGGATATCTTGGTAATAAAATCGCTCATAATTGGTCTGCTTTTTAACTTTAACGGCCGAAATAAAGATCTTTCTTATCGACACGATTTGGATCTTCTAATGGATATTCTTTTCGCATTGGAAAGACTTCCATATCATCTACATTTAAAATCCGTCTTAAATCTGGATGACCCAAAAATTGGATTCCATAAAAATCATATGTTTCGCGCTCCATCCAATTTGCACCTTTCCAAATGGTAGTTGCTGTTGGAATTGCTGGATCTATACCATCCACCTCCACTTTAACACGAATACGAATATTATTAATCAAACTATTGACATGATATACAATTTCAAAAGCCTTTTTTTGATGTGGATAATGAACAGCAGTAATATCTGTCAGATGAATAAATTGTAATTCTTCATCATATTTTAGAAAAGTTAAAACATCAATAATGGCATCTACATTTACATGAACAGTCAAAAGATCATATTCATCACGGAGTGGTGAAACATCGGTACCAAATTGAGAAATTAACTTATCTAATAAATAGGTGTTATCAAATTTACTCATAAGTTTCTATTCCATATTTTTCTAACAAAGCTCTATATTCAGGAGTATTTCTTCTATTTAAAGACTCACTTTTCACAATATCCTGCAAACGTAGTACGCCATCTAAAATTGCCTCAGGTCTTGGTGGACAACCAGGCACATATACATCTACTGGAATGATTTCATCAATACCTTGCAAAACAGAATAAGTATCAAAAATACCTCCGCTAGATGCACAAGCACCCACAGCAATTACCCAACGTGGTTCCGCCATTTGTGTATAGACCTGCTTTAAAACGGGTGCCATTTTTTTTGCAATTGTACCCATTACCAATAGCATATCAGCTTGACGAGGAGAAAAGCTTGGTCTTTCTGCACCAAAGCGAGCAAGATCATAAGTTGACCCCATCGTGGCCATAAACTCAATTCCACAACAAGAAGTGGCAAAAGGCAATGGCCATAAAGAATTTGAACGCGCCAAGCCAATCGCTTTATCCAAACTCGTGGCAAAAAAACCAGCGCCCTCAACTCCCGGAGGTGCTTTGGCCAACTTAATATCGCTCATGGAAATATAATTTAAAGTGGTTTATAGTTGTGTGCCTTCGCACATATCAAAACTAACATTTTCTGAATAAAAATCAAGCGGTTAGCATAATTTAGAACTATTCTAATCCCAGTTCAATGCTTTCTTTTTGATGACATAGATGAATCCTAAAAGCAACATACCCATAAAGACAAACATCTGAATCAAACCTTCGAAACCAAAATCTCGAAAATTAACAGCCCAAGGATACATAAAGATAACTTCAACATCAAAAATGACAAACAAGATGGCCACTAAAAAATATTTGATGGAAAAGGGCTGTCTAGCATTGCCTATCACTTCTACACCAGATTCAAAAGAAGATAATTTGTTTTCAGTACGAACTTTGGGTCCAATTAAATGTGTAATAATAATGGTTCCAATACCAAATCCTGCTGCAACAATAAGTTGGAATAAAATTGGTAAATAATCAATTGGTGCATTTGCACTAACTTGTTCCATATCAAAATGTTTATATTGGTAAAACCTAAATTTAAGAAAAAAATAGGGTAAATCAAAAAAGGGTGAAACAAATGTTTCACCCTTTTTTCAAAATATTGATCAGCTTATTTTAAACCTTCTAAATAAGATTTAGCGCTTTCATTTTCAGGATCTAATTTTAAAACCTCTTGAAAACTAGCTTTTGCTTTTGCAATTTCATTTTTGTTATATTGATAGAAACCAATATAAGTATGCGCATCAATTAAATATGCTTTATTTTTCTCTTGTGTTCCTTTTTCATTAACCACTTGGATTAATTTTTCAAAAGGAGCTACGAAATCTCCTTTAGGTGCTTCTAAATTATCAGCTCCTAATGCTGAAAAAGCTTTGTAATACAATGCGGTAATTAGATACTTGTCTAATACTTCAGGCTTAGTCGCTTTTTCAATTATAGCTAATTGGGCTTGAGATTCTACAAAGGCAGCAATCGCTTCATCTCTTAAAGCTTGATTGATAACTTTTCCTTCCTCATCTTTACTTTCTTGATCTTTTTTGAAACCAATTAAATAGTTACCCTCACCAGCATAATAATTTGAATCATAGTAGTAGTCAGTATCAGGATACTTGGCGATGATTTCAAACAAAGATACTGCAGTTGCAGTTTCTTGATCTTGATATTTAGCAAAGGCCGTTTCTGCCACTTCAGCTAACAATTCTTTATCTGCATCGATTGCTTTCTGAATATGAACGATACCTGACTCCACTTTTTTGTTTGCGACATCAGATAAACCGGCATACATATGATCTAATGGAATGATACGTGTAGCATCCATCTTAGCAAACATTTTTTCTAAATATTCAGCAGATTTTGTGTATTCTTTATTTCTAAAAGCGTTATAAGCTAAGTAACGATAGATTTTTGGATCTACATCAGGATTTTTAGCTAACTCCTCTGAAACAGTTCCTAACTCATCATATTGTCTAGCATATACCAAGAAATCGGCGTAACGAATCTTTGCTTCCAAAGAGTTATCTCCATTGACTTCTAAGTATTTTTTATACTGCTCAACCCCTTTTTTATTCAATTCTACATATTTCTCATCAGATGTACCTGGAGCTTTTGACCACATATTGTAGGTCTCTGCTAACTCACGGTAAGTAGGTGCATATGTAGGATTTTCTTCTGTAATGGTCGTTAATTGAGCAATCGCCTCATCATAAGCCTGTGCACCACGAACGATAACAGCGAGACCAATTTTTGCACGAACTGATGCAGGATCTAATTCAGCAGCATCACTGTAGCTTGTATAAGCACTACTTGCTTCTTTCAATCCTCTATAAGCATCACCTAATGCCAATGGAATAGCAGCATCTTTAGTATTCTTTGCTTTGGCTTGTGTTAAGTAATCTAAAGCTTTTGCATAGTCTGGCTCTGGAGCTTTAATATAAGCACGTCCAATTTCCAACAATTCTTCGTAATCCTTTTTCTTTAAATTAGCACTTGCAGCAGAAAATTTAGACTCAGCAGATGCTTTGTCCTTTTTCAATAAATCAATATAACCCAAACCAACATTGTTAATCAATGATTTTGGATCAGCTGCTAAACCTTGATTAAACATAATCGCTGCTGAATCAGGCTTATCATTAACTAAATAAATCTGACCTAAATAGAAGTAATTATCCCCAACTTTAGCTTGTTTACTTACTAATTGTTGCAAAATTGTTTTTGCCTTACCGTAGTTTTCTGTTTCAATAGCCGCTCTAGCATCCTTTAAACTTTGTGCACTTGCTGTGCCAACAGAACCTGCTAATAACAGACTAAATAATAATTTACTGTTTGTCATAATCTATTGTTGTACTATTTTATATTCTAATTTAAACTATTTTCTTCTCTTATGATAATCTCTCTACCTGGCATTGTCACAGGAAGCAAACCTGCTTTTAATATAATGCGTTGTCCCCTGTCGCCCGTTAAGAAAGCACTAAACCCTAGACCCAAGCCCATATTCGGTTGATAATTCAAAACATAAATAGGTCTCGTAAAAGGGTACAATCCCAAAGACATATTGGATTGCGAGGGTTTATAAAACAAACCATCTTTCTTAGCGCCTAATGCATTTTCAACGCTCAATGTACGAATTTTATTCAATAAATCAGATTTTTTTTGAGCCATATCCAATATCCAATTGTAACCTACAATACCGATACTACCTTTATTTTCGCTAACATATTTAATAACATCTTCATTCTTTTCCAATGCGGAAATCGATGCCGGATCTATCTTATTTATAGATAAGTATTCCTTCAAAAATCTCAATGTACTGGAGTTAGCATTATCAAAAACCACCTTATACTTACCTTTAAGCTCACCACTTAACAATGATTTAACGTCAGAAAGAGTAATTGTAGTATCTGCATCAGCAATATTATTTATCAATACCACTGCATCACTTCCTATTTGATACTCTTTGGGTATAATTTTTCGATCTTTAAAATTTTTACCTTCCGCTTGAGTCAATTTACGGGTCAAAATAATAACACTAGATGAATCAGCAAGCAAGGCATTCACGGCTTTAATTTCGGGCTTAGCGAGTAACTGAATAGTTGCATCTGAGTAAGAACTTTGAAAAACATCAACTTGTTCCTTAAGAATCGGATATAATGTCTCATCAACAAGGACATTTACTTTACCTCTTAAAATATCCTGAGTCGGAGCTGTTGTTTCTTGTTTCTTGGAACGATTACAACTTCCCAAAATTAAAATCGCGACTAGCAATGTTAAAACTATTTTAAAGCTGTTTTTCATATGGCAATCAATTAATAAATAATGAAGATTTCAGATTCGTAATAAGGGCTTAATTAAAATTACTTTGCCATAGCCTTACAAAACGCAGAAAGGAATAAACAATAAGTACAATACCAAACAAAGTTTTATATGTTGGATTGATATCTAAAGGTAAATCCTTCCAAAAGATAACTAAGAGACCTAAACCAAAGTATAGGCCGAACATAAATAGTCCTAAAATAGACAGAAATCGCTTTATAGGCGATTTCTGTCTGTAATTTGTATTATTTGAATTAAAATTCGCCACTAATTACTGATTAATTGTGTTTAGGCGGATAGGTAATGTATAAGCTACACGTACTGGACGACCATTTTGAATACCTGCTCTCCATTTTTTAGCTTTTTTCAACAACCTAACTGCAGCTTCACCTGTACCATATTTAAGATCGCGTTTTACAGAAATATCTGTTAAACTACCATCCTTTTCAACGACAAAGGAAACCTCTACTACGCCATTAATTCCATTTTCCAAAGCTCCAGAAGGATACTCATATGTATCTCCTACCCATTTCATAAATGCTGCCATTCCTCCAGGAGGTTGAGGTTGCACCTCAACAGCATTAAAGATTTGGTCACCATTTGGATCACCATTTGGATCACCTTTGGAAACACCTGCAGTAATAGCACCATCTTGCTTCTTAGTACCAAATTCACCTCTTGCTACTGAAGAACCTGCCGCACTACCTTTTAAGGTCATACGTGCTGGTGATTTTTTATCATCCTTGAACTCTTCCTGAGCAGCAACTTCCTCTTTTACCTGAGCAGCCGGAGCTACTTTTGGCTCTGGAAAACGTACCAAATCTTCTTTTGGTATATCCATTGCAACTTGTTGAGGCTTCTCTTCCTCAATTGGAAGTGGCTCTTCTTCTTCTGGCTCCGGTGGTTTAATTTCCTCCAAATCCTCTAAAGTCACTTCGGTAATAACTGGAGCGGCTTCAATAGGTTTATCAGGAAATAGACTTCCTCCGAATAATTTAAGAAGACTTAATAGTACTACGGCAACTACCACTGCCAACAAACCAACGTTGGTAGCTTTAGGAGCTAGTTTACGAAGCTCATAAGCTCCATACTCCTTATTTCTGCCTTGAAATACTACATCAAGCCATTCCTTTTTAAAAATATCTAATTTTGACCCAATCATATTTCTATAGTTTTCGTGATTTGTATAAAGACTAACTTAGTCATTATAGATATTATCACGTTTTAAAACATCTATTTCTTCAGGACTAATTTTCGCAATCATATAACGTTTAATATCTACGATCTTCATCTCATCAAGGATGTCAACAAGATCTTTTTGTGTAGACATATCACTAGGTCTGATAATCACGATTACATCTTTTCCGCCCGCAACACGAGGAACGTAAGCTTTTTTCTCAATTAAAACCTTGCGTATACCATCAGCGCCGAATCCTGCAACCGTAGGACCTTCTATAGGTGCTTTAACCTGTCCGTAATACCAAGAAACTTTGTTGTCAGATCCTAACAAAACAGTTACCGAACGATTATCTGCTGTTAATACTTCAGATTGCTCATCTTTAACTTTGTTTTTATCAGGCATCGCAACATCCATTGCTTGTGGTTTATTTAAAGACGTAGTTAGCATGAAGAAAGTAATCAATAAGAATGCTAAATCAACCATGGCTGTCAAATCGACTTTACCACCGTTTTTCTTTGATCTTACTTTACCACCTTTTCCGCCCTTACCACTGTCTTGATTTAATTCTGCCATTTATGTCTTTTTATTAAATCAACACTATTTATCTTCAGCACGTAAACCAGTAATAAAACTGAATTTATTTTGCTTTTGATTACGTAATGTTTCGATTACCGCATTAATTGAAGGATACTTTTCTGCACCATCAGCTTTAATAGCAATTTTTAACGGTCCTGGATCAACAAAATCTTTGTTACTTTCCTTTTCCTTATTCAATTCTGCTGCAGCTAAACGTGCCGTTTGTACCCACTGGTATAATTCATTTGATAATGTTTCTGTACTATCAACTGGTATACCATTTTGAACCCCTTTTTCAAGACGCTTGCTTGGTTCCATTCCCAATACTTGCTTAATAGCTTTCATTGGAGCGCCAACATTTTCCATCAACGCAAATTGGTCGTAATCTTGTTGAGAAAACTGCACACCATATCTGGAAGACATTTTCTCTAAAGTTTTAACCCTAACATCACGATCTGTAGCGCCAAAGAATACTTTACCTTTATCTCCAATGGTAATGATACCAACATTAGAGTCTGGTAATTTATCTTTCGTCGTAGATGCTGGCGTATCTACCGGAAATGCTTCCGGTTGTTTTGCCGTTGATGTCATTACGAAGAATGAAAGAAGCAAGAATGATACGTCACACATCGCGGTCATATCAATGGAGGTACTGGCTCTTTTTACTTTTGCTTTACCCATTTTTAAACTTCTTTATAAATTAATTATTCAATCTCTTACTATATGATGCATTTGAAATTCATATTCCATAAAATAAAATTTCAAAAATCATATATTTTACTATTTGTGGTTCGCAGCGTACGTTTGTACGATAGAGAATCCAGCTTCGTCGATTGAATAAGTTAATTTATCAATTTTTGCAGTCAAGATATTGTACATTACAATCGCAATTGTAGAAGTACCGATACCTGTTGCTGTATTGATTAAGGCCTCAGAGATACCATTTGCTAATTTAGCAGAGTCAGGAGTACCACCAGTTGCTAACGCGCTGAAGGCCTTGATCATACCTGTTACTGTACCTAATAAACCTGTTAATGTACCGATAGAAACTAATGTAGCGATTACGTTTAAGTTTTTCTCTAACATTGGCATTTCTAATGCTGTAGTTTCTTCGATTTCTTTTTGAATTGCAATTGTAGCTTTTTCTGTATCTACTGCAGTATCAGCTGAAACTGCTTTGTATTTTACTAAACCAGCTTTGATTACGTTTGCAACAGAACCTTTTTGTTTGTCACACTCAGCAATAGCTGAATCTAAATTGCCACCGTTAATTAATACTTGTACTTTTCTTACGAAATTACCAACATTTCCTGTTCCAGAAGCTTTTCCAATTACGATGAAACGCTCGATAGAGAATACCCATACCATAAAGAATAAACCTAATAAAACTGGTACTACAGCACCTGCGTGATAAACCATTCCTAAATAGTTACCTGGTAAAGGTTGGTTTTCTGGATTATTATCAATAAAGTTTGAAGGACTACCCATCACAAATTTCCATAAAAGGTAACCGAGAATGAAACAAATGATAATTGCAGCTTGTGCAAAGAAAGAACCTGAATTATTGCTCTCTTGTTTTGCAGCAGGACTTGTTTTAGGTGCGTTTGCCATTTTTCTAATTTTTTAGTTTTTTACTGTTGTTAAATATAATATGTTTTTTTTAATTATATGCTTTTCTAAGTATTCGTTTTAAAATTTGTCAAGCAAATATAGTCTTTTATGCCATATTTAAAATCTTAAAGCGAAATAAATTAGAAATATAAAAGAGACTTTAATTTCCCTTTACAATTTCTTAATATTCAGTTATCACCTCAGCGGTTCCGACTAGAATTTATGTGCTTCGCATCGTTTATCAGGAGAAAGCAATAAATTTTTTACAATGAAAATCATTTTTTTTTGATATGCAAGAAAACAAACGATTTAATTTCAAATTCAAGTAACCGCTCACTCACCACCTTCTAACCTATCAACCCTCTTTAAACAATGCTAAAACGATTATTAATAATTAATTTACAGATGGTTACAAGGAATATAGCCGCTTAAGTGCATTCTTTTTAGATCTAAATAATACCATATTACCCACCGACCAATTTCACTTTGTATCCTTCTGAAAGTAACAACTCTGAAATTTTCTGTTTAAAATCTCCTTGAATCACGATTTGAGCATCTTTGGCACTACCACCAACTCCGCACTTCTGTTTTAAAAATTTCGCCAACATCTCCAGATCTTCTTGCTTACCTCTAAATCCACTAACCAAAGTCACGACCTTACCTTTTCGCATTTTACGATCCAATTGAACTTTAAGCTGTTGTTGCTGATTAGGAAGTGTTTCTAGATCTTCTAATAATTCAGAAAATTGATATTCAAAACTGTTGTCTGTTGAATATACAACGCCTTCATACTGTTGTTTCTTATTTTTACTCATAACTTTATTTAACAAATAACTTTTAAAGCCTTCGAAATAATACCGATATTCAGGCAATTACCCAAGTCAACTGGCTCACCATCAATATGTACGACAGATTTATCTGCCGTCTCGATCATAATATTTTTACCTGGTATTATTTCTACATAATCTGACTGGTCAGCCGATTTATTGAATAAGTGAAACAACATTTTTGGTAAAATATACATTGGAAATTGATGGACAATACACACATCTAATATCCCATCATTAACTGATGCCTGCGGTGCGATGTAGGCATTATTACCATATTGAGGTGAATTAGCAACAGAAATCATAAAAGCTTTACGCTCATATTCCTTACCATCAATGCTCAATCGATATTCACATGGCTTGTATTTACTTAGTACATTGATCGCTGATTTTAAATAGCCCAAAGGTCCTCGAATATTCTCATTAGCAAAATTTTCACTGACCGATGCATCAAAACCTAATCCAGCGATATTAAAGAATTTTCTATCGTTAATGGTACCACAATCCACTTCGACAAATTCAAATCTATTAATACGACGAATTGCAGCAGTTTCATTTAACGGTATACCCAAATATAATGCAAGACCATTGCCCGAACCCTCCGGCACAATACCCAACGGGATACCACTCTCCGCTAGCGCAGAACCCAATTCGTTAATAGTTCCATCTCCCCCTACTGCGATCACCGCATCATACTGTTCTTCAATAGCACGCAAACCGATTTCATACGCATGATTTGCATAAGAAGTCTCTTGAAATGTAGGATCAAACTTTTGTAAATCAAGCACATCTAACACCTGCTTCTTAAATGATGTCTTATGCTTACCTCCCGAAATCGGATTGATAACAAACAGTATCTGTTTACGTTCTCCCATAAATCAAATATACAGTTATTCGCTAATTTCTTAAAACAATGTCAAAATTCTTAATTAAGATCCATTTGATCCATCAATTTAAAACTATTATACAAGAAATCTTTAATCTTAACAGAAAGTATTGTAGTTTTGTGTCGACAATAAAAAAATGTGGATTGATTTGCGTAGTTTATTCTTAATGAGAATATAATGAGAATATAACAGGAGATTGCAACCACAGTAAAAAAGTGCTAAAACCATCATATAGCAAGGCTATTTAGTACTTTTCTATTGAAAACCTCTCCAACGCAAATCCTTATTATATAAATAAAAAAGGTAATATGGCTTACTTATTTACGTCCGAATCTGTTTCAGAAGGACATCCAGACAAAATTGCTGATCAAATTTCAGATGCGCTGATCGACAATTTTTTAGCTTGGGACGAAGATGCACGCGTTGCAATCGAAACTTTAGTAACAACTGGACAAGTTGTTCTTGCTGGGGAAGTGAAATCAAAAATATATTTAGACGTTCAAAAGATAACCCGTTCAGTAATCGAACGTATTGGTTATACGAAATCTGAATATATGTTTGAAGCAAATTCTTGTGGCGTACTATCAGCAATCCATGAACAGTCTGCAGATATCAATCAGGGTGTAGATCGTAAAGCAAAGCAAGATCAAGGAGCTGGTGACCAAGGAATTATGTTTGGATACGCTAGCAATGAAACAGACAACTATATGCCTCTCGCTTTGGATCTATCGCATCGATTACTGTATGAATTAGCCGTACTGCGTCGTGAAAATAAAGAAATCACCTATCTGCGTCCAGATGCCAAGTCACAAGTAACCTTAGAATATACAGAAGATCACAAACCTGCTCGTATTGATACCATCGTAATCTCAACACAACACGATGACTTTTCGACAGAAGAAGAAATGCGTGACCAAATTACTGCTGACATTAAGAATATTTTAATACCAAGAGTCAAAGCTCAATTAAAACCGGAGTTGCAGAGTTTATTTAATGATGAAATCAAATTTCACATTAATCCAACAGGAAAATTTGTCATTGGTGGTCCCCATGGAGATACAGGTTTAACTGGTCGTAAAATTATTGTAGATACTTATGGAGGTAAAGGCGCACATGGGGGCGGAGCTTTCTCTGGTAAAGATCCTTCTAAAGTTGATCGCTCGGCAGCATATGCAACTCGTCATATTGCCAAAAATTTAGTTGCAGCAGGCATTGCAGATGAGATATTAGTTCAAATTTCATATGCTATTGGCGTAAAAGACCCTATGGGTATTTACGTAAATACCTATGGTACAGCCAAAGTGAATTTAAATGATAGTCAAATTGCATCAAAAATAACCGAGATCTTTGACATGACTCCTTACGGAATTGAAACTCGGTTAGGTTTAAGAAATCCGATATACTCTGAGACAGCTGCCTACGGTCACATGGGTAGAACTCCTAAAAAGGTTACCAAAGAATTTGAAAACTCAAATGGAGATAAAAAAGTAGTCGAAGTAGAGCTATTTACTTGGGAAAAATTAGATTATGTTGATCAAGTAAAGACGTCATTTGGTCTATAATTAAAAAATATATCATAAAAAAAGGAAGTCAAAATGACTTCCTTTTTTTATGATAGTTAAACCAATACCTTATTAAGTATATTATTCGGCAATGCTAGCTGCTGATGTTTGAACTTGACGATTTACCTTTTTCACTAATCCTTGCAATACATTACCAGGACCAACTTCTACAAAAGCCTCTGCACCATCATGGAGCATATTTTGAACAGTTTGCGTCCAACGCACAGCCCCTGTCAATTGTGCAATCAGGTTCTTCTTAATTGTTTCAGCATCTGTATAAGAGCTTGCATCTACATTTTGATAAATTGGACAAATAGGTGTTTTTATCTCAACAGCTTCAATAGCCGCCTGCAGCTCAACCTTAGCCGGCTCCATCAATGGCGAGTGAAAGGCACCACCAACGTTTAATTTCAATGCGCGCTTCGCACCAGCTTCTGTCAATAAAGCACAAGCCTTATCCACTCCAGAAATTGATCCAGAAATCACCAATTGACCCGGACAATTATAATTTGCGGCCACAACCACATCATCTACTTTTGAACAAATCTCTTCCACAACAGCATCTTCAAGACCTAAAATCGCAGCCATAGTGGAAGGTTCAAGTTCACATGCCCGTTGCATCGCATTTGCGCGCTGAGAAACTAATTTCAAGCCATCTTCAAAAGACAGTGCACCTGCAGATACTAATGCAGAGAACTCTCCTAAAGAATGACCAGCCACCATATCGGGTTTAAATTGGTCTCCTAAAGCTTTAGCTAAAATGACAGAATGCAAAAAAATAGCGGGCTGAGTTACATTTGTTTGTTTTAATTGATCATCAGTTCCTGTAAACATGATATCTGTAATGCGAAACCCCAAGATATCATTTGCTTTTTCAAATAAAGCTTTCGTTTCATCATTTAAGTTATACAAGTCTTGGCCCATTCCTACGAATTGAGCTCCTTGACCAGGAAATACATATGCTGTTTTCATATTTAAAATTATCTATTCTAATAAACAAACTTAGAGAAATTGTATTTTATATACAATGAAATTGAATTGAATATCAAATACAATAAAAACCACCCGGCCATTTAAAAATATTTAAACAAATGATTTACAAGCAATAACAAATCATCTTTTATATTTAAATTCTTAAAAAAGCAACATCATAATACATGAAAAACTAATCTTCAGGTACAAAACTTAGCGATGTCATATTCGTAGGATCCAAAATATCTCTCGATATTTCCAGTAATTCTACAGCTGTGATTGTTTTTATCTTTTCAATGATAACATCCAATTCTATGATACGATTATAATCCATCACATTTTTTGCGGCCGCAATAATCATACTCATTCTATTTTCTTCAGATAGTGCGATTTGACCGATAAATTTACGTTTGGCTTTTTGGAGCTGTCCAGATGTCATCTCTCTGTCGCATAATTTATTGAGTTCTTTAAAAACTAATTTTTTAGCCTTTTCTATTTTCTCTTCATCCGTTCCAAGATATATACTAAATAGGCCTGAGTCAGAAAACATCGTATAGTTCGATTCAATAGTATAGGCGATACCATGTTTTTCACGAATAGAAAGATTCAATATCGAACTCATTCCCATTCCCCCTAACATATTATTAAGCAGTAATAAGCCTGTCTTACGATCATCACGGAAACTATAAGCATGAGCCCCCAACATATAATGTACCTGATTGATTGGTTTTGGAGACTCCACATGACTGACTAATACAGGAACCACGTCATTTCGTTCTCTTTGAATTTTATTTTCAGCAACGGGCGCAAATATTTTATTAGCCAATCGCTCCACCTGCTTTAGCGTATAATCTCCCGTAATCGAGATTACGATTTCGTTTGTGTCGTAATTGGATTGAATAAAATCATGAATATCATTTTTTGTAAGGGCTAACAATTGCTCTTCAAGTCCTAGTATATTGTGTCCCAAACCCGATTTCTCAAATAAAAGATCCTCAAAATCATCTACGATCGATTCTTCAGGACTATCCAAGTAAGAAGCCATTTCATCTACAATAACTGACTTCTCTTTCTCTAATTCCTCCTCTGGAAAAGTCGAATGAAAAAATATATCTTCAAACAAGTCCAATGCTCTATCCAAATAGGGTGTCAAAAAAGAAGCGTGCACACAGGTATATTCTTTAGTTGTATAGGCATTCAGATCTCCACCAACAGCTTCCAAGTGATTCAAAATTTGGTTCGTGCTTCTACGTTCAGTTCTTTTAAAAAGGAGGTGCTCAATAAAATGTGCAACACCAAATTTACCTTCTTTTTCATCTCTCGAGCCAGCATTGATCAACATGCAGGCATGTGTAATCGGTAAATTTTGTGGTTGAAAAACCACACGAATACCATTGGATAAGCGTATTATTTCGTATTCCATATATTAATTTGGAGATTCTATTTTAATTATTCTTAATGCTGTATCGCATTATATTTCTGGGGTGAAAATCAAACCCTTGACTTTCATACAGTTTTTGCGCAGGTAAATTATGAGACTCAACCTCTAATAATACCAGTTTACATCCTTGCTCTTGAACATAATCCTTGACAAACTCAACAGCTTTTCTCCCTACGCCTTTACCTCTAGCATCAGCATTGAGAAATAACTCGTCCAACAAAGCTACCCTTCCCTTAAATTCAAAGCTAAAGAAATAAACAACAATAATATAACCAAGCACTAAATCATTTTCTTTAATTAGCCAAGACTGACCCAAGTTTTGATCATCAAGAAAAGTTTTAAAATTTTCTCGACTTACAGCAGGATCCATATCATATCCATCAATGGCATAGAAATCTTGCATCATGGAAACAATGGTATCGATATTTTCAAATGTTAATTTTTCAAATGTGAGCATAGTGCATTTGTTTACAGGCAAAAATAACTAAATAAAAACAGCCCTATTCTATAACATTGGAAAAATGACGTGGATGGGATATAGCATCAAATAAAAAATGGTCCTGATATTGCTATCAGAACCATTTAATCCACTTATTTTTCGGTAGATAGGTGGCAAGATTACATGCGAGGCGGACGCATTCCACCAGGGCCTCCGCCATCTCCTGTTGGGGAACCCAACGCAAATTTTTGAAATTTATAGGTAAATAACAACATAAAATACCTTCCCAAACGATTGGTACGACTATCGATAACCATCGACTCACTTACAGTTCTAGAAATATTAGTCTGCTCATTTAACAGATCAAATGCTTGTAAACGTATCGTTCCACGTTGCCCTTTTAAAAACTTTTGTTCCACATAAGTATTGATAATAAACGGATTGGAATTAATCCCATCACCATAGCCCTGATTAAACTGTTTCGATAGATCGGCTCCAAAGATGGTGGTAGGCGTGATATTAACAGATCCGATTAAAGTAGGTGTCCAAGATGAAATATTTGTCGTTCTATTTGTTAAAGAGTTTTTAGTATGGTTATACTGATATCTAACGCCCGGATTGAGTTCAAAATTTTCGGAAGGATTATATCTGAACATTAAACCCTGATTAAACACAATATTGTTAGATATATTTTTCAATCCAATATTGTCCAAACTATCTGTTGAAGAATAGCCTATTCTTTTGTTGTAAGAAACACCCCCCATCAGCATGATATTGTAAGTCTTTTCTTTCAACGATTTGCCGTAATGATAAAAAGAACTGATGCCAAAAGGATGATCATCTGATTCGTTTAAATAACGTGTTTCTGAAATTAAAGTCGTATCAACCCCGCCAGTATTATTATTTTGTAAACGACCTAAATATGACTTATTAAGGCTCACAATTTTATTATTGGCCAAATTTGCATTTAAAAAAGCAAAGAAGTTATTTCCCTTCTGAAAATCATTTTTGCGAAACCTAATATTCAATTGATGATTAAATTCTGGACTTAGGTCTGCATTTCCCATCACAATGCTCGTGCGATTAGTACTCATATCAAAGGGTAATATTTGCGTAACAGATGGTTCTGTTGTTGAACCGCTATAATTTAAGGAAATATTTGATTGGCGTGAAAATTTGTATTCAAATCGTGCAATAGGCATCCAGTTTAAATTATTACGATGAATAGGTACCAATAGATCGGAACTCAATGCATTACCACGCAATTGGGAAGGTTGCGCAGCAGCACCAATGGAATAAGTTACCTTGTCACCATTATACAAGTAATTAGCTCCGACTTTATGCGTAGTGAAAGAATAATCATAATTATAATCAAAGTTTAACTTCGGATCATTAGCAATTGGATTTTCATCACGATCAAATCCCTGTTGCAGATTTGAATTATCGTATTTATTCTTATTGAAATCATATGTAAATTCTAATCTTCCTTTCTCAGATAAAGGTTCTGTATAATTCAACGAGCCACCAGCATTCCAACTTTTATTACTTGCTTCTTGAATTGTTTTCTCATAAATCGAATTTAAAGAAGCATTGGCATTATTTGGATCTTCTAACAAACGTTTTAATATGGCATTCTGATCTTTATCAGTTTTAGCATTATTATAATTCATATTCAAGAAGATATTTCGACCACGATCACTTAGCTTCCTATTATACAAGCCGCTAATACCATATCGAGGAGCAGTTGATTGTGTGAAAATATTTTGATCTTGTGAATTATTAAACTCTCCATTTCTAAAAGTAATAGAATTTGTCAACGAGCTTGCATCCCCCTCGTCAAATCCAAATTGAGGAGAGATCTTGATGTAATCCTTAGCTGAAGGTTTCCATTCTAGATTTGCTTCAAAACGATGACTCCCGCCAATCGTATTTGCATTTGATTTTATACTATCATCTTGAATTATTCCTCTCAAGGTATTTTCTTGGAATTGTTCAGACAAAGTGACATTATTACTATGACTATAACTATAGCTACCATATACAGTCAATTTATCAGAAAAGTCTTTTCTCGCATTCAGTCCAATTGATCCCAATTTTGTAAGACCATCAGATCCACCAAACATACCTCCTCCACGACGTCCTCCGCCACCTTGCTGACGACGAGCGCCACCACCAGTGGTGCTAAAATCAAATAATGGCGCGTTCGTGTTATTTAGATTACCTAAGACGGAAATCTGCTCTCCTTCCCTCATGCCCATCCACATACCGGTAGCTTGATAACGATCTTCCGTACCATATCCAGCACGTAAAGTGGCCATTTGACCTTTATTATATTTCGGATCAATTTGAATATTCAACACTTTCTCCGAATCACCATTTTTATTACCTGTTATATTCGCCATATCACCGTAATCATCGACAATTTGCATTTTTTCGATGATATTGGCAGGCAAGTTTTGAGTAGCCGTCTTCACATCTCCACCAAAAAAATCTTTCCCATTAATACGAACGCGCTTTACAGACTCACCTTGCGCAGTCACATTGCCATCTTTATCCACGTCGACTCCTTGCAATTTCTTTAAAGCATCTTCAGCAACAGAACCATCACGCAACTTTAAGTCTTTCATGGTATACTCTAAAGTATCCCCTTTGACAACAACAGTAGGGACACCATCAATAACAACCTCTTGCAACAACTCTGACGACTGTTGTAAAGTGAAACTTGGAATGATATATTTAGTTTCTCCCAAAGGAAAGGTAAACTCTTGTTCAAGCCTTTGAAACCCCAAATTTGAAACCGATATTTTAAACTTATCTGCTTTTACATTATTAAAAATAAATATTCCAGCGATCGAAGAACTTGTAACTAGCGAATCCTGATCGGAAATCAACTTTACTGACGCTCCAGCGACAACACGGATCTTGTCATCTTTCAACATACCCTGCACAGTCTTCGTTTGCGCTTGAACTCCCCAGCTCAATAGCATACTCCAAAATAATAGGAAAGTAACCCTCATCATATTCTTCTTTTTTGTGATCATCATATATACTTTAACAGCAAAAGCCAATTATTTAAATCATAAAACACGTTTTTAAACTTACTTTCATAAAAGATTTTTATTTCTTCTTTTCCACTTAACTTTTAAAACGAGCTTTTCTCTCGAAACAATCTATCTACAAATTGCTGCAAGGAAATATGCATTAAAATAATTATACAAATGACGAGAATAGTATTGTTAATAAATGTAAATCCCGAATTTTAACACAATAGTTACAATAAAGCCTCTGCGATACAGATCATAACAATTGCCATTAAATAATAGGGAGAGGCAGAATAGATCCTAATCAATGAGGGCAATATTTATGGGGTAAAACACACCCTTATTTTTCACATTACCCTCACAAAATCGAACTATAATAATTTTCAAGCAACAAAATCATAGGCCAAAATATAGGATACCGGACTAGGGCTATTTGATAATATATTGTATTTTTGTCTCTTAAAAAATACAAAAGATGCTATTATCGTACTTTCAAGATGAACTTATAGAAGCGGGTTGTGATGAAGCAGGGAGAGGCTGTCTAGCAGGACCCGTCTTTGCTGCCGCAGTGATTTTCCCCAAAGATTATCATCATGAGCTCTTAAATGATTCCAAGCAGCTGAGTGCAAAAAAAAGAATGCAATTGCGCAGTATTATTGAACAAGAAGCAATTGCATATGCAGTAGCAAGTGTATCTGCTGAAGAAATTGATCGGATCAATATTCACAATGCATCCTATGTCGCTATGCATCGCGCATTGGATCAATTAAAATTAAAAGCCGAGTATATCTTAGTTGACGGTAATAAGTTTATCCCTTATCAGCAAGTCCCACATAATTGTATTGTCAAAGGAGACGGCAAGTATTTATCTATTGCAGCGGCATCCATCCTAGCCAAAACCTATCGTGATGATTATATGGATTATATTGCAAAGGATTATCCAGAATATGATTGGTTAAATAATAAGGGCTATCCTACAGTCAAACACAGAAGTGCAGTACTACTAAGAGGAATAACACCGCATCATAGAAAAACCTTTAGAATAACTGATCCGCAGCTCAAGCTATTCTAAAGGTTTGACACAAAATATATCGAAAGCAATAACCTATTAGGTTGTTGCTTTTTTCGTTTTATCGTTTTTTACAGAATAATAAACTGCAGCAACTAAACCTAAGCCTAAGATTATTGACGCAATTAAAGTTAACATACCTCCAAGCTTATGAGATTCAGGATCAAATATAAATTCTACTTTATGATTTCCACCTGGTAATTGTAAAGCTCTCAAAATATAATCGGCACGGATGATTGGAACTTCTTTACCATCAACGAAAGCTTTCCAGCCTTTCTCATAATATACTTCGGAGAATACAGCAAATGCTTCAGTAGGAGTAGAATACTCATACACCATTTTATCAGGATGATACGATGTCAATTTGATCGATGCATTTACAGGCACACCCAGACGTTGACCATTGAATTTATCTTTAAACTCTTCGCTAACGAAAGCTTCTTTGGAAGGATTGAAGCTGCTGATTGCTTGCATTTCCTGAGCATTGTCCTTAACGAAAGTTACCTGATCGACAAACCATGCATTACCAGCAGCAGAGCTTCTGCGTTGAATACGCTGGCCCTTTTGCTCATCACCAGTAATGACGTAACGAACATTAAACATATCCAATACGTCTTCATTGACTGCTCCATTAAATTGATTTTCCAAAATCTCCTGAAAACGCATCAATTTTGCCGCATGATAACCTCCCAAAGATTTATGATAATAAGACGCACGCGCATCTGAAAATGGATTGGTAGTTAGATCAATCACTCTATAACTCAAATCTTTATCCATACGGATCAATTGATCTACTTCTCGTTCCTGAAATGCTTGGCTTGTAACCAAACGTTTCTCCATAAAAGATTTATCGTTTAAAAAACGCTTATCAACGCTCCATAGATCAAAAAGAAAAATAACAGCTAGTCCAATGATTAATACATTTGCGGAAAGCTTTTTCTTAATATAAAACCAAATCGCTAAAAAAGTAATCAGAACTATAGCAAAAGAACGGTATGCATCGGCACTTGCTACTGCAGAACGATCTTTGATCAAGCTATTTGCCCATTGATTAGCAGCATTTTGATCACCAACTTGCTGAGTCAAACTCTCGATCAATTGCGCATGATCTTTATTTTTAAAGCTTAAAAATAAATCAGGAACAAAGGCCACAAGTAAACAAATCACGCCAACACCGATAAAAGTATATAATACTTTCTTATCCAATTTTTCAATTTTATCTGCCTTTGTGATCAGCTCATTCAATGTTAATACAGCCATTAGCGGAATCAAGATTGCTGCAATAACCAGAATCGATTCCACTGCCCTGAACTTATTGTACATCGGGAAGTAGTCAAAGAATAAGTCTGAAACTAAAGTAAAGTTCTTTCCAAAAGACAGCAATAAAATCAATACTGTTGTTGTCAAGATCCACCACTTTAATCTATTATTGACAATCACTAGACCCAAGATAAATAAAAACAATACCCCAGCACCAAAATACCATGGTCCAGATGTAAACGGTTTATCCCCCCAATAGACAGGCATTCGACTAGCAATCTCCGCAGCCTGAACGTTGGTCATTCCCTGTGCCCCAAAAGTAGACATCAAAAATTTAGCGACATTTGATTTTTCATCCAAGACGCCACTTGATCCGCCTCCATAGGCATTCGGAATTAAAAATGTCAATGTCTCTCCAACACCTTGGCTCCATTCGTAAGCATATTGTTTATCCAACCCCTTTTCTTTCGAAGCATCTACCTTAGTTATATTGGCATGACCACGCGTACTTAATTTACTATATTCATAGGTTGGAATTAAAATAGAAGCATTCACCATAACCGCAACAATCACTGCAGCCAATTGTAAACCTGAAGCTATAAAAAATTCTTTGACTTTTTTATCACGAATCGCATATACCAATGCAAAGATGACATACACCATCAATGCAATAAGCATATAATAGGTCATTTGTAAGTGGTTGACACGAATTTCAAGAGCCATAAATAAGGCTAATAACACAGGTCCCCATAATCGGCTTCCTCTAAAACACATGATCACAGCTCCAATAACGGGAGGAATAAAGGCGATAGCATAAGCTTTAGTGACGTGTCCCGCTTCGATATAAATAAAATTATAAGAAGTAAACGCAATAGCAATAGCACCCAATGCTGCCAGCCAAGGGCGAACACGTAAGACACTCAATAGGAAATAACCACCCAATAAATAAAATAAAACGATATCAATGGGTTGTGGAAAAACGGTTTTAACAGCCGCTAGAATATAAGTTCCTATATTATTTTCACTTGCTGACCAAATCTGATAGGTCGGCATACCTCCAAACATCGAATTTGTCCACAAAGGTGCTTTGCCATCCTGTGCTTTATAGTCGAACATTTCTTTCTGTGCACCTTGAGCTTGCACGACATCACTTTGTGCCAAGGTCTGACCCTGCCACACTGGAGTAAAATAAAAGAATACAAGCGCTACAAAAATCGCTATAACGATCAGATGTGCTGAATTTTCTTTAAACCAATTTTTCATCTATATTATTAGGTTATTAAAACTTACGAAAACCAAAAATATACATTTGATTTTACAATTTATATTATTTTCCAAACCCACTACTTATTTAATCTATTCACCTTTTTGAATAAGCTTATTAATATTGGACAATTCGCCAAAAAGAACCAATATATCGCCTTCTTCCAGCAAAGTTTCTGAAGTTGCTATTCCAGATGCCTCTTTCACCTCCTTCTTTTTGATATGATCTTTGGTCTCCGTTATCTTTAGCGTTGTCATAACGATAACCTTAAATAGATTAGTAAGATTAGCTTCGCGAAGGGTCATACCAATATATCTTGCTGGAACCTTAGTTTCAATAATACTATATTTATCCGATACCTTAAACGAATCCACGATATCAATATTATCCAAACGCATAGCCAGTCTTTCTGCAGCCTCTTCTTCTGGCATGATATACTCGCCGATTTCCATAGCCTCAAGTACCGTTTTCTGCAGATCAGATACAATTCGTCCAATAATCCGCTTTACTTTTAATTGCTTCATTAAAGCTACAGTCAATAAAGATGCACCTTCATCCTCACCTATTGCAACAATAACCGCATGACAATCTTTTAAGGGCAAAGAAGAAACAGCTTCTCGGTCTGTTGTATCTAAACAAACAGTATGTGTCACTTTATCCTTCAATTGTTCCACTATAATTAGACTCTTATCCGCTCCAATCACTTCATGTCCCAATTCGGTCAAATGTACAGCAAGTGATCGTCCGAAATGCCCAAGTCCCAAAACAATATATTTCATATCAATCTGATTAATAGAGTATCTTTTCCTCAGGAAAAGTATAATTCCTCCGTGTTATATTCTTAATAAAAGCAACTAATAAAGTCAAAGTGCCCACCCGACCAACAAACATGGTCACCATCACAATAAATTTCCCTGCAACACTTAAAGATGGCGTAATTCCCAAACTAAGTCCGCAAGTCGTATACGCTGATACCGATTCAAACAATAATGCTTTAAAACTCTTATCCGGATCCGAAAACACCAAGAGCATAAAACTAATACCTATTGTAAATAAGGATAATAAAATAATGGCAAAGGCCTTATGAACCGATTCACTCGCTATACGCCTTTTAAAAAGCTCAATATGCTCCTTTCCTCTAGCTAAGGCTATGATATTCATAATGGATACAGCTATGGTCGTTACTTTCACACCTCCACCTGTAGAACCTGGTGAGGCTCCAACCCACATCAGCAGAATGATGAGTAAAACTGTCGGCATGGATATAAACGATAAATCAACACTATTATATCCCGCAGAACGAGAAGCATTCGCCATAAAAAATGAAGTCACCCATTCTCCAACCTGCCCATGTTCCAACGAAAGTGTTTTATTTCTTTCTAATAAAAAGAAGAATACCGTTGCAACGACAATAATAATAGCATTACACAGTAGAACTAACTTAGAATTGAAACTAAAATTCCAGGCCTTGTGCTTATAATTTCTCTTTGTAATAAGACGATGGTACCAATACACGGTAGAATCCTTAACATAAGAATATATATTCAATACAATTCCAAAGCCCAATCCTCCAAGTATAAATAAAACAGATAAAGCCAACTGGAAATTATAATTGTATTTATAGCCATCGTTTGTTATTCCGTTTGTTAATATGGAAAATCCAGCATTACAAAAAGAAGATATAGAATGAAAAATAGCAAAAAAAACTTGATTTCCTAGAGATGGAAAAAGAGTTGCGTCTAATGTGCTAAAAATTAATAATGCACCAAGAAGCTCAAATAATAAGGTTATAAAAATAATAGTTAATAGTGTTTTGACAACGGAACCCACTTTATTTTCACCAAGGATTTCCCCAAACATCAATTGATTCTTAAAAGAAAATCCACCAGAAAAAAAATAACCAAAAAATCCCGTGAACGTCATGATGCCCAATCCACCAATCTGTATTAAAACGAGGATAATAGTTTGTCCAAAAAGAGAAAAGTTAGTCGAAATATCAGTTACCGATAATCCAGTAATACACACCGCACTTGTCGCCATAAATAAGGCATCTATAAAACTTAGAGGAGCTTGCAATGTTGTCCTAGGCAGCATCAATAAAACCGTACCTATTAAAATCAATGCGAAAAAACTGATCACAAATAAAATCGTAGGATTAAAATAGAAATTATCAAAAAATAAAGTACTCTTAGATAATTCTGTAATAAACACAAGATATATTCCTAAATAAATCCACTGATCTTTTCCAAATAAATCCACAGCGGGAATACTTGCAAATCGTGCAATGATAATCACGGTGAAATAAGTCAATATGACTAAACCCGAATAATGTTCTACTTCAATTTTCTTTAATGCAAAAATAGACGACGCTGTACGAAGCCCCGTCATGATAAATAAAGCGTAGAACATCACATGAATGATACGATCTAGGAGATCTGCTAATTCAGGATCTCGCACGTATCCTACATTAAAAATAACAGCAAAAGCACAGATCATGCTGACATACAACATAATCTGATCCACAACGCCGTTTTTATATTTAAAGACGAACTTTAAAAAACTCAATATTGACCCCATCTGTCACAAACATACTCATAACTTAGGAAAAAGAGCAGCGATCAAATTACAGTGATATTTCACGTGAAACTCATTTGCAATCAATTTGATTTTGTTCTATTTCTCTTTTTTATCTTCGCTGTCTTTATCTTTTTTGAAAAGCTTTGAGACAAAGCTCTTTGTTTTACCAACAACAGTATTTGCCTTTTCAAGCGTATGCTGCGCTCGATCAGCAGAACGCATTAATTTTGCTTCTCTTTGTTTACTCAATCCAACACACTGTTTGATACCATCCAATAAACTTTGCCACAAAGTCTTGAAAAAAGTATGCTCAGGGTGTCTATGCCAATTTACTTTTCCAATAATATATTCTCCCGAAAGGTTGGGATTACTTCCATTTACAAGAAGCTCATTAACCAATAAAGAAACCAGACCTTTCTTTTTATGTGTACCATCTTCTTTCTTTTCTAAAATAGCAATTTTCAGATCATCATAATCAAAGTTAAATTTCCCCCAATTTCTGTGATCAGTTGCTTCCATATCAAACGCTATTTTTTTGATATTACCAGAAGTAATTTCGACATTCAGTAGCGGGCGTAAAATTTGGTTAAATGCAGGAGCTTTCATCGCTCCAACAGTGCCTTTATAAGTATGAAAACCTGTTTTAGATGTCATATCAAATCCAAATAAAACATGCAACCTCCCGCTATTCATCACTTTTGTAATCACATCGACGCGCATCCATTTATTTTTGATCAAACTGGCTGCATCATTTGTCATATTACTAATCGTTGCATAGCTGTTATCAAATGTGATCTTCCCGACTTGATTATATTTTTCACTCAGCTCTGAATAACTTATATCAGCATTCTGAACTAATACTGTATCTATTGCCATATGCGTCTTCATATGTAATAAAGCCTGATGAGGAGATCTTCCAATTTTATTCAACGGAGTGGATTTATAATGCTTATCCGAGTAAATATCCAATCGACCATTTTTTAATTGTGCCTTTGCCGCATATATTTTCTTATTGCGGATCAAATCGTTAAAATCGAAAGATTCGAAACGCACTGTGTCAAACTTCATCACAATATAACTCCCCCCCTTTCCTTTTGCTTTATAAAAGTCAGCTTTATTCAAAAGTGGTTGATAGGCGACCTTTGTCAATAAGATATTGCGTTCTTTTGTATTGATCTTTAACTTATCAAAGTTTATTTTATAAAAGCCATCCGATGTTTTATAAGTAAAACCAGGAACTTCTATATCAACCATTTTCGTGTGGTAAAATCGACTCACATCTAATATTGATGTAGAGTCTACCAATACATCTTGGATCTTTATATTGACTTTTTTTAATTCAAAATCTTGATAGATATTTTTTTGGAGTTGAGAATATTTAAAATTAACCCCATTCAATGCTATTCCAGATATTTGAATTCTTTTTAAGGTATTTTTAATTTTATCATATAACGGTTTTTTGACTTCGGTAGATGCAGTATCATTGTATGAGTGATATTCATTGATCATATGGATAATTGGCGTATCCAATACAACATTTTTGAGATAAAGCTCCTTATTCATGAGCATATCTTTAATCGAGAAATTTCGAAATTTTAATTTACTCACTTCGATTTGAAAGCGATTATCCGGCGCTTTTTTAACACTCTCTAATTGTCTATACACATTACTATCTGCCCTAAGCACAAGATTACTAACCGTAACATTTCCTAAAGCCAGATTAATATCTAAATCATCATAATCAACAGTATACAAGCTATCTGTTGAAGCGACCACAAGTTCTTTAAATTTTTGGTCCAATAGAGGCTTCCAGTGTACACTAAAATACCAAACGACACCGCCAAGCATTATTAACAGCGTCACAACGATGCCGATAACCCATTTCCAAACTGTCTTCATTAAAATGCTCTCCTTATCTTAGTGTAAATTATTTGGTTATTTTAAACTTAAACAAAACAACTTATCGATACTTTTGTTTGATTTTCAATAAAATCATATTCATAACGATTCATTCATGAAGAAAAAATCCATGGCATTTCCCAAAATAAAAATATTCTTATGCGCTGCATTTAGCATAATATTACTCATTTCCTGTCAAAAAAAAGAGCATCCTGTAGGATTTTATTACTGGAAAACAATTTATAAACCTGACACCATATCTCAAAAAATAGTCCAAGAGTTGAAATCCGATGCCCTGTTCGTACGTGTTATGGATATTGATTTTACAGATAATGGAATTGAACCCACACCCATATCACCTATTTCTTTTGAACAAACTGTGGATCAAAATCAGGAGCTTATTCCAGTAGTATTTATTAACCAAAGAATATTTACAGAGCTCGATAGTCTAGAGATAAGAGGACTTGCCCATAAAATGATACCTTTTATAGCTGCAAAAGTAAAGCAAGGAGGAAAAGACGCGTTCAAGGAACTCCAAATAGACTGTGATTGGACAAAAAGTTCAAGAGATAAATTTTTTTATTTACTCGAATTCTTACAAACAATTCCAGAACTAAATGAAGTGACAGTAACATCAACTTTGCGACTCCACCAAGTGAAAAATATTCAAACAAATGGTGTCCCTCCTGTTAAAAAAGCAACACTTATGTGCTATAATATGGGCAACTTGAGACAATTTGGTGATCATAACTCCATTTTAAATCAGCAGGATTTAACAACCTATTTAAGTGGTACATTAAAAAACTATCCGTTACAATTAGACATCGCTTTACCACTTTTTGATTGGTATGTCGCGTTCCGTGATCAACAGTACATCGGAATATCCAAGTATATTGACCAATCAGATTTTCAGGATAATGGCCTTTTTACAAGAAATCCAAAAACTGAATTATATATTCTAAACCAAGATCTACAAAAAGCCAATCTTAAAAAAGGAGATGTGATCCGTCATGAATTTGTTACTAAAGAGCAATTGATAGCGACAGCAAAATTTTTAAAGAAAGAACTTCAAGGAAAAGAGAACAGAATTATATTTTATCATTTAGCACCAGAAGTAATATCCAATTATAGTTATGCAGATTTACAAGAAGTCATTGCTGCTTTTTAGCACAACACTTTCCCTATATTTCAGTGAGATTGCGATTAATATCGCTTGCGGTCCTGAGATGGATCCATACGACAATCAAAAAACCTATTTTCTCCCCAATTTGGAGGACAATAGCTATTCAGCCTTTCAATTTATCCCTTATCAATTTCTCTATACCGAACAAGAACCTATTTCTGAAGCGATGGTCAACGTGGCAGACTGGATTGATCACCTTGGCAGCCAGGTCAAAAGTGAGGATGTGTACGCTCTTATGTATCAATACAACGCAGAAACAATACAGATTTTTAAAAAAAATGATGCCTTAAAAAATCTACCTGATTCGCTACAAAATAACACCTTTGTTCAGAGCTTACTACTTCCAAAAAATAAGTCGGAATGGGATTATTTCATCTTTACAAAAGATCAAGAACCTATTACTAATATAGCTCAGGATCCATGGAGTCCAGATGAACGTAATTTTGATAAAATAAATCAATTTGCAGTAGAAGCTGAAAGTAAAATTTCTAACGACAAAGACAATCACTTCATCGCACTGCGCTATGCATATCAGGCTGCAAGGTTATTTCTTTTTGCAAAAGAATATGAAAAAAGTATGATGGTTTATGAGAAATACATAGCACGCTCAAAGTCAAAATCTCCTATCCTAGGATGGGCTCTATCTAATTATGCCGGCGCTACCAGAAAAAATGGCGATCCAGCAAAAGCAGCTTTCTTATTTTCTAAAGTTTTTACACAATCACCCGAAAGAAGAATATTAGCTTATAACAACTTCCATTATATTCAGACTACAGACTCCGAAATATTAGCACATGCAAAAACTAAAGCCGACAAGTTCAATATCAATGCAATTATTGGTTTTAATAACAGCAATATCAACTTAACATATCTTAAAAACTGTTATCAACTAGACCCAGCAAATACGATTAATGCTGTACTCCTAACGCGCGAAGTCAATAAAATTGAAAACTATTTCATCAAACCCAATACACTAGGTCGCAGTAGCACAAATGGGTATAATGATGGACAAACACAAGATATTCAAAAACACCTCCAAGATGTTAGAGCACTTGCTATCTCACTCTATAAAGATAAAAAATATGTTCAACCACAATTAGGATTAATCACAGCAGCTTATTTAAGCTGGCTTAATGCAGAAAATGATTTAGCAAAGAACTACATCAAAAAGGTAGACATTAAATCTCTGAATGAAAATCTTAAAGATCAATTACGAATAACAGATATGTTAACCCAACTGAAAGACTGGGAAGCGAATAAAACATTAAATGAAAATCAGTTGATCTCAACCTTAAAGTGGCTACAAGAAAAGGCACGTAAAGAAAATAAATCTGAAAATCCAAGTTATTGGAATGCATTTGAAAATAGCTCTTACAGCCTCATTGCTAAAAATATCATACAAAATATCGTTGTCAATCAATATCTGATTAAAGGAGATACTGCTCTAGCAAGCCTGGCTGCAGTAAAAGGTGATACTTTTTATCACTATGGTCATGTGAATGATACACTTGAAAATAATATGCAATATAGCACTATCCAGTTTTGGCAAGACAATTTAACTCCACAAATATTGTTAAGAATTCAGGAATATATTTTAACGCCTGATAAACCATCAAAAATGGTTCAATTTTTACTAGAAGATATCAAAAAAATAAATAAGAATTATTTAACCGAATTGATCGGTACCGCCTATTTGAGAGAATTAGATTTTAAGAATGCTGTAAAAACATTAAAAAGACTACCTGGTACATATAAATCCAAAGAATATAGCAATTGGTATACAGACCAGACAATAGCTCCAGATCCATTTATTACGACGATCAATGACTATCCAAAAAGAATTGGAACTTCTGGTATGACTAAACTCGAGTACGCAGCACGTATGTTAAAGTTCCAGTCTTTAATAAATGAAGAAAAAAATAATAGTAAAAAAGCAGATTATTATTTTCATTTAGCAAATGGCATTTACCAAACAAGTACTTACGGCAATGCATGGTCTCTCGTATCTTACCAGTGGTCATCGTATGACAATAATGCCAGACCAAGTCAATATTGGGAACGAAACTACACACAAACTAAAACTGCCAAAGAATGGTACTTAAAAGCCCGAGAGTTGGGTTCAACTCCCGAATTCAAAGCGAAGTGTACATTTATGTTAGCAAAATGTGAGCAAAAAGAATTTGAATTAAAAGATGATATGCGATGGACCTATTACGAAAGTAGTCATGACAATCCATTTTATCAATTTGCAATCCAAAACAAATACTTTCATCAACTAAAAAATCAATATCAAAAGACTGTTTTTTATCAAACAGCAGTCCGAGAATGTACTTATTTACAAGATTTTATTTCAAAAAATTAATATTACATCCGATTATTCTCGTTATGATAGATACTGAGATAGCTATCATAACGGGATGATTCGATCTCACCAGCTTCAACCGCCTCCATAACCACACATCCCGGTTCGTTGACATGTCTACAATTGTCAAATCGGCATTGATTCATCAGATCACGCATTTCAGGAAAAAAGTGAGATAACTCTTGCTTTTCAATGTCTACAATACCCAATTCGCGAATACCTGGCGTATCAATAAGTTTTCCACCAAATGGGAGATCATACATTTCAGCAAATGTTGTCGTATGCTTCCCTTTATCAGACCAATCCGAAATGTCTCCTGTCTTAACAGCATATTCAGGCACAATCGCATTAATTAAAGTTGATTTACCTACACCAGAATGTCCTGAAATTAGTGTCGTCTTATCTTTCAGAAGGTCTTTTAACTGATCTATATTCATCCCATTCAGTGCCGACACTTCATAACATGGATAGCCAATATGTTCATAGATACTTTTATAATCTTGTAAAATAGCTAATCCGTCTTCACTAAATAAATCCAATTTATTAAAAATCAAAACTGCAGGAATGCTATATGCTTCTGTGGTAACCAAAAAACGATCGATAAAACCAAGTGATGTAGGCGGAGATGCTAATGTTACAACCAAAAAAGCTTGATCTAAATTAGCACCAATGATCTGTGTTTGCTTTGATAAGTTGACAGATTTACGAATGATATAATTACGTCTAGGTTCTAATTCATTAATGACAGCACTTTCAAGATCAGGCTCCACTTCAAAATGAACCCAATCACCAACAGCGACAGGATTGGTGCTTTTAATCCCTTTTGTACGAAATTTTCCTTTTATACGACAGTCATAACGTTGCTCATCTTCACCCAATACCTGATACCAACTACCCGTAGATTTTGTTACTAGTCCTCTCATAAAAGTTTCTTTTGTGCATATATCATCCAACAAAAATCGGAAAAATTTATTAAACTTAAGGTTTATCGTTTTTATTACCTTTGTAAGAGACACCTTAAAATTAGAATTCGTGAAAAAACTATTTCTTCTAGATGGAATGGCCCTTATTTATAGAGCCTATTTTGCATTAAGCAAAACACCTCGTATTACCTCAAATGGCTTAAATACAGGTGCAATAATGGGATTTACAAACACATTATTGGAAATATTAAAAAATCAAAAACCATCACATTTAGCCGTAGTTTTTGATACCGAAGCACCAACAGCTAGGCATATTGAGTTTGAAGCATATAAGGCCCATCGTGAGAAAATGCCAGAAGATCTTTCGGCATCCATACCCTATATTTTCAAATTGATCACAGGTTTCAATATTCCCATCATTACGAAAGATGGTTACGAAGCAGATGATATCATCGGAACCCTAGCGAAAAAAGCCGAAAAAAATGGCTTTACTGTATATTGCATGACTCCAGATAAAGATTTTGGTCAACTCGTTTCAGAAAATATTTTTATATACAAGCCAGCTCGTATGGGGAATGGAGCGGAAATACAAGGTGTAAAAGAAATTCTTGAAAAATGGGAAGTATCGGATGTCAACCAAGTCATTGATATTTTAGGACTCTGGGGAGATGCTGTTGATAATATACCAGGAATACCTGGAATTGGTGAAAAAACAGCCAAAAAATTGATTCAGGAATTTGGTTCAATAGAGAATATTATTGCCAATGCAGACAAATTAAAAGGCAAACAACGTGAAAACGTCGAAAATTATGCTGAGCAGGGCTTAATTTCAAAAAAATTGGCCACGATATTATTGGATGTTCCAGTAGAACTCGAAGAAGAAAAATTATTAATAGAAGAACCCAATAAAGATATACTTGAGCCCCTATTCATCGAATTGGAATTTAGAACACTTGGGAAACGGGTATTTGGAGAGATGGCCAATAGTACAGAAAGTTCAAAGACTACAACTGGACAAATGGACTTATTTTCCTTACCACAAGATGTTCAAATGATCGAAGAAGAGAACTACGCAGGCCCTGTGAACAACCTGGAAAATACGCCACACGAATATATTTTAGTCAACACAAAAGAGAAACAAGAAGCGCTAGCAGCACAATTATCGACACGAACAAGCTTTTGCTTTGATACAGAATCTACAGGCTTAGATGCCAACCTTGCTGATATTGTAGGGTTATCATTCTCTTTTGAAAAGGGAAAAGCCTATTATATACCCACACCAGCAGATAGACAACAGGCACAAGAAGTGATCAATATTTTCAAACCCATATTGGAAAATGATCAAATTGAAAAAATTGGTCAAAATATAAAATACGATATTTTATTATTAGCTCGATACCAAGTTGCTGTCAAAGGTCCTATTTTTGATACCATGCTTGCCCATTATTTAATCGATCCAGATACAAGGCATGGCATGGATGTATTGGCAGAGAACTACCTAAACTACAAACCACTATCCATCACAGAGTTGATAGGAAGCAAAGGTAAAAAACAAGGAAATATGAGAGATGTTGAACTTGATTTAATTAAAGAATATGCTTCCGAAGATGCTGATATTACCCTACAACTTAAAGAAATCTTTAAACCACTCTTAGAGGAAACAAATACACTAGGCCTTGCCAATGAGGTCGAGTTCCCATTGGTGTACGTTTTAGCAGAAATAGAAAGAAATGGTGTCCGCATCGATATTGACGCTTTGCAACAATTCTCAAAAAATCTGGAAACAGACATTCGATTATTAGAACAGACCATTTACGAAAAAGCAGGAGTAAATTTTAATATCGCGTCACCTAAACAGTTGGGTGAAGTTCTTTTTGATAAATTAAAATTAGATCCTAAGGCAAAAAAGACAAAAACGGGGCAATACAAAACAGGAGAAGATGTTTTATTAGCATTAGCTTATAAATCAGATATTGTCCAAGATATATTGAGTTTTAGACAGCTACAGAAATTAAAATCGACTTACGTAGATGCGCTTCCAGAATTGATCAATCCCGATACAGGACTCATCCACACTTCATACAATCAAGCTGTAGCAGCTACTGGTCGTTTAAGTTCAACAAATCCCAATTTACAAAATATACCGATTCGAACAGAGCGCGGTCGCGAAGTAAGAAAAGCATTCATCCCTCGTCATGAAAACAATGTCATATTATCTGCCGATTATTCTCAGATCGAGTTACGCCTTATTGCCGAATTGAGTAAAGATCCCAATATGATGGAAGCATTTACTTCTGGGCATGACATTCACCGTGCGACAGCTGCCCGAGTTTATGGGCTCGAGCTAGAAGAAGTAACATCAGATCAGCGTAGAAATGCAAAAGCAGTAAATTTTGGTATAATCTACGGACAGTCGGCATTTGGTCTATCGCAGAGTCTTGCTATTCCACGCAAAGAAGCCGCAGAAATTATTGATCAATATTTTATTCAATATGCAGGGATCAAAAAATACATGAGTGAAGTTTTAGAGTTTGCAAAAGAAAACGGTTATGTCGAAACAATCCTCAAAAGAAGACGTTATCTAAGAGATATCAATTCAGCAAATATGACCGTAAGGGGGTTTGCAGAGCGAAATGCCATTAATGCTCCTATTCAAGGTTCGGCGGCAGATTTGATCAAAATTGCCATGCTCGGTATTCAAAAAGAAATTGAAGAGCAAGGACTATTAGGTAAAATGATTATGCAGGTGCATGATGAGCTTGTTTTTGATGTCCCTGAAAATGAAGTATCCATTTTTAAAGAGATCATCCAAACAAAAATGACTGGCGCCATAAAAACAGAGATCCCACTAGTCGTAGAAATAGGACAAGGTAAAAATTGGTTAGAAGCACATTAAATAACTATATCAAGGATAATTATGAGAAAACTTCTGTTTATCTTAATAGCTTACTTTCAAATCGTTAACATGGTTATAGGACAAGAAAAAGCAACTTACTATGAAAAAGTCGAGAATAATACTTTTCGTTTTTTCTTTGATAAGAACTATTTTCTTTCCGACAAATTTTGTGAATTCAAGTCCATTGAACGTGTTGTCCCTTTAAATCCGAAAACACAAAAATTTGATGGTATTTTTAAAGACTTCAACAATTATGGTCGTTTAATTCTAGAAGGAGTTTATACAAATGGAATAAAAGATGGGCCTTTCAAAGCCTATCACCCTAATGGCACATTAAAATGGGAAGCTAATTTTATAGCAGATGTGCCAAAAGGAGAAGTCAAACATCGTTACCCAAGTAACCAGTTGGCAATGACACTATTGTACACCGATAGCATCATCTATATAAAAGACTTTTGGTTACCTAATGGCACGCAGAAAATAAAAGATGGCGAAGGAACCTACTCATTTTCAATTCCGTTTGAAGGTTACAACCAGTATGGATTTGATTTTTATGTAGCAAAAGGAAAAATACGCAATGGCAAACAGGATGGCAATTGGCAAATACTAGGTTATAATAAAGGAGACAAAGAAACACTAATCGCAACAGAAAAATATCAGGATGGAAACTTACTCATAGGAAACGATTACTATTTTGACAATTCATACCGCAAAACAAAATTTGGGATAATTCCGTATGATACATTTTTTAGAGCTGAGTCATTGACCTTTAAAGCCTGTAACTTTGATGATTTTTCTAATTTCAACATGTTTACAAGTTTAGAATTAACGAGTGCATTAAACCAGATGGATTCAGAAGGATTTATAGAAGATACGTTTGAGTATAAAATCAAGCTAGATAAATCTGGAACACCATCAAAAATAAATTTTATTAAGTTAACCTCATCAGACGCGATCAATAATGTGCTTAAACCATTATTAAGTAATATTAGCTTTTATTATCCATCATTAGAAAACGGTATGCCAGTTGTAGATATCCTGACCGTAACCGGTAAAATATATACGAATTCTGAGGGAAAAATTACTGTACTACCAATAATAATTCATCGAGAAAAAGGACAATAAGACTATTTGATTATATTTGCAAAAAAATTATAGGCATGAAATTTCACAAAGAAGGATATACAAGTCTGGCTATTACTATTTTAGTAATATTTATTATAAATGCAATTGCGGACTATTATGATGCTCCTGAAGTTATTAAATGGATTATTTATATCCTTTCAGCATTTCTTTTTATCACAATCGTTCAATTTTTCCGTAGTCCAACAAAACAAATTGTTATCGACGAAGGAACGATTTTATGTCCTGCTGACGGAAAAGTTGTCGTGATAGAAGAAACGGAAGAAAATGAATATTTCCATGACAGAAGGTTA
The DNA here is from genome assembly GCF_023273895.1 of Sphingobacterium sp. PCS056. Lineage (NCBI taxonomy): Bacteria > Pseudomonadati > Bacteroidota > Sphingobacteriia > Sphingobacteriales > Sphingobacteriaceae > Sphingobacterium > Sphingobacterium sp. PCS056. Next base: position 1,217,305 of record NZ_CP096883.1, on the reverse strand, counting down.
CAAGTTTCTATTTTCATGTCACCTATTAATGTACATGTTAATCGTAATCCAATTAGTGGTATTGTGACCTATTTCAAATATCATCCTGGCAAGTTTTTGGTTGCATGGCATCCAAAATCATCCACAGATAATGAAAGAACGACAGTAGTCGTAAAAAACGCCAATGGTGTAGAAGTACTTTTTAGACAAATTGCAGGCGCATTAGCACGTCGTATTGTATGGTATATAAAAGAAAATGATCAAGTTGCACAAGGGGCAGAATTTGGGTTTATCAAATTCGGTTCCCGTGTTGATCTATTCTTACCTTTGGGCACAGAAATCCATGTTAATATTGGTGATAAGGTAGTCGGAGGTAAGACCATCATCGGAAAATTTTAATAATTTATTAACAAGTAATAACTAACTTAGGCTTTGGTATTTTACCAAAGCCTTTTTTATTATATACATGAATTTTAGACAACTCGTTTTAAATTGTTCATTAGCCGTTGGTTTGGCTATTTCTGCCGTTAGTTTTTACTACCATTCGGATTGGAAGTCCTTTCTAATTATTTTTATTATCGCTACCCTTGTCAGTTTTCTGATGTTCAACTTCGTATTTGAACGCTATATTTATAAAAGAATAAATACGATGTACAAGCTTATACATAACCTTAAATTAGGAAAAGATCTTAAGGATGCACTAGGTGAGCATGTGACTGCAGACCCAATAGGAGATGCTGAAAATGAAGTAAAAGCTTGGGCGAAAGCAAAAAAAATAGAAATAGAACAATTAAAATCACAGGAAAAATTTAGAAGAGAATTCTTGTCTAATGTTTCTCATGAATTTAAGACCCCGCTTTTTTCGATTCAAGGCTATATAGAAACTTTACAAGATGGCCTTATGGAAGAAGATCTGGAGATGGCCAAAACTTTTCTCAATAAAGCATCTAAAAATGTGGATCGCTTAAACTATCTCATCCAAGATTTAGATGAAATATCAAAACTAGAATCCGGAAAAATGGTTTTAAATATTGAAAAGTTTGATATTGTAGAACTAATTAAAGAAACTAAGGAATCCTTGGATGATAAAGCCAAATCGAATAATATTGAAATTCAATTAAAAATAAAACCGGGTACCCCCTATTGGGTAAAGGCGGATAAGCACAAAATCAGTCAAGTTCTTGTCAACTTAATTGAAAACTCGATCAAGTATGGGAAAAATGGCGGAAAAAGTCAAATCCGTATTTTTCCCCTATTCGAGCAGGTATTAGTAGAAATAACAGATGACGGATATGGTATTGAGGAGAAAAATTTAAGCCGCGTCTTTGAACGTTTTTATAGGATCGATAAAAGTAGATCAAGGGGCATTGGAGGTTCTGGGCTAGGTTTATCAATAGTCAAACATATTATAGAAGCACACCAACAAAATGTAAATGTAAGAAGTACAGAAGGCATCGGGACAACTTTTGGGTTTACCCTTGAAAAAGTTTCTCAAACATAATATCAAGGATGTACGACTTAACATTCCACAAAACTTAACATTAACTTAACATTAACTTAGTAATTTCGCAAAAAATAATTAATAATGATATGTCTTTAAATAGCATTTTTCAGTATTTCGTTCCTAAGGATAAAAAGTTTTTCCCTTTATTTGAACAAGCAGGTAGTAATTTGATAGAAATGTCAAAATTACTAAAAGAAGCCGTTAACGCAAGCGACGCGGAAAAACGTAAAGAAATCGTTCGTAAAATCGAAGATCTAGAACATAAAGGAGACAATATTACACACCAAATTCACCTCGAGCTTGGTAAAAATTTCATTACTCCATTTGATCGTGAAGATATTCACGCATTAGCAAGTTCATTGGATGATGTTGCAGATTTTATAAATGGAGCTTCTAACAAAATGGATCTTTATAAAGTACAAAAGGCGACAGAACCTATGATTGAAATGGCTGATTTAATCGTTGAGGCAACAGATCATGTAGCAAAAGCAATTTTCGAATTAAAAGATCTTAAAAACATCCGCAATATTACAGATTCATGTGTTCGTATCAATAGCGTTGAAAATAAAGCTGATTATATCTTTGATAAAGCAGTCGCTGATTTATTCGAATTTGAAAAAGATGCCATTACTTTGATCAAACATAAAGAAGTATTATCGGCAATGGAAGACGCTACAGACAAATGTGAAGACGTAGCAAACGTATTAGAAAGCATATTGGTTAAAAACGCATAATCGCGATTTTAACACATTAACACATTCATATTATGATGTCAACATTATTAATTGTTGTAATTATACTAGCGATTGCTTTTGACTACATTAATGGTTTTCATGATGCTGCCAACTCAATTGCTACCGTCGTTTCAACAAAAGTATTAACTCCTTTTATGGCTGTTTTGTGGGCTGCGATTTTCAATTTCGCTGCTTACTTTTACTTTACAGACCATAAAGTGGCCAATACAGTTGCAAAAACTGTATTAGAAGAATATATTACATTAGAAGTCATTTTTGCAGGTTTATTAGCTGCGATAGGCTGGAATCTATTCACATGGTACTACGGTGTACCGTCAAGTTCTTCACATACTCTAATCGGTGGGTTTGCCGGATCAGGAATGGCTTACGCTTTCATCATAGGTGGAGATCCGATCCATGCCATCAATATTGATGCAACTCTAAAAATCATTGCATTTATTGTACTCGCCCCCATTATTGGGATGCTCATATCCATTATTATCACCCTCATTATTATCAATATCGCTAAAAACTCCCGACCTGCAGTTGCAGAAAAGTGGTTTAAGGTATTACAATTGGTTTCTTCAGCAGCATTAAGTTTTGCTCATGGAGGTAATGATGCACAAAAAGTGATGGGTATTATCCTAGTAGCGATGGTAGCAGGGGGGTATTTACCCAATACTGAGCACATGCCGGAATGGATTCCATTGACCTGTTATTTGGCCATCTCTTTAGGAACGATGAGTGGAGGATGGAAAATTGTGAAAACGATGGGAACTAAAATTACGAAAGTTACCCCTTTGGAGGGTGTTGCTGCAGAGACAGCTGGTGCCCTAACATTAGGTCTAACAGAGCATTTTGGTATTCCTGCTTCGACCACACATACCATCACAGGTTCTATCATAGGGGTGGGTATTGTTAAACGCGTTTCAGCAGTAAGATGGGGAGTTACGATCAGTCTATTATGGGCTTGGGTATTAACTATTCCTGTATCTGCATTGCTTGGTGCAATCACATTGTTTATTATACACTACATATTGTAATAATTTACACTATTTTACAAAAAAAATATAAAGTAAAACAAAAATTTGGTAGATTCGTCCGGATTTTTGTTTTACTGCTTTGCAATAAAACAAAGAAAAATACGTTTTTCTTCTAGTTAGAATTAAAACAATTGATGCTTTTTTAATTTCGGCACGGTGTTTGATTATTCCAAACCGTGTTTCCATTTCAAAAGATCACATACAAATTAGAACAATTAAAATTTAATAATAACCTTAAAAACAAGAGTATGAACTATTCTACAATTAAAAAAACAGCTGTTGCTGCTTCCTTAGTTGCCGCTTTAGGCTTTGCTGATGTAGCACAAGCTCAAACTGTATTTGGTGGAAGATCACAATACAGAACTTGGTCAATCGGTGTTCAAGGTGGTATCACTACCCCTAATGCTTTGGTCGGTGGATCTAATAACTTCGGTCAAAAAGTTGGTTACTTCCAAAATAAAGTAGGTGAGTACTACGGATTAACAGTTCGTAAACAATTCTCTCACCTATTCGGTTTAGAATTAGAAGGTAACCGTGGCAAAATCAAAACTTTCAACAAAAATAATGCTGTTGAAAGTACTAAATGGCTTGCTGCTGGTGCAAAATCTGCAGAAACTGAAGTAAACTGGGCAGCTAGCTTAAATGGTGTATTCCAATTAGGTACTATCGATTTCTTGAGAAGAGAAAACTCAGTTAATTTCTATGCTAAAGTTGGTTTAGGTGTTATGGCAAGTAACCCTGTTCAATATGCAAACAATGATTTCACAGGTACTTCATTCTCTAACAAAGGTAAATGGGGTGAAGAAATCTTCGGAGATCGTGACAAAGTTGGAGATAGAGATTTTAAATTAGCTGCTTACGTTCCAGTAGGAGTTGGTGCAAAATTCAAATTATCTGAAGTTGTTGCTTTAAACTTAGGTTACACAATGAACTTTACTGATGACAACATGTTATTCGGCCCAGGTCGTTCTGATGTTAAAGGTAAATTCTCTAATGTATACGGTGGTTTAGAATTCACTTTAGGTTCAAGAGACAAACAAAACTTGACTTTTGCTAACCCAGTTGCTACAATGTATGATGAATTGAAAGATCCTTCATTACGTAACGAAGTTGAAGCATTAAAACAACGTGTATCTACATTAGAAAGTACTGTTAGTGCATTAAATACTGATTCTGATGGTGACGGTGTTTCTGATAAATTCGATAAAGAGCCTAACTCTCCTGCAGGTGCAGTAGTTGATGGATCTGGTCGTCAAATCAAATTCCCTGAGCCAGTTGTTAACAATGTAACTTCTTCAAACGGTTATGTTGCTCCAATTCAATTCGAATTTGATAGCTCAGTATTGAAAACTCAATCATATGCTACTTTAGACAAAGTTGCTAAAGAAGTACGTGATAACAATTCATCTGTTACTTTAGATGGTTATGCATCTGCTGAAGGTTCTGAAGCATATAACCTTTCTTTATCTAAAGACCGTGCTAATGCAGTAAAACAATACTTAGTTAACGCTGGTGTTGCTTCTTCTAAAATTACAGCTAACGGTTACGGTGAGGCTAATCCAGTAGCATCTAATGCAACTGAAGAAGGTCGTGTTCAAAACCGTCGTGTTGAGATCAAAAAATAATTATATATAACATATAATTTTAGAAAGCCGATTCGCAAGAATCGGCTTTTTTATTTTGCCCACTTTAATCCGTATCTTTGCTAAGTAATAATTAATTTTATTTGTAAATTAATTAGACATAGTTATTAAAAATCACTACTTTCAACTAAGTTGAGTTACTGATAGATTATACAAGGATGATGGAAGAGGAATTTGATTTTGAATCTCCTGAGGAAAGAAAAACCTCGGTTGATCGTTATGAAGAAATGATAAGAAATGAAGATCAATACTTCTTTGACTCTAAAGCATTTGAAGGAATTATTGATTATTACATTGAAAAAAATGATCCTATTAAAGCCTTACAGGTTGCAGATTATGCCATTAATCAGCACCCCTTTGATGTGACATTTTTATTAAAACAAGCACAGTTATATTCTGCCACCCAACAATTCGAAAAAGCATTAAACGCACTTTCAAAAGCGGAGTTATTAGAACCATCTGAAGGAGATATATTCTTTATTAGAGGAGGTGTCTATGGTGCCAAAGGACAATTTAAAGAAGCAAAAGAACAATTATTTCAAGCATTGAGTTTGTCCGATAATAAAGATGAGATCTACTTTCACATCAGTGTCGTCTATCAAGGTGAAGCAGATTTCGAAAAAGCGATTTATTATCTTAAAAAAACGCTTGAGCTCAATATGGATAACCAAGAAGCTTTGTATGAACTTGCCTATTGCTATGATATTCTGGACAGACAAGAAGAAAGTGTCGAGTTTTATAAAAAATATATTGATTCGGAACCCTATTCCTATTATGCTTGGTACAATTTAGGCAATGCTTATCACAAATTGTCCAAATACCCGGAAGCGATAGATGCTTATGATTACGCTATTTTAATCAAAGAAAATTTTTCATCTGCATATTTCAACAAAGGAAATGCATTGGTCAATCTTGATCGCTATCAAGAAGCATTGGAAGTCTATAAGCAAACATTTGAATATGAAAAACCAAGTGCTGACACCTATTGTGCTATCGGAGAATGCTTAGAAAAACTGGAGCAAATGGAAGAAGCTCGTGTTTTTTATAAAAAAGCAGTCAAAATGGATGGCGACCTGGCGGATGCCTGGTTTGGCATTGGTGTAACTCTTGATTTTGAAGAACGCCACTTTGAATCGTTACACTTTTATAAGAAAGCACTGGAGTTAGATGATTCAAATCCAGATTACTGGTTTGCAATTGCCGACGCAAGATATAAATTAAAACAAATCGATCTAGCAGAAGAGGCATATGCCAAAGTGGTTGAATTGAACCCCTTAGATATTGACGCCTGGCTGGACTATTCATCTATATTCTTCGAACAAGATAAAGTCGATGAAGCCATTGAAATTGTATCTGAAGCTATCACTAATAATCCAGAGGCTGCAGAACTATATTTCAGAATGGTAGCCTATTTGTTTGCAAACGGTAAATACAATGATGCAATCGTCTTCTTAGAATTGGGTCTTGCAACAGATCCTGAAAAGCATTATATCCTTTTTGATTATCTACCTCAATTACAGGGGAATCATATCATTTCAGAAATCATTAAAAAATATTCTCCTAAGTAAATGAAAAAGTTAGGACTCATCGGTTTCCCTTTAGGACACTCCTTCTCTAAAAAATACTATTTAGAGAAATTTGATAAAGAACATATTACAGACGTTAATTATGATCTCTATAGTATAGCAGATATTCAGGAATTTGAAAAAATATTTAAGGATTCGGATTTCTATGGTGTGAATGTTACCATTCCACATAAAATCAATGTGCTTCCGTATCTTCAAGAGCTATCGCCAGAAGCACAAGCTATTCAAGCAGTAAATTGTATACAAATTAAACATACAGCTTCTGGACCTTTTTTAAAGGGATTCAATACGGATGTGTTTGGCTTTATGGAGTCATTAAAACCCTTATTAGATGACCATCATAAAAAAGCATTAATTCTAGGAAATGGTGGTGCCGCAAAAGCTGTTGAATATGCATTAAATGCCTTGGATATCTCCTACAAAGTTGTCAGTAGATCAAAAACAGAAACAAACCTGACCTATAGCGAACTTGATGCTCACATATTAAATGAATATTATATCATTATCAATTGTTCTCCGGTGGGGACCTTCCCAAATATCGAAGATGCACCGGATATTCCATATGATCATATTGGTAATAAGCATCTGTTATATGATTTAGTGTATAATCCCCCAGAAACAACATTCCTTAAAAATGGCAAAAATAACGGCGCTAAGATCAAAAATGGATTAGAGATGTTAGTACTACAAGCAGAAAAAAATTGGGAAATTTGGAATGAACTGTGATGATTTTGCAGCACGTATAATACCTTCACTCAGCCCCGCTAAAAATACTATTTTGATCATGAAATTACTTTAAAAAATTATGTTACATATTAAGACTTTCACCTTTAATCCATACCAAGAAAATACCTACGTACTCTATGATGAGCACCGCAATTGTGCCATAATAGACCCGGGAATGTATGGTCAGGCTGATGAAAAACTATTAACAGATTTCATAGAGCAAAATGGTTTAATTCCCAAAATCTTATTAAATACACACTGTCATATTGATCACGTTCTGGGCAATAGATTTATATTTGATCAATACGCTCTATACCCTCAATTTCATGAGGGAGAACTGTCTGTTTTGATTGAAGTGCAAAACTATGCACCCCAAATGGGATTCAGATACGAGATCTCCCCTATCGCAGAAACCTTTCTTGGCGAAGAAGGTATTATAAAAATAGGAAACGATGAGTTAAAATTGATATTTGCACCCGGTCATTCGCCAGCACACCTATGCTTCTATCATGAAAAACAACAATTCCTTATTGGTGGAGATGTATTGTTTAAAAACAGTATAGGGAGAACAGACCTGCCAGGAGGTAATCACGAACTACTCCTTAAAAATATAAAAGAAAAAATTTATACCCTTCCGAATGAGGTCACCGTTTACCCAGGACATGGACCAACCACAACAGTCGGATCGGAAAAAGTGAACAATCCATATATTAGAGCATAATAATAATGAATTTACCTTATCTATTTGCAAAGCGATATTTGTTTTCAAAAAAATCAGTCAATGCAATAAACATTATTTCAGGTATCAGTATCGTAGGAGTTTTAGTAAGTAGTGCAGCTTTAATAATCCTTTTATCATCATTCAATGGCATGGAAAATTTAATATTATCCATGTCTAGCCAATTTGCCCCAGAAATAAAAATAGAACCAAGACAAGGTAAATTATTCGACCCCAATCATCCCGGTATTCAGGCACTAAAAAAAGATACAAACGTAATCAATTATACGGAAGTACTACAAGAAAAGGTATTGCTCCAGTATGAAAATCGACAATATATTGGCACGATAAAAGGTATAGAAGGCAATTCGATCGACCATCAGGCCAAGGATAGCTTGATCAGTAATGGAGATTACAACCTGATGCAAGATAGTACTCCTTATGCTGTAATTGGAGCAGGGGTACAAGCAAACTTAGGTGTTTCAATACACACAGGCCTAAGTCGAATCGACATATATTCACCACGGAAAGGTATCAAAAATAGCGCAAATCCTGCGGACGAATTTAATATAAGATCCATTCAACCAACCGGAATATTTAAAAATCAACAAGATTTTGATAATTTAGTAGTCACGCCGATCTCTTTTGCCCAAGAAGTCTTAGGCGAATTTAATCGTATTTCTGCGATTGAATTTTATGTGAAAGACAAAACAAACTTGGAAACATTCAAAGATAATCTCCAAACACAACTCGGTGATGATTTTATTGTGAAAAATAGAGAGGAACAAAATCCAACTCTTTATAAAAATGTACGAGTAGAACGTTGGGCAGTTTTTTTTATACTCACATTAATTAGCATCATTGCACTATTTAATATTGTAGGATCATTAACCATGCTCGTACTTGACAAAAAAGAAGACATGACTATTTTAAAGAACATAGGTGCAGACAATTCTATGATTCAGAAAATATTTTTTTATGAAGGATTAATGATTTCTTTAATCGGTTGCGTAACCGGATTAGTAATTGGCTATATATTCTGCTTTTTACAGATCCATTATGGCATAATAAAAGTAGAAGAAGGAGCCAATATGTTAATCGACAGCTACCCTATTGCATTGCGTTTAAGCGATTTTATTATTGTATTCTTTACCATTACCGGCATAGCAGGACTGATTGCCTATTTTTCATCTAAAATAAGTGTATCGGAATTAAATAAATTGGAAGCGACAGATTAAAAATTTGAGCTTTTACTACCTTTTTTTCCTTTAGAAATCTGTTGAATCAAGCTTCCCCATGCAAAAGGATTTAATAATGGATTGGCGTATCGTTGATTGATAACCTTATTAGTCATTCCACGATGATTTTCATTCACATTATAGCTGTGCATTTCATCAGCAGTTCTCGGCATCATAGCAGCCATCGCATCAATTGATTCTTTAGACATATTTCGTTTGGCACGAATCACGTTATCCGAATTGACTTCCAAATTCATAAATGCGATATTAAATTCTTCAATACTAGCCCAAGGATAAGGAGTCACCATTGGCAATTCAATAATGAGATTAGTCATCACGATAGCAGTAGAGAGTCGATCGCCCTCTACATTAGGAATAACATATTGATAGGTTTCATAACCTACTGAAGTAAAACGGATCGTATCCCCCACATGCGCCACAAAAGAGAAAAAGCCTTCATTATTAGCCATGTAGGTTTCATTCCGAAAGCTTTCATTCGTAATTGTCGTATACCCTACAGGAAGGCCCGAGCTCACTGTTTGTACAATACCACTAAACTGCAATATTTTACGTTCTTGGGAATAAGAAACATATCCCAGAAAAATAAAAAATGTAACAAGAATAAAGTGATAGTTGAATTTCATAGCACAAATCTAAGATTTAAACAGTAATACTGTTGTTAAATTGTGTTAATTAAAGCCGTCAATTATAAGGCTTTAGGCGTTGGTAAGGTAGCATTAGGATCATTGATGTCGGTAATATTGATCGCCTCTACCGCTGTAATTTCAGGAACAGCTTTCTTAATCGCTTGCTCTAAGCCCGCTTTAAAAGTCATAATACTCATCGAGCATGAAGCACATGCGCCCAATAATTTTAGACGAACAACATTATCTGCTGTGATTTCTTCCACACTAACATCGCCACCATCAGTTTCCAAATAAGGTCTAATCGTATCCAATGCCTGCTCAACTCTTTCTTTTAATGTCATACTTTAACAATTTGAATGTAAATATAATCAAAATTTACCAAAATGAAATGATGACAAATCGATTCATATCGTTTTTAAACATGAAAATGACAATAATAATTGCGCTTTAGCTAGAGGTTAAAAAAAGTTAATATGAAAGTATTTCGTTGTTTAGCATTCATTAATGCACTATATTGCAACATAAAAATTTAATTGATTAGTATTACAAATTCACTTATCTTTGTAAAATGTTTTTAAATAGGCGTATAGCGGCTTTATGTGCCGGAATTTTGTTATTGGTATCATTCAGTAGCTGTAAGAGTAAATTTGAGAAGTTGCGCGCAAGCAATAACATCGCTCAGAAATACGAAGAGGCAGTCAAATTATACGAAAATAAGAAATATAGCAAAGCTTTAATATTGTTTGAAGATTTGAGAAGTAAATTTAGAGGACAAGCAGAAGCAGAGAATCTCTATTATTTCACAGCTTTTGCAAACTACAGACTGAAAGACTACACATCAGCACGCTATCATTTCAAAGACTTCGCAGATGTTTATCCGAATAGTCCAAGAGCTGAAGAATGCCGTTTTATGTCTGCTTATTGTTATTACCTCGATTCTCCTAGATCTAGTTTAGATCAAGAAAATACAAGAAAAGCAATTGATGCATTACAATTATTTGTCAACTTGTATCCAGAGTCAGATAGAGCAAAAGAAGCTGGTGATTTAATTCAAAAGCTTCGTGATAAATTGGAATTTAAAGCCTTTTCAAATGCTAAGCTTCTCTATGACATGGGATTAAATGATGATTATAGAGCTGCAGTAATCGCATTACAAAATGTATTGAAAGAATATCCAGATACTAAATATGCGGAAGAAATTGAGTACCTTACGCTAAAGTCTCAGTATAATTTTGCCAATCAAAGTACACCTTTTAAACAGGCAGATCGCTATGCTGAAGTGATTGATTATTATCGTTCATTGGCAATGGCATTTCCAAATAGTAAATATTTGAAAGAAGCAGAATCCATTCGCGATAATGCTGAAAAGAAAATGAAAGCTGCTACAGCCTATATGGCAACAGTAAATAAAGCAATCGCAGAGCAAGAGAAAGAAAGAAAAGCCGCGAGAGAAAAAAAAGATAATAAAGATAATAAAGATAATACCCAAAACAATGAGTCAAAAAAATAACAGCACTGTAGCAACTTCAACTGTAACACGTGATTTAAGACAATTAGACATCGTTACTGACAATATTTATGAGTCAATCGTAGTGATCAGCAAACGTGCTAATCAAATTTCGGTTGACATCAAAGAAGAATTGAATGGCAAACTTGCAGAATTTGCTACTAACAATGATAACTTAGAAGAGGTATTCGAAAACCGTGAGCAAATTGAAATCTCAAAACACTATGAGCGTATGCCAAAAGCTACTCTTATTGCAATTGACGAATTCTTACACGATAAGATTTATTTCAGAAATCCTGCAAAAGAGCAAGAATAACTTGCCTTATCTAAATGGATATGAGCTTAGCTGATAAAAATATTGTAATTGCTGTATGCGGCAGTATTGCCGCATACAAAATTGCACATCTGACAAGATTATTAGTCAAAGAAAAAGCAAATGTTCAAATCATAATGACAAAAGAGGCGGCAGAATTTATCACCCCGCTCACATTGTCAACACTTTCAAATAACCCCGTTTTAATCGATTATTTCGACCCTAAAACTGGGGAATGGAATAATCATGTCCATATCGGACTAAAAGCTGACCTTATACTTGTAGCTCCTGCCACAGCTAATACCATTGGAAAATTAGCAAATGGTATCTGCAACAGCTTATTAACGGCAGTCTATTTATCAGCTAAATGTCCTGTTTTTATTGCTCCCGCAATGGACCTAGACATGTGGAAACATCCTTCGACTCAAAATAACATTCGACTACTTCAGTCTTATGGAAACACATTAATTCATCCTGGAAATGGAGAACTAGCGAGCGGGTTAATTGGAGAAGGAAGACTTGCCGAGCCCGAAGAAATACTTCATTTTATTACAAAAAACCTCTCCATTGATTTACCTTTAATCGGCAGACAGGCTTTAGTAACTGCTGGACCAACCCATGAGGCGATCGACCCTGTCAGATTCATCGGAAATCATTCCAGTGGCAAGATGGGATATGCATTAGCAAAACAACTTTCAGAATTGGGAGCACATGTAACCTTAATTAGTGGTCCAACTGCTTTGAAGACACCAAAGAATGTGCATCGCATATTAATTACCTCTGCTCAAGAAATGCTTGAAGCTGTTGAGCAATATTTCATTCAGTCCGATATAATTGTTATGAGCGCAGCAGTTGCTGACTACACTCCCATTGAAGTCGCAACTCAAAAAATTAAAAAGAAAGAAGATCAATTTTCTATATCACTCAAAAAAACAACGGATATTTTAGCAACTGTTGGAAAAAGAAAGACGGAAAAGCAACTTTTAATCGGTTTTGCACTTGAAACTGATCATGAAGTTGAAAATGCAAAAAGCAAATTAATCCGTAAAAATTTAGATCTGATCGTTCTCAATTCCATGCAAGATAAAGGCGCTGGTTTTGCCACAGATACAAATAAAGTAACAGTGATCGATCGCTCTGAACATATTCAGGAATATACCTTAAAATCAAAAGAAGAAGTGGCAAAAGATATTTGTCAACTTATCGTACATCATCCCATTTTAAGTTCAAATTAGTCCTATCCTCCATTGCTCCATTGGGATTATAGCTAGTAAATAGTTCTCGTAGCAGCTCCTTAACAGTGATTATTGCTGATATACGATCCATAATAGACTCTACAAAAAACTTGTCTTACTCGATCAGGCTCCCATTTTGTTTTTTCATTTCTCTATCAGTACAGAAAAGATTAAAATAGATTGATACTCTCAATTATAATAAATGTATTTTTGTTCATATGAAAGATTTCAAAAAATATTACATAATACCTGCAGAGCCCGAAGAGATCTACTTAGCTTTGACGACCGACATTACCATACGTCTTTGGACAGGAGACTTAGTAGAAATCAATCCAGTTGTCGGCGGCGAATTTTCGATGTGGGATGGTGCCATTACAGGAAAATTTATCGAATTAGACCCGAATAAGAAAATTGTTCAACAATGGTATTTTGGTGAGCAGGATTCCGAATCTATAGTGACGATCAAGCTACATGACCACAAGAAGGGAACTTCCATTGAAATTAACCATACTAACATACCAGAAGAAGACTATGCTGATATCGTAGATGGCTGGGACGATCCTTATATGAGTTCTCTCCTAGACTTCTATACCGAAGATGGACGCTAAGCAGCCTTTTAGGCTCTTAGTGCCCTTGTTAAATCTTACAAGTCTAAGTTGCCAACAAGTTCTTTTAGACCTATCTCAGAAAGCTTTGCTTGGTAATTAGCCTCCTTTAGCCTACTCACGGCATTGACATAGTTTTCCTGAGCGTCTCTAAATTCAACGGCGCTGATCGTACCTATCTTATATTTATCTAAAGTTATATTTAAATTTTGTTTAGCGATTTTCTCATTTCGCTCTTCCAATTTCGTTAAGCTTATATTGGTCATATAACTTTGATATGCTTTCAAAATAGTCGCATTGATAAGCTCTTTCGATCTTTCAATTTGTATAGAAGCTTTTTCTACCATTTGCTTAGCGACACGTTCACTCCTTCGTTGATTAAATCCATCAAAAATATTCAAAGATGCAGTTACACCATAAGTCAAACCTCTAGCGTTAGATTGAGAAACAAACCCTAAACTCGATTCTGATGAAGAAAAGTTATATCCTGAATTGAGTCTAACCACCGGTAGTCGTTTTGAACGGACATCCTTTTGTTCCAATTCGGCTAAGCGTTTATCCAATTTGATCAATTGAAGATCGATATTTTGATCGCTGGCTTCTTGTAATAAGGCATTGATTTGCAAATTTTCATTAAACTGAAATTGATATTCAACATCAAAATCTATTGTTAAATCCCTTGCCATTAATCGGTTTAACTCCGTTTTCAAATTAGCAATTGTTTCCAGTTTTTTTAACCTCAAGGATTGATCTTCATTTAAGTTTACCTGAACATTCAAGACTTCCAGTTTTGAAGCCTTTCCAATTTGAAAACGGTTTTCAGCTGTTTTTAAACGATCGTTAGAAATGGCGATAGAAGAATCTATCGTATGCAATAAATTCTCTTCTAAAACGATCGTATAATACATGTTTAACACATCACCCACCGTTGTTAAAATAACAGATTTCAACTCCAGATCACTCCTTGATTTCAATTGATTTAATTTTTCATATCGCGCAAACATTCCAAATCCATCAAAAATGGTCCAGCCTAGACTAACCCCATAATTCATGCTATTGTTCTTTGCATTTTCCAATTCTCTAACTTCACCTGTAATCTGTGTTTGTTTAGAATTTTGGCTACTATTATTTTGAGTAAAATTTGCTGTAAGGTTGGGTAAGATCCCTGCATTTCCATATGTCGCATTTTCTTTCGCTATGATTACATCCTTTTTTGTAAGCAATATATCGAAATTATTTTCCATAGCGATAGTTACTGCCTCTTGAGCAGTCAGTACATCTTGCGAAAAAGCAGTGCTCATTGGGATCAACAACAGGGCTAATAAATAATAAATCTTATTCATATTAATCTTCAATATTCGACAGTTCAGGATTATGCTTCTTTATTCTAGACCACATTAAATAGATCGCAGGAATAACAAATAAAGTCAATACAAGCGAAAACAATGTTCCTCCTACGATCACAACTCCCATTCCTATACGACTTGTAGAAGCCGCACCAAGAGATAACGCGATCGGTAAGGCCCCAAGTGCAATTGCTAATGAAGTCATCAAGATCGGACGCAATCTTCCAGCAGAAGCCTCAATAATAGCCTCATATTTAGATTTACCTTCCTCACGTAACTGATTTGCAAATTCCACAATTAAAATACCATTTTTTGTTACCAATCCAATTAACATAATTGTTCCAATCTGACTAAAGATATTCCAAGATTGTCCAAATAACCACAGCGAAAATAGTGCGCCAGCAACAGCAAGCGGTACAGTAATAATAATAACAAAAGGATCTATAAAACTTTCAAATTGTGCAGCCAGAATTAAATATATCAATAAAAGGGCTAAACCAAAAGCAAACATAGTATTAGAGCCACTCTCCCTAAAATCTCTTGATTCACCACCTAAATCTGTTGTAAAAGTTTCATCTAGCACTTTCGATTTAATACGATCCATCGCTTCTATTCCCTCACCTAAACTCTTTCCTGGTGCTAAACCGGCAGAGACAGTAGCAGACATATAACGATTATTATGGTACAACTGCGGCGGACTGCTCTGCTCCTCAATCTTTACAATATTATCCAATTGAATTAACTCACCATCTTTATTCTTAACGAATATAGAAGCAAGATCCAATGGTGTACTTGTATCTTTTTTATCAAACTGACCTATCACTTGGTATTGTCGGCCATTCATCATAAAATAACCAAATCGCTGCCCTGAAAGAGACATCTGCAGCGTCTGTGCAACGTCCAAAATAGAAACACCTAAACTCAAGGCCTTTTCCCGATCTATATTCACATATACTTCGGGTTTATTAAATTTCAAATTAACATCAGTGATCGAAAAAGTAGGATCATCATTCACAGCATCCATAAATTCAGGAATCTTTTCTTCCAATTTTTGAAAATTTGGCGCCTGTATAATATATTGTACAGGTAGTCCACCTCTTCGATTTACTGAAATCGTTGGCTGTTCCATAATAGAGACCTTAGCTTCCGAAGAAGAACGCGTCAATCGAGATAAATCACGGGCAATTTCAGCTTGAGTTCTGCTTCGATCTTCTTGCTGCACTAAACCAAGGCGTATAATACCACTGTTAGCCGCAGCAGATCCAAATCCAGGAGAAGTAATAACCAAACTGACATCTTTTTCAGGAACCGAATCATTTACCAATGTCGTTAATTCAGTCATAAAACGATCCATATAATCGTATGATACACCTTCCGGAGCGGTAACACGCATAGTTAAGTAACTACGGTCATCATAAGGAGCTGTCTCTTTGGGTAATAAATTAAAGAATAAGTAGATAAGCGCAAAACAAGCTAATATGATGGGGTAACTTAACCATTGCTTTTTCAAGAATTTGACCAAAGAATTGGCATATCCATCCGTTAATGCAACAAAATAAGGTTCCGTTTTATCATAAAACTTAGTCTTTTTCTGTTCACCACCTTTCATCAGATAAGCATTTAACATCGGTGTCAATGTTAAGGAAACAAAAGCCGAAATAAGTACAGCTGCCCCTATAACTATCCCAAACTCTCGAAAGAGCCGTCCTACAAATCCTTCTAAAAAGACAACAGGTAAAAACACTGCTGCAAGTGTAATTGAAATGGATATCACAGCAAAGAAAATTTCATTAGATCCTTTTATTGCTGCTTGAATAGGAGACATCCCCTCTTCTACCTTTTTAAATATATTCTCTGTTACCACAATTCCATCATCTACCACTAGACCTGTTGCCAGTACAATCGCCAATAATGTTAATACATTGATGGAAAATCCACAAAGATACATCACAAAGAATGTTGCAATCAAAGATACTGGAATGTCAATTAGTGGTCGAAATGCAATAGACCAATTTCGAAAAAATAAGAAGATAATTAACACAACCAAAACAACAGAAATTAGTAATGTTTCGGCCACTTCCAGAACAGCACGTTTGACAAATAATGTATTATCAAGTGCTATTTTCATCACAATATCCTCAGGGAGATCCTTTTTCAATTGATCAAATTCTTTATAGAAATTCTTCGCAATTTCTAAATAATTCGTACCCGGCTGTGGAATGACCGCCATACTCAACATGGGCAGTCCCGAATCCGACATTTTCGTTTCAAAATTCTCAGCCTCCAGAGCAGCCTTTCCGACATCACTTAGCCGAATGATACTATTTCCTGTAGATTTTATGATGATATCATTAAACTCATCCTCTGAAGCTAAATTTCCGATAGTCTTTACTGTCAATTCCGTATTAGAGCCTGTCAATTTTCCTGAGGGTAGTTCAACATTTTGAAGGTTTAGAGCAGATCTCACATCCAATACGGTGACGCCATATGAATTTAATTTTACGGGATCCAACCATAATCGCATAGCGTATTTCTTTTGCCCCCATATCTGGACAGAACTGACACCTGGGATTGTTTGAAGCCTCTGTGAAATGGTATTCTCGGCATAATCCGATAATTCCAAAATATTCTTCTCAGAACTTTGAACAGTCATCGTAATGATGGGTTCCGAATCGGCATCAGCTTTCGATACCACAGGAGGAGCATCAATATCTTGAGGTAAGCTTCTCACTGCCTGAGAGACTTTGTCACGCACATCATTGGCCGCTTCCTCTAAATTCTTGCCTAAATTAAACTCAACTGTTATATTACTCGTACCTTGATTACTCGAAGACGAAATATTTCGAATACCATCAATAGAATTAATCGCTTTTTCTAAGGGTTCAGTTATCTGTGATTCGATAATATCAGCATTTGCTCCAGCATAGCTTGTTCTCACCGATATCTGAGCAGGATCGATGGATGGAAATTCACGAACACCCAGATAAGTATAACCAATGATACCAAATAAGATGAGCATCAAATTTAATACAATCGTTAAAACGGGACGCTTAATACTTGTTGTAGACAAACTCATAAAAAAACAACTAACGTAATGTAACCTTCACTTTAACATCGTTCTTAAGCGACATTACTCCTGTAGTCAAAACAGTGTCACCGTTCATTAAACCCGACAACACATTCACCTTATCCTTAGTTCTTCCTCCCGTCTCGACAATCACTTCTCTTGCTTTACCCTCTTTGACAACAAAAACTTTTTTACCATTCTGGATCGGTATCAAGGCTTCCGACGGAACCATTAATGCATCGTCAATACTTTCCAGTGGCAATATAACATTCACAAATACACCAGGTACAAATTTATTTTGTGTATTTTCCGCGATAGCTTTGATCAATAAAGTTCTAGTCGTTAAATCAACAGATGGATCTATTGCAAAAACTTTAGCCTCAAAAGTTTCCTTAGATTCCGGAATTTTAAAAGAAATTCGTTGACCTACAGACACTCTATTCACATACTTTTCTGGAATAGCAAAAGAAAGTTTAACACGGTCAGATTTGACCAGTTTTGCAATTGGAGATGTTGGTGTGATATATGCCCCTTTCGATACTGATCTTAGACCGATTGTACCAGAAAAAGGAGCACGAATATAGGTTTTAGATAACTGAGCTTCAATAAAAGCTATTTGAGACTTTGCTGTTCTATAATCAGCACTAGCGATATCATACTCTTCTTGGCTGATCGCCTCTTTCTCTAATAACAATTTTGCTCTTCTTTCATTTTCAGATGTCAATTGAGTCCTCGTTTTAGCCTGTTCCAGTTGCGCCAATAAATCAGCCGCTACAATCTTGACCAATACAGCCCCCTTATTGACGCGACTACCCTCAGAAAAATTCAATTGATCGATCAGACCCGAAACTTCCGAGCGAATCTCAACCTGTTCATCCGGTTCTATTGTTCCTGTAAGATTAAGGTTATCAGCAAATGATTCAGCAAAGATAACTGTACCATATACAGCCATATCACCGGTCTTTCCTTTTCCTGCATTAGGAGTAGCCTCCTTTTCCTTATTGGTCGCAATTCGTTGCCAAATCAAGTATCCAAATACAAGTACTAATAGCGCAATGACAATATATTTAATTTTCATAATCGAGTATAGCATGTCAAAATGCGTAAATGCATTTCAATATTCAAGTTTATAAAAATTAAACGACTAAAAAAGTAGATTTTCGTAATATTGTTATGATAATAACAGAATAAATATGATTATTATAAAAGATACGGTTTAGATTACCGTTCAGAAAAGTGTAATAAAACAAAAAACCACTAGCATTATGTGCTAGTGGTTTCGTATAAAAAAAGGCATCGACCTACTCTCCCACCTGTTACGGCAATACCATCGGCTCTGGCGGGCTTGACTGCTCTGTTCGGAATGGGAAGAGGTAGACACCGCCGATATAGACACCTAAAATATTTTGAATCAACAATGTTGATATAAACAAATCAGATTTAAAAGCAAATAGCCTTTCAACAAGGCTATTTGTATAAAAAAAGGCACCGACCTACTCTCCCACCTGTTACGGCAATACCATCGGCTCTGGCGGGCTTGACTGCTCTGTTCGGAATGGGAAGAGGTAGACACCGCCGATATAGGCACCTAAAATGTTTTTATTAGTCATAAGAATGAAATATACAATATCCCATCCAACATACTAATCTATAGACAATTGAAAGAAAAACTAAAAGAGGAAGACAACAGTGTCTGCGTTGCTTGAGAAAGCTTCGGGTGATTAGTATTGCTCAGCTATGATATCTCTACCTTTACACCTGCAACCTATCAACGTAGTAGTCTACTACGGCCCTATAAGGAAGTCTCATCTCGTGGCTAGTTTCGCACTTAGATGCTTTCAGCGCTTATCTATTCCCGACGTAGCTACCCAGCCGTACACCTGGCGGCATAACTGGTTTACCAGCGGTCAGTCCATCCCGGTCCTCTCGTACTAAGGACAGATCCACTCAAACTTCCAACGCCCACAACAGATAGGGACCGAACTGTCTCGCGACGTTCTGAACCCAGCTCGCGTGCCACTTTAATGGGCGAACAGCCCAACCCTTGGGACCTTCTCCAGCCCCAGGATGTGACGAGCCGACATCGAGGTGCCAAACCTCCCCGTCGATATGAGCTCTTGGGGGAGATCAGCCTGTTATCCCCAGCGTACCTTTTATCCTTTGAGCGATGGCCCTTCCATACAGAACCACCGGATCACTATGTCCGTCTTTCGACCCTGTTCGACTTGTTGGTCTCACAGTCAAGCAAGCTTATGCCATTGCACTCCGCGTACGGTTACCAAGCGTACTGAGCTTACCTTTGAAAGCCTCCGTTACCTTTTTGGAGGCGACCACCCCAGTCAAACTACCCACCAAACAATGTCCTCGGCATAACCGAGTTAGAAACCGAATACAGAAAGGGCGGTATTTCAAGGTTGATTCCATGACTCCTGGCGAAGCCACTTCAACATCTCCCGCCTATCCTACACATCCTGTACCCAATTCCAATGTTAAGCTATAGTGAAGGTGCATGGGGTCTTTCCGTCCCGTTGCGGGTAATCGGCGTCTTCACCGATACCACAATTTCACCGAGCTCATGGCTGAGACAGCGCCCAGATCGTTACACCATTCGTGCAGGTCGGAACTTACCCGACAAGGAATTTCGCTACCTTAGGACCGTTATAGTTACGGCCGCCGTTTACTGGGGCTTCGATTCAATGCTTCTCTTGCGATGACATCCCCTCTTAACCTTCCAGCACCGGGCAGGTGTCAGGCCTTATACTTCATCTTTCGATTTTGCAAAGCCATATGTTTTTGTTAAACAGTCGCCTGGGCCTTTTCACTGCGGCTTCTCCATTGCTGGAGGAAGCGCCCCTTCTCCCGAAGTTACAGGGCCATTTTGCCGAGTTCCTTAGCCATGATTCACTCGAGCACCTTAGGATTCTCTCCTCGACTACCTGTGTCGGTTTACGGTACGGGTTTTTATAACCTGAAGCTTAGCGGGTTTTCTTGGAAGTCTGTTTACCTGCTCTATCAGCGCCGCCGAAGCTTTGCTGTACTATTGGGTTTCAGCAGGGTCGGCGGATTTGCCTACCGTCCCTATACCTACGCCTTTTAACGAACTATTCCGTCAGTTCGCGGCAGTGTCACTACTCCGTCACCACATCGCAGTTATAAAAAGTACTGGAATATTAACCAGTTGTCCATCGGCTTACTCCCTTCGGATGCGCCTTAGGCCCCGACTAACCCTGATCCGATTAGCGTTGATCAGGAAACCTTAGTCTTTCGGTGGGCGGGTTTCTCACCCGCCTTATCGTTACTTATGCCTACATTTGCTTTTCTATCCACTCCACGGACCATTACCAGACCGCTTCGCCGTAAATAGAATGCTCCCCTACCAGACATACATATTTCAGTATGAATCCATAGCTTCGGTAATACACTTGATGCCCGTTTATTATCCACGCCCGATCGCTCGACTAGTGAGCTGTTACGCACTCTTTAAATGAATGGCTGCTTCCAAGCCAACATCCTAGCTGTCTAGGCAATCGGACCTCGTTAGTTCAACTTAGCGTATATTTAGGGACCTTAGCTGATGGTCTGGGTTCTTTCCCTCTCGGCCTTGGACCTTAGCACCCAAAGCCTCACTGCCGGCCATATCTTATAGCATTCGGAGTTCGTCTGGATTTGGTAGGATTTGACTCCCCCGCACCCAATCGGTAGCTCTACCTCTATAAGACTCCATGCCGACGCTGTTCCTAAAAACATTTCGGGGAGTACGAGCTATTTCCCAGTTTGATTAGCCTTTCACCCCTACCCTCAGGTCATCCGGAAACTTTTCAACGTTTATCGGTTCGGTCCTCCATTACATGTTACTGCAACTTCAACCTGCCCAAGGGTAGATCACAAGGTTTCGCGTCTACCTCATCTGACTATGCGCCCTATTAAGACTCGCTTTCGCTTCGGATACGTGGCTGAACCACTTAACCTTGCCAGACAAGAGTAACTCGTAGGCTCATTATGCAAAAGGCACGCCGTCACTGGACCTGCCAGCTCCGACCGCTTGTAAGCACACGGTTTCAGGTTCTTTTCACTCCTCTGTTCGAGGTTCTTTTCACCTTTCCCTCACGGTACTAGTTCACTATCGGTCTCTCAGGAGTATTTAGCCTTATCAGATGGTGCTGACAGATTCCCACAGGGCGTCTCCGACCCCGCGGTACTCAGGGTACTGCTAGGCTAGCATTCTATACGTGTACAGGGCTATCACCGTGTATCGCTGGGCTTCCCATCCCATTCCACTTCTGTTTGCTAATGCCACTTCGCAGCCCTACAACCCCAACCATGCCGTAACAAAGTTGGTTTGGGCTCTTTCCCGTTCGCTCGCCACTACTTGGGAAATCATTATTATTTTCTTCTCCTACGCCTACTTAGATGTTTCAGTTCAGCGCGTTCGCGTATTTTACAGCATACCTTCAGTATGCTAGGTTGCCCCATTCGGAAATCTTCGGATCAAACTCACATTTGCTAATCCCCGAAGCTTATCGCAGCTTATCACGTCCTTCATCGCCTCTGAGAGCCTAGGCATCCCCCGTGTGCCCTTATTTACTTTCTTCACCTCATAGCCCTTTTGCTACTATGGGTTGCTTTTTGATATATATAACCATGGTGCTACGCATTAATCCGTTCGGCCTTGACCGAGGGTCTTCATAATACATCAGACACACCACAGTATTGTCTCTACTGTTGTCTTCTCTTGTAATTTTTTTTCTTTCAATATGTCAAAGAACTCTTTGTATGCCTGTATATGAACGCAGTATCTTAGCGTCCGGGCAAACCTGTGGAGAATATCGGAGTCGAACCGATGACCCCCTGCGTGCAAGGCAGGTGCTCTAGCCAGCTGAGCTAATTCCCCGTGTATTTTTGGTAGTCCCGAGCAGATTTGAACTGCTGACCCCTACATTATCAGTGTAGTGCTCTAACCAACTGAGCTACGGGACTAGCTTATCTTTCTATCTCTCTGGACCATCCAATCAGGGATGGGCACATTTCTTCAAATGTTTTGTCTCTTGTTTGTTTCTTATATAAACCATGTGTGTACGTAACGAGCTTCAATCCTGAATGCTCTAGAAAGGAGGTATTCCAGCCGCACCTTCCGGTACGGCTACCTTGTTACGACTTAGCCCCAATTATCGGTTTTACCCTAACACGCTCCTTGCGGTTACATGCTTTAGGTACCCCCAACTTTCATGGCTTGACGGGCGGTGTGTACAAGGCCCGGGAACGTATTCACCGCGTCATTGCTGATACGCGATTACTAGCGAATCCAACTTCATGAGGTCGAGTTGCAGACCTCAATCCGAACTGTGAATGGCTTTTAGAGATTAGCACCATATTGCTATGTAGCTGCCCGCTGTACCATCCATTGTAGCACGTGTGTAGCCCCGGACGTAAGGGCCATGATGACTTGACGTCGTCCCCACCTTCCTCACAGCTTACGCTGGCAGTCTGTTTAGAGTCCCCACCTTAATGTGCTGGCAACTAAACATAGGGGTTGCGCTCGTTGCGGGACTTAACCCAACACCTCACGGCACGAGCTGACGACAGCCATGCAGCACCTAGTTTCGTGTCCCGAAGGACTGATCCGTCTCTGGATCATTCACTAACTTTCAAGCCCGGGTAAGGTTCCTCGCGTATCATCGAATTAAACCACATGCTCCTCCGCTTGTGCGGGCCCCCGTCAATTCCTTTGAGTTTCAATCTTGCGACCGTACTCCCCAGGTGGATAACTTAACGCTTTCGCTTGGACGCTTACTGTGTATCGCAAACATCGAGTTATCATCGTTTAGGGCGTGGACTACCAGGGTATCTAATCCTGTTTGATCCCCACGCTTTCGTGCATCAGCGTCAATACTAACTTAGTGAGCTGCCTTCGCAATCGGAGTTCTAAGACATATCTATGCATTTCACCGCTACTTGTCTTATTCCGCCCACTTCAAATAGATTCAAGTCCTACAGTATCAAAGGCACTGCGACAGTTAAGCTGCCGTCTTTCACCACTGACTTATAGGACCGCCTACGCACCCTTTAAACCCAATAAATCCGGATAACGCTTGGATCCTCCGTATTACCGCGGCTGCTGGCACGGAGTTAGCCGATCCTTATTCTTCAGGTACATTCAGCTTCCCACACGTGGAAAGGTTTATTCCCTGACAAAAGCAGTTTACAACCCATAGGGCAGTCATCCTGCACGCGGCATGGCTGGTTCAGAGTTCCCTCCATTGACCAATATTCCTTACTGCTGCCTCCCGTAGGAGTCTGGTCCGTGTCTCAGTACCAGTGTGGGGGATTCTCCTCTCAGAGCCCCTAGACATCGTAGCCTTGGTGGGCCGTTACCCCTCCAACTAGCTAATGTCACGCGAGCCCATCCATATCCTATAAATATTTGATCATAATCCGATGCCGGTAAATGATGTTATGCGGTGTTAATCTCTCTTTCGAGAGGCTATCCCCCTGATATGGGTAGGTTGCTCACGCGTTACGCACCCGTGCGCCACTCTCATGAAATTAAAGCAAGCTTTAATTTCAATCCCGTCCGACTTGCATGTATTAGGCCTGCCGCTAGCGTTCATCCTGAGCCAGGATCAAACTCTCCATTGTAAAATGAAGTGTAAGATCAAGACTATTTATAATAAATAGAATTGTCTTGTATTTTATTTCTAATTCTAAAATTGAACAGGTTGATTTTTTTAACTTTCGTTGTTTCTCAACACTACTCGTTACGTTACATGATTATATTTTTAAAGAACTTTCTTCGCTCCCGCATCTCGCTTCGGCTTTATATGATGTCGGCATTGCGCCGGTATCGGTCTTGTTTGTTTTCCCTTCGTTTCCGTTGGGACTGCAAAGGTAGAAATCTTTTTGGTATCTCCAAAATAAATGTGAAAATTTATTTTTTTGTTTTCCTTAAGTTTCTGCGTTTAAACTAAATTAAACCCTTCTTTTTTCAGTGCTTCCCCTCTCGGATCAGCCGTTCCTCCCTTGCGGAGTGGTGCAAAGATAGGAACTTTTATCCTTCACTTCCTAATGTTTTCTGTCTTATTTGTTCATATTATCTTAACTTGCTGTAACATTGTGTGATTGATTTATCATTAAAGATATAATCAATAAAAAATGATTGATCCTAGCTAAAAAGAACCTCACCTATTGATACAATATTTAGGTTAATCTCAGATTTATAAATACCTTTATCTATACATAATAACCAAAATAGTAAGCACAATGGCCAAGACTACCCTCAAAGATATCTCTAAAGCACTCAATATTTCAATCTCCACGGTCTCCAAAGCATTATCCGATAGTTACGAAATAAGTGAAAAAACCAAAAAGATGGTTCAGGACTATGCTGCTGAGATGAATTTTAGCGTCAATAAAGTGGCTCAAAGTCTAAAAATTGGCAAAACCAATACCATTGGAGTTATTGTATGTGCTATAAACAACACCTTTATCGCTGAAATATTAGATGGGATTCAAAAGGCTTCAATAGAAACGGGCTATGATATCATCATTATGCAGAGTAGGGAAGATGTACTTGTGGAAAAATCTTGCATTGAAGTATTAAACTCCAGAGGTATCGACGGACTCTTAATCTCTCCTGTAAGCGAAACATCAAATATAAATCTATTAAAGGAATTGCAAGAGAATCAAAAACCTGTCGTTATCTTCGATAGGACCGTCAATCAATTAAAAACAGATAAAGTTGGAGTGAATAATTTTGATGGGGCATATCAAGCTACTAAACATCTATTAGAACAAGGCCGCACCAATATCCTTCATATTACTGGACATCAACTGGGGGTATCAAAAGATAGACTTAATGGATATAAAGAAGCATTACGAGAATTTGAAATTCCATTAAAACCTTATTATTTTATTGAATGCAATATCCAAGATACAGAAATACTGGACAAACAAATAAAAAGTGCGATTCAAAAAACTTTAAATGCTGAACATAAATTAAATGCCATATTTGGAGCTACCGATGTCATCACGACGCGAACACTAGGAATATTAGCAGAACTTAATATTAGAGTTCCTGAAGAAATAGCCGTAATTGGATTTTCCAATATTTCCATTCCAGACTCTTTAAACCCTGCATTAAGCAGAATTAAACAACCCGCTAGCGAAATCGGTCATACTGCCATGAAAAAACTAATATACCTAATCAAGCATCCGCACTATACTGATTTTGAAACAATCGAATTGGAAAATACAATAGAAATAAGAAGATCAAGCCTATTAGCTTGATCTTAAAACAAATTAGTACACTACTTTTTAAAATATTCAGCAGCATTATAATAAGAGATATCAGCAACAATTTTTCCGATCATATCAATATCATGAGGTAAGTAGCCTTTTAAAATATCTTCAGCAAAGATATTAGCGAGCAACCTTCTAAAATATTCATGTCTAGAATAAGACAAGAAACTTCTCGAATCTGTCAGCATACCTATAAAACAACTTATCAAGCCATAATTAGAAAGCGCATTGATTTGTTGCGTCATCCCATCCAGCTGATCTTGATACCACCAGCCTGAACCAAATTGAATTTTTCCTCTTATACCCTCTCCCTGAAAATTACCGATCATGGTACCAAATACAGCATTATCGGCAGGATTGATATTATAAATAATCGTCTTTGCCAACTGGTCTGTTGTATCGAGATCATTAAAAAAATCTGCCATTCGTTCCGCTTGCTTAAAGTCTCCAATCGAATCATATCCCGTATCAGCACCCAAAACAGCTAATTTTCCCCTATTTGTATCACGCAACGGTCCCAGGTGGAACTGCTGCGCCCATTGTTTATCATGATATTTTTTACACAATTCATTCAAAACATAAAAAGTAAAGCTATCTTCAAACTCCAAAGCCCTTGTATCATCTCCATGGAGTACATCGACAAACACAGCATTTACTTCTGTCAACTTAAAGCTACCCTTCTTTGGCAAGTATTTCAATCCATGATCGGAAGCTACACAGCCTAAAGCGTCAAAATAATTGATCCGCTGTTCTAGCGCTTCGAGCAAGGAATCGATGTGGTATATCTGGGTACCAGAACTGTCCGACAATTTTTGAAGATAGGATCGAAATTTATCTCCTTTTGATAATTGAAACACTTGATCCGGACGAAACGTCGGGACAACCTTTGTCTTAAAGTCATCGTTTGCATTTAATGTCTTATGAAAGATTAGATGATCAATGGGATCATCCGTTGTCCCCACCATTTCCACATTAAATCGAGTCAGCAAATTTTGTGTACTGAAGTTAGCACCTTTGAGCTGCTCTTTCGTTTGCGCATAAATATCCTTTGCATTAGACGGGTTTAACAATTCATGGATACCAAATGGATTATTAAGTTCCATATGCGTCCAATGATACAAAGGGTTTCTCACTGTTTGAGGAACTACTTCTGACCATTTTTGAAATTTCTCAAAATCTGAAGCTTGTCCAGTAATATATTTCTCCTCAATTCCCAAAGTTCGCATTGCTCGCCATTTATAATGATCGCCATATAACCAAATTTGGGTCAAATTTTCAAACTGGTGGTTACTGCATATTTGATCAGGAGGAAGATGATTATGGTAATCTATAATCGGAAGGTCTTTAGCATAATTATGATAGAGTTGTTGCGCGATATCCGATTGCAAAATAAAGTTATCATTAATAAAGTTCGACATGCTTCTCTTTTTATTCACCTAAAATCCCATATTCTAAACCTCGAAGCTCTGCAAGCCCTCTTAAGCGTCCTATAGCAGAATACCCTGGATTAGTTACTTTATTTAAATCATCTAACATTTGGTGACCATGATCAGGTCTAAACGGAATTGGTCGAATCCGTTTCTGATTTTCAGCAGCCAAAATCTGCATAATAGCATGCATATTGACATCTCCATCCAAATGATCTGCTTCATAGAAACTGCCCATACGATCCTTTTTCACATTTCTTAGGTGAGCGAAATAAACCCGGTCTTTAACCCTGTCCAATATCGATACGACATCATTTGACTGGCTTGCACCAAGAGATCCCGTGCAAAAACACACTCCATTAAAAGGCTTATTAACACCTGCCAAGATGGCCTCCAAGTCGGATTGATTACTCACAATTCGTGGAAGACCTAAAATTGCATATGGAGGATCATCAGGATGAATGGTCATTTTTATTCCGCTACTTTCACAAACTTCAGCGATTGACGACAAGAAATGTAATAAATTGCGCAATAAACCTTCTCGACCAATCTCACTATATATAGCAATGCTATTATTTAAATCTTCAAGTGTAAGATCTTTTTCTCCAGGAATTCCCATTAAAACAACTTGAGTTAATGCGTTTAAATCAGATGGCGAATACGAAGCAAATTTTCGTTCCACCTCGGCTAATATTTCATCCGAATAATCCCTTCTGGCATCCACACGCTTTAAAATATAAATATCAAATACGGCTAGATCTATCCAATCAAAATATAACGCTTTGGATCCATCCTTCATCAATAGATCTAATTGTGTCCTCGTCCAATCTAAAACCGGCATGAAATTGTAGGTTATAATTTGGATTCCACATTTCGCCAGGTTTTCCAGTGACTGAATGTAATTGCGCATGTAGTATGCAGCCTCTTGATTCGCAGTTTTTATTGCCTCATGAACAGGTAGACTCTCTACAACCGACCAGACTAATCCAGCCTCCTCAATCACACTTTTACGTTCTAAAATATCTGCTACTGGCCAAATCTCACCATGTGGAATATGATGTAATGCCGTTACAATACCTGTAGCACCAGCCTGTTTTATGTCGACTAAAGAAACGGGATCATTCGGCCCATACCATCTCCAAGTTTGTTCAAGTTTATTCATCTCTATTTATTAAACACCACACCATGAATTAAAACCACCATCAACAAAGATTGTTTCACCAGTCACTAAAGCCGAAGCATCACTTAAGAGGTAAACTAAAGTTCCTTTTAATTCATCTGGCTCCCCTAATCTTTGAAATGGCATTCCATTAATAAACTTTTGAGCACGATCAGAATACGCACCGTTTGAATCCATTAATAAATTTCGATTTTGCTCCGTTAAAAAGACACCAGGGGCGATCGCATTGACGCGCACTTTATCTCCATAACGCAAAGCCAGTTCAACGGACATCCATTTGGTATATCCATCGACACCATGTTTGGCAACGGTATAACCTAAAACTCTAGTTATTGGTCTACTGGCAGCCAAAGAAGAAATATTAATAATAGAACCTTTACCCGATTCTGCAATCACACGTCCAAAAATATGTGTCGGTATAATTGTACCATATAAATTAAGCTCAATTGCTTTTAATGTATCTTTAACATCATGATCAAAAAGATTTTGATCTGGTTGAATAGTTGCGCCTGGAATATTACCACCAGCGGCATTTACTAAACCGTTAATAGTACCCCATCTTGCCAATATTTCATCCTTGGCTCTTATCACATCCTCCTCATTTAACACATCCACTTGTATCGCCAAAGCTTCAGCACCTTTTGCTTCAATAGCTTCAACCCGCTCTTGCAGTTTTTCTGTATTGCGTCCAAGTACTGCAATCTTAGCACCCGCTTCAGCTAAAGCATCTACAAAAGCTTTCCCAAGTACACCAGTAGCACCTGTAACCACAACGACGTGATTCCTTAAAGAAAATGTATCCAATATCCCCATTTTATAATTGTTAGATTTAAAGTTACCAATTTTAGGAAATAATTAATTATGAAAGAAACTTCCTTAAAACTTTATTTACTAAAACGTTTTCGAAATTATGGGCATAAATCTTATATAAATACAATTATTTACACTACTTTAGAACTATAAACTTATAACTTATGGATAATAACAAAGTCCTTTGTTTTGGAGAGATTCTATATAGACTGCAAGCAAAGGATCAACATTTTTTTAATACCGACCAATCTGTTGTATACGCTTATCCTGGTGGTTCTGAAGCCAACGTAGCGGTTGCTCTAGCATCATTATCGATTCCTAGTGCTTATGTGTCAGCTGCACCTGAGCACGCGCTAACTAAAGAAATACTGAACATCTTGAATCAACGTAATGTCAATACCTCCAAATTTATATTTGGAGGGGAACGTTTAGGTTCTTACATTTTACAATCAGCAAATGGTTTAACAAGTGGAGAAGTAATATATGATCGAAATCATTCCTCTTTTTCCACTTTAAAAGCTGGTGATATCGATTGGGATGATCTATTTAAGGATTGCTCCTGGTTTCATTGGACAGCCCTAACGCCGGCACTAAATAGCGAATTAGCAGATCTCATGTTAACAGCATTAAAAATGGCACATGAAAAGAAAATAACCATATCCGTTGATCTAAATTATAGAAGTAGATTATGGCAATATGGAAAACAACCTCTTGACATTATGCCACATTTAGTTTCATATTGCGATGTGATTATGGGCAATATCTGGGCTGAAAATAAAATGCTTGGAACATCGATCAATGATCAATTTTCCCGTTCAACATCAGTGGACCAATATTTCGATTATGCTCGTGTAGTTGCTCAAGAGATATTTGAAAAATATCCGAAATGTAAGCACGTTGCTAATACTTTTCGATTTATGGATAATGCCAATCATAATTTATTCTATGGTACTTATCACAATCCATCAGAAAATAAAATAAGCGATATCTTAGAAACAAATACCCTCATCGATCGAATTGGTAGTGGAGATGCATTTATGGCAGGCTTAATTGCAGCTATATATGAAAATAAATCTTCACAAGAAATTATTGACACAGCCACTCAACTAGGCTTTAAAAAACTGTTCAACAAAGGTGATTTCATCAACTTATCATAATTAACATGCAGACTATCCTATCCAAGATTGAAAGTTCTCCCATTATCCCCGTTTACTATCATGACGATATCGATCAATGTATCCAGATTTTAAAGTCGTGTTACAGCGGAGGGATACGTGTTTTCGAATTCGTTAACAGAGGTCCAGAAGCTTTTAACAATTTCAAACAACTATTAAACTACCGAGATCAACATTTCCAAGATTTAAAGTTAGGAATTGGAACAATTAAGACAAAACAACAAGCCCTCGATTTCCTAGATATAGGAGCAGAATTTATTGTTAGCCCCATTGTTAAACCAGAAATAGCGGAAGTTACATTAAAACATCATATTCTTTGGATCCCCGGTTGTATGACGCCTACAGAAATTGCACTTGCCGAAGAACTAGGAGCCCCGCTAGTAAAGCTTTTTCCAGGGGATGCACTAGGATCAAATTTTTTAAAGGGAATTAAACCTTTATTTCCATCACTCAAGTTTATGCCTACCGGAGGAGTATCCTTAGAAGAACAAAACCTGACGGAATGGTTTCAAGCTGGAGTATCTGCTGTAGGGATGGGTTCCAAACTATTCAACGCTCCAACAGAATTTGAAGAAAGCAACTATATCGAAAATAGATTACGCAAAGCTTTTCATCATATTGAAAGTATAAAATAAAGACACAAAAAAAAGCTCTAACTAAAGTTAGAGCTTTTTTGTCGGGGTGGCAGGATTCGAACCTACGACCTCCACATCCCAAATGTGGCGCGATACCGGGCTACGCTACACCCCGAAAAGGTATCACCTTTTTGTTTTACTGTGATGCAAATATACATCGAAAATTAATAAAGTCAAATTTATTTTTCACTTTAAACAATAAATCACTGATTAACTGAGAAATAAATTTTTATTAATAAAAATTTAGCAGCAAACTATCGACTAAAAACTAGGATAATGACCCTTTAAATTGCTAAAATCGGTTTTATTTTACTAGAATAAGGAAATGATTCGTATATAATACCAGCCCAATCTACGAGGAAAATCAATAAGTGAAATCAGTAAATCTATTGCAAAAAGTTAAAATTAAGAATGCAAATAATTAATTTCATAATACTTGAAGAGCATCTTACAACTTGAATAAAAATAGAACAAGATAATCAATTCAATAAAGGAGTCGAAAATCCATTTACTTACGACACTCTCCCTGCAAATTAAAATTATTGAGGAAATAATAGACGATATGAAGCAAGATAATATAATCATGATAGCTATACAAACCCTATGATCAGATCTCATCATAAACGCCAGGGTGTCTTCATAAGAAGTTATTGAGAGAATAATCGATGATATGCTCAAGTAATATCAGATTAGAGCAGACTAGAAGAGCTGCAATTTATAAAATCATATAGGAGAATAATGAATTTAGATCAATTTCCCAATAAGTGATAACACATCTATTCCTATATCCTATCCGTTAACAGCAAAATATCAACATCTGATATCAGATTGCCACAAAACTTAGAAGCGAAACTGATCCTATAGCAAGTAAGCTTTATCAGAAACAGTTCCACAGACAAAGGCATGGACATATGGAAAGGGGGGAGATGGAGCTGCATCGGCATGGTTCCGGAAGCAGCGCTATTGGGATATGCTGCTTCCGAAAGACAGAAAAAGTTTAGCGCACAAAAAAGCCCCTGCTGTTTAGCAAGGGCTTCTGTATAAAAAAAGGCACCGACCTACTCTCCCACCTGTTACGGCAATACCATCGGCTCTGGCGGGCTTGACTGCTCTGTTCGGAATGGGAAGAGGTAGACACCGCCGATATAGGCACCTAAAATGTTTTTATTAGTCATAAGAATGAAATATACAATATCCCATCCAACATACTAATCTATAGACAATTGAAAGAAAAACTAAAAGAGGAAGACAACAGTGTCTGCGTTGCTTGAGAAAGCTTCGGGTGATTAGTATTGCTCAGCTATGATATCTCTACCTTTACACCTGCAACCTATCAACGTAGTAGTCTACTACGGCCCTATAAGGAAGTCTCATCTCGTGGCTAGTTTCGCACTTAGATGCTTTCAGCGCTTATCTATTCCCGACGTAGCTACCCAGCCGTACACCTGGCGGCATAACTGGTTTACCAGCGGTCAGTCCATCCCGGTCCTCTCGTACTAAGGACAGATCCACTCAAACTTCCAACGCCCACAACAGATAGGGACCGAACTGTCTCGCGACGTTCTGAACCCAGCTCGCGTGCCACTTTAATGGGCGAACAGCCCAACCCTTGGGACCTTCTCCAGCCCCAGGATGTGACGAGCCGACATCGAGGTGCCAAACCTCCCCGTCGATATGAGCTCTTGGGGGAGATCAGCCTGTTATCCCCAGCGTACCTTTTATCCTTTGAGCGATGGCCCTTCCATACAGAACCACCGGATCACTATGTCCGTCTTTCGACCCTGTTCGACTTGTTGGTCTCACAGTCAAGCAAGCTTATGCCATT
Source organism: Sphingobacterium sp. PCS056 (assembly GCF_023273895.1). Classification (NCBI taxonomy): domain Bacteria; kingdom Pseudomonadati; phylum Bacteroidota; class Sphingobacteriia; order Sphingobacteriales; family Sphingobacteriaceae; genus Sphingobacterium; species Sphingobacterium sp. PCS056. The sequence continues at coordinate 1,184,067 of NZ_CP096883.1, read as the reverse complement.
GCACTCCGCGTACGGTTACCAAGCGTACTGAGCTTACCTTTGAAAGCCTCCGTTACCTTTTTGGAGGCGACCACCCCAGTCAAACTACCCACCAAACAATGTCCTCGGCATAACCGAGTTAGAAACCGAATACAGAAAGGGCGGTATTTCAAGGTTGATTCCATGACTCCTGGCGAAGCCACTTCAACATCTCCCGCCTATCCTACACATCCTGTACCCAATTCCAATGTTAAGCTATAGTGAAGGTGCATGGGGTCTTTCCGTCCCGTTGCGGGTAATCGGCGTCTTCACCGATACCACAATTTCACCGAGCTCATGGCTGAGACAGCGCCCAGATCGTTACACCATTCGTGCAGGTCGGAACTTACCCGACAAGGAATTTCGCTACCTTAGGACCGTTATAGTTACGGCCGCCGTTTACTGGGGCTTCGATTCAATGCTTCTCTTGCGATGACATCCCCTCTTAACCTTCCAGCACCGGGCAGGTGTCAGGCCTTATACTTCATCTTTCGATTTTGCAAAGCCATATGTTTTTGTTAAACAGTCGCCTGGGCCTTTTCACTGCGGCTTCTCCATTGCTGGAGGAAGCGCCCCTTCTCCCGAAGTTACAGGGCCATTTTGCCGAGTTCCTTAGCCATGATTCACTCGAGCACCTTAGGATTCTCTCCTCGACTACCTGTGTCGGTTTACGGTACGGGTTTTTATAACCTGAAGCTTAGCGGGTTTTCTTGGAAGTCTGTTTACCTGCTCTATCAGCGCCGCCGAAGCTTTGCTGTACTATTGGGTTTCAGCAGGGTCGGCGGATTTGCCTACCGTCCCTATACCTACGCCTTTTAACGAACTATTCCGTCAGTTCGCGGCAGTGTCACTACTCCGTCACCACATCGCAGTTATAAAAAGTACTGGAATATTAACCAGTTGTCCATCGGCTTACTCCCTTCGGATGCGCCTTAGGCCCCGACTAACCCTGATCCGATTAGCGTTGATCAGGAAACCTTAGTCTTTCGGTGGGCGGGTTTCTCACCCGCCTTATCGTTACTTATGCCTACATTTGCTTTTCTATCCACTCCACGGACCATTACCAGACCGCTTCGCCGTAAATAGAATGCTCCCCTACCAGACATACATATTTCAGTATGAATCCATAGCTTCGGTAATACACTTGATGCCCGTTTATTATCCACGCCCGATCGCTCGACTAGTGAGCTGTTACGCACTCTTTAAATGAATGGCTGCTTCCAAGCCAACATCCTAGCTGTCTAGGCAATCGGACCTCGTTAGTTCAACTTAGCGTATATTTAGGGACCTTAGCTGATGGTCTGGGTTCTTTCCCTCTCGGCCTTGGACCTTAGCACCCAAAGCCTCACTGCCGGCCATATCTTATAGCATTCGGAGTTCGTCTGGATTTGGTAGGATTTGACTCCCCCGCACCCAATCGGTAGCTCTACCTCTATAAGACTCCATGCCGACGCTGTTCCTAAAAACATTTCGGGGAGTACGAGCTATTTCCCAGTTTGATTAGCCTTTCACCCCTACCCTCAGGTCATCCGGAAACTTTTCAACGTTTATCGGTTCGGTCCTCCATTACATGTTACTGCAACTTCAACCTGCCCAAGGGTAGATCACAAGGTTTCGCGTCTACCTCATCTGACTATGCGCCCTATTAAGACTCGCTTTCGCTTCGGATACGTGGCTGAACCACTTAACCTTGCCAGACAAGAGTAACTCGTAGGCTCATTATGCAAAAGGCACGCCGTCACTGGACCTGCCAGCTCCGACCGCTTGTAAGCACACGGTTTCAGGTTCTTTTCACTCCTCTGTTCGAGGTTCTTTTCACCTTTCCCTCACGGTACTAGTTCACTATCGGTCTCTCAGGAGTATTTAGCCTTATCAGATGGTGCTGACAGATTCCCACAGGGCGTCTCCGACCCCGCGGTACTCAGGGTACTGCTAGGCTAGCATTCTATACGTGTACAGGGCTATCACCGTGTATCGCTGGGCTTCCCATCCCATTCCACTTCTGTTTGCTAATGCCACTTCGCAGCCCTACAACCCCAACCATGCCGTAACAAAGTTGGTTTGGGCTCTTTCCCGTTCGCTCGCCACTACTTGGGAAATCATTATTATTTTCTTCTCCTACGCCTACTTAGATGTTTCAGTTCAGCGCGTTCGCGTATTTTACAGCATACCTTCAGTATGCTAGGTTGCCCCATTCGGAAATCTTCGGATCAATCTCACATTTGCTAATCCCCGAAGCTTATCGCAGCTTATCACGTCCTTCATCGCCTCTGAGAGCCTAGGCATCCCCCGTGTGCCCTTATTTACTTTCTTCACCTCATAGCCCTTTTGCTACTATGGGTTGCTTTTTGATATATATAACCATGGTGCTACGCATTAATCCGTTCGGCCTTGACCGAGGGTCTTCATAATACATCAGACACACCACAGTATTGTCTCTACTGTTGTCTTCTCTTGTAATTTTTTTTCTTTCAATATGTCAAAGAACTCTTTGTATGCCTGTATATGAACGCAGTATCTTAGCGTCCGGGCAAACCTGTGGAGAATATCGGAGTCGAACCGATGACCCCCTGCGTGCAAGGCAGGTGCTCTAGCCAGCTGAGCTAATTCCCCGTGTATTTTTGGTAGTCCCGAGCAGATTTGAACTGCTGACCCCTACATTATCAGTGTAGTGCTCTAACCAACTGAGCTACGGGACTAGCTTATCTTTCTATCTCTCTGGACCATCCAATCAGGGATGGGCACATTTCTTCAAATGTTTTGTCTCTTGTTTGTTTCTTATATAAACCATGTGTGTACGTAACGAGCTTCAATCCTGAATGCTCTAGAAAGGAGGTATTCCAGCCGCACCTTCCGGTACGGCTACCTTGTTACGACTTAGCCCCAATTATCGGTTTTACCCTAACACGCTCCTTGCGGTTACATGCTTTAGGTACCCCCAACTTTCATGGCTTGACGGGCGGTGTGTACAAGGCCCGGGAACGTATTCACCGCGTCATTGCTGATACGCGATTACTAGCGAATCCAACTTCATGAGGTCGAGTTGCAGACCTCAATCCGAACTGTGAATGGCTTTTAGAGATTAGCACCATATTGCTATGTAGCTGCCCGCTGTACCATCCATTGTAGCACGTGTGTAGCCCCGGACGTAAGGGCCATGATGACTTGACGTCGTCCCCACCTTCCTCACAGCTTACGCTGGCAGTCTGTTTAGAGTCCCCACCTTAATGTGCTGGCAACTAAACATAGGGGTTGCGCTCGTTGCGGGACTTAACCCAACACCTCACGGCACGAGCTGACGACAGCCATGCAGCACCTAGTTTCGTGTCCCGAAGGACTGATCCGTCTCTGGATCATTCACTAACTTTCAAGCCCGGGTAAGGTTCCTCGCGTATCATCGAATTAAACCACATGCTCCTCCGCTTGTGCGGGCCCCCGTCAATTCCTTTGAGTTTCAATCTTGCGACCGTACTCCCCAGGTGGATAACTTAACGCTTTCGCTTGGACGCTTACTGTGTATCGCAAACATCGAGTTATCATCGTTTAGGGCGTGGACTACCAGGGTATCTAATCCTGTTTGATCCCCACGCTTTCGTGCATCAGCGTCAATACTAACTTAGTGAGCTGCCTTCGCAATCGGAGTTCTAAGACATATCTATGCATTTCACCGCTACTTGTCTTATTCCGCCCACTTCAAATAGATTCAAGTCCTACAGTATCAAAGGCACTGCGACAGTTAAGCTGCCGTCTTTCACCACTGACTTATAGGACCGCCTACGCACCCTTTAAACCCAATAAATCCGGATAACGCTTGGATCCTCCGTATTACCGCGGCTGCTGGCACGGAGTTAGCCGATCCTTATTCTTCAGGTACATTCAGCTTCCCACACGTGGAAAGGTTTATTCCCTGACAAAAGCAGTTTACAACCCATAGGGCAGTCATCCTGCACGCGGCATGGCTGGTTCAGAGTTCCCTCCATTGACCAATATTCCTTACTGCTGCCTCCCGTAGGAGTCTGGTCCGTGTCTCAGTACCAGTGTGGGGGATTCTCCTCTCAGAGCCCCTAGACATCGTAGCCTTGGTGGGCCGTTACCCCTCCAACTAGCTAATGTCACGCGAGCCCATCCATATCCTATAAATATTTGATCATAATCCGATGCCGGTAAATGATGTTATGCGGTGTTAATCTCTCTTTCGAGAGGCTATCCCCCTGATATGGGTAGGTTGCTCACGCGTTACGCACCCGTGCGCCACTCTCATCAGTTTGTAGCAAGCTACTCCCTGAATCCCGTCCGACTTGCATGTATTAGGCCTGCCGCTAGCGTTCATCCTGAGCCAGGATCAAACTCTCCATTGTAAAATGAAGTGTAAGATCAAGACTATTTATAATAAATAGAATTGTCTTGTATTTTATTTCTAATTCTAAAATTGAACAGGTTGATTTTTTTAACTTTCGTTGTTTCTCAACACTACTCGTTACGTTACATGATTATATTTTTAAAGAACTTTCTTCGCTCCCGCATCTCGCTTCGGCTTTATATGATGTCGGCATTGCGCCGGTATCGGTCTTGTTTGTTTTCCCTTCGTTTCCGTTGGGACTGCAAAGGTAGAAATCTTTTTGGTATCTCCAAAATAAATGTGAAAATTTATTTTTTTGTTTTCCTTTCGTTTCTGCGTTTAAACTAAATTAAACCCTTCTTTTTTCAGTGCTTCCCCTCTCGGATCGGACGTTCCTCCCTTGCGGAGTGGTGCAAAGATAGGAACTTTTATCCTTCACTTCCTAATGTTTTCCGGAAATAGTTTACCGCGACACGGTAAAGGGCTAGAAATGTGACCGATAATTTATCTGGATGCCGCCTGATGATCATGCTGGGTCGGATATGGATTAGCTTTTGCTATGGATCACATTGTTGATTGGTATGGGATCATCATACAAGTACTGCGTTACTCGGTTACTTCGTCACTCCGTTACTTGGTCACTTGATCACTCGGTTACTGCGTTACTAGGTTACTACATCACTATGTTACTTAATTAATGTGTCACTTCGTTACTGTTTTAGCTTCGTCACTTCATCACTTCGTTACTTGGTTAATGCGTCACATCACTCGATCCCTCCGTTACTTTACAATATATACCAGATCTTAAAGACAAATTCTGACCAACTAGATACCAACTTCACTATTAAATGGGGAATACACCAGACATTACTTAGGGTTTATAGGGGGTTAGTAGGGGTATACCCCTACTAACCCCCTATAAACCCCCTGTTATCCCCCTACTATACCGGTATTAAATACGAAGTTGGTCAGAATTTGATATGTAGTTGGTATTACTTCTAAGGGAGGAATCCCTATATCATTTGATATAATTTTGTAGAAGACCGCAATACCTTTTTCCTATTATAGATATAATTACTCCCCAATAGAGTATAACAGATGTATTAACTCGATAAATAATCAGATATCGCGTGCCTTATAGATGAGTAGAGAAAGAGAAAGTATAGAACATGAAATCAATACAGCTATACCATACTGATTATTAGTAACTTAATTGGCAAATCGACTATAATATGACAAACATATTTTTTTTATAAAAAATCATAACTTTACAGACAAATAGTTAAATCATTCAATGCGGATAAATGACAGGCACCGATTATATATATTATACTGATTTATTAGGTACGATGCTTTTTGCTATTTCAGGAGCTATGGCCGCAAATCGTAGAAAAATTGATATTTTCGGAGCAACCTTTACCGGTTTCGTTACCGCTATAGGAGGAGGGTCTTTAAGAGATGTTTTTCTAAACCTTCGACCTATTTGGGTTGATGATGGCAATTACTTAATTGCTATATTAATAGGCGTATTTCTTTCTGCTATACTCAATGATCAACTCGATAAATTTTCTCGAACTTTGACCCTTTTTGATGCTATGGGTATTGCCTTTTTTACCATCGTTGGTGTACAAAAGTCATTAACTTACGAAAGCTCTACGATTGCAGCAGTCATATTAGGGATGTTTTCAGCCGTAATGGGAGGAGTGATACGAGATACACTGATGAATGAAAATCCGCTAATTTTTAGAAAAGAAATATACGCGACAGCTTGCCTATCGGGAGCAATTCTTTTTGTGACGCTACCTTTTTTTGGTGTAAATGAAAGCATAAATGCATTTCTGAGTGCACTTTTAGTATTTGTAGTGCGCATCTTAGCTGTCAAATATAAATTCTCTCTTCCCATAGTCGGTGGATAAATAAAACTAGAGAATAAAAGAAAAAGCGTTAATAGAGTTAGCGCTTTTTCTTTTGGAGAGGGAATTTCATTTTATATCCTACACGAATCATACCTTTAGAAATGGTATCCAATTTACCTTTCAACATTGTTTTCTTTAACGTTGACAATTTATCAGTAAACAATTTACCTTCGATATGATCATATTCATGCTGTACAACACGTGCCGCTAAACCAGTCAAGTCAATCTCATGTTCCTCAAAATTCTCATCCAAATAATTAATCTTAATATTCGGATGTCTCATCACCTCTTCATTAATATCAGGAATGCTTAAACAACCTTCGCTAAAAGCCCATTTTTCACCTGTTTCTTCAACCATGATCGGATTGATAAATACCTTTTTAAAAGAGCGCAATATCTCTTTCTCTTCTTCAACATCTTCTGCAAATGGAGTTGCATCGATTACAAAAAGACGAATAGGCAAACCTACCTGTGGGGCAGCCAGCCCAACACCATTTGCTGCATACATGGTTTCAAACATATCAGCAATCAATTGCTTCAAGTTTGGATAATCCTCATCTATTTCATCTGCTACCTTACGTAATACTGGATCTCCGTAAGCCACAATTGGAAGTTTCATACTTTTATTTTTTTTGAAGAACAAAGGTAAGCATTAAAATTCAATCGAAAACCACACTTTGTTTGCAATAAATCATATTTTTGTTATTCGAAATGACAGATCCATACCATCAAATATTAGCAAGCTTTTGTGATATACTACAAAAGAACTTCGACTCTGAACTTGTAATATCCCAAAAATCGCCTTCATTTACCAAAATAACAGGCGGGGATCTTCCATTTGTCATTCATCTATATAGGTCAAATATCACAAAAAGAATTTGCGATCAAAATGAAAAAATAGTTCATATAGATGAAGATATGTTGCACAGTAAATATGATATCATTGTAAAACGAATTCTTGCTTTAGCACTTCATCAAAAAAAAGCTTATGCTCGAAAAACTGTTGTTGCTCGAGTAGATAAGAAAAATACGATCGTATTTTTAGAAGAAAATCACCTACAAGGAGCAATGCCTGGAAAATATCGCTATGGTTTATTTTTAGATGGTGAACTTATTTCCTTAGCTGTATTTAGTGGGGGGCGGAAGATGCCTGAATTACAAATTGAAAATTATCGTTCATTTGAATTAATACGTTTTTGCAATAAACTTGGTTATAATGTAGTAGGAGGGATCAGCAAATTAATCAAAGCTTTTGTCACTGATTTCGAACCACAAGATATTATGACATACACCGATAAAGACTGGAGTCAAGAGTCGACATTGGAAAAAATTGGGTTCGTCAAAAAATCTGAACTTGATCCGCTCAAATTCTGGGTAAACGGTACCTCTAGAATTTTAATTCGTGATAACGAACAATACCAAAATTTACAAAAGGAATTTCCAAATGGCTATTTGAAGGAAAATTTAGGTAGCCTTAAGATGATTCTATTTATAAAATAAAATCATTTTTTGTATCTTGTCAATTAATCTAAACAGAAAAAATTAAAATATATCACATGAAGAGAAAACTACGAATGGGTATGGTCGGAGGTGGCAATGATGCTTTCATTGGCGCCGTACACCGTATTGCAGCAAATATGGATGGTAAAATCGAACTTGTATGTGGTTCATTCAGTATCAATCCTGAAATCAACAAACAGTCTGCAGAAGATTTATTCATTCCAGAAAACCGTTGTTATGCAAATTATGAGGAGATGATTTTAAAAGAAAGTCAACTTCCTGAAGGAGAACGTATGGATTTCCTAACGATCGTTACCCCAAATTTCATGCACTATCCGCCAGCTAAGATGGCTTTAGAGAATGGATTCAATGTCGTTATTGAAAAACCAATGACGCTGACGTTAGAGGAAGCAAAATCTTTGGAAGAAATTGTAAAAAGCACAAATAAAACACTTTGCTTAACCCATACTTACTCGGGATACCCAATGGTAAAACAAGCGAAAGCTATGGTAAAGGCTGGTCATTTCGGTAAGATTCGTAAAATCGTTGTCGAATATCCTCAAGGATGGTTGAGTAAACTGACAGAGCGCGAAGGAAATGCTGGTGCTGCATGGCGCGCTGATCCTGCAAAATCAGGAAAATCGTTAGCAATGGGTGATATCGGCGTACATGCTGCTCACCTTGCAGAATACATTTCAGGATTAAAAATCACTGAATTATGTGCTGACTTGACTACTTTCGTTGAAGGTAGACATTTGGATGATGACGGTTCTGTTTTATTACGTTTTGAAGATGGGGCTAAAGGCATGCTTTGGGCATCACAGATTGCTGCCGGAGAAGAGAATGCATTAAGAATCCGTATCTATGGTGAGCATGGCGGTTTGGAATGGGCAAATGAAGACCCTAATAACTTAACCATAAAAATGTTAGGCGAACCTCGTCAAGTATTCCGTACAGGAAATAGCTATAATAGTCCAAATCAATTGAGTTCATTTACAGGTCACAATACCCGTATCCCAGCAGGACATCCGGAAGGACTGCTAGAATCGTTTGGTAATATTTACCGTAATTTTGCTCAAACAGTTTCTGCAAAATTGGAAGGCAATACGCCAACTGCAGAAATGCAAGATTTCCCTCAGGTGCATGAAGGTGTACGAGGTATGGCTTTTATAGAAAATGTTGTCAATAACAATAATGGTTCTGAAAAATGGACTAAATTTGTTGTGTGATAGATAAACAACAAACATTACTTTCTCCTCTGGCTCTTTCCACAGTGCCTAAGGAGAAGGTTATTGTTATTTTAGGTCCTACAGCTTCTGGAAAGACAGCTTTAGCGGTCAAAATAGCGAAAGAATTAAATGCTGAAATCATTAGTGCAGACTCTCGTCAGGTATACTGCCGTATGGATATCGGAACTGGTAAAGATCTTTCCGAATATGGCGATATTCCACATCATCTTATTAATATATGCGATCCTGGAGAAAAATATCATTTAGGACAGTTTATTGAAGATTTTCAACGCGTTTATGAATCTCTGTTGTCTCAGGGCAAGCGTATTATTTTATGCGGCGGCACTGGACTTTATATCCAAAGTGTCCTTCAAGGCAACAAATATGCTCAAATACCAAGTCAACCTGGATTTAAAGAAGCATTATATCAATTTGATCACGAAGAACTGCTTACCCGATTATCTAAATATCAAAAACCACCAGATCTTTATCTAGATCTATCAACAAAAAAAAGAATCATACGCGGCATAGAAGTTCTAGAATGGCTTAAACATCATTCATTAGCGCCCATGAACAATAAAAATCTTGATTCATTGGTTATTGGATTAAATCCGGATGTCATGTTAAGAAGGGAGAAAATATCCAACCGCCTAAAACAGCGTATACAGGATGGACTAATAGCAGAGGTCGAAGGATTATTAGTTTCAGGTGTTAGTCATGCAGAACTCCAATATTACGGTCTAGAATATAAGTATGTGTCTAAATATCTTTTGGGCGAGTTAAACTATGCTGATTTTTATAAGAAATTGGAGACAGAAATACATCGATATGCCAAACGGCAGATGACTTATTTCCGCAAAATGGAAAAAGATGGTATTACGATCAATTGGATAGATTAGTATTCTAATTGTTATGAATAGAAAAAGGGTTGACCTTGTGGATCAACCCTTTTTAATTTCTTTCGATTATAACTTTATTTCCTCGTCTTTAGCATTAAAGAAGTGGAATTCCGTTAAATAATATGAAGTAACAGGAACAACTTTGATCCATTTTTGAAACTTCAAAAACCATTTTATTCTTTTTGAAATAAAGCCCGATTTAATAAAAGCGGCAATATAAGGATGTACACATAGTGATATTCCTTTTTCGTTTTGTTCTTGAAGAATAAAACTTAAATTATTTTCAATATCGTCCATCAGGACAATACTTGATCGGATTTCACCAGTACCATCACAAGCGGGACATTTCTCGTTTGTAACGATATTCATTTCTGGCCTGACACGTTGACGCGTAATCTGTACTAGTCCAAATTTACTTGGAGGTAGTATAGTGTGTCTGGCGCGATCCGTTGCCATACAATCTTTCAAAAAGCTGTATAACTCTTTACGATGAGTAGGTTTATGCATATCGATAAAATCGATAACAACGATCCCTCCCATATCTCTTAAGCGCAATTGACGCGCAATTTCTTTTGCAGCTTCCATATTAACCAGGAGCGCATTATCCTCTTGGTTCTCTTTATTAGCAGAACGATTACCACTGTTGACATCAACGACGTGAAGTGCTTCAGTATGCTCGATTACGAGATAAGCACCACCTTGTAGTGTAACAGTTTTTCCAAAAGCAGCTTTGATTTGTTTCTCTACGCCAAAATGGTCAAAAATTGGTTCTTTATGTTTATAAAGTTTTACAATTTTTTCTAAATCAGGAGAGATGTCTTGGACATAAGATTTTGTCTCTTCATATATCACAGGGTCATTTACATGAATATGTGTAAATTCATCTGTCAATAGATCGCGCAAGATGGTAGAAGCTCTATCCATTTCGCCCAATACTTTTTGAGGAGGTTCAGCTGTCCGAAGTCGCTTGGTAAATATTTCCCACTTAGAGATTAAATCCAGTAAATCCTTCTGTAATTCATCTACACCTTTTCCTTCGGATACCGTACGGATAATAACTCCAAAGTTTGGAGGTTTTATTCCTTCGACAATCTTCTTGAGACGTGTACGCTCATTACTTCCTTTGATTCGCTTGGATATGGAAACCGCGCTTGAAAAAGGTACCAGTACGACAAATCTACCTGCAATAGATAGATCGGAGCTCAATCGAGGTCCTTTTGTTGATATTGGTTCTTTTGCGATTTGAACTGGTAAAAGCATGTTTTTGCTTAAGATATCCGATATCTTACCAGCCTTATCGATGTCCTTTTCAAGTTTTAGACTATTTAGCAGTTTCTCTTGATAACTGCCATTCTTTACTATCCGAGTAAGTTTTAGCAAAGATTGAACCTGAGGACCTAAGTCCAAATAGTGGAGAAAAGCATCTTTTTCGTAACCTACGTCTACAAATGCTGCATTTAATCCCGGCATAATTTTTTTGATTCGCCCAAGATAAATATCTCCAACTGAAAAATTATTGTTAACCGTTTCCCTATTTAGTTCAACAAGCTGCTTATCTTGTAGCAAAGCAATAGTAACTCCTTTTTCAGGAGTAGAATCAATAATTAATTCCTTTACCAACAGCTACATATTTACGATACAGATTAGCACACCCTGCTAATTCTATTGTATCTGATTAAACCTTAAAGAACGTTTTTTATAAAAAAAAACAATCTACACGCAATAAATTACGTGTAGATTATCAAACTTCCATACTAAAATTGCGTTATTTTCATGCAGCAATATACTATCGGAGTCTTATACAAGAAAGACTATTTTTTCTTGTGTCTATTTTTTCTTAAACGTTTCTTACGTTTGTGAGTAGCCATTTTGTGTCTTTTTCTTTTTTTTCCGCTTGGCATAGCTAATTTTTTTTAAATGATTATAAACTAAATTAATTACTTACTCAACTCAGCGATCTTACGATCGATAAATTGTGAAAGGGAAGGGTCAGCAGCTAATTGTTTACTTTGTTTAAAAGCAGCAACCGCCTCACTTTTCATCCCAATATTTTCATAGCCTGTGGCTAAATAAAAGTAAGATTCCGCATCTGGTTTCAATTCAATAACTGTTTTGAAACGATCAATCGCTTTATCAAACTGGCGAGATTGTAATGAAAACAATCCCAAAGTTTTGTTTGCTTCTACATTTTTTGGATCTGCCTGAACCACTTCACGAAGTAAAGCAATTCCAGCCATTGGGTTATTTGTACCCGAGACCATTGCAGCTCCCAATCCTGTTTTCGCTTCTAAACTAGCAGCATTTAATTTCAAAGCAGCTTCGTATGAACGAATTGCATTTTGCGTCAAAGCTTGAGCTAAAGTAGAGTCTTGTAAATTTGTGTAAGCAGTACGATATGAATTCCCTGCTTTCAACCAGTATTCATATTTCGGAGAAATTTTAGCCATTTCTTCGTAAATGAACCCTTGAGGTGCCGGTTTAGCCAGATCGTCCCACTTTACGGCCAACTTTTGAAGTAAAGAAACTTTCTCTTCTCCAGATGACTTTGTAATTTGGGTCTCAATATCGGAAATATCTTTGATTAAATTTGCATCTAATCCTTGTTTTGTCATTAACGATATGTTCTCCAAATTGATTTCAGAAGAAGGTTGCTGTTTTTCAGCAGATTCCTCCTTCTCGTTTACCAAACCTTTGATAGGTTGTGCAAATAGTACCGCAACTAATGCTGCAACCACGCCTACTACTATAATCTGTTTGGTTTTTGCCATTTTAATCTGTTTTTAAGATTATTTATTGCCGTTTTTTACTTTCTCAACAAATACTTTTGCTGGTTTGAAGCTAGGAACGAAATGTTCAGGGATGATGATCGCTGTATTTTTAGAAATGTTTCTAGCAGTTTTTTCAGCTCTTTTTTTAACAACAAAGCTACCAAAACCTCTTACGTATACATTTTCTCCACCCACCATTGCGTTTTTAACCACTTTGAAGAATGCCTCTACGGTTTCTTGAACATCTACCTTCTCTAAGCCAGTTTTGTTAGAGATTTCTGCAATAATTTCTGCTTTAGTCATATCAATTTTACTGTAATTATTTATTTCTCAACCTTTAACCCAATGTACTTTGGGGTTGCAAAAGTATCTCTTTAAAATGACGTTTGGAAATAATTTAACCATTTTTTTTATTTTAAAATTATTCTAAAGGAGATCATTTACAACAGCTTAGCCATTTTACATCGCTAAACTCATTTTTCAAAGAATCACAAAAATACACTTTATTACTGAATATCAAACCTTTAATTTTATTTTTATCATTCCACGTGAAACAAATGATAAGCCGATGACTTTATTTTTAAGCACATATTATCTGGGCTAATTTTTTCAAATCTTCCTCCTGATGTAAGCTGCTTAAGACAATTCTATTCAAAGGAGGGTCTGTTTCCAAAGGATATGGAAAACTAGAGATCAGAAATCCATTTTGCACCAATTTTTCATATAACTCAGGTTCAGTAGAGCTAAAAACAGCAAAATTAGGGATATGGCTCAGACGATCGCCTATTAAATTGGCAAAAAAATCTATATTCTGATGCAGTTTTTCGAATGCGTCCATGTAAATATCTTGCGAATGCGTAAATGCATACATCGAAGCAGGAGAAGCAGGGGAGGCCCCAGTAAAAAAGGGTGATTTCCGAAATCTTTGCATCCATTTATTGGACGACAAAATCATTCCTGCGTCCGTACCCAAACCCTTTGCCAATGAAGCAACAACCACAACCTCAATGGCCGAACCCTCAAATATAGATAGATCAGTAGAAGTTCTGTTGGCACGCACCACCCCAATTCCGTGTGAGTCGTCGACTAACAAAATCACTTTTTTATCGGGATTTATTGTCAACAAAGGGCTGAAATCATAATGTTCTGGAGTCAAATTATCCATGGAGTTACTAACAATCACAAATTGTTGATCATCAACTGCATTATTGATCTGTTGTACCGTTTGAATAAGCCAAGAATCCATATTTCCCACCACTTGCGGATTTGTATCTAGCCACAGTGCAGGATGAGTATGGGGTGCATAAATAAGTTTTCCTACAGAGGAAAGAGATTTTACGGCCAACTGCGCTGCCAAATAACCACTGGATACCAAAAGGGCAGCCTCAAAACCAAATCGACTCGCTGCACGATGTTCCGCTACATCAAAAATATCAAGTTGTATGTTGTTATTACGAGAGGTTCCGTTATTTAATCCGTATCTGGATAAGCCCTCCTTATACATATCAATATAGGCTTCATTGACCAACAACCCTAAATATGCTGTCCCTCCAAAAAAAAGATAATCTTTTTGATGATGGTGAATCAGCCGACCGGTCGATTGGTGCAGATTTCTAAAATCTTTCATTATTTAATCGCTCACTTTAAAATACAAATCGCTCAGCATATTGATCGCGATCATGACAAGTTTATCCGTCATCGTGGATAAACGGAAAACTACATATTGAGTTTGTAGTTGAGTGGAATGTTAAAACGTAGAGAAGCTGTAAATCCCTTTATTGGACGGTAGTCTTGCTTATCAGCCGTAGCAAATCCATATCCAAAATCCAGATCTAAAATAGTCGCCAACGAAATCCCCACCTTTGGAGTTATGGTATACGGAGTGATTTCTGTTCGCACAAAGGGTGCAACGACCCAAGATTGGGGATAGAAGGAAAAAGCTAGTTCGGGAATTACAGCAAACTTACTTTGGGTCCAGGTGAAATTAGCCGTTACATCTGTTTTCAAAATATTTTCACCTAAAAAGGCAAAAGCAAAATAACCTCCTGTTTTTATAGCACTTCCTTTTTGGTATTGGTAACTCAACGTAGGACCATATAAAGTCTCCTGTGCCCTTGCCTGCAGGCCAATACTGAATAAAGCAATACAAATTACTTTAATGACAAAATTCTTCATAATCAAGCCTAATAAAGATGAAAGTTTAAGGGAATATTGACACCTAAAGATAAATTGACACCTTTAATCTGCTTAAAATCTTTTTTTGTATTATAATCAAAACCATAGCCTACACCAAAGTCAAGCAGAGAGAAAATGCTGATTCCAACCTTCGGAGTTACCGTATAGGGTGTCAATTCAGCTTTTACAAAAGGGAGTAAGATAAAGTCATTGACATAATAAGTAAATCCCAATTCAGGGATAACGGTTGTCTTTCCTCCCATCCAAGTAAAATTTGCACCTGCATCAATTTTCATATATTGTGTCTCATTCGGTGCAAATAATCCCCAAGCAGATGCCTTCAAGAAACTTCCACTTTGGTACTGATAACCTACCGATGGTCCAAATATCCAATTATTATGCGCTGGTAATGGGTTATTTTGCGCAAATACTCCAAAACATGATAATAATCCAATAAAAATGATGGTCAATCTTTTTATATTCATGTAGCTAAAATACGAAGTATAAACATTAATCAATATCATCAGAACAATTAATATCTAAAAACGTTTTTCTTGAGTCACAAAAACAACATATCATTTTAAAATTTTTGTACCACCTACAGCGATCTACTTACCGAAAAATAGAAGAAGCGGAAAAAATTACTTAAAAAACGATTCAGGATACAATTTTTGACCCCATACTTTTGATTGTATCATACGAATCAATAGGTAAGTGTTTCATTTGAAATGGTACATGCTGAATTAAAATGGATCTTAAAACTTATTTTTGGACGTTTTTTTTCAGATAATAATTTCTTTTTTGTTCATCCGCCTCAACAGTATATTGATCATGGAGTTCAAGCATCCATCCATCTCCTTTTATTAGATTCTTATCAATCGAAATTGGAATAGAAAGTGAAATTTTTCCCCAGTCAGCACTGATCAATCCTCCTTTTTCAACAGTAAGGATACCCCAATTATCTGTGATTCGAGTTGTAGGATAGTAAGTCCCATATGCTCCAATAGGAATAATGGTCCTGGGGTCAAAAGAGTAATTCATACTTTCAAACTTTATTTCAAAATGAGGCGATTCGACAAATTTTTCTTTGTACGCTTTTACTACTCGCTTGTTTTCGATGTCTCTAGTTGTCTCTTCTTCAAAGATGATCTTCCCATTATAAGCTGTTGCTAATTTTTTGAAAATCTGTTGTGTTGGATTTGGGATTTTAAGTTCGAATTTTTTGATAAAAAAGGCTGTTAAATCTGTATTAGCGTTAATCTGCTTATTCCATTCATGATCCTTTTTATAAAGTATGTAGCCATAAGAAGGAATAGTTTGATAGGCAAATGAGCGCACAAAAGTTCGGTTTTTCAGTAAACGCTCCATACCATTAATTAAATAGGATTTTGTTTGTTCATCCTGTCTACTGGTCACAATTATTCCTGTATACTCCGCAATTCCCTCATTCATCTCAAGCAGATTTTCATTTACTGCACCTTCTGCAAATTGTTTGTAACGATATTTCCTAAAAATCAGAGCATTGGTCAAGTGTTTTCGTATTTCATCTTGATCTGATGAACGAAGTGCCTTTTTCAAAGCCTCCATTTCAAGTCGAAGGCTTATCCTTCCTTCCATCTCATCAAGATGCTTATTATCTGCATTGTGCAGTGCAAATCCCAGATCAGGCTGTATCCGATGAAACGACTCATGAGCAAGCAGATTGATACGGTCGTCTCTATTTTCTGGCAAAGGCAGCATGATCATCGCCCAACGTTTACCGTTCCAGTCCAATGCCGTGTTGGAAAAATTTACATCCTGAGGTAGGATTCCAATATAAATACTGTCCTTGGGCGCTAGAGTGCCCATGTTATCCGATTCATTTGCATATATTTTTCGGGTACTGGGATCAATCAATAGGGTAGGACCGTACAGATCTTGATTCCATAATTGTTTCGCTCCATCTGATGCTGCCTTGAGTTCATTAAAAAATAAGCGGATAGACTCTTCTTTGACTTGGTTTTGAGCATAAGTGGAACATACCAAAATAAATAGTAATGTAAAACAGATTAGCTTCTTCATACTTAATTAAGAAAGTTGTAGGTTTGATTTAAAATTATAAATTTAATAAAAATTTATAAAAGTGTCTTGGACGAGTACTACAATGATCAGATTCAACCAAACCTATAGTCTTCTAGCAAAATGCAAAAACCTTTATGTTTGTTTTCAGGTTTGATTCCTTCAATTATGTCCTATAAAAAAAGCTTCTCCAAATGGAAAAGCTTTTCTATATCAAGTGACCTCGGAGGGGCTCGAACCCTCGACCCATTGATTAAGAGTCAATTGCTCTACCAGCTGAGCTACAAAGTCATGTCTATATTCAAATGTAACTTAGATTTTTTTTATATCAAACAAAAAAATAAAAAAAACCAGTCAAATAAGTACAACCAGTTTTAGTGAATACAATTAACATGACAATCTGACCAAATTCCGTTCATATCCACCAATAAACAGCTCATCACCATAATCCAACAACTGATCCAATCTTATTTGTTCCGCTGGCTAAAGCTTCACATTTTCAGGTCAAATTAGAAAAAACATGAAGTACATCCTATCCATCATCCTATTTTGTTCTATAAAAGTCTCCGGTCAAATAAAAATCAATGGAAACGTCACAGACGGCAATAAAAAGGCGGTGCAGTACGCCAATATTTTCATTGTAGGGACATATGATGGAGGCACAACAGACTCCCTCGGTAATTTTTCATTTATGACGTACGAAGTTGGAAATCAACTTTTAAAAATTACTGCAATAGGCCGTGAATCTAAATCGATACCCTTCGATCTCGCGCAAAACAAGCCCCTGCAGATACAACTCCAAGAGCAAGCAAAGCAATTGGATGAAGTGGTTATCCAAGCGGGTCTATTGCAGGCTGGAGATAAGGGCAAAAACACCGTGATGACCCCGTTGGATATTGTCACTACGGCAGGGAGTATGGGTAATATTTTTGGAGCATTAGCGACACTTCCCGGCGCACAGGTAGCAGGAGAAAATGGAAGATTGATGGTTCATGGGGGAAGTGCAGCAGAGACACAGACCTACATCAATGGTATTCGAGTACCGCAGCCTTATACGTCTTCTCCCAATGATGTTCCTGTAAGAGGAAGATTCTCACCGTTTCTTTTTAAAGGGATCAATTTCTCTACCGGAGGCTACTCTGCTGAATATGGAAATGCCCTTTCCAGTGTACTGATTCTCAATACAGCGAATCAAATCGAACCCAACAAAACTGAGATTTCCATCTCTTCTGTTGGGGCAGGTCTGAGTAATACACAAAACTGGAAAACAAAATCCCTTACTTTCAATACTTCTTACACCAACCTCAAGCCTTACAGTAAAATCATCACACCCAACATTGATTGGACTAAACCCTATGAAAACGCTTCTGGAGAACTCATCTATCGTCAAAAATTAAAAGCTGGATTTATCAGCTCCTATGCTTCGTTCAATTTTGAAGATATGGGCTTATATCAGAAAAATAGCAACTATACTCATCCTATAGCGATCAAAAAGAGGGCATACAACAGTTATTTCAATACCGATTACCAGCAAAATCTCGGTGGCGGATGGGACTTGCAATCAGGTATGGGTATCGGTTATCTAAATGAAAAACTACAAGCAGACAGCATGGGTATGCCACATCAAGAGATCGCTGTCCATGTGAAAGAAAAGTTCACAAAATCATGGAACAACCGGTTAAAAAGCATCTTTGGGATAGACTATTTCTATACTGATTTTACACAGGATTTTACAAGCCCAGGTATACGCAAAGAAGCCTCCTCCACCTCTTCTATAGCTGCTCTTTACACTGAAACCACCTATGCCATGAATAACAACCTCATTGCAAAATTAGGTATTCGGGGGACTTCAAGCACTGCTGAACCCTTTCTCTTGGAGCCGCGATTTTCTTTAGGCTACCTCATCGATCCTTACAACCAGCTTTCTTTTGCTTATGGTGATTTTCATCAACAGGGGCCACAGGAGATGCTCATATACGATAAGCAAATAAAATGGCAACAAGCGCATCATTACATCCTCAATTATTATTACGAAAAAAAAGGAAGGACAGTCCGTGTTGAGGCATACAGAAAAACATACGATCACCTGATCAAGTACGATACCCCGCGCATCAATAGCAGCAGTATATTTACCAATACAGGGACAGGGTATGCGCAGGGTATGGATCTGTTTTTCAGAGATAATAGGTCGATCAAAAACTTACAATATTGGATATCCTATGCTTACACGGACTCCAAACGTAATGAAACTGATGCTCCATTTTCCGTCACCCCTTCCTATGTATTCAAACACACCCTATCGGTAGTAGCAAAATATTGGATCAATGCCCTGCACTCTCAAGTCAGTTTAACAAACAATTATCTTTCTGGAAGGAGCTACCATGATCCTAATCTCCCGTCTTACACACAGCGCAAGACAGACGCCTACAATACACTCTCTGCCAGCTGGTCCTATCTTATATCGCAACAAAAGATCATTCACTTATCTGTCAATAATCTACTGGGCAGTAGTCCGATCTACGGATATCAATATGCCGATCAGCCAAATCAGCAAGGTATATACAATCGTATTGCGATCACCCCTAGTACCAAGCGATTTGTTTTTGTTGGATTTTTCTGGACCCTATCTTCAAATAAAAAAGAAAATCAACTAGACAACTTATAATCGACAGTTCGTCCCATAAATACAACAATTGAGCACATTAAAATTGTTGGCATTTAGATAAATAATGAAATTTGATAGTATAAAACAATATCAATATGAAAACTTTAATCATTGCATTTATTGCCCTATTCTCAGTCGCCACCTATGCACAGTCCCCTTATGAGAAAGGAATGTCCCAAGGCTTAGCACTATGGAAATCTGGAAATACAACCGAAGCAGCAGCACAATTTGAACGGATTGCACAAGCGGAGCCTGATAATTGGATTCCACTTTATTATCAAGCACTCATCGGGACAACTACTGCCTTTTCCATAAGAGATCCGGAGGAAAAATTAAAACTGATCCAAAACGCCAAAATCATCCTTAACAAAAGCAGCCAAGACAATAATTCGGAATGGCTGACTTTAAAAGCAATGAACCTGGTTGCAGAATTGACGACAGATCCAATGACAAAATCCAAGACCTTAGCACCGACCATCTACGCTTTGTATGAAAAGGCAATTCAATTGGATCCCAACAATCCCCGTGCGGTATTAGGACTTGCGGAGTTTCAGATCGGAAGCAAAAAATATTTTAAACAAGATATCAGCAAAGAGTGTGAAGCTGTGAAGAAAGCATTAGATTTGTTTGAGACTCATAAACCAGCACTTCCTTTTGCTCCAGCATGGGGTAAAGAAAGAGCGGAGCAGATTGTTCAGAACTGCGGTCAGTAAAATAGGAAAAGATGAAACCTTTTAAAACACTTTGCATAAATGCCCTGCTCATTACGCTCATCATTAGTGTTGTCATTACCGCTGTTAACTTTGCTTCTGATCCTAATTTCGATTTAAGATCTTTTGTCTTATCCAAAGGTATGTTATCAGGATTCTTAACTGGTTTTTTCCTTTATCTTATAAATACCTTTTTATACCGTCAGGTCTGTCAAGTATTTCCACAAAATTCACATTATGTGAAAAGAATATTATTGTTTATACCAGCAACTGCAGTACTGACCCCGATCGTTGTTTTTATCATCAGATTTGCTATCATCAAAATCGCAGTCGATCAGTCTTTACTAGATTTTGTAGCCAAACAACATATTGGGACTTATTTTAATATGACTCTGATCAGTATTATTGTTTCTCTTTTAATATTCAGTTTCTATTTTTATAAAGCTTATAAAGAGAGTCAGCTCAGGAAACAGACCGCACTCACCAAGTCTGCCAATGCTCAATTTGAATCTTTAAAAAATCAGCTAGACCCTCATTTCTTATTCAACAGTCTGAATGTACTCACAAGTTTAATCGAAGAAGATCCGCAAAAAGCGGTTAATTTTACGACTTCCTTATCGAGAGTATACCGTTATGTACTGGAACAAAAAGACAAAAGCCTTGTAGAGGCCAGTCAAGAAATCAGTTTCGCACGCATATTTTTAAATCTCTTGGCGATCCGCTTTGAAGGATCGCTGGAGATTCATATTGCTGATGGAGATATCCAGCAGGATGAACAAGTCGTACCCTTGGCCTTACAGCTTTTAATTGAAAATGCGATCAAGCACAACAGCCTTAGTCTTCATAACCAATTGCATATCCACATTTTTAAAGAATACGACAGGCTTATCATCCAAAACAATTTGCAAGAAAAAGAAAGTATAAACGGTATGGGAATAGGGCTGAAGAATATTAAAGAGCGATATGCACTATTGACCAAGCATCCAGTAACGGTAACCAAAACTACTGATCATTTTATTGTAGGACTCCCATTGATAAAAAAAGAAAATAAAGCATCATGAACATCATCATTATTGAGGACGAATTACCATCTGCACGTTTACTGAAACGAAAGATCGAAAAAATGGGTTATACCGTCCAGACCATGTTACATACTGTTAAAGAAGCGAAAGAATGGTTTGCAACGCATGTTCATCCAGACCTAATTTTGATGGATATCCAACTATCAGATGGGCTATCTTTTGAAATATTTGAAGGGCAAACTGTTGATTCAGCATTGATTTTCACAACGGCATATGATGAATTTGTGCTCAAGGCTTTCAAGCTCAATAGTATTGATTATCTATTAAAACCCATTATCGATGAGGAACTGGTATTTGCTTTCAATAAGTTCTTACAACAATTTCAGTCTCGTCCGACCTTTGATTTTGCTCAGATAAAATCACTATTGACCAATGAGGTCAAGCACTATAAAGAGCGTTTTACGATCAAGATAGGCGCTTCAATTAAAATGATTGAAACAAACATGATCAGTTGCTTTTATAGTGCGAACAAAGGGACTTATTGTCGTTGCTCGGATCAGCACGATTATTTATTAGACCTAAGCTTAGATCAGATCGAGCAGCTCGTAGATCCCAATCTCTTCTTCCGGATCAATCGCAGCCAGTTGATCAATATCAAACATATTAAAGAAATCGCCATTCACAGCAATTCAAGACTACGTGTTTATTTACATCATGATCAACAAACGGATATGATCGTGAGCCGAGAAAAAGTCAATGATTTTAAAAAATGGCTGGATAGATAGTAGAACAAAATGCATGGATCTAGCTTGAGATCGGAGTTTGATTACCCTTATTTTAGTTTTTTTATATACAGCTTAAAGTTGCCTACTTTTTCATATTCTAACACATCATGCTTACAATATTCTGTTAGGTAAACAGAAAACTTATTACTGTCATTTTTATCCGATTTCAGTTTGGCCAATACTTCCGAGACACGTCTTCGGGTGTCAAAAAAGTCAGAATTATAAACCAAATCATCTAGCTTTTGTGTTGTTTCAATGCGCCGTTTAGATTCTGGCTCAATATCATATAAGGGTTTTAAATCTATTTCTTTTTCAAAAATTGATTTAGGTTGAATCTTTAAGGCACGGCAGATCGATAAGAAATTGAAGATGGTTGTACCCTTTCCTTTTTCAACCGCAGCAATGGTATTGATAGTAAGTCCGGTCATATGTGCGACATCTCGTTGAGAGTAGCGCAAATCATCTCTTCGTTTACGAAACCGGATCCCAATATCTATAATTGTATTTTCATTATTACTTGACACGTAACAAATAGAATAATTATTTGCGCAAATAAAATATAAATAAAAGTGTAATTTTATTTGCTCAATAATCCAATTACTATTATATTTGTATCGATATCAAGCATCATCAGCAATTTGAATAAATATATGATGATATTAAAAAAAGATAAGTAACCGATCTATATTATGGACTACTTTACCAATTATAATCCTTAAGCGATCGCGTTAGAATGTAAGAATAAGGAAATGTGCTTGTTTGTGTAAAAAACAACTGATGTTATTTTTCTACCAAATTGACCGATTCCATTTGCAAGTTCTTTGACATACTGGTATTGAAAGATCGAGGCTTCTTGTGGAGCCGTAAGGTGAGGGCATGACCACTCACTAAATACTTTAAAATTAAACAGGTCCATTCATGAGTTATATACTCCAATAGTTAAAGCTACTGGCCACATCTAGATGAGATGATCATGGATTTTGATCCTATTTTATGTTTTCCAAAATTGCATTGGTAAACATATAATTAGGGTCTACTCATATTGGTCTTGTTTATGACCCCAAATTTTGAAGCGATACACAATTATGTTTAAGTTTAATTAATGATGAAACTTAAACTATCACAACCATTATATAATTGCATTAATAATCTCATTCATTATTGATTACTATTACATATTGGCGCGACATATTTTTATACTTGACACCTTAATATGACACATTCATCTACCATGAAGAACGACATGTCCTATGTCTGCAAACTCATACAGCATAGGCATCGAGGCGACTTGTATAGCCGCAGGGTGAGTGTTTAATCGCCTCATCAAGTACCCTAACTATATTTTAATAAAACCCTGCTATGTTTGTTAAAATTATAGGCTCACTGGTATATACAACAAAGGACTTTTATACTTATCGAGTATGGAGCTGGTCTGATGAGGAGATATTCCTATCGTAGCAGCTCACCGGAAAATTGCAGGTTTACCAAAGATTAATTAAGAATATTGCGAACTTAACTCTTTAGGGTTAATTGAGCACGGTAGCAAGGTAGGGCTAGAGCACATGCCCTTACCTGTTACCGCTAACCCTGATCGTGCTTGAAGATATAGTCTACGATTGAGCGATATAAATTGTATGGTGAGAAAGTTAGCGATTAGATATCCTGATCTAATTTTTATAAAACATGTATGGAGGTTGCTTGTACAGCCGTAGGGTGAGGGCAATAGCCACTCACTAAAGACCTAAAAAAAGACTTAAATTATTTCTTTAAGTTTTAATATAGCGATATATAAGCTTGACTTTTCATAGCTATATAGCCTGTCATTACAACATTGAATTTTGAGTTAAGTAGCCTTTTGTTGACCTTTCAAAATTAAAAGGACTTTAAAAAGAATAGCAGCCCTTTAAAAAAAATCAGATTCCCATTTTTCACTTCAATACCAATTTGCCCATTCATAAATCACTCAACTTGTCCTGCTTCGACCCATAAAAAAATCCACCGAAATAGGAGCTGACTACGTTTTTTTTTAATCTTCAACCAATTAGAGATCGAAATATGAACAAACTTTACATTAAAAAAAATACCAAAATTCAAATTACTTATCTGAACAATGGCATAGAGAAGGGACTTAACTTTTTCTACCAGCACTTCTATCCTTATTGCTACCGCAGAGCCAACCGTGCAATACAGGATACATGCATTGCAGAGAGTATCACCCAGGAAGCTTTCTTGCGCTTGTGGCTATTTCGCGAAAATGTACATAGCGAAGCAGATATTTTCAACTTTCTAAAAACTCAGATTCGCATGGCAGTCCATGCATACTACAACAAGTCTAGAAATCGTTTTCACAGAAGTCTTTTACAGCTAGATGCATTCAAAAATCAACAAGAGTTTAGGGACGAATATGAGCCGAAAGAAGAGTGTGTCGAAGACTTGATCGATGTGGAAAGACTAGAGGATGAGAATAAGGATAAACTACATAAAATATACACCCTGTTGCCTTCATTAAATATCGAACAGCAGCTCTTCATTAAACTTTGCCTACAATACAGCTTCAATTATGAACGAATAGCTTATTATCTGGGTGGCATATCGGACTATGAAGTCAATATGCAGGTGGAAAAAACAATTGGAACGCTACGTGCGATCTTAAACAGTAATCAAAAAATAGGTCAGGTGAGCAAAAATCCAAAGATGATAGCGCAAGGAAATTTTACGGATGAACAATTCGAGATATTTCACATGCGCTATGAACTACAGTTGTCTTTCGAGCAAATATCACAACAGCTACAATTAGATCCTACGACCGTTAAAAAGTTATTTGTAGAAGCGCACAGTAAAATAAAACCTAGTAAACAAATTGCTTAAAGTAAAGGATTATGGCCAGTGAAACGACTATATTAACTCGCAAAATTCAAATTTTTATCGACTGCGATGATAAAGAAAAACGTAGTGAATATTTCAAAAAATTATACGAATGGCAAGATATTGTGTATCGGGGAGCAAATCTAGTGCTTACGCATCAATATGTACAAGAAAATATAAAAGATCTGATCTACCTCAAAACAGATGTTAAAGTAACATTAACCGATAGCAGTACTGATGGGGAGGGAATACTAAACACGTCACGTATGAATACCACATACCGACTGCTCTCAAGCTATTTTAAAGGACAGATTCCTACTGATATATTATCGAAGGTGAATACTTCTCTGATAAAAAATTTTCAATCTGACCGCTTAGCATATTGGAAAGGACAGCGTTCCCTGCGCAATTATAAGAAAGATATGCCTATTCCCTTTTCTTCTCGGTCACTTAAATTAAGTCATGATGAGCATAGCCGAGATTTTAAACTGAATCTCTTTAAAATCCCATTCCGCACTTATTTAGGAAAAGATAGAACCGATAAACGCGTACTTCTGCAACGCGCATTGATCGGCCAACTCAAAATCTGTGCAAGTTCCATTAAAATCGTAAAAGGCAAGATATTTATACTCCTCGCACTAGAAATACCCAATAAAGAACATACACTAAACAAACATATCATCGCCGAAGCATCATTATCCATCGAACATCCGATTTCAGTGGCTATTGATAGAGACAACTATCAGATCGGCTCAAAAGAGGAGTTTCTATACCGACGTATAGCGATACAGGCTGCTAGATATCGCCTACAGAAAGCTTCCACCTATAATAAGGGTGGAAATGGAAGAAAAAGAAAACTCAAAAGTCTCGATCATTATCATGAAAAAGAAAAAAACTATGTCGATAGTAGACTACACCTGTACAGCCGTAGACTTATTGATATATGTATCAAATCGCAAGCAGGTACCTTGCTCTTGGTCAATCAATCTAACAAAGAACGATTAGCCAAAGAGGATGACTTCCTACTGCGTAATTGGAGCTACTACGGCCTCATGGAAAAGATCAAATACAAAGCAAAATTGGCAGGAATCCACGTGATCATTGAATGACATAATCGACTCACTATCAGAATTAAATAACACAAAAAATAAAAAACTTCGATTCTTAACAAATTTAATAAGCTTTTCATCCGGACTAGCTGAAAAATTAAAACTGGCACATGATACGTGTTTACTAGGGCAATACCTTTGTCTCAAAATTAAGGCTATGGATATTCACCAAGTAATCCGACATATTGTCCAACAAGATCAACTGCACGCAAAGTGGTTGAACACACTATCATTTATGGAAAATGCCGGTGCTAGAAAAATATCACAATGTGAACACTCCACAAAAGTAGATATTATTCAGCTCAAACATGCCGCTGAAGAACACCGGCATGCGTACTATCTGAAAAAACAGATTGGAAAATTAAGTAACGATATGTGCAAGACTTATGACGACAAGTATCTCATTGCTCCAAGATATACCAGACAATACCTACATCAGTTGGATATTAAATCTTGCCGTTACCTCAAAGATACTTTTAATCTCTGCGGACCAGCGCTTAAGCATGCGGCTTACCTCTTTGTGACTTACGCTATTGAGGTTCGTGCTGATCAACTTTATCCCATCTATCAACATACACTCGACCTAGAGCAAAGCAAAGTAATGGTAAAATCTATCATTCTCGAAGAAGAAGGGCATCTGGAAGAAATGACTGCTCAGCTTCAACTGTTTTCGCCCAATTGGGAACGCTATGCCGAGGATATACAGGCTATAGAGCAAGGCTTGTATAAAGAATGGATTTCGGCGATTGGATCGTACATCAATTAAACAGAGAAGATGTATCGTTTATTGGCGACCCGATTGATGCAAAGATCCGAATCAGGATTTTTAAGAGCGCTCAAAGCTCGTGCTAAGGCAACTGACTTTTATAGCAATGACTATCTGGGTATGGCCCGTAACCAAGAGTTCCATGCAGAAGTTTTGCAAGCAATACAAGACGATCATACTTTGATTGGCGGAAGCACGGGATCTAGACTCATCAGCGGTCATACCCAAGTCGCACTTGAAACAGAGGATTTTCTTGCCCAAACTCATCACGCAGAGTCCGCGCTACTATTTCCATCGGGCTATATCGCAAATCTAACTTTATTTTCATGCCTACCACAAAAAGGAGAAACCGTGATTGTCGATGAGTATATCCATCGATCTGTACACGATGGATGTATGATGTCTACCGCAACAAAGTGGAAATTCAAACACAATAATCTTCAAGATCTCGAAGATAAACTCAAACGTACCCAAGGTATCTGCTACGTCGCTATTGAAAGCCTGTATTCTATGGAAGGCGATTTCGCTCCGCTGAAAGAAATAATACAGTTGACTGAAAAATATGGTGCTTCTTTAATCGTCGATGAAGCACACGCTTTTGGAGTATTTGGGTATGGATTGGTTCATCGATCGGATTTACAAAACAACGTTTTCGCGACTCTTGTTACTTATGGCAAAGCAATGGGATGTCATGGAGCTGCGGTACTATGTAAAGCTATCGTCAAATCCTATTTGATCAATTTTGGTTCACCATTTATATACAGTACAGCACCAACAGATCTGACGTGGATGCAGCTAAAAATGGGATATCAGTATATCCTTAATCATCCATCTTTAGATGATCAGCTGCAACAAAATATTCAGTTTTTTCGATCACAGGGTCTCCCGATTCTATCTGCAAAAGAAAGTCCTATTCAAGCACTTGCGGTAAAAAATAATGAGCAACTCTTGCAATTAAGAGACGTCCTATTGCACAAAGGCCTACAGACCTACGCGGTTTTTTCTCCAACAGTAAAATTGGGACAAGAACGTCTGAGGATATGCCTTCATACGTTTAATACGAAAGAAGATATCCGATTGCTGGCATCTCTTATACAAGAAAACCTATCGCTGTGAAGTGAGCAAAACAACATGTTACTATTATTTTTAGTAAAAGAAAAATAACATTTTAAATAGCTATGAAAGAACAACTATTTATCACCGGAATCGGGACAGAAATCGGGAAAACAATATGTGCTGCTGTATTGACACAATATTTGAAAGCGGACTATTGGAAACCTATTCAATCTGGAGAACTGCATGCAACAGACAGTATGCGCATCTATGATCTGCTACAAGGCGATGTGGTCATCCACAGCGAACGGTATAAACTAAAGCTTGCAGCATCACCACATAAGTCGGCAGCACTAGAAGCGGTCAGCATTGCTCTAGCGGACTTTGAAGTCCCGACAACAGACAATCATCTGGTCATAGAAGGTGCCGGAGGCTTGTTTGTCCCGATTAATGATAACCATTTTATGATTGATTTAATACAATCATTTGCAGTTCCTGTTGCCCTAGTAGTCAAAGACTATCTCGGTTGCATCAATCATACCTTGCTATCAATCAATGCCATAAAACAACGAAACCTGCATTTGAAATATATCCTATTTAATGGTGGCATCGACCCCGATTCAAAAAAGGTGATTAGCCAGCACATACCATCCGATACTCGGGTGATCCATATACCGCATTTAAGCGCAATAACGGCACAAGCCATCAGCAATCTTGCCCATGGTTTAACTCTTTAACACAAACGAATACAATATGAAAACAAAGATCAGAAACAACTGGACCAAAGAAGAAATACAGCAAATCTATGATCAGCCCCTCATGGAGCTTATATACCAAGCCGCTACGGTGCACCGAGAATTTCACAATCCTGCAGAAGTACAAGTGTGCACCTTACTGTCTGTCAAGACCGGAGGCTGCCCTGAAGACTGCTCCTATTGTGGTCAAGCGGCGCGCTACCATACTGACATCCATGTACAGGCGCTCTTACCGACAGAAACCGTAATCGATCATGCTAAAAAGGCAAAAAAGAATGGCTCCACTCGATTTTGCATGGCCGCTGCCTGGAGAGAAGTGCGTGACAACCGTGATTTTGACAGAATTATTGATATGGTAAAGGGAGTCAATGCACTGGGGCTAGAAGTGTGCTGTACATTAGGGATGTTGACCGAACAGCAAGCAATACGTCTACAAGAAGCGGGTTTATATGCTTATAATCACAATTTGGACACCTCAGAACACTATTATGACGAGATTATTTCGACCCGTTCATTTGACAATCGGATCAATACCATCAACCATGTCCGCAAAGCGGGCATCACCGTTTGTTCTGGCGGCATCATTGGATTAGGAGAATCTCACAAAGACCGCATCTCTATGCTATTAACCTTAGCAACAATGCCCAAGCATCCTGAATCCGTCCCTGTCAATGCACTAGCTCGAGTAAAGGGCACTCCTTTAGAAAATAATCCAAAGGTCGACATCTGGGATATGGTCAGAATGATTGCGACGGCCCGTATCGTCATGCCTAAGGCTATGGTAAGACTCAGTGCAGGGCGCGTTGAGATGAGTGAAACCGAACAGGCATGGTGTTTTATGGCTGGAGCAAATTCTATTTTTACTGGTGAACAAGAAACATTATTGGTGACTCCCAACCCCGGTGTATCTCAGGATATGAAGATGTTCCAGACATTGGGACTCCAGCCCCTAGCCAAAGGAATCAAGGAGGGATCATGCACGACGATTTAAGAGCACGGGATCAAAAAGTAAATTGGCATCCTTATACACAAATGAAAGGGGCATCAGCGATCGTACCTATCGTGCGCGCTGAAGGAACTTACCTCTATGACAACGAGGGCAAGCGCTATATCGATGCTGTCTCCTCTTGGTGGGTGACGCTACATGGTCACGCCCATCCTTACATAGCAGACCGCGTGTACCGCCAGCTCAATACCCTTGAACAGGTGATATTTGCAGGATTTACACATGAACCAGCCATACAGCTAGCCGAAAATTTATTAAAGCTCCTTCCGAGCAATCAAGAAAAAGTATTCTACACGGATAATGGATCGACAGCTGTGGAGGTCGCACTTAAAATGTGTGTACAATACCACGCGAACAAGGGGCATAAGAAATCAAAAATCCTAGCCTTTCAAAATGCTTATCATGGTGATACATTTGGTGCCATGTCGGTGAGTGCACGTGGGGTATGGACCGAACCATTTGGGCATCTTCTTTTTGATGTTATTTTTATCGATATACCGACCCACGACAATATAGCATCCTTATTCGAAGAAATCGACCAGTATGTTGACGACATCGCATGTTTCATCTACGAACCTTTGATACAAGGGGCGGCTGGCATGCTGATGCATAAAGCTGAAGATCTAAATATGCTCATGAACTATTGCCGTCAAAAAGGTATTCTAATGATTCAAGATGAGATCTTTGTCGGTTTTGGGCGCACGGGTAAATTATTTGCGGCAGATCACCTAACCGAATATCCGGATGTGATGTGCTTTTCAAAAGGACTTACGGGTGGTACCATGCCTTTAGGCCTGACCACTTGCTCCTCGATTATTTATGATGCTTTTTATGCCGATGATAAAAAAAAGGCTCTCTACCATGGTCACTCCTTTACAGCTAATCCTTTGGCCTGCGCAGCTGCCTTGGCAAGCATGGAACTCTTATTAAAAAAGGAAACTCGTGATCGAATAACAGCTATTGAACAGAAGCATCAGACCTTTCTTGCTCATATTGTACTAGATACAAAGGTCAAATATGCTAGGCAAACGGGAACTATTTTGGCTATCGAGCTACAACAGGATGAAAAAACATCTTATTTTAGTGTTTTAAGTGAGGTCTTATACCCCTATTTTTTAAGCCGAGGCATCTTGATCAGACCATTGGGCAATATCATTTATCTCGTTCCTCCTTACTGCATAAGCGATGATGATCTTGATTATATCTATACCGTCATCATCGATGCACTGCAGCTCTACTAGTGTATTTGGATCTACCGATGCTGTTTAATTGACAATAAGTTCACTTTTATCGTACCAGATCGACACATAAAATGTATGTTTGCACATGCTAAAATCAAAGATAGTATGAGTATATCATCTATCAAAAAACAATAGTAAAAACAATTCATACAAAATGTCAATTTCATACAACGAACGTTTCTTTCTCCTATTCGAGGATTTAAAGAAAAAAGGCGAATTAAAAACATACGTAGAGCTCGGTAAATTAATCAACGAAACTAAAGTTGGGATCAATGATCTCAAAACTGAACGTAAGAAGGTGAGTGTTCAACATATCCATGATATGAAAATTTCATACAATTATATCAATACGGACTACTTAGTCGGAGCGAGCAATCAGCTGTATTTATCGCCAAACGAAACAACGCAATTAACCTCAACGACATATTCAGAAAACTCTGGACATCAAGAAACGATCTTGGCACTTAAAGAAACCATCGCAGCAAAAAATGAAACGATCGAAGTTCTCAAAGCGCTCTTAGTTCAGAAAAAATAAGAAATCAAATCATTTAAAAAAAACAAAATCCACGGGATATCTTTTCTGTGGATTTTGTTTTTAGTACTACCACTGAGATGATCAAGCGGGTGTCGCCATCTTTTTTGTAAAAAAGATCGTTATCGTCATTTTATTACTGTACCATCACAGTTAAGAACAGTATTTTCGAATATTATTTGTAAACTTAGCCCATCAATCTAAATCAACAATATGCGTGTAGGATTATTTATTCCTTGTTATATAGATGCCATCTATCCTGAAGTTGGTATTGCAACATTAGAACTATTGGAACGCCTTGGAGTAGACGTAGTCGTACCTTTAAATCAAACCTGCTGTGGTCAACCTATGGGAAATGAAGGTGATCAAAAAAATGCAGCTTCTTCAGAACAGCTCTTCTGTGATAATTTTGAAAGTTTCGATTACATCGTTGGTCCTGCGGGAAGCTGTGTCAAGCATGTTCGCATGCATTTTGATGCTATTCCACAGACTAAACAAGTAGAGCATGTGCGTAAAAACACATACGAACTGGTCGAATTTTTGACCGATATCTTGCAAGTCAAGGAATTTCCGTGGGCGACTTATAATCATAAGGTCGCTGTACACAATAGTTGTAGCGCTATACGTGGCCTACATATACAGTCCAGATCGGAATGGCAGGAACCGTATTTCAATAAAACAGAGGAGTTGTTAGGTAAGGTACAAGGCGTAACGATAGAACGGATCACCCGTCCAGACGAATGCTGTGGTTTTGGGGGTACGTTTTGCGTAACAGATGAAGCCGTGAGTGTTAAAATGGGGCAAGATAAAGTCGCTGATTATATGCAACATGAAGTGACTTGTATTGTTTCTCCAGACATGTCTTGCTTGATGCATCAAGAGGGTATAGCCAAGCGCCAAAAGGCACCTTTAAAATTTGTACATATCGCACAAGTATTGAACAACGGTCCTTTTTAATTAGAACGAAGATGAGTAAAGTTAAAGTTGACCAAAATGCGGCAGATTTCATCTACATGGATGACATCCATCAGCCGACTCATGATAAAAACCTTTGGAATGCCCGTATGAAACGGGATACCGCAGCTTCTGGTATTCCCGAATGGGAACAGATGCGTGATCTGGCTTCCCAGATCAAAGAGCATACCTTGACACACTTAGACCACTATGTCCAACAGTTTGTGACCGAAGCTACTAAACGTGGCGTGATCGTTCATTTTGCAAAGGATGACATTGAGCACAATCAAACTGTTTATGATATTCTAAAAAGTCACCATGCGACTAAAATCGTGAAAAGTAAATCCATGTTGCAGGAAGAATGTGAAATGGGTGCTTTTCTAGAGGCTAGGGGGATCGAGTTGATCGAAACGGATCTTGGAGAGCGTATTCAACAACTCTCCGGAGAGATGCCAAGTCACATCGTCATGCCCGCTATCCACAAAACAACTGCAGATGTCGCCGAACTTTTTGCGCGAACGATTGGTACGGATCCCAACGAAGATGATCCACAGCAATTGACTGAAGCAATGCGCAATAATGCACGTCCCAAATTTTTGGAAGCCCACGCTGGTCTAACAGGTGCAAATTTCGCTATTGCCGAAACTGGAGCTTTTGTCGTCTGCACCAATGAGGGTAATGCTGATTTGACGGCGAGCATCCCACCGCTGCATATTGCAAGTATTGGGATCGAAAAAATCCTACCTAAGACAGAAGATCTGGGTTTATTTATCCGACTCTTATCTCGAAGTGCACTGGGTACTCCCGCGACCCGTTACACCTCTCATTTTATGGGCCCTCGCGAATCGGGTACCGAAATGCATATCGTACTCACGGACAATGGCAGAAGCCGTCGTCTTGGTATGGAAGATTTTTGGCGATCTTTAAAATGTATCCGCTGTGGCGCCTGTATGAATACCTGTCCAGTCTATCGTCGCAGTGGGGGACTTGCCTATGGCGCAACTTATTCAGGACCTATTGGCATTATTATCGACCCGACGTTTGATGAATCCAAATTCAGCGAACTTCCATTCCACTCCTCTTTGTGCGGATCTTGTTCTGAGGTGTGCCCCGTCCGTATCAATATCGCGGAGCAGATCGGTCTGTGGAGGCAGCGCATGGTCAACATAAATGAATCCTCTAAAACACTTCACTATGCTTTCGGGGCAGTAGAAAAAGTGTTTGCGAATCCAAAATTATTCCGATTGGCAGAGAAAGCTGCTTACTATGGAATGAAACTGACTCCGAATTGGTTATTGTACCATAAAAAGCTAAATGCTTGGGGTAAACATCGCGAATTGCCAGAAATCAAAAAAGAAACTTTTAGGGATTGGTATATTAAAAATAGATTGAAAAAATGAGTTCACTAGAAGAATTATTAGCAGCTATACGGCAGAATCTTCCTGCTCAAAAGGTGGATTATCCAACGATACCAACCTATGAAAAACAAGGTACTAATCTAAAAGATAAATTTATCGTAAATCTGGGACTTTCTGGAGGAGAAAGCTATGAGGTAGGCAGTATCGATGAAGCAAAGGAAATCATGCGCCAAAAACTTCCAGATACACGAGTCACTTGTTCTGCAACTTCGGAGTGGGAGGGAAGCAAATCAATCCAAGCTATTGCCCATCCTAGGGAATTGGAGGACGTAGACTTAGGGATCATTCGAGCTGAGTTTGGTGTCGCAGAAATGGGCATGATATGGTTAACAGAAAATTCGTTGCAAGTAAATTCTTTGGGTTTTCTTTCTCAGCATCTTGCCATTTTACTGGATCCTGATTTAATCACGGAAAATATGCATACCGCCTATCGTAAAATTGATTTTCAGGCTTCCACTTATGGATGTTTTGTCATGGGCCCCTCTGCTACAGCAGATATCGGTGCTTACCTAGTCCGCGGTGCCCAAGGAGCACGCAGCCTGACCGTTTTCTTTTTAAAACAGCAAGCATAGTCATTATTTTATCCGTCAACCTATTCATATCATCATCTTGTTCAATCATCGCAAGGTTCATGATGGAATAAACCCTCCACTTACTCGTAAGATCATAAAACAAAAAAGACCAGATTTCACATCCCGAATCTGGTCTTTTTAGGTTTTTAAATGTTATCCTTATTTTAAATCTTTCAATATTTCTTGCACAGCTCTTTCTAACTGCGGGTCTCGATCATTAGATCGATCAGCAATGGTATTATGCACAAAAATATCTGGCGCTACACCTGTGTATTCCAGATCTTTGCCATCTAAAGTATAACAGCCCCAAGCAGGTAGGCGATAATTAGATCCGTCTACCAATCCCTTTGCCGAGGTAAAGATGATCCAGCGATACGTTTCATTTCCGATGATCTTACCCAATTTTAATTCTTTAAATCCAGCTGCAGTCATCTCAGCATCACTTAAAGACTGCTCGTTGATCAACAATACAATGGGTTTTGATGCTGGCGCAAAGTTACTTTGTGGCGCCATTTTACCGCCTCGATATTGCCATTGCAGGTAAGGTCTTTGCGATAGAAAACGCAAGACTTCATCATGTACATTGCCTCCGGTGTTGTATCGTAAATCTAAAATAATACCTTCTTTATTATTTTCTTGTTCCGCCATATCTATTAAAAAGCGCTGCAATTCCGGTCCGCCCATATTTTTCATATGCGAATAAGCGATCCTACTTTTACTCCAGGTATCCACTTTACCACGATTGCTCTTTATCCATTCATCGTATATAAGATCCTTAAAGGCGGTACTTGTCAAGGGACGGATATTGACCATGATCTCTTTTCCTGCACGCTTAATGGTTAATTGGACTTCTTCTGCCAGTGACGGCCAGGTAAAATAGACATCACGATCGATCTTTGGATCCACCTTATTGCCGTTGACTGCTATGATTTCATCCCCTTCTTTTAGATCTACACCTTTTCGTGAAGCTGGACTATGATCGACAATATGCTCGATCTGATAAGGGTTTTCCTGATTAAACAGAACGCCTATTTCATTGGTCACAAATCCAAATGGCTTGCGCTCTTCTGCTCCCATTGAACTAAATCCGAGATGTGATGAATTTAACTCGCCCAACATATCATTGAGTAAAATCCGTAGATCGCTGCGGTTATTAACCCCTGTCAGATAAGGTTCATACTTCTTTTTCATCACTCCCCAATCGATACCGTGGAAAGTACTATCATAGAAGTTTTCCTCCAATCCAGCCCAAGTCTCATAGAACATTTGATTAAACTCATTTTCTAGATCACGGTTAAACTTGAAATTGATATTTATTGCATCAAGCTTATTTTGCTCAAGGTTATATTTTTGTATAGCACCTTTATTGAGGATAAAATATTTACCATTCGCTTCTGTAAATTGATTAATCCCGCTCTCGATCACCTTCTCTGTTTTGCTCGTTTCAAATGGTTCATAAATCGTTCTGTACAGACTGTATTTCCCTTCGTGGTTGGATGAGAAGAAAACATAATTCTTTTCTCCTTTTTGTATGGCGATCGGATCGGACTGTGTTCCAAAAGCCGGGCTCACTTGTTCGATACGGTCTCGTAAACCTTGCAGATCAATAGTCACCACTACCTTTTTATCACTAGGTGTATGCGTGGCGATTGCTTTTTCATCTTTCTTATCCTTACCTTTTGATTGATCATCAGTCTTTTTGTCCGCAATGGTATCTTTTTTTACTGGCTGACTAAATAATTCGTTGAATTTATTATTTCGATACGGTTCATCAAAATTTTCCAGTGCCATGCGGAAAATACTCGAATTTTGCATTCCTGTAGGGAAAGCTGGTTTTGTACGGTTGCTGGCAAAATAGATATATTTTCCGTCTGGAGACCAAGAAGGAGAGGTTTCTGACACACCCGTATTGGTCAAATTGGTTGTCTGGTTTGACGCGAGCTGATGGACAAATATATCTTGCTCAAAATTGCGGATAGCCGTAAATAAAAGATATTTACCATCTGGGGAGAAGGATGGAGATGAATTTTGGAAAGCC
Source organism: Sphingobacterium sp. PCS056 (assembly GCF_023273895.1). Lineage (NCBI taxonomy): Bacteria > Pseudomonadati > Bacteroidota > Sphingobacteriia > Sphingobacteriales > Sphingobacteriaceae > Sphingobacterium > Sphingobacterium sp. PCS056. The sequence continues at coordinate 1,147,674 of NZ_CP096883.1, read as the reverse complement.
CACAGCTCATCTTTAACAACTGTTTTACTTTTCAGACTCGTCAAGTCCAATACCCTAACCTCGTCCCTTCCGCTTAAGTAGACTGCTTGCGATTTATCCGCATTAAATGTAATCTCTCTATTGTTTCGAAGATCTTGGGTCAATTGTTTGACTTCGCCCGTACCATCCGCACTACGCGTATACCAGTTTAGATATCCTTGATAGGTCTGACTATAAAGCAATGTTTTATTATCCTTGAGCCACTTTACTTCCATAATGCGCTGTCCTTGACTCGGCATCTGACGGATAAACTTACCTTCGCTGTCCGAAACAAAAAGTTCACCTCTAGACACAAAAGCCATTTTCTTTCCATCCATCGCAACATCAAAATAGCTGATATTGCTATTGACATTAAATTCTTTGCTTTTGCCAAGCACCTGATTTCTACTTAATGCGATATTGGACTGTGTCACTTTCTTTGATGCCACATCATAGAGAAACAGCTGATACCCTTTTTCAAAGGCTATCATTTTTCCATTGGCAGCAACAGCAGGTCTTTTAATAGACTCTTTAAATGAGGTCAATGCTGTTGGCTTATCATTGATGAGCTGGTAAAGGTTATATTCTGCATTTCCCTGATCGGAAACAAAATAGATCTTTCCACGCTGATCTACAGTAGGCCAAAAGTCTTTGCCGTTATAATCGGTATATTGCTTAAATGCTTTTGTCTTGGGATTATATGATTTTATGTCGGGATTGAATGCTCCTTTATATCGCTTCCGGTTTGCAGAACTGTAACCCTCCCAACTGTCATTGAACAACAGTTCCCCTGAAGGTGTCTCCACGACTTGACTGATATAATTGAAATAATGTGGGAATAAGCGTTTTGCCGTACCGCCTGTGGCCGCAACTTGATAGCTACTCATTCGGTTGTAACGGGTAGAAGTAAAATAGAGCGTTTTGCTGTCCCAGCTCCAGCTGTCTATTTCATCTGCCCCTTCATGAGAGGTGAGTTGACGGATATCACCACCTGCTAATGGCATGACATAGACGTCCATATTTCCATTCTGATTCGCAGAAAAGGCAAGCTGTTTTCCATCAGGTGATATCCGCGGATTAATTTCGTTGCCTTCCATGCCAGTGAGCCTGACAGCCACTCCGCCCTGACTTTCGACCTTCCATAGATCGCCTTCAAAACTAAAAACAAGGATTTTTCCATCAGGACTTAAGGTCGGATGCGATAAAAAAGTCGGCTGCTGCTGCGCGAATGTAAGCACAGCTCCACAAAGGGTAAGACAAGTACCCAACAAAAATTTTTTGATCATACTTTTATAGGTGGTTAATGGATGATATGACTCTATAAAGTTACTTAAGAACTTGTTAAAAACCAATAAATAATCCATCGACTGATTGCACAAATTGTACCCTTTACTAAAACTGTTTTAAAAACAAAGTGTTGTATCAAAAACTGACCGTCGGTACTGCTTGCTGTAAATTAAATCGGGTCTTATTTTGAAAGAAGAAATAGACCTGTACCTAAATTTTAATTTCTTACATGTAACTTTGGTCACTCATAACATCAACAATGGACTCAACCCTAACCTACTCTGAAGAAGAGCTTTATCAAAAACGCAATCGCATTCGGATTGCCGTATCTCTATTTTATTTTTGCCAAGGACTAGCATTTGCCTCTTGGGCAAGTCGTATTCCAATTATCAAAGAGCGCTTAGATCTTACTGAAGGCCAATTGGGAACCATATTATTGATGCTACCGGTGGGACAATTGGTGACGATGGCACTGTCTGGAAAATTAGTGACCACATATGGCAGTGCCAAGGTATTACGGATTGTAGCCATTATCTATGCTTTAGTACTTTGCTTGGTAGGATTTGCACGAAATGCCTGGGAATTGGGAGCGGTTTTATTCTTATTTGGGGTGGTTGGCAACATGTGCAATATCGCGGTCAATACGCAAGGTGTGGCGGCTGAAAAAATATTTAAGAAATCAATCATGTCTTCTTTTCACGGCGCATGGAGCATTGCTGGATTTACAGGTGCACTCATTGGCCTGCTCACCATGAATATTGCTGTCGATACCATACCCCATTTTATGATTATTTTTATATTAATAGTCATCAATACGACGATCAATTACCGATACCTGGTACCGGGAAAAGCGGTTCAAACTAAAAAGACCTCTTTTTTCTCGAAACCAGAAAGTAGCTTAGTGCAATTGGGCATCATTGGATTTTTTAGCATGGCAACAGAAGGCGCCATGTTTGATTGGAGTGGTGTCTATTTTAAGGAGATCGTTCATGCTCCCGAGCAGTTTATTATCGTGGGTTATGCTTCCTTCATGGTGATGATGGCATTAGGTCGATTTATTGGCGACGCTGTTATTAGTCGGCTTGGACGAAAACGCACCTTGCAAATTAGTGGTATCCTTATGTTTACCGGTATGATGACCTCCGTGATTTTTCCGGACTTCTATATTTCAACACTAGCCTTTATGATGGTCGGTATAGGTGTTGCTTGTAATGTACCAACGGTATATAGTGTCGCTGGACAAAACAAAAATGTCCCTTCGGGAGTAGCATTAGCGATGGTATCGAGCATCAGCTTTTTGGGCTTCCTAATGGGACCGCCTCTGATTGGATATATTGCAGAGCTGACAAGTTTACGCTATTCTTATGGTGTATTTTCTTTATTCGGCATTATGATGTTTGTGATGGCCAGTAAATTAAAGGTATTTAAAGGCTAAGCAATTTATATCTATTGATTATGAGCGCGATCAAAGGTTAGAGATGGGTCTCCTCATCGTATAAAATAATAAATGTGAGGTCATTGAGCGATCTCACATTTATTATTTTGTAGCCCCAAGCAGAATCGAACTGCTATCTAATGTTTAGGAAACATCTATTCTATCCGTTGAACTACAGGGCCGACAAATCGTATGCAAATATTTCAAATATATTGCTTAATCCCAAACTTATTTTGTAAAATATTGATGAAAATAGAGGAGAGAAAAAATACTGTGGGGGGAGAAGGATTCGAACCTTCGAAACCGAAGTAACGGATTTACAGTCCGTCCCATTTGACCGCTCTGGAACCCCCCCAGTATAATTTGTTGACTTATAAAGTATTAAGATTTATTGAATCTCAATTTCCTTATGGAACGCTACAAAGGTAGAATTTTGTCTGATATATGCAAAATTTATTTATAAAAAATATATCGACAAAATTGATTGTACCCTCAATGTAAAAATAGATTTTAACGATAGCTCATTGATAAAATCGATTCTTTATTAACCAATTTTGAGGTATCTTTGTAGCAACAAAAAAAGAAAGATATATTATGAGTTTCACAGGTAAAAGTTTTCCAAGCATCACTGTAGATGCAATCGATTATTTAGGCGATAATTTACAAATTAACGTTTTCGAAAAAGCAGTTCAAGAAGGTAAAAAAGTAGTATTGTTTTGGTACCCAAAAGATTTCACTTTTGTTTGCCCAACAGAATTACATGCTTTCCAAGAAGCTTTACCAGAATTTGAAAAACGTAATACAATCGTTATCGGTGCATCTTGTGACACAAACGAAGTTCACTTCGCTTGGTTAAATACAGCTAAAGATAACGGTGGTATCGAAGGTGTAACATACCCAATTTTAGCAGATACTACACGTAACTTATCTTCAGTATTAGGTATTTTAGATATTAAAGAAGTAGAGCACCCAGAGTACGGTACATTGGTAGAAGGTTCTGCAGTTTCTTACAGAGCGACTTACTTAATCGATGAAACAGGTCGCGTATTCCACGAATCTGTAAACGATATGCCATTAGGTCGTAATGTGAAAGAATATTTACGTTTGATCGATGCTTATGCACACGTTCAAAATTTCGGTGAAGTATGTCCTGCAAACTGGGAAGAAGGAAAAGAAGCTATGCATGCGACTCGTGACGGTGTAGCTAGCTATTTAGCTGGTAACTAAACCATAATAAAGACGACATTGCAGTCTTTTGACAAAGGGGATAATCCCATTTCCCCTTTGTTTATTCATCTTTCTCAATAAATAAACAACAAAATCATGGTACAAGAATTAGAAAACGATAATTTACAAGAAATTGTAGAAAATAACGATATTGTAATGGTTCAATATGCAGCTACTTGGTGTGGTAACTGTAAAATAATGAAACCAAAATTCAAGAAATTGGCAACAGAAAATGAAAATGTAACTTTTGTTATCGCTGATGCTGAAAAATTTCCTGAATCTAGAAAACTAGCGAATGTCAGCAATTTGCCAACTTTTGCAGCTTTTAAAAACGGTAAATTAGTAAATCAAGTACAGACAAATAAATTTGACGCCTTAATCGACTTATTCAATGAAGCTTCCAGTAATTAAACATATCACCGAGTTTATCGAACAAAACGACGTTGATTATGTCTTAGAAACAATCGAAACCTTGGAATCTTTAGTTGAAGCTCCTTTAAAAGACGAGGAACTTGATGTGATCGGCGAATTGATCTCCAATCTTTATGGTGCTGTTGAAGTCGACAAATTAATGAAAGAAGGAAACAGTAAAAAAGATGCCATGAACATGTTTATGAAACGTGTATTGGGTTCTATCGATAAATAAATTATAGTTTTAATGCACTTTAGCAATACTTGTTTTAACAATTAAAGAACTCATTTTTAGTAGGAAAATGTTTATAAGCTGTATGTTGTGGAAAACTTGTTCTAAATTAATGCTAAACTGCAATAAAGATTATACTATCTTTAGCGGTAATAAAGGTTACCACTTAAAGAATTGACTATCCTCAAAAACAAACTTTTAAAAGGGTAGATTTTAAGAAAATATTTTAATTGTTAGAAACGGAAATTCTCCCCACAGAATTTCCGTTTTTTATTTAACCACAATATATTTACCTTTAATCTATGCTAAAATCAATTCTATTTACCAACGTTCTTCTTTTCTTGGGACTTTTTCAACATGCTCATGCTCAAAAGGCAGCAACAAATTGGAATAGTGCTACGATCAAATCAAAATTAGAAAAATTGAATGTTCTGGGCTCTGTCTTATACTTTGCAGCTCATCCTGATGATGAAAACACGAAATTAATCGCTTGGCTAGCGCAAGAAAAACACTATAAAACAGGCTATCTTTCACTGACTCGAGGAGATGGTGGTCAAAACTTAATTGGCACAGAACAGGGCATCGAGCTCGGTTTGATCAGAACACAAGAGCTTTTAGCGGCAAGAAAAATCGATCATGGTGAGCAGTTCTTTACCTCAGCATTTGATTTTGGATTTTCCAAAACATCGGAAGAAACTTTTAATTTTTGGGATAAAGATCAGGTGCTTAGGGAAGCCGTATGGATCATTCGAAAATTCAGACCTGATGTGATTATCACCCGTTTTCCACCAGATGCAAGGGGCGGACACGGCCATCATCAAGCATCAGCAATACTTGCACACGAAGCCTTTCTAGCTGCTGCAGATCCAACTCGTTTTCCCGAACAACTTACGCAAGTAAAACCATGGCAAGCAGCACGATTACTTTGGAATACCTACAATTTTGGCAATCAGAATACGATAAACGAAAATCAACTGCAGGTAGAAATCGGGCAATACAATCCCTTAATTGGAAAATCTTATGGTGAAATTGCTGCGGATAGCAGATCATCGCATAAAAGTCAAGGATTTGGTAGTGCTGCTCAAGTAGGAAAATCGAAAGAATATTTTGAGTTTATTGCTGGAAAACCCGCTAAAATAGACATCTTCGAAGGAATCGATCAATCTTGGTCTAGAATAGGTAAAGGCAAAATCATAAGTGACAAAATCAAAGCTATAAATGCGTCTTATCAACTCCGCGCTCCTGAAAAGTCACTACCGCAATTATTTGAAGTATTGAATCTCATCCAGACGATCGATGATCCGTATTGGAAATTAGAAAAAACAAATGAAATCAAAGATTTGATACTTGCATGCGCCGGAATACGAATTGAAAGCTTAGCAGACCGAGCACACTTTGTTGTTGGAGACCAGATCAAGGTAAACAATCAACTTATTGTAAGAGCAGATATTGCCTCTGTGCAACTGAAAAAAATAAATGAACAAGCTATCAATCAAAAGCTGGAAAATAATTCACTAACGAGCTTTTCTGGCACCTTTGACGCAATTTCAACGACCCAGCCGTATTGGCTCAACGAACCGGTTCTAATCGGTCGATTTCAATTTTCAGACTTTAATAAAACTGGAGAACCAGAAAATCCAGATTACCCATCTGTGAGTTATGAATTGCTTATCAATGGAAATTCCCTAACTTATAAAAAGCCTATTCAGTACAAATTTACAGATCCTGTGAGGGGAGAAATCTACGATCCAATTGTAATTGCTCCTGCTGTCACCGCATCGACAAATCAAACGGTCGTACTCAGTCAAAACAGCACTCCACAGAAGCTCACACTGACTTTTGATAATGAAAGCAATACTAAAAACATAACGAAAACAGTTTCTTCAGTCATCAATAAGAACTGGAAAATAACACCAGAGGTGTTTACATTAGAATTTTCGGACAATCTTCAACACATCAGCAAAGAATTCACGATTCAAGCTCAAACAAAAGAGACGCGATTGGATACGCTATCCTTCCGTTTTGATACGGATGAAAAGGTTAAGATAGATCGTCAGATCCATTACGATCATATCCCAACCATTAACTGGTTTCCAGATCTGGCCGTGAGGGTCAGCAATCTGCAGTTACAAGTGCCGATTAAAAAGGTTGGTTATCTGATCGGAGCAGGAGATTTGATACCAGAATCGCTCAAAGCAATTGGCATATCGGTGGATATATTGTCTGAATCCCAGATTTTACAGCAAAACTTACAGCAGTATGATGCGATTATTGTCGGCATCAGAGCTTTTAATGTATTGAAAACCATGGATCAGGTAAGCCCAAAACTAAACGAATATGTCAAAAATGGGGGTACTGTCTTGGAGCAATATAATGTAAACAATAAATTATTGTCCAGTCAATTTGGCCCTTACCCTTTCCGGATCGGTAATAGTAGGGTAACAGAAGAACTTGCGGTGGTCCATTTTGATGCACAAAACCCGATTTTCAATTACCCAAATAAAATCACGGCATCTGATTTTGACAATTGGATCCAGGAAAGGGGATTATACTTTGCTGAAGACATCGATAGTCGGTACCAGACACCGATCCAGATACAAGATAAAAATGAACCTCTTCATCATGGATCACTCTTGATTGCTAACTATGGAAGTGGTAGATTTGTCTATACATCATTGTCATTTTTCAGACAATTGCCCGCTGGAGTTCCCGGAGCTTACAGATTATTTGTAAATTTGTTATCAAAATCAAAATAAAATAGACATTACAATGGAAAATCAAGTTGAAAACAGCGCATGTGCACCTAATCCAAAAGGATTAATCGTATTAATCGGTGTCATATTTGGAGCTTTAATTTCATTCACTGCAAACGAGACATTTTTAAGTATCATAGGAGGAGCTGTTATTGGTTTAGTAATTGCAGTTTTCTTCAATAGCTACCTTTACGCTCAAAAGCCACATGACAGATAGGGAACAGACTCCCTTAACACAAAAATGGAAGCGCTTTTATATTTTAGTTGCGTGTAGCCTACTTGTGGTCATACTATTCCTCTATCTATTCACGAATTATTTTTCATGAGTACGATCGATTGGATAGTCCTTATTCTGACACTTTTGCTCATCGTACTGTATGGTATGTACAAAAGTAGAGGAATCAAAAATATTGACGGATACCTACTCGGCAATCAATCTTTGCCCTGGTATCATGTCGGGCTTTCGGTGATGGCGACTCAAGCAAGTGCCATCACCTTTCTTTCTGCCCCTGGTCTGGCATATAGTTCGGGTATGAGTTTCGTACAGTTCTATTTTGGCCTTCCTTTGGCCATGATTGTACTGTGTATCACTTTTGTCCCCATCTTTCATAAGCTGCGAGTATATACTGCCTATGAGTTTTTGGAAAAACGATTTGACATTCGAACTCGTGGATTGACCGCCTTCTTATTCTTGATACAACGCGGCATATCAACAGGTATCAGCATTTTTGCTCCAGCATTGATCATCGCCAGCATCTTACATATTAACCTTCCGATCACGACCTTGTTAATAGGAACTGTGGTGGTTATCTATACGACATATGGAGGTACTAAAGCTGTTTCGCACACGCAATTGATCCAGATGAGTATTATATTTGGGGCATTACTTGTCGCCGGAATACTGGTGGTCAAACTATTACCATCCGATATCGGACTCTATAAGGCGCTCCACATCGCAGGAAAATCCGGAAAAACAAATGCAATAGACTTCACATTTGATCTGAATAATCAATATACCGTATGGACAGGTATTATCGGTGGTTTTTTCTTGCAGCTATCTTATTTTGGTACAGACCAAAGTCAAGTAGGCCGTTATTTGACGGGATCTTCGATTAAAGAAAGCAGACTAGGCCTACTCATGAATGGTTTATTGAAAATTCCGATGCAATTTTGTATTCTACTTATTGGAGTGCTCGTTTTTGTTTATTATCAATACCATACGCCACCTATATTTTTCAATCAAGCCGAGATCGATAAATTAAAACAGAGTGAATATAACAGCTCCTATCAGGATCTGGAAAAGCAACAGATCTTGCTGAGCAATGAGAAACGTACAACCATCGATCGGTTAACAAAAGCGATCGACCTCGATGACCAATCAACCATTGATGAAAGCCGTGCAGCACTAAAGCATTCAAATGAACAGCTCAATGATATGCGAACAGAAGTCATTGGATTAATCAAGAAAAATAACCCCTCAGCGGAAACAAACGACAACAACTACATCTTCTTGTCCTTTGTCAACAACACGTTCCCTAAGGGCTTAATTGGCTTGCTGATCGCGGTCATCTTTCTTGCATCCATGGGTTCGACAGCTAGCGCCATCAACTCCTTAGCTTCTACAAGTACTGTGGATATCTATAAACGATTTATCAATAAACAATCGACTACTGAACAGGATCTTTTTTGGTCCCGCATGTTCACCCTATTTTGGGGTATCTTTTCAATTGCTGTTGCTCTTTACGCAAGTAAACTGGGCAATCTCCTCGAGGCAGTGAACATATTAGGATCCTTATTTTATGGGACCATACTTGGTATCTTTATCGTAGCATTTTACATGAAAAAGATAGGAGGGAAGGCCGTATTTTACGCCGCAATACTGTCGGAAGTCATTATTTTTATAATCTGGAAGATGGATGTCATAGCCTTTTTGTGGCTCAATGTGATCGGCTGCCTTGCCGTTATGATTCTGGCTTACCTAATGAAAAAGTTAGATCGAAAAAAAAGCCATTCCGTAGAATAGCTTAATATTTTAAATATAAATTGTATAAAATACTTTTATCGTACACCGTCAGTTCAGGACTCACATCATTGATCACAAATTTTCTCTTAAAGGCTATTATTGCCGCTTTTAAATTGGATGTATCATAACCAATAATTTTCAGTGCATCGATTGGATTGAAGGTCTCAGGAGCAGTGACGAGTTCAGCGGGATTATACCAGATGCCAAATCCTCGATCTGCTAATTTTTTCCATGGAAAAAATACACTGGGATCATTTTTACGAGCTGGAGCAATATCTGCATGACCAATAAAATTGGCTGTTGGAATTCCGTAATTTGTTTTTAATGTATCTAAAACGACCAAAAGAGCTGCTATCTGTGCTTCGGGAAATGCTTCTCTGCCATTGTTGTCCAATTCTATTCCAATCGAGATCGAATTCATATCAGTGATCGTACCCCACTTCGATAGGCCGGCATGCCATCCCCTGACATAATCATTGAGCATCTGGACAATGACACCATCGCGCCCTATCACATAATGGGAGCTGACCTTAGTATGCTCAACTTGAAAAGTTCTAATGGTCTGATCCAGGCTATTTTGTGCAGTATGATGGATAATAACGTAGTTAGGTTTACGTATATCATAATGGATAGCGGTTTCTTGTCTCATACCTGCATGCGACCCCATTTTTCCTAAGGTCCATACTTTATGCTCGCCTATACTCAGCTTAGGAACCGTATCATGTACGATCACCGTCTTGATGACTGTATCGATCTTGACAGGTATGACCTGCTCTGCAGGTCCTTTTTTGACCACACTCGATTTGCTCTTACACCCCGTTAGGAATAAAAAGCAATAGAATAAAGCATACCAGCAAAAGTATTTCCTTGCCAACATTATCTCGGTAACTTATAGACTAATCCTAAAGCTAATGACTCACTTAACTGAACTCGTGAAATAACATCTGAATCGTAAACCATAATTCCATTTAAGTTTACATTGATCGCTCTAGAAACTTTAGCTGTAACCGTTACATCCAAACGATGTGAAGGATCATTTAATTTTTTATAATTCGCAAATAAATTATAACGTGCTTTCACATTCAATTTATCCGTAAAATTTTTATCCATATTTCCGGTGATCTGAAAAGCGAGGTCATTTTTAAAGTCTTCCCCTTCTTTAATCCCAAAACGTTCACCCGTTCCTCTTTCAGGTTTTTTCGGGTCAAAATATTCACCAAATTCTCTAAAATAGTCTTCTGCCGATCTAGGCTTAACCCGATTATCTAAGATTAACGTTTGACGTGCCGTACCGGTACCAAAACGAATCGAATAGGAAGCACTCGGTTTATACTCAAGACCCAGAGATTCTGTTATGTATGCAGGTGCCATAAAAGCATTTTCGATATAATCAATCGTATCTCTACCGTTCTCTGTCTTGTATCTAAACCCATCATCAAATTGCGATTCAAATGTCAATGAGGTATACAGAGCCCATTTCGGAGACAATTTATAGGACAGTTTATTATCCCAAAAAATACGGTCATTATTTTTCTTTGCAATTTGACTCTTATTTTTAATTTTTCCGTAACGCAAATCGATCTCGGTTACGAAGTTGAAATTATCTCTGGTATAGTCCGACTTATGGTTAGCAATTAAGCCTACCGCTGTTGATCCGACACCACCACCTTTCCAATTATCATTGAATGCTGCTTGATTGATATTGACTCCAAAACTGGTCCAATGTTTCCAATAATCAACTTCTAATTCTAACTTAGGAACGATAGGTCTTATATTCTTTAAGGAGACATTTTCTTGTTTATTCTCCGAAATAACTGAATCTGGCTTTACTCTAAGGTCTTTCAAAACCTGAGCTCGAACTGTACTGCACGATACACCAAGAATTAATAAGGCAAATAAGGATTGTAACTTCATATCAAGCGACTCTTTTTCTTTTCTTAATTTTAAGGTACTAAAATAGGATTTATTGTTGGTAATGGCTCAATAAAATATCGAGAAGGATTTTTTTGATACTTCTGGTAGCAATCTTTGATATAATTTGTCAGTTCATATTGCGTGCAACTGATGATAAAAAAGTAGCTCGGTTTAAAAATTCTTCTAAATTTATCAAGTTCATCACCAGTAAGCCCTGTCGTACGGCTTACCAATTGCGTTGAAAATTTATACTCGATCACATTGTCTTTATAATCATTTTCAATCAATTTCTTTAATCTTTTCGCATTCTTAGCTTCTCTACTAAAAAGACTATAAATGGAATTGATACTTAAGCCCGCTCCATTTTGTCCCACAGAGAACAAATCTCCTGATTCGGACAATCTAAAGGCTTTCTCATAATCGGTTTTTGCTTTCTTCAATATTTCATCTGGATCTTTTTTTGCTACTACAGAAACTTCGTCAATATATATCGATTCCCGTTTCAGATGAAATAAGATAACGGGAGACATACTGACCACTACAGTATCTGGGAAGTATTCGCGTGAAATGGCGATCAAAGCATCACCTTTCTCTGCTAAAATAGAAAATTCACCTTTCGTATTATTATAAACCTCTTCGTTGGTCCTGACATTGCGAATCGTTACTTTGGAAATTCTTTGTTTCGTGTGGAAATCGGAAACAATACCTTCAATTTTCTTTTGCGCAATAGCTGTTGGTACTATCGCAAAAAAAAGAAGGAGTATAACGATATTTTGTAGATTCTTCACTCCTGTAAAACTACGTTTTAGCTTCGCAAAAGTGAAATATTTAACATCTTTTGATGATTTACTTCGAAATCACCAAAAGCTGACCTACAAACAAATTGGTATCCGTAAGACCATTCAACGCTTTAATCTGATCCACAGAGATGCCATACAGTTTACTCAAAGAATACAGCGTATCTTTACCCTGCACTTCATGAATACGCATTGCTACAGGACTCTTGATTTGCTCTGTTTGTACCACAGGAGCTTCGACTGCATTGTGCACAATCTCCCGTTCAACAACAACTTCTCTTTTCTCCTTCTCTACACGCGTCTCTACACGATCGTATCGATACAGTTCATATCGTTCAATCATATCAATCAATAAGTCCGGATACCGTGGATTGGTGGCATAACCTGCCGCTTTTAATCCTTTTGCCCAACCTTTATAGTCATTTTTGTTGAGTAGGAACAAATCTGAATATCGTTTGCGCAACAAAAACTCCGAATGATCCCGAAATGATTGTTCAGGACTTTCGTATACACGAAAACAATCATCAAAGCGATCGTCAGGACGAGTAATGGATTTTCCTTTCCATACCCCGCCACATTTGATTCCAAAATGATTATTAGCCTGTGTTGCTAAATAACTATTTCCATTGCCAGACTCCAGTAAGGCCTGAGCAAGTTTGATACTCGCAGGAATACCATACTTATTCATTTCTGCAATCGCAATATCTTTGTATTTTTCAACATAAGCATTCCCCGAAACAGCTGGTCTGGTTTTACTTGGAAGATTGGAAGAGGGAGTACCTGTATGATTTTTACTTTTATAAACAGTGTTTTTTTTGGATGAGCATGAACTAAAAAAAACAGTAATGGCAAGTAAGATAAAAGCAATTTTTTTCATCGTATGAGCGTAATTACTTCGAAGCGGTGAGTTTTCTAGATATAGGTGTTGGATTTTTATCAAAACTATCTAAATCATACATTTCGATTGTTCTGATAACCTTAGCGGACCAATCTTTAGTTCTTGAATATCCCGCCTTTGCTAAAGCGCCTACCCAAGCTTTATAATTTTGTCCCCGATTATCCTCAAATAGGGGAGTCGTGGTTTTCTTTCGTTTAACCAACGATATAAAGTCATTATAAGAATCAAGTACTGATTTATAACCTTTATATGCTGAATTAATCACTTTGCTATTATTTTTTCCTTTAATACCGAAGTGATTATTTAAATTTTTAGCAATCTTACTATTTCCATGTGCACTTTCATGCATTGCAATAGCTAAAATTACCGATGCTGGAACACCATGTTCTTGCATCATCTCTTGTGCTACGGGGCTGTATTTATCAATATAAAATTGATTGCTTTGAGCGGATACAGTAGTATAACTACTGACGACCAAAATTAATACAGCAACATAGTTTTTTAATGTTTTAAAATTCATAAAGAATCATTTAGTCCACTAATCACTTTTTGCGTAATGCAAAAAGTCCATCTCGAATGGGCAATAAAACCTTTTCGATGCGCTGGTCCTGAGCTAATTGTTCATTCAAATCTATGATTTGCTTTGTTTGATTGTCTGGATTTTCATCTAATACTTTGCCTTTCCACAAGACATTATCGATTAAAATCAGCCCTCCAGACGGGACTCTATCTAAAATTAATTCGTAATAGTAATGATTACGTTTCTTATCAGCATCTATAAAAACCAGATCAAAGCTACCCTCAATCGTCGGGATCACTGTTGCTGCATCGCCAATATGATACTTGATTTGGGATGCAAAAGGTGATCGGTCAAAATAACCCTGTACCCGTTCTTCTTGCTCAGCATTGACATCGATTGTATGTATGATACCTTCTTTTGACAAGCCTTCAGCTAGACAAAGTGTAGCGTATCCAGTAAACGTACCAATCTCCAAAATAGTATTTGGAGCAGCTAATTTACTCAACATAGCAAGCACTCTTCCTTGGTAATGTCCAGACAACATATGGGGCATTGTTTCCTTCAAATAGGTCTCCCTATTGATACTTTTTAGCAACGAATTTTCATCGTCACAGGTATGCTCTAAGTAGGATTCTAAATGCTCATTACAAATGTCCATAACAACAAATTTACTGAACATGATTTATATTCAGAAAAATTAAAACATAACAAACTGATTTTAAGGAAATTAATATTTAAGGAAATGTTACATAAAAAATGACATATGCCCTTATGGGCGATAGAAACACTTTTGCAATTTTAGAGATTTTTATAAATTAAGGAATTTTAAAGCAAAAAAAGTCGAATCTTTAGCTAAAGATTCGACTTAAAAGTTTTGTATTTTTTAATGAATTACGTCAAGTTTGCCGTAATTAATTTTAAGAATTCTGAACGTGTCACATCATTCTGAAAAGCTCCAGTAAAAGCCGATGTGGTGGTTACAGAATTTTGCTTCTGAATACCGCGCATCGCCATACACATATGCTTGCATTCGATCACGACGGCGACACCCTTAGCTCCCAAAGTTTCTTGGATACAATCTCGAATCTCATTGGTCAAACGCTCCTGTACTTGTAGTCTTCTTGCAAAAATATCAACTACTCGAGGTATTTTACTCAGACCTACGATATGACCATTTGGAATATAAGCAATATGTGCTTTACCAAAGAATGGCAACATATGGTGCTCGCACATCGAATAGACTTCAATATCTTTTACCACTACCATTTGGCTATAGTCTTCTTCAAACATGGCTCCTTGCAATACTTTTGCCGGATCAATATCATAGCCATGTGTTAAAAACTGCAATGCTTTTGCTACACGCTCTGGTGTTTTGATTAATCCTTCACGATTTGGATTTTCGCCTAAAGATTCTAAAATATCTGTATAATGAGCTGCAATACGATCAACTTTATCTTGATTATATTGATCAATTTTAACGTAGCCGTCTAACTCTTCCTCTTCAAATGAGTGATTACTCATAGTTATTAAATAAATTAGTGTATAAGATTAATCGCCAAAATATTCGACGTAATTATTTTCAGTTTCATGCAGACGAATACTGTGCAATTGCACCTGCTCTGCTTCGAATAATGGTTGTAAGACTTCAAATATGGCAATCGCAATATTTTCTGTAGATGCCATTTTATCTTTCATAAAATCGACATCAAGATTAATATTTTTATGATCGACCTTATTCACAACATGCTCCAGAATGATGGTTTTCATCAATTTTAAATCAATCAAAAAACCTGTAGTTGGATTTACGTCACCTTTGACCGTTACAAACAAATCATAGTTATGACCATGCCAGTTAACATTAGAACAGTTGCCGAAAACATTTTCGTTTTTTTCAATACTCCAATCTTCTCGGTAAAGCTTATGTGCAGCGCAAAAGCGCTCACGACGAGTGATATATACCATAATAACACAAAGATACATGTTTACAAGCAGAATATTGCTTTTGAGAAAATGATTACCATCACATTTGCGTAAATTATTAAGTAATATTGTACAAAGGTTTATATGACATGAAAACACTCATTGTAGCGGCAACAACTTTCGAAATTCAGCCTTATATCGATCGCATCGATCAATATCCACAGACCAACTACTTGATCAGTCAGGTCGGAATGGTGCAAACGGCATATCACCTAGGCAAGCATCTTGCCCACAACAATTACGATCTCCTTATTAATATCGGAATAGGAGGTTGTTTCAACCGTGCTTTGCCTATTGGCGCGGTCGTTTCGGTAGATCGGGAATTATTTTCCGAGCTCGGAGCTGAAAATGATGAACAGTTTATTCCAATTGATGAACTGGGTTTTGGTACCGCACATTATCAAGCATTACAAAACCCAACAACACGAGAACTCGTGCATAAGCTACCTAGCGGACTAGGAATCACGGTCAATAAGGTTCATGGAAATGCCAACGAAATAGCAAAATTATTGACTCAGGTTCCAGAGGCATTAATAGAATCGATGGAAGGCGCAGCTGTATTTTTGGCCGCTGCCGAAACGCAAACCCAAACCATTCAGCTTCGCGGGATATCTAATTATGTAGAAAAACGCAACCGTGCCACGTGGAACATACCACTGGCTATCGAGAATAGTAATGCTGTTCTTTTCCAAATTTTATCGGAAATATATCAAGTTTAAATTTCGATTATATTCCTGTTTTCGCCATCCTGTTATTAAAAAATGACATAAAAGCAGATATTTAGGAGGTAATGACCTTCAAAATATCAATAATAAATAGTAGATTTGTAATCTAAAATTTGACACTATTTTACAACTGATGAGAGAGATACAATTCAGAGAAGCACTTCGTGAAGCGATGAACGAAGAAATGCGTAAAGACGAAACAATATTTTTATTAGGAGAAGAAGTTGCAGAATACAATGGTGCTTATAAAGTAAGCCAAGGTATGCTGGATGAATTCGGAGCTAAACGCGTGATAGATACACCTATTGCAGAATTAGGTTTTGCTGGTATCGCAGTAGGTGCTGCGATGAATGGTTTAAAACCAATCGTTGAATTCATGACATTTAACTTTTCTTTAGTTGCTATTGACCAAATTATCAATGCCGCTGCAAAGATTCGTTCCATGAGTGGAGGTCAATTCTCTATTCCAATGGTATTCCGTGGTCCAACAGGTAACGCTGGACAATTAGGTGCACAGCACTCTCAAAATTTTGAGAACTGGTACGCCAATACTCCAGGATTAAAAGTTGTTGTTCCTTCAAATCCATATGATGCAAAAGGTTTATTAAAATCTGCTATCATCGATCCAGATCCAGTTATTTTTATGGAATCTGAAGTTATGTACGGTGATAAAGGTCATGTGCCTGAAGAAGAATATTACTTACCTATTGGTAAAGCTAATGTGGTAAAAGAAGGTGCTGATGTCACCATCGTTTCTTTCGGTAAAATGGTTCCACGTGTTGTATTACCTGCTGTCGAAGAATTGACAAAAGAAGGTATCAATGTGGAAGTAATTGACTTACGCTCTGTACGCCCTATTGACTACCCAACGATTATTGAGTCTGTTAAGAAAACAAATCGTTTGGTTATTGTAGAAGAAGCTTGGCCTTTAGCATCAATTTCATCTGAAATTACATATGCTGTACAACGCAATGCATTTGATTACCTAGATGCTCCGATTGTTCGTATTACAGCAGCAGACGTACCTCTTCCATATGCAGCAACATTAATTGAAGCAGCACTTCCAAGTGTAGCTAAAGTGGTAAAAGCTGTAAAAGAAGTTGCCTACATCAAAAAATAAAAGCATTTATATTGCTTAAATTAAAAAAGTCCTTTGGTATACCAAAGGACTTTTTTAATTTAGGGTTTATTATACTAACTAATTTTACATGATCAAACCACTCTCACTTGCATTTTTGTCGTTCTTCTTGATAACGACCTCTAATGCTCAAGACAAAGTATTACTCAAGCTAAAGCCTGATCTTAATAATCCAATTGCGCAAAAATTGCACATGACAATAGATGTCAATGCTGGAGCCCAAAGCACTATGATTGATGCGACTATGCTATCATTAACGACAAATACGGCAGCCACAGATAGCACAATAACGTATTCAACAAAATTTACGGAGATGATCATGGCCATGGATGCAGGTATGATGACCATCAACTATGATTCAAAAAATCCAGATGCTAACGAGTTTTCAAAACAGATCCATGAAAAAGTTAAAACCATGCTGGAAAATCCAATTATAGCAGTCATGAGTTTGGACGGAAAAGTAAAAGATGTCGAAGATGCTCCTGATGGCAATGATCTCTTTGACCCGAATATGTTGAAGGAAGCAGCTTTTGAATATCCGAGCAAGGAGTTGAAGGTGGGCGAACAATGGAAAGCAATCTCCAATAATAAAGCTTTGGGTCCAATAGAACAAACGTATACCCTTAAAAGCATCTCCGCTGATGGTATCTCCATCACTACCGAAGGTCAGATCAATGCTGAAGGACAATCCATTGGTTCAGTGACAGGACAATACCTGTTAAACCCCAAAACACATTATCTAAAAGCAGCGACTATCGAAACAAAAGTCAAAAAAGATGATATAGATGTCACAAGCAAAATAGAAATCCTATAAAACCAAGAAAGAGCCGTTTGTAGACGGCTCTTTCCTGGTTTTATTGAACGTAAGTTTTAAAATTACGCGTTAATCTCTTCTTTATATTGATCAGCAGTTAATAAAGCATCAACATCAGCTGCATTATTCAATTTAATACGAATAATCCAACCTTCTCCATATGGATCTGAGTTTACTAATTCTGGTGAAGCATCGATTGCTTCGTTAACAGATAAAACTGTAGCTGTAACTGGAATGAATAAATCGGAAACAGTTTTTACAGCTTCGATCGTTCCAAAAATTTCGTTTGCAGCTACTTCTTCACCAATTGTGTTGATGTCTACAAATACGATATCGCCTAACTCACGTTGCGCAAAATCAGTAATACCAATAACGGCCTCATCACCTTCAACACGAATCCATTCGTGATCTTTAGTGTATTTTAATTCAGCTGGAAAATTCATTTTATTTTTTTTTAATCTTCTATTTAATTACGCCATGAAGTTACAAAATATATTGATATCACAAAAATCTTGTGTGTTCTCTGCTATTTTGTTCCTACTTTTAACCTATGAACTCAATGATTGAAAAACTTTACAGAATTGCAAAAAAAGATAGCCGTTTCATTATCGGTCTTATGTCAGGAACTTCCTTAGATGGGCTCGATATTGCACTCTGTAAAATTAGTAATAATGGTAAATCTACCGTCGTAAGCTTAGAAAATTTTATAACGATGGATTACGACGATGAGTTTAGAACATATATCAGAGGTATATTTGCTAAAAGATCTATTGATCAGCAGCTGTTAAGTGGTCTGAATGCCTATATTGGACATGTCCATGCAGCACTGATCAATCAGGCTCTCCAAAAGTGGGGAATATCCAAAGAAGATATTGACTGTATTGCGAGCCATGGACAGACGGTCTACCATGCCCCACAAAGCCTCACAAAAGATACATCCATGCCCAATAGCACACTTCAGATCGGAGATGGGGATCATATTGCGGTCAAAACAGGCATAATTACCATTTCTGATTTTAGACAAAAACATATTGCTGCCGGTGGGGAAGGAGCTCCTTTAGCAGCCTACGGTGACTACTTACTTTTTTCGCACCCTGTAGAAAATCGTTTTTTATTAAATATTGGAGGAATCGCAAATTATACGTTTATTCCAAATCAAGGTAGTGATCAAAAAGCCTTTGCAACGGACATTGGACCAGGAAATACTATGATGAATCAATTTGCAAAAGAATCGTTTCATATCGAAATGGATAAAGATGCAGCGATTGCAAAAAAAGGCAAAGTCATTGAACCTTTACTTCATGAACTTCTTAAAGAACCGTTTTTGCAAGATGAATTCCCTAAAACCACTGGTCCCGAATTATTTAATTTAGATTATTTGAAAAGCTGTCAAATGAAATCCGATTGTCTAGACATCAGTCCTGAGGATATCATGGCGACATTAAATCAATTTACGGCAACATGTATTGTCACTGCTATCCACAAACAATCGCAGCACCTCAATCAAGTACATATCTATGTCAGTGGCGGAGGTTTGCACAATCCTTTATTAATTGATAAAATAAAAGCTGGATTACCGCAGCATCTGGTAAGCTCATTTGCTGATCTCGGCATTGATCCTGATGCTAAAGAAGCCGTCTTATTTGCCCTTTTAGCCAATGAAACATTAGTCGGCAACGCAGACAATGTGAGTCAAATAAAAGACTCACCTGCTGTCTGTATGGGTAAAATTAGTCTTCCACAATAAGACTAATCATTGTCGATCGCCTCATGCAGATACTGCTTCAACGGAAGCATGATTTTGTACGAATCGATGATATTTTCTAAGGCTTTTTTATCCGTCAAATCACTATTGGTTAAGCTCTTATGACTAACGAAGCTTTTTAATTTTAAAAACTCAATCGCAGTATGATCGGCATCATATCCCGCAGGAGGGCGTTTGAGTTTATCTTCAGTTTCTAATTCCAGACCGCCTAACTCTTTTAATTCGGCAACAATACGGTTAAATTTGTCTCCATTATAATCTATTTCTTGACGAATAGCATCTAGATGTTTCTTTTCTGGACGCCAATAACCACAAGCGATAAATGAATTTTCCGGTGATATATGAATATAATACTCTGGACCATCTAATTTACGGCCATCTTTGGAAATCCCTGCTCCAAACCAATTCTTATATGGGGTTTTATCTTTTGAAAAACGGGTATCACGGTAGATACGAAACAAACATTTATTGGCCTGAATATCGGTTGTGATATGAGGATCAAATTTGGATAATTCGATAATCAAATCTGCCACAAATAAACGGACATCAGCTAAAGCTGCCTCATAGCGGTCCTTTTCTTCCGCAAACCACTCTCGTGTATTGTTATTTTGTAAATCTTTTAAAAACGTAAAAGTATTTTGATTGATATGTGCCATAAATATATAATCCTAATTGACCAAATACAAAAATAAATAAACCAAAGGTCCAGCTATTAATAATCCATCAAATCGATCTAAAAAACCACCGTGACCAGGTAAGATATTTCCTGAATCCTTCACATTTAAGCTTCTCTTAAGCATGGACTCAACCAAATCACCCAATGTGCCAAATACGCCAATGATAATCGCAGTAACTATCCATTGCCATTGCGGTATTGTTTCAAAAAAATGCCCTAAACACAGGGAGACTAACACGGCTAATAGAATGCCACCAAAAAATCCTTCCCACGTTTTCTTAGGCGAAATGCGTTCAAATAGTTTATGCTTTCCCAAAGACCTACCTGCCAAATAAGCTCCGGTATCACTGGTCCAGAGTAGAATCATAAACCCCAAAGGCAAAAAGTGGTTAAAATCACCAGAAATATAACCTAATCTTGTAAAACAATAGAAGGGAAATCCAACATACAGAATTCCTAAAATCGTAAAGCCAATATCATTAAAAGGAAAGTCCCTTTTTTGGTAAAGTGCATGAATATATATCGCTAAAAGTGATGGAATGAACAACAATATAAATTTTGCTTCTAGCCACCCTAAACTATAGCATGCAGTCGTTATAAACAGTGTTGATGACGTCAATATACCTAGAAACTTGTTCGGTTTCCGGTCTTCGGAACTCACGATGCCATAGAACTCAAACAAACACCAAGCACTCAATAAGGTAAAGAAGCCCAGAAAAACTTCAGCACCTAAAAGCATCGCACCAACCATAACCACGATAAAGAAAAAACCTGTAATAGCTCTAGTTTTCATCTTAATCTTCTTTTTCTATCGTGGAATCAATCAGCATGATGGCTTGCTCTTCGTCTTGTTGGTTGACGTACAGTTCAATCTTACCAAATACCAGATAAGAGGAATCTTGCTTATTCAATACGATAGCTGGGATACCGCTTTCTTCTAACATTTGTTTGACGATTTCAGCTTCTATTGCATTTGTATAGACTTTAATCTTCTTCCAATCTTGCTCCATGTGGTATTTTTTTAGTTGAACGATAATATAATACCACAAAAATAACAGTAAATATTAAGCTTGCAAGATAAACCCAAAATGGTTCTTGCTCAAAAGCATTCATTTGTTCAAAAGAGATTCCCTTTCTTGTATAATAGAACGCTGTTATCGTGGCACTTGCGTTATTAATAAAATGTCCGAAAATCGGTAAATATATGTTTTTACTCCAGATATAAAGATACCCAAAAAAAGCACCAAGTAGCAATCTTGGAAAGAATCCGAAGAACTGCAGATGAAATGCACTAAATAGAATAGCCACCAACCATATGACCACATGTTTATTCGTTATCCACCGCCCAAATATATGTTGAAGACAACCTCTAAATACCATTTCTTCACCTATCGCAGGTACGACAGCCAAGATGATCAGATTGATGAATAACCCCAACCAGGTAGATTCTTCTACGATCTGCTTAGTCATGACAGCGGCACTGTCCTCACTAGACCTCATCCACTGCTGTATGCCCTGTAGGCTATCTGGCAGTTGCATAGATTCATTCCAATGCGCAATTAAAGACATCATCGGAATAAAGCATAACATAGATGCAAAGACGAGCAGATACTGTACTAACGAAATATTTCCCGTCCGCTCAAAATAACGATTTACTCTTGATTCTGAGCGATATAACGTCCATGCCGGTACAATAAATGTAAAAATACTACTCATCAGCAGTATCCCCTTAAGTGCAGCTGTATTTTCTTGAAAAAACGAAAAACTGAGTGGGCTATCGGGATTCATGATCTTCATAACCAAAAGTACCAAGCCCATTAATACCAACTGAATACTTGTACCCAAAACTATCATGTATAACAATAGCCTAAATAATGACTTACCTGGCTTTATTTTTATCCCTAATTCTTCCATGTATCGCAAATAATTTATTTCATAAAGATATCATATTTAAATTTTATTACCTCAAATTCTTCCAAAAGCGATTGGTTTTAAAAGCATTTCTTTACGATCACCGTATATAAAAAAGAAGCCAGTTTCATGAATGATGAAACTGGCTTCTATATCTACTGTTATCAAAGATTAATTGACACGAATCGGATCTGCTGGTTTTTTCAAATTCTTGTATGGATAAGTTTTCATTTCTTCCAACAAGATTTGAACAGTTTTTTCCAACTGAGGATCACGACCTTCTATGAGGTCCTTTGGTGTTTGCTCAACAAAAATATCAGGAGCAACACCCTCGTTTTCAATAATATAATTCCCTTTTAGATCATATACACCAAAGTTTGGAGAAGTAATTCTGCCGCCATCCAATAAAGGAGGATAACCACTGATACCCACTAAGATTCCCATAGTAGTACGACCTACTAATTTTCCTAAACCTTTATGACGGAACATATACGGCATCATATCACCACCAGAGCCTGCATTTTCATTGATGATCATGGCTTTCGGCCCATAGATACCATTACCTGGAGTATTGAATCCCTTTCCGTCCCGTATTCCCCATCCGGCTATTAAATCACGGGATAATAAATCGATCACGTAATCGGCAACCCAACCACCACCATTATTGCGCTCATCAATCAGAACCGCCTTTTTGTCCATTTGAGAGAAATAGTAACGGTTAAAAGCAGTATATCCTTCACCACCGGTATTAGGCATATAGATGTAAGCAATCTGTCCTTTACTCAAGTCTTCAACACGTTTTCTATTGCGCTCCATCCACTCAGCACTTCTCAAGCTCATCTCATCAGAGAATGATATTGGCTTAACGACATATTCTTTAGCACCAACCAAACTAGGCTTTGAATTGACTTTAATGCTCAGCTGCTTTCCAACAGTATTGTCAAATAAACTATACAAGTCCATATCTGCAGTCACAGCTATACCATTGACAGCTACTAAATACATGCCAGGTGTAATGTTTAACCCTGGTTCTGACAAAGGCGCTTTAAACGATGGGTTCCAATCTAAGCGTGTAAAGATCTTATCAATTTTATAAAATCCATTTTCAATCTTATAATCAGCACCCAGTACCCCTACACTTACCGAAGGACCAGAAGGTTGATCACCTGGATAAATATAATTATGTCCAACCACCATTTCACCCATCATCTCGTTCAGTAAATATCCCAGATCAGAGCGATGGCTTACATACGGTAAGAACTTTTCGTACTTTGTTTTAATCGCATTCCAATCTGCTCCATGCATATTTTCAACGTAGAAATAGTCTTTCTGCATCGCCCATACCTCATCAAAGATCTGTTTCCACTCGGCAACTGGATCTACTAACTGCTTGATATTATCTAGTTTTAATACACCCGTTGTTGGAGTAGCGACTTTCTGACCAGCAGTTACAATACTGATACCTGCACTTGTCTGAATAATCATTTTCTTGCCATCGGCACTGATCGCATACGCACGGATACCAGCAACAAGATCTTTCTCTTTCAACTCTGTAAAATCATAGGCATAGAGTGTCCCGTTCTTCACATAAGTCAATTGATTGGCAACAGATCCGTTGATACCGTATATACCATCTCCAAGTGGGAGAGCAACAATACGGTTATTGATACGATCAAAATCTATTACTGTCGGCTGTACGACCGGTTTAGCAGGTTCTTTACTAGTATCTTCTTTCTTAGTATCTTTATTGACGTCTTTCTTCTTCTTATCAGACTTTTCCACTTCCTTAGGCTTGTCGCCTTCAGTTTGATCATCTTTTATCGTCTCTTCATCACTTTCATTTTTGAAAATAGAAGGTGTTTTACTCGATAGAATAAAGGCATATGCTTCATAGTTAGCACGACGTTCTGTTGCTGACATATGCAGGCCCGAATTGGTCAATCCAACATTGGTACTAGCTGTAAAGAATAGATACTTGCCGTCTCTGCTGAACGAAGTCGATCTAATGGCACTCATTCCATCCGTAATCTGTGTACTCTTTTTGGTATCTATATTATACAAAAACATCGCCGGAACAGCATTTGGAAGTGTTTTTATATAAGAAATCCATTTTGAGTCTGGAGACCAGCTTGGTTGAAAATGATTGAAAACACGACCTGTCTGTGCACTTTCTTTATCAGCGTCCACCAGCACTATTTTCTTCGTATCGATATCGATGTAGAATAGATTCAGATGTGAATCATTATAAAAAAGTTTTTTAGAATCTGGTGACCAAGTAGGTTCAAAATAAAAATTTGTTTCACCCAAGTTATAGATCAATGGTTCATCTTTTCCTAATTGATCCCGTAATTGGAGTACATATTTTCCTTTCTCGCTTGAAATATAAGAAATCCACTTACCATTGGGAGACCAGCTTGGGAAACGGTCATGCACGCCTGGAGAATTTGAAATATTGCGCGCCTCACCTTTTTCTTTGGGTACGGAAAAAATCTCGCCACGCGCTTCAATAAGCGCACGCTGACCTGTCGGAGAAATCGTGAAATTGCGGACATCATCGCGCATATTATCATAATGCGGTCTTTTATAAAGAGCATCACTACTTACATGAATCTGTAAAGCAGTTGACGATTGCGCCTTGATATTAAAAATATGGATTTTTCCTGCCTGTTCGAAAGTCAATTCGGAACCATTTCCAGCTAAAGTTCTGACATCATAATCGGTAAAGTTGGTCAATTTATTCACTTTCTTAGATTTTACATCGTAAGAAAAGATATTGACAATTTTATCTCGGTCAGATAGGAAATAAACTTGGTCTCCTAACCAAACAGGTTTCACGTCATTACAGCGTTCTCCAGGGATGGTTTCGATTTGATTAGTCTTGGTATCAAATATCCAAATTGAAGGCATACCACCGCCTCTATAACGCTTAAAAGCGACACGATCACGCTCAGTAGGATCAGTGTTTTTGATATAAGCCCAATAGCGGCCATCTTTTGATGGACTACCTTGATAGGCTTCGGGCATGGGCAGCGCTTTGTCCAATGTCAATCCTGTAGTCGATGACGAATATAAACGTGGACTTAGCGCATAGTTATACTCACGTGTAGTGGTATAATACACTTCGTTGTTATTTAACCAACCTCTCAATACATCGGACGAAGGATGAAAAGTAATTCGTTTAGGTTCACCACCCTGAATAGGGAGAACATAGACGTCGGTATTACCATCATAATTTCCAGTAAAAGCGATCTGTTTGCCATCCGGTGAGAAAATCGGATTTTGTTCAACTCCTGGGTTTGTGGTTAGTCTTCTTGGATTGGCTCCAGATTTATCCGAAATCCAAATATCGCCGCCATATACAAATGCAACATGATCGGCACTCACACTAGGACTTCTTAATAATAAAGTTTCTTGGGCTTCTACTGCAAAAGCACCCGATAAAGCTATTACTAATCCTAAAAATCTAAGTTTAGGTTTTAACATATATTGAATAATAAAATAGGGTTTTTATTGTGTTACAAAAATAATCAATAATTTATCATTTTATACACACAAACTATTTATATCAAATAAGTTGCAATAAGAAAAGCCCCAATTTTTCAAAAGGGGCTTCAATATCGATATGTATGGGCTATTAAAACCCGTAATCTTGTTCTATTTCCAAAACAACACCTTCATCTACTAAAACACGTCCACAGTGTTCACAGATAATGATTTTTTTGCGTTGACGAATTTCTGATTGCAATTGAGCAGGAATCTTATTATGACAGCCCGAACAGCTATCACGGTCGATAGAAACAACTGCTAGACCATTTTTAAATGAATTACGTAAACGGTAATATACTTTATTTAAACGCTCATCAATGTTTTCTTCTGCTTTTTCAGCTTTAGCTAACAAATCATCTTCGTCTTTTTGAGTTTCAGAAGTAATTGTTTCCAATTCTTTCTTTTTACCTTCTAACTCACTTTTACTATAATCTAAATTAGATACTGTAGTATCGTAGTTTTCTGTTTTATTACGAATCTCGAATTCGAATTCTTTGATTCTTTTCTCACAAACTTGGATTTCTAATCCTTGAATTTCAATTTCTTTCGAAATAGCATCATATTCACGATTATTCTTTACTTCGTTCAGTTGGCTTTCATATTTTTTGATAGCCAATTGAGCGTCTTTAATCATGTTTTTACGCTTAACGATCGAATCTTCTAACTCATCTAAGTCTGTTCTGATCTTTTCGATACGTGTTTCTAAGCCCGCAATTTCATCTTCAAGATCTGCAACCTCGATAGGTAATTCACCTCTTATTTGGCGAATTTTATCTACTTTAGTATGTATGGCCTGTAATAACCATAATGCTTTCAATTTTTGTTCTACGGTTTGTTCCATCAACAATAGTGTTTTATAGGATTTGTATCTACTTCTGTTATTAGGACTGCAAAGTTAGGAAATTTTTCTGTAATTATATCGAACAATAATTCTTGCGTAAATTGTTCGCTTTCATAATGACCAATATCGGCAATCACAATTTTATTTTCTGCATCAAAAAACTCATGATATTTATAGTCTGCAGTTACAAAAAAATCAGCTCCTGATCGTTTAGCAGCAGGTAGCAAAAAACCACCAGCACCCCCGCAAACAGCAACCCGCGATACAGCCTTACCCTGTAAAGCGGTATGTCTAATAACATTAAGATTTAATTTATTTTTTAAGTAAGCCAAAAAGTCCAGCTCTGATAACGGATTTTCTAAATTTCCAATAACACCAGCTCCGACTTCTTGATTTTTATTTTCCAATTTTATCGTATCATAGGCGACCTCTTCATAAGGATGAGCTTCGTACATGGCCAATAATACTTTTCTTTCGATAGCCTTGGTATAGACAACCTCAATACGCGTCTCCTCAACACGCTCCTGAAGACCTATTTCACCAATTGCAGGCTGTGCATCTTCTTGAGGTCTAAATGTACCGTAACCAGCCGTATTGAAACTGCATTGATCATATTTAGCCCCGACCTGACCTGCACCTGCTTCAAAAAGCGCCTCTCTCACCAATTCAACATGGCTTCTCGGAACATACACCACCAATTTATACAAAAGATCGGATTTTGGCTCCAAAATAGCTTGATTTTGAAGCGATAGCAAAGAAGCAATCTTCGTGTTAACTCCTCCTGTGACATTATCCAAATTGGTATGAATCGCATACAGCGCAATATCGTGTTGAATTGCTTTAATAACGGTGCGCTCCACATAATTATTTCCATTAAATCTTTTCAGGCCCTTAAAGACAATAGGGTGATGAGAAATAATTAAATTACATCCTTTTGCAATTGCATCAGCAACAACAGCTTCAGTGCAATCCAAAGAAATTAATATTTTTGAAATATCTTGATCCGGATCTCCCACGATCAACCCTGAGTTGTCATAGGACTCCTGCAAATCTAATGGAGCTATCTGTTCCAGATAAGCCGTAACCTCCTTAATCTTCATGCTCTTTCTCTAATTCTTCTTGTGATCTAAAAGTATTATGTTGCTCTAATATACGTTTATAATTGTTGATTTCCACCCAATAATTGATCAAAGTAACAAATTGAAAAACTACTGCAATAACTGAAATAAAGGCCGGTAAAGGTAAATTTTTCACTAAATAAACCCATCCGTAGAGCGATCCTTTTTTATAAGTGGGCGCTTCGTCAATGGCAATCTTACGATCGAAAAATTCATTGATTAAAGAATCTCGTAAACGTCTCGCAACTTCAAAATTCCAATAGATATTAAACAAAGGAATGGCCACACCAAATACTTGGTTAGGTTTTATACACTGGTTCTCGGTTGCTATCAGTTTTAATGTTTTTCGCATCGTATTGGCAAAAAATAACCAAATAACAATATGAACGACCAAAACCGCAATTGCAGTATACATAACTTCAGGTTTTGAAAATTCTTTCAAGAGCTGTTCTTGTAATTCTTCTTGATTCATCTATGCTAGTTCTCGTGATGCAGTAAATATACCAAATCTTTTAGTTTCTTTATCTGTGGATTAATGATCACCCGCCAGTTCTATCACTTTAATTTTATTTTTTTAGCAATTCTTAAAAATTACAGATCATCATTTCTGATAATTTGTTAGTAAGGTAAAATCATCCAACATCATTCAAACAGGGTGGGGCATAGCACATAACCGATCGTATGATGACTTGGCTGATATATAGTACCTTTTGTAGTCAATACTAAAACTCATATTAATATATAAACAACTATAACACTTATAATCAATAATATATACTAAATAACCAATCTCAATTTAGTCAACTACACATCATCAATTTTATCAGCAGCAGACAAAGCCACCACGGATGCAGCATACTGATGCTAAAAAATAAGAGGTAAATAAGTACTTACTTACCTTATGAAATATCCTTAAAAGCCTTTTTAAGCAACTTTATTATGAATAAGGTGATTTAAATCTCAATAGGGTAGGGGAGAACCTCATGAATACATTAAAAATATAGCAGGTCTTTTATGGAAATCATCCGTCCTCTTTTTCCACTGTTCTACCGTCATTGTTTTAATAAATTCATGTTCATCTGTTAGATCGCATGCGATGCACAGTTTTGTCTGTCCCTTACATGTTTTCAAAAGTTCAGCCAATAGCTGATTATTTCGAAATGGAGTTTCAATAAAAATTTGGGTCTGATTTTCTTTTGATGCCTGGATCTCCAATTCTTTTATTCTTTTGGTACGATCAGCCTTATCGATCGGTAAGTAACCTTGAAAAGCAAATTTTTGTCCACTAAACCCAGAAGACATTAAAGCCAGCAAAATAGAACTTGGTCCTACCAAAGGTACAACCTTGACACCGATCCGGTGGGCTTCTGCTACGATATCAGCACCAGGGTCAGCAACGCCGGGACAACCGGCCTCAGACATCAATCCAACATTTTTACCTGCTAATAAACCTTTGAAGAAATCCTTAATATTTCCTTTTTCTCTAGCATGCTTACCATAGTCATATATAATCAAATCCTGCTGAGGGATTTTCAAGCCTGCCTGTTTTAAAAACTTACGTGCAGTTTTTTCATTCTCCACAATATATTCATCCAAGCTATTGATCGTTTCCACTAAATAAGAAGTGTATGATTTGGCCGAAGCTTGTTCACTAAGTGGAACTGGAATTAAAAATAACGTACCTTTTTCCATATTTACAAACCTACTAAAATGTCGACCATATCACATATGGTTTTTCAATTTAATGTAAAACCTTCTTATTTCTTGAGTATTTAATCTCATTATTAGTAACTTAGTTGCAAAGCAGAAATTACTCATATGACGACTCAAATTACAGAAGGAATAAAGATTTCGGTAGAATGCATTTTTCAACCAGAATATTCAAATCCAGAAAGAGATCATTTTATGTTTGCTTATCAAATAAGTATAGAAAACTTAAGTGATTACAGTATCCAGCTCATAAGTCGCTATTGGAATATTTTCGATTCAATCGGAGATCACAATGAAGTGTACGGAGATGGTATTGTTGGTGAGCAACCCATTATCGAACCTGGACAAATGCATCAGTATACATCTGGTTGCAATTTAAAAAGTGAA
This sequence comes from Sphingobacterium sp. PCS056, assembly GCF_023273895.1. Classification (NCBI taxonomy): domain Bacteria; kingdom Pseudomonadati; phylum Bacteroidota; class Sphingobacteriia; order Sphingobacteriales; family Sphingobacteriaceae; genus Sphingobacterium; species Sphingobacterium sp. PCS056. The sequence goes on along the minus strand of NZ_CP096883.1, from coordinate 1,117,548 downwards.
ATGGGTTATATGGAAGGACATTATAACATGGTTAAATTGATAGACGAAACTACCTTTAAGGTGGATATACCAAGATTCAACTTGATCGCAAACTATGTATTGAACTAGGTCAATATCACCTGCATTTCATCTTCTATACATCTTCTCATAAGATTACATACAAAAAGGCGGAAATTACTTACTTTTGCATGGTACATTTATCGATTTGATCCCTGATAATATAATCAAATTGATAAATGCCTGTATTCTGCATTACCTATTTTTCAATAGATAATCAATATCAGGATAGTCAGGGCATACAGTTGTTAGGAGATCAACGTACCAAAATTCTTAATTAAATGATGTTTTATCATTTACTCTTTATAAAATAATAACGTTAGCAATAAAGCTAACTATTGCATATAATTTATTACCCCTTCATATTTTTGAATATTGGAGGATATATATAACTTTTTTTCATACAGAGGTATCTGTATGCTTATATTTTAAAGTCAATATACTGATAATCAGATATATAGATTTTTTATGCAAAATTATTGAACAAAGAAAATTAGGAAATTAACGTGAGTATATTAGCAACTGAACAAGTAAGTCATTCATTTCATGACAGATGGCTTTTTAAAGATTTACATTTTGGACTTCTAAAAGGGGATAGAGTAGCCTTAGTAGGTATCAACGGAACAGGAAAATCAACCCTTCTCTCCATATTAGGTGGCAAATTAGAACCTACCTCCGGAAAAGTTGTTAAAGAAAAAGGAATTAAAATCGGTTTTTTGGATCAAGATCCAAAGTACGATGGACTGACTTCTATTAACGATTTTATTTATTCCACAGACAACGAAGAACAACGACTGATCAGAGATTACGAAGAGCTTTTGGCTATGCCTGAAATCGATCAGAATAAACTGGAAGAACTTACAGAGAAGATCACAACATTAAATGCTTGGGAATACGAATATAATATCAAGACTATTTTAAATAGACTTAACATTGTCGATTTTCATCAAGATATCAAAAGTCTTTCAGGGGGTCAACGTAAACGACTTGCACTTGCTAAGCTTTTAATCGATGAGCCAGATGTATATATTCTAGATGAGCCTACCAATCATCTAGATATCGAAACGATCGAATGGTTAGAAAAACTGTTGACAACAGGAAATAAAACAGTGCTATTGGTGACACACGATAGATACTTTTTGGATAATATCTGTACTGAAATTAGAGAGTTGGATAGGGGCAAGCTGTTTACTTATAAAGGTAATTATTCTTATTTCTTAGAAAAGAAGTCCGACCGTGAAGCCATCGATGCCGTGATGGTTGAGCGCAGTAGAAATCTCTTACGTCGCGAATTGGAATGGATGAGAAGACAACCACAAGCACGTGGTACAAAATCCAAATCAAGGATAGATGCATATTACGAACTTGAAGATAAATCAAAAGCCCAGAAGGCAAATGATTCTGTTCAGTTGAGTATGAAGATCAGCAGACAAGGATCAAAAATTTTAGAATTGGAACATATCTCTAAAAACTATGGAGATAAAGTAATCATCAGTGATTTTTCATATGTTTTCAAAAAAGGAGATCGTATTGGTTTGGCAGGAAAAAATGGTACTGGTAAATCTACTTTTCTAAATCTAATAACACAAATTGAAAATGCGACTAGTGGTCATATTTCAGTAGGAGAAACTACGGTGTATGGTTATTACAAACAGGGAGGTCTGGAAGTCAATGAAGGCGATCGTGTATTAGACGTCGTTAAAAACGTGGCCGAATATATTAAGATGGCCAATGGTGAAGTCATCACTGCTTCACAATTATTAACGCATTTTTTATTTCCACCCGAAAAGCAATTTGGTTTTGTCAATAAACTAAGTGGGGGTGAACGTAAGCGTTTACAACTGATGCGTGTCTTGATGTTGAACCCAAACTTTCTTATACTGGATGAGCCTTCTAATGATCTTGATATCGACACCTTAAATGTACTGGAAGATTTTCTGATGAACTATAGTGGAGTACTTATTTTAGTATCTCACGATAGGTATCTCTTAGACAAATTAACAGAGCAATTGTTCATCTTTGAAGGCGAGGGGAAAATTGACATCTACAATGGTAACTACGCAGATTACAAAATTGAACAAGATCAATTACTAAAAGATCAAAAGCAGAAAAAAGATATTCCAGTTCAAAAGAAAGAAATAGTAAAAGAGGAGAAGAAAAAGCTATCTTATAAAGAGCAATTGGAGTACGATAAATTAGAGAAAGAAATACAAGAGCTAGAAGCCGTGCTAGTAGCAAAGAATAAGTTGTTACTGGAAACTGTAGACCATGTAGAACTTTCTAACATAGCAACAGAAATAGAAAATATACAGAATAATATAGATGCAAAATCAGAAAGATGGATGCATCTTGCAGATTTAATGTAATACAGTTCCTATACGTTTCACGTGAAACGTATAGGAATAAAATAAAAAAATAGAATAGTCGATTCTCACGTTTCACGTGGAACTTTGAAATAAAATAAGATGTTTAAAAAATATAACGTTGTCGTAGTAGGTGCTGGTCATGCTGGCTGCGAGGCCGCTGCCGCAGCAGCAAACTTAGGTTCATCTGTACTTCTCATCACCATGAATATGGGCGTTATTGCTCAAATGAGTTGTAACCCTGCAATAGGTGGAGTAGCAAAAGGACAAATCGTAAGAGAGATCGATGCGATGGGTGGATATACAGGTATCATTGCAGATAAGTCAACTATCCAATTTAGAATGTTGAACCTATCAAAAGGTCCAGCGATGTGGAGCCCAAGAACACAAAATGACCGTATGCGTTTTGCTGAAGAATGGAGACTTCAATTGGAAGCACTGCCTACATTAGATATGTGGCAAGATACCGTAAAAGAAGTCATCGTGAAAAATGGTAAAGCGTGTGGCGTCATTACTTCGTTGGGTATAGAAATAGAAGCTGATGCAGTCGTGCTAACAAATGGTACATTCCTAAATGGCGTGATCCATATTGGTGAAAAGAAATTCGGTGGCGGTAGAACAGGAGAGAAGGCTGCTACAGGTTTGACTGAACAATTGGTATCATTAGGATTTGAGTCGGGAAGAATGAAGACCGGTACACCTCCAAGAATCGATGGACGCAGTCTCAATTATGCGCTCATGGAAGAACAATGGGGTGATGATAATAGGGGTAAATTTTCCTATACTGATGTACCCTTACCAACAGAGCAACGTTGTTGCTGGATCACCTATACCAATGACAAAGTACATGAAATGTTGAAGACTGGATTCGAAAGGTCGCCGATGTTTACAGGAAGAATTAAAGGTTTAGGCCCACGTTACTGTCCATCCATAGAAGATAAGATCAACCGATTTGCAGAACGCGAAAGACACCAGATCTTTGTCGAACCAGAGGGATGGAATACTGTCGAGATTTACGTAAATGGTTTCTCTACTTCGTTGCCAGAAGATGTACAGCAAAAAGCGCTAAGACTAATTCCAGGATTTGAAAATGCAAAAATGTACAGACCGGGGTATGCCATCGAGTATGATTTCTTTCCACCGATGCAACTCGATCTAACGTTGGAAACTCTTATTGTGAAGCATCTCTTTTTTGCAGGGCAGATCAATGGTACCACTGGATATGAAGAAGCAGCAGCACAAGGATTCATAGCAGGTATCAATGCACATCAACGAATCAATGATGATAAAGAATTAATATTAAAAAGATCTGAATCGTACATCGGCGTACTTATTGATGACTTAGTGACGAAAGGAACTGATGAACCTTACCGTATGTTTACTTCACGTGCAGAGCACCGCTTACTACTGAGACAAGACAACGCTGATATAAGACTTACACCAATAGCACACAAACTTGGACTAGTAGGTGACGACCGACTGAACAAAGTGAACGAGAAAATCAAAAACTCAGATAACATTATTCAGTATCTAAAACAAAATTCAACTACAGTAGATAAAATGAATCCGATACTGGAGGAAGTAGGATCAAGCCTGATTTCTCAAAAAACGAAACTTGTCAACCTATTGGGAAGACCACAAATCAATATAAATGATCTTGCAAAAGGTGATGTAGATTTTGGGTCGTACTTAAACCAATTTGACAAAGAGACCATAGAGCAAGCCGAAATTAAAGTCAAATATGAAAGCTACTTTGAGAAAGAAATGGAGATTGTTAACCGCATGAAGAAAATGGAGGATCGTGAAATCAATCCAGATTTTGATTATTCGTCTTTAGTTTCACTATCGATAGAAGCGAGACAAAAATTAGCACAGGTAAAACCAAGGACGCTAGGTCAAGCTTCCAGAATATCAGGTGTATCACCATCTGATATCAGTGTTTTAATGGTACACATGTCTTAACAAACTGAATACCAGATAGTTGATATTAAAATATTAACAATGTAAAATAAAGCGATATAAAGTATTATTATTTCATTTATGAGTCTACATTCAAAAATAAATAAAATAAGCTTAAAAAGCGTTAAAAGCACCTTAATAACAAGGTTAATGCTTTTAAGCTTGTTTTCTAGTCTGATTTTGCTCACAGTGCAATGTGCCAGCATAAAACAGCCAACAGGGGGACCAAAAGATTCAATAGCACCTGTGGTGCTCAATGAATCTCCAGCCAATTTCTCTAAAAATTTCAAAGAGAGAAAAATAAGCATCACTTTGGATGAGTATATCAAATTGAATAATCAGCAGAAGGAAATCAGTATTTCTCCAGATATGGATAGGCCTCCCCAATTTAAAGTAAAGAAGAAAATACTAGAAATTACATTGCCAGATTCGCTAGAGCAAAACACCACCTATACCATCAATTTTGGTAAAGGCCTGGTCGATTATAATGCCAGCAATCCGATTATCAATTACAGTTATGTATTTGCTACAGGAGATCAAATTGATTCATTGTCGATATCCGGAAATGTAACCAATGCCTTGACTAAGGAGAAAGAAAAAGAAGTCAGGGTATTATTGATACCAATAAGCCAAGATTCTATCTTTGGCAAAAAGAAAGCTAATATTTTTGCGCAAACAGATACTGTAGGTAATTTTAAAATCAGTAATCTAAGGGCAAACACGTACCGGATCTATGCTTTAAAAGAAACCAATAATGACCGGATCTACAATAATCCAGATGAATTAATTGGATTTTTAAAGGATTCGATCGTACTGGACAAAGACCTGACCAATATCAATCTTCAAATATCCAAAGGAACTCCTACAAAATTTAGAGTACTCGATAAAAAAATTGAGAATACAGGGCGCATACATTTAGCATTTAATAGAGGCATCAAACAGCCCGAACTGACGCTACTGAACGATGATGAAAATGATAAAACTAAGATTGTAAAATATTCGAATATGCAAGATTCGGCTTATATTTACATCAATAATCTAGAGAAAGATTCGCTTAAATTTGTACTATCAGAAAACAATTCAGTACTTGATACCATATTAATAAAGAAAACCAACCTCAAATTAGATCGGTCAATTGTACCCATTACATCGCCTTCAACAGGAAAAGTAGACCGTGTCAAACACCTAACATTGTCATCGCTTACACCTATTAAAACCATTGACAAGAGTAAAATTAAGTTAACGGAAGACAGCATAGCAAAGACTAATTTTCAACTTCAATTGGATAGTACAGTAGCCAACCTTTATCATATTCGATACAATTGGAGGAAGCAAAAGAACTATCAGATCGTATTGGAAGAAGGTGCTATGCAAGGTTATTTTGGCGAAAAAAATAAGGAACATAAGCTATCCCTCACCTATGATGATAGCGATAATTATGGTGACATCACGTTTACTTTTACATCCATAGATAGCACAAAACAATACATTGTGGAACTCATAGATGAAAAGAAGGAGAAAGTATATCGACGAGATATATTAAATAATGCCACCGGAAAATTAGGTTACAAAGAGTTTCCCGGAGGAAAATATACGATAAGAGTCATTCGTGATGATAATAAAAATGGTATCTGGGATCCTGGAGAAGTGTATAAATTGACCCAACCAGAACCCCTTGTTTATCTCAACAAAACCTTTACTATACGAGCAAACTGGGAACAAAACGAATCATTCAGTTTACAAGAACTGAATGATATGAATTAGTCAAACCAGGAACTATACAAAACGTAATTATGCGGTAACTGTTGTAACATCGACCTTTGTTCTTCAGTTATCGCTTTTATTTTTTTAGCAGGTACCCCCGCATACAAGTAACCAGATTCGCATACTGTATTTTCCAAAACAACTGCACCAGCGGCAATAATTACGTGACTCTCCACTACGGCATTATCCATTACAATTGCCCCCATACCGATCAGTACATGATCATGTACGATACAGCCATGTACCATGGCTTGATGGCCAATATTGACATAACTACCTATCGTGGTACCAGCCTTTTGATAAGTACAATGTATAACAACTCCATCCTGTATATTGGTATAATCACCAATACGAATAAAATTGACATCACCTCTGATCACCGCATTAAACCATACCGAACAATGTTCACCTAATTCCACATCACCAACAATCGTACAATTGGGCGCGATGAAGCAATTATCTTTATACTTGGGACTTATTCCCTTAACTGGTAATATACAGGCCATAATCTTTCTAAAATATAGTATCTTTTAATGTATCTGCATGATGCGGATAGTCAGTAGTAAAATGAAGTCCCCTACTTTCTTTTCGCAGTAAGGCAGACTTGGTAACAATAAAAGCGACCTGTATCACATTCCTCAATTCACATAATTTAACCGACAATTTCGTATGTCTATAAAAATCTTCTGTCTCACCATACAATAAATGCAATCGATTGAGTGCCCGTTCTAATCTGAAATCCGAACGCACAATTCCCACATAATCACTCATCACTTTTTGACATTCTCTCAAGTTATGTGTAACCAAAATATCTTCATTAGACAGCTTTGCTTTTGAATCATCCCACTCTGGTACACCCACCGCATACTCCGCGTCGGATACCGATTTGGACGAATCCAAATAAATACGATGTGCATATACCAAAGCTTCTAGGAGTGAATTGGATGCTAAGCGATTTGCACCATGTAGACCTGTAGACGAACATTCACCACAAGCATACAGATTGCTAATGCTGCTCCTACCATAGTCATCCACATATATACCACCACATAAATAGTGAGCAGCAGGTGTGACGGGAATAAAATCTTTACTCATATCCAGACCAATTGATAGACATTTTTCGTAAATATTTGGAAAATGCTTGATAATATCAGCCTTTTCTCGATGCGTAATATCCAGATAAACGTAGTCAATACCCGATTTTTTCATCTCCGAATCGATCGCTCGTGCCACTATATCCCGCGGTGCTAGTGATGCTCGCTCATCATATTCTTTCATAAAATCTTCACCATTCACACGCCTTAAAATGCCACCAAAACCACGAACAGCTTCCGAAACCAAAAAGGCAGGTGAGTCACTTGGATTATATAAAGATGTAGGATGAAACTGCATAAATTCCATATTTCGCACCTTCCCTTTTGCTCGATATACCATGGCAATTCCATCGCCTGTTGCTATGGTTGGATTAGTCGTACTCGCATAAATATGTCCAGCACCACCCGACGCCATCACCGTAATTTTGCTTAATATCTTATCGACTTGGTGCGTATTGGTGTTGAAGGCATAGATCCCATAACATTTGATATCTTCTCTTTGTTTATCTACAAATTCGCCCAAATGATGTTGTGTGATCAGGTCGATAGCAAAATAATGGGTTAGCATTTCAATATTTGGATGCTCATGAATTTTCTGCAATAAAGATCGCTCTATCTCATATCCAGTAATATCTTTATAATGCAAAATACGATGAGCTGAGTGCCCTCCCTCCTTTGCCAGATCATAAACTCCGGCATCGGATTTATCAAATGATGTTCCATAGGAAATCAATTCATTGATACGCTCCGGAGCTTCGCGAACTACGTTTTCCACAATTTCAACATCACATAATCCATCTCCAGCTATCTGAGTATCAACAATATGCTGTTCAAAGCTATCAGACTTATCCACAACTGCCGCTACTCCTCCTTGCGCATATTTTGTATTTGATTCATCCTCGTTGGACTTCGTGACAATCAATACTTTACCATGATCGGCCGCTTTTAAAGCAAAACTTAAACCCGCGATTCCAGACCCAATTACAAGGAAATCTACCTTTCTTTCTGACATAAAATAAAATTAGCATGTGACCAGCACATTTTGACTATTCAAATTAACAAAAAATGTGGAAAACGTGTAAATAAAAGGTTAAATAAAAATGATAACTTTTTTTTTAATGTTGATATCTCCTATTTCTAACAAAATTTCTAAAAGTTATTAGCACAAAATCGTCCCTTTATCAACATAAATTAACACACAAACAATTCACATTTTTTTATTGAAAATAAAATCAGTGAAAAATCACAGTATTAAAAATCAGACGTTTAAAATGAATTTAATGTGAATAAATTGTTAATAACTTTATAAAATCTTCATATCAAAATAAAAATTCACTGTTTTATCCCCATTTTCCACACACTAATAAACAATAAGACCTTTTTATATAAAAAAGATTATTATTTATTAAAAAAAGAGAATGTGGAATACGTTTGATTTTCTTTGTTTAGTTTTGTCAAGTTGAATTTGAGGCTATGAGAATTTGATTGTTGGTTGAGTATTGAAACAAAAATCAAATATTCAATTCTCAGAGGCTTTATTTTTGACAAATATTACTTTAAACCCTTTTAGAATGCGATAAATTAAAATTTTGAATTTTTTACAAGAAATAATACAGCTGTAAACAGCTTATATCGCTATTTGACGCGTTTAGAATGCGATATTTAGCTTTTTTAAAATTTCAATTTCAAATATTATGATGTTGAAGTCTTTAATTTTTAAATGCTTTTTTCTATGTTTTACTCAGACGTCAATTTTTGAAAATAAAGCGTTTGAAAATGCATTATTTTCGAAAATTTATTTTCAAATTTTTTTAGCCCATTCTAATCCAGTTTATTTAAAAAATTGAATTTTTCGGATATGATTTTAATAGAATCAATCTGTTAAAATAAACCTCTTTACAATTGAATAGCTGTTTTTTTTTATAAAAATATTAGATTTATTGAATTGTCAATGCCCTTAATATTCATTTTTGAAGCCATTAGAGTGCGATAAATGAATTTTTGAATTTCCATTTTTCAGTAATGAGATTCTTAGACAGCTTAAATCATTTTTTAAATCAAGCATACTCTCCTGGTTACCATTTTCAACATTCATTTCAAGCCTCTTTTATCCTTGTTGAAATCAAACTTTTGGTTTATATTTTTTAATTTATCAATCCTTCATAATTTACTTCAAGCTTTAAAATTTTAAATTTAAGTTCGATTAGAATACTGTTTTCTAACTTTTGTTCATTTTTTAAATTTTTAAAGACTTTATAGGGCGTTTATATCAAAATTTAAGTCGCTTACATTTAAATATTTGAAAGTTTTGTGCATAACTTTTCGAATAATTTATTTGTATCGCATCAAAATAGTTTAGCTTTGTGCTATTGATTTGGATATATAATTTTTAAAAATTAAAATTTATAGCCCCTGATCACTTACTCTTTGATATCCTCGCTACTTTCTATAGGTGCGGATCTGTTGTTAACAACGATTTATACTTCATTATTTGAAAATCATAAACTATAATTTCCAAATATTCAATTCTAAGAGCCTTTAAATTCAAATTTGACGCCTTTACAATTCGATATTTTAAATGATGTGGATAACTGTCTTAAATATTTAACTGTCGTCGACTATTAATAGCTTGTTTTAACAGCTTTAAACAGTATTAAATTTCACCTTTTACGAAATGTTGGTAACTATGTTAATTGATTAATAATCAAATATTTATAGAGTTGTTTTAGACCAAAAATTGGAACTTATTAACATAGAGTAAAATATGGGCTTATTGAAATGTTGATAAGTGTGTTAATTAGCTGAATATGAATATACTATTTTTAACTATCAGTAAGTTACGATCGGATTTATAAACATCATTTTTGAATACAAAGATTTATTGAATAAGTATTCTTAATTTTGTAGTGTAAATCAAATTAAGAAGAAGAATTAATGGATTTAGTAAATTACGATATGGAGGCTAAGGGGTATATTGATGCTCCCATTGATCCTAGCTTAGATCTAATACAAGAGATCAAGCGTCTCAAAAAAGAAAAAAACGCCGTTATATTAGCACATTATTATCAGGAAGCAGAGATACAGGATATTGCTGATTACATTGGCGACAGTCTTGGTCTATCACAAGAGGCTGCAAAAACTGATGCCGATGTGATTGTTTTTGCCGGTGTACATTTTATGGCTGAAACAGCGAAGATACTTTCTCCAACAAAAAAAGTATTGCTGCCCGATGCAAAAGCTGGATGTTCATTATCCGATTCGTGTCCGCCGCATCTGTTCGCTAAATTTAAAGAACAGTATCCCGATCATCTGGTCATTACTTACGTCAACTGTACAGCTGAATTGAAAGCACTTTCAGATATTGTATGTACTTCCAGTAATGCCGTAGAAATTGTAGAGAGCCTTCCTTTAGATCAAAAAATCATTTTTGGTCCAGATCGTAATCTTGGGGCCTATGTCAAAAAGAAAACAGGTCGAGATCTTGTTTTGTGGAATGGAGCATGTATGGTACATGAAATATTTTCTCAAGATAAAATAGATCGATTGAGAGCAGAGCATCCGGAAGCCAAATTCATAGCACATCCAGAATGCGAAGATCATATTTTAGCGACTGCCGATTATGTAGGTTCTACCTCGGGCATGTTGAAGTTTACAATCAATGATCCTGCTAACACCTATATCGTCGCCACAGAGTCTGGAATTATCCATCAGATGCAAAAGGCTAGCCCAGCCAAAACGTTCATTCCTGCGCCTCCTAATAACGCCTGCGCTTGTAACGATTGTCCGCATATGAAGTTAAATACACTGGAGAAGCTTTATAATTGTTTAAAATATGAAAGCCCCGAAATCACATTAGATGAATCCGTGATTGCTCGTGCACAACGCCCTATTGAGCGGATGTTGGAAATATCAGCTCAATTGGGATTATAATACTATAATAAAAGACAGATATGTTAGAATTTGATAATACAGAGAGAACAAATTTAGGTGAATTGGGTGAGTTTGGTTTGATTTCTTATTTAACTAAAGCTGTCGAGATCAATGAACCAAGTACGGTTAAAGGAATTGGAGATGATGCTGCTGTTTTGGATTTTTCGAATAAGAAAACTTTAATATCAACAGATCTCCTATTGGAAGGGATCCATTTTGATTTACGGTATGTACCCTTAAAGCATTTAGGCTATAAAGCTGTTCAAGTCAATTTGAGTGATATCTATGCCATGAATGGAAAGGCTTCACAGATTACATTTTCAATAGGTCTATCTTCAAAATTCCCATTAGAAGCTGTAGAAGAAATTTATCAGGGCGCATTGATTGCTTGTAAAAAATACAATGTCGATCTGATCGGAGGAGATACTTCTGCATCAGTACAAGGATTAGTCATTTCTGTAACGAGTATTGGTTTTGCTGATGAAGATCAGATCGCTTATCGATCAGGAGCACAAGAAGGAGATTTACTCTGCGTTTCAGGCGATCTGGGCGGTGCTTATGTAGGGCTGCAGTTATTAGAGCGCGAAAAAAATATCTTCCTAGAGAACCCTAATATACAGCCTGACTTGGAAGGCAAAGATTATATCGTAGAACGTCAACTGAAACCTGAGGCTAGAAGAGATATTGTTGAGTTACTTGCTGAGATTGGAGTAAAGCCCAATGCGATGATCGATGTATCGGATGGCTTAGCTTCCGAGATTATCCATATTTGTGAGGCTTCGGACAAAGGTTGCAAATTGTATGAAGAAAAAATACCGTTGGATTCGATGACTTACGAAACAGCGCGAGAATTTGGACTTGATCCAACAGTCTGTGCACTCAATGGAGGTGAAGATTATGAATTGTTATTTACCATACCACAATCCGATTATGATAAAATAAAAGGATCTATGGATATTACGATTATTGGTCATATTACACAACCGAGCGAAGGATGCCAAATGATTGCTAAATCTGGAAAAGTTTATCCTATCACCGCTCAAGGTTGGAATGCATTTAAAGATTAATCATCAAATTGATTTTAATAAAAAAGCAGATCATCATGATCTGCTTTTTTATTAAACGGCTAATTCTTCTTCAAGATCCATTAAATCAAATTCATCTTCATTTCGTTTTCGGATACTGAACTCATTGTAACCAAGACCGACTTCAATCTGCAATAATTTCTGTTGCAACATTTCGAGTATCGCTAAGAAGTTGTATACGAATTGTACTTTATTTTCAGAATTTTTAAGAATATATTGAAAATCCAATTGGTTGTTTATTTCAATAAGATCAGCAATCGCTTTTTTCTGTTGCTCTATGGTATAAGGATGTCTGATCACGGTATGCTTTACCTCTTGAGGTCTATTCTTATATTGAAACATCAAACGTTCATAGACCATCATCAATTTATATAAATCAAAACTGTTTAATTCTTCTCCAGTACTTACTACAGGTCTTGCTAATTTAATATCATAATTAATATTTCCCCTTTTGTACAATTTGAAGCGTTCATCTTCCAGTAATTTTAAATCTTCACAGGTATCTTTAAACTGTTTGTATAAAATCAATTTTTGAATCAGATCTTCTTTAGGATCAATTTCATTTTCATCATCGTCCAATTCGGGTCTTGGGAGAAGCATTTTTGCTTTAATACGCATTAAGGTCGAAGCCACAAAAATAAATTCACTGGCCATCTCCATATCCAAAGCCTGCAGCTGATTGACGTAGGATAGAAAATCATCCGTTATTTTGGAAATAGGTATTTCATGAATATTTAATTCATCTCTTTCAATAAAAAATAAGAGGAGGTCAAATGGACCTTCAAACTGTGGTAATTTTATTTCGTATCCTTCTTCTACTTGCATATCAAAAACAAAATTACATAATTATACAATCATTTTTATTTCAAACTATTAAAACTAAAAGCTTCTACAACTGTTGAGTATTCTAATACAAAAAGTGTTATTAATACCCAAGTTATGATAAATAAATTGTTATTTTGTATCCATATTTTAAAGTAATTAGCAATACTATGCAGTTTGATGCTGGAGATTTATTAAGTAAAATCAATGATCCCTCTGATCTTAAAAAACTCAAGGAAGACCAATTAGAACAAGTTAGTCAGGAATTGCGTCAATATATCATTGATTTAGTTTCTGTTAATGGTGGTCACTTTGCAGCTAGTTTGGGCGTTGTTGAATTGACGGTGGCATTACATTATGTCATGAATACTCCCTATGATCAATTGATATGGGACGTAGGTCATCAAGCCTATGGTCACAAGATATTGACAGGACGTAGAGATTCTTTTCATACGAATAGAATTGTTAACGGTATATCCGGATTTCCCAAAAGAGGCGAATCCATATATGATGCATTTGGTGTAGGGCATTCTTCTACGTCTATATCTGCAGCACTTGGAATGGCAGTAGCATCTCAGATAAAAGGAGAAAAAGACCGTCAGCACATTGCAATTATAGGTGATGGAGCGATGACCGGTGGTATGGCGTTTGAAGCGTTAAACCATGCGGGTATTGAGAAATCAAATCTGTTGGTTATTCTCAATGATAACTGTATGTCTATTGACCCCAATGTCGGTGCACTAAAAGAGTATTTGACCAGTATCACCACCTCTAAGCGTTATAATCGGTTTAGAGATGATATCGCGTCTGTACTATCTAAGATATCAGAAATGGGACCTAATGCCTTAGGAGCGGTTAAAAAGCTTGAGAAAAGCATAAAAGGAACATTACTCAAGAATGCTAATTTATTTGAATCGTTAAATTTTAGATATTTTGGACCTGTTGATGGTCATGATGTCAAAAAACTAGCTAAGACATTGGAAGATCTTAGACATATTCCTGGACCTAAGTTGTTACATTGTGTAACAGTTAAAGGAAAAGGGTACGCTTTAGCGGAAAAGGATCAAACCAAATGGCATGCGCCAGGTCTATTTGATAAAATCACCGGTGAAATCAAGAAATCTGCGCAGGACAAACCAACTGCGCCAAAATATCAAGATGTATTTGGTAATACATTGGTCGAATTGGCCGAAACGAATGCTAAAATAGTAGGTATTACACCCGCTATGCCATCGGGCTCATCGATGAATATTATGATGAAAGCTTTTCCTGATCGTGCATTTGATGTTGGTATCGCCGAGCAGCATGCCGTTACCTTCAGTGCGGGATTAGCAACTCAAGGGCTAATGCCTTTCTGTAATATTTACTCATCGTTTATGCAACGTGCATTTGATCAGGTTATACATGATGTTGCCTTGCAAAATCTAAACGTTGTTTTTTGCTTGGATCGTGCGGGAGTAGTTGGAGCAGATGGTCCTACGCATCATGGTGCTTATGATATTGCTTTTATGCGCTGCATACCCAATATGACGGTTTCGGCACCCATGAACGAGGAAGAGCTGCGTAATTTGATGTACACGGCTCAATTGGAAAATAAAGGTCCTTTTGTAATCCGTTATCCAAGAGGTAATGGTGTAATGGTTGATTGGAAAAAACCTTTTAAAGAAATTGAAATTGGTAAAGGTAGATTGATTCAGGATGGTGAATCCGTTGCAATTTTAACATTTGGAGCAATAGGGAACGAAGCAAGTAAAGCAATTTTGCAACTATCCGAAGAAGGAATCCATCCTGCGCATTACGATTTAAGATTTGCTAAGCCATTGGACGAAGAGCTGTTACATAAAGTATTTCAGAAATTTGAACATATTATAACAGTAGAAGATGGTTGTCTACAAGGCGGTATCGGTTCTGCTGTTCTAGAATTTATGGCAGATCACCACTATAACAGTAAAGTTGTGCGATTAGGTATCCCCGATACGATCATAGAACATGCCGAACAGCAGGATCAATGGAGTATCGCGTACTATGATGCCCAAGCCATTGCTACAGAATGTAGAAAGCTTGCAAAAGCTATTAAAACGGATGCTATGGTCAGCTAGATTCTTATCATCATAAAACAAAAAAAAGAGGAACCATCATATGATGATTCCTCTTTTTTTTTGCTTAACTTTAGGAAGATTCCTTATTATAAACGTCGTTACATCAATGGTAACATTTCTATGGATTAACTGGATTCAGTTGTGGCTTTAGTAGTCAGTGATGCGCAGGAATTATAGTGTTAAAAATAGACCATAAACTATAAAAAAAAGAAAAAAGTAATAAAAAATTTGGAATGTTAATAAAAAAAAATTAAGCTATTTTTTTTGTTAAAAAAAGTGAATTTTTTAATATAACTATTTGGTTACTAATGAATTTAAATTAATTTTAAATTTTAGTTTTTTAGCTGATTTTTTTTTGTCATCTTCGTCTTAAGAGAAAGTTATCAACATTTTTTTGGTCGCTTATTGGAAATCAACTTATTAAGAATTTTAGAATGGAAAAAACGAGTACAAGTGTTTGGAATAATTGTCTTGCAATAATCAAAGACAATATACCAGCGCAAAGTTTTAAAACCTGGTTTGAGCCTGTGAAAGCAGTACGTTTGGAGGGTGACGTTTTGACTATTCAAGTACCTAGTTTATTTTTTTACGAGTGGTTAGAAGAACACTATGTTGGCATCTTGCGTAAGACAGTAAAAAAGTTCTTAGGAGAACAAGGTAGGTTGGAATACAATATTGTGGTAGAGAAGTCTTCAGCATCTATTCCTTATACGACTAATATCCCATCTAACGGCAATGGAGCAGAAGGTAAGAAACAATCTATTCCTGTACCTGTATCTTTAAATAAGGACATCAAAAATCCATTTGTAATTCCTGGACTAAAAAAATTGCAAGTTGACCCACAATTGAATCAAAATTATACTTTTGATAATTTCATTGAGGGAGAGTGTAATCGTCTTGCACGTTCTGCAGGCTTTGCTGTAGCAAATAAACCAGGTGGCACATCATTCAATCCATTGATGATTTATGGTGCAGTAGGATTAGGGAAAACACACTTAGCGCAAGCAATCGGAAATGAAATCAAAAGAAACTTACCGGATAAACTGGTCATCTACGTTTCTTGTGAGAAATTTTGTCAACAGTTTGTAGACTCACTAAAAAATAATACGATTAACGATTTTGTCAATTTTTATCAAGCAATGGATGTCATCATTATGGATGATGTACATAATTTTGCCGGTAAAGAAAAAACGCAGGATATATTCTTCCATATATTCAATCATTTACATCAGTCAGGAAAACAAGTCATCTTAACATCTGATAAAGCTCCTAAAGATTTAGCAGGATTAGAAGAACGTTTATTAAGCCGTTTCAAATGGGGTTTATCTGCAGATATTCAGATTCCAGATTTGGAAACAAGAATGGCAATTTTGAAAAAGAAAATGTATTCTGATGGTATTGAATTACCTGAAAATGTAGTAGAATATGTTGCTAATCAGATTGACAATAGTGTTCGTGAGTTAGAAGGAGCTATGGTTTCTTTATTGGCACAATCAACATTAAACAAAAAAGAGATTGATTTAAATTTAGCTAAATCAATGCTTAAGAATTTTGTTAAGAACACCCATAAAGAAATATCAATGGAATTCATTCAAAAACTTGTTTGTGAGTATTTTGAAGTTCCTGTGGAAATGGTTAAATCTAAAGTCCGTAAAAGGGAAATTGTACAGGCAAGACAGATATCGATGTATTTGGCCAAGAATCATACCAAATCATCCTTAAAAACGATCGGTTCTTTCTTTGGAGGAAGAGATCACTCTACCGTTATTTATGCATGTCAGACCGTAGAAGATCTAATCGAAACCGATAAGAAATTTAAAACATATGTAAATGATATCATGAAAAAGCTTAAAGCTTAATATCACTTACAGCAGCGCAAATAAAAAAGGGATTCTAATCAGAATCCCTTTTTTTTATCCAAATGGATAATGTTTATGAACAAGTTCTTAATGACTATAGTGTGGTGTTGGTCTCTTCAGTGTTCTCTTTCTTTTCTTCTTTCACGGGCTGAGGAGCTACTTCTGGTATTACCTTAGCAGGTCTTTCTTCCACTACCTTTTTGAATAATTCTTTTTGGTCTTCTGTCAATAAGGCATTTACCTTTACATCAGCCTCAGCTTGCAATTTATTGATTTGTTCTACCAAAACTTCTTTCGTTGCTGTGGTGTCACCCAATAAAGCAGATTCAGCTTTTGCTTGATCTAACGTAATGGTATAAGCCGCAGTTTTTTGCTCATCTGTCAAACTTAATTTTTGAGTCAATTCGGTTGTTACTTGAGTAGCATGTTCTTCTGGAGTCACTTGTTGTGCAAATGTTAAACTCAATGCTAAGAAGAATCCGATTCCTGTTAAAAATAATTTTTTCATGATTGCTATGTTTTAATGTAAATATTCAATAACTAAAATTCTACAACTAAAACTCCCAATCACCGCCAATTATTGTATCAAATATGTTACTTTAACAAATTTTTAACAAAAAATATGAATTAACTATCTCATATTTAGATCGTTATTGTTAATAGCTATTTTACTGCATGCTGAATACCAATAATCTATTTCCATGCTATTTTTGTCTTTGCTGTCTGCGTTCTTGCATTTCTTTTTGCAGTATATCATAAGATTTGCTTTGTTCAGGAGTTAAGAAAGATTTAATTTTTGCATCTGTGGTCTGTCTCAACGGCTGAATTTTTTCAAAAGCTGCTTTACGATCATCCGTATTTTTGAATAGGTCTTGTTGTTTTTTAGACAGATCTAGCGCGTATACATAGATGGAGTCTTTTTGGTTCTGTGATAGTTTTAATTGTTTATCCAATCGTTCTACCGTATTCTTTGCTTGATCTTCAGGTGTTCTTTGCCATCCCGGATTATTTTGTTTTTCTTGTGCTACAGCTGCTGTAGCAAAAAGCGCCATCATGCCAAATAAAGCTAATTTTAAATTTTTCATATCTTTTTTATTATTGATCCGTGCTGCCGTCCACTTAACGACAACTAGTAAAAAGACAAAAATTAAATAGCAAAGTTTAGAGATTATTAAAATTTAAGATTCATTAACACTTATGTCACAGATAGATAGAATATTTTTTTCAAATGACAGTTGTTTATGCTCATCTTCAAAAGCAATTTCGATGGGAATGTAGGCGATTGGGAGATCACGTAAGACGTTTAAAAATTCAGGATTGCGTAGTCGCTGAGCATCTTTTTCTGTTGTTATGATTATTTTATTGTCATTTGCCATTTCTTCGAATCGCTGTTTAAAAATTAAGATATCACTTAATTTAAAAGCATAGTGATCGGAATAGGACAGTTGCTCAACATCCTTTACAAGAGGTTTAAGGTACTTTATTAACGGTAGTGGATTCGCTATACCAGTGATCAACAAAACAGCCGTATTGCTGCTTATTTGAATGGATTGTTTGGTTATCGGAATAGCATTGCCATAGACAATAGAAGTAAAGAAGACCGATGTAGTTCCACTCTTTTTACTTAAAGTTTTTTTGATGCGTTCTTTTTGATCAGGAGTAGCATTTGATGGCGTCTTAGTGACCACAATAAGGTTAGCCCTACTGGATTCTCCTGGAAGATCTCTAAAATTGCCCATGGGCAATACAAACATAGGATGCAGACAAGAGGTAAACTCAAATAAGAGGATCGAAAACTTAGGTCTCAATCTGCGGTGTTGAAAAGCATCATCCAGTACAATGACATCATGTTTATCCATTAATGTTTCCACACCATGACATCGATCTTCACAAACAGCTACTGTAAGGTCTGGAAATTTATTTTTAAATTGGAGAGGTTCGTCACCAACTTCATCAGCCATTGAGGATACCTCAACATATTTAAAACCTTTAGTTTTGCGGCCATATCCTCGGCTTAAAGTGGCGATCTGACGTTTATTTTGAAGCAGTTTGACAATAAATTCGGTCATTGGACTTTTTCCTGTTCCTCCAACGGCAAGATTACCGACCACAATTGTCGTAATCGGATAAGATTTAGATTTCAATATCTGCAGATCAAATAATCTATTTCTAATCCAGATCACAAGTCCATAGAGTATGGAGAAAGGAAATAAAAGTAAACGGAAGACCTTCATGATCAATTACCTGTAATATTCAAGCCTACATCAGAGATTTCCAATAAGGGATTGTCGCGCATGTTTTGTTCAAAACTGAAGTGATATACTCCAGTATCAGGAAATACATAATCTTGATGGATAAGACTTTGCTGTGTATAGAGAGATCCTGCACTTTTTCCTGTCCATTTGCCATCTAATTGAGCTAATTTAAGCTCTTTTCTAAAAATATATTCCTTTGTACGAGGTCCTTTCTCATACACCAAAATAAAAAGATTAGCATAGGGATAATTTGCGGTATGTCGAACATTTAACAAAACATCATACTTTTTAGAAATATCGGTGATATGAACTTTAAAGGTTGGTCTATTAGTATGATCCCACGCTCTTTTAGGAATGCTTACATTTTCATCTATAATTGTACTGGAATCACATGACACAAATAGTGATAATAGGATACAACTCATTAGAAAAGTATATGTTTTCATGCTCATTTGAGTATATTAAGTTGGCGAGCATCATGATGCTCGCCAACTACTATCATAAACTTATTACTCTGCCGAAGGAGCAGAATTATTTCCCTTATTTCTGTTATTTCGATTCTTATTGAATCTTCTTTTGGGTCTATTTGTTGCCCCCTCTTTACTTTGAGTCGCTGACGTATTTTTATCTGTAGCAACTACTTTTGGAGCTTTATCTTGCTTCTGTTGTGGTTTCTCGGTTTTTACTACCGCTGCCTTTACCGTTTGGTCGGAAGAACCTCTAGCTCTATTATTGGGCTTAGCTTTACTTTTATTATTACGTTTTCTTTTATTTTTTTCGTCCAGACGCGTTAGGCTATCTTGACCTACTACATTTTCGTAATCGTAATTAATAATTTTTTCTTCTTTGATCTCAACTTCGATAGTAGTGACCAATTCTTCCACTTTGATTCCCTGTTTATTTTTTTCGATCAATTCTTTAACATGATCAACTGGTAGTGCAATCCAGCTTTCAGCTCCCGGATAAGAGAACCACATCATTTTTTTGAAAATATCGGTTTTTTGCAAATATGCATTACCTTTCGTTGTTTCGATGCGGTCTATATTATTTGGAATGTCTTTTAAGGCATCCATATAACTATCCAGTTCGTAGTTTAAGCAGCATTTTAATTTACCACATTGACCGGCTAATTTTAAGGTATTCAGCGATAGATTTTGATATCTTGCTGCCGAAGTGGAGACTGTTTTGAAATCTGTCAACCAGGTTGAACAGCACAATTCTCGACCACAAGAACCAATTCCACCGAGGCGACTTGCTTCCTGTCTCATACCTATTTGACGCATTTCAATCCGGATCCGGAATGATTCAGCCATTCTTTTGATCAGTTCACGGAAATCGACACGGCCCTCTGCCGTATAATAGAAAGTAGCCTTGGTTTTATCACCTTGATAATCTACATCCGATATTTTCATAGAAAGACCCAATTCTAAAGCCAGATTTCTAGCTTTATGCATAGTCTCCCATTCCAAATCCTTTGCGATGTTGAATTTTTCAACATCTAGCTCTGTAGGTTTACGATAAATTTTCTTGGTAACACTTTCTAAACTTACATTGTTTTTCTTCAATTGTAAGCGAACCAGCTCTCCTGTTAGAGAAACATGTCCAATGTCATATCCGCCTGTAGTAGGTTCTACAGCAACCATTTCACCAATTTCTAAATATAAATTGTCAGAATTGATAAAGAAATCCTTTCTCGATCCCTTAAATCGAACTTCTACAATGTCAAAAGGTTTATAGTTGGATGGCATATCCATATCAGATAGCCAGTCATATACATCTAATTTATTACATCCGCTAGTCATGCAAGAGCCATTATTTTGGCAACCTGCTGGAGTACCGCCCACTGTCGTCGTACTTCCACAACCTCCGCCGGATGAGCAACTGCCACATCCCATAGTTTTCTATATATATTGAGTTCCTTTCGGAAACGTTTTGTATTTAAACATTAATACTAATTGCAAAGATAAATCTAAAAATAATATTTTAGGATTTGCATTTCTTTCTACACTATAATGTGTCGTTTCAAACAAGTTGATTGTCTCTTCAATTTGTTCAAGGGTATAATGAGTAGCAAACTTGTTGACAAAATCAAGTTCATGCGAAGGAAGGAAAACCAAACTGGATAGGTCTTGTTTAATTAAAACAATTTGACGCATGATATTAATGGCATACATCAAAAATGTTTTTTGATTCTCTCGACCCAATTTAGCTAATTCATCCTCGCAAATGCTAATGATATTTAAACCCGAATCTTGTACGACCAAACGTAACCATCTCACTAAAAGGTCAAAATGATTATTGGTATGTAGATCAATCATATTTATAGCCTCTTGAACGTTGCCGTCCGCTATAAAAGCAATCTCTCTCGCTTCTGATTCTTCAAGATGTTTACTTTCAATTAAATAAGAAGTAATAGCCTGATGGCTCAACTTATTGATTTTGACAAGCTGCGTTCTTGAAATAATGGTATTTAATATTTTTTCTTGATTCTCAGCAACCAACAGAAATAATGTTTTTTCAGGTGGTTCTTCAATCAGTTTTAATAAAGCATTGCCTTCTTTTTCTAAATATTCAGGAAGCCACATGATGAGGACCTTATATTCAGCTTCAAAAGACTTGAGACTTAGTTTTTTAATGATTTCATGTGCCTCCGCAATATTGATATTAACTTGCTTATTTTCTGCATCAAGTTGTTGTCGCCAATTTTCTAAACCCAAATATGGATTATTAAAAAACGCCTTACGCCAATTGTCCATAAATGTAGCAGCATGATCATCTTTGTGTTTGGCAATGAAAGGATATGAAAAATGTAAATCAGGGTGAATAAGCTTACTGTATTTTCGACAAGAAGCACATTGACCACAACTATCATCCTCTAATTTATTTTCGCAATTGATTAATTGCGCATAAGCCAAAGCCAAAGGCAAAGAACCAGATCCTTCTGGACCAAGAAATAGTTGAGCATGACTAACACGGTTATCACGAACTGTGCTGATCAGATGTGCTTTAACTAAATCATGTCCAATTATTTCTTTAAATTGCATATACTACTGCTAGTCTATACAAATGTAATAAATAATAGACAGCATTTATTTATAAACAAAATATAATTGGCTTAAATGACATTAATTTTATTGAAATCCAATGATTTAGTGTCTTCAATATTGATTTTGTTTTGAAAGCCACTATTACGTGATTTGCATACCGCTGATTAAAAAATGTAGATTCTTTTGCGTATTATTGCAGATATAATTCATAATTTTAGGAAATGAGATTTATAGTATCCACATCGATTTTATTAAAACAACTTCAAGCTATTAATGGCGCTTCAAGTAGTAGTACAGTTCTACCCATATTAGAGAACTTTCTTTTTGAAATAAAAGACAATACGTTAACGATTTCTGCAACAGATTTGCAAACAAGTATGGTTACGTCATTGCAAATTGAGGCTAAAGAAGAAGGAAAAGTAGCGATGCCTTCTAAAATTTTAATCGAGACTTTAAAAACCCTACCCGATCAGCCCGTTGCCTTTTTTGTTGACAACAACACATTAGCCATTGAAATCAGTGCTGGTGATGGTAAATATAAATTGAGTGGTGAAAATCCTGAGGATTTCCCTAAGATACCTGTAATTGATAATGCTCATACCGTAAACATGCCTGCTCCGATATTGGCAGAAGCAATCAGCAAAACCATCTTTGCTGTCAGTAACGACGAATTGAGACCAGCGATGTCAGGTGTTTTAGTTCAATTGGGAGACAAAGCAATTACATTTGTATCGACAGATGCACATAAATTGGTCCGTTATAGAAGATCTGATATAGGTGTTGAAAAGCCAGCGTCGTTGATCCTTCCAAAAAAAGCATTATCCTTACTGAAATCTTCTTTACCTTCTGAAGATATTAATGTATCAATTGAATACAATTCAACCAATGCATTCTTCAGTTTTGGTAACATTAATTTAATTTGTCGTTTGATTGACGAGCGTTACCCAGATTATGAAGCTGTGATTCCACAAGTCAATCCAAATAAATTAACTGTTGATCGTTTATTATTCTTAAATACGCTACGTCGTGTTGTTATTTTTGCCAATAAGACGACACATCAGGTACGTTTGAAAATATCTGGTAGCGAATTAAATATCTCAGCAGAAGATTTAGATTTTTCTAATGAAGCTCATGAACGTTTAGGCTGTCAGTTTGAAGGAGAAGATATGGAGATAGGGTTCAACGCTAAATTTTTAGTAGAGATGTTGAATAATTTGGCAAGTGAGGAAGTTGTGATCGAAATGAGTACAGCAAACCGTGCCGGATTATTAATTCCAGCAGTAGCAGAAGAAAATGAAGATATTTTAATGCTGGTTATGCCGGTTATGTTAAATAACATAGGTTAATTCAGACTGCTTTGGAAGTTATCACGCATATCATTGATTTTATTCTGCATATTGATAAACATTTACTAGAAATTGTAAATGATTATAAAACTTGGACTTACCTCATTTTGTTTTTGATTATTTTTGTCGAAACAGGAGTAGTGGTAATGCCATTTTTACCAGGAGATTCCTTACTTTTTGCATCCGGTATGCTTGCAGCTCAGCCCAACGAATTGAATGTTTGGTTGATGATCGTCATCCTACTGGTAGCTGCGATATCGGGAGATTCGCTTAATTACTCGATTGGGAAACGTTTTGGTATGCAGATGACCAAGTTTAAACTTTTTGGAAAACAAGTCATTAAGGACGAGCAGATTCAGAAAACTCATGCATTCTATGAGAAATATGGAAGCAAGACAATTGTCATTGCGCGCTTTGTTCCTATTGTAAGAACTTTAGCACCATTTGTCGGAGGTATTGGCAGAATGCATTATGGTACTTTTATAACCTATAATGTTATTGGCGCAGTTCTTTGGGTAGTTGGAATTACGTTAGCGGGTTATTTCTTAGGAAACATACCGATTATTAGAGATAATTTTTCAAAAGTGGTCTTATTGATTATTCTATTATCCATATTGCCGATTGTCTTTGAAGTCGTAAAAGAAAAATTTAAAAAGAAAAAGGAAGCTTAAAAGCTTCCTTTTTTTATATAGTCAATTATGATCTGAGTAGCAACGGATCAATTATTGGATAGAAAGATACTGTAGTAGATACCTAGCCGTTTATTCAAAAGAACTCGATGTATGGAGATCATGACCAATATTGTTGATTTTATTTTACATATCGATAGACACTTGGTGCAGATCGTGCATGAGTATGAAGGATGGACTTATCTCCTTTTATTTTTAATTGTATTTGCAGAAACAGGATTAGTGGTTGCTCCATTTTTGCCGGGAGACTCTGTCTTATTTGCTCTAGGGGCTATCATTGCTATTCCTGAGAGCGGGTTATCATTACTTTTATTTTGGTTTGTTTTAGTATCTGCAGCTGTTCTTGGTGATTTTGTCAATTATGAAATCGGAAAATATTTAGGACAGCGCGTATTCAGAACTGGATCTAACATTTTTAAACCCCAATATTTGGACCGCACCCAATCCTTCTATTTAAAGCACGGTTCCAAAACAATTATCTATGCACGATTTGTACCCATTGTGCGCACATTTGCCCCATTTGTTGCGGGGATAAGTAAGATGCCCTACCGTCAATTTGGAACTTATAACATGCTTGGAGGTTTTCTCTGGGTAACCTTATTTCTATTCGCAGGATATTTCTTTGGTCAACTCTCATTCTTTAAAAACCATTTTTCGATCGTCGTACTTGTCATTATTTTTATCAGCCTGTTTCCCATGCTTATACAGGTACTGAACACAAAAAAATCAAGAAAGGCCTAAACCAATTATTATTTTTGGAGTCTGCTTTATCTAAATATGTGTATGAAGAATCTACTTTTTATCTTTCTCAGTTTCGTGTTTACATGTTCATCTGCGCAAGTTCGAGTTGAAAAAAAACAGGCTAAAGCAGCATTTGAACTTCTAAATGATATCCGTCTGCATCCCGAACGTTATAAAAAGAAACTCGGTTTATTCAATTTGGATAAGGTGACAAGAAAACCATTGAATTGGAATAAAAAACTAGCGGCTGTTGCTGAAGATCGTGCCGAAGATATGGCCAAAAGAAATTATTTTGACCATGTTAATCCGGACGGAATAGGTCCCAATCATTACATTCAAAAGTCAGGTTATGAATTAAATGCAAGTTGGCTGAAAAATAAAAAAGCAAATAATTTTGAATCCATTGCTTGGAATTGGCCGACTGCGAGTGAGGGAATCAAGGGACTCATCATCGGGAAGGAAGCACCAGGATATCATCATCGAAAGCACTTATTGGGCATGGATCAGTGGAATGCATCTTTATACGATATTGGTATTGGCTATGTCACGGTAGGTAAGAAAGGTAATCAAAAAAGCTATTTATGCGTCATTATTGCTAAGCATGATTGGTAAATTAATCAATTTATAGTCTTGATATTATACATTATTGGAATGTTTCTTACCTTTGCATATGATAAAATCAATGACAGGATACGGCACCGCTGTAAAAGACAATGGAAAAGTTAAGTACAGTGTCGAGATTAAATCCTTGAATTCTAAATTTCTTGAATTGAATCTTCGCTTACCCAAAGCAGTTTCAGACAAGGAATTGACGTTACGTACAGAGTGTAGTAAACTTATCGAAAGAGGTAAGGTAAACCTGTATGTGAATGTTGAATATACTGATCAAACAGCAAAAGCATCTACTATAAATGCAGATTTGCTAAAAAAATATTATACCCAACTACAACAGATTGCCTTTGAATTGGGTGACAAACAAGTTTCTCTTTTCGAATTAGCCCTTAATATGCCGGAGGTAATTGCCAATAATGATAATGAAGTTGATGAAGAAGAGTCAAAATTATTATTAGAAGCATTTTATGCCGCAGTAGATCACTTCAACCTTTTCAGAGCAGACGAAGGTGCAGTGCTTTCGCAAGACCTGACTGAACGTGTTGAATTGATATTAACTTATTTAACAGAAGTCGAATCTGTAGAGATGGATCGTATTCCTTTAATCAGAGAACGTATCGGTCATTATCTAGAGGATACAGTGGGCAAGGAAAACGTAGATAAAAATCGTTTTGAGCAGGAGTTGATTTATTATATCGATAAATTAGATATCACAGAAGAGAAAGTACGGTTACGTTCACACTGTCGTTATTTTCAAAAAGCTTTGACCGCATCGGATTCCAACGGTAAGAAATTAGGATTTATATCTCAGGAAATGGGCAGAGAGATCAATACCCTGGGATCAAAAGCAAACCACGCCGGAATTCAGCAGATCGTGGTAAAAATGAAAGAAGAATTAGAAAAAATTAAAGAGCAATTGCTCAACGTATTATAGGAATGGCAGGTAAGTTAATTATATTCTCCGCACCATCGGGCGCAGGTAAAACAACAATAGTAAAAAGTTTATTAAGTAAACATAGTGATAAGTTGGAATTTTCCATTTCAGCAAGTACACGAGAGCCTCGCGGTGAAGAAATAGATGGTAAAGATTATTACTTTATTTCAAAAGAAGACTTTCTGCATAAAATTGCCAAACAAGAATTTATCGAATTTGAAGAAGTTTACTCCGGTACCTTTTATGGCACACTGCGTTCGGAAGTAGAACGCATCTGGGCAAAAGGTAAACACGTTATATTTGATATTGATGTGATCGGTGGATTACGCTTACGTTCTAAGTTCCCAGATGAGGCCCTATCTATTTTTGTGCAACCTCCATCCCTGGAAGTATTAAAAGAACGTCTTCGTGGAAGAGGAACCGATTCTGAAGAAAAATTACAGGAACGATTTGCAAAAGCAGAATCAGAATTATCGTATGCTGATAAATTTGATGTCATATTGAAAAATTATGACTTGGATGTAGCAGTAGTTGAGGCAGAAAAATTGGTGATGGAATTTTTGAACAAATAGTCATGGCTAAGGTTGGTTTATTCTTCGGATCTTTTAATCCCGTGCATGTAGGTCATTTAATTATTGCTAATTATATGGCTAATTATACAGAATTGGACGAAGTATGGTTTGTGGTATCGCCACAAAATCCGTTTAAGAAGAAGGAAAGCCTAGGAAATATGTACGATCGGCTGGAGATGGTCAATCTAGCGATAGAAGATACCGACAATTTAAAAGTGAGTGCTATCGAGTTTGGTTTGCCACAACCCTCTTATACCATTGATACGTTGACGCATCTAGCTGAGAAATATCCTTCACATGATTTTGTTTTGATTATGGGGGAGGACAACTTGGAAACCTTTTCCAAATGGAAGAACAGTGATGTCATCTTAAGAGATTACCACATCTACGTCTATCCAAGACCAGGATATAGTGGCAATACCATGAAAGACCATCCATCGATCACGATGACTCAGACACCTATGATGGAACTATCTTCAACTTTTCTAAGAAAATCGATCAAAGAAGGTAAAAATATCAAATTCTATACTCCAGACAAAGTCTTAGATTTTATCGAGAAAAAAGGCTTATATTCATAAAAAAGAGCGAAACCCAGTTTCGCTCTTTTTTATGAAATACTAATCTTCAATGATAAAGCCGACCTCCTGGTCAAAAGCTTTCCTTTCATCATCCGACAAGTTATTTTTCATCACGCGAATCGTATAACCCCCTCGCAAAACTCCTTTATCCAAATACATCCAGTCAGAAATGGTTTTAGGGTCTATGGTGACTCGATCTCCAAATTTTACGGCCTTTGTCAATTGAGGTTCATTATTAACAGTGCCACTGTACGATTTTCCATCAGATGTTAAATCCCCAATCCAGATGTGTTCACCACCACCGTCTTCAGTATCGAATTTGACTTTAATAGCAAAACTTTCATATCCTTCCTGAGGCTGTTGAAATGCGATATCAAAATTTTTAAAAGTCTTATTGGCTTCATCGATCGCGTGATTCATCACCTCATCATCTTTTTGGAACTCAATGATATCATCATTCTTGATTTTTTCTTTAATCCCGTTTTGACAAGAATATAAAAAAAGTGAACATACTAAAAGTAGGGCAAAGCTGTTTGACATCGTTCTGTTTTTTGATTGTAGTATCATGTAATTTGTTTTGATATTTTTTTAAATGTGACAAGCCAAGATAATAAATATAAAAAAATCATGAGGAACATGATGGGTGAAACCGCCATTACTGCGTGTGCTCCTCTAGCAGTTTATTCTTATTTTTAACAAACATTTAATTCGAGTGTTTTGATTATTTTTAAAGAAAAAATGATGAGAACTTCTATATTATTATTTATCCTTTTATTTTTTGGCTTTATAAAGGCATTTGCTCAATCCAATGGAGACGAAGGAAGCTCTTATAGCAGAGATGAAAAAGGTTACGAATTGCGCACTAAAATGACTATACCGCCTTACGGATTATCAAAAGTAAAGCAGTTGATCGAAACGATTACATTTAAAGAAGATCCATTGGGCAGTTCGGACGGTGGTATAGAAGCTATAAGCGCAGCACAATTTAAAGCACTAAGTCTAAGAGAAAAGTTTACCTATGTCATGATCCATGCTGAGATGAGCCAACAGAACTGCGCTATTCCAGAATACCAGAACGATATTCAAAAAAGAATTTTCAGTCAATTGGAAACAGGATTTAATGAAGCGAGCTGGAGTCAAAGACAAGCCGATTTTCTGATCGAAAATCGCGACTCTGTGATGAAACTCATTGAAGAATCGGTTGTGCGTAGTAAACGAATGGGGATAAATTATAAAGAAGCAATCTTAGAGATGAATGCTTGGCAAATGATTCCCTTTATCATTAGTTATGTCAAAAGCACCGCTCAAGATAAGGATGCATTAACCTTACTGATGCTTTTAATGAAACGGGGAGAGTACGATGAGTTTTTGAAATCAACATCTTACCAGAAGTTATATGGTCCTGATGCTAATTATTATTCTTTCCTGAATTATAACAAAGCAAATGAAGATTTAATATGTGAACGTGCAAGTCGTTACTATAAAGAGAAGATTTCAAAATGATAAAGAAAGTCTGGATTTTACTGCTCGGAATCGTTATTTGCACCAGTCAATCCTTTGCACAAGAGCAACGGTTTATAGACATAGGAGCAGGCACCTATATATTAGGCGACACACTCAGTTTAGATAACCCTCGTAGAGTTGTCAGTCTATCTGCTTTTTCAATCGCTGAGACCGAATTAACAAATGAGGCATTTGCAGCATTTGTGGGTTCGACCAATTATATCACGTTGGCAGAACGATATCACAATGCTATGGTCTTTGAACCAGGTTTAGCAGAATTTCGATGGCTACAGGATAGTACGGCTTATTGGCGGTTTCCAAATGGAACAAGCAGGGGGGACATTGAAGAAAAGATGGATCATCCCGTAACGTGTATATCCTATCGTGATGCATTAGCCTATTGCGAATGGGCAGGAGTTCGTCTACCATCATTAGAGGAATGGGAAGTAGCTTCAAGAGCGGGCTCGCAAACCAGATATTTTGAAGGTGTAGAGTTAGATAACATCATGGATTATGCTAATATATGGCACGGAAGAAATCATTTAGTTGCCGATACGACAGATGGTTTTCTATATACCTCACCTGTTAAATCATTCAAAGCAAATCCTTTAGGTTTATATGATATATATGGCAATGTTTTTGAATTTTGCGAAGGATCGCTAGTTCGAGATCAAGGGCGAAAAGTAGCGCATGCGCGCGGTGGCTCATGGTGGTGCAGTAAAAATAGCTGCGCTTCCTTCAACTCACAATATATAGGTTCGGTCAACCCCAGTGCTTCTTTTAGTAACCTCGGTTTTCGAGTTGCAAAGAAAAAGTAGCGAGGCTTTCCAGCGGAAAGCCTCGCTACATATTTTGATTATCGACCCATCCAGCCACCATCGACTGTTAGAATTGTTCCATCCACGTAGTTAGACGCATCAGAACTTAAAAATACGATCGGCCCTTTGAAGTCTTGGGGCTGTCCCCATCTTGCAGCAGGAATACGACCTAAAATAGAAGCAGATCTCTCTGGGTCATCGCGCAACGCTTCCGTATTGTCTGTTGCAATATATCCCGGAGCAATAGCATTGACATTGACACCTAGCGAAGCCCACTCATTGGCAAAAGCTTTTGTCATTGAAGCAATTGCACCTTTTGATGCGGCATATCCCGGCACATTGATCCCCCCTTGAAAAGAAAGTAAGGATGCGGTGAAAATAACTTTTCCTGTTCCACGTGAAATCATAGCTTTACCTATTTCTCTCGTCAAAATAAATGGTGCATTTTGATTGATTTCAATGATCTCATCCCAGTATTCATCCGGATGCTCAGCAGCCGGTTTACGTAAGATATTGCCCGCATTGTTGACCAAAATATCAATGACAGGATGTTGTTCTTTCACCTTTGTAATAAATGCATATAGATCCTTTCGCTTTGAAAAATCACATTGATATGCGTAAAATTTTCTACCGAGAGATTCCACCGATTTTTGAATAGCAGAGTTCTCAAGTTCCAATGAAGCTGAAACACCGATAATATCCGCACCAGCTTCTGCCAATGCTTCAGCCATTGCTTTACCGATCCCTCTTTTGCACCCTGTAACCAGGGCAACTTTACCTGTTAAATCAAATGATTGTAGTATAGACATTATTTTTTATAGCTAATGGTTAAAGGTTTATGAATTTGCTCTGATGCCTGCTTTAAATAGTTTTTCCACGCATCCATAGATGTAATTTTTCCTGCTTTATTAAATGCGGCACCCATGTAATAGGTCAGCGATTGATTGTTTTTTGCCGTTACGCTCCATAAAAATTGATTTGGAGTGTCCATAAAATCTTTCTTAACCTCGGGTAACAATAAGGCAGTTCCGGTTATGTTTCCATGTTGTTCTGGTTCCCAATACGCGAAGAAATTTGCTTTTTTATCAATTGCAATAACTGGATTAGCTTCTTTTCGTTTAGCAATACCAATGACAATAGGTGTCGTGGCTGCGGTCGCATTATGAACACGAACATTGATTTTGCTCAATTGACTTTCTGCATCGATGGAAATTTCTTTTTCTATCCCTATCTTTTGACCATTTATTTCTTGAGGCTCATAGATTAATTTGAAGCTAGCCCGTATAGGACCATTGTCCAAAATTTCATATTGGCGATAGTGTTTTGTGTAGTGGATCTGTTTGTCAAAATAGATGGCTATGTCTCCAACGCCTAAGGTTTGACCAACAGAATAGTAATCTAGGCCTTTTCCGTGGTCTGCATGATAGTCTCCAGTTCTGTACCATTCGTCGATAATTAACTCTTCAGTACGTTTAGCCCAATAATCAAACCCTTGTGCATCTTCAGAAGTGCCTTCCAATGTTTTACCGTAAGCTCTGAAGGCAACCACATTGTTTTCCCACGCAAAATCATCTTTTCGCTCAGGAACATAGCGAGCAAAAACTTTATTCGCTGTTTTTGATGGAATAGCTGACGAAACGGTAAGTTCTATTTTTCCTTTAGCAGCAATATATACAGCAATCAAAACATTTTGAGGTGTTGATTTTCCTCTTTTTTCCAATTGGTATATAAGCGGTTTTTTTGATCCTTGATCAATAATGGAGAAAATGCTATCCTTTAATTCAAAATGCTTTTTAAAATTTTCGAAAGGAATGCTAATGACTTCTTTTCTTTCGAAAGCTGATGGATTCTGAATAATTAAAGAGCTTGTATTTTGAGCAAATAAGCTTGATGCACTCCCAAGTATACAGACAGCTGATAGTAATGATCTCATACCTTATTATTTTAAATCGGTTATAGCAGATTTGTCCATATCATCATAATCTAAATTTTCTCCTGCCATACCCCAGATGAAGGTATAATTACTCGTTCCTGCTCCAGAGTGGATAGACCAAGGCGGGGAGATCACAGCTTGCTCATTCTTCATCCAGATATGACGGGTCTCCTCTACTGGCCCCATAAAATGGGCGACTGCTTGCCCTTCTGGTACTTCAAAATAGAAATATACTTCCATACGACGGTCATGCGTATGTGCGGGCATCGTATTCCAAACAGATCCAGGCTTAAGCTCTGTCATTCCCATTTGCAGCTGACAGGTATCGACAATCTTATTCAAAAGCATCTGGTTGATTGTTCTATGGTTAGCTGTTTCAAGAGAACCAAGTTCGATCTTATTTGCCGATTCTTTTGTCACTTTTTTTGTCGGAAAAGCATGATGGGCAGGGGTTGAATTCAGATAAAATTTTGCTGGATTTGATGCATCCTTGCTACTAAAATAGACCTCTTCAACTCCTTTACCGATATATAAAGCTTCTTTATTCGCTAGATCGTAGACGGTTCCATCGACTTCAACTTGTCCAGCTGCGCCCACATTGATGATCCCCAACTCTCTTCTACTGAGGAAATAAGGCTCTTTCAGTAGAGCAGGTATTGTTTCCAATTTTAGTTTATCCGCAACAGGCATGGCGCCTCCTGCCATGTAACGATCATAGTGTGAATAGGTAAAATGGATCTGATCTGCTTCAAAAATATTTTCAATTAAAAAGTTCTCTCTTAAAGACTTGGTGTCAAGTGTTTTGCATTCATTTGGGCTAATTGCGTAGCGCGACTCATAATTCGTTTTCATATTTTAGCGTATTTAAGAAATATGTTAAAAATAAGACATTAAAACATCATAAGCCACAATAATCTTCGCAATCGATATCGGAAAAAGATTAAATGAAAATAGAAATGATATAAGACCAGAGGGCAGTTGTAAACAGACTGAGAATAATGCCCAAGCCGATGATCAAGTTGATCAGTTTGGTGTTCAACCTGAATTGTTGTACGACCATACTTGCTGTTATTAAGGTGGGCATGGCTGCCTCCATAATACTGACACGTGCAATATCACCTTTTATGCCCATTGCCACAGCAGCTAGCAGAACCAAAGCAGGGGCTAGCATCAACTTATATAATAATGTCATGGAGATCTGAGAAATCTCTCGCTTCATTCCCTTAAACTGGAGCTGCAGGCCAACAGAGAACAAGGCTAAGGGAGCAACTGTTGATGCAATTTTATCAAAGAATGGTTCGGTTATGCCCAAGTCGACATATTGTGATAGTATAACCGCAAGTACACAAGCGATAAAGGGCGGAAAAGTAAAAAGCCTTTTTAATAAAGCGCCAACTTTGATTCCTTCATTATGACTGCGGTCTCCCTTGATGGCACAGATAATGCCTACCGTAGATAAAAGCATAAAATTGACCTGGTCACAAATAATGGCAATGCTGAGGTTTTGCTCCCCGTAATAGGCGATGATCAATGGAAACCCAATAAAAGAGGTATTACTATACGCTGAAGATAATTCTAATGTACTCCGAGAACGTTGGCTATAGCCTTTATATCGACAATACAATTCCATAAATATCCAACTTCCTGCAACCACTAATATAGGCGATAACACCGGAAAGATCAGTTGAGTGCTCCAACTGATCTGTGGAATATATTTAAAAGATACTGCAGGCAAGGCGATGTACAATACCCAAATATTAATGCTTTTAGAAGCATTTTCAGGAATGAGTTTGAAATGCTTAAACAGCATTCCGGCGCATATGCAGAATATGATAAGTATAAAATTGACCATTTTGAATTTGAAAACACAATGAATGGACGAAGTTACTTAAAAACAGAAATTTACTCGTTGCTTTTTTGGGATTTTAATCATAAAAAATCTGCCTGTTTTTAATTCGGCCACTATACGAATAAGATTATATTCAGGTTATGATTAGATCAATATATTATTAAGCTTTAGTATAGAGATAATAGAGGGTTTCTATAGGGTTCGTATAGGTAAAGCTCTATAAATACTGTATTAAATCTATCTTATATCTGTTAAAAATCAGGCTTAATATTTAATATGCTTCCTATCTCTCTTTCAGTTAGCCTTAATAAAAAATGAGCTTAGGTCTTTTTAATGTATAAAAAGAAAAAGCATTGTCTTAAAAACGAAAGCTTTTCTTTTTTTCTTCCTAAATTAGCGTCATGACAAAGAAAAAACCAACCATCTTGGTGGTGAATGATGATGGCATTACTGCGCCTGGTATTAAAGTTTTGATTGAAGAAATGCAAAAAATAGGACACGTGGTTGTCGTTGCTCCTGATAGTCCACAATCGGGCATGGGACATGCTATTACAATCGGCCGACCTTTGCGTTTAGATCGTATTGACTTATATGACGGTGTGGAGATGTATAAATGTTCAGGAACTCCGGTAGATTGTGTTAAATTGGCTGTTAACAAGATTTTTAAAGGACGTAAACCAGACGTATGTGTTTCGGGTATTAATCATGGATTAAACCATTCGATCAATGTATTATATTCGGGAACGATGTCTGCGGCAGTTGAAGGAGCGATTGAAGGAATTCCATCTATTGGATTTTCTTTAGATAATTTTGACTATGATGCTGATTTTTCACATTGTAGACCGTATCTCCTTTCGATTACCAAACAAGTACTGGCAAATGGTCTTCCAAAAGGATCTTTATTAAATGTCAATTTTCCTAAAGATGAAGCCAAAGGAATTAAAATCTGTCGTCAGGCAGGTGGGCATTATGTCGAAGAGTTTGATGAGCGTGTCGATCCTAGAGATCGAGATTATTATTGGATGACAGGTAGATTTGAGTTGGAAGATCGGGGCGAGGATACGGATTCGTATGCTTTAAGTAAAGGATATGTAGCTATAGTTCCAACGCAGTTTGATATGACCGCTCACCACGTCATCCCTCAATTAAATTCTTGGGCATTCGATAGTTAGTATGAAAAACAATTTAGGCATAGGGATTTTACTGGGAGCTATAGCGCCCTTAATCGCTTATTTAATTTCTACCTATACGACACTTTTTGAAAAAACGGTAGCCGAAAAACCAATATTAATATATGCTGTTGCGGTATTTATCAATTTGTTGGCGATACGTTTTTTGTTTAAAGGAGAGAAAGAAGCCTTAGCAAAAGGAGTATTGGTTGCCACCTGTATAGCGACAATACTTTATATATTTACACATAAATTATCCATATGAAATTGACATTGGGTTTTTCCCCTTGTCCTAATGATACCTTCATTTTTGATGCACTTATCCATCATAAAATAGATACAGAAGGACTAGAATTTGACGTTGTTTATGAAGATGTCGAAACCTTAAATCTAAAAGCTTTTAAGGGAGACTTAGCCATAACGAAATTGAGCTATCATGCTTTTGCCTATGCGATAGAAGATTATGAGCTTTTGGATGCAGGTAGTGCATTAGGATTTGGAGTTGGACCGATGTTGATCACTCACGATGAGCATTTGGCTAGAGAGCTTCAAGAAAAACTGTCTTCGAATACCCCATTGACGGCAGCATTGCAACAATTAAAGGTTGGCTATCCCGGCAAGTACACAACTGCTAATTTCTTATTAGGTTTAGCTTTTCCAGAACTGAAGAATAAAAAAGAGCTTGTTTTTTCAGAGATCGAAGGAGCTTTGTTGTCTGGCGATATCGATTTGGGGTTAATTATTCATGAAAATCGATTCACCTATCAGGAAAAAGGGCTTTTTAAAGTCGTTGATTTGGGAGATTACTGGGAAAAAACGACAAATTGTCCTATTCCATTGGGCGGTATTGTAGTGAAAAGAAGTATTCCTGCCGATATTAAGGAAAAACTGAATCGTATTTTGCGAGCAAGTGTCGAATACGCTTTTGCTAACCCTACATCAGGTCTGGAGTTTATCAAGTCACATGCGCAGGAGATGAGTATTGAAGTGATGTATAAACACATCGATCTTTATGTCAATAAGTATTCTATAGTGCTTGGAAAAGAGGGACGTTCAGCAATTGAAATCATGTTTAATAAGGCTCAGGATATGGGCTTTATCCCGAAAACGGACAAGAATTTATTTTTGTCATAAAAAAGAGTAAAAAATATGGATATCGTATGTTAGATATGATATCTAATAACTAAATTTGCCCGATTAGTGTCAATTTGTCTGCAATTTTAGTTTGGAGTCATTATTGAATGAAAGTCATAAATTGAGATAGAAAAGAATATTATGTTAAAATTTTTAAGTAAATTATTTGGAAGTAAATCCG
Source organism: Sphingobacterium sp. PCS056 (assembly GCF_023273895.1). NCBI lineage: Bacteria > Pseudomonadati > Bacteroidota > Sphingobacteriia > Sphingobacteriales > Sphingobacteriaceae > Sphingobacterium > Sphingobacterium sp. PCS056. The sequence continues at coordinate 1,081,155 of NZ_CP096883.1, read as the reverse complement.
AGCGAGATATTAAGGGAGTTCAACCAATTGTAGAAAAAATCAAATCGGAATACGAGCAGCTTTCGTCACTTACTGATGATGAATTGCGTGGCAAAACGGCTGATTTCAAAAATAGAATTAAAGGATATTTAGCAGATATTGATACCGAGATCTCTACTTTAAAAGCAGAAGCTGAGGCTGATGACCTGGATATGTCTCAGAAAACTGCGATATATGAAAACGTGGATAAATTATCCAAAGATCGTGATAAAAAATTAGAAGAAGTTTTGATGGATATTTTACCTGAAGCATTTGCCGTGGTAAAAGAAACATCTAGACGTCTGACAGAAAATAAACAATTAGTCGTTAAAGCAACCGATTTTGATCGAGAAATCGCTGCACAAAAACAAAATGTAGTGATCCAAGGTGATCAGGCGACATGGAAAAATGTGTGGTTGGCTGCGGGAACTGAGGTAACCTGGAACATGGTACATTATGATGTGCAGTTGATTGGCGGTATTGTATTGCACCAAGGTAAAATTGCACAGATGGCTACCGGTGAGGGTAAGACTTTGGTAGGTACCTTGCCGACTTATTTGAATGCGTTAGCCGGTAATGGTGTACATATAGTAACGGTCAATGATTATCTAGCACGTCGTGACTCGGAGTGGAATGCACCATTGTTCGAGTTTCATGGTTTAAGTGTAGATTGTATTGATAAACATCAACCAAATTCACCACAAAGACGTAAAGCTTATGCTTCTGATATCGTTTATGGTACCAATAACGAATTTGGTTTCGATTATTTACGTGATAATATGACGCAGACTCCTGAAGCATTAGTACAAGGGAAGCTGCATTTTGCGATGGTGGATGAGGTCGATTCAGTGTTAATTGATGATGCTCGTACACCTTTGATTATTTCAGGTCCTATTCCTCGTGGTGATCAGCATGAATTCTACCAATTAAAACCACGTATCGAACGTTTGGTAAATGCTCAAAAAGCCTATATCAACACGGTATTGAATGAAGCTAAGAAAGCGGTTAAGGCTGGAGATATTGATCCAGAAAAAGGTGGCTTGGCCTTATTTAGAGCTTACCGCGGATTGCCTAAAAATAAAGCCCTGATTAAATACTTAAGTGAAGATAATCATCGTCAGATTTTGCAAAAAGTAGAGAACTACTACATGCAAGAGCAGAACAAAAATATGCCTAAGGCGGATGCCGAATTATTTTTTGTGATCGATGAGAAAAACAATCAAGTAGAATTAACAGAAAAAGGGATTGAATTAATCACGGCTTCTGGAGAAGATCCTTCATTCTTTATCTTACCGGATGTAGGTTCTGAAATTGCTGATATTGAAAAAGCTGATATTCCTTTAGAGGAGAAGGCTAACCGCAAAGAGGAATTATTGCGTGATTATTCGATCAAAGCAGAGCGTATTCACTCGATCAACCAATTATTAAAAGCATATACTTTATTTGAAAATGATGTTGAGTACATCGTTGACGAGGGAAAGGTTAAAATTGTAGATGAGCAAACCGGACGTATCATGGATGGTCGTCGTTACTCAGATGGTTTGCACCAAGCGATTGAAGCAAAAGAGAATGTAAAGGTAGAAGATGCTACACAGACTTATGCAACCATTACTTTACAAAATTACTTCCGTATGTACCACAAACTTGCAGGTATGACGGGTACAGCTTCTACTGAGGCGGGTGAGCTTTGGGAAATATATAAATTGGACGTGGTCGAAATTCCGACCAACCGCGTTGCTTTACGTGATGACCGTCAAGATTTTATTTACCGTACTGCTCGTGAAAAATATAATGCTGTTGCAGAAGAAATTCAAAAATTGACAGAAGCAGGTAGACCCGTTTTAGTGGGTACAACATCTGTTGAAATCTCTGAGTTATTGAGCCGTATGCTCCAATTGCGTAAGGTTAAACATAATGTCTTAAACGCAAAACTACACCAGAAAGAAGCTGATATTGTTGCTGAAGCAGGTCAACCTGGTCAAGTAACGATCGCAACAAACATGGCTGGTCGTGGAACGGATATTAAGTTAACAGACGAAGTTAAAGCTGCTGGTGGTCTAGCGATCATCGGTACCGAGCGTCACGAGTCACGTCGTGTCGATCGTCAGTTACGTGGTCGTGCTGGTCGTCAAGGGGATCCGGGATCATCGCAATTCTTCGTTTCATTGGAAGATAACTTGATGCGTCTATTTGCTTCGGAGCGTATCTCTAACATCATGGTTAAGATGGGAGTTGAAGAAGGTGAAGTGATGCAGCATAGCATGCTGACCAAATCAATCGAACGTGCGCAACGTAAAGTTGAAGAAAACAACTTTGGTATTCGTAAACGACTTTTGGAGTATGATGATGTGATGAACTCACAGCGTACGGTTATCTATACAAAACGTAAAAATGCTTTGTTCGGAGAACGTCTAGATGTCGATTTGAATAACATGATTTTTGATGTTGTCGAAGAAATCGTGGTTGATGCCAAAGAGGGTGGTTCTTATGAAGATTTTCAAATTGAGGTGATCCGTGTGTTTGCTGTCAATCCGGAGATTTCGGAAGAAGAATTTACAAACTTAAAAATTGAAGGGTTGACTGATCGTTTGTTTGAACAGATCATTAATGCTTACCATACTAAATTAAACACCGTAGCGGCTCATACGATGCCTGTGCTTCAAAATGTGTTTGAAGAACGTGGGAATGTGGTTGAAAATGTTGTTATTCCTTTCTCTGATGGTCTTCGTGGCATCCAAGTTGCTACAAACTTGAAGAAAGCGATTGAAACTGGAGGAAGAGAAGTTTTCAAATCATTTGAAAAGGGGATTGTTCTAGCTTTAATTGATGAAGCATGGAAAGAGCATTTACGTGAAATGGATGACTTAAAACAATCTGTTCAAAATGCTGTTTACGAGCAAAAGGATCCGATCATTATCTATAAAATGGAGGCTTTTAACTTATTTAAATCGATGTTAGCGGCTATGAATAAGGATATTGTTAGCTTCATTTTTAAAGGTGAGATACCAGGACAAAATATGCAAAGTGTTCCTGAGCGTTTGGTACAGGCACCTCCAGTTCAAGTGAAAGCTACAAAAGCAGAATTAGAATCTCCAATAGGGGTGAGTGCTGAAGATGTAGATACACGTGACTTGGGACCTACACAGCCTATTCGGAATGAAAATGCAATTGGCCGCAATGATGATTGTCCTTGTGGTTCAGGAAAGAAATACAAAAACTGCCACGGCGCTAATAGTTAGGCGGTATTTAAAAAAATAAAAGAATGCTTAAGAAAGGATTGATAGTTGTTTTTGCTTTAGTTGCTTGTACTTTTTCAAAAGTAAAGGCTCAGAAAAACGATAATGTAGTGATTGTAAAAGATACATTGATTACAATTTTACAACATTATCGGGCAAATATGGGTATCAATCCTGTCGAAAGCAAACCTGTTGCGGTTCCAACCAAACCACCTGTACGAAGCGCGGCTACGCGTACCACAGTGCGCGGTTTTAGAGTTCAGATTTACGCAGGCAGTGATCGTAATAATGCTTTCTCAGAGCAGGCACGATTTAGAAATATGTACAAAGATATTGATACCTATATCAATTACGACGAACCCAATTACAGGGTCAAAGTAGGAGACTTTAGGAGTCGATCTGAAGCAAATAATTTTATGAATTTGCTTCGCCAACAATTTAAAAACGTATTCGTATTTTCTGAAAACGTTTTTGTTTACCAATAATCTTATGATCATGGCAAGTATTAAAGATCAAGTTAATGCCTTAGCCCAACAGTTTTTTCAAGAAACAGTTCAAATGAGGAGACATCTTCATCAACACCCTGAACTTTCTTTTGAAGAGTACAATACTTCGGCATATGTCAAATCTGTATTGAATGATATCGGGATTCCCTTTGAAGAAATGGCTGACACGGGTATTGTCGCGTATTTGACAGGCGACATAGAATCGGATGAAGTTATTGCTTTACGAGCTGATATGGACGCTTTACCTATTCAAGAGGTGGAAGGCAGGAACTACGGTTCTCAAAATCCCGGTGTCATGCATGCTTGTGGGCATGATGTGCACACTTCATCGTTGCTGGGGGTTGCAAAAATATTACAGTCTTTAAAAGCAGAATTTGGAGGGATCGTCAAATTGATTTTCCAACCGGGAGAGGAGCGTCTGCCAGGTGGTGCTTCTCTGATGATAAAAGAAGGAGTCTTGCAAAATCCAGCTCCTACGGCTATTATAGGCCAACATGTGATGCCGTTTATTGAAGCCGGAAAAGTAGGTTTTAGAGAAGGTAAGTATATGGCTTCTTGTGACGAGCTGTTTATGACAGTAAGGGGAAAGGGCGGTCATGGAGCGCATCCACATCAAAATATTGATCCAATTGTCATTACAGCACATATCATTACGGCACTTCAACAAATAGCCAGTCGCTTTGCTGACCCAAGAACTCCAACAGTGCTGTCCTTTGGTAAAATCATCGCTAATGGAGCTACTAACATCGTTCCTGATGAAGTTTATTTAGAAGGTACCTTCCGTACGTTTGATGAAGATTGGCGCGCTGAGGCGCATGAAAAGATGGTTAAAATGGCTACTGGTATCGCGGAGAGTATGGGGGCTGTTTGTGATTTTGATGTACGAAAAGGATATCCGTTTTTAATCAACAATCCTGAGCTGACAAAAGCGGCCCGGGGTTTTGCTGAAGAATATCTGGGTAAAGAAAATGTTTTAGACTTAGATCTTTGGCCCGCAGCAGAAGATTTCTCCTACTATTCTCAAGAAGTAAATGCTTGTTTCTACCGTCTGGGTACTGGAAATAAAGCAAAGGGTATCCAGTCTGCTGTTCATACTTCTTCTTTTGATATCGATGAGGATGCATTACAATTGAGCATTGGGCTGATGGCTTATATGACATTACGAAGATTAGGTCAGTAAAACATATGTCGTCACATCATATTGTTCGAGAAAGGCAAGAGCCTGCATTACTTATAACCGATTTTTATAGTATCGATGAAGAACTTGTTGGCCAACTTTTGGAATGGTCGCCAACGATCGTTACGGATGTTAATTCGTACGAAGCAGTTACTTCGCAGGCATACAAGGTGGATGTCATATTTACCCCAGTGCCGATTGATCTACCGCAAGAACATGTCAAGACTGTTCTTTATGACGTAAATTATATCGCCAGCGCTTTGCGCTATCTTATTGCAGAAGGGTATAAAGCGGTTAATATATTAGGATCGGGGTTTGATCAAGAGATATTGGAAAGTTTTGTCCAAGAGATTGATCTTGTCTGGTTGCATGATGATAAGAGGACTATCTTTGTTCAGTCCGGATTTGAGAAATGGATGCCTGCTGGTGATCATCTTTTCATCGAACCTGCATGGTGCGATCTGGCAACAAGCGGATTAAATAGAATAGGAGAAAATCATTTTGAAACGATCAATGATGGTTTTTTTAGTATCAGATTTTCAGCACCACAATTTTGTTTATTGACAGAAAAACTATGAGTACGGTAAGTATCAAGTTCGCTGGAGCAACAGAAGCGACATCGATTAGTGAAATTGGAAAGAAAAGCTATTGGGAAACTTATCCGGCAATTTTGACAACGGAACAAATTGATTTTATGTTGAACAAAAACTACACTGTTGAAGCGATTCGAGCTTTAATGGTTGGTGGTCAAGATTTTTATGTGTTGTATGAAGATGCTGTAGCGAAAGGATTTGTTTCTGTTCAAGTGAGGGAACAGGCTATTATGAGAATAGAAAAACTTTATCTTTTGGCTGAGGTTAAGGGTAGAGGATATGGAAAGCTGCTGCTGGATTTTGTAGCGCAGTTGGCCAAATCAAAGGATCTGAAACGATTAGAACTTAATGTAAACCGGAATAATCCAGCTTATTATTTTTATTTAAAGCAGGACTTTTTGATCACTGAAACGGTTGATATCCCTTATCATGGTTATGTTTTGGATGATTATGTCATGCAAAAAGACCTTACCCTTTAGCGGTTAATTTTGGGAATTAAGGATTATATTTTCTCTTAAGTAGTATATTTTCTATATGAATTAATCGCTTTTAATGGCAGAGGAGAGAACATAAATTGTTTTTATATGTGACAAAATTATGTTGCATATAAAAAGCAATTTATCTAAGTTTGATATAAATTGTAATCATCATGAAAGAAGTAACAGTAGAAGAACTTAAATCAAAAATTGATAATAATGAAGATTTTCAATTAATTGATGTCCGTGAAACATTTGAATATGAGGTTTCTAATTTGGGAGGATTGAATATTCCTTTATCTGGAATCTTAATTGAAGTCGATAAAATTGCTAAAGATAAACCCGTTGTTGTTCAATGCCGCTCAGGAAAGCGCTCGGCTCAAGCAGTAATGATGTTGGAACAACAAGGTTTTGACAATTTGTCAAACTTAAAAGGTGGTATTCTTGCATGGAAAGAAGAGATTGATCCTGAGATAGACGTGTATTAATATGAATCTAGCTGCGTTATGCTTTTCGTTCCGGAAATCATAACGGTATAGGTTTACCATTAACAAATCATATTTAATGAAAAACTACGAGCATCAGACTAAACAAGCATTTTTGTTTAGTCTTGCTTTTTATAGCATTTCACTGGGCTCAAAATTATTTCATTTCGAAATTTTTCCAATACTTTTCAGTATATCGTTATTACTTTCTTTAATTTGGGTCGTATTAGCATTACGGGAGATTATATTTTCTGGTCGTATTTCAAATACTGAGCGGATGCTTATGGCACTATTCATTATATTTTTTAATATAATTGCAGGTATATTTTACTTTTTCAAATTTAGGAAGAAGGTAATTGGTAGAAGTTAATATTATGACAAAAAATTTTATTTTAAATATCGTTATCAACTTATTGATCGTAGGAGCAGTCTACTATGGCTATAAGTCTTACGAAGCTGGAAATATCTTAGTATGTGGTATTTCAATAGCGCTCTTGGTGGTTTTTATTTATTTTAAGCGTGTGCTGTTTAAAAAAGTACAAATAGACTTAAAAAATGAAGAAGCGCGGAGAAGACAAGGGCAGGAAAAGATGAAGTAATATAAAAGGGCTATTTTTGGATAGCCCTTTTTATTAATATTATTTTACAAATGGTGGTTTAACCACTTTTGCTTTTATACTTTGGTTGCGGATACTGACGAAGATTTCTGTGCCTTCTTTAGCGAAAGCATTATCTACATAGCCTAAACCGATTGATTTTTTTAATGTAGGAGACTGTGTTCCAGAAGTAACACGGCCGATTTTATTTCCTTCGGCGTCTACGATTTCATAGTCATGACGGGCAATACCGCGATCAATCATTTCAAATCCAACTAATTTTTTCTTGATACCAGCTTCTTTTTCAGCTTTTAGATTAGCTGAGTTGACAAATTCTTTCGTGAATTTTGTTACCCATCCTAATCCACCTTCTAACGGAGAAGTTGTATCATCGATATCATTACCATATAGACAGAATCCCATTTCTAAGCGCAGGGTATCACGAGCACCTAAACCAATTGGTTTAATCCCGTAAGGAGCACCAGCTTCGAAAATCGCATCCCATACTTTTTGAGCATCTTCATTGGCAACGTAGATTTCAAAACCACCTGCACCTGTATATCCCGTAGCAGATACCAATACATTCTCCACTCCAGCAAATTTGCCTTTAGCAAAAGAATAATACTCCATTGAAGCAAGTTCAATATCTGTTAAAGACTGTAATGCATCAGCTGCTTTTGGACCTTGTACAGCAAAAAGAGAAGTCTCATCAGAGATGTTTTTCATGTCAACACCAAAGCTGTTGTATTTTGTGATCCAATTCCAGTCTTTTTCAATATTGGAAGCGTTTACAACAAGAAAATATGTGTTTTGGTCGATGCGGTAAGTTAAAAAGTCATCTACTATACCACCAGTTTCATTAGGAAGATAGCCATATTGTACTTTACCATCATATAACTTGGAAGCATCATTAGAAGAAACTGCCTGAATGAGGTCTAGCGCTTTCTCTCCTTTTAGAATGAATTCGCCCATGTGACTCACGTCAAACACACCTACACCTGTACGAACAGTTTCGTGTTCATCATTGATGCCCGAATATTGAACGGGCATGTTGAAACCTGCAAAAGGTACCATTTTCGCTCCTAAAGCGATATGCGTATCCGTAAGGGCAGTATTTTTGATCATAATACGATAAGTTTTATTTATTTACAAATTTACAAATTAAACATTGATTTTAGCTTAAAGTTTAGTATTTGTGCAATCGATTTACTGATCTAATGTCAATGAATAAATCACAGTCTCTGCTTTATCATCATCTTTGTCCTCACAAAGTAAAAACGTCAATTTCCCATTTCCCTGTTCTTTTAAAGTTATCCCTTCAAATTTATGCTTACCTGGGATATGAATGGTATCGAGGCTCTTCAAATCGTTTCTTTTGAATTTGCCTAGTATGGTTCCTGCAATTTCTCCATCCAGATAGGTCGAATTTGAAGCCTCAGCTGCTGCGATAAAGTAAACGGTATCATCTACGAGTATGGCATCTGTAAAAGCGGTTTGAACTTGATCAATCAAGGGGAGAGACACGGCACTGAAACTGCTTTCGTGATGATTTAGCTTATTGATCTTGAAAATACCGTTTTGGGCCTTTTGACCATTTCCACGGTTAAAAAGCCAAATTTCATCAATTGTATGAATAACTCCTTCAATATTAAAATTATCTTGATCTACCTGAAATTTCTGCTGGAGATCTTGATATACTTTACTGAAGTCTTCTGTATGCACTTCTTTTTGATAAGTAAGGCGGATATTACGATTGACAGTTGATCCTGATCCATAGATGTAAAATCGATTTTGATCGAATGCAATGGCTTCAAAATCTGGCTTTTTAGCTTTAGCAATATTTTCTAAATCGCCACAGGTTTTATCCAGTTGGATTTTGGATAATTGGCGGTTGTCTAATGAAAAATCATATAAATATTGGCTATTATCTGCAATTAAGTAAAGATGGTTATTTTGATAGACCAATCCCGAGGCAGCACTAATCCCAGTTATAGTTAAGAAAAAGTCTAAAATTAAGTTTTTCATCGTCAGTTTTTAAGATTTAACAAGGTCAAAACTCGCTGAAATTCGGGTTGTAATCCTGCCTGTATAGTTATTATATTTTGCGTCTTCGGATGTTTAAATGTTATTTCCGAAGCATGTAACATCATGGTATCCATTTCAAAATTTTCCTTCCAAAATTTATTTTGTTTATTACATCCATGTGGACGGTCCCCAATAATCGGATGGAAGATGTGTGCAAAATGTTTTCTTAATTGATGCATTCTTCCTGTCGTCGGATTAGCTTCAACCAAACTATAGCGTGAGGTTGGAAATTTTCCTGACGGGAATGGCAGTTCTGCTTTAGCGATGGTTTTGAAATTGGTTTGTGCTTCCTGCATGACGCCATTATCTTTTTTTAGCGGATAGTCAATAAGCATTTCTTCGGGAGCATGACCTCTTAAGACAGCGATATATCTTTTATCTACGAGCTGGTTTTGAAAGAGTTGTTGGAGCTCTTTGTCCGTTTCTTTATTTAACGAAAATAAGAGTATGCCGGCAGTCTTTCGGTCTAGTCGATGCGCAGGGTACACGGACTGACCAATTTGATCTCTTAGCAGTTGAAGCGCAAATTCGGATGCGTCCCGTGCAATAGAAGAACGGTGGACGAGCAGGCCATGTGGTTTATTAATCGCAATAATATCTTCGTCTTGGTATAGTATTTCTAACATATGGCATTATCTTGTTTTGATATGGGCGATTATTTCATCTGCTTTTTCATCAATTTTAGGGCTTAACCAAATATGATCAAAAGCACCGATACCGATGGTATTATCTTTGCCGTCCCATTTAATCTTTGTTAATGAGAACAGATAATAATTTGTTACGACCACATTTTTTGAAACGAAATCTTGTACGACATCCCTCCCTAATAATTGCATTCCCAAATCAAATATTCCTTGTTCTTTTTTTCCTAATTGTTTTTTTAGTAAATATTCGGCTTTTTGTTTTACAACGATCTCATGTTGTTCTTTTTTTGGATTTGTCCAAATTGCTACAACAGCAACAATGAGGATTAACCATATAAAAATTCTTTTTTTATTCATATTTACGGAGTTGTAGGTACAAAAATAGCGTTTATACTTTCATATAAACGCTATTTTGTCATCTTAATATACAGGGTGTTAAAAAAATAAATTCCAAACCCATTCTCCGGCGATCCATAGGAAGTAAATAGTCCCTACAAAAAACACGAGTATAATTGTTAAAATTCCTAATAGTAGCCAAATGGCAGATCCTTGATGTTTGTTTTCGTAATAATGCTCTTTCATCAATTTAATGTTCTTGGTATTGGCTTTATTAAAAAAGTCAAACACATTCCCAAAAACGGGTATGGCTCCAAAAATTGCATCAACTGAAATATTGATGAGCATCTTGACGACCAGTTTTGAACTGGCACCATTTCTCCACATGACCATTACTAGAACAAATGAAGTTCCAAAGCTGGCAATTGTTCCTGCAAAAGGTACAAAGTTAAGAATCGGATCAAGACCAAAGCGGAATCCAGCTATCTGAAAGTTATTGTCCATCAGCCAAGATAGCCTTTCGACCCATCCGAAATCGTGGTATCTTCTTTTTTCATTGTCAGCTAAAGATAGATTTCTCTTCATTACAATATTTCAAAAGATGCATTCACTTCACTTGTAATTTTGATTGGTTTAATGTCTAAATCTAAGTTTTCAGCAGCTTGGTCAGATTCCATTGCTCCTGACTTGAATGATGCTGACATTACACGAGGTGAATTGAAATAGATCATCTGTGGACTTTCTGATAAAAGAATTGCTTTACCAACTTTTTGACCAGCAGCTTCGGCTAAGATTTTGGCATTGTCCATGGCATCTTTAACCGCTTTTACTTTTAATGTTTTCTCCAATTCTTTCTTTTTTGAATAATCAAGTTCGCTGATCACTGTACTTTGAATGCCTGCGGCATCAACTCCGTCGAATAAATCATTTAACTTATTTAATTGGGTTACTTTGATACGGTATTGGCGAGATAGCAAAATATCTGTTTCTTTTTTCTTTTTAGTCGTATAATTGGTGCTGTAAATGTTTTGGATCGTAAAATCTTTTTTCTCAACACCTATATTTGTTGCAGATTGAAATAATTGTTTTTCCAAATTTTCGATCGTTACTTTTTTCTTCATGTTGCCATCTTGATAAAATTCTTTCAAAGTGACATTTATATAAATAATATCTGGAGTAACTTCTTCTTCCGCTCTTCCGATGGTACTGACCATATCTTTATTCATCATTTGTTGTGCTTGTAAACTGTGTACAGATGCAAATAGCATTAATCCTAACAATAATTTTTTCATATCTTTTCTATTTTAATACTTGTTTTCAAAAATCGATCCATTGTTTGTTTCTATTGATGTAGACGCAGTTTGTGCGAAGTAGTTTAATGGAAAAAAAATTAAAAAGTTTAAGGATTTTGATTTTTTTTAAATATCTTTAAGAAATTTAATACAATAAACAATGCAAGAAGGAGTAGTAAAATTCTTTAATGAAACCAAAGGTTTCGGTTTCATCATTCCAAATTCAGGCGAGAGCGAAATTTTCGTTCACGTTTCTGGTTTAGTAGACAAAATTCGTGAAAATGACAACGTTTCTTACGAAGTTGAACAAGGTCGTAAAGGTCTTAATGCGGTAAATGTAAAAGTTATCTAATCAGATTTTAAGATATATTTATTGTAGAAAAGCCCGATTTCCGAACGAAATCGGGTTTTTTTATAACTCCATTTTGCCTGTTATGAAATCGAATGAGTATCGAAAAGCCCTGTATATTTCTTGGACCATCATTTCAATCTTTCTTATTCTTTTTTTAGTGCTGTTCTATCTGTTAGATAATTCGCTATTACTTGCTACTGCTCCGGTATGTCCTTCCAAGTTGAAAGGATCTACCTGTTTTCTTTGTGGTATGACTCGCGCCTTTCTGAGTATCAAGGATGGACAGTTTGTCGTCGCACAACAATTTAATGGGGGTAGTGTGATTTTGTTTTCGTTGATTTTCATAAATTCTATTATCTTTATAATAGAAAAAATTATAAACCTAAAAAAAATATGAGAATTGCTGGATTAGTATTGGGTATCCTATCCTTAATCGGGATGTTGATTGCATTTATACCCTGTCTAGGGTGGTTAAATTGGCTTAATATACCTTTCGCCGTTGTTGGTCTTATCGTCAGTCTGATCGCTTATAATGATGTCACGATACAGCCGAATAACCAGCCAAAGACGGGTATCATACTATGTGCGATAGCTATTGTGCTGGGTGGCTTTCGATTGCTTGTCGGTGGTGGTATTTTTTAGGGATCAATGAAATATCTCTTCTAAGATATAAAGCGATTTTATTTCTTTGAAATTGGTCAGATGCAGTCTGTAAAAATCAATTATTTTTTCTAAAAGTATTTGACGGTCTTTTGTGCTCATCTTGATTTTTTCAGAATAATTGAATTCTGTAGCCATCAATTTTCTAAACAGGGAAGTGTGCGGTTCTTGCAGTACATATGGGTGCTCAGGTAGTTGATTGGAGAATGTGGCTGCTTCTAAATTAAAGTAAGGATAATCTTTTGTGGATTCAACAGGATAAAATCCTAAGAATCTACTCAAGTTAATTAAAAATACCAAATGGAAGTTAGCCAGATTTGTTTCGGATTCATCCAGCCATAGGATAGCTCTGAAAAGATATTCAAATAGATAAGGATCTCCTGCCTGTTCCCGTAATATTTTATAGAGCACCTCGTTGAGAAACATCGCTAGTGAGCTTTTAACGATATCATAGGGTATCGTTTTTAAAGTAGGTACTTGATGGGCTTCAGTGATGCGATGTAGGCTGTTGTTTTCTTTAAAAGTTACAACCATATCTAAGGGATGCAATGCTTGTAAAAAGCCGGATCTAATTTTTGCTTTTGGTTTGCGGGCACCATTGACCAGATACGACTGCAAACCAAAATGTTCTGTATAGATTTGTGCAACAACACTACTTTCAGAATAATTGGTCGATTTTAATACTATTCCTCTTGTTTTATGAAGCATATTTAATTGTTCTTTTTTCCTTTTCGCATTTCTAGTAGACTGGTTCTATCGATTTTTCGAATCAGTCGGTAGAAGATACGAAGGAATCCAATAGCAAATGAAATTACGCCTAGAATCATGACAGGTCTATACCAGTTGTTTTTTAACTGCATGAGGTAATAACCCAAAAGAATGAGTAAAATAGCAAGTATAATTTCTAATAGTCCTCGACGTAGATATTTATTCATAATGTTTACAAATGTGAATTGTTGAAAACTATTTTCTTTGATTTAGCAAATATAATATAATTAAATGCATTATTTTTGCCATTACTAAGACCTAAATATTTATTTTTTTAAAAATAAATCCTTAAAATTGTTGCATTTAACAAAATAAATATAGATATTTGCACACTCTTTGCAAAAAGATATATTTAAATTAAGACAACAAAATAACATAATATCATGTCAAGAATTTGTGATTTAACAGGCAAAACAGCAATGAATGGATATAATGTATCTAATTCTAACGCTAAAACAAAACGTAAATTTTACCCAAATTTGCAAACAAAACGTTTCTTCATTCCAGAAGAAGATCGTTGGATTACATTAAAAGTTTCGACTTCGGCGATTAAAACGATTAACAAAATTGGTATCACTTCTGCTATCAGTAAGTTCATTAAAAAAGGATCAATCTAATTGATTTTTCGCCTGTTGCATAAAATATCATTCATGAATTTCAATCCTATCATTTTTTAGGATTCAAAATAAAGTAAAACAATGGCTAAAAAAGGAAATAGAGTACAAGTTATCTTAGAATGTACTGAACACAAAGAAAGTGGTCTTCCGGGAATGTCTCGTTACATCACTACTAAGAACAAGAAAAATACTACTGAGCGTTTAGAATTGAAAAAATTCAACCCAGTATTGAGAAAAGTTACTGTTCACAAAGAAATTAAGTAATTCACATCTTGGTTGCTGAGTAGGCGCTAAGTTAAAATATTAATACCATGGCAAAGAAATCTGTTGCATCGTTACAAAAAGGTGGCGGTAAAGAATATACAAAGGTTATTATTACAACTAAATCAGCTAAAACTGGAGCTTATACTTTCAAAGAGGCTATGATCCACAACGATAAAGTAAAAGATACTTTAGCACAGGCTGCAAAAAATAACTAGTAATTTTCCTTTTTTAAAGTTTTTCTTTAAAAAGAATTCAAAAATAGCCGTTTTGGTATCTACCGAAAGGGCTTTTTTTGTTGGTTTCAAATATCTATCTTTGACTCTCAGTATTTAAACTGATTCGAAGATAAATAATAACGTATTCATAAGCGGAACATATATAAATGGGATTATTCGATTTTTTCAAGAAGAAACAAGAAACTCCTGAAGCGCAAGAAGCTTTAGATAAAAGTTTGGAGAAGACTAAAGAAGGTTTCTTTTCTAAAATTACAAAAGCAGTTGTTGGTAAATCAACTATCGATGATGATGTTTTGGATAATTTGGAAGAAATATTGGTAACCTCAGACGTTGGTGTGACGACAACCTTAAAAATTGTCGATCGTATTCAATCCCGTGTCGCACGTGATAAATATGTGTCTACATCAGAGCTTAATACGCTATTGAAAGAAGAGATTCAAGAATTATTAGCAGAAAATAATAGTTCAGATTTTGAAAATTTTGAATACGGAAATCATAAGCCTTACGTCATTATGGTGGTGGGAGTCAATGGTGTAGGTAAAACGACGACCATTGGAAAACTTGCTCACCAGCTAAAAGCGGCAGGAAATAAAGTTGTTTTGGGAGCTGCAGATACTTTTCGTGCTGCTGCCGTGGAGCAAATTAAACTTTGGGGTGAACGTGTAGGTGTTCGTGTTGTCGCACAAGCTATGGGTTCAGATCCTGCTTCTGTGGCATATGATGCTGTTCAATCTGCAGTGTCTAATGGCGATGATGTATGTATCATCGATACTGCGGGTCGTCTTCATAATAAAGTAGGCTTGATGAATGAATTGGGGAAAATAAAAAATGTCATGCAGAAGGTCGTTCCTGGTGCACCGCATGAAATTCTACTGGTTTTGGATGCCTCTACGGGTCAAAATGCCATAGAGCAATGTACCCAATTTACACAAGCAACAGATGTCAATGCGTTGGCATTGACGAAGCTGGATGGTACCGCAAAAGGTGGGGTAGTTATCGGCATTTCCGATCAATTTAAAATACCTGTAAAATATATTGGTGTCGGTGAGAAAATCGGCGATTTACAGTTATTCAACAAAAAAGAGTTTGTGGATTCGCTGTTCAAGTAATCCACATCCAGTGTATGAAAACAAAATATAGCAAGGCTGTAGAGCCAAAATCAAAACCTCGTGTAAATGTGGTTACATTAGGTTGTTCTAAGAATATTCACGATAGTGAAGTTTTAATGGGACAATTAAAAGGTAATCAAATTGAAGTCGTACACGAGGCGACTAATATTCAAGAAAACGATATCGTTGTCATCAATACCTGTGGTTTCATCGATAATGCCAAACAAGAGTCCATCGACACCATCTTGCAGTTCTCTGAATTGAAAGATGAAGGGAAAATAAATAAAGTGATCGTAACAGGATGCCTTTCGGAGCGTTATAAGCCTGAATTGCAGTCTGAGATCACAAATGTAGATGGATATTTTGGAACAAATGATTTGCCAGATCTGTTAAAATCTATTGGTGCAGATTATCGTCATGAATTGTTGGGTGAGCGTATGTTGACGACTCCCTCGCACTATTCGTACTTTAAAATCGCCGAAGGATGTAATCGTCCATGTTCATTCTGTGCCATTCCTTTGATGCGTGGCAAGCACGTCTCAAAATCTATTGATGACTTAGTAAAAGAGGCAAAGTTCTTAGCTTCTAATGGTACTAAAGAATTGATTTTGATCGCACAGGACTTAACCTATTATGGTTTGGATATCTATGGTAAACGTAATCTTTCTGATTTGATGCGCCATTTATCTGATGTGGATGGGATCGATTGGATTCGTTTGCAATATGCTTATCCTTCTGGTTTCCCAATGGATATACTTGATGCGATGAACGAGCGTTCTAATATCTGTAATTATTTGGATATGCCTCTTCAACATATTTCTGATCGTATGCTGACTTCGATGCGTCGTGGTACGAGTAAGCAGAAACAAATTGATCTGGTTAATAAAATCCGTGATAAAGTTCCTAATATCGCCTTACGTACGACATTGATCTGTGGTTATCCTGATGAAACGGAGCAAGATTTTCAAGAGATGTTGGAATGGGTTGAAGAAACACGTTTTGATCGCTTGGGATGTTTTACGTATTCGCATGAAGAAAAAACACATGCGCACTCTTTGGAAGATAATGTTCCTGATGAAGTGAAACAAGAGCGTGTAGAAGCGATCATGGAAGTGCAACAAGGAATATCTTTTGAAATTAATCAAGAGAAAATCGGCAATACATATCAGGTATTGATCGACCGTGTTGATGGTGATTACTTTATCGGAAGAACGGAATATGACTCTCCTGAGGTCGATAACGAAGTTGTGCTTGATGCAAAAACAAATTATGCCCGTATCGGAGACTTTGTACAGGTAAAAGTTGACCGTGCAGAAGACTTTGATTTATATGGATCTATTGTCAAATAATAACGATCCAATTGTTGCTTTTATTCGTAAACAGTACATTTGTGCGTAGAGAAAATAAATTTGCTTACTTTGTATAGCAATTATGTATCTTAATCTGTGTTTAGTGCAAATGTAACTACGAATGAAAGCAACTTATATAGACTATAGTGAAACCAACAGCTTTTCTAAAACACTTCTTGCTTATTTAAATCAGGATCAGGCCTTAACTCCTTTTGTGGGAAATTGGCCTACAGTTGCTGGTTTTGAAAAGCAGATTAAAGAAAAAAAACCTTTTCTCTCGCGTACACTTTTAGTTGACCGACTAAAAGCGCAGTATGGAGATCTCTTAACAACGTCTCCTCAAGTTTCTGCTCATATTGATAAGTTACTATTGGAAGATACGTATACCATCACGACAGGACATCAACTTAATATTTTTACTGGGCCTCTTTATTTTATATTTAAGATCATTACAGCCATTCGTCTGGCAGATGATCTAAAAGTAAAGTTTCCGGATAAGGAATTTGTTCCGGTCTATTGGATGGCTACCGAGGACCATGATTTTGCAGAAATCAATCATACAAAACTTTCAGGGAAGAAGATCGTATGGGATACCCCTGCGGTATCGGCTACAGGAAGGATGGATACGGCCTCTATCGTTGAGGCTGTTAAACAATATAATGGTGTTTTAGGACTTTCTGAGAATTCTTGTAAACTCACCCGTATTATTGAAGATGCTTATCTTAAACATGAGCATTTAGCGGATGCTACCCGATATATGGTCAATGAGCTTTTTAAGAAGTTTGGATTAGTGATCATTGATGCTGATGATGAGCAACTTAAAGCTGTTTTCAAACCCATTATTGTTGATGATATTTTAAATGAAAAAAGCTTTAAGGCAATTGAAAAAACGTCTCAGGAATTGGAGGAAGCAGGATTTGCGACACAGGTGCATGCTCGAGAAATCAATTTCTTTTATTTGACAGATGATTATCGAGAGCGTATCGTGCTGAATGACGATGGTCGATATGAGGTGCTCCATCAGGATCTATATTTTACAAGAGCTGAATTGGAGCAAGAGATCGATCTTCATCCAGAGCGCTTTAGCCCCAATGTGGTGATGCGTCCAATGTATCAAGAGATCATATTGCCCAACCTAGCTTATATTGGTGGTGGTGCCGAGATGGTCTATTGGATGCAGTTAAAAGCTAATTTCGATCAATATGGTATTGATTTTCCAATTCTGATCCCCCGCAATTCGGCGATGATCACAGAGGACAATGTCGTTTCTAAGATATTTAGACAAGATCTTACGTTTAAAAGTATCTTTCGAGATAGTGAAATCCTTAAAAAAGAATTTGTGCGTAGACAGACCAAGCATCGTTTGAATTTAAATGATGAGTGGATGGAACTGAATGCGATCTTTGGTAAAATAAAACTCCGCACACATAAGATCGACCCAAGCCTTGCTCCAAGTACGGAAGCGATTAAAGCACGCTTAAAAAAGGCCATCAATAACTTGGAAAAAAAATTAATGCGTGCTGAGAAGCGTAATCATAAAGATGCATTGTCAAATATTGACCATATTAAAGAGCGTCTATTCCCAGGAGGGGGCCTGCAAGAGAGGTCCGAAAACTTTGGTTTACTTTATGTGAAATATGGTGATTCCCTATTTGATGAGTTATATAAACATTTTAATCCTCTGGATTTTAAATTCACTATATTATATTAAAAGCCAGCATTTAGCTGGCTTTTTTCATTTATAATTTGATAACATACAGTTCAGTTCTAGTTAACAGGTGGTCGTTAGTTTTGCCGTATAACAATGTAACGAAATACTAGATGAAAGAATTTTTACTAACCACATGTTTAGCCGTAATGGGAACGGGTTTATATTCACAGACAACACAGGCTGGCTTTGCAGGAAAAATTACGGACGAAAATTCAGTGGGGGTACAGGGTGCTTCGGTCGAGGCTCGCAATGAATCGACAGGTTTTACAACCAAAACATCTACCAATGCTCATGGTGATTATAATTTTAAAGAATTGCCTTTGGGCGGTCCTTATACAATTAAGGTAACCTATATCGGTTATGGCGAACAGATCAGAAAAGGCTATAACTTAAATCAAGGGGATCTAATCCGTGTTCATATTCCCATTCAAAATGCATCGAATGTTTTAGAGACTGTTGAATTGCGAGGTGTGAGCACCTTGAAAAATCAAATTGAAAATTTGGGTGCGGCAACTTCTGTAACGGCAAAGGATATCGCAAAGCTACCTGTCAATGGAAGGAACTTTACTTCTTTAATGGACTTGTCGCCTTTGAGTAAAGGTGATAATATCGGTGGGCAGCTTGGTTCATCAACCAACTTTACCATAGATGGGATGAATGCCAAAAATCCAACATCGGCGGGTTCTACAACAAGCCGAAGTGGTGCTCCGTTTTCGATATCCATTGAAGCGGTACGTGAATTTAAGGTGGTGACCAATCAGTATGATGTCACCTATGGTCGAGCGGGAGGCGGTACTGTTAGTGCGGTGACGAAGCAGGGAACCAATAAAACACAAGGAAGTGCGTGGATCTATTCAAGGGCAGACTGGTTATCTAGTCCCTATACGATTGATGGAAAAAAAAGGACCAATGATTTTTCGACTTATCAGTATGGTTTTACCTTAGGTGGTCCAATTATTAAAGATAAACTCCATTATTTTGTTGCATGGGATCATCAAAAGGATGCTAGACCGTTGATTATAGCGGATATTACTTCTACTCTGGATGAGGAACGTTTTAAAATCTCACCTGAAAATTTAAATGAATTTGTTAATATCGGTAGACAAAAATACGGTGTGAGCAACGACCCTCAGTTTGGCTCTTTTGATAAAAAAAGAAATTCTGATGCCGTGTTTGGTCGCATTGACTGGCAGATCAATAATAGTAATTTACTGACCATCCGCAATAACTTCACTAGCGATATCAATAAATTGGGGTTACAGGATAATAAACCGATTACGCTTTATGAATCATATGGTAACGACAAGAATATTGATAATAGCTTCTTAGCGACATTGAGAACTTCTGTTTCATCAAACATCACCAATGAGCTGAAGTTACAGCATCTGTATACGTATCAAAATAGTAGTCCTGGTGATCAGTTGCCTAGTCAAAATATCCCAAGAGCGATCGTAGAAAATATCGTCAGTCGAGTGGGAACTAATGATTTAAGAACAACTGCTCAGTTAGGAGGACACCGTTTTGCTCAAGAGTCTTTTAAAAACAATGTCTTCCAATTAGTTAACAATCTATACTACAATACCGACAAGATCAATTATACATTTGGTGTTGATCTGATGTATACGCATGCTAGTTCTGTATATGGTAGCGAAGTCAACGGACGCTTTCACTTTGGAGCAAGTGATTCCAGAACTGCGCTTCAAAATTTTCAAGATCAAAAAGCCTATAATTTTTATAGAGAAGTCCCTTTAGTTGCCGATCCAACAGTTATTGGTAAGATCTTTAATGCTGGAGCATATGGACAATTACAATCCAAATTAGCCACTGGTCTGGATTTGGTTGCGGGCTTGCGTTTTGATTATGGACATTATCCGACTTCCCCGTTAAATGAAGAGCTATTGAAAGAAGTTGGGGTTAGAACGGATCATAAATTGAAATCTCTGGTCATACAGCCTCGTTTTCAGATGACATGGGATGTGAATGAAAATCATAAAGACTTCTTCCGTATCGGTGCAGGAATATTTGCTTCGGACATAAATAATTACATGACGATCAATAATTTGACATTTGACGGTAAGCACTTTGCAACGGTTGATGTTCGTGGTACTGATGTACCTACACCAGATTTTGTGAAATATCGTCAAGATCCTGCTTCAACTCCGACTTTGGCACAATTTCAAGTTCCAACCATTAATACCTATGGTCCAGATGCTAAAATACCGGTAGTATATAAGGCAAATATGTCTTATTCACATTTCTTTACCGAAAAATTGAAAGTAGGAGTTTCTGCTTATATGAATTTGGGAAGAAACAATTACATGTATGTCGATCGCAACATGGTGAAGGATCCATTCTTTAGATTGCAGAATGAGGATAACCGTGGGGTCTTTGTACCCGTATCGGCTATCGTAAATGGAGAGTCTGATTGGAAACAAGGTCGTATATCTAATAAATTTGGTCGTGTACTGGAGTTAAATTCTGAAGGTAAGGTCAATCAATTTGCCGTTGTTTTAGACGCCAGTTACCAATACTATAAGGATGGTTCAATTTCGGTGAGCTATACCTGGAATGATGCTAAAGATAATACTTCGTACAACGGAAATGTGGCCAATACCGCAACGTTATCTTTAGCTGTAAAAGATGATCCTAGGGATTTGAGCCATATGACTTACTCGAATAATCAATTCCGCAAAAAAGTTGTTATTTATGGTACATTGCCTACATTTTATGGGGTTAGCATAGGGGTTCGTTATTCTGGTATCGGCGGTACACGTTATAGTTTACTGGCTGGTGGTAATATCAATGGTGATTTTGTTGCTGGAGATAATGATCTGGCCTATATCTTTGATCCAAATAGTAACAAGACTCCAACCAACCTTGCTGATGGGCTGCAAGCATTGCTAAACAATCCAAATGCGAGTCAAAGTTTAAAGGAATATATTAAAAAATATGAGGGTGCTATGGCGCAGCGAAATGGAGGGATTAATGGTTTTTATGGGCTAATCGATTTGCGTATTGCGAAGAAGTTTAATCTATATCAATCTCATGCACTGGAAGTATCTGCGGATCTGTTTAACGTCGCCAATTTATTCAAGAAAACTTGGGGTGTCAATGAATCTTTAGGTAATCAAGCGCTATATTCATTGGGT
This sequence comes from Sphingobacterium sp. PCS056, assembly GCF_023273895.1. Taxonomy (NCBI): domain Bacteria; kingdom Pseudomonadati; phylum Bacteroidota; class Sphingobacteriia; order Sphingobacteriales; family Sphingobacteriaceae; genus Sphingobacterium; species Sphingobacterium sp. PCS056. Next base: position 1,059,496 of record NZ_CP096883.1, on the reverse strand, counting down.
GTAAAAGCTGCAAATGGAAATCCAGCTTTGCCTGCATTTGATAATGTCAAACAACAATTTAATTACAATTTGAACAATACAGGTGTGGTCAATCCATCTGGTAATCCTTACCAATTTCAGTTAGGCTTACGCTATTCGTTTTAATCTTTTTGAATAGAAAAAACGGGGTGTTTCTTCATTATGAAGAAACACCCCGTTTTTTGTAGTACAGATTTGAGGTTTTAAAGATAAATTTGAATCTGCTGATTGTGACAATTTTTTTGCAAGATTTTGGAGGCTTTTTCATGGATGACTATAGGTTGTTACGCACGGTGTTTTCAGTTGGGTTTATCTGTGCTAGATTGCCTTTAAATTTTGATTAAGAATGAGATCGCAAACGATTGTTTTGTATAGGTATTCTAATAATTATTTTTACGATCATAAACCGCTTTTTTTAGGACTTTAAAAAATGTATCTTTGCACATCCAAAAAGCAGCTGTTTTGCTATTATTTTTAAGAAAACCAAAAAAGTAAAAATCTAGCGAAAGGCATTAATTTTTTGCACACATGAGTAACATACATTTTCAAGAAAAATTTGAAGATCGTCACAACGGACCAAGATCGGTTGAAACGAAAGAAATGTTGGAATTTTTAGGCGTTGACTCGCTTGACCAACTTATTGAGCAAACTGTTCCTGCACAGATTCGTGCTAAACAAGCTTTACAATTGCCTGCTGCTTTAAGCGAAGTCGCTTATTTGAAAAGGGTAAAACAAATTGCAGAAAAAAATAAAGTGTTCAAGTCTTATATCGGACAAGGTTATTTTGATGTGATTTTACCAGGTGTTATTCAAAGAAATGTCTTTGAAAATCCAGGATGGTATACACAATACACGCCATACCAAGCAGAAATTGCTCAAGGCCGTCTACAGGCTTTGTTAAATTTTCAAACTGTTATTTGTGATTTAACAGGATTAGAGATCGCGAATGCGTCTTTATTAGATGAGGCTACTGCTGCTGCTGAAGGTATGTTTATGCTTTACTCAGCTCGTAAAAATAAAAATGCTCATGTTTTCTTAGTTTCTGAAAATGCTTATCCACAAACGATCGATGTATTAAGAACTCGTGCATTATCTTTTGGGATTGAACTTCGTATTGAAGCTATTTCTGAAGATAGTTTAACGGATGATGTATTTGCTGCATTTGTTCAGTATCCTGCTGGAGATGGTTCTATCATTGATTATAAAGCTTTCACTACTGCCGCTCACGCTAAAAACATTACTGTTTGTGCTGCTGCAGATTTGATGAGTTTAACTTTGTTGACTCCTCCGGGTGAATGGGGTGCTGATGTTGTTGTGGGTAATTCTCAACGTTTTGGTGTACCAATGGGTTTTGGTGGTCCTCATGCTGCATTTTTTGCAACTAAAGATGCTTTCAAACGTAATATTCCTGGTCGTATTATTGGTGTTACAACTGATTCTAACGGGAACTATGCATTGCGTATGGCACTGCAAACTCGTGAGCAACATATCCGTCGTGATAAGGCTTCTTCTAACATCTGTACTGCACAGGCTTTGTTAGCGATCATGGCATCATTCTATGCGGTGTATCATGGTCCTCAGGGAATCAAAGATATTGCAAGCCGTATTCATGATTTGACTCAATTGTTAGATCAAGCTGTTCAACAATTAGGTTATACACAATTAAATAAAAACTATTTTGATACTGTACGTTTCGAATTAGGAGGTGAAGTTGCTGGATTAAAATCTGAAGCTTTAAACAATGAAATGAACTTCCATTATGTTGGTTCGGTAGTTGGTATCTCTATTGACGAATCGACGACATATGAAGATATTTTAACGATCGTTAAAGTATTTGCGAAAGTTAAGGCAAAAAATATAGCAGATGTTGATTTCGAATCTATTGAATCATCATTGACATCAGCGTTGCCAGCTGACTTGGTTCGTACTTCTGAGTACTTAACGCACCCGATATTCAATAGCTACCATTCTGAGCATGAGATGTTACGCTACATCAAATCTTTGGAAGCTAAAGATTTATCATTATGTCACTCGATGATTCCATTGGGATCATGTACGATGAAATTGAATGCTACTGCTGAGATGACTCCAGTTACCTGGTCTAACTTCGGTGGTCTACATCCATTTGCTCCTGCAGACCAAACTTCGGGTTATATGCAGTTGATCGGAGAGTTGAACGAGTGGTTATCTGAAATCACGGGTTTTGCTAAAATGAGTTTCCAACCAAACTCTGGTGCTCAAGGTGAGTATGCCGGTTTAATGGTGATTCGTGCTTATCACGAAAGCCGCGGAGATCATAACCGTAATATCTGTTTAATTCCTGCTTCTGCGCACGGAACTAACCCTGCTTCAGCTTCTATGGCTGGACTGAAAGTTGTCGTTGTTAAATGTGATGATCGTGGTAATATTGATGTTGAAGATTTGAGAGCGAAAGCTGCAGAACATGCGGCTAATTTGAACTCATTCATGGTGACTTATCCGTCAACACATGGTGTGTTTGAAGAGCCTATCATTGAGATCTGTGAAATTATCCACGAAAATGGTGGACAGGTATATATGGATGGTGCTAATATGAATGCTCAGGTTGGTTTGACTAGCCCAGGTCGTATTGGTGCTGACGTATGTCACTTGAATTTACATAAAACATTCTGTATCCCTCACGGTGGTGGTGGTCCTGGTATGGGTCCAATTGGTGTGGCAGCACACTTAGTTCCTTTCTTACCAAACCACGAAGTAGTTGAAGTTTCTGGTGCTGAGGGTATCACTGCAGTATCTGCTGCTCCGTTTGGTTCTGCATCGATCTTGATTATTTCGCATGCTTATATTGCAATGATGGGTGCAGATGGATTGACTAATGCTACGAAAACAGCTATTTTGAATGCAAACTATATCAAAGCTCGTTTGGAAAACCACTACCCAGTATTGTATTCTGGAGTAAATGGCCGTTGTGCACACGAGATGATTTTAGATTGTCGTTCTTACAAAAATGTAGGTGTTGAGGTTGCGGATATTGCTAAACGTTTAATGGATTATGGTTTCCATGCTCCTACAGTTTCTTTCCCTGTGGCTGGTACTTTGATGGTAGAGCCTACGGAGTCTGAATCTAAGGCGGAATTAGATCGTTTCTGTGACGCTTTGATTGCTATTCGTCAAGAAGTTGCTGCGGTTGAATTGGGGGATGTTGATCAGGTAGATAACGTGTTGAAAAATGCACCTCATACTGCATCTGTTGTAACCGCTGACGAGTGGACGAAATCTTATTCTCGCCAAACGGCTGCATATCCTTTGACTTATTTGAAAGATCGTAAGTTTTGGCCTTCTGTTGGTCGTGTAAACGACTCACAGGGTGATAGAACATTAATTTGTTCATGTCCTTCTATTGAGGAGTACGCTGAAGCTTAATCCAAGCATATTCTTCTTAAAAGCCTTCATTTGATCAAATGAAGGCTTTTTTGTATAAAATGATCTGGAGATTAAGTATAAAATTTTACTGATGCAGCAGGCATATGGTAACAGTGGAGTATCTAAGGGGATATCGCTGTAAAATTTAAAAAGATATTTTCTGTTATTTAATAACTGTTTAAAACAAATTTATCTAAGTTTGTTTGTACTGAGGTAGGCGTTTGCTGATAAGGCGTAGCAAAAGCTGTCGGAGAATTAATTAGAGATAAACGAGTTAAGTGCACATCGAATAATCACATTGAAAATGAAAATAAAAGCAACAATAACCTTTCTAGTAATAACAGCACTATTTGCTTCCTGTTCGACAGGTAAATACGCGGCTACTGAAAAAGTCTATAAGAAAAAAGCAAAGATCCTTGCCAAAGAATATGCTACTACTCCAGTCACCAACCAAGCTATTGGTAAATTGCCGATATCCGTTGAAAAAGAATGGATCGCATCCATAAACTTTGGGATGCGCAAACCAAACTATGTGGTCATCCATCATACGGCTCAGGATTCATTGGGACAGACGATACGTACTTTTCACTCTGAGAAAGCGGGTGTCAGTGCGCACTATGTCGTTGGTCGTACTGGTAAAGTCGTGCAGATGGTCAATGATTATTACCGTGCGCATCATGCGGGTATAGGCAAGTGGGGAAATGATACGGATCTGAATTCTTCTTCTATTGGTATTGAATTAGATAATAATGGAACCACCGATCCCTGGACTGATGCCCAGATCAATGCACTGACGGAATTATTGTCATATCTGAAGGTGAAATACAATATTCCACAGGCAAATTTCATTGGCCATATGGATTTGGCGCCTACCCGAAAAAATGACCCTTCACGCTTTCCTTGGAAAACGTTAGCAGATAAAGGTTTTGGTTATTGGTACGATGAATATCTGGAGACTCCGCCGATAGATTTCAATCCAAAATTGGCATTAAGAATTATTGGTTATGATGTTAAAAATTTAGATGCAGCGATAAAAGCTTTTAAACAGCATTATATTCAGAGTAATGCCAATGTAGCCATCTTGAAGGATAACGATCTGAAGATCTTATATTCGATCTACAAAAAGTTCTTATAAACAATATAGGCTCCATTCGGAGCCTATATTGTTTAATATCTGATGTTGTTTACACCGTTTTCACATATTTAATGTCGTAATTTTCGATGTCTATGATGTAGCCATTTTTAATTAGGAAATCGAATAGGGGTTTTGCTTCTTCGGAAACAGACATATTTTGTGTCGTAATAATCTTGTTTTCCTTTTTCAATAAGTAAGGATATGCATACAATTTGATGTTCTTGTTAAACATGCCTGAAATATAGGAAAGCAACTCATTCGTGTAATGCTCCTTATTGTAATTGTCCGAATTAAAGATATTTTTTAAATTGGAAACGTTGGTTGCAATACCAATATTTTTTGGTTTAAAATTATTGATAAACTCTGCAAGGTGATTATTCCTTCTAAAATTGCTGACAATAATATTGTTTCCTGTTGAGCACAGTTCTTCGGCACGATGTGCGAACTCTTCTAGATCTTTGTCGGTAATGATATGATCTTCTTCAAGCACATTGCCCATCAATACTTCAATCAGTACAACTGTATTTTCTGATGTTGCTCCTGTATTCTTTTTAAATTGATCAACAGCAAGGTTGAATAAGTCAAAGTTTGGCAGGGATTTTTGTCTATATTTTGTTCTTAAAAGAATGATATTCTTTTTGTAAAGGTAGTCTTTGATCTGTGCTGCTTTGCCATCTGGTTTGAAGATAGCTGCTTTAGCAAATCCTTTTGCAATGAGATATAGGTTAATAAGCCTTTCATTCACATTTTCAAATAAAGGACCACTTACTTTTACAAGATCTATTTCTACTGATCCAACAGATAAATTGTCAACTAATGACTCGATCATCGTCTGTACGTTATCAGTATAGTAATAGGCTGCAAAAAGTAAATTGACGCCAATGATGCCTAGTACTTTTTGTTGTAGCTGATTGTCACTATCAAGAAGTCTGACGTGTATAATGATATCATTGGTAGGGCCATCTACTTCATGTTGAAATCTAACACCGATCCAACCATGTGGTTCGTTTGTTTTTGTGAAGTTTAATGTGGTAACGGTATCGGCAAAAGCGAAGAATTTTTTATTGCAGTATTTTTCACCATGTAAGCGTTTTGTCAATAGATCAAATTCATGTTTTAACATTTTTGTTAAACGGGTGCGGCTTACATATCGACCATCTTCTTCTTCTCCGTAGATGGCATCGCTGAAGGCCATATCGTATGCAGACATTGTCTTGGCTATTGTTCCCGATGCAGCTCCTGCATTGAAAAAATTACGAGCGACTTCTTGACCGGCTCCAATTTCAGCAAAAGTGCCGTAAATCTCTGAGTTTAGATTTATTTTAAGTGCTTTTCTTTTGGTTTCAAATATTTCTCTTACCATCATGCAAAGGTACAAAAAATGATAGGGTGGAGAAAACGAATGGCTGAATCTCTGATATTTAATCAATTCATAATAATAGGGTTATTTTGATATCAAAATAACCCTATTTGTGTCAAGTTTATGTTAAATATGAATCTATTTTGCCTAAAATATTTTCAATTTGTGAAAGGCATAAAATAGGGCAGAACTTTGCAGTGCCTGTCCAAATTTATTCTGAAGAAGTAATTCTTTAGCCTCTTCCAGCGATACTAACATGACTTCAATATCTTCACTTTCATCTAAATCTTGTTCTTGAACTTTTTTACCTCCTTGCATCAGGTAAGTATGCGTAATATTTTTACTTGTTGCCGGATTAGCATATAGTTCAGCAATTTTCTCGATCTTGGAAAAAGCATATCCTGTTTCTTCTAGCATTTCTCGTTCCGCTGCGAATTGGGGTTCTTCACCTTCTTCCATAGTTCCAGCTGGAATCTCCAGAATAATTTCTTCCGCGGCATGGCGGTATTGTTTGATGACAAGAAGTTTATTTTCTTCTGTAATACCTACCATGTTGACCCAATTTGGATATTCGAGCACGTAATAATGATCATTAATCGTACCATCAGGCAGTTTGCATGTATCTCGACGCAAGGTTGCCCAAGGTGCTTGACTGATATATTCTGATGAGAGTAGTTTCCACTTTTGCATAGCAACGATTAAATAATATCAGCCATCATTCGATCTACTTTTGCTGATAATTCTTTTTGAAGTTCAGCGTAATTGGATTGATCTGTTAATGCTGCTTTTACAGAACAATAAAACTTTATTTTAGGTTCTGTACCTGATGGTCTTGCTGAGATAACATCTCCGTCTATGGTGATAAATTGTAAAACATCTGATTTTGGTAATTCGATGGCTTTTTTATCTCCAGATGCCATATCAATCGCAACCGAATTTTCGTAATCGCGGACTTCTACGACGGCAATATGACCTAGTGATTTGGGTAGGTTTGCACGTAGATTGCTCATCATGGATTTGATTTCTTCTGCACCAGCTTTACCTTTTTTTGTTAATGATACCAATTTTTCTTGATAACATCCAAATTCTTGATAGATATCCAAAAGAACTTCATATAAGGATTTGCCTTTTGATTTATAAAAAGCGGTCATCTCGGCCAAGAAGGCACAGGCATTTGGCGCATCCTTGTCACGTACTAGGCTTCCAACTAAATAGCCATAGCTTTCCTCTCCGCCGACAAGATAAGTTGCTGAGTCGCCTAATTTGGTCATCAGCTCGCCAATATATTTGAAACCAGTCAATGTTTCGTAATATGGAACTTGAAAATGGTTGGCAATCTCCGCTTGTAGATTGGTCGTCACAATGGTTTTGACGACGTATGGATTATTGTGGAGTTGATTTTGTTCCTTTTTTGAACTTAATACGTAATAAACCAATAGGCTCCCGATCTGATTACCATTCAATAACTGGAAATTACCTTTATCGTTTTTAATGGCAATACCGACGCGGTCAGCATCAGGGTCGGTAGCTAGTACAAGGTCTGCATCTACCTCTTCACCTTTCTTTTTTGCCAAGGCCATCGCGTCTTCTTCCTCTGGATTAGGATAAATTACAGTTGGGAAATTGCCATCAGGGGTCGCTTGTTCATCCACAATGATGACATTTTCAAATCCCCATTCTTTTAAAAGTTGGGGAACAATGGTTATTCCTGTTCCGTGGATTGGGGAAAATACAATTTTAAGATCTTTCTGATCTTGTACTGCTTCGGGATGTATGCTTAATTTTTTATTTTCTTGAATATAAATTTCATCTATTTCTGGTCCTACGGAAACGATATTTTCAGGATTAGACTGAAATCGTATTTCCGATACACTTTGAATAGTATTTACTTCTGTAATGACATTCTCATCGTGCGGAGCTGTTAATTGGCATCCATCGTTCCAGTAGGCCTTATATCCATTATATTCTTTTGGGTTGTGAGAGGCTGTAAGCATGACACCACTTTGGCAACCAAAATGACGGATGGCAAAGGATAATACCGGTGTAGGTCTAAGTTCATCAAATAAATAAACCTGTATGCCATTAGCAGAAAACACATCAGCGACTAGCTGTCCAAATATTTGTGAATTATTGCGACTGTCATAAGAAACTGCAACCTTGATCGGTTGGTTTGAGAATTGTTTTTTTAAATAATTAGCTAAACCTTGAGTAGCTTTACCAATGGTATACTTATTCATTCTATTGGAACCTACACCCATGATTCCACGTAGACCTCCTGTACCAAATTCTAAATCTTTGTAGAAAGAATCTGTTAATTCAGTTGTTTCGTTGTTGTCGATTAATTTTTTTAAAGCTGTTTTCGTTGCTTCGTCGTATTCTGAGCCCAGCCATTGATTGACTTTTGCTTGTATTTCTTGATCCAGACTAATCATTTTTTTTGTGAATTAAAACTGTCAAATTAAAAATTTTTTTAGGATTATGATGCTTTTCTCGTGAAATATAATTTCAGGTTAAGCATCACAGCTTCCATAGGCACGATCTATAACCGTTAATACCCATCGATTACTTTGCTTCGTGATATGAAATATAAGTGGTGCATTTTTGTCTGTTAAGATGACTCGGTAGCTTTTGGCTTCGAGTGCTTTTAACTTTTGTATTTCTGCATCTGATATTTTTGCTTCCAAAATTTCATTCATAAATTTTGCCGTTTGGGACAATTCTGTTGGATGTTGCTTATTGTTACAGAATAATCCTTTTTTATTCCAGGTTTCTTTTCCACAGTCGTATACGGGCAGTATTCCAAAGGTTACTTTTCCTGAGAAATTGGGTTTTGGATAGGGATAATATTCTGGAATCGGATGATTAAAATCAATGGATGTGGCATATACATATATGGCTTGAACTCCAGGTCTGTAAATGGTATAGAGACCTATTGTTTTGTCAATATAGCTGTTTAATGCTTTTGAATCTTGCATGCTATACGCACGTACTATATTTGATATTGCTCGATCAATAGATTCATCTGGTGCGATTTCTTGCTTCGGGACAGCGAGTGTATCCATCACTTTTGGTAATGAATCTGCTGTGGTTGTAGCGATGGAATCTTGTTGATTTTCTTTTTTATCAGCAGTTCTGTTGCAACTACCGAGCGCGATGATCGATATGAACAAGAGAACCATTATATTTTTTAACATCATTGTTATTATCTACTAAAAATGGATTAGAATTTCCCTGAGTTATTTACAAAAATAGAACATCGGAGGTCTTAAACAAATGTGTCATAAATTAATCGGGTTAATTTATTGTTATTTTTTCTTGTTTGTCAAGTTATCGATGATTGTTTTTAATATGCTACGTGTAGATGGTTTCCACCACTGTACTAATATTTTTTCAATTGTCTCCTCTTGCTTTACAGTTAACTGTTCAAAAAGTTCTGATCTAAAATTCAATTTGCAAGATTGCCATGTTTCTTTATCGAACTGTGTCACGGACTTAATTTTGCGTAATGCGGTTGTTTGGATGGCATTTGGTGAAACGACTTCGTCCACTAAGCCTACCGTAAGGGCTTCTTGTGGTGTCAACAATTTTCCTTCTAATAAGAAGCGATAGGCATTGGCTTTACCAAGCCAAAAGCTGTAGAGATGAAAGATGCTATCGGGTACGATGAGTCCAACAGGTATTTCGTTTAATCCAATGATAAAATTGCCTTCTGCCATAATGCGATAATCACAACAAAGTGCTATCACGCAGCCTCCAGCAGGACTATGTCCTGAAATCGCAGCAACGAGTGGTTTGGGAAAGGATGCTAGATCTTTGGTGTTTTTCAAGAATAGGGTCCAAAATGCTTTTATTTCGGCTTCACCATAGTCATATAGCGCAATCAAATCTAAACCAGCGCTAAAAAAACCTTCTTTGCCATGTATGATGACTCCCTCAATAGCAGGGTCTAGTTTTAGCTCTTGAATAGTTGTGTTTAATTCTTGCAACAGAACCATGTCAATTGCATTGGATTTTCCACGGTCTAAAAATATATTTGCGATGCGATCTTCTGTTTTGATTACTATATGTTTCATAATATTTTTTGTTGTTGTCGATTTAATCTCTCACACTAATCTGTATTGCTTTTCTTCCTATTCTGCCGGTGAAGTCTATTCCTTCCAAAATAACGGTATAAGGGCCTTTTTCGTCCGATGTATAGAAATCAAAACTCGCTTCTCCTGATTGATTGGTAATGAGATTGGGCTCCCAATGTATCGTTGTTCTTAGGTCTGAACCTATTGTCGAAGCTTGTGTGGCGTCGTAGATTGGTTTATAGAATGTACGATTGAGGTAAAGCCCTTTAGGTATAAAGGTTCGGATGCCAGTGGGGGTAAAAGCACGTGCAGCACCATCACCTCTTTTGGTCGTGATTAAGATCAAACCATTACCTCCATAAGACCCATATATCGAGGTGTAATTAATATTGCGTAACACCTCAATGCTAGCGATATCTGGTGCGCTTAGCATTGAAATTTGATCGCTTTCAATATACATTCCATCAAGCACAATTTGCATGGGACCATTACTTCGGGTGCTATAGGGTATGCCATTTTGCCATCTAACCCCTGCTAGTCTTCCTGCAAGGCATTGTTCTAACGTAAAACAGTTTGCTAAATCTTCTTCTGTCAGCACTTGGTCTGCATTTCCTGATCCATTTAGATTACTTGAATTTTGAACAATTTTTTTCTTATTTGTACGTGTTATTTTTACTTCTTCGAGTTGAATGGACCTGGACATAAGTCCTGCTTTTTCGAGTTCGGAAAAGTAGGTTTGGGTACTGTTGATATTTTCCAAATATTTGGTGTTGATATGATTCATAATCTCTGGAAAATTTTTATTGGAATCATTTATTGGAATATCCATCTCGTCTAAATCGATATCAAGTCTATTTTTATCTTTTTTTGATGTAGCAGTAATAATAAATTTGGTACTGTCTGGAAATAAGAGTTCATCAAAAGAAAATCTTCCGTCTATGCTTGTTAATGTGTCAATGGCGGCAAGCATATTGGACGTTGGGATTAACGTAACAGTGGCTTGTGGTACAACTACCTTACGACTCAGTTTCTTCACTGTGCCTGAGATGGATAAATTCTTTTCAACCGGATATTGTGGTTTGTTGAGGGTATCGTCTAATGCGGACCAATCCAATTTTCTCCAGCCTTGTATGAGCATGAGGTCGTCTAAATCAACTTTTTTGATCTCTTCATTAGCTGGAAAATAATAGTTGGGATTTTCTATGAAGCCGTTGATTTCTGAACATAGTAATAAGGATGTATAGATACTTGATCGGTGATTAGAATCAATTTTTGTCTTATTGGTATTGACCACAGATGCGGATAATGTGGAGATTCGAGTAGAATCTTGGCTATTTCCAGTTATAACTGTGATTTTTACTTTTTCTCTTAGCCCATACGTTGGTTTGTCTGTATTGGTGTTGATCGCTAATCGTTTATCAGACCGATAGTTGAAGATCATGCGTTCTAATATCGGTTTCAAATTGGCATCCAAGATGGACAATTGAATGACACCCAGCGGCAAGCTTGGTCTGGGAATGGAAAAAAGAATTTCTTTGGTATTTAATTTTTGCTTGGCTACATGGAAGATCGTGCCTTGGTAATGTGCGATCAAGTAAATCTGTTGTTGATCTATTTTATCTGGACTACCGCTTACCTGGACGAATACTCTATCGTCTATCAGGTTGGCAACATTCATATTTAATCCTGAAAGTTGTACGGCAGGAAAAGGAACTTCTTTTTGAGTGCCATCTGTAAAGGTGGCAATAGCTGTATATTTTTTTTGTGCGTCTAAATTTACCTGATAGCTTGCCATACCTAGCGGGTTGGTTTCGAATAGGGACATCACTTCATTGTTATTATCAACGATTTTGATTTCAGCTTTTTCTCCAAGTCCTCTACTATTAAGTGCTTTAAAGCCTATTTTTGTGAGTATGTTATGTGTAATGGTACCGGCTTCAGGTAGTATCTGTAAGCTATAATTTGATTTATCGGAAGGGACTGTCAGGAGTTTATGAACAGTGATTCCATCTATAGATTTGAAAGATAAATTAATCGTTTCACCAGCTGATATATCTTTCATATCAATCAAAATTTGACCTTTTTGATCTGTTTTTTGCCGTGCACTTTTTAATTTGCCATTTTTTAATTGTGTTTTATAATTGATATTAATCTCTGGTAAAGGATTTCCTGAAAGTGTTTTTAGATTTATAGCATAATATTTTTTATCTCTATCGACGATGATTTCCTCATCTGTCATGACGTGATCCGAACGGCCATTGTATATCGGTATTGTCTTATCAAAGAAATAGGCTGAGCTATCATTTCTCATCCACTGAGTATAGGCTCGGATGCGGTAAGAACCTTCTATGAGGGTGTCTGTGAGAGGAAAATCAGCAATTCCTAGACCAGCTGTCAATGGTATTTTTAATGTATTGATCGTTTTATTTTCGGGTGAAAGCAGATCAATGTAGGCTATACGGCTTAATCCGGATAATTGATTTTCTGGAGCAAAAGTACAATATAGCTTCATCCAAATGGTTTCTCCAACAGAATAGCTTTCCTTATCCATGTGGATATGGATTTTTTCTTTTGGATTTTGTGAGGCGTGACGCTGTAATTTATCGAGGAGTGGATGGATATCTGTTTGCCCAAATGATACCAATGACATGATGCATAAAAAACCGAAGAAAATTGCCTTAAGACGCATAAATTGAGGATCAATAATTTGGAATAAATTACGAAAAAATATTAAATAATTTGTTGTTTTTAAATGGATATCAACGCAATTTTAAATTTTCTCTTATAATTAAGCTAAAAAAAATATCTTTGTAATATGAATATCCTAATCATTGGTTCTGGCGGTCGTGAATCAGCCTTCGCCTATAAACTTTCGCAAAGTAAGCGTCTTCAAAATTTATTTATTGCTCCTGGAAATGCAGGTACGGGTGTATATGGTCAAAACGTTGCTTTAAAGGTAACCGATTTTGATGGTATCGCAAGTTTTGCCTTGGCGAATGATATCAATATGGTTTTGGTTGGTCCGGAAGAACCGCTTGTTAAAGGTATTCATGATTATTTCTTGAACCGTGCAGATTTGAAACATATTCCTGTTATTGGTCCACAACAGGAGGGAGCACAATTGGAGGGTTCTAAAGACTTTTCAAAACAATTTATGGATCGTCACGGTATCCCGACTGCTGCATCACGCTCTTTTGACAAGAGTAATTTGGAAGAAGGGCTTGCTTATCTAGAAACTCAAAAATTGCCCATCGTATTAAAAGCGGATGGACTGGCTGCCGGAAAAGGCGTATTGATCTGTGAAACTTTGGAAGATGCTAAGTTGGAATTGAAAGCGATGATCGCTGATTCTAAGTTTGGTGCTGCAAGTGACGTGGTTGTTGTTGAAGAGTTTTTAAAGGGAATTGAATTATCTGTTTTTGTACTGACAGATGGCAATTCATATAAAGTATTGCCTTCTGCAAAAGATTATAAACGTATCGGTGAAGGGGATACGGGCTTAAACACAGGAGGAATGGGATCGATCTCACCAGTTCCGTTTGCTGATGAAGTGTTTTTAAGTAAGGTTGAAGAGCGTATAATAAAACCTACTGTTGAGGGATTGAAGAAAGATCAAATTCCGTATAAGGGATTTATTTTTATAGGCTTGATGAATGTAGAAGGGGAGCCGCTAGTGATTGAATACAACGTGCGTATGGGTGATCCTGAGACAGAATCGGTTTTACCTCGTATTGAATCTGATTTAATTGATTTGTTAGAAGGTGTTGCGCAAGGCAACTTAGATACACGTTCTTATACTGTTTCTTCAAAAACTGCTGTAACGGTTATGTTAGTTGCGGGCGGATATCCTGGAAACTATGAATCTCGCAAAGTAATCTCAAATATAGAGAATGTAAAAGAATCTATTGTCTTTCATGCTGGAACAGCGACACAGGATGGCCATATCGTCAGTGCTGGTGGTCGCGTTATTGCTGTGACGACTTTACAAGATACCTTATTTGATGCTTTGCAACAGGCCACAGCTGATGCTGGAAGGATCTATTTTGAAGGTAAATATTTCCGTAGAGATATTGGTTTTGATTTGATCTAATAAATTTTTTAAATCTTTTTTGGAAGATTGATAAAAATATCTATATTTGCATCTCCAAACAGGGAAATATCCCGATGGAGATGCCAAATGGCCCGTTCGTCTAGGGGTTAGGACGTTAGATTTTCATTCTAGAAACAGGGGTTCGATTCCCCTACGGGCTACTAAAACGACTTAAGAAATTAAGTCGTTTTTTTTTGTGACTAAATTTTCAGAATGACTATCCAAGATGCTTTTTCTTGATACAATAATATTTCAAATGAATTATTGTCGTCAATATCAAATCAATGAAATCACGTGACCAAATAAAAAATCCATATTATATATCGGTTTATTATTTGGTCCATTTTTTTATCTTCCTATTTTCATATGGTCAATGTCAGAATTTATTAAGAAATAGGGTCAGTGCGTAGGCTATTTATATATCTATTGATGATAAATCAAGCATAGCTGCTAATAATCGATCGAGATCTTTTAGCGAATGCTCGATATATGCCTTTGGCACCTCGTTTGCATATTTCTAAAGAAAAAATGAAAGCGGTATAGTGGATTGGCATACTGATTATGGGTTAAGAGTTTTTATATTCATAATCGAAAAATTGCTGTGACGTTTAATAATTCGGATATATGAATGGGGGTTATAAACATCTTTAATTGAATTATTTTTGGATAAAGGAGAGACCTTTTGGTCTTATGGATAACGAAGAGGTGCATTAAATTAGAAAACGAAGAATATGATTGGTATTATAGGAGGTGTTGGTCCTTTAGGGGGATTGGACATTTATAAAAAAATTATTGAAGAGACTATTGCTGTATCAGATCAGGAACATTTACCGGTCATGCTTTATTCATTTCCTAATTTGATTGGTGATCGAACGGCCTATTTAAATGGAAATTCAACCATAAATCCAGCTATAGCAATTGCCGAAATAACAAGACAATTAGAGCATGCGGGAGTAACCGTGGTAGGTATTCCATGTAATACAGCGCATGCTGCTCCAATTTATTCTGTCTTTGAGCAGGAGCTTGCCCGAACGAATCAAAAGATTAAAGTATTGCACCTGATTAGGGAAACCGTTGCTTTTATGAAAGCTCTTTATCCACAGGCAAAAGTGGGTATTCTTTCTACTACGGGCACCCGTAATTCGGGTCTTTATCGGGATATGTTATTGGAGGAAGGGTTTGAAGTCGTGGAACCTAGTGATGAATGGCAAGGGCGTGTACATGATGCTATATATGATAAAGAGTATGGTATTAAAGCACAATCTACTCCTGTTACAAATAAGGTCCGTCTGGAACTGCATAGTGCTATGGATGAATTGAAAAAGGCAGGAGCGGAAATCATCGTTTTGGGATGTACAGAACTACCATTGGCGCTTCCAGAAAATGATCATAATGGCATGAATCTGATTGATCCAAATCGCATATTAGCGCGAGCACTTATTTATGCTTTTTCACCAGATAAGCTAAAATATCCTGATGACGTGTATGTCTTACTGGGAATTCTTCTGCAATAGAAATGTTGCCAGTGTGATTTACAACCTTGTGAAGATGATGATATAGGTGTGTGAAATGATCAGTTGATTTGTCAATATGTCATGCTAAAAAGTCCATTATTTGCTGATTTATAGCTTGGTATGCTATTTGAGTGTTTGAACATATAAATATAAGAAAATGCAAAAGATAATACATAAATCAGAAAATCGTGGACATGTTGACTTTGGATGGTTGAAAAGTGCCCACTCATTTAGTTTTGGAAACTATTTTGATCAAGATAAGGTTAATTTTGGGGCATTACGTGTTTTAAATGATGATTTTGTCGAAGCAGGAAATGGTTTTGGTCGTCATCCGCATGACAATATGGAAATTGTTAGTATTCCCTTGGAAGGTGTTTTATCACATCAAGATAGTATGGGTACAAGTCGTGATATCCAAACAGGAGATGTGCAAATCATGTCGGCAGGTACTGGTGTAACGCATTCTGAATTTAATGGAAGTAAAGAGAATCCGGTTAAGTTTCTTCAAATTTGGGTCATCCCGAATGAAAGACAGTTGACCCCTAGTTATGACCAGAAGTCTTATGCAGATGTAGATCGTAAAAATAAATTTGCAACTGTTGTATCTCCCAATAAAGCAGATAGTCATGCTGTGTTTATTCATCAAGATGCTTATTTTAATTTGGCAGATCTAGATGCTGGTATAAGTACAAATTATGCTTTACATGGACAAGGCAATGGTGTTTATATATTCGTACTAGAAGGTAGTCTTCAAATCGCAGGAGAGGTTATAAATCGTAGAGATGCGATCGGAATATGGGAAATAGAGGATATTGATGTACAAGCAACATCGGATGCTAAAGTATTGTTGATTGAGGTTCCGATGTTTTAATTGATTTTATTTAATATGACAATAAAGGGGTTTGCATCTAACACGATACAAACCCCTTTGTCTGATGATCTGTTTTCTATTTGACAGGGACGACGGTAAAAACAATCGTTTTATAATTGTCCTTTTCGTATAATACCCCAATTTTATTTTTCTCGACCAGTACAATATCCGAATATGCGGAATAAGATCCTTTATAATCTGCTGGTGCTTTTGCTACAACTTGATTGAAATACCAGGTTTTGCCTTGATCCTTGCTGATGCGCAATGTCAGGTTGTCACGATCTTTTTCTGAAGCAGCATTACAGACTGCTAGTATATAATTTTTCCCTTTTTTCCAAGATAAAGTTGCTCCTTGATTAACTGGATCGGGTAGATTTTTATCATAAAAAGTTGTATCCCATGTTACTCCGCCATCATTGGAATAGGAAATGATGCGGTTCCTTACATTTCCTTGCTGGTTTCTAGTATTCATGTAAAGTCCTGTTTTTGATATTTGAGCTGCCATAGTCTCATTTCCTCCTTCAAAAGTTATAGTATTGCCAATCTTGAAAGTTTTACCATTATCATCGGAATAGTAACTGTGTGCATAATAATCTTTTCCTGCAGGTTTTGGATTTCCTTCAGAATGGTTTGCTGGGATATAAATACGGCCTTTGTATTTTCCTGAATCAAACTGTAAAGCATGACCGGGGGTATTTGCATATGCTCTCCAATCTTCTTTAAACGTATAGTTAGAATTTAATAATGGTTGATTGGGGCGGTGTACTGCTGTTGTGATATTTGTAGGGGCTGCCCATGTTTTTCCTCCATCAGTGGATGTGACATACCAACATTCTCGTAATCCTTTTCCATTTCTTACTTCATGCTCATGACCATTCCCTGTGTTGTAAAACAGAAAGATACGACCATTGGGATATTGAGGATCCAATAAGTCTACTACAGGGGCAGCATTGCCTGCTTGCAACTGGTCGTAATCTGCAGCAACCTGAATAGTTCCCCAGGTTTTTCCATTGTCCTTACTGATTTTATAGACTATGTCTACGTTGCCATAATCTCCAGCATGATCTACACGTCCTTCTGAAAAGGCTAATAAATCACCGTTTTTATTTTTAATGATTGCGGGTATTCGATAGCTGGCATAGCCATCTTTTCCTGATTCAAAGACGGTCACTTCTTGAGCTTGCGCCATCGAAAAAAGTGCTCCTGCACAAATGGTTAAAAATGTTGTTTTCATATGATATTGGTTTTATTTTTTTAGTTGATAGGAATAAAAGTAAACATCCATTTTATCGGGTTTTGCCAATCTTCTCCTTTGAAATCACGTACGGGTAGTTTGATCAATACTTCATTCCATCCTTTTTTTAATGAAATTTTCATGGGTTCTCTATAGGTATATCCTTCATCTGTAAGTGGTATTTCTAAATGACCTTTTGCTCCGGCATGATTCCATAATGGAGGTGCGATGACTTGATGATTGACCCAAACTTTACTATCTAGATTGTCCCAAGTGTTGAGTTTAGGTGTATTACTGGCATAAGATCTGGAAAGATTGTTGAACCCGATCCAAAATAATTTAGGTTGGTTTGTATCGCTCCATATCTTAGTACGTGCATACCAGGTGGTATTTTGTTGTGGGTTGTTGATAGCTCCTGATATAATGTCTGACCACCAGTGTCTGAGTATGATGGTGCCGCCTTCTATTTTTTTTGCTACTGCTAACCCCTTTGCATAGGGCTGTTGCTCAATATCAAAAGATTGTGTCAGATTTCCGCCGTTTTGAAAAGGTCCGATCAGATCCCATTTTAGTCCAGTTTGCTTCACATAGGGAAAGGGCTTGTTCGAAAAATAATGATGCTTATGATGGAGTAATCTATTTTCAAAATTTTTGAACTCCTGATAGGCGTTTGTGTTTTCATCTACGATGTTACATATCCATCCCGATTGTCCTCCACCACGCCATATGCGCTCTGCAAATGTTAATATGGAAGGGTAAACGGCATTTTGATAGAACATATCCTCTGGTTTGGCAACTGCACGATCTGGCCATGCACACAAGGTCGCCCCAATCAGATTCTTGTTTGATTTATCTTGCTCCCCCAGTTTGCGGTGAAAAAGAGTTGTGACGGTTTCCAATGGATCCATGTGGTTAATGTAGAGGTGTTTAGAGTCAATATAGACAAACTCTCCTCCTTCTTGTATGGCTTTAGGTCCACCCATCCATAATTGTCTGATGGTTTGAGGCATCAAATTACTGCCTGGATCCCAACCGATCGTTTTATAACCTAAGCCCTCCACGTATCTGGTAATTTCGGGCATGAAATTTTGGTTGCTAATCTTTACCTCATCGCCACCAATATGAAGATATGGGAGGTCTTTATAAGTTTGTGAAAACTCTTTTAACAACTCTTTGATATAATATAGACCAGAATCAGATTGCATGCCTACTCCAAAATATCGTTTAAAAGCTTCACTATGTCCGGGCATATCAATCTCCGGCAACAGGAGGATATGTCTTGCTTTACAATAAGCGATTAATTCTCTGAAGTCCTGTTCTGAATAATGTGCTCCTGTTCCTCTTGTCATATTTGATGGATCGGTCAGGCCAGGATATTTTTTACTAGCTAAACGCCATGCAATATCTTCGGTAAAATGAAAATGTAAGACATTCAATTTATAACGAGCCATGATATCGATTTGCTCTTTGAGCATTTCAAGTGGTTGATAATTGCGTCCGACGTCAACCAAAAAGGATCTCCAGGAGAATGCAGGTGCATCATGAATGTCACAAAAGGTTAGCATTTTCTTTTGGACAGAAAACTGTCTTAATGTTTGAAGGCCATAAAAAATGCCAGCTTTGGAATGTGCTGTTATAAAAATACCTTTATCATCTATTTTTAAATGATAAGATTCGTCATGTGCAGTTGTTGGGGTATTGGATAAAAGTTCAAGTTTTAATACCGGAAGATATGGGTTCTTGATCCATGCTTTTTCTTCTATTTTCCAGTCCGCAAGAATATTTGCTGCAAGTTGATATTCTGATTGTAGGGACAGATTATCATTTTGTACAATAATACCCTTATGGAGCTTGAGCTTGCCCTTGCCTAATTCCATTTTTATGGGCAGAGGGATTAGGTTCTCTTGCGCATATGATCTTGGATACCAGCACATACCGGTAATGGTAATAAGGATACTTATGAAGAGGTGTTTACAGTCCATTATTGTCCTTTATAAAATTGTTTAAAATAGTCCAACAATACCATTCTTGACGTGGCAGGTGAAATGGACCCTTAAATAAATTTCCTTTTGCAGTTTGCGCAATAGATCCATCTCTATGGAGGTATCCAAACCATTCGCCATGTTGCTGATCATGAAATTTATCATAAGCATATTGATGAATTTTTTTGTGCATATCAGCATATTTTTGATTTCCTGTCATCAGATAAGCAAGGAGTGTAGCGATGATTGTTTCATTTTGTGGCCACCAAAACTTCATGTCTTGCCAATATTCCTGAACAGGTTTATCGTATAGATCTCTAAAATAAAGGATACCACCAAACTCTTTGTCCCATCCTCTTTCCCACATATAGTCGAGCATTTTACAACCCAATTGGATGAGTGTTGGATCGTTGTTACGATATTTTGCTTCATGTAAGATAAACCAAGCGCCTTCTATGGCATGTCCCGGATTTAATGTTCTTCCATCAATATGATCAATGATTTCACCAGTAGGGGACACCTGTTCCATGACTACTTTTAAATCGTGTTTTACAAAATTTGATTCTATTTCTTCAATCCAATTTGCAATGGCTTGATCACAACGTGGATCACCAATTGTTTCGCGCAATTGTTGTGCTGTATTGATCATGATCATAGGTGTACCAATGCCTTTTGCGGGTCTCGTGTCTGTGAATTTTGGGGTTAATTTGATTTCTCCGGAAGCATATTGGATGCATTTTCCAAAAATGGAACGTGCCAGATCTGCCGCTTCTTGCGATTTCGAAGCTTTTGCATAGGCTGCAAATGCAATAACAGCAAATGTTTCAGAAAAATAGTACCTTCTTTTTCGGATGGGCTGACCATCTTTGGTGACATGAAAAAACATTTGTCCATCATGATCAAAGCAATGCTTTCGGATAAAATCATAGCCTAATTTAGCTCCTTCTAACCATTCTTCTCGAGGTTCTACGGTATTGTATAGTGTTGCTAATAACCAAGTTGCCCGTCCTTGTATCCATACCGCTTTGTCGTCATCTATTAAACTTCCATCTTGATCACGCATCAATAAAAAGCCTCCTTCTTCATAGTCGAATGATTTGGGAAACCAAAAGGGTACAGTATCTTCTAGAAGCTGTGTTTTATAAAATTTTTCGAGTTGCTCGAGTTGTGTTATAGTATACATAGATTAGTCAATTTTGAAACTGCAGGTAGAAGCAGGTACTGCTGATTCATTTTCCAAGTTTGCAGTGGTGTAAGGTGAATATGCGTAACGAATTTCGGTGATGATAATATGCTCAGGTAAATCGATCGTAACTCGATTTTTCTGAATCGACAAACGCTCAGGTTGATGGGTAAATCCTTGGTTATCGATTAAAATAAATCCTTGTAGAGGTTGATTATTTCTCGTGATGAGTGTTTTACTATTGTTAAAATACACATCAATCGTTTTTTCTTTTTTCTTGTAGTACTTAAACGATGGATAATCCGCATTAATCTGATACTTATAGGTATGTGCTAGAGCCAAGTTAGCTAACCGCTTGCCGATGATCACCTTGTTTTTAGGATGTACATCCAAAGAATCTCCTACATCAGAGGAAATAGCCATATAGGTGTCTTCAATCTGCTGGTTCAACTTGCGCTGACTATCTCTGAATCTTGGCCAAGAAGGACGATTGATACTGGATAGTTGGACATAATAAAAAGGCAGGTGCTGCTGGAGCTGATGACGCCATGAGCTAACCAAGGTTTTAAATAATAGTTCATGGAGCTCAATATTGTGGGCATTGCTTTCTCCTTGATACCATAGAATAGCGGTGAATTGGGTTTTTAACCAATGGACTACTCCTGCTTCAAAGTTGAAAGACGGATCATACGGGTGTCTTTGGTATTTTTGGGTTGCAAGAGCCAGATTTTGATCGGATCGAGTGCGGCAGAAGTCTTGAATAAAATCTGATTTCCTCCAATTGTGTATGTATGTCGCCAATAGATTGTCTTGTTCGAGTGTTCTTCTGTCTATCCAAGACTCTGTATTGGATCCTGGTACATCTAACTCGACGATGCCAATTGGAATATTCGTCTTACTCGAGATTTCAAAGGCAAAAGCATACGCTATGGCTGAAAAATCTGCTTTGTTTTCTTTTGTCGGTAAGCTCCATCTGCCTGAGAAAAAATCTAAATTATTGATCTTTTCTAAAGTAGTTGCATCCCAACTTGTTGCGTTTGTCTGAACTAAATTGGTGTTTTTAAACAGCCTGACCTGAGGAGCATTGATCAGCATGAGGCTGTCTGCTGACAGCGCATGTTTCAATTCAAATGCCATGTTTGATTGTCCGGAAGCCAAGTATACATCGCCAAATAGAACGTCTTTGATTTTAACTTCTTGTTTTTGGGATTCTATTACAATTTCATAGGGACCTCCTGCAGGCATGGATGGTAAAAAAATTGACCAATGACCATTTTCATTCGCTTCTCCTTGGTATACTTTGTTGTTGAAATGGAGAGTTATGCTTTCATGTGAAGAAGCTTTTCCAGCAATTTGATTTTCACGGTTTCGCTGTAAAACCATATGATCCCCAAAATTAAGATCGATTGAAAGTGGCCGCACGACACCTGTCAATGCACGATTCACTTGCTTAGCAATCAGGGTGGCACCTGCGGCATTTGGATGTATATTATCTTCGAATAAATCTATTCTACTTTTCAACCGACCATTGATATCGATCAGTTTTACTTGATTATTTTTAGCAATTTTTGGAATCAGAAGACTGATTTGTTGATACCAGTCTCTTGTTCCTGATAAGAAACGTGGGTGCCCGCTAAAAATAGGAGTGAGTGTACAGATATATATCGAAATATGTGGATTCGTTTTTATCAAATCGCTGATTAGTAAACTGTAATCGTGTTCAAATTCATCACCATAGTTAGGCCAGTTACGCGGATCGGTATCATTTATTCCGAGTGCTATAACTGCGATGTCTGGTTGAAATGCAAGTGCTTGCTTGTATTCCGGTGTTTCGACATAAGGTTTATGCCCTTTACGTAATAAAGTGGCACCGCTAAAACCAAAATTTTGAACATCATAGTTTGACCCTAATAATTCTTGAAGTTGCTCAGGATAGGTTTTATCACCATTTTTTATACCTAATCCTTTGGTAATAGAATCGCCGATGCAGGCAACTTTTTTTTGCGGATACACCATGACTGTACACCATGTGACCATGGTGGTTAGTAGTATTATTTTTCTAATCCAAAGATGCATTTGATTTGGGTTTTAATACTACCAGTTGAACGATGACGACTATGAAAACAATTATGGCTAGGAGGGCAAAGTCTTTTCCTAATTTCCCTTCGTCGGCAGAGCTTCCTAGCACTTTTGTGATGAATGCACCGGCCATAACACCTAACATATTCATGATGCCGTATGCGGTTGCTCGGAATTTACTAGGTACAAATTGACAGAGAATCGGCATATTATTGGCATCAAACATCCCAAAGCCAAAACCGAACATCAATCCAGCTCCAACGACATGAACTATATTTTGTCCATAACCGATTAAGAACATAGCTGGTATGGTCAGTAATAGACCTATTGCAGAGGTATAAATACGGCCTTTTACATTTTTTTGAATCCAGCGATCGGATAATAGACCGCCAAAAATAACTCCCAAGAAGGATGAAATAGCGATAGTAACAGTAGATAGCGGTCCTGCTTGGGACATCGGTATATGGAGGTTATCGGAGAATAATGTTGGTAACCAGTTTTTTGTTGCCCAACCGGGTAAACTTGGTATGGCAAAATAGAATAATATAACCCAAAAGGAGATATTGCTTAATAGCATACCGATGGCTTTGAAACTATTGACCGGTTTTTCTTTTTCATTTGAACTTTTTGTTCTAACAGGAGCTTCGGAGAGAAAGAACATGAGTACTAGAGCATATAATATGCCTATCAAACCAAAGAGTTTGAACGTACTATGCCAAGAGTATGAGCTTGCTAAGGTGGCTCCAAATCCTCCCAATGCCTGACCTGTATATAAACCGGTCATATGGATACCGATCGCTAATGAACGGGACTTATCACTGTGAAAATCCGAAATGAGAGACAGGCCTGCTGGAATGTAGATGGCTTCTGAAATACCCATGATGCCGCGTAAGATCATCAATTCGGGATACGTAGTGGCAAAGCCCATCAACGAAGTGACCAGTGACCAAACGAATAGAGAACCAACAATAAGCCATTTTCGATTAAGTCTGTCCGCTAATATTCCTGAAACAGGACTCATGAGGCCGTATATCCAAAGGAATATTGCCATTAATTGCCCGAATACGGTTGCAGATTGTAATTCGACGATATCAACCTGCATAGTCGGACGCATGGTTGACAGGATTTGCCGATCCATATAGTTTAATAGAGCGACTACCCATAGCAGGCCTACGACGACCCACGGGTAATATTTTTTATTTTTTATCATGATTTGGTTTATATAATAGTTATTGTAATGTACCTGTTAGTATTCCTGCAGATCTAATACCTGCTTTAATTTCCCCCGATGGAATATAAACTTGTTTTTGGTGAAAGACAGCTGTAGTGGTGACCGGCGAACCTACTGGCAAATTGCCAACTTCTTGCCATGTGTTTGATTGTTCATCATACTGCAATATCTTTTTGCTGAATCCTGGATGATTGGACTGTACTATTGCTTTATCGTGTATTAATTTTTCTTTTTTTACCGGATCTGTTTCTTTTGCAATCTCCAATAGGAGGTTTTCGACTTTGTGAAAAGTAATCCCATTATCTCCGCCAATTAAAAATAGGCGACCTTTATCATCTTTGAATCCTGTGCCTGCTGAAAGAGCTTCTGGTAAATCAGCAATTTGAATACATTCTTTTGTTCTTAAATTTATTTTGTAGCATGTCTTGTATAGTGTACTGACAGCATTTACCTGTTTCGTTCGTCCCCCAAACAGGTAAAGAAAGTGATCTTTTGTAAGTGCTACTGTATGCGTTAGCGGATAAGGCAGATTCATGTATTCTTCCCATTGCTGGTCATAGCGATATATTTTATCTGATACCAGGTTTGCATTTTCTCCTCCTATCAGATAGCAATTGTGCTCATCTGAAACGAGGCTTGCATTGCTCAAGGGAAGGGGTAGATCGGCTAATGGTTGAGCGACAAAATTATTTTTTATCTTACTCCAGGTGTAGCGATGAAATTGGGAAGAGGCTCCCTCTTCATTTTCGCCTCCTGCTGTATAAATTCCCTCCTCTTGACTACTGTTTGCGGCATAAGCCGTTGATGTATGAAATGAAACGGTGTCTATCAATTGTAGCTTGTGATCGTGAAGAGAAAAGATGTATGCAGAATGCTGGTATTTTTTTACTCCTCCTTCCCAAGGCATTTTTTCTGGAAAATTAGCACCACCCGCAATCAATAAATGATTTTGGTGAATTCCAACAATGGGGCCAGCCACACCTATTTGAACTTGATCGTTAATAGTTTTGGGTAAAGAGTCTGCCATAGACCAATTGATCTCGGCAACTTTGTTTGTTGTATTGCATTGCATAAATAAGAAAGTGCTTAGGATAAGAGGAATAATTTTCATCATGTTATAACGTTGATTGGAAACTTTGAAAATCTAATGCTGCCACATCAGCTTTAAATTTTTCAAAATCAGTTGTCGTCATATTGCGTACAGGAAGTCTAAATTCGCCGCAATCCAAACCAATTAGTTTCATGTAAGATTTACCGACTGATATACCACCATACTTTCCTAATAATGTGATCATATCGATTGATTTTTGTTGTAATGTGTTTGCTTTCTCAAAATCACCTTGATCATAAGCAGCAATTAATGCTAAATATAGTGGTGCGGCATAATTGTAAGTACTTCCAACTGCTCCTTTAGCTCCAAGGACAAGGGCAGATAGCATGTTTTCATCTCGGCCCCAAAGCATATCATATTTGCGGTCAGCAAAATTAAGACATGATAAGTAATCCATAAAGTCTTCATGGGTATATTTTATACCTGCAAAATTGGGGATTTTGCCGTCAATTGCTTTTAATAAATCGATCATCGCAAAATTTCCTCCAGTCAATACGGGTATATGATAATAATAAAAGGCTGTATGCGGTGCCGCTGAAGCGATTTCTGCGCAACACTTTGCTAACTGATCTATATTTGCCGGTTTGAAATAAAATGGCGAAGTGAAGGATATACCATATAGTCCAAATTCTTCGGCTTTAGCAGCAAGCAAACAGCATTCTTTAATATTTGTACCCCCAACAAGCGTGATCACCTTAAAATCTTTATCCTGCAATGTTGTCTCTGCCCAAGTTTGCATAATAGCGACCCGCTCATCAAAAGTTAATGACACCCCTTCGCCTGTAGATCCACATATAAAGGCGCCCGCAACATGATTCTGTTTCAATAATTCATAATAAGCTGGAATAGCGCCAATGTTAATATCGCCATTGGACAATAATGGAGTAAAAGGTGCTGCAATTAAGCCTTGTAATTTGAGATTATTCATGGATGTAAATATTATATCTTTAGATTTTTTTAGTTAGCAGTATAAAAATAGTATCCTTATTTTTTTATAGCAGAGCAGTGTGCTTACATGGTAAATGATTACATTGTCATATACCGACGATATATCATACATATTCTTGCCTCTGTTTTGAATACAAGCAATGTCTCTACAAAATTGTTTACATGCATACTTTTTATTATTATTCGTCAAAAGCATTATGTCATACATTTAAAACATTAAAATTATTCTTTTATCTCTATTATAGCAAGTAAATGAGAAAAAAAAGTGTAACATTTGTAATGACTTTGATTCAAGTGAAAAATCATAATAAAAAATCCCATGTTAGAGAAATTTGAAAATGTTGATACATCAAGTTTAGTAGACAAAGTAGAAAATCATATTATTGATTTGATTAGGGCTCGTAATATCCAAATTGGAGAATCTCTTCCAAAGGAACTGGAGCTTTCTGAAAGTTTTGGGGTTTCCAGAACTGTTATTAGAGAGGCTTTATTACGGTTGCGTATGGTTGGTTTAATAGAATCTCGCAAGCACAGGGGAGCTGTTTTAACAAATCCAAAGCTGCTATCGCCTTTAAAGAAGATTTTCCACCCAGCGATGTTAGATGATGATACGCTCAAAGATATATTTGAAATGCGACTTGCTCTTGAAGTGGGGATGGCAGAATTGATTTTCGATCGCACATCGGAAGAAGATATAGCTGAATTGGAAGCAATCGTGCGAGTTGAATCAATTAATAGCGATACGCGATCTTTTAAGATTGAAGAAGAGGTTGCTTTTCATGGTAAATTGTATAAGATCTCCGGTAATAAAATGTTAATGGATTTTCAAGAACTCTTGTTACCTATTTTCCAATATGTCCATGACAGCGGTTTATTAAATAGCGATAATGCTTCAAAAGAGTTTATTTCTCATAAAGATCTGATAAAATTATTAAAAAATGGTGATGTAACTTCCTTTAAAGAAGGCATGCGTAAACATTTGGATAATCATTATTACCGTTTATTGAAGCATTAACTATTCATCTTCATCTTCATTGGGGGTCAAGTTTTTTAATAAAAGATTGACCTCCTCCTCTGTGGAGGTGAGCTGTGCTCTGCAAACTTGAATTAATAGAGATGCTCTTTTTATTTTTTCAGATAGGACATCAATATTGGTATTCCCAGTTTCAATTTCCTGTACGATTTGTTCTAACTCCGAAAATGCGTCGGTATAGGTATAATTATTTTCCATTTTTATTGATTTTTTGTGTGATGCTGCTCACCTCACCATCCCAGACTTGAGTTGTGAGTACATCATTCTCATTGATTTGATCTACAGATACCAACAGTTCTCCATTGACTTTGGTGATTGAAAATCCTTTTTGGAGCAGTCGAATAGGATCTGCGAGCTGGATAATTTTTTCAAGATGATCGAGCGTCGTATATTTCTGACGGAAGATGTAGGTTAAATTTGTTTTAATATCTTTTTCAAAGGCAGTCAAATCAATTTTTGATTGTCTTATAGATTGCTGGACAGACCATTTAATGGTTGAGGCAAAGGCTTTTAATTTTTCATTTTCATCTTTAAATATCGCAGTTGTATTTTGCAATATTCGTGCTGTCAATTGATCTAAGGGAATGGCGAAATTATGAAATTTTTGGATTAGGAAATCTGCGAGTTCACTTGGTGTGATCGCATTTTTATAGGCGACCATTTCACTTACTGTAAGGTTGGTGGAGTGTCCAATACCAGTTAATATAGGTAGTGGGAAAATGGCAATAGCTTTTGCCAATAGGTAGTTGTTGTAACTTGATAAGCCTACTTCTCCGCCACCACCGCGGATAATTGCTACTGCATCGTAAGCTTCTGAGCGTTCTGCAATGATGGACAGCTGCCGGATGATTGAAGGAACTGATTTATCTCCTTGCAATAATGCCGGATAAAGTGTTTGCTCAATTTTATATCCCCAAGGATTTTGATTAATAATTTTGTAAAAATCGGATAATCCTTTGCTGGTTTCTACCGAAATAATAGCTAATCGCTTGGGTAGTGTAGGAAAAGGAAGGTTTTTATTTGCATCAAAAATACCTTCTTGCTTCAGTTTATTGATACTGTTTAATTTTTCTTTTTCCAGCTCTCCTAAAGTAAAGGTCGGATCAATATCTACAATCCTAAGACTCAAACCGTACATAGGATCGTAGGAGATACTCGCTTGGAATAACATGGTAATTCCTTCACGCAAAGGTTCTTGAGCTATCTTAAGGAAATGGTTGTTGATTCTTTGATAATCTGCTTTCCATAGGATGGAACGAATCTCAGCTACGATCTTTCCTTCGGTTTTTTCGACTAATTCGGGATAACAGTGCCCAGAATGGGAGTAATGATTCAATTTGTTCATCTCCGCTTTGATCCAATACAAACTCTTATAGCGTTCAGCAATAGTTTTTTGAATGCTTCGAGTTACTTCCAATAAGGAAAAAATGGTTCTGTTTTCTACGACCTCTGGCATAAATCAAACTTAGATAAATTTGCATTTGTATCCAATTATAATCGTGTGAAATATCATAGATTTCATTTTCCGACCATTTTAATAGCTTTAAAATATACTATGCTGCTTGTAAAGCTCTTTTCTATCTTTAATGATTGCAGTGGATCAAAATCGGTCATAATTGAATATTATGGTTACTTGTGCGTTTTTGTGCATGATTGTATAGCTTTTATTTGTACATTTACATATAAACCCTTATTAAACACATGATGATAAATAGAATAAAACTCCTAATTACTGGACTTTTTGCTATTGGCTGTCTCCATACTAATCACTTAAAAGCCCAATACAGATCTTCTATTAAAAATGAAACCGTCCTTTTTAATAATATGGATGCGGTACTTCCTTTAGGTAAATTGGATCAATATAACATGACTATTTGTGCACCTGATTCGAGCTTGTTTAATCAGTTTCAGGAGCAATTATCTCGTTATGCAGGAGTTAATTATGTCGGTTATAAAAATTTTGATGAGCATGTGAAATATAGCAATGTGGTGATCGTCGCAATTAAATCGGAAGAGTTAACGACTTCTTTTGTCGATCAGCTCATGCAGGCGGAACGAAATAATAAAAAAATCATTCTCGCTGTTTTTGGAAAGGGTGACGTATTAGCTATGCTTGATGATTTTAAAAGTCCAATTTTGTGGAATGCACATTTTTCTGATGAAACGCAAAGAAATGCAGCTATGACCATTTTTGGAGGCTTGTCAGCTACTAATAAACTTCAGAAAACATATTCTGCTATTTTTTTAAAGGGTATGGGGGAAGCGACAAGTCAGACGCGTATCCAGTACAGTTTGGCCAAGAATGATGTGCTTAATATCGAGAGGTTAAGTAAGAAAATAGATGCTATCGCTGAAGAGGCAATTGCTCAAAAAGCTACTCCTGGGGCTGTTGTTATGGTGGTCAAGAATGGACAGGTTATTTTTGAAAAAGGTTATGGCTACCATACTTATAGTAAAGAAGTACCAACAACGATACATAACATCTTCGATTTGGCATCTGTGAGTAAAATTGCAGGGACTACACCGGTCATTATGCGCTTGACGGAGCAAGGAATTATTGATTTAAACAAACCTATAGGAGATTATCTTTGGCAGGCTAAATCAACGAATAAAAAAGATATTCTTTTAAAAAGTGTGATGCTCCATGAGGCTGGATTTACACCTTTTATTCCCTTTTATAGAAATTTAAAGCCTGGCGACGTACAACGCAATTATTCATTTACACATAACGTCAAGGTTGCTGATAGTTGTTACTTGCTCAACAATTATTATCGAGATGTGATGTGGCCTGAAATGCTCAACTCTGAAGTGAAGCCAGTAGGCAGTTATGTCTATAGCGATATCAGTATGTATGTCATGAAAGAAGTGGCAGAACATCAAACTGCTATACCGATGCAAGATTATGTACAGGATAATTTCTATCGACCATTAGGGATGCAGACTGCTGGATATAATCCTAGAGAGCGTTTTTCAAAGTCTCAAATTATACCTACTGAACAGGATACATCTTTTAGAAAGGTACTATTACAAGGTTATGTTCATGATCAGGGAGCTGCTATGGCAGGGGGTGTAGCTGGTCATGCTGGATTATTTGCAACAGCTAATGACTTGGCAATTTATGGACAACTTTTACTAAATGAAGGGGAATATGGTGGAGAGCGATATTTTAAATCAGAGACAGTCGAATTGTTTACGTCAAAGCAGTCTGAATCTAGCCGCCGAGGATTGGGTTTTGATCGTTGGGATCCCAATATCAAAAATGAATACCCTTCAAAATTATCAAATTCAAGTGTCTATGGACATACGGGATACACGGGTACTTGCATTTGGATTGATCCAGCAAATCAGCTGATCTATATATTTCTGTCCAATCGCGTTCATCCACAAGTTTCTACAAAATTATTGAATCTCAATATTAGAAGTCGCATTCAAGATGCGATTTATGAAGCGATTCTAGAAGGGAAGAAATAATATTTATGAAAAATTACGTTTTACGATTGGCTTTGATATTATCAGTAATTGGAACTGCGAAAGCGCAAGATTACGGATCGATTCATCAGCAGATGATTGTGGTTGATGGCCATAATGATGTGATCATTACCTCGATTTTAAAAGGGCATGATATCAGTCAGCAATTGATGGTAAATCATACAGATATTCCCAGGTTGATTGTGGGCGGAGTGGATGTTCAAGTTTTTGCGGTTTGGTCTGATGATAAAAAATGGAAATCGGGAGCTTTTAAGCATGCCAATGATCAAATTGATGCTCTGGAGAAGGTATTAGATCAAAACCCAGATCAGATCGAAATGGCTAAAAATAGCGATGAAATCGAACGCATTATAAAATCTGGAAAGATTGCTGCGCTCATTGGTATTGAAGGAGGTAATATGATCGAGGCTGATCTGCAAAATCTAGAAGCTTTGTATAAACGAGGCGCACGATATATGACATTGACTTGGAACTACGATTTGTCTTGGGCAACTGCTGCTGCTCAAGAATCTAAAACAAAGTCAAGGGAAGGAAAAGGATTGTCTGCATTGGGCAAAGAGATTATCAGGAGAATGAATAAACTGGGGATGATGGTGGATTTATCCCACGCTGGAGAGCAAACGTTTTATGATGTATTGGAAATCTCCACAAAACCGGTCTTAGTCTCGCATAGTAATTCTTATTCATTGACCCCGCATTTTCGAAATTTGAAGGATGCCCAATTAGAGGCTTTGAAGAAAAATAGGGGAGTCGTTGGCGTTAATTTCTATTCTGGTTTTCTGGATAAAAATTACGAAAAGCGAGTGAAGAAATTATATAAAAAACAATTTGGAAAGCAAGGTAATTATAGTCTTTCTGCTTCAAGTCAGTATGAGCAATTAACAAGTGAGCATAAGCATGTAGCTAATGTATCCATGTCCTTATTATTGGACCATATTGACTATCTAGTAAAAAAGATAGGCATTGATCACGTAGCTATTGGTTCCGATTACGATGGTATTGAATCGACTCCGCAGGGTTTGGAAGATGTCAGCAAATTTCCGAATTTAACTCACGCTCTTTTGAAGAGGGGGTATGACTCATCTGATATTGCAAAGATCATGGGATTAAACTTTTTAAGAATATTAAAAGAGAATGAAAATTAAACTGAGCCATGGTAGCGGGCATAACCGTAGATTAATCCAATATGTAGCACAGCGATAAAATAAAAGGGAAGCAAAAAGCTTCTCTTTTTTGTTTTATGCCTGAATAATTGCATGGCTGCAAATCCACCTAAGCTTCCGCCAATGATGCAATAGGTGAGAAATGTTTTTTCTGAGATTCTGTTGCTTTTATTTTTAGCTTTTTGCTTGTCTATATAAAAGCTTAAAAAGCTGATGAAATTAATAAATAAAAAATAATAGACTGCAATCTTTTCCATGGTCTGTAAAGGTAGGAAATATAAAATCTTATATTTTACTCCTGTTCTAAACGTGTCAGTTCTTCATAATTATTATTCAGTTTTTTAAGTAATCTTCGATAAACGATTTTGTAATAAAATTTAAAAATAGAAATAAACAAACATGCTACTAAGGTGATCAATACAGCAATAGCAATAACCTTTAAAAAATTTGCTCCCCATTGATTAGCTAGATTGATCTTGCGTATGGCCAATTCTACAAATGATATGAAAAAGGAATACATAATGAAATAGATGTTGAATTTAATGTAATTTTCAACATGTTTTCGTGTTTCTAATATCCTACTTAATAGATTTTTTGTGCTACTGGTGCTCGAGATACTGGTATATGATTTAAAGAAGTTATAGATAAAATATGCTATTGCGCAATAAAAAACTACTTCCGAAGCATAATCTACAAAATGAAAAAACGGTAACTCATCTCTATTTGAACTGGGTAATAGCAAAGATAAAATAATGCCTAAGCTCAGTTCTATGAGACTGATCATAAAGATCCATTTGACGATCGATGTAGAGCTTTTGTGAAGCATGGTTTTAATATCAGTCTGATCTACTTTAATGAAGTTTTCATCCTCTTGCCATTGTTTTTTAAATTGATCCAACTCATCCATTATAAAGCTCCTTTCTTTTTTAAAATCTCTTTTAACTTTGTTTTTGTCCTATTCATTTTTACACGTGCATTTACTTCACTAATTCCTAAGGTCTCAGCAATTTCAGTATAATCTTTATCTTCTAGATAGAGGTATACGAGTGCTTTTTCAATATCATTTAAATGATGTATGGCTTCATATAAATAGCGAAGCTGATCGTCTTTTTGGGGGTCGTATTCTTCATAGGATATCTTTTCTAATGCTTGATCCCAAGGTATGATACTGATCGCTTTTTTCTTGTTTCTAAATAGGGAGATGGCTGTATTCAATCCAATTCTATAGGCCCATGTGCTAAATTTGGCTTCTCCTCTGAATTTGGGATAAGAGTGCCATAGCTGTATCGTTATTTCTTGGAAAAGATCTTTATGTACATCTTCTTGATCTGTGTATATTTTACAGATTTTATGTATAATATTTTGATTTTTTTCTAAAAGGATAACAAACTCTTGTTCCAAATTCATACTTAATGAGTCGATAATTCGCGGTGCTTGTTACAAAATATGGTAAGAATTTTTAATAACCTAAATGTAGAAGTTTAAAAAATGGTAAATTCGTACAATGGCTAAAACAAAATCAGCATATTTCTGTCAAAGTTGTGGATTTGAATCTGCAAAATGGCTGGGACAATGTCCTTCATGTAAACAATGGAATTCTTTAGTGGAGGAAGTTGTCGAGAAATCAGGTTCAAAAGTTCCAGAATGGCGGAGTACTTCGGTGACATCCTCACCTAAACGCGCAAATAAAGCTGCCGTTATCCACGAGATCGTGTATCAAGATGAATCCCGTATCTTAACACCTGATCAGGAATTTAACCGTGTGCTTGGAGGAGGGATTGTTCCGGGGTCTTTGGTCTTGATCGGAGGGGAGCCCGGTATCGGTAAATCGACTTTAATGTTGCAACTCGCGTTATCTATTCCACAGGTGAAGACCTTATATATTTCTGGAGAGGAAAGTGAGCAACAGATCAAAATGCGGGCGGAACGGTTGTCACAATCATCAAATGCAAATTGCTATATCTTAACGGAAACTTCTACTCAGAATATCTTTAAACAGATCGAGGTAGTACAGCCCGATGTGATTGTGATCGACTCCATTCAGACGCTACATTCTTCTCAAATTGAATCTGCCCCCGGGTCGGTATCTCAAGTGCGAGAATGTACTGCTGAGTTGCTGCGTTTTGCAAAAGAAACAAGTACGCCTGTTTTGATTGTTGGTCATATTACTAAAGATGGTTCTATCGCAGGTCCCAAAGTATTGGAACATATGGTCGATACGGTATTGCAATTTGAAGGTGATCGACATCATGTATACCGGATTTTGCGAGCCGTGAAAAATCGTTTTGGTTCTGCCTCCGAACTAGGGATATATGAAATGCAAGGATCGGGACTGCGAGAGGTTTCTAATCCTTCTGAAATCATGATTTCGCAACGAGATGCTCCGGTTAGTGGGGTTTCTATTGCGGCCATGTTAGAGGGGGCACGTCCTATGATGATCGAAGTACAAGCATTGGTCAGTAATTCTGCATTTGGAAACCCACAGCGTACCTCTACTGGATTTGATACCAAAAGATTAAGTATGTTGCTTGCTGTACTGGAAAAGCGCTTTGGCTTTAGGTTGAGCGCGCAAGACGTTTTCTTAAATATTGCTGGCGGATTGCGTGTGGAAGACCCTGCCATAGATTTGGCTGTGATCGTTGCTATTATTTCATCACAACAGGATATTGCTGTAAAAACGAATATCACATTTGCGGGAGAAGTGGGGCTTTCAGGAGAAATTCGTGCCGTAAATCGCATCGAGCAACGCATTGCTGAGGCTGAGAAACTGGGATTTGAAGGTGTTTTTATATCGAAGTTTAATACCAAAGGATTGGATCCTAAAAAGTATAATATCGCGATTCGACCTGTGGCAACATTAGAAGATGTATTTAGAGCCTTGTTTGGATAAGAACAGGAGATATGGTTATAACATACAAAGGAGCGCTTCATAAGCGCTCCTTTGTATGTTATAGATCAAAATTACTTTAGTACTTCTTTCAATTTGTTGTTTAAGTCTTCTCCATGGAGATTTCGTGCAATAATTTTTCCTGTAGGGTCTATTAAAACATTTTGTGGAATAGATTTGACCCCATACAATGTCCCTACATTATTTTGCCAACGTTGTAAGTCGGAGACATGCTTCCAATGTAATTGATCGGTATGGATAGCTTTGATCCACGAGTTTCGATCTCTATCAAAGGATATTCCTAAAATCTCAAAATTTTTGTCTTTAAAGGCCGCATACGTTTTAACTAGATCAGGACTTTCTACTCGACAATCTGGACACCAAGATGCCCAAAAGTCCAACAGCACATATTGACCTTTAAAGTCAGATAAGCTCACGGGATTGCCTGTGGTATCATTTTGCGTGAATGCTGGTGCTTGTTTGCCTATTTCTACCGTAGACAGCGCTTTTAGATATGCTTTAAACTCTTTGCCATCCTTGGAGTTTTTTACCTTTTTACCTAGTGTATTATACAGATTCTGTAATTCTGCATACTCGGGAGTATAACCACCAACTCTTCTCAAATCAATTAATGAGGAAACGGAATCAGGATTTGCTTTGACGCGGGCAATGTAATCCGCTTTCGTGAGTTCCTTTTTTTGAGCTACAGCCAATAATGGTAAGCAGAAAAGGAAATATAAAAATATTTTTTTCATTGTTATTTACGAATTTAGATTACAAATATAATATAATCTATTAATTAGGTAGATTATATTATATTTTTATACATTTATTTTACAATTGTCTATTAACTGTTGCAAAATATTATTTTAGCATTTTATTCTAACTAGCTATGAATTCAAAATTTCAATCTAAGCTTCCTGAGGTGGGTACGACCATATTTAGTAAAATGTCTGCATTAGCACAACAATATGGGGCATTAAATTTGGCACAAGGATTTCCTGATTACGATACTGACCCTGATTTGATTGATTTGGTACACACGTATATGCATACAGGATTTAATCAATATGCGCTAATGCCTGGCGTTTTACCGTTACGTGAAAAAATAGCAGAAAAAGTTTGGAATACACATCAGGTGCATGTCGATGTTAATGATGAGATAACAGTTACATCAGGGGGGACACAAGCTATTTTTACGGCTATTGCTACGGTTGTGAACATAGGTGATGAAGTACTGATTTTTGAACCTGCCTACGACTGCTATGCTCCAACGGTTAAATTATTTGGAGGGAAGGTAATTCCCATAACCCTGTTGGCGCCAGATTTTGCGATCGACTGGGATTATGTGAAGATTTTAGTCAATGGCAAAACGAAATTGATCATTATTAATAATCCGAATAATCCGACTGGTAGGCAGCTAAAACGAGCTGATATTGATGCTTTGACAGCTATTGTTACTTCATCTAATGCATTTATTTTAAGTGATGAGGTATATGAACATCTTGTATTTGACGGTAGAGCGCCAATTTCTTTAGTGGCTTATCCAGTATTGCGGGAAAGAAGTTTTGTGATCGCGTCATTTGGGAAATTATTTCATGTTACGGGCTGGAAAGTAGGTTACTGCATTGCGCCTGTCGAGTTAACACGAGAATTCAGAAAAATTCATCAATATAATGTATTCAGTGTCAATGGGGCAGTGCAAATGGCACTTGCTAAGTATCTGGAAGAAACGAATCGCTATTTAAATTTGGGTCATTTTTTTGAAGAGAAGAGGAATTACTTGGTAAAGGGTATAGCAAATTCAAAATTTACTGTTTTACCGAGTGAAGGAACCTATTTTATAAATGTTGACTATGGTGCTATTTCATCTGAGCATGACTTAAGTTATGCCGAAAGATTGGTGGTTGAAAACAAAGTTGCACTGATCCCTATTTCTGCTTTTTATACATCGAATTTGGATCAATATATTTTGAGAATTTGTTTTGCTAAAAGAACAGAAACACTCACACAAGCAATTGACTTACTTAATAATATCTAGAGGAATGAAGATATAAACGTTTTAGCAATCGTGTGCATTTGCATTTTTGCTATAAACGTTTTAAAATCTTACAAAAAATGGTGGATAAGCTACAATATTTTATAAATTTGTAATTCACCCTATCAATACTATATTCTAATAATGGCTAGATTAAATTTATTGGAAGCAACACGCTTTGAAAAAGTTCCTGTAAGTGTGTATCCTGACCCAAGCACAGCTTCCAAAGTTGTTGCAAAGCGAATTGCGGATATTATCCGTAATAAGCAAAAAAATGGCGAAAATGCAATTTTAGGTCTTGCTACTGGTGCAACACCCGTTAAAGTTTATGCTGAATTAATCCGTTTACATCAAGAGGAAGGTCTAAGTTTTAAAAATGTGATCACATTTAACTTAGATGAGTACTACCCTATGCAACCGGATGCAGCACAAAGCTATGTCACCTTCATGAATAAAAATTTATTTGATCACGTTGACATTGAACGATCAAATATCAATATTCCTGATGGAACATTAGCAACCGACCTCATTAATGCAGCATGCGAGGCATATGAGCAAAAGATTACTGATTTAGGTGGTTTAGATATTCAAATTTTAGGAATTGGACGAACAGGTCACATTGGTTTCAATGAACCGGGATCTGCTCCTAACTCGGGTACACGTGTTGTTACTTTAGATGATTTAACACGTCGTGATGCTTCACGTGATTTTGGAGGTAAAGAGAATGTACCACGTAAGGCAATTACGATGGGTGTTGGTACTATTTTCAAAGCTAGAGAAATTATTTTGATGGCTTGGAGTGGCAACAAGGCTGAAATCATCAAGAAAGCTGTGGAAGGTGAAATTTCATCAGAAATTCCGGCAACTTACTTGCAATTATCCGATCATGTTGAATTCATTTTAGATACAGATTCGGCTTCTTTGTTAACAAGATTTGATTTGCCTTGGTTAGCAGAAGATATTGAGTGGACTCCTGTTTTAGTAAAAAAAGCAGTCGTTTGGTTATCTTTAGAAGTGAAAAAACCGATCCTGAAATTAACAGAAGAGGATTATAACAATCATGGTATGGCTAAGTTAGTGACTCAAACAGGTCCTGCTTATAATATCAATATTCGCATTTTCAATGAATTACAGCATACCATCACGGGCTGGCCAGGAGGAAAACCTAATGTTGATGATTCGCAAAGACCTGAACGTGCTAATCCTGCAAAGAAAACATCAATTGTTTTTTCACCCCATCCAGATGACGATGTGATCTCTATGGGTGGTACCTTTATCCGTCTAGCGGATCAAGGTCATGATGTACACGTTGCGTATCAAACATGTGGTAATACTGCTGTTTGGGATGATGATGTGATTCGTTATTTGGAGTTTGCAGAAGATTTTGCAAAAGAGATGGGTATTGATGCATCTAAAATTGCTGCTTTGTATAAAGAAAGCCGCGATATTTTTGCTACTAAGAAGCCTAATCAAATTGATACAGAGATTGTTCGCAAAATAAAAGCTTTAATTCGTAAAGGTGAGGCTATTGCTGGAGCTCGTTTTGTAGGTCTACCAGATGCCAATATTCATTTCCAAGATTTGCCATTCTACGATAGACAGAAGTTTTCTAAGGATGTTTCTTTTGAAGATGATATCCAACAAACCATGGAGTTGCTACGTCAAGTAAAACCACATCAAGTATTTGCTGCTGGTGACTTTGCAGACCCACATGGTACACATAAAGTTTGTTTTAACATTCTTTATGAAGCATTGAGACGCTTAAAAGCTACTGATGAGTGGACAAAAGATTGTTGGTTATGGTTATACCGCGGAGCTTGGCATGAATATCCTATCCATGAAATCGAAATGGCTGTACCTTTATCTCCACAAGAGGTGTACCGTAAACGTTTAGCGATTTTTAAACATCAGTCTCAAAAAGATCTTCCAGTTTTCCCTGGAGATGATCCTCGCGAATTTTGGGTACGTGCAGAAGACCGTACAAGTGAAACGGCAGAATTATATGATCAATTGGGACTTGCAAACTACGAAGCAATCGAGGCTTTCGTAAGATGGGAATTCTAATTAGATTTATATCTATAAGCAGTCGATCCTTAAAAACTCAATTTTAAGGATCGACTGTTTTTTTTGGTGCTATTAAGCAATAGAATTAAAATATCTTAATTTATTAATAGGACGATTTTGTGCTAAATTAAGATGCTGGCAATATCTTTAGTTGCCGCATAATTTTCTATGAAAACTAAAAATAAATATCTTAATGCATTGGGTGTGTAGCCAAAGAATTTTTTAAAAGCTGTTGTAAAATGGGTGGCATGCTTGTAACCCAGCTGCTGACTGATCGCACTAATCTTAAGATCTCTTTCTTTAATCATTTGTTTAGCCTTATGCATTTTGCATTCGACAATAAAATTGAATACAGTCTTACCATAAAATTGCTTAAAATGCTTTTTGAGATATTGTTCATTGGTGCCGACAGTTCTGGCCAATTGAGGAATCGTGAAGTTCTGATTCAAATTGGACTCAATCAATTCTTTGGCGACTTTTATTTTTTCCATATCGATCACTCTCAATCGAATATTTCCGGGTTCAGATAATAACTCTAAATATGCAACTAGTTTACAGAATATGTTCAGGGATTTGGCTTTGTAAAATGTCGGTATAAGAGCATCTGGAAATTGCGAGTTGATCAGGTCCATCGCGGTGCTATATAGCGATGGGGCATTAAACGTTCTTAATATAGATGAAGATCGAAAGCTTTGTTCTATCTTTTGTTGATGATCGAGCTCAATCTCACTGTGCTGCAGAAATCCAGTTTTAAAAGTCAATATAAAAACCTTAGCGTCTTTTTCTTGCGCGATCAGATAGAGATCTGCACCCTGCGAATAATAAAAACAAGAATGTTGTTCTTTAAGTTCGACCTCCTGTTGATCCAGGATAACAGTACTATTTTTAGCAATTGAAATGATAAGAATAGAACTGTTCTTCTCCGTTTTGATTCGTGAAAAATTATCGCTTAAAGCTAAAAAATTCACTTCATAATTTATATGACTGTATAAGAAGATTATTCCGTTCACTTGATTTATGGTGCGTTTATTAAAATTATGATCAGTTAATTTCGGATTGTTAAGCTTCTTTTTCGGATATCGTAACTCCACTATTTATAATTAATCTAATTTTACAATCGTTTATTTAGACTCGTTCTAAAGTCAAAGATATAAATT
Organism: Sphingobacterium sp. PCS056; assembly: GCF_023273895.1. Classification (NCBI taxonomy): domain Bacteria; kingdom Pseudomonadati; phylum Bacteroidota; class Sphingobacteriia; order Sphingobacteriales; family Sphingobacteriaceae; genus Sphingobacterium; species Sphingobacterium sp. PCS056. The sequence goes on along the minus strand of NZ_CP096883.1, from coordinate 1,019,434 downwards.
TTTACATGTATTAACTAAAAAAGTCAAGGATGATAAAATATTACTTTTCAATTTTACTGCTCCTAATAACTTATTCGTCGGAATTGTGTGCGCAGACTCATGTTACATTGGTCGGACGTGTTTTGGAGCAGCAAACTGACGAGCCGATAAGAGGTGTATCTGTTTCGGTTAAAGGAAATGATCGATCAGGAGCTGTGATTACTGGTTCTCAAGGTACTTTTCGGATTCTTGCACATCAAGGACAAAAATTGATTGTATCGCATGTAGGATATTTGCCAACAGAAATTTTTATTGATAAAGATTGGTCAAATCGAGTTATTTACCTGATGAAGGATAATACATTGCTCTCGGAAGTGGTTGTTACAGGAGCACTTGGGATTAAAAGGCAATCAAGAGAGTTGGGTACATCTGCACAGACTGTCAATAATGAAGATCTTAATTTAGGAAAGGTTGTGAATCCATTGTTAGCATTGTCAAGTAAGGTTGCTGGATTGCGTATAAACGCTACAGATCTTACAACGGGCAAAACTGATCCGGGAATTCAGATCAGACTAAGAGGTACACGTTCTTTAAACCGGTCAAAAAATGACCCTTTATATGTGGTTGATGGTGTTCCACTACCGGATATAACTCGCATAAATCCTAATGATATACAGGATATCACTGTCCTTAAAGGAGCAAATGCTGCTGCACTTTATGGATCTGAAGGTGTTAATGGCGCTATTATGATCACAACAAAATCGGGAAAATCTGATAGAGGTCAAATTAATTTTAGCAATAGCACAACTTTCTCCAACGTGTTCTTATTGCCACCAGCTCAAGTGACATTTGGTCAAGGACAGAATGGAATTTATAGTCCTGTTGCTAATGAATCTTGGGGTGATAAATTTAATGGTGAAGTGCGGGATTTTGGTCTTCCGATTAATGGTGTACAACCGACTAAGCGATATGAAGTGCCTAGTAAAGATAATCGTTTAGGATTTTTTGATACCGGTATTACAATCCAAAATGATCTATCGTTTTCCGGTGGTGATACTGAAAGTTCATATTTTATGTCCTTACAGGATGTTCGTATAAAGGGAATTATTCCTGGGGATAAATCCAGTCGTACCGGAGCTCGATTTAATGGTTCTCGTCGTTTTAATAGACTGAATACATCGTTTAATGTAAATTATGTATTTTTCAAGAACAATACAACAAGTGACGGTCCTTGGCTTTCTGCTTATACTCAGCCTGCAAACATCGATTATAAAGACGCTAGAAATTGGGAAGATCCAAGTTCTCCAAATCACCCCTTAAATTGGTACAACCCAGTTGCAAGTACGAGAAACCCAATTTTCATGGCTGATAATAATAGAAATACATCGGATCAACATACTTTAAACTCAAAATTAGAATTTAATTATGAATTTGCAGATTGGTTTGATGCAACTTACAGAACAGGTCTCTATTTCCAGTCTGAGCCAGGACGTGTGACAAATCGGAAATTAACATCAAGCGTAGCAACAAGGAATATCAATGGATCTGTGAATGATACCCATTCTGGATTTACAAGATTCAATAATGATTTGATATTGAATTTCCATAAGGATTTTGGTGACTTCTCTACTAAATTATTGGTTGGTCAAAATGTCAGAATGGACGACAGAAAACAGATAAATGTAAGTGCATCCAACTTATTGTTTGAAGATATCTATAATCAGGGGTCTAGAACTGGAGAGTTAACTGGAGGTTCTACAATAACAAAATACCGTTCATTGGCAACATATGGAGAGTTTACCGCGGGTTATAAAAATTATTTGTTTTTGACTTTGACAGGAAGAAATGATAAAGTTTCTGTTCTCGATCCCAATAATAATAGTTACTTCTCACCAGGGATAAGTTCTTCTTTTGTGTTTACAGATGCAATCGAAAGTCTGAAGAATAACAGGGTATTAAATTATGGACGAGTTTATTCATCTTACAATAAGACAGGCAACGTTACATTGGATCCTTATAGATTAAATCTAACCTATAGTCAGACTGCAGGATTTCCCTATGGAAGTTTGGTTGGATTTACGCCTTCTCTTTCAGAACCTAATTTGTTAATTAAACCCGAGTTTGTAAAGTCTTATGAAGTCGGACTTCAACTTGGATTCTTTAATAATAGATTAAGTACTGATATTGCTTATGCACATTCCGATTCTGATGGACAGATTTTTAATGCGGGCATATCAAGTGCAACAGGTTTTAATTCTACCATAGTCAATGCAGGACAAATGATCAATAAAACTCTCGAAGTTATGATCAATGGAACTGTAATTAAAAATGATAAATTGAAGTTAGATTTAGGCTTTAATTTTAGTTACACAGATACTAAAGCCAAAAATCTATTTGCAGGGGATGAATTTAACATCTTTAGACAAGCATATGCTCTAAAGGATCATCAGTATCCAACACTTCGCATGACCGACTTTTTGAAAGAAGATGGTAAAATAGTGCTAGATAAGGATGGAAACGTTATTCCTTCAGATGAAGAGGTTGTATTGGGTACGATGGTTCCTCCATATCTTTTTGGTTTTTCCACAAAACTGTCTTATCAGTCATTTACTCTAGGTTTTCAAATAGATTCAAGATTAGGAAGTTGGATGTACTCAGAAGTATTTCCAAGAATGTATGCGGCTGGAACACATATAGAGACGGTGAAATATGATAGACAACCGTTTATCATGCCTAATTCGATGATTCGCCTTGCTGATGGAAGTGTTGTGGACAATACCGATGTATATTCAAAAGGTGACAAAGCTTGGTGGACTGCTTATGGCAATATCCAGACAACTACTGCTGCGAAAGCTGACTATTTGAAATTAAGAGAGCTTTATGTTGGATATGATTTGCCAGCAAAGTTTTTAGCAGGACAAAAATTGTTTAAAAAAGCAAGTATAGGTTTTGTTGGTAACAACTTGTTCATCATTAGACATTCTTCCAATAAAATTGGTGATCCCGAAGCACTGTATAATCAAACGGACGGTTATTCTAGTTTTAGACAAATCCCAACTTCGCGATCAATGGGATTCAATATTAATATGACTTTTTAAAAATACGATAATGAAATACAACATGATAAAGATAGGGTTGATGAGTTTTTTATTATTCGCATCGACCTCTTGCAAAGATTTTTTAGATGTAAATGTTAATCCGAATTCACCAATTAAGGAAAACTTAAGTTTGAATGCCAAACTTCCTGCGGCATTGGTGACATCAGCTGCCTATGAAGCTACTCAATTAAACCTGATCGGTGGTCTTTGGGGAGGATATTGGGGTACTTCAAATGAAGGAATTAGTTCTTTCGGATCTCTTAAAATGTATAATGGTCCAGCCATTAGAGATACTCGTGATGGATTAGCCGTTTGGGAATCGACATATAATAATCTGTTTTATTATAAAGAAATATTAGAACAGGCGGAAATAGAAGATGCTCAATTTTATTCAGGAATAGCCAAGATTATGATGGGCTATCACTTCTTTATCCTTGTTGATTTCTATAATAATGTGCCTTATGAGGATGCCTTAAAAGGATCTGCGATTTTGCACCCAAGCTATGAATCTGGAAAAGATGTGTACAAAAAATCTATAGATCTGATTACTCAAGGTATAGAATCCATTAAAGTTGCGTCTTTGCTTCCGGCAAATGATGATGTATTATTCAAAGGGAATAAAACGAAATGGGCAAAATTTGGAAATACGCTGAAATTAAGAGCGTTGTTAAGACAGTCTGAAGTTGCTAGTCAAGCATCCTATATTACTGAGGAAATCGCTAAAATTGTACAGGAAGGTTCTGGTTTTTTAGAAGAAGATGCTAGTGTAAATCCAGGTTTCTTGAATACAGCTTCGAAGATAAATCCATTTTACGAAACCTACTATCGTAATAATTCTGGAGTGGCTGTAGCTAATTATGCGAATATACGTCCTAGTCAATATCTTATTGGAAAATATAAAGAGTTCAATGATCCGCGATTGGGGCAAAATTATGTGAGCATAAATGGAGATTTTAAAGGGGTTATTTTCGGTGAAAATATGATAAAAGATGAATATGCAGCAGTTAATACTTCAGCTTTAAAAGGACTAAATGAAAATGGAAATCAACCCGCTGGAATCATTAAATCTTTCAATCAGTCTATTGTTTTAATCTCTTTGGCAGAATCTAATTTCTTACGTGCAGAAGCGGTTGAAAGAGATTGGATAACAGGTATAGCAAGTCAGTTGTATCAAAGTGGTATACAAGCATCGTTTAATTATTTATTCAATGTTACTCATTATAATATACAATCTTATATCAATCAGACTAATGTGAATTATGCGTCTGCGACGAACAAGATCGAGCGTATTATCACACAGAAATGGTTATCCTTAAATAATATTAATAACATTCAATCATGGAATGATTTTAGAAGACTGGGATATCCTAACTTTCCTAACTCCGTGTCTTCTCCAGTACCTAATGGGTATCCATTGCGTTTTATGTATCCTGAAACAGAGATCAATACGAATAACCAAAATGTAGTGAGCCAGGGAGACAATGGAGTTTTGACCAATAGGGTATGGTGGGACGCGAATTAAGTATTTCTGATTAAAAAATACTTTCCTAATGAATAGCCGGAGAGATTGTGATCGGGTGATGTTACCTTCCAGATGGGGGAGATTAAATAAAAAATGAAATACTTCCTATATGAATACAAAAAGCCAATCGATTACGATTGGCTTTTTGTATGTTGAAAACATTTAATTTCTAATCAGCTTTACTTGGGAAAATATTTCCAATGATCATTTCAAGTACAGCTACAACAATAGCAAAGAGTGCTGCTGTCCAAAAACCTGACACATCAAATTTGGAACCTAATAGGGAATCGGTTAATAAAATCATAAGAACAGTAATGATAAAAGAAACCAGACCCAAAGTCAACCAATTTAATGGAAAGGTGAACAATCTTAAAATAGAACCAACTGTTGCATTAACAAATCCAATAACAAGACCTGTAATGATAGCCCAAAGAAAGCTAGCAACATGTACTCCCGGTGAAACGTAGGCTGCTATTGCAATCACTACACCTGTAATAAGTAGGCTAATAATGAATTTCATGATAGTTATAATTTTAGTTAATTCCTGACAAATTTATAACAAATGCGGTGCCAAATAAGAAATAATAGGATATCATGATTATTGATTGTAGTTTATAAAAATGTTTTCCTAATATTAGGCTGATCATATTTAATTTCATTATGTTATGCAGGCATAATATATTTTTCGTAAATTCACATAAACAATTATAATATAGACAGTATGAAAAAAATAATTATGATGCTCATGATGGTCTTTACATCAGTAGCAATTTTTGCCCAATCTGATCCTATTATTGGTAAATGGCAAAACCCTAGTGGGGAAGGAAGAATCGAAATCTATAAAAAAGGTGATAAGTATTATGGTAAACTATATTGGTTGAAGGAACCTAATGATGCTCATGGAAATCTCAAAAAGGATGTGAAAAATCCTGAAAAAAGCTTACAAAGTAGACAGATTCAAGGATTGGAAATCTTAACTAATTTTTCGAAAGACGGAAATTCTTTTGTGGATGGTAAAATCTATGATCCAAAATCTGGAAAAACATATAGCTGTAAGATGACACTACAAGGAGCAGATAAGCTCGATATACGTGGTTATGTTGGGGTGAGCTTATTTGGGCGGACAGAAACTTGGAAAAAGATTAATTAATACTTTAGGTAAAAAAGAAAAGCGTCACTTTTTAAGGGCGCTTTTCTTTTTTGAGGTCTTAATTTTTTAAAAACATTGTATAATTAATTTAATAGCAGTAATTTCAGCAATCTAAATACTAACAATACAATTGCTATGGCTGTTAAGATGTCCTATTCAGAGAATATAAAGCTTGCTTTGCAATCTATTGTGAGCAATAAGCTGCGGACATTTTTAACAGCACTCATTATTGCGATCGGTATCACTGCTCTGATTGGCGTGCTTACATCCATAGACGCCATTAAGTCCTCGTTGACAGATTCTTTTTCTTCAATGGGCTCTAACTCCTTCAATATCCGAAACCGTGGTTTAAATGTACGGATCGGTAATAGTGGGGAGCAGTCAAAGGTATACTCTTCCATTACCTATCGTGAAGCTGCCAGTTTTAAAGAGGCATTTAAATTTGATGCGGTTACTTCGATTAGTGTCAATGTTTCTTGGGCTGCAACAGCAAAATATAAATCAGAAAAAACAAATCCTAATATTGGTGTGATCGGTTCAGATGAATCCTACCTAAAAACATCTGGATATAGTGTCGCATTAGGTCGTAATTTCACTAATCGTGAGGTTTATAATGGTAGCTCCGTCGTCATGATTGGTGACGAGATCTATCAAAAATTATTTAAAGGAACAATCAACCCCATCGGAGAATTTATGACGATCGGTGGCGTTCGCTACCAGGTGATCGGGGTATTGAAAAGTAAGGGGTCTAGTGCAGGCATGGGTGCCGATAAAGCCTGTCTTATTCCTTTGCTAAAAGCAAGGACAGTAATGGGTGGGCAGAACCCTTCTTATACCATTACGGTATCGGCCAATGATCCTATTCGGTTGGAAGCTGCTGTCGGAGAGGCGACCATTGCTTTTCGAAATATTAGAGGATTGACAGCCAAACAGGCATCCGATTTTGAGATCACGAAATCAGACGCAGTTGCCCAGATTTTATTGCAAAATATGGTGATTGTAACGATGGGAGCGGTAGTTATTGCATTGATTACATTAATAGGTGCCTCCATTGGTTTGATGAATATTATGTTGGTATCTGTTACTGAGCGCACACGTGAGATCGGTATCCGTAAAGCAATTGGAGCTACACCCTCTGTGATACGAAAACAATTTTTAATCGAAGCGGTCGTCATCTGCCTGATCGGTGGAGCAGCAGGGATTCTGTTGGGTATCGTCATAGGGAATGTCTTGGCATTACAATTAGGGGCTTCTTTTATTGTTCCATGGAACTGGATTATATTAGGTTTTACTGTCTGTATCCTTGTTGGAATGCTCTCAGGTTATTATCCCGCTTCTAAAGCATCAAAATTAGATCCTGTGGAAGCTTTGCGTTATGAATAGTGAAATTTGTGCAAACGGTTTCACATGCTATTGAGGCATTAATAACATAAACTTCATTTATACGTGGAGTAAATACTCTTTTAAAATCTTATTATTGTATAAAATTTTGAATTATTATGTATAAAACTCTTCAACCTGCGTTGCAGAAAGAATTAGCAGCTATCAAAGAAGCTGGTTTGTATAAAGAAGAACGCGTAATTACTACGCCCCAAGGTGCTGATATTAAAGTGAGCACTGGTGAAGATGTCATCAATTTTTGTGCAAATAACTATTTAGGATTATCATCACATCCCAAAGTGACAGAAGCTGCAAAAAGAGCAATTGATTCACATGGCTATGGTATGTCTTCAGTACGTTTCATTTGTGGAACACAGGATATTCACAAAGAGTTGGAGGCAAAAATTTCTCAATTTTTAGGAACAGAAGATACCATTTTATATGCAGCGGCATTTGATGCTAATGGCGGTGTTTTTGAGCCATTATTTGGAGCTGAAGATGCGATTATTTCTGATGAATTGAATCATGCTTCAATCATTGATGGTGTTCGTTTATGTAAAGCACAGCGTTTCCGTTATAAAAATGCAGATATGGCAGATTTGGAAGCGCAATTACAAGCTGCTTCTGGAGCACGTCATCGTATTATTGTGACTGATGGTGCCTTTTCTATGGATGGATCAGTAGCGCCCTTAGATCAAATCTGTGATCTCGCAGATAAGTACGAAGCATTGGTGATGATCGATGAATCACATTGTACTGGTTTTGTTGGCAAAACAGGCCGTGGAACTCATGAATTATACCATGTAATTGATCGCGTTGATATCATTACTGGAACATTGGGTAAAGCATTGGGTGGAGCATCTGGTGGTTTTACTTCTGGTCGTAAAGAAATCATTGATATGTTGCGTCAGCGTTCTCGTCCCTATTTATTTTCTAATACATTAGCACCAGCGATCGCGGGAGCTTCTGTAGCGGTATTGGATATGTTGAGCGAGACGACAGACTTACGTGATAAATTAGAATCAAATACGGTATATTTCCGTGAAAAAATGACAGCAGCAGGTTTTGATATTAAGCCTGGATTCCATCCTATTGTCCCTGTAATGTTGTATGATGCGAAATTGGCTCAAGAATTTGCAACAAGAATGCTGGCTGAAGGAATTTATGTAATTGGTTTCTATTATCCAGTGGTTCCACAAGGAAAAGCGCGCATTCGTGTCCAAATTTCAGCAGGTCATGAGCTTAGTCATTTGGATAAAGCAATAGCTGCATTCACGAAAGTTGGAAAAGATTTAGGTGTAATCAAATAAAATACACATAGTTATATGAATTTATGGTGCAAAATACTTATCTTTGCACCCTGAATTTAAAACAAATTTACTTGCTGGATGCAAAATATTAGAAATATAGCGATTATCGCTCACGTCGATCACGGTAAAACTACGTTGGTAGACAAAATCTTACACTTCACAAATCTTTTTAGAGATAATGATGGTACAGGTGATTTAATTCTAGATAACAATGATCTAGAGCGTGAACGCGGTATTACAATCGTTGCTAAAAACGTTTCTGTTCAATACAAAGGTGTAAAAATCAACGTTATTGACACTCCTGGTCACGCCGATTTCGGTGGTGAGGTTGAGCGTGTCTTGAAAATGGCTGATGGTGTTGTGTTATTAGTAGATGCTTTTGAAGGTCCTATGCCTCAAACACGTTTCGTTACACAAAAAGCTTTAGCATTGGGTTTGAAGCCTTTAGTTGTTGTCAATAAAGTTGATAAAGAAAACTGTCGTCCTGAAGAAGTATATGAGAATGTATTTGATTTATTCTTTAGCTTAGATGCTACTGAAGAGCAATTGGCATTTCCAGTATTATACGGTTCTTCTAAAAATGGTTGGATGTCAACAGATTGGAAAGAGCCAAAAGAAGATGTATCTGAATTATTAGATGCAATCATCTCTCACTTCCCACCATCTCCTTTTTATGAAGGAACGTTACAAATGCAAATCACATCGTTAGATTACTCTACTTTCGTAGGTCGTATTGCTATTGGTCGTGTTGCACGTGGAACAATCAAAGAAAATCAACCTATTTCACTGATGAAACGCGATGGTAAAATCGTAAAATCTCGTGTGAAAGAGTTACATACATTTGAAGGATTAGGTCGTCGTCGTGTTACTGAAGTTGCTTGTGGTGATATCTGTGCTGTAGTTGGTATCGAAGGTTTTGATATCGGTGATACAATTGCTGATTTTGAAAACCCAGAGCAATTAGAGGTTATCCATATCGATGAGCCTACGATGAACATGTTGTTCACGATTAATAACTCTCCTTTCTTTGGTAAAGAAGGTAAATTAGTTACTTCTCGTCACATCCATGATCGTTTACAAAAAGAATTAGAGAAAAACTTAGCGTTACGCGTAGTTCCTACTGATTCTCCTGATGCTTGGTTAGTATATGGACGTGGTATTCTCCATTTATCTGTATTGATCGAAACAATGCGTCGCGAAGGTTATGAATTGCAAGTAGGTCAACCTCAAGTTATCTTGAAAGAAATTGACGGTAAGAAATGTGAGCCAATTGAAGTATTGGTCGTTGATGTTCCTGCTGAAGTTTCTGGTAAAGTAATTGAATTGGTAACACAACGTAAAGGTGAGTTATTGATTATGGAGACTAAAGGTGAAATGCAACACTTAGAGTTCGAGATCCCTTCTCGTGGTATCATCGGTTTACGTAACAACGTATTGACTGCTACTGCTGGTGAAGCTGTTATGGCGCACCGTTTGAAAGGTTACGAGCCTTGGAAAGGCACAATCCCTGGACGTCAACATGGTGTATTGATCTCTTTAGATAAAGGTACTACAACTGCTTACTCGATCGATAAATTGCAAGATCGTGGTAAATTCTTCGTTGATCCAGGAGTGGATATCTATGAAGGACAAATCTTAGGAGAGCATATCCGTGATAACGATTTAACAATCAATATCGTTAAAGCGAAACAATTGACTAACATGCGTGCATCTGGTACAGATGATAACACTCGTATTGCACCAGCGATCAAATTCTCTTTAGAAGAATCAATGGAGTATATCCAAGGTGACGAGTATATCGAGGTTACTCCTCAATCTATCCGTTTACGTAAGATTTACTTAACTGAAGGTGAACGTAAAGTGAACAAAAAATTCTAATAACATATTAGAATCTAAATATTAGGAAGCCTCCGATTTATCGGAGGCTTTTTTTGTGCATTTTTTTTGCAATTCCTCAGTCTGCTTATGCATTTATCATGATGGGGGCAAGTATAATGGTAGTTTTTTAGCAATAAATTAATTAGCCTATTTTCACCAATTATAGTGCAAAGATGATCTTTTATGATCATCTTTTTTTATCCATAAAATATGGAGATCATGCTAAATCCGTTTCATCGTTGTTTCAACATCTTGGAAAATTGATGTATTGGGTATGGTTAATGCTTTTGTAATAATATGAATGCAAACTAGCTATTGTCAATATAAATTTCGATTTTTATTAAACCGTATTAAATAAAACCTACACAATAAATTTTTATGAAAAGAAGTAATTTCACATATATTTTATCAAAAAGAGTCTTAGGTTGTGCCTTAGTTTTAAGCTTTGTACTGGTGGAAAATGGATTTTCCCAAGGCCGTTTTCAACAAGATAAGCAGGTGTTAGAGCCTATTGTACAAAAAATTGTTACCGAAGCCAATGATCATTCGCAATTAGAATCACTTGCTTTTGAACTGTTGGATGTGGTGGGGCCGCGATTAGTGGGTACACCTGGTATGACCCGTGCTAATGAATGGGCATTGGCAAAATTTGAAAGCTGGGGTATCTCCGCTAAGAATCAAAAGTTTGGAGAATGGAGGGGATGGGAACGAGGTATTTCGCACATTGATATGGTAACTCCAAGAGTGAAGTCACTAGCAGGGACACAGTTAGCGTGGAGCCCTAGTACAAAGGGTAAAACGGTACAAGGGGAAGTAATTGCTATACCAGATGTCAAGGATTCTATCTCATTTCGAAATTGGTTGCCTGCTGTTAAGGGAAAGTTTGTGATGATTTCAATGCCCCAACCTACTGGTCGTCCAGATCATAATTGGGCTGAGTTTGGCACAAAGGAATCTATTGAAAAGATGAACAGATCTCGAGATTCTTTAACTGTAGTGTGGAACAATCGTATTCAAGCTTCTGGTGTATCATCTAATACTATTCCTTCCCTATTAGAAGAGGCAGGGGCAGCAGGAATACTGACCAGCAATTGGTCAAAAGAATTTGGTGCTAACAAAATATTTGGTGCCAGATCCTATAAAGTTCCTTCTTTGGATATCTCATTAGAAGATTATGGCATGTTATACCGTCTTGCTGAAAAGGGAATTAAACCCAAGATCAGTGTTGAAACAGCTTCAAAAGATTTGGGCAATGTGCCCTCCTTTAATACCATTGCTGAAATTAAAGGAACTGAGTTTCCAAATGAATATGTAATCCTTTCTGCGCATCTTGATTCTTGGGAGGGTGGCTCTGGTGCTACAGATAATGGAACTGGAACTATTGCTATGATGGAAGTGGCGCGTATTTTAAAAAAAATCTTACCTAATCCCAAGCGAACTATTTTAATTGGTTTATGGGGAAGTGAAGAACAAGGATTGAATGGTTCTCGTTCATTTGTATTGGACAATCCTGAAATCGTAGAAAATACGCAGGCAGTTTTCAATCTGGATAATGGTACCGGTCGTGTAGAGCGAATCAACGGCTCTGGTTTTGTGCACGCCTATGACTTTATGTCGCGTTGGATGGCAGCTGTACCAAACGCGGTTACCAAAGATATTAAAACTGAATTTCCTGGATCTCCAGGCGGAGGCGGATCTGATCACTCTTCATTTGTCGCTGCAGGAGTTCCTGCATTTATGTTGAGCTCTTTATCTTGGGGTTATTTCAGTAATACTTGGCATACCAATTTGGATACCTATGATAAATTAGTATTTGATGATCTGAAGTATAATGTTATTCTGACTGCTGTGATGACTTATAAAGCTTCAGAAGAGCCTCAATTAGTCAATCGTGAACAACGTGTGCTTCCTGTAGGACGTGACGGCAAACCGGGTGTATGGCCGCCTATTAGGCAACCAAGGAGAACTGGAGTTGGGTATTAGGTAATGCGAAATATTTGGACCATATTAAATAAAAAAAAATTAAAACCTCTGATTTAAAGTTTTTATAATATTACATTACAGAGCATGATCATACGATCTTCTCTTGAAATATAAACGGCGCATTACTTACAAGTTTTTATTGCGACAGAATTTTTTATAGATTATACTGATTTACAGATTTATATTTATTCATTAGATTTGGATTTGTTTAGGATATAGTGTAGAGATTATATACCTTTAAAATCAACCACAACCTAAATTTATAAATGAAAAAAAATAATTATTTTGATGCTATTGTAATTGGCTCTGGAATTTCTGGAGGATGGGCTGCAAAGGAATTCTGTGAAAAAGGGTTAAAAACATTAGTGTTGGAACGGGGGAGAGACGTCAAACATATTAAAGATTACCCTACCGCTTATATGGATCCTTGGCAATTAGAGCATACCAATCAATTGCCGTTAAAAGAAAGAGAAAAAAATCCAATCGCTTCAAAATGTTATGCTTACAAAGAAGATGCGAAGCATTTTTTCACTTCTGATGATGAACAGCCTTACATTCAGGAGAAGCCTTTTGATTGGATAAGAGGTTATCAAGTAGGTGGTAAATCGTTAACTTGGGCCAAGCAAACACAAAGATGGTCGGCATATGATTTTGAAGGTCCAGCGAGGGATGGTTTTGCTGTCGATTGGCCTATTCGCTATGCCGATATAGCACCTTGGTATAGTTATGTGGAGAAATTTGTCGGAATTTCAGGTAATTTAGATGGAATTGATGCGATGCCAGACGGTGATTTTTTGCCAGCATGGGAGATGAATCAAGTGGAATTAGAGATTCAGCGAAACATCCAAAATAAATATTCTGACCGTTACGTCATTGCCGGAAGATGTGCCCATCTCACCAAACCAAAACAGATACATATCGATCAAGGTCGAACATCATGTCAAGCTCGAAATCTCTGTCAGCGAGGTTGTCCTTTTGGTGGATATTTTAGTTCTAATGCATCAACCTTACCTTGGGCTCAGAAAACAGGTAATCTTACTCTAAGACCCCATTCTGTTGTTGATTCTGTAATTTATGATGATCAGTTAGGGAAAGCAGTGGGAGTTCGCGTCATCGATTCCGAAACCAATAAAAGTCTAGAATTTTATGCTAAAGTAATCTTTGTAAATGCTTCTACGATAGCAACAAACCAAATTTTGTTGAACTCTACTTCGAAAAGATTTCCTCAGGGAATTGGTAATGATAGTGGTATTTTGGGTAAATATATTGCTTTCCACAACTATTTAGGATCACTTAGTGCTACTTTTGAAGGTTTTGAGGACAGCTATTATTATGGAAGAAGACCAACACAACCGATCATACCTAATTTTAGAAATGTTGCAAGACAGGAGATGGATTTTTTACGAGGATATGCTTCATTTTTCGGTGCGCATCGAGGTCGATCCTCTGCCGTTGAATTAGAAGATCAAGTGGGAGGAGCTTTTAAAGATGAGTTATGCACTTTGGGAGGATGGAAAATTGGTATGATGATGCAGGGCGAGACTATTCCACAAGAAAAAAACCATATCCGATTAAGTCTTGATAAAAAAGATAAATATGGCATCCCACAGGTTATTACGGCAATAGCATATGCTGAAAATGATTTTAAATCCCGGGATGATTTCTTTCAACAGGGAGCAGAAATGTTAGAGGCTTGCGGAGCAAAAGATATCTTGACTCATGACAGTGGCCAGAACCCTGGGCTGGATATCCATGAAATGGGAGGAGCGAGGATGGGTTTGAATCCTAAAACCTCCATTTTAAATAAATGGAACCAAATGCATCAATGTCCTAATGTTTTTGTGACCGACGGAGCCTCTATGGTGTCGACAGGTACCCAAAATCCATCATTGACTTACATGGCATTAACTGCAAGAGCAGTCAATTATGCGGTTGAACAAATGAAAAAAGGAATTATCAAATAACTTTTTTATTAAGAATTTGTAAAATATTGGGCTTTTCTTAGTCCATATTATTAATAAGGATTTTTAAATCCTTATTTTTGTTTTTATCTGTATGTCAGATTGAAACAAATTAGATTGGAATTTATAAATGGCGAAGACACAGGATAATAGTCCGAAAAATTATATTCAAATAAAAGGGGCAAAAGTCAATAATTTAAAGAATATTGATGTCGATATCCCCAAAAATAAGCTGGTTGTTATAACAGGTATGTCAGGCTCGGGAAAATCTTCTTTAGCTTTTGATACTTTGTATGCAGAGGGACAGCGTCGTTATGTCGAGAGTCTATCGTCTTATGCCCGCCAGTTTATGGGAAGGATGAACAAACCTGAAGTAGACTACATCAAAGGTATTGCTCCAGCGATTGCAATCGAACAACGGGTGATTACCAGCAATCCACGTTCTACCGTCGGTACCTCGACAGAAATCTACGATTATCTGAAACTATTATATGCACGTATCGGGAAGACCTATTCTCCCGTATCCGGACAACTCGTGACAAAAGATACGGTTTCGAGTATTGTTGATTTTGCTACTTCTTTAGAAGAAGGAACTTCCATTACGATTTATGCACCTTTAATACCGACCAATGATCGGAAATTGAAAGAAGAGCTCTCTTTATTATTGCAAAAGGGTTTTGTGAGGATCAAGTATCAAGGTGAATTGCAGAAAATAGAGAGTATTATCGACAATAAGAAGGTCGAAAATAAAAGTATTAAAGAAGGAGAGATCGAGATTGTTACAGACCGTGTTCGCATCGAATCGGATGATGATACGTTAAACCGCCTTTCAGATTCCATTCAGACGGCTTTATTTGAAGGAAAAGGAAATTGTTCAATTGATGTCGAAGGTGAATTGCATCATTTCTCCGATCGCTTTGAATTGGATGGTATTTTATTTGAAGAACCAACCGCCAATTTCTTTAGTTTCAATAACCCATATGGGGCCTGTCGTCGTTGTGAAGGTTACGGTAAGGTTATTGGTATTGATCCAGATCTCGTTATCCCTGATAAAAGCCGATCCGTATACGATGGTGCAATCGCACCTTGGAGAGGTGAGAAGATGGGAGAATGGCTGCAAGCATTGATCAAAGTTTCTTTAAAATTTGACTTCCCAATACATCGTTCCTATTCCGATCTAACAGCAGCACAAAAGAAAATTCTTTGGACAGGAAATAAATATTTTGCGGGTTTAAATCAATTTTTCAAGGAACTCGAAGAGCAGACTTATAAGATTCAATATCGCGTCATGTTATCACGGTATCGTGGTAAAACAGATTGTCCCGAGTGCCATGGTTCACGTCTCCGTCATGATGCTACTTATGTTAAAGTTGGCGATCAGTCCATCACGGATATCGTTTTGATGCCTTTGGATAAAGCTTTGGAATTCTTTCAAAAATTAGAACTTAAAGGAAATGACCTTTTGATTGCGAAACGCTTGTTGTCAGAAATTGAAAGTAGGTTGCAGTTTTTATGTGATGTTGGTTTAAGTTATCTGACGCTCAACCGTCTTTCTAATTCGCTTTCCGGAGGTGAATCTCAACGGATCAACTTAGCCACTTCATTAGGGAGTTCATTAGTCGGCTCGATCTACGTATTGGATGAGCCAAGTATTGGTTTACATCCACGCGACACACAAAGGCTTATCGGGGTATTGAAATCACTACGTGATATTGGAAATACCGTTATTGTAGTGGAGCATGAGCAAGAAATGATGGAAGCAGCCGATTATTTGATTGATATCGGTCCGGAAGCGGGAGTGAATGGTGGAGAATTGGTTTTTGCGGGGCACTATAATGAGATCCTTAAAGATAAAAGAAGTTTAACCGGAAAGTATCTCAGTGGTCAGGAAAACATCACTATTCCTACCAAAAGACGGTCTTGGAATAATTCCATTACCGTTAAAGGTGCACATGAAAATAATCTACAAGGCATCGATGTTACTTTTCCTTTGAACAATTTTACTGTTGTTACTGGTGTTTCAGGTTCTGGAAAAACATCTTTAGTAAAAAGAATCTTATATCCGGCTTTACAGAAAGCGATCGGAAACTATTCTGGTGAGCAAACAGGTGTCTATGATGGTATTGAAGGTGATATCGAGCAGGTAGAACAAATAGAAATGGTCGATCAAAATCCGATCGGTCGTTCCTCTAGATCCAACCCGGTTACGTACGTGAAGGCATGGGATGAGGTCAGAGCCCTATATTCAAATTTACCAGCTGCCAAAGCCGAAGGTCTGAAACCTGCTGCATTTTCATTTAACGTAGAAGGTGGTCGTTGTGATGTATGTCAAGGTGAAGGCGAGGTGAAGATCGAGATGCAGTTTATGGCAGACATTGTATTGCCATGTGAGGCTTGTGATGGAAAACGTTTTAAACAGCATGTACTTGATGTTCAATATAAAAGTAAATCTGTCTCGGACATTTTAGCATTAAGTGTCGATGAGGCTATTGTATTCTTCTCCGATCAACCTAAGATCTTATCCAAACTACAACCTCTACAAGATGTTGGTCTTGGCTATGTAAAATTGGGACAATCTTCCAGTACGTTATCTGGAGGTGAGGCACAGCGGATCAAATTAGCGTCGTTTTTGATTAAAGGAAACAACAGCAAGAAAACACTCTTCATATTTGATGAACCGACAACAGGTCTTCATTTTCATGATATCAAAAAACTATTGAAATCGTTTGAGGCATTGATTAATTTGGGGAATAGTATTTTGGTTATCGAACATAATATGGATATGATTAAATCCGCAGATTGGGTTATTGATATCGGTCCAGAAGGTGGTGATAAAGGAGGAAAATTAGTTTTTGCAGGACTACCAGAAGACTTGGTCAAATGTAAAGATTCTTATACAGGGCAATATTTGCAAACGCATTTAACGAATTAATTTTACATTTATAGCCTAAACAAAATAAAAGACATGATTAAAAAAATGTTAATAATGATGTGCGTAGGGTTGAGTAGTTTGACAACCTTTGCACAGTCGCCAGAACGTCCAAAATTAGTCGTTGGTCTTATGGTTGACCAAATGCGTTGGGATTATTTGTACCGATTTGCTGAACGTTATGGTGAAGGTGGTTTCAAAAGACTGTTGAATGAAGGATTTTCTTGTGAGAACACATTGATTAACTATATCCCTACTTATACCGCAATTGGGCATAGCTCGGTCTACACGGGATCGGTACCCGCGATTCACGGTATTGCTGGTAATGATTGGATTATGGAGCAGACGGGCAAACCAATGTATTGTACGCAAGATGACAATGTCATCGGTGTGGGGACTACGGAATCCGAAGGAAAACAATCGCCTCGTAATCTTCTTGCTTCTACCATCACAGATCAACTGAAATTAGCAACCAATTTTCAATCTAAAGTGATTGGTATTGCGATCAAAGATCGTGGAGGTATCTTGCCCGCAGGTCATTTTGCTGACGCTGCTTATTGGTTTGAGTCCAAATCTGGTAATTGGATTACCAGTAATTTTTACATGGACAAATTGCCAAATTGGGTAGCAGATTTTAATAAGAAAAAATTGGCTGAAAAATATTTAAAACAGGATTGGAAACCTTCTTATCCGTTATCAACCTATACGTCAAGTATTTCCGATGATAATATTTATGAAGGAAAATTTGCTGGTGAAGCGAGTCCAACATTACCACGGGCGACATCCAAGTTGATGGAGACTGAAGGTTATGAATTGATCAAAACAACACCTATGGGCAATACATTGACTTTAGATTTAGCCAAAGCAGCGATTGAACATGAAAAACTGGGTAATAATCCTACCAAGAACACAGATTTTTTGTGTGTCAGTTTATCTGCAACTGATTACGTGGGACACCGCTATTCGCTTTCTTCTGTCGAGATTGAGGATATTTATTTAAAACTGGATGATGAGTTGGCTGATCTTTTCAATTATTTGGATAAGACAGTGGGTGCCGGCAATTATACATTCTTTCTAACGGCGGATCATGCTGCATCTTATAATTCGCGTTATTTTATGGATATGAAGGGAAATGGTGGATATTTCCCAAGCAGACAGATTATTACGGCATTGAATGAAAATCTGAAAGCTAAATTTGGTCAAGAAAAATTGGTTAAAAGTTTAATGAATTACCAAGTTCATTTGGACAATGAAAAAATTGAAACTTTAAAACTTGATGAAGAAGCGATCAAAACGGATATCATCAAGTATTTGAAAAAACAAGATGGTGTTGCATTTGTATTTGATATGTCAAAAGGAGATGCGTTGCAGGCACCAATGGCTATTCGTGAAAAAGCTATAAATGGATACAATATAAAACGTAGTGGTGTTATTCAGATTGTGGTAGAACCGCAATGGTATGACGGTACACCTCGTTCTACAGGTACAACACATGGTACTTGGTCGAGTTTTGATTCTCATATACCACTGGTATTTATGGGATGGGGGATCAAGCATGGGGTGTCTAATAAAGCAGTTAACGTAACTGATATTGCACCTACACTCGCGGCATTATTGCATGTCATGGAGCCTAATGGTAGTATTGGTACACCTATTGTAGAAGTGCTAGGGCAGTAGTACTGCTTCTAGTGCTATATGGTAAATAGCATTTATTAAAGTTCTGCTACACGATATTTATTAATAGCAAACCGTGTCTGATAATTGAAAAACAATCATCAGACACCGATAAAAAACACTCAAACGAATAAATTTGTTCTATTTGCAATTAAAATTGCAAATAGAACAAATTTATCTAAGTTTGTAGATAAATTTGATTTAAGAGTATGCTTTCTAAAAAGACAAAATATGCAATTAAAGCCTTAATGGTTTTAGGTAGGAACTACGGAAAAGATCCGATGCAGATCGTAAAAATTGCGGAGGAAGAAAATATTCCGAAGAAATTTTTAGAACAGATATTGTTAGAAATGCGTAATGCAGGAATTTTATATAGCAAGAAAGGCGCAGGCGGTGGATACAGTCTGAATAAAGCACCTGAAGATGTTTATCTATCACAGGTGATGCGGTTGATTGATGGCCCTATTGCTTTATTACCTTGTGTGAGTCTTAATTTTTACCGTTCGTGTGATGAATGTACTACAGAACATGCTTGTGGTATACGGGATACTTTTGTCGAAGTCCGTAATGCGATGCTACAAATACTAAACGATACGAGTGTTGCGAGTTTAATTAATAAAGAAAAACAATTAAACTTAGACATAACAGAAGAGCACTAGTTAAATTAAACATATGATAAAAAAGGTCGAATTAGTCAACTAATTCGACCTTTTTTATTTTTAACGAAAATTTAACAAAAATCATACGATTAAATCGTATTTAAACTATATCTTTAGTTTTTAATAATTATAAACCAAACCTAATGGCCAAACTCTATTGGAGCATAGTACTGCTGTGCTCATTTATGATGACCAATTCAGCGCAAGCACAAACAAAAATATCGGGAGAGATTGTTGATTCGAAGGATGGGGGAAAACTCGGAAAAGCTGCTGTTGTGTTATTAAATGCTAAGGACTCTGTACTAGTAAAGTTTGTGAGAACAAAAGAAAACGGAGATTTTAGCTTTCCAAAAATAGATACTGGATCGTATCGATTTATTGTATCTTTTCCTCAATATGTTGATTTTGTAAAGGACATTAAGGTAGGTCAAGAGACTATTGATTTTGGACCTATTAAATTGTCAAAAGCAGCTTTACTGTTAGAAGAAGCACAAGTAACTGGTCGAATTCCTGTTGTTATTAAAGGAGATACAGTAGAATATGATGCCGGTAGCTTCAAAGTAGAGAAGGATGCAAAAGTGGAAGATCTTTTAAAGGTTCTGCCAGGTATGACCATTGACGCGAATGGAAAAATCACGGCCAATGGAAAAGAAGTGAAAAAAGTTTTATTGGATGGCGAAGAGTTTTTTGGTGATGATCCAACACTCATCACCAAAAATATCCGGTCGGATATGGTCAGTAAAGTGCAGGTATACGAAAAGAAATCAGATTTAGCAGACCGTACAGGTGTCGATGATGGTGAACGGACACAGACTATTGATATCAAACTAAAGGCTGATAGCAAAAAGGGAATGTTTGGACAGGCTACCGCAGGGGGTGGTACCGATAATTATTATGGTGGAAAAGTGATGGCCAATAGATTTAGTGGTAATCAAAAGATTGCTGTATTTGGTATTTCAGCCAATGACGGTATGGTGGGGTTGGGCTTTGAAGATGGTCAGAAATATGGTGTAGGTGGATCTGGTAATGTCGAGATGATGGATGGCGGAGGTATTATGATATCGGGAGGCGATGGTTCAGATGGTGGATTTGATGGTAATTATTACGGAGGTGGAGTACCAAAAGCACTTAATTTTGGAGCTAGTTATTCCGATAAAACAGCCAATGATAAGCATAAGATCAATGTTAACTACAAACGCAATCAACTTAATGTCACGAATACGAGTACTTACCTTGCACAGAATAATCTTCCTGATCAAGCACGTATTGACAATTCCAAAACAAATTCTGATAATGAGAGCCGGGTAAATGCTGCTAATCTGCGCTATGATTATAAATTAGATTCCTTGACCGACATGACTGTGAAGATGGGGTTTAATAAATCACAACGCGATAATTTTTCTGAGACATTTGGTGGACAGCAGACGATAGAGGGGGATACAATCACTCAAACGAACGCTCGAAATAGAGTAAAAAGCGATCAAGAGAGATTCAATATAGATCTTTTGCTCACCCGTCGTTTTAAAAAAGAAAGAAGATCGTTGACTGTAGCTCTAAATACAAATACTAATCAAAGCGATGGTAAAACAAATTATTTTTCAGGAACCTATTTTAAGGTGAAAGATAGTACGGCTACAATTGATCAATTTAAGCGTGATAAAAATAAAAATACCAACTTTGGGGCATCGATGACGTTTACCGAACCTTTGTCTAAAAGGTTAACTGCTTCTCTCGGATATTCATTCCTTAACAATACATCAGAAACCTTAAATCAATCTTTTGATCAAGACCCCGTCACTGGTGAATATACGGTATTAGATGATCGCATCCTTAATGATTTTGATTTTACGAGTATAAAAAATGGATTGAATACTTCTCTTAATTATAAGGATAGTAAGCTGACCGTTAATTTGAGTAATCAATTGGATTATGAGGATGTGAAGCGAGCATATAATAATTTGGGGACCACACTTCAACGTAATCAAACGTCTATTCGACCAAGTTTTTCTGGAAATTATAAAATAACCAAAAGCAAAAGCATTTATTTTAGGTATTCGGGTAGAACGGTACAACCCTCACTTACGCAGATTGAGCCATTAAAACAAAACTCACAGCAATTGGTACAGTATTTAGATAATTTTGATTTAAAAGCCGGCTTTAATAATAATTACTCTTTAGAATTTAATTCTTATAAGCAGCTTAAAGATCAAAGTATCTATGTGTATTTAAATGGTTCACAAGGGATCGACAATATATCGAGTCGGGTGACCTATTATGCAGATGGTAGGCAGGATATCAAATATGTTAATGTTGATAAGGCGAGCTGGAATATATACGGGGGTACAGGATATCGATTTGTCCTGCATAAAAAATGGGGATTAAATTTGAATCTTGGGGCTAACATTGATTATTATAGTCAGTACAGCTATTTATCAATCGGTAGAACAGAGCCTCAGCTAAATCAAAATGAAAGTTTGAATCTCTCTCCTAGCATAGGGCTTAATCGTTCTAAAGCTAATAAAATGGATTTTTATATATCAATTAGTCCAGGGGTTGAAAATCTAAGCTCTTCTTTACAGCCGGAATTAAGTAGAACATCTTTCAAAATGAATACGTTTGGTAGAGCAACATATTATCTACCAAAGGATTTTAAAATATCATTGGAGGGGCGTCAAAATTATAAGAGCGCAACCCAAACCTTGGAATCGATCAATATTGTCAATATGAATGGTTATATATCTAAAAAGTTCTTTAAAGATAAATCATTAGAAGCACAACTTTTTGTCAACGATATCTTAAATAAGAATAGTGGTATCAATCGGTATCAAAGTGGGACATCCTTTATTCAGTCCAGCAATGAAGTGTTGCATCGCTATGGCATGTTGAAAGTGATTTATAATTTTACAACTATGAAAGGAGGAAAATAAGATGAGAAAATATATTGTAGTATTGCTGTTATTAGTCTGTTTTATGGCAAGTGCCTCTGCACAGTATGCCTTTTTCCCGAGCAGTGGAACGATTACATATGAGCGGAAATTTCACTTACAAAACTACCTGAAGCGCAATTTTTTAAATAAGCCAGATTTGGGTACCTGGGATAAGATCAGTATAGAGCAGGCGGTCAAATCGGGACCTGTAGAGATGATTACGCACCATAGCTTGAAGTTCTTCGATGAAGAAACTCTTTTTGAAACGATACAAGAAGAGTATCCTGCCAATTATCGCAATGTGTCTTGGTATAGTCCATTTATTAGTGACTCGAAAACCTACATCAACGTTAAGGAAAACAGTTTCCTCAAGTTGTTGCCTTTCGGTGATGAAGAGTTATTAATGAAAGATTCATTGCCCACAGTGAAGTGGAAATATACGGATGAGTATCGTAATATTGCAGGATATGATTGTCGCCGGGCAAACGGAATTATTCAAGATTCCATCTATGTCGTTGCATTCTTCGCTAATCAGATCCCTGTTCCTACAGGACCAGAACTTATCCATGGTCTACCAGGTATGATATTAGGAGTTTCTATACCTAGTATGAATATCAATATGTTTGCCACCAAGGTAGAGCTCAACAATACTCCAGTATCCAAGGTGCTGACCAAGAAAAAGAAAGTGGTAGCAGAGCCGAAAGCAGCAGTGATTGCCAAATTAAAAACTTCCGTTTACGATTGGCTTGGTGAAAAAGAGTTTAATAAAAAGCTGAATGCCATTTTATTTTAAACAAGAAAAGGGAACGCTAAGTTCCCTTTTCTTGTTTAAAAAGTATTATCTAATGGTACTGCCTGGTTTAATGGCTGTTGTTGGATTGACAAAATCCAAACGTCCATCCGCATCCTCTGCCATTAAGATCATCCCTTGTGAAGTGATTCCTTTGATGTCTCGAGGTTCAAGATTAACCAGTATCGATACCTGTTTACCGATGATATCTTCTGGAGCGAAGAATTCTGCAATTCCAGAGACTACTGTACGTTGATCTATACCTGTATCTATTTTTATTTTCAATAACTTTTTCGTTTTGGCTACTTTCTCTGCTTCCAAGATCGTACCCACACGGATATCAAGTTTTGTAAAGTCCTCAAAAGCAATATTTGCTTTAGCGGGTTCTGTTTTGACATTTGCAGCTGCATTTGCGATTTTCGCTTCAGCCAATTTGTTTAATTGAAACTCGACTTGCTCGTCAGTTATTTTTTCAAACAATAATTGTACTTCACTCAGTTGATGCCCATCTGCAATCAAATCAGCCCTACCTGCATCAGCCCAATTCACCTGAGAAAAATCAAGCATCTCGAACAGCTTAGTCGCTGTTTTAGGAAGAAACGGTTGCGCTAAAACAGCTAAATTGGCAACGATCTGAGTCGCTACATTTAAAACTGTTTTTACACGCTCTTCATCAGTTTTGATGACTTTCCACGGTTCCTCATCTGCCAGATATTTATTTCCTAGTCGAGCCACATTCATAAATTGTGCTAATGCTTCACGGAAACGATATTGTTGGATTGAACCTGTGATCGCATCTGGGAACTTTGCCAATTCAGCAAAAACATTTTGATCTACTTCATTTAAAGGAGATCCACTTAATACTTTTCCGTCAAAATATTTATGCGATAGCACCATGACACGGTTGACAAAGTTACCAAAGATGGCAACCAGTTCATTGTTCACCCGCGCTTGGAAATCTTTCCATGTAAATTCACTATCAGATGTCTCTGGAAGAATAGAAGTCAATACATAGCGTAATTCATCTTGTTTTCCAGGAAATTCTTCTAAATACTCGTGCAGCCATACCGCGTGATTACGAGAAGTCGATAATTTATCACCTTCCAGATTTAAGAATTCGTTTGCTGGTACATTGTCTGGGAGAATATACTCCCCATGAGCATGTAAGATCGCAGGAAAGATAATACAGTGGAATACGATATTGTCTTTTCCAATAAAATGGATCAAGCAAGAGTCATCTTCTGGATTTTCTTGTTTTTTCCAATAGTTTTCCCAGTTTTTACCGTTGTCTATAGCCCATTGTTTTGTCGCTGAGATGTAGCCAATAGGAGCATCTAACCATACATATAGTTTTTTGCCCGCCGCTTCTTTCAGTGGAACATCTACTCCCCAGTCCAAGTCACGTGTCATAGAACGGGGTTGTAATCCTGATTTCAACCAAGATTGACACTGTCCAAAAACATTTGATTTTAAAACATCTTTTTTACCTTCGATCAACCATTTCTCTAACCAAGGTTGGTATTTATCCAATGGTAAGTACCAGTGCTTCGTTTTTCTTAATACTGGAGTTTTTCCACTCAAAGTCGATATTGGGTTTATCAAATCTGTCGGACTTAATGAAGTACCACACTTCTCGCACTGATCCCCATATGCTCCTTCGGACTTACAGTTTGGACATGTCCCTACGATATAGCGATCTGCTAAAAATTGATTAAAATCTTCATCATAATATTGCTCTGAGAACTTCTCGATGAATTCCCCTTTTTCATATAAATTCAAAAAGAACTCTTGAGACAACGCATGGTGGATAGGCTCGGAAGTGCGGTGATAGATATCGAACGAAATACCAAATTCTTCAAAGCTTTCTTTGATCTGAGTATTGTATTTATCAATGATTTCTTGTGGTGTGATACCTTCTTTTTTTGCACGTATGGTAATGGCAGCTCCATGTTCATCAGAACCACAGACATAGACGACGTCTTTATCGTTTAGGCGCAAATAACGCACGAAAATGTCGCCAGGGATATATGCGCCGGCCAAATGGCCAATATGCAAAGGACCATTAGCATAAGGCAATGCAGATGTAATGGTGTAACGTTTTTTGGATATATTACTCAATGCTATACAGTAAATTAATTGTTAGCGAAATAAAAAAACAAAGCAAATGTTTGTTTCTTTGACAAAGATAATTCAATTTGCGGTATTAAAATAAAGATTATGACGAAAATACCTGAATTTCTTAAAGCAGGCGATAAAGTCGCAATTGTCTGTCCTGCAAGTTTTATTCGAGGAAATATAGATGTAGCTGTTAAAATATTAGAATCTTGGGGTCTGGAGGTGCTTGTGGGCAAGACTGTCACCGCGGCGTACCATCAATTTGCTGGAGATGACCGTCAAAGGGCTGAAGATCTGCAATGGGCTTTAGATGATCAATCGATCAAAGCTGTTTTTGCAGCACGCGGTGGATATGGCAGTGTGCGCATTATCGATCGGCTTGACTTTTCGAGGTTTAAAAAACAGCCCAAATGGATTGTTGGGTTTAGTGATATCACGGTACTTCACAGTCATATCCAAGGTCAATTTTCTATTCCGACCATTCATGGACAGATGCCCAAATCCTTTGAAGCTGGTACTGCCGCTTCTTTGGAAACACTGAAAGCTGCACTTTTTGGAGATGCGGTCGACTATTCATATCAGCAAGAAGAATTCCCTAATCGAGCAGGAGAGGCTGAAGGTATCCTTATTGGAGGAAATTTAGCTATTCTTCTATCTGTGTTAGCATCTGAGTCAGATGTCAATTACGATGATAAGATCTTATTCATTGAAGATGTAGGTGAGACTTTCTATAGTGTAGATCGGATGTTATGGGCGCTGAAGCGTGCTGGTAAATTTAAAAAATTGAAGGGTTTGATCGTAGGTGGTTTTTCCGGGATGAAAGATGCTGATCCTTCATTTGGACAATCTGTATCTGAAATTGTGATGGATAAAGTAAGGGAAGCAGATTTTCCTATTGCATTTGCTTATCCTGCAGGTCATATTGATGACAATCATGCATTAGTTTTTGGGAAGAAGGTCAAATTAAAGACAACAAAAAACAAGGTTTCATTAACATATATCGATTAAATACTATGGCCATATTTCAAACTTTAGGAAAATACAAAGATTTCGGTTTATTGATCATGCGTGTTGGACTGGGCGTGATGATGATTGTTCATGGATTTCCAAAGATGATGGGGGGAGTGGAGACATGGACGAAGTTGGGCGGTTCTATGGGAGTTTTAGGCATCCATTTTTTACCTGTTTTCTGGGGATTTATGGCGGCCATCACTGAAGGAGTCGGTGGACTATTTCTATTGATAGGACTTTGGACGAGACCGACTTTACTTTTTCTCGCATTTACCATGATTGTTGCCGCGCTTTTTCATCTTGGTAAAGGAGATGGAATTAAAGGGGCATCCCATGCGATTGAATTATGCTGTGTGTTTTTAGGACTCTTATTTATCGGTCCAGGTAAATACTCTGTCGATAAAAAATAAAAATATCGCTCTATAAGCTGTTAATAGCGATGAACATAACAAATGCCGCATTATGAAAACGGAATAAAATTGGATAGGCATTTTGAAGTTATTCCTTTCAAAATAAAGAGACCAGAATTTTTTAACTTTCTGGTCTCTTTGTTTTACATTTAGCAATTCAGAGTTGTGTTTGGCATTATCCTACGTAAATGACCACCATCTTAATGCCTGTTTTTGCATCAGATCAACTCTACTCTTAATAGGTGGATACAATACCCAGACCACCGTTTTGTGTGATTGTTCTGAACTTGTAGGTTGATTTATTGTTAAGAGGAATCGCGCCTTTGTATTCTTTTGATTTTAAAGTCGGCTCAGTATTATCTTCTGTATAATAAATTTTGAAACCGGGGTAATCGGTATTTGCTACCAATTTTCCATTTTCCAGTTTAACTCCAACAGCAGGAATTCGGTAATGATAGCCCTTATTTAATTTGTCCAATTTCTTCAATTCATCGTTTCCTAACTTCTGCATAAAGGCAGCATAACCTTTTTGATAAGTCTGACTGTCAAAATTTTCGCCATTCTCCCAGCTTTGTTCAGGAGCCCATCCACGATCGGCAACAGCCAATAAACGTGGAAAGATCATTTCCTCAAGACGGATATCATTATTGATTTTTTCAGACCAAAGAGCAGCTTTGACACCTAAGAAATTTGCTTTACCTTTTTCAGTCAGATGCACTTTGTTTTTTGCAAAATCTTTCGGTAAATCATTTCCTGAATTGTCTTTAACAAGGTTGATGTAGTAATTTTCCGGAGCAAAAGAGTATGTTTTATTGATGTCAACCAAGCCTACCCAGCTGTGTCCAGGTTCAGCAAAGTTATGATCCCAGGTCATATCCATATAGTTGTTATAAGCAGAAGTAAAGACAACTTTGTAGCCCGCATTTGCCAAGCGATAAGCCAAATCTTCCTGTCCACCACCAATCAGGTTGTTCCAAACATTTAAGTTGATACTATGATCTGCAAGTGCAGGATTTACATCCATTCCTTTTCCGAAATTTTTCATCCCCATTTCTTCCCAACCCGACATAATCAAACCCTTGGAGTGGCACAATTCATTAATACGGTTGATGTAATATGGCCACACATCATGTACAGAAGAGATATTATTTTCTCTCATAAAAGCTTCGATTTTATGAGACTTTTCCCATGCACCAGCAGGAGTTTCATCACCACCTAGATCGATCACTTTTAAAGGTACACCTGCTTGATCATGCATTTTTTTTATCTCATCGATGACTTTACTTAAAAAATGGTATGACGAAGGTAAGGCCGGATTTAATACATTGTCATTCCAGTTCTGTGCTGAGTTATAAATCGACTTGTCTTCTGGGTCATGTAACACATATTCTTCAGCAGCTTTTAAATCTCCAGCTTTCTTTAGTTTATGGTATCGCGCTTCCATTGATTTTATCGCAGCACGTGCATGCCCTGGAGTTTCAATTTCAGGGATCACATCAATATGTCTAGCGGCCGCATATTTCAAAATATCCATATAGTCTTGCGTGCTGAGGTATTGTTTCTCTTTAGTTGCAGCGCCCGATCCATAGGCAGGTTGTATCGCATTTCCGTCTTTATAGTTGGCAGATCGTACACTCCCTATCTCAGTCAATTCAGGTAGTCCCGGTATTTCTAAACGCCAGCCTTCATCATCGATAAAATGAAAGTGAAATTTATTGAGTTTGTATTGGGCCATCGCATCCAGGATACGGAGTACCTCCGCTTTGCTATGGAAATTACGGGCGACGTCCAGCATAAAACCACGGTATGGGAAACGAGGTTGATCTTTTACCTGGGCATACGGGAAATTTAATGTTTTGTTCTTGCTGTTCCAATCTACAGCAGGAAGCAAAGATTTTAAGGATTGCAAGCCATAGAAAACTCCTGTTGCAGTACTTGCTTTAATCTCGATTCCTTTGCTATCAATGTTTAAAGCATAAGCTTCATCAGCAAATCCTGTTTCCTTGACGATTTTAATTTGTGCTTCTCTGTTTGGAGACTTTTGACCTTTTACAGCCGTTTGTTCTTGCAGGAATTGAATGAATAATGCGGTTTCATTATTAAATTCGGGATCATTACTGATGGAAATCGTATTGGTCAGTTTTAAAGATTTTGTTCTGTCAACAGTAATTTTTGCGGGTAAGGGTAAGATATCTTGTTGTTTACCGTTTGCAAGGAGTGCATTACTGGCAAACTTCTGTTCTAAGTAAGTTCTTTGTTGTTCCTGTGTAAATGTGTTTTTTTGTGCATCATATTTTTTGATGTCCGCATAAGTCCCTTTGTCGTCATAGCTAATGTAAAGACCAATAGGACCATCCGTATAATTGATCAAGCCACCTAGTGTCGCAAAATTGATTTCGATGGTATCTTTCGGTTTTAAGGTGAGGTTGCTTTTCGCAAACTCGATCTGGAAAAGATCTCCATTACGATGAGATAATTTAAATCGGGAGTCAACAGATTTGGCATCTATTCCACGGATAAAATTAAACCATAGCGACCAATCTTTGAGCGCCAGTTGCTGGCTGTCATTATTTTGTATGATCAATTTAGAGGTTGGATTCTTTTTTAGGCTTTTTCCTGTCGGAACTTCCCAGCGCACTGAAATTTTATTTTCAATATTTGATGGTGACTGTGCAAATAGATTTGCAGTCAGCAAAGCCATTGTGGTGGACAGCCAAATGGACTTTTTATATGGTTGAATGTTCATCAATGAATAAGTTGTTTGGTTTGTTGTGTATCTAAAGATACAATTTTTAGAGAAATAAATAATTTTATCATATTTATTTTGGTAAATTAAATATACTTTCTATATTTGCACACCGAAACACAAAAAGGCCCGTTCGTCTAGGGGTTAGGACGTTAGATTTTCATTCTAGAAACAGGGGTTCGATTCCCCTACGGGCTACTAAAAAGCGACTCCAAAAGAGTCGCTTTTTTTATGCGCTGTGTTTGGGATATGTCCTTTTCTATGCTAAAGTATTTTTGTGTGATTTATATAAATTAAAACCCTTTTTAATTCCATTTTTTCCGTCAATTAATCTTTCTCAAAAGAAGCGCATGAATTATCTTTTCATTCTCTATCTATGGTATCGTTGTCATACTAATCAATTTTAATTTAACATGTGCTTACGGTGAGTTTGATTATGTAATAAATCACATACATGGAATTTATATGGGTGAATTATATTATTTTTGGAATTTATGCTATTAATTAGCATACAAATTAAACTTAATTTAATGATGAATAAAAGAATTATATATGGTTTATTAGGGGTAGTTATTTTCAGCGGAAGTTTAAAATTGGGGTATGCTCAGCAAAAGAATTTTGAAACCACTACCGTAGCAAGCCTTCCCTCTATATTTCCCTCACCTGTGTTTATGGAGCTTCAAGGCGAGAGCTTTCCTATTGGACAGGCCGTTACTTTAGTCGCATTACCAGAGGTTAGTGAGTATACTAAAACCACAGTAGTGAAGATGCTGAACAAGGCAGGAGTGAAGAATGTGAATACAACCCAAAAGATTCCAAAGTCAATTCGAGGTACAGTAGTGATTTTAGGGGAGAGTAAAATTGGAGACGGAAAATCTCTTATTAGCAACCACAAAGGAATTTTAGATAATCACAAAGAAGGTTATGTAATTTCTAGTGGAAAAAAAGATCAAGGATTTTTAATTTCACTAATGGGGCATGATGCGCATGGTCTATTTCATGCCACACAAAGCTTCGCACAGTTAATCACAAGCGCTTTCTTTCCATCACTATTGATTCAAGATTACCCAGCTCAGCCTATCCGCGGTTCGGTGGAAGGGTTCTACGGGAAACCCTGGACTATGCTAGAGCGCGAGCAACATTTATTCTTTTTATCCTCTGTTAAAGCCAATACCTACGTATATACGCCAAAAGATGATCCTTATGCTAGAGATAGATGGAGAGAGCCTTATCCAGCAGACACCTTATCAGAACTTGGTCGTATAGCAAAGATTGCAACCGATAATCATATCAACTTTGTTTATGCAATATCACCTGGTCCAACGATTTGTTTTTCATGTAAAACAGATTTTGATCTGTTAAAAGACAAGGTAAATGCCTTAAGAAGTGTGGGTGTGCGTAGTTTTTATTTGGCATTAGATGATATTGAATATCAAAAATGGAACTGTAATCAAGACTCGATCACTTTTGGGAAATCGGGCCCCGAAGCTGCCGCTGTAGCACAATCTTCCTTATTAAATAAATTGCAGGACTATATCAAGGGAGTAGATCCTGAGGCGCCAAATTTAATTATGGTTCCTACCGAGTATTATGATGCTAAAGAAACCCCATATAAAGCCGCATTGCGTAAAAATTTAAATCAAGATATCGTTGTTCAATGGACAGGTACTGATGTCGTTCCGCCATCAATTTCTATAAATGATGCAAAAGCAGCTACTAAGGTTTTTGGAAAACCAACATTGCTCTGGGATAATTATCCTGTAAATGACTATGCAGAATCTAAAGGAAGACTTCTTTTAGCGCCATACGATAGAAGGGAAGCAGGATTATCAAAACAGCTTGCCGGCATTTTGTCCAATCCCATGAATCAGGAAGCTGCTAGTAGAGTGGCCATAACGGGAGTGGCTGCTTTTGCCTGGAATGATCAAGATTACGATGCTTCTCGTACTTGGACATTTGCTGCTCGTCAATTAGCTGGAAATAATTCAAAAACTACTCAAGCATTATTGCTGTTTTTCGATACCCAGCACTTAGCCCCAACATTTGGAACTCACCCTTGGCAAGTGCAAGCACCATCATTAAAGTTAATTCTAGATCAGTTTAGAGATGCCCTTTCGTATGGTAATAAAGATGACCGTGCGCAGGCTATTAAAAGTCTCATAAATCATGCTCAAGAATTTAGAAATGCTCCAAATATTATTCGTTCAGGAACCATTGATAAGGGTTTTGTCCGTGAGGCTGGGCCTTGGTTAGATGCGATGGCAATATGGGGAGAGGCTTTAGAAGCTGCTGTCACAGGTTTGCAGGAGCTAGAGATGGGTAAAAGCAATAGTATCGGTTATTTTGAACAAGCTCAAGAGCTCGCTAAAAAGGCAGCTGTTATTCCATCAACTCCGGGCGCAACTCGCTTTGAGGGGCCAGTTAAAATTGCAGACGGAGTCTTGGATGTATTTATTAAGGATGCGCCAAAATTACTTTATATAGCAAAAGTTAGTAAGTAGATTATACTTTTTGTTTAAATTGATCTAACGATAAGATTTCTAATCTTTCATTAAAGAACAGCTAAAGGCAATTCCTTTAGCTGTTCTTTTTTGTTGCAACTTGATTTCATACTCGATATTAACTGGGTTTTAAGATAGAAATAAGCGGAAAGTCGATAATTGTAATATCTGTAATACTTTAGTGAAGCCTTATGTTAATTATTTTTTGTTCACTATTTCACGCATGTTCACGTTCCATGAACATGGGTGAAATAGTGAACATATATTTGTTTTATCTTTCTCATGGGGCATTTATCGGCCATTGGAATAACTCTTAAAAATCTTATCAGAAGCCAATTTGTGGCACATGAGGGAGTTCTACCAAGTGTTCCCTGAATTTGACCAATTCTCTACGCAACGCGTAGAGAATCTTAGCTGGACAAATATCCGTTTGATTATGCCTATCGATGAGCCCAGCGAACGGGGCTATTATATCAAGGAGGCCACAGGTGAAGAATAAACTAATGATGACTTGGTAACGAGATTTCCAGTAAGTAAACTGCGATAATAAGGAGTCTTGGTTAAGTGTCAAATAATGAAGAATTGACGCATTCTAGGAAAGCTGGGAAGTCTCCAGTTTTATTATTAGTGTTCAAAGGAGCATGTTTTCGTGCTATGGCGTAGCGGTTTCGACGATGGCGAAAAGCGTTTATACCTAGGTCGATGTGATTTAGAGGGGAGGGGAAATGTTTTGATCACCAGGGGAAATGCGAAACACTATTGACCGTGTGGCTTCGCAATATGTCTAAGAGTTTTTGGGCTTCATGAAAGAGGGAGGGGGAAGGACTAAGTGATTCACCGAGGTGACGAATTAATATGGATGCTCGGGAAAATGCAACTGAATGGTGTCTGTATGATTTAGTCACATGGCGAAATGGTCAAGTTTCTCCAGAGATTCCTTCCGCCATACCGCGAAATTGACCATGCTTCATTTGATTAACGTGATTTTTCTTAAATCTGTTGATATAAACTCACTATTTTTACAAATCGTTCATCAGAAAAAAGTTCCAATTTGATCATTGATTCATATTGAGTAATCCCTTAGTACTAAGTATGAATCAATACAGCATGCTTGACACTGCGGGAGGAGGGATTAAGAAGATCTTTAATTATCAGCAAGCTCGATTTTTTACAATACCAGGCTATGATCTATCAGATGGCAAAGTTAAGGTTACTATCTCTGGTAAAGTATTGAATTTGGACTATTCTCGCTTATTAGCACAGAATAAAGCTCTCGCCCTAGAAGATATTATGGCGTTGGATAAAGTGCAGAAGAGAAAGCCCTTAAGTAATCAAGATGAGAAGGAATTAAGGCGCAAGAAGTTAATTGAAGGCCGAAAACCTAATTATTTTATTTCATTGCATGTCGCTCAGAAAGCGGGAGACAAAGCAGGCTATACAAAAAATAAAGCGTTTGATAATCAGTATTATCTTGACCTTATTTTAAAAGCTTTATCACAGCATAGTACTATGTCCCGAAAAGATATTGATGAGTTGCTATGGAATAAATTACCGGATTGGATGACAGAGATACAGAGGAAGAAGAAAATAGAAAACTTATTAACGGAGCTTAGAAAATTTAATAAAATTATCAACAAAGGAACTCGTAAACACTCCTCTTGGGAATTATTAAGTTCATTCTAAGAGAAAGATTAGGGAAAGAAATCGGAGAAAGATTAATGCGAAAGTCATGCTGGCGGTCAACCCAAATTAAAAAAGACCAAACCTCTATATGTTGCAATATTCACAAATCTTATCCATAATTTACTTTCTATAACTGATCTTGACAAAGTAAAGGCTCACGTTTTTGACTATATGAATGCCCCTATCATAAAAGAAGACTTCATCAAACCAATATGGTTTTTAGGAGCTAAATTAATTGATGGGGATATGGTTAATACACCTTCGTTGTTTAATACAGAATTGGTAAGAAAGGCAATAAGTCATACCAGATTGATTGAATAATATGTTTCTTGACTCTTTAGAATAACATTTTTAAATATGTACACCGAAACATAAAAAAGCACGTTAGTTTAGGTGTTTGGACGCTAGGTTTTCATTCTAGAAACATGGGTTCGATTCCCCTACGGGCTACTAAAAAGCGACTCCAAAAGAGTCGCTTTTTTTATGCAATTTGTTTTAGGATTTTACAGAATAAATAATGATTTCCAATAAAAGGGGGTAATTAAGTTTCATTTTCTATCTTCTTTTTTAATCACCTGTTTATATTTAATGGTTTAAAGTCATGGTTTTAAAGGATTGGGTGATTTTATTCGTCTTTGTTGTAGGACTACTTTTTACTTTACTTAAATGAAGATGTCATGATTGCAAATTATTGCTTAATTTTCTATTTGAAGAAACCAAAAAATTTTGCAGTATACTCCTAGCCAATCTACATGACGATGAGTGTGAACAGGATACCAAAAGAAGTATACACAGATAGGTAGCACAATTTTAAAATAGAATTTCAAAGCCAACCGTGCAAAGAGTACGACTGAGCCTGTGAAAATCCTGAATAGCTACCTCGACACCCCCTGTCAGTAGGATAAGTACAATCCATTCCAATGGAACTCAAAAGAGATCTTGTTGTATTTGGGATTGGAACTTGGTAATTCAACCAAGCAGGTGATGGAATTACTGTCAAGAATTGAGTTCAAAGTTTTCATGTTCGAGGAGATGAATGGAAAAAGCTATATCAGTTATAGCTAAATTTAATCCCATCTCATAAAAATTTTAATGGCAGCATATTATTCAGACTGCCAACAATATACTTATCTATACTGTAGACTATTAGATATATAGCTTACGGGTGTGCTGACCTACTGTATAAAATGGATGTAGGTATACTCTTCAGTGTACCGAAAATACTATCTTTAAGCTAAAAGAGTATTTCCTGAGGATACTCAAAATTCCATTTGAGGCGAATGGAGCAAGCAGAAGTTGGGCAGAGCCCTAGTTCTGCTTGCTCATTTTATTGACGCTTACTATCAGAGGTATTTATGTCATCATTCTTAATAGAATTGGAAGCCGTTTTAACCCTCTCTTTGAGTCTGTTTATATTTAAAGAAGCTCCTATCTGAAAGGATCGGAAGTTTATCTGCCTTTCGACTATCCGAGAAGAATTTCCATTTATATAATTCGATTTTCTGATTGAATACTTTCTGAAAGGATTTAAGATAGACGCATTTATATTGACCAAATCATTAAATAATGATCTGTTATATGCAAAACCGTAATAGTTCATAGAGTTACTTTTTCCCTGTAAATATATTTCGGGACTATAATAACCAAAATTCATTGATGTGCTTGCTTTATCAGAGATTCTGTAGATTAGATAGGAAGAGACAAATCCTTGAAATCCACTATTTTTTATAAACTCATCAACATAGCCATCAAGCGTTTTATAAGCCATCGTTCCGTTAAAATTGACCGACAATGATTTATATATTGGCCTGTTTATATTTAGTAGAGTTTTAATTTCACTTGTTTTTCCAAGGTTTTCAAATCCATACATAGTGACAGTATCATTTACAAAGGTCACGGTCCTTTGGATTGTATTATTCGCAAAGGTATACTCAAACGTCGAAATAAAACTACCCTTTAAAAGGTTGGTATATCTCGTTGAAATTGTATTCATTTTAACAGGCGCCAAATTCTGGTTCCCCACATAAATAGTGTTTGGATTGTAATTATCGTTAAAGGCTGTAAGTTGCCAAATAGCAGGACGTTGAATTCTTTGGGAATAAGTCGCTGTCAGTGATTGCTTGTTTTTTAAAATCTGTTGAAGTGATATAAATGGGAGCAAACTAAAATAATTCTGTTTTCCCATATTGTTCATCCTTTCAAATTTGGAAACAGTTTGTTCTAATCTTCCGCCGGCTCTAGCTCCGAATTTCCCCTTGATATATACATAAGAATTATAGATACCGAAAATATTCTGGACAAAGTTCATTGATTGAATATCCATTATCTCTTCTCTATTCTTTCTAAAGTTAGCTTTTACACCATAATCAATTTTAATTTTACGTAAGGGTTGGATGATATCAAATTGAAATGTATTTTCATTCAAAATTAAATTATTCCGGGACATTCCCTTTGTGTCAAAATCATTATTTAATGCAAGTTCTGTCTTGTAATAACGATGTTGGTAAGAGGCGTCAAAAGTTGGTTTATTTTTACTTTTGTTCTTAAAATAGGAAAGAGAATAATTTTGTGTATGATTTGTTTCCTCTCTTTTGCTGTAATATTCTTCTTTTTCGTTAATTTCAATAAAGGATTCTCTTTTTCCTTTAGAAAGTGAAAAGCCGGCACGTGCTGTTAATAAAGTAGCGGAATCTATCTTGTATGTAAGATCTATGTCGGGAGCAAAAGTATTTATTTTTCTGTTTTCGAAGCTTTTTTGTATAAAACTTGTTATACTGCTTTCATAGATGTTTTTTTCTTCTGCTCTTGGGGATTTGTCGTTATCAGCATTGAGTGTAGCAGTTAATATAATATTTCCTGATTTTAATGTGGAAGCCCCAGAAAAGGAAGAGAGTATTCTGCCGTAAGTTAATTCAAAAGAAGTGTTATGCCCATCAACAATATTTTTGTTCGTAATAAAATTAATAATTCCGCTATAGTTTTGGTCATTGTATTTCGGCGGTATATCCGTAATGATTTCAACACTCTTGAGATTTTCTTTGGGATAGGAGCGGATAATTTCTGATATGTTTGTGCCTTTAATAAATGAAGGTCTATCGTCAACAAGCACCAAGAAATTTGAGCTACCGTTTAGGAGTACTTTCCTATTTATATCAACTGTAATAAAAGGCATTCTGGATATAGCTTCTGCGAGATTTTTTGATCTATCTTTTGAAAGGTCATAAATAATTTTGCCGAATTCCATTGATATCGGATTTTGGACAGCATTTACAATAACTTCTCCAATTCTTTTTCCATTAGTAGATAGCTTAATTTCTAAGGTGTCGAGATTATGAGACAACAAGTTATTTATTTTCTCTTCTGACATAAGCAGCGATGAGTAGCCGCTTGCGTCAAATAAAAGACTGCCTAAAAACCTGTCATCATGGCGTATTGAAAAAGCCC
Organism: Sphingobacterium sp. PCS056; assembly: GCF_023273895.1. NCBI lineage: Bacteria > Pseudomonadati > Bacteroidota > Sphingobacteriia > Sphingobacteriales > Sphingobacteriaceae > Sphingobacterium > Sphingobacterium sp. PCS056. Next base: position 982,284 of record NZ_CP096883.1, on the reverse strand, counting down.
CTTTCGAATAGGATATCAGGTTGCTGTTTTTTATATATCGTATCTCTACTGAATCTATCTTTTTAAGAGATACCGAATCTATAGCGATAAATGTATGATGTCTGCCTTGTGCCCATACACTTTTAGTCAACAATAAGAATAAAATAGTTATAACGCTTAGGAAACGGAGTGTATATTTCGACATAATGAATAATTCTAAAACTGAAAAGTTTTAACTTCATGATATTCTCCCAGATAAGATTCATAACGAAACTCAGCATTATCTCTTACTTGGTTTAAGATTATATTATTGAACTTGCAATGTACATAATCATCATTTACTAGATTTTTTCTGAACACATCGATCGGCAGAAATAATTTTTTGTCGATGAGAATCGTATATAAATGGTTTTCCTCAGGTACAGACTGTAGTTCGCCAAGATTATTGATCACAGTATTGGGTATGTTAAATTCAAGTACAAAACAGTCCTTGGATAGAATAGAAGTATCTCTAGTAACTATTTTAATATCTTTTCTCTCGATAATTCTTGGAAAAAAATTTCTCAAAGTGTAATAGGAGTTTTTTAGGAAAGCGTATTGCATTAGAGCTTTAATATCGTTCTCCCTTATGCTTAGTTCCTTAGTAGTTTTGTCAAGAAAACAGGCTGTATTACCGTCATATATATCTTTTGTAAGATCATTTTCAAAGATAAATTTACTGCCTAATAAATTCTTGGTAAATGAGAAGAAAATATTCCCCTGAAAATCATTCGATATTCCAACTGAAGGCTGTCTAACCACTCTTGAATAATCATAAGACACGGTTTTGTAACTATGCATCGCATTTATAATATTATTGATTAAAATTTTGTTATTTTCTTGTGATTTTGCATGTAAATTAATCAATAATAAGATAAATGAAAAAAATATAAATTTTTTATTGAATAAAGTCATTTTATTTTCTAATTTAGAGATATGGTATAAATATGCCAGCCAATTTAACAGAATAATTTTAATATATGAAAAAATTAACTAAAATTTGCCTAATTGTGGGAGCTTCCAGCTTTATGTTAAGTTATTTTTCTTTTAATTCATTATCTATTGATGAATTAACTGTTTCTGCAAACACTAATGAAACTGTTAAGGATTGTGAAAAGCAACAGAACAAGGATTGTGCATCTACAAATGGTACAATTTACATAGGGCACAGTAAAAAAACCTCAGATGTAGATGAACCACAACCATGGCCAGACGGAAATTTGTAAATTACTTATTAATTTTATTATATAATCTAGCTTTTTTAAATTATGAAAAAGCAATTTCAACTAGCATTTGCCATATTAGGCATATCTGCAGGTGCGTATGCGATGACAGGCCTTAGTAATTCGTTATCAATTGATGACCTTACTGTTAATGCTCTTGCAGAATCAGTAGATATGTGTGTAAAAGAACCAAACAAAGACTGTCACTCCTCAGCTACTGGTAATATTTATGTAGGAAGAGCACTAAAATCTGTTGATGTGGATGAGCCTGGCGATACACCACAACCATAAAAAATGATAAATTAACGAGGTTGCCAAGTCTATTTTGGCAACCTTTTATAATATGAAAAATAAGACATTATATTTACTATCGATTTTCCTGAGCTTTAATTTATCATGTGATCGCCCTGTCAAAGAGCATTATACGATTTTAAAGAATAACGAATTCAATGTTATTAATACAACAAAATTAGAGCAACATGGAATTAAATTGTCTGATCCTTTGGAACTGCTGCTCTATGACAGTATTTTAATTGCATCTAACCTTAGTGATTCACTTTTAATTTCAGCATACAATCTAAATACAAATGAGAAAATAGCTTCTTTAATAGAGAGAGGGGGTGACAAAAACCAATTGCTTTCACTGACTTCGCTAACATTAGTTGATGATAATACTTTATTCGGTTTTGATGCAATCTTACAAAAAGCTATCAAGTTTGATCTCAATAGTGCAATTTCGAAAAGCAGATTTTTACCTTTTGAGGAAATCCTTCTCTCACCAGCCACCAAAGGTACTAGAGAATTTGGATTATTTAATGATAGTACTTTAATCGGTACGAGTTATTTTATAGACGATTCACGACTGTTTACGGTGAACAATAAGAGTGAAATTACATCTAAAATAGGCTATTTACCATTCCAAATAAAAAATAAAAATGGAGTAGGTAAACTAAGTGTTAAGGCACTGTTTAATGCAAGTAATTTGGAATATAACAAAGATAAAAAAATAGCTTTTCTCCCCTATAAAAATTCTGAAAGAATCGATATTTATAGGGATACTTCTCTCTATAAAATTTTAGTTGGTGAGAAATATAGAGAGCCTGATTTTGATGTGCAGAAGACTAGAGCAGGATATACTTTGGAGAGCAATAAAAATACTACATATTACTATGTGAACAGCTACTCAACAAAAAATTATATATACTGTATTTATTCGGGAACAAAAAAATCGATTGGAAAAGAGCTTCATATATTCGATTGGCAAGGTAGTCCTAAATGGAAAATATTATTGAATAGGAATTTTGCATCTGTAGTAGCTTGGGAAAAAGAAAAGCAAGTTGAAATTTTCCTCGCGGATGTTAATGGTTTACTGTATAAGTTTATTCTAAATAGATGAAAGGGATATTTTTGTTTTTAATCTTATTTCTACATGTTTCTTGTTCAAAGAAATCTGCCACTGATCAAGTTATGAAAGTCATGCAATCAGATTTTAAAAAGCAGATCAAATTTCACGAAAAGATGACACCTGTAAAAAACGAACGAGATGTCAATGAAAACTATTACATTATTCATTATTTTTCTGCGGATTGTGATAAATGTATTAATAGACTCCGTGAAATAAAAGAGTTTATGGATAAAAATAAAGATTTATCAGTGGATTATAAGTTTATTTTTACTGCACCAACTGATTATTTTTTGAATCAGGCGCTCAAAAGTGTGAATATAGAATGCCCTATTTATTGGGATAAAGAATTTTGGGGATTTCAGATTGTCAATGGAATTCCAATAGAAGAATCTAAGTACGAGACAATGTTGCTCAACAAGAACAATGAACTGATTTTATACGGTCATTTTTTTGACAATCCAAAAGCTTACGACCTTCTAATAAATTTTTTGAATGAAAATCGTTAAAGTCTCTATAGCAGTAATTTGTATAATGGTTTTACTTTTATACATTCTAAATCCTTTGATGGTCAAGCATAATTCAATGCAGAATATGTATCACCCGAAAGATATTGTTTTTGCAAATAGGTATTATAAATCAATTGACAGGGGCGATATTATTGTTTTTAGAAAGGGTAAACAGAAGCATATCAAAAGATGCGTAGCCCTTCCTGGTGATACGGTTTTAATCAGGAACGGCAAGCTTTTTGTTAATGGTATTCTCCTTCATTGGCAATCTGAAAAGAAAATAACAATTAAAAAATCCACTGAAAAGAAAGGATTTAACGATTATTACTTCAATAATTGGAGCTCTTTAGATTTTGGTCCTTTTGTGGTTCCAAAAAAGGGCATGGAATACAACAAAGAGAGCTATTATAGAAATTTATATCTAGGTGATAGCAATTCTGGTAATAGTGAGTCTTTTAATCAAGATTATTATTTTTTTATGGGTGATAATCGGGAAAACAGTATCGATTCGAGGGCTTATGGGCCAATTTCATCTAAAGATATAGTTGGGAAAGTGTATCATAAGTTATGATAAATTATAGTAGATGATAACAATTAGATTTATATACTTAACCCGTTGTGCATTATAGTTTAGGGATATAAAAAAGAAGTTGTTCATCAGAATTGGCGCACTCCAGGGAAGCTGGGAAGTCATCAGTTTTATGGTTAGTGTGCAACGGAGCATGTCTTCGCACTATGGCGTAGCTGTTTCTACGATGGAGAAAAGCGTTTATACGTACGTCGATGTGATTTCAATGGGAGGGGAAATGTTTTGATCATCTGGGGAAATGAGAAACACTGGTGACTGTGTGGCTTCGCAATATGTTTAAGAGTTTTTGAGGTTCATAAAAGGGGGAGGGGGAAGGACTAAGTGATTCACCGAGATGACGAATTAACATGGATCCTCGGGAAAATGCATCGGAATGGTGGCTGTATGATTTCGCTACATGGCGAAATTGTCAAGTTCGTCCGGAGATTCCTTATGCCATACTGCGAAATTGACTATGGACCTTTGTATTAAAAGTTTATTTTCTAAAATTTATTCATATAAATGGTTATTCGGAAGCATACTTCATCTCAAATATTGATAAATAAAATTTAGATTGCAGATCTTTTTTTGATGATCCTTACTCCGATTTTGGGTTCCAACTGGATTATTCAGAGTGAAACACGAATATAATAAACCTACAATTATTTGATAAATAAAATAATTGTGGCTAAATATTTCTGTTGAAATAAAAAAAGTCCAGATCAACTTCGTCGATCTGGATTTTTTGTTTTGGGATATTGCTTATTCCCAAGTTTTTTCGCCATTTTTCATTTTTTGAAGCGTTGCTATATAATCCTCTTTTTTATCGTTTGCAGTCAAAAGTGAGATCGCTTTCTCTTGTGTTTTGATTGCTTGATCTTTGTCACCTAGACGATAAAGAAGGTTGGCAAAGGTATCTAGATACATCGGTGTATCTTTTTCCTTCTCCAGTGATAATTTGCTCCATTCTGAAGCCGCTTTTAAACAAGCTGGGTCATCACAGTTTTCAAAGATAGACCAAGCCATCTGGTTTAATTCCATTGCTGTGACCATCGAACCGTATTTGGCAATATACTTATTAAAACTGTCTCTCAATCCAGGATAGTTTTTAGTATAAGAGAAATAACGCGTTTGCATTTCCAAACTCGTTTTTTCGGTATTGACCGTAGGGTATTTCTGAGCCAGTTCTTTTTCTATAGCAGCAAAATCTACAGCTTCCTTAGCCTGTATTTTGGTATTGACAGCTTCACTGATCAATAGTTTAGCTAAGAAATCATTTGCTTTAACCTTCTCACTGATGGCATCAAATCTGGTTGGGTTATCTTTTATTAAGTTAAATGCTTTCGAATCCTTAATGCTCGCCGAAGAAATCAATAACTCTACATTGTCTTTTGTAAAGAGCTGATCTGTTGATAGCGAAGATAATACAATGCTCTCAGCCTTTGCCTGTGTCTCTTTATCATAAGCTTCTTTTGCCACTTGGGCCATAGCTTTTGCAATCGTTGTATTTTGTGGATCAGCATTGAATTTTGCCAATAGGGTTTCATACTGGGTGTTCGGATCCAATGCCTTTTGAGCTTTAGCAATAAATCCATCCGCATCACCGCCCCCTACAATGCGGTGTACAAGCTTGCCTTTTGAATCAAAGATCAAGAAAGTAGGATAGGCTACTACTTTATAATCTTTGGCAAAACGATCTGCTTCCGTGTACCAGGATTTTACTTCTTCATTATCCCCTTCGGTCTTATCCATTTGGATTTTGGCATTGATAAATTTGGCATTGAAGAAATCACCTACCTTCGCCTGTGGGAAGATTGTACTTGTCATGTACTTGCAGGGGCCACACCAAGTGGTGAAACAATCGACAAAAATAAATTTGTTTTCCTTGGCTGCCTTTTCTTTAATTTGATTCCAATTGAGACCATGCTCAAACTTTACACCCTCGCTCTGAGCGAATAGTAATGATGGAACCAAGAATAGCATTAAAATTAATTTTCTCATAATCCGTTGATATTTACATGTGAATTTACTGAAATAAAAGCTTATCAAAAAATATTACAAAAAATCTTCAGAACCCGTAGAACCGAAACTGCGGATTAATAAATAAGTCAATGCTCGGAATATCATAACCCAGTTAATAATGGTCAGTTCCCTGAATTTGACCAATTCTCTACTCAGCGCGTAGCGAATCTTAGCTGGACAAATATCCGTTCGATTATGCATATCGATGAACTCAGCGAACGGGAATATTATATCAAAAAGGTCACAGTTGATGATAGTAGAAAGATAAGTAGAAGAACTAGTAGAAAGATAAGTAGAAGAACTAGTAGAAAGATAAGTAGAAGGGCTAGTAGAAAGATAAGTAGAAGAGCTAGTAGAAAGAAATCGGAGAAAGATTAGGGAAAGGATTAGGGAAAGAAACTGGAGAAGATTAGGGAAAGGATTAGGGAAACGAAACCGGAGAAAGATTAATGCGAAAGTCATGCTGGAGGTCAACCCGAATTCTAAAAGTTCAAACCTCTATATGTTGTAACATTCACCAATCTTGTATATCATTTGCTTTGTAAAAACCATTGTCAAAGCAAAAGCTCACGTTCAACTTGAAAATGGTTGAAACTGCGGGAGGAGGGATTAAGAAGATCTTTAATTATCAGCAAGCCCGATTTTTTCCGATGTCAGACTATGATCTATCAGATAATAAAGTTAAGGTTACTATCTCCGGTAAAGTATTGAATTTGGACTATGCTCGCTTATTAGCACAGAATAAAGCTCTCTCCCTAGAAGATATTATGGCGTTGGATAAAGTGCAGAAGAGAAAGCCCTTAAGTAATCAATATGAGAAGGAATTAAAGCGCAAGAAGCTAATTGAAGGCCGAAAACCTAATTATTTTATTTCATTGCATGTCGCTCAGAAAGCGGGAGACAAAGCAGGCTATACAAAAAATAAGGCCTTTTGTAAGTACCCCATTTTTCCTACAGCTGGAATTGGACTTTTCTAATTTACGTTACTAATTTATTTATTTGTTGTTTTTGTCTAATATTTTCTGATAATTCCGCTGGTGTAAGATTGCCAAGTCCTTCGTGAGGCCTGTTGTTATTATATTCATCCATCCATATTTGGGTATGTTCTCGGACTTCTGCCAGGTTGAAAAATAAATAAGCATCCAAAATTTCTTTTCGATAACTTCGATTAAAACGTTCGATATAACCGTTTTGCATAGGTTTTCCGGGCTGAATAAATTGAATCGCGATGCCTTGACTTTTACACCAGAGATCAAAATGATGACTGGTGAATTCGGGGCCATTATCTACACGCAGACAGAACGGCTTACCTCGCCAGTCTATGATTTGTTCCAGTGCCCGGGTGACCCGTACAGAAGAAATAGAGGTAGCTACTTCGATACACAATATTTCACGGGAACAGTCATCCATTACATTAAAGGTTCTAAATCTGTTTCCGCTTGCCAAGCTATCGCTCATAAAGTCCATGCTCCATTTTTGATTTATGCTGACCTGTTGTTCCAAAGGTTGTTTCTGCCGAACAGGAAGCCGACGTTTGACACGTCTCTTCTTATTCATATTGAGCAGCTTATATACCCTGTATACTTTCTTATGATTCCAGGGCTTACCTTCTCTGCGCAAGTAGGCATATAGTTTTCGAAATCCATATACAGGATGTTTGGAGGACAGATCATCTAATGCTGCCATCACGGCACTGTCGTCTTTCTTGCTAACATAGTAATATTGTGAACGGCACATACCTGTCAATTTACAGGCTCCGGCGACACTCAAACCGTGATCTAGGACAATTTCCTGAGTTAACTGTTTTTGTTGCCGGAGCCCCAACCTTTTTTTGTGATGACTTCTTTTAGGATATCATGGTTCATACTCAGCTCGGCAAACATCTTTTTCAGGCGTGCATTTTCTTCTTCAAGTTCCTTCAGGCGCTTGACATCAGATGCTTCCATGCCACCGTAACGACTTTTCCAGTTATAAAAGGTGGCTTTGCTAATCTCAAGCTCCCGGCAGATATCATCCGTCTTTCTACCTTCTTCTCCTTCTTTGAGAGCTCTTACAATCTGGGTTTCTGTAAAACGTGTCTTTTTCATCTTATTACTTAAATCTAAACATTTATGTCCAGTTTTAAGCTGTTTGATTTTTTGGGACACTTACACTTTGATAATCAGTATTATCTTGACCTTATTTTAAAAGCGTTATCACAGCATAATACTATGTCCCGAAAAGATATTGATGAGTTGTTATGGAATAAATTGCCAGAATGGATGACGGATGAGCAGCGGAAAAGGAAAGTCAACAATTTAATAACGGAACTTAAAAACCATAATAAAATTGTTAATAAAGGATCTTTCAAATATTCTATGTGGGAATTCGTGAGTTGATGATAGTAGAAAGATAAGTAGAAGAACTAGTAGAAAGATAAGTAGAAGAGCTAGTAGGAAGATTAAGAAAAGAAACCGGAGAAGATTAGGGAAAGGAATAGGGAAAGAACTAGTAGAAAGATAAGTAGAAGAACTAGTAGAAAGATAAGGAAACGAAACCGGAGAAAGATTAGGGAAAGGAATCGGAGAAAGATTAATGCGGAAGTCATGCTGGAGGTCAACCCAAATTAAAAAAGACCAAACCTCTATATGTTGCAATATTCACCAATCTTATCCATAATTTACTTTCTATAACTGATCTTGCTAAAGTAAAGGCTCTCGTTTTTGACTATATGAATACCCCTATTACATAAGAAGATTTCATCAGACCATTATGGTTTTCAGGAGCTAAATTAATTGATGGGGATATGGTTAATACTCCTTATAAGTTTAATCCAGAATTGGCGAGAAAGGCAATCGGTCATGCCAGAATAATTGAATAATAAGCTTTAATCTTGAGAATAACCTTTTTAGATGCGCACACTGAAACAAAAAAAGGCACGTTAGTCTAGGTGTTTGGACGCTATATTTTCATTCTAGAAATAGGGCTTCTATTTACCGACGGGCTACAAAAAAGCGACTTCAAAAGAGTCGCTTTTTTTTATGCACTTTATTTGGCATATGTCCTATTTTATGCCAAAGTATTTTGTGTGATTTCTATAAATTAAAACCCTATTTAATTCCATTTTTTCCGTCAATTAAACTCACGAGTATTTTAATTTAGCTATTCGATTGATGTATGGATTTTAGTGCTTGTATTAACTGCTCTACTTGTTCACTTTTTTACCGTGTTCAGGTTTCGTGAACAATCAAATATTATGAACAAAGCTTGTTCATAATATTTGATTGTTCATTTTACAAGTATGCTATTTATTAAAGAAACTGATTTAGTCCTTTTGTGATGTAATTCTGATATTTTGTAAAAAGGAATGCAGTTTAAAGTGTAAGCTATAGACTGTTTCCTGAAAGTTTAAATTGGTTTGTAGGAGAGCTTGAATTGTGTTGTTTGATTGACGATTGTTAACTTAGGGATTGATTATATTTTCAGATATACACAAATAAAGGCGCTTGTTAGTTATTGAATTCTGATACAATGAAACTACGCTCAACCCATATCTGCTGCATTATTCTACATCTTTGTTAGGATAACAGTATTTCAATCGTGTGCAAAAAAACTCCTGTTCTACTTCCAGTATTACCTAAACCAGATGCTAAACCGGAACCTGGTTGGAAATAGACTAATAATCCTTTTACAAAGGAAAAAATAGCAAATCAAATTGGATAATTTGGTATTTTTTCAAAATGTTATCGTTTTTAATATTGTTGCAACCCAACAATCAGACTTATGGAAGGTGAATTATGAGATTATTTAGCTTCTTAATTTTATTTAAGAGATTTATTATTTGCTGAAAATTAATTATCTGGTAATTAGATTATTCGAGGAAAATCACACTAAATCTATAACTATTCTTTCATTTTTTGCAATAAAAGTATTATTATTGTTAAATAAACTTTCAATAATCATTAAATACATATTTAACGGAATTTATATTGTTGTATTTTATTAAATTTATGTTTTGGCAAAATTAATTTTGCCTTAGGTGTAATCATTAATATTTACTTCAATTTAATTTCAACACGGAATAAATCATATTTTTAAGTTTTATATTATATGTTTTTCATTTTAGTGTATTTATTTTGTTACATATTATTTTATAATCTTTTGTAAGCATAATTAAGTAGTTTTGGTTAAGTATCATTAAGTATTAATTTTGACATTTATGGGTAATATTTTTCGTTTAATAATATTAATTTTTATCACATTATCAGCAATGGAATTAACAGCACAAATTAAAGCCAACAAGTATACTGAAGAAGATAATATTCAAATGATGGAGAGGGAGAAAATACTCCCAATGAATAGTTATAATTTTTTTAAAGAAGATTATTACCCACATGGAACGAAAGCTTATATTGATACCCTATCTGTTGATAATAAATCATATTTAATTTTTTCATTTGGAATCCAAGAAAAGGGCGAGTCAGATTATACCAGTTTTTTCTCTCTGTTAGTGCAAATGCGATATAATGAGGATTTTATGAAATTAGCGATAAATAATTGCATTTATTCAAATGTGACATCACGTAATCATCCAGATTATATAGGGCAAGGGGTGCTAAAGAGAGAAGAGTATTCTATTGATTTTGTCGCATTTAAGCGACCAACATCATCAGTAGCTATCATAAACAATAAAATATTTGATTTATCAAATGGAGACTTGATTCTGATTACAGAGGACTCCGAGTATAAATTTCTACTATTGGATCATCAGTTAAAGCTTGACCAGATAAAAATTGGTGGTCTAAAAGACCAATTAAATAAAATCTTAAGAAATGCAGGATTCCGAAAAGGCTTAAAATAGAGTAGGAGTAATATAAATTTTAATAAAAATGAAAAAAATCAAATTAGAATCGTTTCAGTTTGAAAAACTTGATGAAAGAGAAATGAGAGACGTATTAGGTGGAGTGAGCGTAGCGACTACCAGTTTCTCAAACAGTTTTACGACATCAACAAAATCTGGAGGAGGTGATTCTGACTCTTTTGATTCGGATAGTGATGCTAGCCGCTCAATAGACGAATTGTAGAAAAAATAGTGTTTTATATACTCCCCATGCTGGTAATGGGGAGTATTTATTTAAAATGAAAATAGTTATATGATTTTAATTCTCAGCTCGCTTTATGATAGTAGCACTACAAATGTATTATACTGGCTGCTTCAAATGAAAAATGATTTTTTTAGGCTAAATACTGAGGACTTGAAAACAAAAGTGTCAAATATTGATCTTAACATTGGTGAAATTGAGTTGAGCTATGACCTGAATAATAAAATAAGTTTAAAAGATATTACGAGCGTTTGGTTTAGGAGGACAGGATTGGTTAATAATAACATATCGAATTTTTCTACTCAAATCGAAGAGACTATAATACCTGGCAATTCGAAGTATATATCCAGTATATTAAAGAGTGAACTTGCCATAATGCATGAATATATAATTGATACTCTGTATACTTGCATCCCTAATAAAATTGGTAATCCAAAAGTTAGTGGACTTAATAAATTAATAACATTGAAGTTAGCAAAAGCGCATGGATTACTCGTTCCTGAAAGTTTTATCATTTCATCTAGTGAAGAGTTAGAGGAGGTTATTAAGCATTCCGGAGAAGAATATATTAGTAAAGCTTTTGCTGAAGGAGTTTATCTGTTTACAAAAGAAAATGGTTATTACACTTATACGGAAAAGGTAGTCAAAGAAGATGTTCCTGATAATTTCTTTCCTTCTCTTTTGCAAAAATGTATCCAAAAACTATACGAAATTAGAGCTTTCTATTTGAATGGTAAATTTTATTCAATGGCAATTTTTTCACAACAGAATGAAGAAACTGCAGTAGATTTTAGGAAATCTAATAAGTTTAAGAATAGATATGTTCCCTATTTATTGTCATCAGATATTGAATCTAAACTTATAGCACTTTTCAAAGATCTTAATTTAAACTCAGGTTCTGTTGATTTTATTGTTAATAAAAGTAATGACCTGATTTTTTTAGAAGTAAATCCAGTAGGACAATATGCTATGACTTCTCAACCTTGTAATTATAATTTAGACAAATTGATCGCAGAAACATTAAGTATATAAAAAATGATTAAAACTGAAAAAATAAAGATAATTGAAAAGAGTAAATGTGAGATCCCATTATTCATGCATCATATTCTAACAAACAAGATGAATGAAATTCCTGAGAGTGAGTTTTTTCGTTATAATAAAGTAATTCAAACGAATATACCTTACATGTGGAGTGAGAAAAGTATTTCTAAAAATTTAAAGTATTGATATGACAGGGAATGATAGAGATCAAAGCAAAAAATTTCTTTATATATACGCTGATTGTTTAATAACAAAAGGAGCAAAAAGAACTCTTGTGTATAATACTTCTTCAGGAGAGGCATATTTCCTTTCGAGTAGTTATTATATCTTCTTTGAACTATTTAGAAAATATCCTCTTACATATATATATGATATTTATATAGATAGTGAATCAAAAGAGGAATTTACGGAATTTGTAACTTTTTTAATCAATTCAAATCTTGGAATAATGTTGGAAAATATTGATAGTTTTCCTCTTATTGATTACAATTGGGACTCTTATTCACAAATTGAAAATTCTATAATTGATGTAAATGAAATTTTTCATGATTTTGAATCTATTTTTAATCAGTTAGATAAGATGCTTTGTAAATTTCTTTTAATCAGATTTTACAGTGACAAATTTACAGAATTATCCATGTTAGAAAGTATTGCCTCTATTCCTTATTTAAGTGATAATATAAGTATTTTAGGAATTCAATTAATGATTCCAAGCAGCAATAATATAAGTGAAACAGGACTATTAAATTTAATAAAAGCCTATCCTATCATTAGAGTTATATATGTATATAATTCATTGGAAGATAGAAGTGTTAACGACAGAATTATATTTATGAAGCAAAATCTAACTAGTGAGAGGGACTGTGGTTTTATTTCCGAGAGTTCCATCCTTTTAGAGAAAAGTTTACAGCTTTTTATTGAAAGTCAAAATCATAATTCTTGTTTAAATAGAAAGCTTTCTATTGATCAATTTGGTGAGATAAAAAATTGTCCTGCGATGTTAAACAGTTTTGGTAATATTAAATCTACATCGTTATTAAACATTGCAGAAAATGAAATATTTAAACAAAAGTGGGATATCACAAAAGATAATATTTCGATCTGTAAAGATTGCGAATATAGATATATATGTTCAGATTGCAGGGGAAATACAGTGAATGGAGAAACCCATAGTAAACCTCTATATTGTAATTATAATCCTTATGAAGGGATATGGGAAGATCATTAATATATCTTACAGCACAACCAGATGAAAAATATTTTATTTGGCAGTTAAAAATCCAACTTTACAACTTTAATGAATTAGGTATTGGAAAGAAATATATACAGGTATTAATTGGTGTAAAAAACGGCAGTAAACTGAAAAAATCGACCTCAGAATTTTGTGAACTATACAAAAATTTTGCAAATTTTTATTTTTACCATTACAGCGTCGATCCTCGTATTACTTATACATCTAATATTCGTCCTCAGATCTTGTTTCAACACTTTAAAGAGCATACATATCTTGAAAATGCAGCAATATTCTATTGTGATTCAGATGTGATTTTAAGAAAAGTAATTCCTAAAGTACTTGCTACTGATGACAAGATATATGTTAGTAATACTTCTAATTATCTTGATTCTAAATATTTTATAAATAAAACTAGCGTTGAATTTTTTTCCTATATAAGCTCCATTCTTGATATAGATAGTCAAAATATAATCAATAATGATAAAAATTGTGGAGGTGCACAATATATTTTAAAAAATATCAAAGCTGATTTTTGGCTCAGTATTGAGAAAGACTCGCAGATAATTTTTTCGGAACTTAATAATTATAATAATTTAGAAGCATATAAGAGAGGTTGTATGCCATCTGAATACTCTGGAATTCAGTCTTGGTGTGCAGATATGTGGTCTGTCTTTTGGAATTTATTAAAATTAGATTATAAGGTGTCCATATCTAAAGAAATGGATTTTTGCTGGGCCAATGATAATGAGTCAAGATATAATCAAACAAGAATATTACATTATACAGGAAGTCAAAATGATGAATACATATTTAAAAAATCCAAATTTTTAAAATATGAACCATTTTATAATTTGTTTATCGACAAGTCTAATCTGTCATTTTGTAGTAAGATTATAGTTGATTATATCGATAAGGTGAGAATTGATTTATTAGAAAGGAACAGGATTGATCTTACAAATACTTCCTTCTTAATTCCAATTAGAATTGATTCACAAAGTAGACTTGATAATTTGATTGCAACCGTCACCTACCTATCAAAATTCTTTAATACTGAAATTATTATTATAGAAAATGATTCTATTCAGAAAATACCTAAAGAATTAATAGAAAAGCATAATATATGTTATGAGTTTGAAAATAATTCCGGAATATTTAATAGGGCTAAAATTAATAATAAACTTATAAAGAAATCTTTACGAGAGATAATTGCACTTTATGATGCTGATGTTATTTTTCCAGTACATCAGATTGTTGAGGCTATAAATATGATTACAGAAGAAGATTACGACTGTTCATTTCCATTTGATGGTAGATTTCTAGATATAGACCCATTACATAAGCGCATTTTTTCAAAAGTATTGGACCCTGCGTTATTTTTTTACAATGAACATTTTTTTAAATTGGCAGGTGAGAGATCAGTTGGTGGGGCAATATTCCTTAAGAGATTAGAATATATTAAAGCAGGGTCAGATAATCTCAGAATATCTACGTGGGGACCGGATGATAAAGAACGAGTTAAAAGATTACAAATTTTAGATCTAAAAATAGGACGTGTAAAAGGCTGTTTATATCATTTGCCACATGAAAGGTTAAACTCAAATTATATAAATAGGGACTTAGAAATTTCTTACAGAAAAGAGTATTTAAAAATATCAAGTATGAGTAAACAAGAACTTTTAAATTATATTGGATATGACGCCGCTTTTAATCTTAATTAATGATGGAACAAATGGAGTTTTTAAATAATTTTAAATTAAAAATGTTTCTCACGATTTGCGATTTTTTACGGAAAAGTGATGAAAATCTTTCTGTTAACTGTATATCTGATATAGAAAACCTCTATGAAGAAGCTGTGCGATCAAAAGAGGTTACAACTTCAGGCTTAATTGGATTTTCAATTTTATATGAATATTTATATAAATTAAAAATTGTGTCTGATCCTCCAAAATCAATTTTTTCTGATCTCGAAAGCCATATATATAATAAAGTTTCTTTTGGTGCTAGTAAGAATATAAGTAAAGAAAACGGGATCATCAGTATTCTTTTATATTATTATATGAAAAGAAATTGTTTAGAAGATACTGATCTGGAAATCCTCTCAAATTTGTATATTGATGAGTTACTCATATTTCTTACAGATGATATTTATCAGATAATACAGAATGAAAATGTACTATTGCGTAAGGATTTAGATGATTACTTCTATACTCTTCTCTTTCTGGTAACTTTTAAGAAGGAACAATTAAATAATACAGTAATTGAAAAATCAATAGAGCGGCTTTTTACAATATTGCTGAATAAGCGTAGTACATCAGATTTATTTAGATTACTTTTCGACTATAGTGTTGTAATCTATCAACATGAAAATTTGAAAAAAGACTTGAATATAAACGATAGCACCGATTCCTTACTTTCTGAAATCCTCAGTATATGTTTATCAAAATATGAGAAAAGTTTAATCGAAAGAATGCAGATAATTGATTCTTTTAAATATCTAGATCAGCCTGTGCTAATGATATTTTTAATGATTCTTCTATAGATAAACAAATTGTCTTTTTTTTTATTTATATAGCATATAAATTATCAAAACAATTATATATCAATTAATTTTACTGTAATTGTTAAAGTTTAATGTAAAGTGATTACAACTAAATCATAAATGCAATTTTGTTAAAACGATTTCCACATTATAAGCAGATGGACGAGATGGACTGTGGAGCCACTTGTCTTCGTATCATATTTAAATATTTTGGTAAGATGTTATCTATCCATAAAATACGTAAATTATGCCAGACAAGTAAAGTTGGTGTCAACTTGTTAGGAATCAGTCAAGCTGCGGAAAAATTGGGATTTCGTACCTATGGAGTACGTCTATCGATCGAACAGTTAAAAGAGGTTGAATTACCCTGTGTACTGCACTGGAACCAGAACCATTTTGTTGTACTCTATAAAATTCGTCGTGGTAAATACTATATATCAGACCCGGCATCCGGGCTACTTAATTATGACGAGAAGGAATTTAGCAAAAACTGGTTTTCGACTAAAGAGTTGCATGCTGGTTTATCGCTATTATTGAGTCCTGGGCCAGATTTTTATCAGATCGATGAAGAAGAGCCCAAATTAAAATTAGAGTGGAGCAAGATCTTCACCTATTTCTTCAAATATAAAAAACTTTTTGTTCAACTGATCTTAGGTATGGTGCTCGGAACCATTTTGTCTTTGATCACACCATTTCTTACACAGTCAGTTGTCGATATTGGTATCAATACCAAAAATATCAGTTTTATCAATCTGATTCTGATTGCGCAACTTATGCTTTTTGTCGGAAGTACAGCAGTATCCTTCATCCGCTCCTGGATCATGCTCCATATTAGCACAAGGGTCAATATCTCCATATTGACAGACTTATTGATTAAGATCATGAAATTACCAATGAGTTTTTTTGATCTGAAGACCCATGGAGATATCATGCAACGTATGTCGGACCAACAAAGGATTGAGTCCTTTCTTACCGGAAGTACACTGAATACACTATTTTCACTTGTAAATATGGTGATCTTTGGCTCATTGCTCCTTATCTATAACAAAATTATCTTTTTGGTTTTCTTTGCGGCGACAGTACTGTATACGTTGTGGATACTGATTTTCATGAAATACCGCCGGCAGCTTGACGAGAAAAGATTTAAGATCGCTTCCGAAAACCAGACCTATATGGTCGAAATGATTCAGAGTATCAAGGATATCAAACTCAATAATGCGCAGAAGCAAAAAAGATGGGGTTGGGAAGCCCTGCAGGCCAAGCTTTTCAAATTTAAGGTCGAAAGTCTCGCCTTATCTCAATACCAGTCCATAGGTTCGATGGCGATCAATCAGGCAAAAGCAATTTTGATCACCTACATCAGTGCCAAATCAGTGATCGACGGAGATATCACTTTGGGCGGGATGATGGCCATTCAGTATATTGTGGGTATGGTCAGCAATCCCGTTGAATCCTTGTTGGGCTTTATGCAGTCCTATCAAGATGCCAAAATCAGTCTGGAACGACTGAACGAGATCTATGAAACGGAAGAGGAAGAGAATATCCAGAAAGATTACCTCACACAATTACCCGATAACAAAACTATTGAGATCAAAAACCTGACCTTCCGTTATTTTGGAGCCGGAAATGATCCCATCTTTACCAAACTAAACCTAACCTTTCCAGAAGGAAAAACAACAGCTATTGTAGGAACAAGTGGGAGCGGGAAAACAACCATTATCAAGCTTCTTCTTCGGTATTATAAACCCGAAGAAGGCGAAATATTAATAGGAGGAAAAAAGTTGGATCAGATTGACTTTGGACTCTGGCGAGATAGCTGCGGATCGGTACTTCAAGAAAATTATGTATATGCTGCTACCATTGAACGCAATATTGCAGTCAATGATGAAGTTGCTGACAAAGAACTGTTAAATAATGCCATCAACGTGGCCAATATGGAACAATTTATTGCCGATGAACCCTTTGGTCTAGCAACAAAGATCGGTACAGCCGGCAAAGGTATCAGCCAGGGGCAGCGCCAACGCCTGATGATCGCCCGGGCAGTATATAAAAATCCGGCCTATATCTTTTTGGATGAGGCGACGAACTCCCTGGATGCCAATAATGAAAAGGAAATCGTGGAGAAGCTGGATCAGTTTTTCAACAAACGTACCGTCATTGTGGTTGCGCACCGTTTAAGTACGGTCAAAAATGCAGACAATATTGTCGTACTGGAAAAAGGAGAGGTGGTAGAACAGGGAACGCATCAAGAACTGACCGCACTGCGCGGAAGTTACTATGAACTCGTTAAAAATCAACTGGAACTGGGAAATTAACTATTATGGCAAAGAACACATTCATGGATGAAGATATCCATTCCGAAGACCTGCAGGAGATTATTTCCAAACCACCGTCCTGGCTGCTCAAAAGAGGGATCACTTTTGTTTTACTGACAATCTTTATGCTGTTTGGACTAACGTTTTTCATCCGTTATCCCGAAGTCGTACCGGTATCCATGAAATTCAATACCAGCAGTGCTCCTAAGGTGCTGACCAGTAAAGTAACCGGAAATCTGGTAAAGATCCTGGTGAAAGACGGTACGGCTGTAGACAAAAATACAGATATTGCCTATGTGGAAAGTGTAGCAGACCACCATCAGGTACTCCATTTGCTGGATAAGATGAAGCAGGTGCGGAGTAGCACCATCGAACTGGCAGATCTCAAAGATATCGTAACACCGACAGAACTGGAACTAGGGGAAGTTCAGAACAGCTACCAGAACTTTTATTTGGCCTATCTGAATTATGTTGCAATCAACAAAGAAGGCATCTATCAGAAAAGAAAGAACTTTATTCAGAATGAAGTTAAGTATATCAATGAACAGAACCAGAGAATCCAGCAGAGCTTTGATCTACAGAAAAGAGAACTGGCACTCGCAGAAGAAGAATATGCCAAATACCAGATCCTGGCCGAAAAGAAAGTGATCAGCCAGCTCGAACTGCAGCAGAAAGAAGCCCTTCTGCTCGCCAAGAGGCAGTCTATCCCGCAGACGGAAAATACGATCATCGGTAACCAGAGCAGCCGGCTTTCTAAAGACAAGGAGATGTCCGAGATCAACAATCAGATGTTTGAAGAAGAAAAGAAATTCTATCAATCGCTGAACACGTTCATCAGCGATGCTGAAAATTGGAAAAAACAGCATGTGATCAGCAGTCCTTCAAAGGGCACTTTGATCTATGGTGATTTTTTACAGGAAAATCAACTGATCAAAATGGGTGAAGAGCTGTTTTACGTCAATGCCAACAAAGATGACTATTATGGCGAGATACTGATTCCACAGAGCAAATCATCCAAAGTTAAAGTGGGGCAGAAGGTTTTGATCAAAGTACAAAGCTACCCCTATCAGGAGTATGGTTATTTACGAGGAAAGATTGACTACATCTCCGATATACCGATCAGAGACAGTGTTTTCTTTTCCAAAGTTTCTTTGAACAGAAATATTAAAGACTCCCTTATTAAACTGAAACCGGGTCTTCTTGCAGATGCGGACATTGTCACTGAGGACCAGTCTATAATGAAAAGGATTTGGTTAAATCTCACGAAATCATTAAGGTTTAACTAATATTATGAAAAAATAATGGTATGATAAGTGCATTTTTATTAAATAGTAAATGTGATGACAGCATTTTAGAATCTTCAACTTTAGATATAAATCCCATTGAAATTGTAGAAGATCATAATATATTTCGTAAATTCAGATCAGTTATTGAATGGGGTATTTCAACTGAGGAGGATGCAATTTATTGTATTTATGGAGATAATTTTCGTAGTGAATTTAATATTGATTCATTAAATAAAGTAATAAACGAGATAGCATTGGAAGGTATTTATTCATTGTATGTGAATGCCATTTATGATGACTTTATTACTATTAACAATGATTTGATCGCGATTTCCAGTATTAAATCAGTCTCCTCGTTTATTTTACTAAAACCAATTTATGAATTTGCAATTTCTCTTCTTGACTTATTAGATGATAATCCAAATATCGATTTTTTAGTTTTTTTAGAGCATGCTATTCCTAATTCATTTCTTTTATTAGAGCAGAATAAGTTAAATATAAAACAACATATGATACATATTATATCACCATATAGAAATGTAATAAATTATATTGATGATTATATTATTTCAATCTTGAAGCAAAAATTTACAAATTATAATGTTATATTAATTGATGATTGTTCTAATGATGGTAGTTATGAAAAAATACCTGAACGAGGTTTTATTAAAAAAATTATTAATAGTGAACGAAAATTTGCATTGCAAAATATAATCGATGTTCTAATAAATGAAAAATTCGATGACGATGATATTATCTGTTTAGTTGATGCAGATGATATTTTGGCAAATCAATATGTATTAGATATTATTAATCAGACTTATTCTGATAATTCTGTAATGATGACTTATGGGTCCATGTCTTATCTTGGTAGTATCATGAAATTAGGTTTACCATATGATAGAGAAGAGTTTAATGATTTACGAAAGGCTACTTGGAAAATGAGTCACATGCGTACGTTTAAATATAGGGTGTTCAGGGAATTAGTAAATCAAGATAAAAATTTGGCTTTTTTAAGAGATGATATGGGTAGCATCTTTAAAATGCCATATGATATGGCATTATTATTGCCTATGATGGAATTGGTTGGTTATGATGGAGTTAGGTTTATAAGTTCGCCAACATATAAATACCGTCTTCATTCGAATAATGATCATAATACGAACATTAAAGAACAGCACTCTGGTGAGGTTCAGATAAGGAATAAACCTAGTTTTAATCGTTTTTATTAGGCAATATTGACTATTTTATAATCTATTAATAATGTGAATATTTAATAAACAAGAATATTTTAATACAATTTTATGCTTTTAATGACTAGCTTAGAAAAGCTAAAGCTAGACAACTCAGATTGTACTTGTAGAATATATCTGTCATTATTTAATATATTTTGTTTTGTTGAACTCTTTGAAATAATTCAAATCAGATTATTGCCAATCAATATTTTCTCTAATGACCTTTGCTGGCACTCCTGCCGCTAAGCATTTAGACGGAATATCTTTATTAACAACAGCCCCAGCCGCAATCACAGCTCCATTTCCGATCGTTACTCCTTTTAAGATGGTAACATTCACACCTATCCAAACATTATCTCCTATAACAATAGGTTGAGTTTTTGGATTTTTGCTTGGTAAAATGGTATGATTGTCCGAATCCCTTATTGTGACGTTTTCGGAAATTGCAACATTTTTTCCAATTTTTATACTTTCAAAGCAACTAAGATTTAGATTACTATTAATGTAGCCACTTCCAAGTTCCAGTTTGGCACTATTATTTATATACACTTTTGATCCAGAATAGATTAAAAACGTGTCATGAACAATTAGGGATGCATTTTTACTTACCGATAATACGGAAGGAAATGGATCATTTGGTATCCAGCTCGTATTAAATATTAATTTCCCTTTCTGAATTTTTATTGTAGAGCAGGAATAGATTTGTAAAACGGATCTATTTTTAATATCTAATTCTCCGTCAACCAATTCTTGAAATTGTGTTCTTGAAATAGAGTATATGTCATCACCATCTATATATATAATACTTACAGATGAATTTAACTTGCTGTCCATTGCGATAATATGATTTTCATAGTTAATAAAATTTATTTATTTTGAAGTAACCTTTGTTTGCAGTAGTTTATGATAAATAGTGTGTATTGTCACGTCCATAAAAAACTTTATAAATTGTCGATACTGAAAAAGTTTTACAGTTTTTAGCTAATTATTAAATAAATAGTTATAAATCTAATAGAACTTGATAAAGTTAAAAAATTTTCCTTTAATCCGAAAAGTATTTTTTCTGTTCAATTGCGGCAAAAAGCAATTTTGGAAAAATGAAAAAATTTTGGTGTTTAGCTATTTTCAATACTATTAACTTGAAATTGGAAAAAGCAGATACCTTTATGATAAATATAAGCGTTTTTAGTCAGATTCGGTGTAAGAAACTACGATCTTTTTGAGAAACTTGTAACTAAATAATTGTGACAGGCAACAAAACAAACTTACGAGGTGGATATTACGGTTCGATTTTTGCCAGTCATTTCGGTCTGATGGTGACTTGGTTTATAGTTTTTCTCAACCCTAAATCCTTTGAAAAATCCCCAATTATGGGAAAAGTAATTGTTTTTATTAAAAAATGTAAACTAGCTTTTAACCCTATGGGCCAGAAGTTGATGCAAAGAAAATTCCTTTCCTATTTATGAGAGATCAAATTAAGAACGAAAAAGAAACGTATCCGGACCAAAGAAGCAGTATGTAATGGTAGTTATTGAATTCAAATTACGCGGTCGGATGCCGGAAGACGATAACATAACATACCTTATACAAGTTTGATTTACAGTCAATTTTAGCTTTAATAAGTAACAAAAGCATGATTTCGCGCTATGACCTGGAGGTTTCGACGATGGAGAAAAGCTTTTATACCTATGCCGATGTGACTTAGAGGGGAGGGGAAATGTTTTGAACACCCAGGGAAATACAGTACACTGTTGACTGTGTGGCTTCGCAACATGTCTAGGATTTTTTGTTGTTCATGAAAGGGGGAGGAGGAAGGACTGAGTGATTCACCGAGATGACAAATTAATATGGATACTCGGGAAAATGCAAGGGAATGGTGCCTGTATGATTTCCCCACGTGGAGAAATGGTCAAGTTCGTCGGGAGATTACTTCCGTCATACCGCGAAATTGACCATGGAGTTTTTTTATTAAAGGTTTTTTTAAAAAAGTTATTTATATAAAGTTGCTAGCTAAAGCATGTGTTATGTAAATGAGGAAGGTAAAAATCTTCGTTTTTTTTGGAGAAATGAATCAAGAATGTTTTTGCACTTGTTCCTTTGTCCGATAAATATTTGTTTTCTTTTTTTTAGTTGGATGTAAACTTTGATGAATAGAGGCAGATTTTTGTAGGTCACTTGATAGATTAGTGAGTTTTAGTTCAGGATAATATTTCCATATTATCTGTTTTACAGATTTCAACTCTAATCCTTTACTACTAATGAATTCATGATCTTTTATCAAAATTTCATTTATAATGAAAGGAACAGATGGAGCATCAAATAGTATTTTGCTGTATTCACTATTTTTAGAATGTTTCATTTTTAAGAACTCGCGAAAATTTTTTGGTACAATTTGTAGTTCGGTAGTAAACTTTCTAAAATCAGTAATAAAAAAGTCACATGCTTTTTGAATTGTATTTGGAGCAAATTCATAATTCTTTTCTCCAGCTAAAATGTATTCAAGCCATCTTTTTGACACTTCTAGTATATTTGCAAATACTTCGATAGTTAATCCACTTTTTTCAAAATGATTCTTAATGTTTTCAGACGTTATTTTAGCATTGTAGGCTTTCATAACTACAAAAGAATACTCAATATCAATTAATAATCCGCAAATAGTTTCTTTTTATTAATTAATTTTTATTATTTTTGATTATTGATAATCAGATCAGTGTCTGATTATAGGTGTTGAGTACAAGAGTCTCTCGTGCAAATTCCGAGTTTTGCTAAGAACGAGACAGTAGGTCTTCAATGCCCGTAATGATATTTTGTGTATTTTTGATGCACACTATAGCGTTATGGGCCCTATTGTTTATCGGTTCTAAGGCCCTCGGAAGCCTGCACGGCGATAGCATAGGGCCTAGCTATAGTTTTTTAAGAGACTCGTTTAAATTAAAAAAAGCGAGTTATGAATTCTCAAAAACAACGATCAAAAAACATTATCACTGCCCCCGAGTAGCTCGGCCGGTCTTGCCAAATATGCTTTGGCCCTTACAACTGCGGATTGCGTGACGCCCATTTATAACCTTTTGATTTCTTCTTTCAAACGCGATCTGAATCTTTTATTAACTATTAACTAGTCTTTGTGACCATTGAGTCATATTAGACCCTGAAACATCTGATTTCTATCGGGCAGGGGATGCTATGCTTATAGGTTGCGGTTTTAAAACGCTTAAAAATCTTCGATGTTTTTAAGCAGTTTCCAAAAACCATTAACAAATAAATTATGAAAGCAATAAATTTACTGACACAAGTCAAAATATATTTACCCTCCATCTACCGGGCACTGACCAAGTATGCTTGCCAATTATACGGCAAGTGTACTGGTCGAGTGCTAAAAGATAATCGATCACTGTATTCAGACTTTTTTCTAACCAACTTCGCCTCATCTTCTAGGTCGCTTCGAGTGGGCTCCCAGTGGGCTTCGAGTCCGCTTCGACGTACGTGCAGGGAGAGTCGAAGCCACCTCGAAGCCGCCTCGAGTGAAGGTAGAACAAGGCTAGAAGAAAGGGCGAAGAAAGGTCGAAGAAATGCAGTAAATCGTCAAATTGTCTTATACTGAAATAGGTTTACATATACCGAACAGATTACTATATATATTTTACATTCTATTTCTTTCTACTGCATATGGTTGTCATTGTCTTTTTTCTTACTGTTATCAGTTGTCCGTTGCCTAGCCACTGTTTCCCTCATTTTGATGCGGAACTTTTTTGCATCCGGACTACGTCGCTGAAAGAGTCCAGGAACATTTTGGTTCTTCCATTCCTGATGTGCCTGCTGTGGAGACATCATGTTGCAGGCCATATGTGGCCTAAAATGATTGTATATGTTGACTGCTTTGACCAGCTGGTTAAGCGCAGTTTTGTAGTCTGGAAAAGTCTCGGCCATCCGATATTCGTTTTTTAGGATACCATTTAACCTTTCTGCCACAGCATTGTCGTATGGACTTCCGGACTGTGTCATGCTTATGGCAATACCGTTTTCTTGCAATATACTGATATAATTTGTGCTGCAATATTGGATACCTCGATCCGAATGGTGGGTCAGAATGTTCTGTGGGTACATCCTATGCGCTATGGCCATCCGGAGCGCTGATATACAGGCCTGGGCTGTTGGTCTGTGAGTAAGTTTGTAGCCCACGATCTTTCTGGAATAGGCGTCTGTGATCAGGCACAGGTAGATCCATTTGTCCCGGATGCGTATGTAGGTGATGTCACTCACCCATATCTGTTCGGGATGCAGGGCTTGCCTACGTTGCACAAGATCGGGCCACTTTTTGAAACGGTGGTCTGATTGGGTCGTGATGGCATACCTGCGTTTGCACTTGACCAAAAGGTCATTCTCACGCAACAGCCTAAAGAAAGCGTCTCTTCCCAGTCCAATCATCGCGCTGCCCATTTCTTTGGTCAGTATGCTGCGAAGCTTAAGGGCACCCATGCGATGGGAGTCCTTCCGTATTTCTCGTACCCTGGCCAATACAAGTCCGCTGCGAACGGAATATTCCTGCTCTCTGCCCATATATTTATAATAGGACTGCCTAGTTCTGCCAAATAGTCCACAAAGTCTGGTCACCGAAATATTCTGGTAACACGACTTCATTTCTTGGACGATTTGGCCCCAGACTTTTTTACCAACCCAGCCCCATGGAGCTCCTCCGCTTTTTTGATCAGTATCTCCAGGGCGGTAATCTTGAGGTTTGCCTCAAAAAGCTCATCCCTGAGCTCTTGTTCATTTTTTATCCCGGGATCTTCCGAATCTACAATCTGTGGAACTTCCAGATCTAGATTGCTTTCCCACTGCTGGTACCATTTCATAAAATAACGAGGAGTCGCTTCTCCCGGAAGATTGTATTTCTCTGCAAGTTGGGAATAACTAAACTTGCCTGTTAGGTACTCCCTGGAAACTAAGATCTTGAAGCTGTCGCTGTAAACTTGTTGTCCCCCTGATTTACGTTTTGTCATACGCTGTTTCATAATACTAAATTTAAGGTTTTAATATTCGGTTTTTGTAAACCTTTTTCAGGAAGGGACAAATGGATGTTTTGGAGCAGTTTTTGGCAGCTACCAGATCCATATCTGCTTTTAACCAGATTCGGACGCTGTTTTACCGAAAGCCGTCTATACACCGCTTCTGCACCGCCTTTTTCCCGTCCCTGACCCGGGAAATGGACGGTGCAGGGACTTTGCAACTGCGGTGCAGGGACGGGGAAGTTCAAAACAAGGTACGAACAAGGTTAAAACAAAGTACGAATCAGATCCAAATAGCTTTACTGTATTTTTTGTTGAATTTGAAGCAAAATAGGACTTTCAGATTGGCCAAGAGTGTACCGTTAGTGTACGGGGTATTCACGGGGAGTGTACCAATCCTGTACCGAGAGGGTACGGAGAAGCTACTGAGAAGGTACCAAAGAGCTACTAAAGCCAGTAGCTTGGCTGTGGATCTACAGTCGGAGCGTAGACCAGCATGGGAACACCGTTGTTCATGTATCTCCCAAGCATGCGTAGTGCATATGCTAAGTAATGGTCAAGCATGGATAGTGCGTAAAACGGTACCTGTTGATACACTATCCACGCACTATCCACGCTCTATCTATGCTTCATCTATACTTGATCGATGCCTGAAGAATGTTTTAATTCAAATAAGCGCTTTTAAGCGGTTTAATGTATTTAGTCAGGCATATGGATGGTTTTTCATTAATAATGCGCCAAACCTCTTTAAATCAATCTTAAATCGATCGCTTGCCAGTAGTAGTGATGCTGTTGTTCAACGTACTCAGTCTACGATAATGAAAACAGGAAGGGCTTTTTCTTTAAGGGTGCTTCTATTTTTCAATCTTCTTGATTGTGTTTTAACGGAATTGAAGAGTATCAGGACTTACTCGCTATTAGTTCTGATGTTTTCTATGTTTAGTTTATCAGCTCAGACGCCCCGCAAGGACAGCGGGGCTGATGGGTTATCTCATCTTATTGCTCTAAAACCTGGTGACAAGATCCCTGATGCTGTTTGGAACCAAACATTGGAACTCAACTATTTTGATGGCAAAAAGAAGACCATCAAGTTTTCAGATCTGAAAGGAAAGCTGATCATATTGGATTTTTGGTCTACGGGATGCGCGGCCTGTATTGCAGGAATGCCAAAGTTTGAATTGATACAAAACCGTTTTGATCAGGATGCAATTGTAATTTTTGTAAACAGTAAGCGCAATAAAGATACACCTGAGAAGATAAAAGCAAGGTTCAAAAAATATAAAGCTGACCATAATTATTCTCCATCATTACCAACACTATTGGATGATACTATTTTTACAGCACTGTTTGAGCATAACTCCATTCCGCGTTCAGCTATTATAAATAAAAGGGGTGAATTTATAGGAACATCTTATAGTGATAATCTTTCAGACAGAAATATCAGCAAAATGATCAAAGATGGTACATTACCATTTCAGAGCATGGGTAATATTATAAATAATAAATTCGAAAATATCCCATTATTGGCTGATACTGCAGGGTTTGACTATATGTCGGTACTCTCAGGTTTTAGGGTAAATTACAATCCTATCTATCCAAATGTACATTATATTAATGGGCAGACCCTTTATCAAGTTGGTAATTATGCCTTGAGATTGATGTACCAGCATGCTTTTTTGGATGAAATAAAAGATTCTGAATCAAAAAACTACGTGTTTGATCCAAGTGTGGATGAAATGTCTATCAAGAAATTATTTGACTTACAGAATCAAAAATACTGGTACCAGTATTTTTCAAAGGATTCGGTAGACGAGCAAGTTGTGCACGAGCATTTTCGAAAATCACTTATTGACAATTTCCATTTTGATGTAGTAAGAAAAAATGAAGAAATAGGAGTGTATAATCTTAAAATAGATCGCCATGATAATGCGCTGTTAACGAAAGGAGGTATGCCTATATTTTGGGTATATGAAGGTAATAGGAATCTGGTTATACAGAATACAAACCTCAATGGTATTGCAAATTTCTTAAGACCGTATCTGGACCAACCGATCATAATCGAAGATCCTTACGGTCAGCATGTGGACCTTATTTTGCCTGGCAATTTTATTGATCTAACTGTTTCTGAAAGGATTGCTCTACTGAAATCAAAGGGCATTATTCTCAACTACGAAAAGCGAAAAATGGAGTTTCCTTACTTTTATCTATCAGCCAAATAGTAAATCCAGATTATGAATAAAAATATTTTTATACTGATTCTGAGCCTGGTAAGCTTTCAAAGCATGGCGCAGAAAAAAAATTGGGTACAGGGTATAATTTTTTCAAAAAGTTCAGATAAAGGATTAGTGGGTGCATCTATTAAAAATCATACCCTGAATAATTATGCTGTCAGTACACTTGAAGGGAAGTTTTCAACAGAGATCAGTTCGTGGAATGATTCCTTGACGATCTCATGTATAGGATATCTAGACAGAACGATCACGGCTTTTTATTTTCAAAATGAAAGTATATTAGAAATGGAACCAAAGATAAATTATCTGGATGAAGCTGTGGTTAATACCGGTTATCAGACTTTAAAATCCAATGAGGTTACAGGGGCTGTTGATGTGCTGGATGAGAAGATGTTGAATCAACAGGTCGGGACCAGTATCCTCCAACGTCTGAATAATATAACCACTGCCATTCGCTTTGATAATCAGGCAATCCAGAATACAGATTTACAGAAACTTAATATTTCAGTTAGAGGACTAAGTACCATTAATGGAAATCTCGATCCTTTAATCGTATTGGATGGTTTTATCTATGAAGGTAATATGGATAATATTGACCCGAACGGCATTGCAAGTGTTTCCATATTAAAAGATGCCGCTGCAAGTGCAATCTGGGGGGCACGTGCTGGAAATGGGGTTATCGTGATTACCTCTAAAAAGGGAGTATATAACACAGAGTCAAAAACAGACATATCAGTGTCTTCTAATCTGATCTGGAAACAAAAACCTAATCTGCATGAGTTGTATCAATTGGACAATAGGAATTTTATGGAAGTTGAAAAATTTTTATTTGACAAAGGTTACTATACTTCTAATTTACAATATATGCCACATCTAGCTGTCACACCTGTGATTGATATATTAGATAGAAGAAAGCGTAACTTGATTACCCCTTTAGATTCGACACAGGCTATGGATATGCTGTTAATGCAGGATGGCAGAGGTAATTTTATGGACGCATTCTACCAGGTTCCATTTGTCAATCAGCATAGCTTGAACATCAGGGGTGGGAGCAACCGTTATACGTATTCTTTTGGAGCAGGCTACACAGAAAATAAATCTGAGCTTGACGATTTTAATAGAAAGCTGAATATCCAGCTTTCCAATAGTTTTAGGCCAACTGACAAGATACAGATTGATCTGAATGTACTCTATACCAATCAACATAGCAATATCGGGAGACCGGACTATGGCGCATTAACTTACAATGGTAAAAAGGTCCCGTATGATCTTTTTTTTGACGAAATAGGAAATGAGATTCCTTTTGAAAAAGATTATAGAAAAATTTATTTAGCTGACAAGTTTAGTAAAGGTTATTTGGACTGGAACTATTATCCGCTCTCCGAAAACAAGTATGCCCAAAAGAATTCTTTGGCAAATGACTGGTTCTCTAGTCTCAATCTCAAATATAAGTTATTTACATTTTTAAACTTAAATGTAGGCGGTCAATTTCAGAATCAACAAATATTAACGGATGATCTGAGTACTGTACAAAGCTATGATGCGCGCAGGCTGATCAATCAATATACGACGATCGGGACTGAAAATATGGCTTCTGTATATAATATTCCTGTGGGAGGAATCAAACGAAATAATTTAGGGGATACTAAAAGCTATACTCTACGGGCACAAGCTGATCTTAATAAAAAAATAGGTTCGCATCATTTGATAGGTATTCTTGGTGCCGAAATCAGGGAGCATAAGGCGACCGGTAGTTCATATACTGCCTATGGCTATCATGATTTGCCTCTTTCCAGCAGTCCTGTAGATTTTACCCGTAGGTTTACATTGGTACCGGACCTATCGAGCAGAAGTATACCTGGAGCTCCGCAATTTTATAAAAACTTGAATCGCTTTGTCTCGATGTACAGCAATTTGACTGATAAATTTTTAGATAAGTACGCACTGTCTCTAAGCATCAGAAGAGATGGTGCAAATATCTTTGGTGCAAATGCTAATGATAAATGGTCTCCATTATGGTCTGTAGGTACTTCTTGGGATGTATCTAAGGAAAGTTTTTTTAAGATAAAAGTGATAGACTTTATGAAAATGCGAGCCACTTATGGATTGAGCGGTAATGTGGACCTAAGAAGGTCGCCAGATCCCATTGCTTATGTTGGGGTTGCTAATTATAGTAATTACCCCATGCTTCAGATCAGTAATCTAAACGATCCTAGTTTACGATGGGAAAAAGTTGGAACCACAAATATAGGTGTCGATCTCGGTGTTCTAAAATCAAGGATTTCAGCACGGATCGACTATTATATCAAAAACGGTAAAGATCTTTATGGGCAAACAGAATATGATTATACGACTTGGGGAAAACAGGGAACTATAGTAAAGAATGTTGCTTCTATGGTAGGAAAGGGGATGGATATCGAGATCAATTCGAAAAATCTAACTGGAAAATTTTCTTGGGATAGCAGGTTGTTAGTCAGCATAAACAGAAATAAGACTACTTCCTATTTTGATAAAAATAAGGGTAGCATCAGTTCATTTCTAAGTGCAGGAAATACAATTACACCAATTGTTGGAAAACCATTGAACGCTTTGGCAGCATATAAATGGATGGGATTAAATAATCAGGGAGAGGGGCAAGGAGTTTTGAATGGTGAGCTGAGTACAGATTATAATGCGATCCGCAATGCCGCGAATGCCGGTAATGCGGATAGTGAAAGTGTGTTGTACATTGGATCGAGCAAACCGCAGGTATTTGGAAACATCATCAATACGTTTGGTTGGAAATCCTTGTCGCTTTCCTTAAATATGAGTTACAAAGCTGATTATTATATTCGTAAACCGGTCACATCTTATTACTCTCTTTTTGCTCAAGGTACTGCGTATCCTGATTTTGAAGACCGTTGGCAACAAGCCGGTGATGAGTCCAGCACTCATGTACCGGGTATGAGGTATCCATTAGTATCAGGTTCTGATGAGTTTTATCAAAATTCAGATATTAATGTTTATAAAGGAGACCATTTGCGTTTGGAGTATATAAATGCATCGTGGCGTAAGTCATGTATTATTGGCGGACGAAAAGTAGATATAGGATTATCTTTCAATGCTTCAAACCTTGGAGTTATATGGAAATCAAATAAGATTGGCTTTGATCCTGAATTTCCTTATAGATTGTCACAACCTAAAACATATTCCCTTGGACTCAATATCTCTTATTAAAATCGATGAAAATGACATTTTCGCCATTTTGTGCGTTTTGCAAACTCAAATTAGTTGTAGTTATAAATGAAAAAGTGAATATATATGATACTTATAAAAAATAATATAATCAAAGTGATGGTAGGATTTCTGATCCTATTGCTCGTTTCTTGTAGTAAATATTTGGATATCCAGTCCAACCATGGACTAGTGGTACCAACTAAACTTGAAGATCTGCAAAAGTTGATGGATGATACGGGTATAATGAATCTTTCCTATTCCTCATTTGGAGAGGCATCTTCCGATGATTATTATTTGAAGCAGTCGATTTTCGATAATTTGATCGACTATGCACAAAATACCTACATCTGGAAAAATTATTACAGAAACT
The DNA here is from genome assembly GCF_023273895.1 of Sphingobacterium sp. PCS056. Lineage (NCBI taxonomy): Bacteria > Pseudomonadati > Bacteroidota > Sphingobacteriia > Sphingobacteriales > Sphingobacteriaceae > Sphingobacterium > Sphingobacterium sp. PCS056. Next base: position 950,988 of record NZ_CP096883.1, on the reverse strand, counting down.
ATCCTAATGACTGGTCTTCGGGTTACAATGCAGTCTATAATTGTAATCTTGTGCTGGATCGGCTCAAGTCTATTTCGGTAAATAGTGTAGATGAATCATTTTACAACGAAGTTAAAGGTTCGGCGCTCTTTTATAGGGCAAGTCAGTATCTGTACTTGTTGTGGACTTATGCGCCAGCATTTATAGAAGGAAAATCTAAGGATGATTTGGGTATTGTTTTACGTAATTCTTCTGATTTTAACGAGATCTCCAGTCGTTCTACTGTCGTAGCATGTTATTTAAAAATTATCGAAGATTTAAATGCATGTATAGATCTTTTGCCAGAGAAGTCTGCACATACCCTACGCCCCAATCGATATGCAGCAATGGGGATGCTTGCACGTACGTATTTGTCAATGCACAACTACGATCAAGCTTTGCTTTATGCTGACAAAGTACTAAAGAAATATCCAGAACTGATGGATTACAATAACCTGTCTGAGGTAAATGTAGATGCCTCCTTTCCATTTACGATATTTAACAAGGAAACTGTATGGTATGGAGAACTGATGTCCAGTAGCAACTTGACGAGCTCTCGTGCTTTGATCGATACGTTACTATACCGATCATTTGATAGTAACGATCTTCGAAAGAAGGCGTTTTTTAAAGTTGCACCTGACGGTACAGCAACATTTAAAGGGAGTTATTCCGGTTCAGCAAAGATGTTTACCGGTATAGCTATTAATGAGATGTATTTGATACGTGCAGAGTGTAATTTGAGATTAGGCAATAGGGAAAAGGCTTTGGATGCTTTGAACTATCTGATGAAAAAACGCTACAAAACCGGAATTTTTAAACCTTACAGTTCAATTGATGAAAGGGAAGTGCTAACAATTATATTAAAAGAGCGTAGAAGAGAATTGATTTTTAGGGGCTTGCGGTGGATGGATCTAAAAAGGCTTAATGCAGAAGGTGCAGAAATTGTTATACAGAGGAATGTTAACGGAGAAATACAAACGTTGTTGCCAAACTCGAACGCCTACGCACTTCCATTGCCAGACGATATTATACGTTTGGCTGGGATAGAGCAAAATCCACAATAGAAATATTTGATAATAAAGAAGGAGCCCCTACCTTTGTCACTTACAAAAGTAGGGACGCCCTTCTCACCTTTTTTTAATCCTTATTGATTGGATTAAAAGGACTGCTACTAGATCCTCCTGTCCGGGAAGGAATATAGTTGCTACCCGTTGTGTTTGTCGCTCCAAGTTGTATTTTGGAGGGATCTAACTGATTTGAAGCATTTAGATCTGACTCATCAACAACTTGAGCACAAGCCATAACGTTTTCTGTGTTACAGTCTTGACCATTTGTGGTGGTTGTCCAACGAGATTCGTCCTGCACTTCCGTTGGACTTTGGGAATTTCCATGGAAGTAAATAGTGACAGGGCTTAATTTTTTCCCTGAATAAACCTCAGCACTTTTAAATGCTGAAAAACCGAAAATCATGGCTCCTCCTAATATCATGTAGCCATAATTGTTTAAAAATTTGGTTAGCATACTGCTATCCTCCTTTCTGTATTGCAGACCAATAACTGGTTAGTAATTGTACCGGCCTGCAAACCTTTGGTAAAAAATTGTCGGTACGGTTCTAAGTACCGATCATATGTGGAAGCCAGTAAGCCTTTTAAGGGGCTCATGACGGTATTATGCTCTTGATCATATAGGCTGTCCGGTGTATGCCAATGATTTATTGCCCGGATATGGGCTGTACTATTGTAGGTATAGGAACTAATGACAAGAAAGCTGATCAAAAGCAGGGTAATGCTAGTTTTAATATTTGAAGGTGTCTTGTCAGCACTTCTATAAAATGATTTATTTAATACCCATCCAAGTATCGATAAGGCTAGGATAACGCTGTTGATCACGAGATGGGTGTTCCAAGTGACGTTGCTCAAAAAGCTGCTGCACATGCATGGTTTCTGCTCATACACATCTAATACACCTAACGCGATATAGACAGTGAAGACTGAAATAAGTAGTATTGAAGCTTTCCAGCCCCAAGATTGTACTTTCTGTGATGGAAATGCTAACAATAAGCCTAAACTTACTTCTAATACCGGCAGTAACCAGAAAAGTACAGGTGCAAGATCGCTGATAATGGGCTGCTGGGTAAGTGCGATCTTAAAAGCATGGAGCTGCCATACTTTGTCTATACCGACATAGATCCAAAAAAGGAGCATAACTATCCGTAGTAGCCCATATATTATATTGATGTTTTTATTAGTGTCCATAGCGTCAATTATTTATTTATGCTGTTTTACTATTTATTTCCTAACCGTTACTATTTATAGCAGGCGTTTTACTATTTATTTTTAAAAACAGGGCGCCACTATCCTTTACTCCCCGTTGTGACGGGGCGACCTGTTTAAGCGTCAGCTTCTGCTTATTCGTACGCTTCAAAACAAAAATAATATGGAAAAATGCTGACCGTAGGGGTAGTGAAAGCTTGTTTTTACCAGGTGATATACGCTTTAAAGGGCTTTTGAATGGGTTGGGGGGTAATGGAAAGGAATTTAGGGGATTTTGCCTACTTGATGATTTCGGGTATCAAGATCAATTAGGCTACTTTTTTCAATACTATTTCGCAAGAATCGTAGGGGTAATGGGGGTATCCCCCTACTTTTTTCATATTTAACTGCGTAAATCAGGAAATTTTTTATGTAATGCGCTCCGCATGACCATTAATATTTGATCAATGTTTGCGGCAGCTTCATATTCTGCAGTTTTATCACTTTTAGTTAGGCTATGTGTTGAAAGTAATTTTCCATCCTTGGTTTTGATCAATTTAGAGAATTCATAGGCCACTTCTTTTTTTCTGAAGATTGCGTGACACCGGCTTTGACGCATAGATCCATCCAGAGCGTAAGCTCTTTGCCATTTAAGTTACTATGGAGGTATTGTTCGACTTGATCAATGGCTGCGTGGTGTGATCCTTTGGTTGTAGTTTGGACATATTCGCACATCAGTTTGAGTAAACTGGTGCTATTGTTATTGTAAGCAAAGCCCCGGATACAGGAGAAATGTTTGGGAAAGCGCAACAGGCCATCCATAAAGTATGGATCGTCCACATACATTTCTTTCCAGCGATTGAAAAAGCCCATATGGTTAAAATTGAAGTTGATCATCAATACCAAAAAGCGAAATTGCCAGTTTTTATTGCTGCGGTCGTCTTTGGCTAGTTGGTGCAGTGCATCCACAAACTGGATGATATAATCTTGATGACGATATTGGATATAAGGGATCTTACCCTCTTCAAAAAGACTGTTAATTGCGGAAAGGATTTCGTCCAGGTATACCTGAGGGATGTGCTTGCTCGCTAATTTGTCAAATATGCTGTGGATATGGTTCTCGACATATGTCCTAATCTTGTGCTGATAATGACTCGGAAGGGCTGTACTGGGATCGATATCATTTTTAAACAAAAATTCAATCCGTTCGAGCAGTTCTTCTAGGGCTGATAAAGCACTGCGATCTTCTATATTTCTATCCAAACAGAAGCTATTGAGTTTCTGGTGCAGACGAAGTAATTGCGTGTGGTATAAGCGTACCGCCTGACGGGCGGTATCAATACTACCCACCTGACTGTAGGCGTGCAAGGACTCAGAAAAATTATCGGAACAAGCTACTGAAATGGAATATAACCGAGATGGTATTTCCTTTGCGTCTAGACGTTCGAGGGTTTCTACCTGTAGTGTAAGGGACTGTAGACTTACGATCATTTATACCTCCTTTTGATATCTTTATGGTACCAGGGCCAGCCGTATGTACCTGGGTGCACCTGCAGTATAAGTGTATCACCTTCTTTGCTACGCTCATGCAACCTGGGATTGACATCCATAGAAACATGGTGATCTTTACCTTCAAGATGAAATGAAAACCATAGTTCATGGATATCACAACAGGCTGGGCATTTTTGGATCACGACTGCTGGAATATGTACCGATTTTGCATTTGGTATATGTTGACAGTTATTCAAGATCAGGATCATACGTATATACCAGGTGCAGGTAATAATCATGATCGGAAATTGAATACAGCAAAGCTTGATCAGGTTTTTATTTTTATAACATAAGAAATATGCAAGGCTGCATAGACCTAAAGCTAAAGCTATTCCATATTTTAAAGCGATCCAAAACGGCTGTGAAACCAGTAGCAACTTATAGTGCAGACGATCAAAAACTGAAATACTGCTGATCATCATGCAGATAAAAAAAATAAAGAAAAGCTGCATCACGACCTGATGACTACGAATCTCCAAACAAGGAATCAGCAAAACAAGGATGCCAATACTGTAAACCTGTAAATAGAATGTTGATGCTAAAAAAAGTCCATACCATGTGACTAAGACTGCTAGTATGATAAGTATATAATTGCGACTGAACAAGCTGAAATTTTTGTTTATTATTCTCATAAGCAGTGATTTATATCATTTGTTTATTGTGAATTAAAATTACCCATAAACACAGCTATTATGTCTAAATGTTATATATATTTCAATAAGAGCATATTTTTTACATTAAGAGACTTCTTTTCCCAATAAGAACCGGAATTGCAACAGCGAAGGGATTTGTTTTTTTGATTTAAGATACTTATTGCCACTTTCTGATGAATAGGTTTGCTACGTTTTCCTAATTAAGTATACTGCTTATCGAAATATTGGCTAAATTTAGATAACGAAAAATTCTTACTAACAAGAAATTTCATAATACACTGATATCATAGCTGTTTAATAATTTAGCAGCTACGGGGCAGTGTGCGATTAAAACTATTAATTATGAAAAGTAGCCAATTGATCATGTATCCCAAGGGTACGGAAGTAGACGTGCATTATCCAGATTTTATTTGGTTATGTATTGCTTCTTTTGCCTTTGGCGGTGTATGCTGGTATCTGGGTTACCTTGGGGCTGCTGCTGCCTGGCTTGAAAACACCTCGATCGTTGTCAGCTATCTGTTTTATGTATTGATCGTATTCCTAGCTTTCTTTTATATCCGGGCATTGATCATCGTACTTGATAGAAAGCAGAACTGGTTACTGAATCCACAAAAACGTTTTGCTACCCAACTTTTCACTTGCTGTTTACTGCCTACACTATTTTTATTTGGGGTGATTAGACCTGTGGCTATACCGAAGGATGAGTGGCTCTGGCTTCCGCTATTGGTCATTTTTGGTGGTGTCCTGTTCTTTAATATCTTGTATACAAGCTGTTTTTTTGTTGCTCTCGATCATAAAAGGAGGTGCTCTATTCTTGAATTAGAGCGGATGGTCCTGCATCGGGATCTCAAGATTTCAATTCTTAATGAACAGTTACAAAGCATGTCATCGATTGAAAATGAGGCCGAAGAAATTACTGTGGCAGAGGGGGCTGAAACGGAAACGGATCTAACGGAAGAAATAGATCTTATTCGTGTAAAATCAATCGATCCAGAGCAGGAGGAATTTTTACTCAACAACAGATTTCTCACTCAAAAAATTATGTATTCCGAACTAGGTCTATTTGCATTTGAGAACAATAATAATACGCCGATCGTACAGCTTTACCTAAAGACGGACATGGGTGAGCCTATAGCCTGTGAGCAACGGAGCTTAAATGAAGTGGTACGTGACACAAATGGATTTGTACAGAAGATAGGCCGCTATCATGCAGTAGCTGCCGATATGATACACGCTTGCAATCTCTTGAAAGGGGGAAGGCTTCGGATTGTACTGAAAGTTCCTTTTGAAGGGAAGGTCGATTTTGAGGTATCAGCAAAAATTGCTAAACGTATCAAGGGCTGGGTTATGCTTCAGGTGCCTATTGAAAAGGAATAATTTACTGAAATATAAACATTTTAAATGAACAGATCATGGAGACAGCAAAGGGGAGAAGATGGAAATGCCGTGCAACTGGAAAAGTTGGATTTCCATCAATGATCGAAGCACAGGGGGCAATGCTCCAATTTAAATTCAAATCACGGATTAGAAACAAGACGGACGGTAAGCGTATCAGACATCGGATGGGAAAATATGCTTGCAAGAGAGCTTATTATTGTAAGCTCTGCAGGGGATATCACATCACCAAATGGGATACCACTCATTTTAATAATTACAAAACTAAAGTGGAATCTTGGGAGATACAGGATATTCATAGAAGTTGGAATTATTTAATGGAATAGTCTTGTGAGCGGGATTGTGCCGAACAAATTCTCAGTTGTTTCAATCTCTTTCATAAATTTTAAATATAAGTTCGGCAAAAATTAATATAAATTGCCGAACTTATATTTTATCCTTATCAAGGATTTAATTAGTTATCCCAAAAACGGATGTTGCCAAGGTGCCCGATAAGGTCTTCTTAATAATTTGGTCGCTTCTGGATCGTCCACACATATTTTTTTAATGGGGTCATAGACTATTGGTCGCTTCAATTGCATGGATAGGTTTGCTAGTATGCAGCTTGCCGTTGAGATATGTCCTTCTTCAATATCTGCCACTGGGAGATGGTCATTTTTAATCGCCGATAGTAGATTGAGCATATGCTGCCGAGTCGCAGGAGCGGTGTGCAATTCGATTCCGGGCTCATTCAGATCTGCTGGAAATTTTTCTTTCTCAAAAACGACATCCATACCAATGCGCTCTCCTTTACCAACTGGAATAAATTCATATTTCATGACACTTCCTTTTAGTGTCCCTTTATCTCCATAGATAATAAATGCCCATGGATATTCTGGATCTGCAGGTGTTCCCCATGTTCGATGTTGCCATATACAGTTTAGATCATCATATTCAAAAATTGCCGTCTGTGTATCCGCGATATTGGATTTCCCTTCTTTCTGAACGTAAATTCCTCCTGTTGCACTGATCTTTTTAGGCCATTTGAGCTGCAATAGCCAGCGGACAGTATCAAACATATGCATACCCATATCACCGGTGATACCATTTCCATACTCCATGAATGTTCGCCACCATCCACCGTGCGGCAAACCGTCATATGGACGTAAAGGAGCAGGACCAGTCCACATCTCATAGTCAAGGAAATCTGGAATAGCTTCCAATGGTGGATTGCCATTTTTTCTCATATGGTAATAGCAGCACATCTCGACATGTGATATTTTACCGAGTAATCCCTGATCGATAATACGATTTTTTGCATCAATGAGATGGGCAGTGCTTCGTCGCTGTGTACCTACCTGCACCTTTTTATTATATTTTCTTGCTGTACGGAGGATGGCTTCACCTTCTAGGACATCGATGCTGACTGGTTTTTGGAGATAGAGGTGGGCACCCGACTGAATGGCATCAATCGCTTGTCGGGCATGCCAGTGATCTGGCGTGCCGATCAGCACAAGATCCAACTGATTTTCTGCAAGCATTTTCTTATAATCATTATAAAGCTTTGGAACCTTTCGTGATATTTGGCGCTCACTGATCAATCTTCCTGCTTCTTGTAGATGTCTGCTGTCGACATCACACAGAGCAACTACATCAATATTATGGACTTGCATAAGTCTAAAAAGATCACTTTTGCCATACCAACCCGTGCCAATTAGTCCTACGCGCATGTTTTTATTTTGACGAGCAAAAGCTAGTCCGTTAGCATGCAATGCAGATAATGTTAAAACTGCGCTCGTGCTTTGAATGAATTTTCTGCGGTTTAGATTGAAGTTCGCCATCATGAATTGGTTTATATATTGTTCGCTATGAGAAAAACAAAGAACTCAATATAATGATTATTTGGCGATTATTTCTCCATAAATTTATTTTGATGGTCTTAAGATGGAAATTTAAATATAGTTCTACATAAATATTTAACATGATGGTTCATATGGGTATAGGACATAAAAGGTTAGAGGGTCAAGCTATATGAAAGGAACGGCGCGATAATAAAGTTTTAAGGGCGATTATTAATGGTCAGCACTTTTTGAAGGTATTAAAATATTAACACCAGCCTGTACAGCCATTCCGCCAAAGCGACTTTCTGTTGCAAAATTCTGTGTGATACGTGCCATTGCACCAATCTTTTTAGGTACAATCCAATAAGAAACAAAACCGCCTATACCTGCTGTTTGATCAGATAAAAAACTCCCCTCTGTACCTTTGTCGTCCGATACTTGCTTAGTGTAGTGCCCAAAGACGCCAACTTCGTCACCACGGCTGTTGAGTACATAAGAACCTCCCATATCAAACGTTAAATGGCTCCCCTCTTTGAAGTCAGTATCTTTTTGCCACTGATTAATCTCTAATGTTGGTGCAATACTCAGATTGATTTTGGGTTGCGGTTTGTATTGTAAAGCTCCACGAATATTATGCGACCAGTAACCATGCCCTCCATTATCTAGGCTATTGTGTTCATATTTTCCCGTTGGAGCCCAAACACCATAATTTAAAGCATATTTAAAATTTCCGTCTTTCCAGGATAGCCAAATCGGTTGGATGTACATATCACCAAAACCGAGACTTTTGTTGGTGAAATTATAGCGGCCAGCCCCTGTTTGTTGCGAATAATAATCTAATGCAATACTTGCTGTAGGACTGTTAAGGGTAGGAATAATCATCATACCCCAGTCCGCATTCAAGATTTTACCTTTGCCACCATAAATAGCCATTAATATGAAGGAGTGGGTTTTGACATTTTGCTCGATATTAAGGGTCGTTGGATTATGAGGTGTCGGATTGATCAATTGATCTGATTTATTCCCCTGTTTATTATAGTAGTTCATATTGGCATAACCATACCATACCGGAATAATAAAACCCGCATGAGGAGCAAAATAATCGTTTGGATTAAAGGATGAACCATTGTAATGACCCTGAGCAAAGCTGCTGAGGCTGATCAACAGTAAGAGTATGACATTAATTATTTTTTTCATAATTATACCTATCTTTTAAATACTGTTTTACCATTCTTTATTGTTTCTTGTACCTGTATCGACCTCAACTCTTTTGGATCTATGGTTAATGGGTCTTTATTGAGTATCACCAAGTCAGCGATCTTGCCAACTTTTAAAGAACCTTTGGTATCTTCCTCTTGGTATTGATATGCCGCATTGATGGTGATCGCCTTTAGCGCATCGATCACGGGTATGCGTTGATCAGCACCGAGTACCATACCCGAACGAGTTATTCTATTCACTGCAGCATATACACCGGTGATCAAATCTGGCGGCGTCACAGGAGCATCGTGATGGATGGTAAATGTTATTCCAGCATCTTTAGCCGCTTTTGCAGGACTGATAAATGCTGCTCGCTCTGGACCAAAAACACTATTGTAGTGCCAATCACCCCATAGGTAGGTATGTGCCGAAAAATAAGATGGTATTACGCCAATTTCTTTAATTTTAGCAATATGGTCTGGTCTACTATTTTGCACATGAATGAGGGTTGCTCGAAGTTCAGGTTTATAGATTCCTTCCTGTTTCAATTTTCCGATGACACGCAATGCTTGATCAATCGCAGCATCTCCATTGACATGGAGTTGGGCCGTGATATTTTTTGAAAAGATTGTTTTTAGATCTGCGTAGAGCACTTCATCTGTAAATATTGGAAAGCCTTTATAATCTTTGCTTTGTCCCTCTGGAGGAACGAGATATGGTTGTGTCAACCAAGCCGTCTTTCCTTGTGGCGAACCGTCATCCGAGAATTTGAATCCACCAAATTTGAGTCCGTTTTCATACTTCATATAATGCGGTAAAAACGATTGCCATTCCTTTTTATTTGCTTCAAAATCGGGGAAATAGACAACATCAGCTTTGAGTAGTTTTTTCGCAGCCGCTTCACGGAGCAAAGTAAGTCCTACCCCCATGGTTCTTCCATCGCAAACCGTAGTCTGCCCATAGCTAAACCATTCATCTTGAGCAGCCAAAAAATCTTTCATTGATTGCGGGAGGCTATCTGTTTCAGGAGGTTTGGGAAGTAATGCCGTTAGTTTCATCAATGCGGTAAAACTTGCATTTTCTTCCAGTTTTCCATTTAATCGATTCGTTTTTGGATTGCGTCCATAATGGCCTCCTTGAGGATCTTTTACATCTTCCGGGATCTGTAATAGTTTGAACATCGCCGTGTTGATCACACTCGCGTGACCGGAAGCATGGATAACGATAATTGGATTTGAACTGCTGACAGCGTCGAGTTCTTCACGCGTAGGATGGCGATGCTCGGTCATGATGGCATCATCATAACCATTACCCAGCACAGGAGTCGTTGCATCTAATTGATGCTTACTGATATAGTCTCGCAATGTCGTTTGTAAGTCTGCAATACTATTTACCTTGCCATATGGGCTGGGAGAAAGATCTACCGCTTGTGACATACCGGCACGCGAAGTGATATGACTATGTACATCAATAAAACCAGGCATGAGCGTTTTATTTTCCAAATTGACCTCATTCGTATTGGAGCCAACGTATTTCATAGCTTCTTTTTTCGTTCCCGCAAAAAGTATTTTTCCATCTTTTACTGCTAATGCTTCCACTTGAGGAATAGTGTCTTCCATCGTTAATATGGGACCTCCATAATAGAGGGTGTCTGCATCATTTTTTACATTTTTGCAACCGGCTAGTATACAGACAAACAAGATCACATTAATATTGTACTTTTTCCACATAACACCTATTGTTTAAAATCTATCGGTAGTTTTTAATATAAACTGTTTTTTACTTTTAATGTTTGAAAAATTGTTTGTGATGTTTGATGGACAAAGTTGGTGTTGCTTATTACCCTAAGTTGCGTACTCCTAATCAAGATGGCGTAATGAGTATTATTATGATTCTGATTAAGAGTTTTTTTAAGTATTTGTTTGCTTTGATTTTATTGTTTATTAATATTTCTTAATGATATATTTGATATCTTTATTATTCAATTAAACCTAGCCATTATGATTAAAATATACTTTTTTTTTATTTAGCTTAATTTTTTCATATAGTCATTCACAAGATCAATTTACATTAAGTGAGGGTTTTACTACACAGAAATCTTATTTTTCTGAAATCCATTATATCTCTGTTAGAGATAAAATAATTATTAAGGCATCTATCAATGGTAAGAATTATCGCTTTATTTTAGATACTGGAGCGCCTACTATGATTACAAGAAAAGTGTTCAATGAATTAAATCTTGCTATATTAAAAAAAATATCAATTAATGATGCAAATGATAAAAAGGATAGTTTAAGTATAGTGAACTTAAATAAAGTTGTATTAGGTGATATTATTTTCAATGATGTACCTGCTTTAATAGCGGAAGATGCATTTATTTTTGATTGTCATCAAGTTGATGGCTTTATTGGTAGCAATATGCTAAGAAATACGATCATAAAGTTTTTAGCAAAAGATCAAAAACTCATTATAACGGATGACGGAATTAAATTGTCATTAAATAAAAAATATGCATCTAATTTGTTTTTAACACCATCACAAAGTTCTCCCTTCTTTAAATTGAAAGTTAAGGGTAAAGATACTGGAAGTATTGAGTTACTTTTTGATACCGGGATGGAGGGCATGTTTGATTTATCTTTAAAACACTATGCCGTTCTTGAAAAGGAAAAAATTTTTGATGAATTGGCTGTTTCAAGTGGCTTAGGGCCATTTGGTCTTTTCGGAAGTGGAAACAGCACAGCCCAGTATCTACTTCGTGTACCAGAATTAAATATAAATGGTACTATATTTAGAAATGTATCTATTCAGACCACGTCTAATTCCAACTCTAGAATAGGAGTGGAATTATTAAAGTATGGGACTGTAACCTTGGATTACAAAAATAAAAAATTCTATTTCGAACCATTCAATAATACAATAGATCTGTTGAGAATGCATTTTCCAATATCATTTACTATTAAAAATAATAAAACTATTGTTGCAATTGTTTGGGATAGCAATCTAAATAGAGAAGTCAGCCCTGGATATGAATTGATTGCGGTCAATGATGTAAATTATAGGGATATCGACCCTTGTGATCTACTTATAAAGCCACAAATTTTTGAAGGAAAAACCATGGCTATTTTGACATTAAAAAATTCAGATGGTGTCATCAAAAAGATATCTATGAGTAAAAGTATTCAGTGATAACTTCATACCTCCGGAATTCTGAAAACATAAATAACAACATCCATCAAACGATGAATACTCAACAAACATTTTTACAGATTTAATTATGTTGACAGTAGCAAATAACCATAAAAGGCGCTTATCCTCTGGTAAGCGCCTTTTAATCAATCAAGCCCCTTTACTTCCAACCACCTCCGAGGTCACGGTAGGTAACGGCTACGGTATTCAACTGATCTCTCTTCGTTTTGATCAGTTCTAATTTTGCTTCCAAAGCATCCCGCTGTGTCATGAGTACCTCAAAGTAATCAACTCGAGCAGACTTGAATAGATCATTGGAGATATCATTTGACTTGGTCAAAGCTTCTACCTGCTGCGATTTGAGATCATAACTTTTTTGCAGATTGCTGATCTTCGATAGGTTGTTTGACACCTCGGCATATGCGCTCAATATGGTTTGCTGATAGTTGTACATCGCTTGCAACTGGAGTGCGCTTGCTTTACTAAATTCAGCTTTTATACCATTTTTATTTATTAATGGTGTAGCAAGTTCTCCTGCTAGTGAGTATAACATCGACTCAGGCATCTTCACAAAATAGGAAGGCTTGAAAGCCTCTAAACCCAAAGTTGCCGATATGTTGAAAGACGGATAAAATTCGGCACGTGCTACTTTGACATCTAATTTTGCCGCAGCTAAATCCAGCTCAGCCTTTCTGATATCCGCTCTATTTGCCAATAACTGTGAAGGGATACCACTATGAACTGCAGGTGATACCATGGTCAAAAAGCTACTTTTGTCCCGTGGAATCGTTTGAGCGTATCTACCCAATAAAAGATTGATCCGATTCTCCGTTTCTTGTATATCCTGTTTAATTTCACAAGCCAAGCTTTGCGAATTGAGCATTTCAGCCTTGAATTTTTGCACTGCTAATTCCGTAGATCGAGCTGCCTCTTTTTGTGCTTTGATCACCTCAAGCGCATTCTGTTGCAATTTGATGGTTTCTTGTACCACATCGAGTTGGTTATCTAAGGCTAATAGTTCGTAATAACTGTTAGCAACCTCGGCAACCAGATTGGTCAAGACAAAATTCTTGCCTTCCATCGTGGAGAGATAGCGGGCTATGGCTGCTTTCTTTTGATCATGGAGTTTGCCCCAAATATCAATCTCCCAGTTACCTGTCAGTGCAGCCTCGTAATTCATCAGTGGATCTGGAAATTTCTTGCCCGGAACGATATCTGTACTTGCGTCGCCAGCACCTTGACTGGTATAGCGTCCTACTTTTTCAACTCCGGCGCCAATTTTGGCTCCTACTGTCGGCAATAACTGACCTTGTTTAAAACGGACTTCACTTTTCGCAATCTCGATCTCCTGCAAGGTGATCATGAGCTCTTGATTGTTTTTCAAAGCGGTATCGATCAAGTTGCTGAGATAATGATCGGAGAAGAAATCACGCCAGGGCGTGACGACCATATTCGTACTGTCTTTTAAAGCTGTCGTTGTGCTGTCATTATATGCGACAGGCACGATGTTGTTTTCTTTAATGATGGGAACGGAAGGCACCTTGCAGCTTGCTACTGAAACGCAGATCAAGCCTATTCCAATCCATTTTTTTATCTTGATATTATTCATGATGATCGATTTCTTCTGATAAAGGATTCTCGTTTTCGTAACTTGCCAATTTGCTTCTGGATGCTATCTTTCCAAAAATATAATACAGTCCCGGTATAATCAGTAATCCAAATACGGTACCGATTAGCATACCACCAGCTGCCGCACTTCCGATGGTCCTGTTGCCGATAGCACCTGGGCCGGTTGCAAATGCCAATGGTACTAGACCCGCAATAAAGGCAAAAGAAGTCATCAAGATAGGACGGAATCGTACACCTGCACCTTCAATGGCAGCATCAAGTACAGAACTGCCGGCATGGTGTTTTTGTACAGCAAATTCGATAATCAATACCGCATTCTTCCCGAGCAGTCCGATAAGCATAACCATGGCGACCTGAGCATAAATATTATTTTCTAGACCCAATACTTTGAGCAGTAGGAATGCTCCAAAAATACCTGCAGGCAACGAAAGTACTACGGCTAGTGGCAATACAAAGCTTTCATATTGGGCGGCTAATATCATGTATACGAAGGTCAAACAGATCAAAAAGATGTAGATGGCTTCATTACCTCGGGAAACTTCATCTTTAGAAATACCTGCCCATTCAATACCATACCCTCTCGGCAATGTTGCTTTGGCTACCTCTGTAACCGCTTTAATCGCTTCGCCACTGCTATATCCTGGAGCCGAAGAGCCACTTATCTCCGAAGAGTTATACATATTGTGTCGTGTGATTTCGGAAAGACCATATACTTTTTCCAGTGTCATAAATGCCGCATATGGTACCATCTCATCCCTATTATTTTTCACGTATAGTTTGAGTATATCGTCTGGTTGCGCACGATATTGCGGTAATGCCTGTACCATGACTTTATACTGCCGATCATATTTAATAAAACTGGTTTCGTAGTTACTTCCTACCAATGTGGATAAAGTACTCATCGCATTGTCAATCGTAACTCCTTTTTGTTCGGCTTTTTCGTTATCGATATGCAACATAAATTGTGGGAAACTAGCGCTGTAAAAGGTAAATACAGATGCTAGCTCTGGGCGTTTGCTCAGCTCTTTGACGAGATCTTTACTTACGGTCTCCATTTTTTTGAAATCACCTGATCCTGCTTTATCTAAAAGACGTAATTCAAATCCCCCTGCTGCACCGTATCCGGGAACTGCCGGAGGCCCAAAAAATTCAATGGTGGCACCAGTAATATCTTTTGACTTTTCTTCTAGCTCGTGCATCACATCCTGAACGGAGCTTTTGCGATCTTCCCAACTTTTTAAGTTGATCAAGCAGGTTCCAGTGTTAGCTCCGGTACCTTCAGTTAGAATTTCATAACCGGCTAATGACGATACAGACTTTACACCATCGATATTCATGGCGATGGACTGGAGTTTCTCTGCAATTTGATTTGTCCGCTCTAGTGTTGACCCAGGAGGCGTTTGGATGATTGCATAAAACATCCCTTGATCTTCATTGGGAATAAATCCCGATGGCAGGCTGTTGTTTAAAAAGAAGATGGCGGAACAGAAGGCTGCTAAAAGCACAAAGGTGACCAATCTTTTATTGACGATTTTACTCAATAAGTTTTGATAGCGATTGGCTCCTGTAGTAAAGAGGTTGTTAAAGCTTGTCAAGAACTTATTGAGCAATGTTTTTTTCTTCGGTTTTCCATGCTCATTTTTCAGGATCATGGCGCATAATGCTGGAGTAAGGGTCAGTGCGACTACACCAGATAGAATAATGGCTGTTGCCATAGTGATGGAAAACTGCTTGTAAAAGATACCGACAGGCCCCGACATAAATGCTACTGGGATAAACACAGCTGCCATGACCAGTGTAATGGCGATGATCGCGCCACTAATCTCATGCATGGCCTCTTCGGTCGCTTTTAAAGGTGAAAGATTTTTTTCCTCCATCTTGGCATGGACCGCTTCGATGACCACGATGGCGTCATCCACCACGACCCCGATGGCCATCACTAATGCAAAGAGGGTGATGAGGTTGAGTGTAATCCCGAACACGGACATAAAAGCAAACGTACCGATCAATGATACGGGCACTGCCATAGCGGGAATCAGGGTAGATCGCCAATCGCCTAAAAATAGAAATACTACAATACCCACCAGTACAAAGGCCTCGAGCAGTGTATGGATTACTTTTTCGATCGACGCATCTAGAAACTTAGACACGTCATAACTGATCTCATAATCCATTCCTTTAGGAAAGCTGGTCGCTTTGATCTCCGCCAATTTGCTTTTGATATTTTTAATGACATCACTGGCATTACTGCCGTACGATTGCTTGATCACGATGGCCGCAGATGGTCTGCCGTTAAGGGTCGAGTAGATATCATACATGGAGCTTCCAAATTCGACATCTGCTACATCTTTTACGCGCAGTACTTCACCACTAGGATTTGATTTCAGTATGATGTTTTCATAACCCTCTTTGGTATTGAATCGACCTGGATATTTAAGGACATATTCAAATGCTTGTGATCTTTTGCCCGAACTTTCGCCCGTTTTACCAGGAGAGGCTTCTAAACTTTGTTCATCAAGAGCTTTTAACACTTCATCAGCAGATATTTTGTAAGCCAGCATACGATCTGGTTTTAACCAAATACGCATGGCATATTCTCTGTTACCTAGAATATCGGCAACACCAACACCGTCAATACGTTTCAGCTCGGATAAGATATTGATATCACCGTAGTTGAAGAGAAAGTTTTGATCGGCTTTCGGGTCTTTACTGAATAAGTTGACGTAGACGAGCATGTTGGACTCTTCACGCGTTATCTTTACACCTTCGCGAACGACTAAAGGCGGTAATTTATTGATCACAGAAGAAACTCTATTTTGTACATTGACCGCAGCGAGATTGGGGTCCGTTCCTAAGTTGAAAATAACTTGGATAGAAGCTTCGCCATCATTACCTGCATCTGATGTAATGTACTTCATACCTGGTACGCCATTGATCGCGCGCTCAAGGGGGATAAGTACTGATTTGACCATCAACTCACCATTTGCCCCAGGGTACTCTGCAGTAATATTTACTTTAGGAGGTGAAATGGAAGGAAACTGCGTAATGGGCAGTTTGAGCATCGATAATACACCAAGAAATACAATGATCAAGGAGATGACGATGGACAGGACTGGTCTATGAATAAATTTATTAAACATCGTTGATTTTTTTAGATGGAACTATTGAGCGTGTATTTGCAAATGGGACATCACCTCCTGTGGTGCTACAAATTCGACTTTGATTTTATCATCGTCTTTGACTTTTTGAACGCCATCGATGAGGATCCGATCTGTCTCTGCCAATCCTGAAGAGACGAGGTATAGATCTGGCAGTTCATGCCCGAGGGTGATATTTCTAGATTTTACAACACCATTTTTATCTACGACAAATACATAGATTTTATCTTGGATCTCGTAAGTAGCTTTTTGAGGTATGATCAATGCTTTTTTTAATGGGACAAGCATTTGAACACGGCCAGTCTCGCCATTTCTAAGTAGTTTGTCTGGATTTGGAAATCGTGCTCTAAAGGCAATACTTCCTGTTTCGTTGTTAAATTCACTCTCTATTGTTTCAACCTTTCCTTTGTACTTTAGCACTTCATTATTGGCAAGAAGTAAATTTACTTCGTTGTTGGCTCTATTTTGAATATGAGTTTGATAGTCTAAGTACTCCGATTCGGATACATTGAAATAGGCATATACTTGACTATTGTCAGATAAGGTGGTCAGCAGTTGTCCTTCATCCACAAGGCTCCCTAATTTTAAAGGAATGCGATTGATTGTACCAGCAAAAGGTGCTCGGATCTCCGTAGCTGTCACATGTAGTTTTGCTAGTGACATCTCAGCTTTAGCTTGATCAACTTTTGCTTGTGCTAGCGCCAATTCGTTTTTCGATACAATATTTTTATCGGACAATGCCTTTGTGTTTTCTAGCTCTATTTCTTCGGCTTTTACCTGTGCCTGTGTTTTTAAATATTCGGCTTCATAGAACTTGGGCATTATCTTGAACAGAAGCTGACCTGCCTGTACGGTCTGCCCTTCATCTACATAGATTTGTTGCAAATATCCTTTTTCTAAACCTCGAATTTCGATGTTACGGATCGACTGGATCTGTGAGACATAGTTTTTGGAAATCGTGGTATCCAATAATATTGGAGTCGTCACTTGGTACTCAATGTTCTCGATCTTTTCTTCTTTTTTAGGAGAGCAGCTGGTTTGGATCAATAAGACATACAAACACACGAACATGCCTGTGCTAATTCTTTTCATGAATGAAATTTTAATAATAATATTTAAATAAGTTGGTTGATATTTCTAGAATGGGGGAGACACTTCAGTTGCACAATATCAAAAAATAAGATATACAGCACAAAAAATATAACACGCTGATGCGGTTTATTTTAGGATTGATCTAAGATACTGAAGTGAGTAGGGATTCACAGGCGAAGCACGCGCTGTGCAATGTATTTGTCTGTAGGGGTAAAAGGTTGCTTTCTAAAAATCGATATGCGACTTTCTAAATTTTTAAGAATAAAAATTAATGCTAGGGCATAGCTAAGTAAGGCAATATTTTTAAAAATTGTAATGGAATGGGATTCGAATACGATTTCATCTTCAACATCATCTTCTGTCAGGTCGTAAGTGCGTTCATTGATCGCTTTACTGAAGATACTGTTAACATGCGATACTTTTATTTTTGTTGCGTTTAACCCACTTACAGACGAATTTGATGTAATTAAATTGCGGTGTAGGTTACTTGAAGTCGATATCTGGCCATCCCCTTGTACAAGGAGAAGATTGAAAATTAGCACCAGTAAATATATCGCTCTCATATTGGCGGTAAAAGTAGTATCAAGAATGATATCTTACACCATATTAACACTTTTTAACTGTCAGCTTTTTGTAAAAAAATAAACCACTCATTTAATTTAAAGTATAACGTATGGTCATCCGTCTACTATGCTGTGAGGTTTCTTGATTGTAGTAAGTCTAATATTGTCTGCAGGCAGAATACATCCAGTAGCAGACACCAGTGCTGGTTTGTCATAGGAATGAGAGAAACGAATAAACTGCCGTCGAAGATTGCGTTATTTTATTCGTTATGAAATAATTTTGGATAGTAGCAAATGGATCAATAATTGGATAATAATCATCAATTCCAAATGAAGAAGAATTTGTAAAGTATCAAGTAATTATAATCGTAAATAATACAAATTTATCTAAGTTTGGTTGAAATGAAGATCGGTAAAGGTTTAAAGATAGTTCTTACTAGTGTAATTATACTAATTGTAATGGGTAATGTTTATTTAACGCGGCCTCTGTTTGGCGGTCACATCAGTGGTGCTCGTTTGGAGCGTGTAAAGAAGTCGTCTAATTTTAGGGATGGACAATTTCAAAATCTTGAAAATACTCCTTCATTAAAAGAAGGGCAGAGTTTTGTGGGAGTGATGTATGATTTTTTGTTTAAAGATCGTGCTATCAGAAGTCCTCAGGTACCGCTTCCGGTCATAAAGCAGGATCTTAAAAACTTACCCGCAGATGATCTGATGATCTGGTTTGGCCACTCGTCTTATCTGTTGCAGATAGACGGTAAGATTATTTTGGTAGATCCAGTATTTTCGCATAATGCTTCGCCGGTACCAGGTAGTAACAAGCCTTTCCATATGTCATACACTTATCAGGCAGGTGACTTTCCTCCGATAGATCTCCTGCTCATCAGTCATGATCATTACGATCACTTGGATTATGAAACCATTCTTGAACTGGAACCTCAGACTGAACGGGTGATTTGTGGGCTTGGTGTTGGAGCGCATTTTGAGCGATGGGGGTATTCCGAAAGCAAAATCACAGAGCTGGACTGGTATGAGGAGACTCGTCTTGGTAATGAATTTAAAATTGTTTCTACGCCAGCACGTCACTTCTCTGGAAGAAAATTCAAACGCAATACCACGCTATGGACCTCCTTTGTATTGCAGACGGCTGCCTATAATTTGTTTTTGGGCGGAGATAGTGGTTATGGTCGGCATTTTAAAACAATTGGGGATAAATACGGACCATTTGACTTGGCGATATTGGAAAATGGTCAATATAATGAAGCTTGGCATTACATTCACACGATGCCCGATGAACTCTTAAAGGAAGTCAAAGATTTAGGTGCAAAACATTTTTTACCTGTGCATTCGGGCAAATTTGCATTAGCGTTGCACGATTGGAAAGAACCACTTGAGCTTATCAGTCAATATGCAGAGCAGCAACGGATTCCTGTATTAACGCCTACAATGGGCGAAATTGTCTATCTGAAAAATATGAATAAGCAGTATGGTAAATGGTGGGAAGATCTAAAATAAAATAAGACTATTTTTTGTTTTTTTCTTCAATCCAAAGGGATAGATATTTGGTACTTAATACTGAATGATGTAATAAGAGCTGTCCGATAAAATTTTGTTGACGGTGTGCCTGAAGCTGTGCTTTAATAAATCGAATCGTCATTAAAAAATCGTCTTCAAATTTGTCTCTTGCATAGCGCTGGTTGATGATTGCTATCCCGTGGCGCTGAGCATCTAACCATGCAGATTTGTCGGTATATAATTCAATAGCCTTCGCGACAAATAGCTCAGGTTCATTGGCTATAAAACCATTCCATGGAAAATCACCACACATAGCTTCCGCTCCGATACTTGTAGTCACCGATGGCGTACCCGTTTGCATAGCATCTATAAATTTCCCTTTTACACCTGCGCCAAATTGAATAGGAGCTAAGAGTACACGGTGATTGGACAGGGTATCCTGTGCATGGTCAGCTCTTCCATGAACGAAGAATCTTTCCTTGGGATTATGGAGCTGCAATACTTTTTGACTCGGATAAGCACCATAGATATTTAAGTTAACTTTTGGTAGCTGCCTGCTCAGTAACGGCCAAATTTTGGTTTTTAAATACTGTACGGTGTTCCAATTCGGTTCATGAATAAAATTGCCGATAAACATAAAGTCTGCGCGCTTTTCAAATGTCTTCCAGCTTGCTACGCACGCTTCATCAATCTCTTCCTCTAAAAATGGCAAATAATAAAGAATCGATGGGTTGATGGCAAATTGATTGGTCAATAACTGCATCTCAAGTTCAGAAATAATGATGGATATATCTGAACGTAGGATTGCTGCGATCTCGCGTTTGGCAATATCTGAATAGAGTAAGGCTTGGTCAAATTGCTCTCCACTCTTGGTATTGGTTTGGCGAGCGTGCCTTAAGAAGTGTAAATCTTCTGTATCCAATATGCGTACAGCATCGGGACACACTTGAGCGACTCGCCAACTATATTGCTCCTCGGTCATAAAGCGGTCGAAAACAACAATATTAGGATTGAGCGCTTGAACAAATTCATTGAAACTCGCATCATTGAGCTTTATTTCAACTTCATGGATACCCATTGCACTTAAATCTGCGCTGTATGGTGATTTAGACGCAGCACTAGCAAAGGTGATTGTATTATCATTATTCTGAAAGCTTTTTAGCAATTGTATGATGCGAAATCCTGCAGCAGATGAGCTGGGTTCTGGCCATACTAGACCGATAAAAAGTATTTCTTGTTTTTCCATCGACGGAAATTTACACAAAAAGCGTTAGACCATATTCATTATTTTTTCAAATGCTTGTTTTTCAAATGAAGATAATTGTGCTAGGGATTCATCGCGTAGGTCTGATGATCAAATCGTACATGCTAAGAATCAAGAATGATTAAAAAAATAAGTATGACCAAATTGGGATTGCAGAGTGATAGATCGATCATATATCAATTCATTTCCATTTATATCAAGGCATTATTTGCGGTCCATAAATAAATGTATCTTGTTTTAAAACAAGGATTACAATTTGTTTATTTAATGTGAGTAAATACTTTTTATATTTAGTGGAGCTAACTTTGTCAGTACAGATATGAAGAAATTATTGCTAAGCGGAATCCAAAAACTATCTCCTAAGACCTATTGGAAAGAGTTATTGGCTGTTTTTATTGTCTTGTTGGCTTTTGTATTTTTCAGAAGCGAACGTAAAGAAATTGCATCTATCGGTCCGCAGTTGGCAGCAGCAGACTTCAATTGGTTGTTGGTCGGGTTGGTGATAACCATCATGTACATATTACTACAAGGTGTCATGTACATCTTTAGCTTTCGATCAATTGGTTTAAAATTGAATCTATGGGATGCCATTGAGTTGTTTTTAAAAAGAAATCTTTTGAGCGTTTTTCTTCCCGCTGGCGGTGTGAGCTCTTTGGCGTATACCACCTCACAATTAAGAAAGAAACAGCTCAATGCAACAAAAATTCATCAAGCAGGAGCAATATATGGCTATGTGGGTTTACTGACCGTTTTTATCATAGGTGTACCCATTATTCTGTATACTATTTTTGATCATAAAAGTTTTGATAATGCTTGGATTTCATTAGTTGTACTGGGTATTTTGCTCGGCTTTTCTTTTATATTCTTTTGGTCGATCAGAGTTAAAAATGGCCTATACCGCTGGTTGGAAATAAAATTTCCGAAACTGATTGTTAACATGCATGAGCTGTTTTCTGCTCATATTCATAAGGGATATTTGTGGATGACTATTGGGATCTCCATTGCTATTGAGTTATGTGGTATTGCTCACGCATTTATCAGTATGCACGCATTACAAACTCATGTATCTTTTGAAGCGGCCGCCGTAGCCTATACCATCACAGTCGTATTGATGATGGTATCTCCTTTTTTGAGGGGACTTGGTGCCGTAGAGTTTACCATGCTGTACATCCTAACGTCGTATGGTTATAGCAAAGAGCAAGGCTTGAGTATTACGATCATATATCGTTCCTTTGAATTTTGGTTGCCTTTGCTTTTTGGTGTTATCTCCTTTATCTGGAGAGGGCGACAAATTATAGCCCGTATTTTACCAGCCATCGCTATTTTCTTCTTGGGTATTATCAATTTGATTTCAGTAGCTACACCACCTTTGGTTGAGCGCATGCGACTGGAAAAGTATTATTTACCCATCGAAGCGATGCATGCATCGAAGTTGATGGTTTTGGTTTTAGGATTAGGTCTTATGGTGAGTGCGGCATACCTCATTAAGGGATATCGGTCCGCTTACTGGATTGCTCTTATCTTTTCATTTTTATCGTTGTTGGGTCATATTGGTAAAGCACTAGATTATGAAGAAGCACTGGTATCTTTATTTATTATCATTTTATTGATTTCCAATCGAAAGCAATATCGGATCAAGATTAATAAAAATTGGATGCAAATTGGTTTTGCAACGTTTTTCATTGCATTAGCCGGTGTCTGTTTATTTGGTTTTGTTTGTTTTTATGTGATTGATAAAAAACATTTTGGTGTTGATTTTACTTGGCAGCAATCGCTTTATTATACGATGCAAAGCTTTTTGTTATTTAATGATGAGTTGATCCCACGAACCACATTTGGACGAGAGTTTTTGAATATCACCCATTTTTTAGGACTCTTTTCTTGGATGCTGTTAATTTATACGTTTTTATGTCCTCGAATAATTAAAGAAGAGGATAATGAACAACAGGACTTGGATAGAGCAAAGGGATTACTCAAGCAGTTTGGCGGTTCACCTATGGATTATTTTAAAATTGCGGCAGATAAGCAACTCTATTTTTCTAAAATAACCGATGGCTTTGTTGCCTATCGGATCAGTCAAGCTTTTGCAATTGTTTTAGATGAACCCGTCTGTGCTTATGATGATAAAGATGATGTCATTGCCGAATTTGAACGGTATTGTGCTTCCTTGGGATTAAAATCTGTTTATTACCGCGTAGATGAAAATAGCCTGTCCTATTTTAATATGCTTCGGAAAAGAAAAATAGTTATCGGACAGGAGGCATTGATGGATGTATCACTGTTTTCCTTGGAAGGTAAAAGCCGCAAATCACTTCGAAATGCCTTAAATAGTTTAGAAAAAAAAGGATATAAAACTCGTTTAGTTTTAGCGCCTCATGATGATCAGTTTATTGCGGAATTAAAAACAGTATCTGATGAGTGGTTGACCGTATTTGATAAGAAAGAGATGATTTTTTCACAAGGGCAGTTTGATGCTGTAGCAATTGCTGAACAAGATGTGATCGTCGTACAGGACGATCAGGCTAAAGTCGTCTCATTTTTAAATATTATTCCTGATTTTACCGAAGGGGAATGTACGTATGACCTCATTAGGAAAGTGGAAACAGCACCAGGCGGATGTATGGATGCTATGATTGTTGAATTGGTCAGCTATGCCCGAAAAAAAAGGAGTAAATATATCAATTTGGGTATGGTACCCATGAGTGGCATTGAATCTCCAGATAATCCAGCAGAGCAGATCATGAAGTTTGCTGCGGATAAAGTGGGGTCTTTTAAACATTATCAGAGCTTGAGAGATTTTAAAGAGAAGTATGCGACGATCTGGGAAAACAAGTACTTAATTTTTGGCAATGATTTTGACTTGTTACAACTGCCGCAAGCTTTGTCTAAAGTAATGAGGCCTGATCATGAATAGAATGCAGATGATACGCACAAAATTAGGATTATTGATACTCTTGTTTTTGATAAAAATAACAGTAATGGGCCAGCAGAAAGAATCGTCGCTCAAAATTTGGAATAATAATCCCAATAACCCAGTGATACTTTTTCTAAGCGGAGACGGAGGTTTTAACAGTTTTTCTTCGAGCTATTGTGAACTTTTGGGAAAAGAGGGATATACTGTCGGGGCAGTAAATTCTAAAAGCTTTTTCTGGGATAAAAAATCTGCCGATCAGATCGCAAAGCAACTGACAAAGAGTGTTGAGCAATTGTTGGATGGAAGAAAAAATCAACATGTATATTTTGTTGGATATTCTTTTGGTGCAGATGTGATCCCATTTGTTGTTAACAAATTGACAGCAGATTGGAAAAAAAGATTACAGGCTGTTGCGCTTATTGAACCATCAACTTCTACTGATCTGGAAATTCACGTATCAGATTTACTCGGTCGGAGTAATATCAAACGAAGCATGGATGTGGTTGCCGAAATCAATAAGATGATTGGTATAAAAACAGCGATCGTATTAGGTGAAGATGAAAGTGACTTCCCGATTAAAAATATCCGTTTGGCAAATCTTCAAGCCATCTTTTTAAAAGGGAATCATCATTTTAATGGAAATGCACTGGAGCTCGTGAAGGCAACAGTGAAATATTTTGCATCGAAATAATGATATTATGGGGGCAGATTTAATAATCACCTGATTGAGCTTCATGCTACTCCCTGTGAAAAGATCATCCATGTCTACAGCTACACAATATAGTTCATTGGTTTACGATGTGTTGTATGGCCCTCGGCTCAATTTAGTCTCATTCCTGTGTGTTGTTGAAGTGATGGTCTTGTCTATGCTATGGAACGTGTGATATAGGAGGGAGATGTCAAGTCAAGAAAAAATAAATCTAATTTTCTTGTTGTAGGTCAATTTTTTAAAGAAGTATAATTGATATGTTTGTTTAATCTTAAAAAAATAGAAAAATATGGAATTAGGAATAGGAATGTTTGGCGATTTGCATATTGATCCCAAAACTGGACAAATACAATCTTCACAAGAAAAATTACATCAAATTATTGAACAAATAAAACTGATGGATGAAGTCGGGCTTGATTTTTTTGGAATGGGGGAACATCACCGTCCGGATTATGCTGTTTCTGCTCCTGAAATTATCTTAGCCGCTGCTGCATCTGTTACTAAAAATATAAAATTGGGAAGTGCTGTTTCTGTATTAAGTTCGGCAGATCCAGTAAAGCTCTACCAAGATTTTGCTACAGTAGATGTGTTGTCCAATGGTCGTGCTGAGCTTATGGCAGGCAGAGGATCATTCATTGAGTCCTTTCCATTATTTGGCTATAATTTGAATGATTATGGTGCTTTGTTTGAGGAAAAACTAGATTTACTGATTAAATTGAATAGTCATGAAACCATCAACTGGACAGGTAAATTTCGACCTACCTTAGTGAATCAACAGATATATCCGCGTCCGGTGCAACCAAAATTACCGATCTGGATTGCCATAGGAGGTACTACATCGTCTGTGATTCGTGCTGGTAAATTAGGTTTGCCTGTCATGTTTGCTATTATTGGCGGTACATACGAGGCTTTCAAGCCTTTGGTAGAGATGTATCAACAAGCATATGCGGACAATGGCCATGATATGGATAATTTTCAGGTAGGTGTGCATATGCACGCTCTTTTTGGAGACGATTCACAGCAGGTAGCAGATGCTTATTATCCAATTTACTCTGCACAGATGAATCGCATCGGTGGTGATCGCGGATGGCCTCCATATCAACGTACGCAATATGACTTTGGTCGGTCTTCACACGGGCATCTGATCATCGGTGATGCAGATTATGCCACAGATAAAATCTTGAAAATTCAGGAGTCTCTAGGACTGACCCGTTTTTCTGCACATATGGATGTAGGGGCACCAAGTCATCTTCAAATGATGAAAGCGATTGAGGTATTTGGAACTAAGATTGCTCCACAGGTAAGAGCAGCACTTAAAAAAGGAGAATAGGGAGAGTGCAAAACTTTACAGGAACATTTTTATATCGCTGAGATATGATTAACTTTGTTTTTTTTAAATAGAGGGGACAATATGTTAGGATTGAAATTGTTAACGGATCCAAGATGGGCTAATATTGCGGAAGGAAATTTAGAAGAAATTCTGACCGATCACGCTTGGTGTGAACAGAAGGCTGCTTCAAATGCTATTTCTCTAATTATGTACAATTCGGAACATGAAGAATTGGTGCACGAATTGACGGCAATTGCTATTGAGGAAATGCAACATTTCCAAATGGTCATTGATATCATTAAAGCAAGAGGTTATACCCTGGGCAAAGAACGTAAAGATGATTATGTAGGCCAGTTGATGAAATTCAATAAAAAAGATGGTTCTCGTAATATGGCCTTTATCGATCGCTTACTATTTGCTGCTATGATTGAGGCTAGAAGTTGCGAACGTTTTCGAGTCTTGTCTCAACATATAAAAGATGAAGAGTTAGCCAAATTTTATCATGATCTAATGGTTTCAGAAGCCAATCACTATACTACCTTTCTGAATTTTGCGCGTCAATTTTCTACCGATGTAGATGTGGACAAACGTTGGAAAGAATGGCTGGATTTTGAAGGCAAACTCATACAATCATACGGTACCAAGGAAGCGATCCACGGATAAATATTACGATAACGTAAAAGCCCCATTTTCAATTTATTGAAAATGGGGCTTTTACTATAATATGATCGTTGATCTACGTTCTAAAATACAATTGTCCATCCAGACGCCTTTCAGTTGTGCCGATTTATGTTGGGTACCCAAGACACTAAAACCGAACTTCTTGTGCAATGCAATACTTTTCTCATTTTCTGGAAAAATAAATGACATGATTGTCCATATACCGGCCTGTTCGGAACTAGCGATGATATGTTGCATCAAAATCTTACCGATTCCTTTTCCATGATGATTTTCATCAATGTAGATGCTGAGTTCAGTGACTCCATGGTAGCCCGTTCGTTGTAAAACAGGAGATAAAGCAACCCAACCAATAACAGTGTTGTCTTCCAGAGCAACAAATCGCATGTTTTTTAAATGGTCATAATCCCACGATTCCCAAGGGCTTGTTTTTGTAGCTAAAGTAATGTTTCCTGCATCGATTGCCTGTTGATAGATGCGTGCAACATCATTATAATGCTGTTGTTCTAAATGTTTAATTTCCATCTGGAGCGTTATGATCGTTTTTTGTTTATCATGGAATACATGTTGCTCGATTCACATTTCAAAACTAGGAAAAGTTTGGATGCATTTTAAACTAATCTTGTATTTTAAAGAATTATAAACTTGTTTTTCATTTAGTTAAGGTATCTTCTTTGGTATCTATCTCAAGGACAAAAGAAATGAACGACCGATGCGTAAACTAAATTGCAGCAACATCGACAAGAGTAATAATTTATGATTCAGATAGTTCGGCTTTTTATGACATTATAAAAATAAGATTTTTATAGAAATAACCTTACCTTTGTCGTGTGACTGATAAAAGTAAAATAATTGATATTCGTAGTCTGTCGATAGATCAGATTAAAGAGAAGCTTACTGAAATGGGTGAGCAGGGTTTCCGTGCAAAACAAATTTACGAATGGATTTGGGCAAAATCTTGTGTGGATTTTGATTTGATGAGCAACCTCAGCAAACCTTTGCGAGAAAAGCTGAAAGAAAATTTTGTTATTCGTGCTGTTACAGTCAAACAATCGCAGATTAGTTCTGATCGTACTATCAAAAGCAGTTTTGCACTGTATGATGGCAACGTTATTGAGGGAGTTTTGATTCCTGCGCCAGAACGTATGACAGCATGTGTGAGTTCACAAGTAGGCTGTAGCTTGACTTGTAAGTTTTGTGCCACGGGATACATGGATCGTAAACGTAATCTCAATGCAGACGAAATCTATGATCAAGTTGTTTTAATCGCTAGACAAGCAGAAGAAAAGTACCAACAACCATTGACGAACATTGTCTATATGGGCATGGGAGAGCCGCTTTTGAATTATGCGAATATGATGAAATCGGTCGAACGTATCACTTCTCCCGATGGTCTTAATATGGCCGCGAAACGTATTACAGTATCCACAGCAGGTATTGCCAAGATGATCAAGAAGCTGGGTGATGACCAAGTACGTTTTAACTTAGCCCTTTCTTTACATGCGGCTAATGATAAAAAGCGTAACGAGATTATGCCGATCAACGAACAAAATACCTTAGAGGCTTTAGCAGATGCACTGAAATATTTTTATGCAAAAACAAAAAGCCCGATAACATTCGAATATATTGTTTTTGATAATTTCAATGATGATCTGGAAGATGCGAAAGAATTAGCGAGATTTTGTAAAAATGTACCTTGTAAGGTCAATATCATTGAATACAACCCAATTTCACTCGCTAGTTTTGTAAATGCCGACGCTGATAAAATTGAAGTATTTGCTAATTATTTAAAGAATCAAGGAATTATTACCAATGTTCGTAGAAGCCGCGGAAAAGATATCGATGCTGCGTGTGGACAGTTAGCAATTAAAGATAAAGAAGCTCAAGAAGCTTAATCAAATCATCATCATAGACGATCTATATTTCTTTTCAGCATTTCGTTTGGGAGGAATTAACGCAAGTTGGAAAGCAATTTCTAATATCCTATAACATAGATTCTTTTGATTAATTTTGTTTTATTTACTATTTTGATCGTAAATAAAACAAAATTAATCAAGTTGGTATAGGTACAGTCGATATGAAGAACCGGTTACTCCACTACTTATCAGATTTTTCAGCCCTATTTTTTCCTAAGATCTGCGCTGGTTGTGGCCATATTTTGGTTAGTCAAGAAAAATATATCTGCACATCTTGTTTATTTCATTTGCCCATTACAAATTTCCATCTAGACTCCAATAATCAGGTAGCACGTCAGCTCTGGGGTAAATTTCCATTTGAACATGCTGCTGCTATGTTTTTGTTGCGAAGAAAGTCGCGCGTAGAACGGATTTTGTATCAAATTAAATATGCAAATCAACCCCAATTGGCTTATTTTCTGGGTAAGCAGTATGGTGAAACATTAGCTAAAAGTGATGTATTTACAGATGTTGATGTTATTATTCCAATTCCCTTACACAAAAACAAGCTAAATAAAAGGGGGTATAATCAATCTTTTTATCTGGCAAAAGGTATTGGAATGGGGTTGTCAAAACCAATTTTAGAACATGGATTGATTCGTGAAAAAGATAACATCAGCCAAACTAAAAAATCTAGACTGGAGCGATACGACAATGTTTTGAATGTCTTTATGTGTCCCGATCAAGATCGCCTAAGAGGGAAACATGTGTTATTGGTGGACGATGTTTTGACCACCGGAGCCACATTAACGGCTGCCGCAGAACAACTTGTTGCGGCAGGCTGTATCCTATCGGTATTAACTTTAGCGCGGGCTTAGTGTTGAGATGTGGCTCCTGCCAAATCCTAGTGTACTAAATTTTATTTTCTCCGTACATAAAAAAGCAAGTACGCGAATCCCGCCATACCTATTCCTACACTATCTGCAAAAAGATCCCACCAGTCGCCAGATCTGTAGGTAAATATATAAAGTTGCAATGCTTCTGTCAACAAAGCGAAAAGAAGACCTAAAATACTAACCACCAATACCGGGACCCATTTTGTGGGGCGGCCTTTGAATTGTACTAGTACACCATTGTAAATCAAAGTGCAGAAAACGAAGAACATACCCGCGTGAACAAGTTTGTCCATTCCGGGATAAGACGGTACTTTTTCAAAATTCTGTCCCGGCATACAGCAAAGTAAGATTACTATTACTGCCCAAAGCATTACCCATTTATAATCTAATAATAATCTAATCATGCTCACCTTATAATCAATTTTCGTGCTAAAATAATCATAAATACAAGAAAAGTGAAATAATGTTATGAAACACATAGTGAAATTATTAACCTGATTTACAGATGTTTAAGAAAAATATTGACATTTATATAGTACTATGTATTGCATAGTACATAATAAAACATATATCTTTGTATTGTTATGATAGCTGAAAATACACAAATACAGATGCGCAAAGGGATACTTGAATATTGTATTCTTTCTATTATTTCCCGAGGGGAAATATATGCATCGGATATCATCAGCGAACTGAAGAAAGCACAGCTCTTGGTTGTAGAGGGAACATTATATCCGCTATTGACAAGACTTAAGAATAACGGTTTGCTGAGTTACATATGGAAAGAGTCCACTTCTGGTCCTCCTCGTAAGTATTATGAAATCACCAATGAAGGACTTCAAGTTCTAGACATTTTAGATGTCACTTGGAAAGAACTGGTTTTTGCGGTGGAGACGTCCCTAGCAGATCGAATTAATAAAATTGACAAATCAATATAACCTATACATACCATGAACAAGACTATAATTATCAATATAAATAGTATCGTTTTTCATATAGAAGAGGACGCATATGATGTGTTGCGCAATTATATGATTGATATTAAAAAACATTTCGGAAGTTCAGAAGATAGCAAAGAGATTTTGGAGGATATCGAAAATCGTATTGCAGAAATGTTTACAGAGAAGATTCAGACCGGCATCAAAGAAGTACTGAATATGGAAGATGTAAATGCCGTAATTGCACAGATGGGAAGTGTTAGCGATTTTGAAATCAATGACACAGATCAACAATATAACGATCAGCAGACGAACAATGCTTATGCTAACTTTAGAACTGGCAAAAAGCTGATGCGAGACCCTGAAGATAAAGTGATCAGTGGTGTATGTAGTGGACTGGGCCATTACTTTGGCATAGAGGCACGTTGGGTTAGGCTTTTATTTGTTTTATTCGTCGTGGTGTTTGGTTCCGGATTTTTGGTCTATATCATTTTGTGGATCGTTATGCCAATTGCAATTACCAGAGCAGATCGTATGGAAATGCGTGGCGAATCACCCAATATTCAAAATTTTAAAAGAAGTTTTGAGGAAGAGTTGAGTGGTCTCAAGGATAATTTTTCGGGTGCTGGAAGTACATTCCATAGAGGTGTTGAATCTGCGGGAACGGCATTTGGAGAGATTGTCAAGATTTTTGCTAAAGTAATCGGTTTGATTGTTGCCTTTTCAATAGGTTTAAGCTTAATATCATTGCTTATTGCACTTATCTTTTTTAGCTTGGGAATCGCAGGTGTGACCGATCGAGGTATTATTGAACCCCTAAACCTGATCGACCCAACGCAAGCTCCTTGGGCACTGACAGCTGCATTTTTAGCTATCGGGATTCCATTTGCGGGATTATTTTATCTGATCATTCGGTTATTGTTTGATCGCAGACCGATGAATAATTACCTCACTACCTCATTATTTTTAGTGTGGATGATTTCTTTGGGAGGTATCATTTACTATTCTGGATCGGTCGCTAAAGATTTCAAAGAGGAAAGTAAGATTGTCGAAGAAAAACCATTAGCATTAAGATCTATTTACCGTATTCAAGAACGTGACGTGCGAGTGATCAAAATAAATGGTGACGATGCCCGCACAAATCTAAAAATAAGGGGAACGAACTTATCTGAATATTTACAGGATGATATCCGAATTCGTTTTGAACGGATCGACTCTGCTCAGATGCCCTATATCAAATACGAATATTCTGCTAAGGGGGCTAATTACAATTTAGCAACGAAAAGAGCATCGGCCATTAATTACAAAGCCGTTCAGGATAGTACGAGCATTATTTTCGATAGTCACTTTAGATTGGCAGAAAATGAATTATATAGAGATCAAAAGGTCAATGTTACGATTTATCTTCCAGTTGGAGCAAAAGTATTATTAAATAGAGATTTGAGCCATAACTATGCTGATATCTCATATTACGAATGCTTGGATCGTTACAGCAATGAGGACATCAAAGAAACAGAATGGGTGATGACAAATTTAGGTTTGAAATGCGCTCTTCCAGAAATTGCTGAAACAGAACACGATACAGAGGAAAACGGAGTGGTAGATACAGTGATCGAAAGACGCGATACGATCATCAGCATTTCACCGGGCACTGTTGTCGTAGAAACAAAAGGGAAGAAAAAATAACGCTGTTCATAAAAGAACATCAAAGACCTTCATTCCGAAAGCCCTTTTCATGAAAGGCATCATTAAATCTAACAAAAAAAGGGCTTTAACACGCTTAAAGCCCTTTTTTTTAAATAAATCAATCTTATTGTAACATTCTATACAAAACTTATACTAACTACTCAACATTTCTATTTCGGATAGAACAACCTATACTCAATGAAAACTAAACTATTACTAACAATCTTATTTGCCATCAGTGCACAACTGCTATGGGCAGCGGTGGGCATAACCGGTAAGGTGGTGAATGAAAAAAATGAACAAATGAGTGCTGTTACAGCTTATTTGATCCACAGTACTAATCATATTATTTTAAAAACAGCCATTACCAAAGAGGACGGACAATATTCTTTCGAAAATGTTGCAGCGGGATCATATTATGTAGAAGCTAGAATGATTGGTTATGAAGTGAAACGCTCCGCTATTATTAATTTTAATAAAACAGCACAGCAAATACCCGATCTGCAGATTATACCGAGCAGCAATACCTTGTCTGAAGTAACCGTAGAAGGAAAGAAACCTCTTGTAGAAAATAAACAAGGAAAGCTAATCTTAAATGTTGAAAATTCACCATTGGCCGCAGGAAATAATGGTTTAGATATTGTGCAGCGCGCACCTGGGGTTAGTTTGGATAATGACAATAACTTACAGCTCATGGGACAATCTGGAGTAAAAGTTACCATCGATGGCCGCCAAACGTATATGACAGGAGAGCAGCTGACGACCCTACTAAAAAGTACAGATGGAAACCAGATTAAGTCTGTTGAAGTTATTAAATCACGTAGTGCCAAAGATGACGCGGAGGGAGCTGTCGGAACGATCAATATTGTGATGAAGAAAAATCGAATGGAAGGTTTTAATGGAAACTTTTCTGCAACTGCTGGATTAGGTGAAAAATTTAGAGGTAATTCAGCTTTGTCACTCAACTACAAAAAGAATAATACGACTTACTTTGGATCTTACTCTTACAGTGACGATAAATATATCAATCGACTTAATATAGAGCGCATCATTTCCAACAATGGAATGGAAACATTATTTGATCAACAATCAAATCTGCATATCAAAGATAGGACACATACCTACAAATTTGGAGTTGAACAGAAAACCTCGGATCGTAATGTAATGTCTTTGCAATTTAATGGAAGTAATAATGTCGAGCTCAATGACAATGATAGCAAATCTTTGATAGGACCATTGACCACAATCGATTCTACATTGATTTCCATGACCCAGTTTAAAGAAGGCTTTAACCGTTATTCATTCAATTTCAATAACGAGTTTAAGATTGATTCAACGGGTAAAAAATTGATCTTGGATTTGGATTGGAGCCAATTTAAAAATAGCAAAAAGGCTGATTATGATAATAGATTGTTTGACAAAAACAATCAATTGATACATGATCCAGAGATCTTAAGAAGTGAGATGCCAATAGGAATTGATATCTATGTTGCAAAACTGGATTACAATCAACCCTTAAGTAAAACTTCCAATCTGGAGACAGGGGTAAAATATTCAAATGTGAAGTCAGATAATAACCTCTTGTTTGAAGAACAATTAGATGACAAGTGGACCAATATTGTCAACAGATCAAATCATTTCATCTATAAAGAGCAAATTGCGGCAGGTTATGTTGATTATGACAATCAAATAGGAAAATGGGGAATTAAAGCGGGATTACGTGGAGAGTATACCTTATCAGATGGTCACTCGCTTACAGAAAGCAAACAGGTAAAACGAAATTATTTTGATTTATTCCCATCGGCAAATTTGAGTTATGATGCCCATGAAAATCATATATTTTCTTTGGGTTATTCGAGAAAAGTAACAAGACCAAATTACCGCCAGCTCAATCCCTTTGATTATTTTATTGATAAGTATACTTCAGAACGTGGTAACCCTTATTTGAATCCGCAATATGCAAATGAGTTAAATTTGAACTATACGCTTTATAAAAAATACACGATTTCCTTAGGCTACAATGCGCAGACAGATGCAATCGTGGAAAGTATGGGACAAGATTCTGTTAAAAAAACGACTTGGGTGACACGTGAAAATCTAGGGAA
The DNA here is from genome assembly GCF_023273895.1 of Sphingobacterium sp. PCS056. Taxonomy (NCBI): domain Bacteria; kingdom Pseudomonadati; phylum Bacteroidota; class Sphingobacteriia; order Sphingobacteriales; family Sphingobacteriaceae; genus Sphingobacterium; species Sphingobacterium sp. PCS056. The sequence continues at coordinate 916,541 of NZ_CP096883.1, read as the reverse complement.
AAACAATTCGGCTTTTTTAAATTTAAGCATGCCGGTACAGGTGACAAAATTCTGGTCTTCTTATAATAATATCACCGCAGTATATATGAATTTTGATGGAGCCATCGCAGGAGATATAGTAAATAGTACGAGTTTTCTATTTCAGGTCAATTCGATGAGCACATTTAAGCTGTCACCTTCATTATCTGCAGAAATGAACCTACGTTATTTCTCTCCTTTCACATACAATATTTATAAATTGGAGAGCCGTTGGGATGCACAGATCGGTCTTACTAAAAACTTTAAAGATAAAAGAAGCTCGCTTAAGCTAGCTGTATCAGATATCTTCAATACAAGCAATCAAAATCTATCAACCAATTTTTCATCTTTTAACACGAAGATCCGACAAAATCAAGATCGTCGAGTGGCTCGTTTGACCTATTCTTACAAATTTGGGAATTTGAAAAATGCGGCAAAGAAAAAGAATACCGATAATGAAGAAAAGCAACGAGCTTTATAAAAGCATCTTGCTTCACAAATGTAAATAGTTTCAATGTTTATTTAATATGTAGGCCGTAAGTACGAAAGTACTTGCGGTTTTTTATTAAGCTTTTCTTGTTATCAGATTAAGGAGATTAAAAATTGAATCTCTGTTTTGATACAAGTCCAATTTAAATTTTCAAGTCTTTTTCGTCGATGAGCTCTGTTTCTAATGTAATAGTTTCATATTCGGTAATAGGTCTTTTTGCTTCTATCATCTGAATAAGGAGATCCGTTGCTACTTTTCCCATTTCAAATGCAGGCTGCCGGACAACCGTTAGCGAGGGAGAGAAAATACTGACCACATTGGAGTTTGTAAATCCAGCAATTGCTATTTTGCTTATCAATTTTGGATATTTCTTTTTTGAATACATCAAATAACCAGTTGACAATTTATCTCCAGAAATAAATATTGCATCAAATTTTTGTTCAAATAGAGCATCAATAGCTTCATCAATTTCTTGCATATGCATACCACCGTACTCCGAAAACTTCACTAGATTTTCATCATAGCGGATATGGTGCTTTTTTAGCGCTGCTTGGTATCCCGCCAGTCTTTCTTTTGTGATGGATAAAGATTTACTATTAGTCAAGTGTGCTATTTTGCTGTGTCCATTTAAAATTAAATGTTCTGTTGCATCAAAAGCCCCTTTAAAATTATTTGAAGTCACCTTGAATGTATCAAAATCTTCGGGTATTCTGTCAAAGAAAACAATCGGATAGCCTTGCTTGTGCAGGGTTTTGAGGTATTCAATATCATTGGTTTCAGAAGATAAAGAAATCAATAAACCATCAACAGATCGCGAAGACAGGTATTCTACATTCATTTTTTCTCTTTCAGCAGACTCATGTGTTTGTGATATCACCACTTGGTAGTTTTTGTTATGGGCCACAGATTCCACCCCATTGATCACCTGCGAATAAAAATTATTAGCGATCTCACTGACGATGATTCCAATCGAATAGCTTCTTCTCTCCTTTAAGCTTCTCGCGATAGGATTGGCCGTATAGTTGATTTTTTTAGCATAATCTAAAACTAATTTTTTCGTTTCAGCACTAATTTCATAACTATCACGCATAGCTCTTGATACCGTGGAGGTGGATAAATTAAGTGCAAGCGCAATATCTTTAATAGTCGACGGTTTGAATCTCATAATTTTTGGGCTAAATATAATGTTATGGTTTTTTTTTGATAATATCAAATTTTAGTCCACTCAAAATTGCAAACGATACCGGCAACGATTGCATAGATTTTGGTGGAAAATAGTCCTTGAAATGGTATTTAGTTAGTAAACTTGTTACATAAATTAAACCAATTGTAAGAGATTTCTTTAGCCTTTTAAGAGCAATTTCTTCTTGATTACTTTTTGATAAGCAATTTTTAAACTTAATATAAACATTATGAGTAGAGTGTTGTTTTCTACCCTTTTGTGTACAGCCTTTTTTGCAAATGATGCATTTGCACAAAGTAGACAAGTATCCGGTATCGTTAAAGACGCGAAAGATGCAAGTCCTTTGATTGGCGTTAGCGTTAGTGTAAAAGGGTCAGTGAATGGAGCCATTACAGATAAATCTGGAAAATTCATCCTGTCAGTTCCTACCAAAGATACAGAGCTTGTGCTGACCTATGTAGGATACAAGAGCATTACGGTCGTCGTCCCTACAGGAAGCTCCATCATCAATTTGGATATGGAGAGCCTTTCCAATGCATTGGAAGAAGTGTCCGTGAATATTGGATATGGTTCTGTTAAAAGGAAAGACTTGACGGGGGCCATATCGTCAATATCCGCTGATGTAATTCAAAAAGCTCCTGTTGCCTCCGCATTAGAAGCTATTGCTGGAAGGATGGCTGGGATCCAGATATCATCTACAGAAGGCTCTCCTGATGCGGAGATGAAGGTGCGGATTCGTGGGGGAGGATCCATAACAGGAGACAATGCTCCGCTTTACATTGTCGATGGATTTCCGGTCGCTTCTATTGCTGATATTGCTCCTTCAGATATTGAAACAATCGATGTTTTAAAAGATGCTTCTTCTGCGGCAATCTATGGTTCCAGAGGAGCGAATGGCGTGATCCTAGTCACCACCAAAGGAGCCAAGTCCGGTAAAACAGCCGTCAGCTATGCTGCGTACGGTGGTTTTAGAAATATAGCTAATACACTGGATGTACTTACTCCTGCCGATTATGTCAAATGGCAATATGAAAATGCACTACTGAATAACGACCTAGGAGGGTACACCAAGTACTTTGGCAATTACCAAGATATTGATCTGTATGATCAAGTCAAAGCAAATGATTGGCAGGATCTGGTATTTGGTAGAACGGGGAATGTTTTCAATCAAAATATCAGTCTAAGTGGAGGCAGTGATAATACCAAATATACACTGAGTCACACTTTTATCAAGGATAAAGCCATCATGGAGATGTCCGGTTATCAACGCCAAAATCTAAATTTTAAATTAAACCATAAACCGCATAAAAGAGTTACTGTTGATTTGGGCATGCGCTTTTCAGATACCAAGATTGAAGGCGGAGGGACTAATGAACAGAAAGAAATATCTTCAGCAGATTCACGCTTGAAATATGCGATGCTCTATCCTCCTTTTGCCATTCAGGGGCTAACCAATACGGATGAGACTGATGATGAATTTAACCTATATAACCCATTGGAAGCCCTTTCCGATAATGATCAATTACAAAAGAGGAGGACCTATAACCTCAATGGAAGTGTTGCTTGGGAATTGGTTGATAACTTGAAAATAAAATCAGAAATTGGTTATGATGATTTTCGGAATGCCGACGATCGCTTCTATGGAAAAACAACTTATTATGTCGCCAATATTCCCGCTGCGGAAAATCAAGGTTTGCCCGCGATCGTTTTTACTAAATTAAATAAACAATCGCTTCGAAATACCAATACATTGACCTATGATTTTAAAGATATGATGGGTACCCATCATAATTTAAATCTTTTGTTAGGACAGGAGTATATCAAAAGTATATCGGAGTCACATACGACAACGGTACATGGTTTCCCCAAGACATTCGGTTTTGACGATGCTCGAAAACTATCCGCACAAGGTGATGCAAATGCCATTGAAAACTACCTATTCCCTGATGATAAGCTCCTGTCATTTTTCGGTCGATCAAATTATGATTTTAAGGGTAAATATCTGTTAAGTGCCACATTTAGAGCGGATGGTTCATCCAAATTTTCTAAAAACAATAGATGGGGGTATTTTCCATCAGCCTCTGGAGCTTGGCGCATTTCAGCAGAGCCTTTTATGGATAATACCAAGCGCTGGTTAGACGATTTTAAGCTAAGAGCCAGTTACGGAACCGCAGGAAACAATAACATACCATCTGGTCAGATGACACAAACATTTGATGTAAAGCCGACCACTTGGGTCAATGGATTTGAAAGCTATTGGGCTGCATCAAAGATCATGGCCAATTCGGACTTAAAATGGGAAACCACAGTAACGCGCAATCTGGGCCTCGACTACTCCTTATTTGGTGGAGCGGTCACCGGTACCATAGATGCCTATTTAAATCATACGAAAGATCTACTCATCCTCTTTCCAATTCCAGGTACAGGCTATGATGGACAATATCGCAATATGGGAGAAACCCAAAATAAAGGGTTGGAATTGTCCATGGCATGGAAAGCCATACAGAAAAAGAATATAGATTTAAATCTCTCTGCAAATATCAGTTTCAATAGAAACAAAGTTAATTCTTTAGGTCTGATGGAGAGCTTCTATGCCGAAAGTCAATGGGCATCTAGTGAGATCGGTCCCGAGTATATCGTTCAGCAAGGGCTATCGGTGGGTAAGATGTATGGTTACTTAAATGATGGTCGCTACGAAGTATCAGATTTTTCGGGATACGATGCAACCACAAAGAAATGGATATTAAAAGATGGTGTTGCAGACGCAACGGCGGTGGTAGGAGCACTGAGACCAGGTATGATAAAATTGAAAAATATTGCAGGAGAAGGAAATCGTGTTGATGCGACAGATCGAACGATTATAGGAGATGCCAATCCAAGTCATACAGGAGGTTTTTCGATCTATAGTCGTATATATAACTTTGATATCTCAGCCTTATTCAACTGGAGTTACGGCAATGATATTTACAATGCCAATAAGATCGAATACACCTCAACAAGTAAATATTCGTCACGTAATATGATCTCGACCATGGCTGAGGGACAGCGTTGGACCAATTTATTGCCAGATGGAACTCTATCAAACGATCCCAATCAATTGGAAGAGATGAACCGTAATACTACAATGTGGTCTCCACATATGAAAAGTTTTGTATTCAGTGATTGGGCAGTTGAAGATGGTTCCTTCTTGCGCTTTAGTACGCTATCAGTAGGCTATACATTGCCTAATCAGTGGTTGAAAAAAGCGAGCGTCAAAAATTTACGTCTCTATGTAACGGGATATAATCTATTTACGTGGACCAATTATAGCGGTTTTGATCCCGAAGTGTCTACGCGTAGAAAAACAAACCTTACCCCTGGAGTTGATTATTCAGCTTACCCTAAGAGTCGGCTATTTGTTGCTGGTATTAATTTAAATTTTTAAGAAGATGAAAAGAATATATAGTAAAATTTCAATCTTACTTGTTGCTGCGAGTTTATCCGCTTCTTGTAGTAAGGTGTTGGATGCCCCTACCAAATCTTCATTAGATGAATCGATTATTTTTTCTACTCCAAGTTTAGCCTCTGGTGCTATAGCTGGGATTATACAGTCTTTTGGTGAGACAAACTCCTATAGGGGTCGGTATCTGGTGTTCTATGGTGTCAATACAGATACAGAAGTAAACAATGCGTTAAGAACAATTGCTGATGATAAATCGCGACTATCCAATTATAATACCAATGTGAATAATGGGCAGATGAATACGGATAATAACGCTTGGGCAAAATTTTATGAGGGGATAGAGCGTGCAAATATGGCGATTCGTGGTCTACGTACGTATGGAAATGTCGCGAATAATCCTGAATTGGCTCAAATCTTAGGAGAGGTATTGACATTGCGTGCAGTACTGTACAACGATTTATTAAAAGGATGGGGAGATGTCCCTGCTCGCTTCGAACCTTTAACAAGTGAAACCACCTATATCGAGAAAAGTGATCGCGATGTGATTTACAAACAGTTGTTACAAGATCTCGAAGAGGCCGCTACTTTATTGCCTTGGGCAAATGCAACCTCTACGACTTCTTCTGTGGAACGCGTAAATAAAGCTTTTGCAAAAGGGCTTCGTGCTCGTCTAGCTTTGGCAGCTGGCGGATTTTCTCAACGTTCTGATGGAACGATTAGAAGAAGCAATGATCCAGATTTAGCTGTAGCGAAAACCTATGCAATTGCTAAACAAGAGTGTCTGGATATTATCAATAGTGGTACACAACGGTTGCTGGGTTTTGAGGAGGTATTCAAAACATTATGCCGCGAGTCTGGAGCTGCCGGGCTGGAGTCGATGTGGGAGATTCCATTTAGCGAGGGTAGAGGTCGTGTGATCTTTGATCTGGGAGTCAAACATACGACAGTGGATAAGTACACCGGACAAAACAAAGGTGGTACTAATGGACCTAATCCAACGATGTATTATGATTATGAGGAGGGTGATTTGCGCAGAGATGTTTCTTGTGTTCCGTATGAATGGACCGGGGGCAAGCAAGTACCGACCAGTCTAAACAAATGGTACTTTGGTAAATATCGCTATGAATGGATGAGTCGCGTGGTGACTTCTACCAATGATGACGGTTTGAACTGGATGTATATGCGCTACGCCGATGTTTTATTGATGGCGGCTGAGGCGATTAATGAATTGGACGGTCCACAAGCAGCAGCTCCATATTTTAAACAAGTAAGGGCTCGTGCTTTTGCCAATAACACCGCAAAAGTGGATCAGTACATGAACCAAATTACACAAAGCAAAACCTTATTTTTTAATGCTATAGTCGACGAACGAGCCTTGGAGTTTGTGGGTGAAATGCTGCGTAAATCGGATCTTATTCGGTGGAATTTATTGAGTGAGAAGCTGAATGCATCCAAAATTAAATTACAGCAGTTGGAAGCGCGAACTGGAAAATATGAAGGCTTATTGTCCAAAATTTATTTTAGAACCGCAGCGGATCAAGAGACAGTAGAAATCTATGGGCTAAAAAAAGGAGATACAGATGCAGTCGGAAGCACATATGAATCCAGCAAAGCCTGGACATTGAATGCAGCCTCTGATGCTGTGAAGTATTGGGATGGTTTGTTTTTAAGAGATCCAGATCAACAGCAGTTTTGGCCCATTTGGCAAGTGTTTCTGGACGGAAGTAATGGCAAGCTGAATAATAATGGGTTTAATTTTCAGTAATTATTTAAATGAAAACAATAAATTATGATCAAGTTTAACAACTTCATATATCCTTTTATCCTTATTATTTCATTGGGAACGAGTGGCTGCAAGGATGACCGGTTTGCCGAAATAACCACCTTAGATGTAGACCGTGTATTTTCCCCAACATCATTAGAAACACGTGTTGTCAACCAGACAGGAGTGAGACTGACTTGGAAAGCGGTATCAAAAGCAACCTCCTATACCGTAGAAGTGTATGCTTCCAAAGATGAAAGTTTTTCTGGAGAGCCAGAACGTGTGGTTTCTGATATCCTTTTTGATCAGGTACCCTATACCATTACAGGACTTTCTGGGGATACCGATTATGCTGTACGTGTGAAGGCAGTAGGAGTAGATATCAAGGATTCAAAGTGGAGTTCGGCTACGTTTAAAACGAGCACTGAACAAATCTTTAAGGCTGTCGATGTATCCAAAATTGAAGCAAATGCAGCCTTTTTGGAATGGACTGCAGGAGAGAAGGCTACAACGATAGTACTTTCACCAGGAAATATAATTCATCAAGTGACAGCTGACGAAATCGCTAAAGGACAGGCAACAGTAAGTGGCCTAATTGGTGAAACCAATTATGTTGCCACTTTGATGAATGAATCAAAAGTACGTGGGACATTAAGCTTTACAACGGCAATTGATTTGGGGGGTGCGATTTTAATTACGACCGCCGCTGAATTGGAATCAGCAATTAAAAATGCCGTTGGTGGTGAAACATTTGCCTTAAAATCTGGAGAATATCTGTTGAGTACAGACCTGCTCATTAGTAAAGTAATCAGTATCAAAGGAATTGAATCGGTCAATAAGCCCGTTTTGATTAATGCCGGATTTATAGTGAGCGATGGGGCAGCACTTTCCATAAAAGATCTGATTCTGGACGGTAAAAAAGAAGTGGCTTCTACATTTATTTACAAACAGTTTGACAATGGAACATATGGAGATCTTCATGTACAAGATGTTGTGATCCGAAATTATAAAAATAGCTTACTGAATGTTGCTGACAAATCACTGATTAATGCGGTGCAATTTGAACAGGGCATTTTCCACAATATCGAAGGGACTGGCGGTGATTTTATTGATATCAGAAAAGGTTTGGTCAAAGGTTTGACATTCGTTAACAATACCGTTTACAACTGTGTTGCTGCAAGAGATTTGTTTCGTATGGATGCAGATGGCTCTACCAATTTTCCAAGTGAAAATGTTATCCTGAAAGTTTCAAACAATACATTTTATAATGTGGTTAATTTGAATACGAAAAGGTTATTCTATGTGCGAGCAACAAAAAATGAAATTTCATTTACGAAGAATATCGTTGCAAATACGGACGGCTTGCTGGCGAATCAAGCAGCCACGACATTAAAAACAGTAGCGAACAATAATTATTTTAATGCCGTAAATTTTACAGCAACATCATCTGCCAGTATAAAGATTGACCCATCGGGAACAACCCTGAACCCAGGATTTAAAGATGTTTCAAAGGGAGACTTTACAATTTCGAATAGCACGCTAAAAGAGAATGGTATTGGTGATATGAGATGGATTAAATAGTTTTGGTTGTTTAGTTTATAGCCTGTCTAGTATAAATGGGCAGGCTATTTTTAGTCACCATCATAAAATATGATATGAACAAGATATTTTTGTTATTGATTTTAACAGCGCTCGCATCTTCGTTTTCTCTTGATAAAACGAGGGTGTATATCATAGGTGATTCAACCGCCGCGGATAAAAAAGCAAATGTCTTTCCTGAAACAGGATGGGGAACACCTTTTAAGCAGTTTTTTAACGCAGATGTAGAAGTCATTAATTTAGCCATTAACGGTAGGAGCACAAAATCATTCCGTAAGCCCAATGATTCAGTAGGACATATTAGCTGGTCGGAGGTGCTGAATGATTTGCGAGCAGGAGATTATGTTTTGATCCAATTTGGTCATAATGATGAAAAAGTGGACCGGCCCACAGTGGGTACAAGTTTGCAGGAATATGAACAGAATCTGATGCAATATGTGGCCGAAGTACGAGCAAAGGAAGCGTATCCCATTTTATTGACTTCTATAGTAAGAAGGAAATTTGAGGATGGTCAGTTGGTCGATACGCATGGGCAATATCCAGATCGGGTAAGGAGTGTTGCGCGTACATTAGGAGTTCCTATGATTGATATGGAAAAAAAAACGCGTACATTATTGATGGAGTATGGAGAAGAGTCTTCTAAAAACTTGTTTTTACATGTACCTCCTCCTCATCCCAATTATCCTAACGGAAAGATTGATGATACACACCTGAATGAGCGCGGAGCGCTTGTAATTGCCCAATTGGTCGTACAAGGGATCAAAGAGCAGTCGATAACATTAGCGCAAAAGATAAAATAAAAAGGGGCAAAGCCCCTTTTTATTTTAGAAAATGTATTTGGTACTTAAGAAATTGGAACTGTTGGAGCTCACAATATCATTAAGCATCTTTTTATTGTCATCTGTAAATTTGGCCGCAACGAGAGAACGGATAGAGAATGCACGCAATGCATCCACGACCGATAACGTACCTTCGGCACTGTCTTTACGACCAGTAAATGGAAAATTATCAGGACCTCTCTGGCATTGACAATTAATATTTACACGGCTTACCTGATTGACCAATGGATCAATTAAAGAAGAGATCACAGCAGCATTATTACTGAAAATACTAACTTGCTGACCATGCGAAGATTCAATTAAATATTCAATCGGTTCTTCTAAGTCATCAAAAGGTACAACAGGAATCACTGGACCAAACTGCTCTTCTCTATAAAGCTTCATATTGGCATTTACCGGATACATGATCGCCGGATACACAAATGATTCTTCTACTTGTCCACCATTTGGATTGATGACCTTCGCTCCATTGGCAATGGCATCTTGGATACATTCGGTTAAGTATGCCGGTTTGTTTAATTCAGGTAATGGTGTTAGCGACACCCCTTTTTCCCAAGGCATACCAAACTTCAATTTCTCCACTTCTGCTGTTAAGCGTTTTAAGAATTCTTGTGCAATACTACGGTGTACGTACACTATTTTTATGGCTGTACAGCGTTGACCATTGAAAGAAAGTGACCCCAATACCGTTTCCGATACAGCTAAGTTAAGATCAGCATCTTTTGTGATAATCGCTGCATTTTTGGCATCCAATCCTAAAATGGCACGTAGGCGATTTACTTTAGGGTGCAGTTTTTTTAATTCATCTGCGACTTTACTAGAACCAATTAATGTTAATACGTTAATTTTTCCAGACTGCATCAAGCTCGGTACAATATTGTTTCCTCTACCGTAGATGGTATTGACTACACCTTTTGGAAAACTAGTTCTGAATGCCTCTAACAAAGGGTAGTGCAATAATGTACCATGCTTAGGTGGTTTAAATAATAAGGTGTTGCCCATTATCAATGCCGGTATAAGCGTAGTAAAGGTCTCGTTCAAAGGATAGTTAAAGGGGCCCATACAAAGTACTACACCGAGCGGTGAGCGTCTGATCTGAGCAATAATACCTTGTTCGATTTCAAATCTTGAAGACTGTCTGTCAATATCTTTTAAAGCATCGATCGTGGCATAGATGTATTCTACGGTACGATCAAATTCTTTGATGGAATCTGTATATGATTTTCCGATTTCCCACATGATCAATTTGACAACAATGTCTTTTTTCTCGATCATTTTTTTGGTGAAATTTTCGACACAGATGATGCGATCAGCCACACTCATTGTTGGCCATTCACCGCGACCATTATCAAAAGCTTGGACAGCAGCATCTAGCGCTGCCATAGATTCTTTTTCAGTACATACTGGAAAACTACCGATACGCTTTCGTTGAAGACCGTCCTTGGTCTTGACACATATAGGTGAAAAAACTTCATTGATTTGTCCTTCCCAAGGAATCATTTTCCCATCAGAAAGGAACTCGCGTTGATCGACTTGTTGTTCGAGCGTAAATTCAGGAGGGATGTTACTCTCCTCGTAGAAAATACTTTCTAATTCTAAGTTCATTTAGAGTTTAGTTTAATTATGGATTAGGTTGTTGAATATATTATAATTATAAATCTACGATTTTCATTTTAGGAACCAAAGCTTTCATGACTATCCATGCAATTAAATATGCAACAGCACAAAATGAAAAAATGATGAAATAGCCTGCTGCCTCGCCATGGAATCCCATAAATTTCATTTGAGTTTCTTTGGCATAATCAAATAGAACACCAGATATTTTGTTGATAATAAATGCACCAAGTCCTCCGGCTAAACCACCGATACCTGTTACTGTAGCAATTGCTTTCTTTGGAAACATGTCACCAACAGTTGAGAAGATATTGGCAGACCAAGATTGATGAGCTGCACCCGCAATACCGATAAAAACTACAGGAACCCAGTAAGACACATATCCTAGAGGTTGTGCAAATAAAACAATCAAGGGAATAAAAGCAAAGATCAACATCGCGCGCATTCTGCCTTCATACGGATTCATACCTTTCTTTTCGACAAAAAGAGTAGGTAGGTATCCACCGTAGATGGAGAATAGGGTAATCATGTATAGAACAAAAATGGCCAACTGTCCTTCGGTATCGGACGATTTAATGTCATATACAGCACTCAGATAAGCCGGCATCCAAAATAGGAAAAACCACCAAACACCATCAGTCATAAATTTTCCAAAAGCAAAAGCCCATGTTTGTTTATGCTTAAAACAATCTATAAAAGAGACTTTTGTCTTTTCATTTAGCTTTTGTTCTTCTGTATGATGTGCCGAATCTTGTAGGATATAAGTTAATTCACTTTCATTGACCTGAGGGTGTTCTTCAGGTTTCTTATACATAAATATCCAAAATCCCATCCAGACAAATCCCAAGGCACCAATAATAATAAAGGACATTTCCCAACCGTAGTACTTCGCTATTGTAGGAATAGTAATGGGGGCTACTAATGCTCCAATGGTAGCACCTGCATTGAAAATACTGGTTGCCAATGCACGGTCTTTTTTTGGAAAATATTCTGCTGTTGCCTTGATCGCTGCGGGAAAATTACCAGCTTCGCCAATGGCCAATACAAAACGAGCAAAAATAAATAAGGTGACACTCGTGCTGATCACCAAGCCCACATCATTGATCGTACCTATTACTTCTTTGGACTCTTCAAAATTTAAAAACCAATTGCCTGTCAGTTGCCCCGCCGTTGCGATACCACAAAAAGCATGTAGGATAGCACCGATAGACCAGATACCTATTGCCCAAAGAAATCCTTTTTTTGTGTCCATCCAATCGACAAAACGACCAGCAAAAAGCATACTCACCGCATAAAAAATGGAGAATAGTGCTGTTATTGTTCCGTAATCATTATTAGTCCAATGAAACTCTGGACTGATGAAGTCTTTCCAAGTTAGCGAGAGCACCTGACGATCTAAATAATTGATAGTAGTGGCAAAAAATAGGAGGGCACAAACGCTCCAGCGATACTTTGTTGGTTTATTATTGTTCATATTTTTAGGTACTTTTTCTTTACATGGTTGATATAAAGAAATGTTAGTTTGTTCGTATTCCTTTCAATAAGAGTATATCAATAGCTACGGACAAGTCCATCCTGGTAACTTAGGTTGATAAATGATTCTATACTCTAAAGTTAAGGCTTATAATAAAACTGAACAAAAAGAACTGCTTATATTTACGCAAACGTTTTCAGAGATCATCTGAATATGGAGCAGCTCTTTTTGTCCGCAATATTTAAAACCTAAAGTATGCTTTGGCATTGTTGTAGCAAATATCCTCAATGATCTTGCCGATCCATTCCTGATCATCTGGCAATTCCCCATTTTCAACATCGTCTCCAAATAGATTACAAAGTATACGTCTAAAATATTCATGCCTTGGGAATGAAAGAAAGCTTCTTGAGTCTGTCAGCATACCGACCATCCTGCTAAGAAGTCCCATGTTGGACAAAGCGTTCAATTGTTTGGTCATACCATCCTTTTGATCTAAAAACCACCAGGCAGAACCAAATTGTATTTTTCCTGCAATCGAACCGTCATTAAAATTTCCGATCATCGAGGCGATCAATTCATTATCTGCAGGGTTGAGGTTATAAACAATCGTTTTGGCAAGCTGGTCAGTACGATCCAACTTATTCATAAACTTTGAAAGAGCCGTCGCTTGACTGAAATCGCCGATAGAGTCCCATCCCGTATCTGGACCCAGTATAGTGAGCATACGACTATTGTTGTTGCGTAATGCGCCAAGGTGATACTGTTGTACCCAGTTCTTTTCATGATCCAGTTCTGCAAAGTAGATGAGCATGGCAGATTTGAATTTTAAATTTTCTTGCAGACTGAGATCCTGTTTATTTCTGATTTTGGCAAATATTTGGATGATCTCCTGTTCGGTATAATCTTCGGCATAGACCTGGTTGATGCCATGATCTGATAGGCAACAGCCATTGGAGGCGAAAAAATCATGACGTGACCGAATGGCCTTACAGTAATCTTGGAATGAACTGATATCCATATCTGTACACTTTTCCAATTGATCTATGTATGAATTAAGCTCATCCACACGGTCGCAATTCATAGCCTTATCAGGTCTAAATGCGGGTAGCATCTTAAATGTTTCTTTTTCAGAAGCAAATTGTTGATGATCATTTAAGCTATCGATCGGATCATCTGTTGTGCATATCACTTCCACGTTCATTTTTTTGAGCAGACCACGGACATTAAATTCTGGTGATTGCAGTTGTTCGGAGATACGGTCGTAAATAGCTTTTGCATTTTTACCAGAAAGTATTTCTTCAATACCAAAATATCGTTTCAATTCGAGATGTGTCCAATGATAAAGTGGATTTCTCAAAGTATACGGAACTGTCTCTGCCCATTTGATAAATTTTTCCTCATCCGTAGCATCTCCAGTTATATACCTTTCATCTACACCATTGGTACGCATAGCTCTCCATTTATAATGATCGCCATATAACCAGAGCTGAGAGATATTATCAAAAGATCTATTTTCGACGATCTGCTGCGGTATAAGGTGATTATGATAATCAATAATGGGTTGATGTTTCGCAAAACCGTGATATAGATCTTGCGCTGTTTTTGTCGTTAATAAGAAGTTTTCGTCTAAAAAAGATTTCATATCAAATGGAATTATATGGATTTATAAACTCACTCCTCGTTTCCAAGGAATAAAATCATCTTGATTGAGTAAGACGGCTTTGGGTATAATCGCACCGCTCGCCGCTTGGATACAATAATGCAGTATATCTTCACCCATTTCTTCAATGGTCTTTTCACCATCGATAATCGGTCCTGTATTGATATCGATGATATCTGCCATTTGCGTTGCAAGTTTTGTGCTGGTTGCGACTTTGATGACGGGGCAGATGGGATTGCCTGTCGGAGTACCAAGACCTGTGGTAAATAAGATCAATGTTGCGCCTGATGCTGTTTTTCCCGTTGTGGCTTCCACATCATTGCCCGGTGTACAGACCAAATTAAGCCCAGATTTTGAATAAGATTCGGTATAGTCCAGCACATCTACAATAGGAGAGTTGCCTCCTTTCTTTGCCGCTCCATTACTTTTTATGGCATCGGTGATCAGGCCATCTTTAATATTACCCGGTGATGGATTCATATGAAAACCCGATCCAGCCTGTTCTGCAGAAGCGCTATAAGCTTGCATCAGGGAGATGAATTTTTTAGCGGCATGCTCGTCTATAGTACGATCAATCAAACTTTGTTCGGCCCCGCACAGCTCTGGAAATTCCGCTAAAAGAACAGTTCCACCCAAAGCCACTAATAAATCTGAAGTGTATCCCACAGCAGGATTGGCTGAAATTCCACTGAATCCATCGCTTCCGCCGCATTTGACTCCCAACACCAATTTGCTTAATGGAGCGGGCTGCCTTTCTATCTCATTGGCTTGGACTAGACCTTCAAATGTAGCGGTGATAGCTTCTTTGATCAGGATTTCTTCACTCTTGGACTGCTGCTGTTCGAAAATAAAAATAGGTTTATCGAAGTCTGGATTTCGATCCTTTAGATCGGTTAAAAAATCATTTATTTGAAGATTTTGACATCCTAAACTCAGAATGGTGATACCGCATACATTCGGATGATCTGCATAAGCGCCCAATAGCTTACTTAATATTGCCGCATCTTGACGAGTGCCACCGCAGCCTCCTTGGTGATTTAAAAATTTAATACCATCAATATTCTTAAAAACACGTTCAGAGGTTGGAGAAAAATGGACGAATTCATCCATATTGACCTGCTGTAATGGCCTTCCATTTTTGTGCGCATGTACTAGTGCCTTTGTAAATGACTTATATTTTTCAGAAACATTATAACCCAGTTCATTGTATAAGGCTTCCTTAATAATATCGAGATTTCTATTCTCACAAAACACGAGAGGAATGAATAACCAATGATTTGCCGTACCCACACGTCCATCTGATCGTACATAACCATTAAATGTTTTGCCTTTAAAAGAATCGATATGAGGAGCTGTCCACTGATAATCATAAGGACGAAAACAATAGGTATCTACTGCGTGTTTTGTATTGTCTGTATCCATACGACTTCCTTTGGCGATCGCATATTGAGATTTACCGACCAATACTCCATACATCAAAATATCATCACCGGCATGCATATCATCCATAAAGAATTTATGTTTTGCCGGAATATCAGCGGTAAGGGTGATATCACTACCTTTAAATGAGATGACCTCTCCCTTTTTCAGATCTTGCAGTGCGACCAGCACATTATCTAATGGGTGGATCTGTAAAAACTTAGTTTTCATACTTTAATTGCTCCTGTTTTTTTAAGACCGCCTCTATTCCTATACTGCTGATTTGTTGAATGTAGTTTGCTACAGCGTTATAAAATCCTGGAAAAGCCGATAGATCTTGTTCCCATACTGCAGTCGACTTTAAGATATCGCTGATCTGATGAGATCCTTTCGCCCATTGCTGGTATAATGCCGACGCATATTCATCCTGAATATTAAAATTGGAGGCGATATGTTGTGTCTGAAAAGCGCCATTGATTTCTTTGGTATCCATGAGGATTACATATGCCGCAAAACCTAAGGCGATATGTTCAGGTGCATACTGATGCAATTGATACCATTTGTTCAATAGACCCAGTATCCTTAATTTAATTTTGGAGGTATAATTTAATGAAATGGCTTTCCACTGGTGGTCCAAAAATGGATTGCGGAATCTGTCAATCACGGATTTTGAAAAAACCTGTACATCTTCATTTGTAATGGTCTCGTCCAAAATTGAAGGACCGATCTCTGTTTCCATTAAATCGGACACATACCCTAGAAAATCATCATTCTCCATTGCTTTTTTAACGGTATCAAAGCCCATTAACAGCGCGATTGCACAGGATAGGGTATGTGTTCCATTTAATAAGCGCAATTTAAGTTCTTTAAATTTTTGAATATCAGGAACGATCGCTACTCCTTTATTGACTTGTGCAAAGGAAAGCTTTTCGATAACTTGAGGATCAGAAGACTCAATTGCCCATAAGCTAAAAGGTTCCACCATGATCATGAGTTCGTCGTCGTATCCTAATTTTGATGTTGTCTCTTTATAATCTTCAGATGCCAGCTTTCCAGGAACAATGCGGTCAACAAGTGTGTTGCAGAACGAATTTGCTGTTTTTATCCATCGGATAAAAAGCTGATTCATATGATTGATAGCAGCTAATTGAAGCACGTATTCTTTCAGTTGATCTGCATTATTACTGATTAATTCGGTAGGTAGAATAATGAATCCTGCATTGGGATCACCTTTGCACTCTTGAAATCTTGCAAATAATATCGCCAATAATTTCCCTGGGAATGAAGACGGTACTCCAACAGAAATATCTTCACTGCTCGATGTGATGCCAGCTTCTGTTGTATTGGATATGATGATTTTAATAGCAGGGTTGATCGCTGCTTCTATGATTTGATCCCAGTCTTTTGTAGCAGTCAAAACACGACTGATAGAAGCGTTGATAATCTGCTGGTTGACCGTTTCCTTATTTTCTATTCCGCGGACACAGGTGGTATAGAGATTGCCCTGTTGCTCAAAAGCAACAGTATCTCCTTGATCTGTCGATTTTACAATAACAATGCGGCCATTAAAAACCCCTTCTCGATTTGCCTTGTCGATATAGAAATCAGGAAGGCCTCTCAGTAATACACCAGTACCAAATTGTATAATTTTCTCTGGAAGATCAAAAACTGAATCCACTGGTTTCAGCACTTCGGTATTGGTAATTTCTGGTAGATTTTGGCGATTTAAAATCATTTTTTATTCCGTGTTTAATAATTAATTTGGATTCACTACATTATTTCTTTTGAGCCATTTAGGATAATCTTTTTGGAGAAGCTTCTCCGGCCAGTTTCCAAACCAGGCATAGCCATTTTTTCTTTCTTCTGATAAATCTTCAAAATTGGATGTGATCAAATTGCCTCGATCACCGTAAATGGGTTTATTTGACTCAAGATCATAAAATCTTGCCCAAACAGTTGAAGATGTATCTGCGATCAAATGACGTATGGATCTTTTTGTTTTAGGGTCAATCTCATGGTCAAATCGATAACCTGCAATCTGATGTTGTTCAAACCACTTAATAGCAGCATGGATTGCTGTTATAATATCTGGAGATGGATTTTTTTGTGCCATTAAAAATCGAACTATACCAACAGATTCACTGGTACTCAATGCTGCTGGTTCAAAACTTCTGGCCTGAGCGGGTAAAAGAGACTCGGGGTCATATTGAGCAGACCATATCGTCAGTAGGCTGTCTTGTTTTACTTGTAGTTGTAGGATGATGGCAATGCCTCTTTCTACTGCAGACTGTGCCTTTGGGATATAGGATCTATCAACCAGTTCAAAGTCATTGTTGGCCGTCGCGATATCATGTAGTATCTGCAATGCATTGATCATCGCATCATCATTGAAGGTGATTTGGCTTCTATAGAGAGAAGTGTTGGGATAGTATTGAGGAAAACCACCATGGCTATATTGTGCCTCTAATAGGTAATCAATACCTCTTTCTGCCGCCTGTAAATACGTTATGTTTTTTGTTTTTTTGTAGGCTTTGATTAAAGTCGTTATCTCCCTCGTGGTTGCTTTATTGTCTATGGTTGCAGACTCGATAGTCGTGCTTTTTATCCTCGTTAAAAGCGATTTGCTGATCTGCAAGTCATAGTTAACCACACTTTTATCTTTTAGTTGCTTAGGCCACCCCCCATTTTTTAATTGATAAATCAGCATCTTTTCAGCCATAGGATCTTTGATCTCATTGGGCTGAGCAAAACACAGCAGGTTGGAAAATAGCCAAAACATCACTGTTGTTAAAAATGAGTACCGCATAGCCATTAGTTTTTAATTTTTGAGATCAACCAGGTTGTTAATTCTTCTGCTGCTTGAAAGTTTTGAAAATCTTTAGGCAATTTTCGACCATCCACATACTCGTTATATAACCAGGGATCTCCGATAGCGAAAACAGTTCCTTTCCCAAATGAAGCTGTGGCCATAATGATGTCATCATGATGCTTGACAAGCTCTTTTGCAGGATATTTTAGAGATAAAGTAGAAATTTCCTTGACATATATTTTGTTTACATCATGAAAAATACCCGTTCCTTTTGGCACATATACAGCACCCTCTTCATAATTATTATTTTTCACCCGATTCTTACTGTCCTCGTTAAAAGTAATTCCAAATTTTGTGGCTAACGTATTGAATTCTTTTATTTCGCAATTGCCAACGTCGTTGAGTAGTAATACAAGTACGCCTCCTTTTTTCACCCAATTAGCGATCTCAGAAGCAGATTGCTCAGTCATCATGTGGGGTTGTTCGGTTTCCTTTTCGGTATCAGGATCAACGATAATATAGATATTGGATCGGCTCAGATTGCTCAAGTTAGGAGCTGTTTTGAGTATGTTGGTCTGGATATGCTTTCTGTTGAAAATTCTCCCCCAAAACGAAAAACCATTGTTGTCATCGCCATCCCATAAATAATGATAAGGTTTTAATTTTCCTGTTGGATCAGCTTTATATTCGTTATTGAAATAATTATCCAATGTAACGGTAAATTGCTTTCCTTTAGGCTGTTCTTGAAAGATTTCCATTTCCGAGGCAGCGAGTATAAATGGACCTACGCCCTTCGGGTCGTTGCTTACAACAGGTTCACTCATATAATACTCAAAACTTCCATCTCTATATTTTTTCTTTCCACCTAATCCCGATACTTCAACCACATGATTGAGATTGATCTGTCCATTTGGTGAAGTTGATATAAATTCTTTGAGAAGTCCTTCATATGCTTTTTGAGTATTTTTAGCATATCCTTTAGACACATATCCCAATCGGATACTTTTTGCTAAAGCATATACAAACATGCTTGAAGCCGATGCTTCAACATAATTTTCCTTGATATCTCCGCGATCCATCACATCAAACCAGACACCTGTTTTTGGATCTTGATATTTTACGATAGTCTTTAGCGTCCTATTCAAAAGATCAATCAAAGGCTGCCGATTGGCATTTTCAAGAGGGAAATAATCAAGTACATCTACTAATCCCATCACATACCAACCCATCCCTCTTGCCCAAAAATTAGGAGATTGCCCCGTCTTGGCGTTTGCCCATTTTTCTGCCCGAGACTCATCCCAGCCATGATAGAGTAGTCCCGTCTTCTGATCTTTGGCATTCTTTTCCATCCAAAAGAACTGATTGGCGATATCGTTGTACTCATCTGTCAGATTCATGAGCGCAGCATATTCTGCTCGGAAAGGTTGAGCCATGTACAGTCCATCCAACCACATTTGATTGGGATAGATTTTTTTATGCCAATAGCCACCTTCTTGAGTTCTAGGGTGATTTAATAGCTGTTTGTAAAGAGCATGGCAAGCTTTTAAGTATTTTTCTTTTTTTGTGACTTTGTAAAGTAAGAGCAGTGTACGTCCATTTTTGATATGATCAATATTAAAGTCTTTCGCCGAATAATTTTTTATGGTCCCATCTTGTCCGACAAACTTATCCATCCAAGATTCGATATAACTAAAGTACGAGCTATTTCCCGTATTTTTCCATGTTTCAGCAACCCCTTCAAGCACCACGCCCATATCGTAAGTCCATTTTGGTCCTTTGGTGTTATTCACAAAAACACTATCCTTAAATAGTTTATCAATGGCAGTTTGCGTCATTTTTTCAGATAAAGGTATCTGACCAAAACCATGTGTATATAGACTACAGACAAGTAATATAAGAGCAACTATTTGTTTCATCACAGGTTATTTTTTGATTTTCAGTACAGATTTTGATAATCCAGATGCTATCTTGCTTATTGTTTTAGCCTTGTTTACATCTGTTTTGATGACTTGGATATTTTTTGAATTTTCTCCATACAGATCAAACAGCAGGGTAGCATCATCCTGATATTTTAAGTTTTCAAAAACAATATTTTGTGCATTTTCAATATGTACTACCGGTGTAGTCTCTTTTGAAAAAATGGTGATATCCTTGAGTTTTATGTTAGACGCTTCGATGATATCAATACCCTTTTTTGCCTGTATCGTTACCTTTTCGATGGTTATATCTTGGATATTCATTTCAGGTAGACCTCTGAAAAATATTCCTTTTTCAGCCCCGTTGACAAATACATTTTTAATATGAAAATTTTTGAATTGAGGAGTTTCCTCAGTGACAGGGATTTTTTCAGCTTTAACTTTTTCTCGCCTCTCTCCAGCCATAGGAACAGGATCAACGGCTTCATAGTACATGTCAAATAGAATAGCCTCTCCAGGTATATCGATCATATTGATGTTCTCGATAAAAATATTTTCAACGGTACCCCCTCTTCCTCTTTTTGTTTTAAATCTTAAGCCGATATCCGTTCCAATAAAACTGCAGTCTTGAACCCAGATGTTTTTGGCACCGCCACTCATCTCACTGCCGATCACAAATCCACCGTGGGCATGGTAAACCACATTGTTGCGGATTAATACATTTTCCGTAGGTTTTCCTCGTTCCCTTCCCGATTTGTCACGTCCCGATTTGATACAGATACCATCATCGCCTACATCAAAAGTGCAATCTTCGATCAGTACATTTTTACATGACTCAATATCAACACCATCTCCATTCTGTCCATACCATGGATTGCGGACCAATAGACGGCGCAATGTCAAGTCTTCGCACAACAAGGGGTGCAGATTCCATGCTGGAGAATTTTGTATGGTGACACCCTCTAGGAGCACTTTTTTGCAATTGGTCAACACCAATAGATTGGGACGTAGAAAATCTTTTATATGTTCATAATCGGAGGAAGATGTCCCAGCAGTCATGACACCCGCTTTTTTATCTTTAGATCCGGCCAATGATTTTTCAGAAGGATACCAGATCTGATTTGATTTGTCTACAACGCCGCCCGAATTAACAAGATTTTTCCATTGCGAATCTGTGAGTTTACTTTTCTTGACCATTCTCCATGCATCACCATTGCCATCGATAACGCCCGAACCCGTAATCGCAATATTAGTTAGATCAGTTCCGGAGATTGGACTCTGATTGCGCCAAGCAGGTTGTCCTTCCCAATTTGCTGCTATCAATTTATATTGATCAAAATCATCCGTAAAGAATAGGATTGCATCTCTTTTTAAATGAAGATTGACATTACTTTTTAAGATAATAGGACCTGTCAGCCAAAGTCCTGATGGAACTAGCACAACACCACCACCTTGAAGACTACTCTGTTCAATCGCCTTATTAATAGCAGTTGTATTTAAAAAATGGCCATCTCCTTTTGCCCCGTGATTGACGATATTGATCGTGTCGGAGCGGAATGATACTGTTTGAACAACCGGAGGTTGAGGTGCTTGAGCAAAGACAGAAGAACCAGACAGTACTATAACTGCTAGGATACCTTTTTTGATGCTACTGAAATAATTACGGGAAGTCCTCATAATTAGGAAGTCTTAAAGTTTATAATTGGGTTGTATGTAACACAAGTGTACGATCTTTGTCGATGAAATCGAAGTGAAATCTATGCAATCGTTACCGGTAAATCATGGGTTTTTGATGATATCGCTGGGATCCCAGTCATCAAAATAAGTATTGATCTGATATTTTTCCGCTTCGGAATGTGTTAACTGGTGACTCCAGTGCACGCGTTTCTCCACGTGGCTACCAGGTCCCTTATTTCCATATTCGGCAAAGTATGCTGTTTTTTCATTTTCAATATTGCGCCAGTTGTCCCACCCGCCTTCATCAATAAAGTCTGGCAATGTCGTGTGTTGAAAAATAACTTTAGCATGGGGGCGCCACGGCCTTCCTAAATAGAATTTTCCTGTAGATCGGTCACCGATGATCAGACATTGATTGAAAAGATATCCGTTTTTGACGTCTATCGGTGTTGATGCTGCTGTGATATAACCACTATTCTTGCATTTTAAAATGCATTTTTCAAACCATACCGTAGACGAGCCAAAGATAAAGTCGACTGTGCCTTCGATATGACAGTTTACATACAACTGTCGAGCACCCTTGCCATAAGTATACAGCGTATCTTGGAAACCCAAGAAAATGCAATTTTGAAAAATAGCTTTATCGGCAGCTATCCATGCGGCTACCGCTTGACCTACGGGTCCAGAAGAGTTTTCAAAGGTGATATTTTGAGCATAGAAACCATCACCGTAGATCAATATGCTTGATGAGCCTGAAGTACCGATCTCTTCGCCAAAGCTGTTTTTCTTCTGAGCGAAATCATCATAGCTAAGGACAACTTGTTGGTTTGGTTCGCCAATCAGTTGAATAAGTTGCTTCGAGCCCGCAATAATGATCTTTTCTTTATAGATGCCCTTTTTTATTAATATGCGGGTAGCTTTTTTTCTAAAGTCAGGTGTGGCATTTATTGCTTCTTGCACTGTACTAAAATCGCCATTCCCTTCTTTGGATACGATGTAATCATATTCTTGAGCATAGGACACAGGTATCAATTGCAATATAATCAGTAAAATAAAAATGATACGTTTTGACATCATGAGATCGGGTTACTGGTATTGGTATATCTCTAAAATAAGGAATAAAAAGACGAATCAAGAGATTTCACCTATCATAAAATATGCAAACGTTTTCGGGAACGATTGCATAATCAGGATTTGTGATTGCGTCCGATTAGCAGTAAACTTGTTGTAACCAGTGCTTCCTTTGACATAGGTATAGGCTTACTTTTTTTATGTGATGTTGGATAAATATGAAAAGACTTCTTATCAGTATCTTTTGCTTTTTTTTAGTAATCTTTTGTTGTGCCCAACAGAAGAAAATGCTCATCGTAGGGCAGCACGGAGAGGGATATCCAACAATTCAAGAAGCGGTCCATGCGGTGCGGGATTTTTACGAGTCTCCAGTTACGATATTCGTACACAAAGGGATTTATCATGAAAAGCTGAATATACCCTCATGGAAACATTTTATACATATAGTAGGGGAAGATAGAGATTCGACCATCATTACAAATGACGATTATTCAGGTAAAAGAAATGTACAAAATGAGTTTCTAACTCCTTTTAATACTTATACCTCCTACACGGTTCTTGTAGCAGGCAATGACTGTGTCATTGAAAATCTGACGATACAGAATACTGCTGGAGAAAAGGGGCAGGCTGTGGCGCTGCATATTGATGCTGATCGTACGATCGTTCGTAATTGTAAGATCCTGGGGTGGCAAGATACTTTTTATTTGGCGCGAGCAGGATCAAGAAATTTCATCTACCAATGTTTTATTTCAGGAAGTACAGATTTTATATTTGGAGCAGCAACAGCTGTTTTTTCTAAATGTACGATTGAAAGTTTAAAGAACTCTTATATTACGGCACCTTCAAACTCATATGGTCACCCTTATGGATTTGTATTTTTAAATTGTGATCTGCGCGCAAAAAATGAGCAGGTAAATCAGGTTTATTTGGGTAGACCATGGCGCTCTAATGCTAAAGCTATGTTTTATGCCTGCAACTTGGGCTCACATATAGCCGCTGAAGGTTGGGATCCATGGAATGGAGATACCATGTTTCCGGATAAATATAAAACAGCGGTTTTTTTAGAAATTAACTGCAGAGGAGAGGGGTTTAAACAGTTGTCCAAACGTGTTCCTTGGTCTAAGCAAATCCTAAATAATAACTATAAGCAACCCAGTCTTTCATCGATATTTACAGATTGGAAACCAACAGAAAATAGCAATTGAATTGATCCATAGAATGATGTCTTTAATCCGCTTTTTTACCGTTGAAACGGATAAGCAATAAAAATTTCAAAATCATGAAGGTTCGTATTTTACTTCTTATTCTTAATAGTTTGTGTTTCTTGCTCCATGCACAGGAGATCTTGAAAGTTGACAGCTCTTTTACTTTACAAGGTACCTTTGCTAAAGAAAGTAAGAAAAGACCTTATATTACTTTGGCAGAAAAAGTAGACAGTACAGTTTTGACCATCCGTCAAATCCCATATAAAAAAACAGATGATAGGATATTATCCTTAGATGCCTACCTCCCTCAAAATTTTGACACCCGTTATCCTTGTCTCATTTTAGTACATGGAGGGGGATGGCGCTCTGGCAATAAAGAGATGATGGCAACGATGGCAAATGCCTTAGCACATCAATTTGTAGTTCTGAGTGTGGAATATAGGCTTTCGTTAGAAGCTAAATTTCCCGCAGCATATACAGATTTAATAGATGCGGTCTTATGGGCCAAAAGTCAGAAGCAATTGCCGATCGATACGGCTCGAATTGCGGTAATCGGTACCTCTTCGGGAGGTCAGTTAGCAAGTTTATTGGGTACAAATAGTGATGCAAATAAAAAAGCATATGTTCAGGCCGTTGTCAATATTGACGGGATTGTAGCTTTTAATCATCCAGAATCTGAAGAAGGGGAGATGGCTTCATTTTGGCTAGGAGGAACATATGATCAGGAGCCTGCACAATGGGAAAAAGCCTCACCTTTGTATCAAGTCAATATCTCCACGGCAAAGACATTATTTTTGAATAGCTCCATACCCCGTTTTCACGCAGGGAGAGATGATATGATACGTAAGATGCATGATTTAGGGATCTATACAGAGGTTTTTGCATTTGAAGACTCTCCGCATACCTTTTGGTTTTTTAATCCTTGGTTTCAGCCCATGATCGATAAAATCATCACCTTTCTCCATAAAAACCTATAATCTGTTATGGCGCTCTTCCGGATGGGATATAGGTACTCGCTATCTTTAGTAAGATTATAATTGGGTATAAAAGCAAATTTATCTAAGTTTGTTTTATGATTGCTCTTATAAATGCAATCACATAAAAGTTTTTAGAATGGAACTGCAAGCACTGTACAACATATTCAAACAATATCCTGCGGTATCAACTGATACACGTCATATCTTACCTGATTCACTCTTTTTTGCTTTAAAAGGAGCCAATTTTAATGGAAATGAATTTGCAGAACATGCGCTGGTTTCTGGTGCTCGATACGTGATCATTGATGAGGTCCAATACAAAAAAGATGATCGATTTATACTCGTTGATGATGTTTTGAAAACCTTACAAGCTTTGGCACATTATCATCGCCAACAATTTGAGATTCCTTTTATTGGTGTCACAGGTACCAATGGTAAGACCACGACTAAAGAGTTGTTGAATGCCGTGCTATCCAAAACCTATAAGACCTATGCGACCAAAGGAAATTTGAATAACCATATAGGCGTTCCCTTGACCTTGTTAGCGATTGATCAGACAATCGAAATCGCTATCATCGAAATGGGAGCAAATCATATTGGTGAAATTGATTTTTTATGCCAGATTGCAGCACCTACTCATGGGCTGATCTCCAATGTAGGTAAAGCGCACTTGGAAGGATTTGGTTCTTTTGAGGGGGTGAAGAAAACAAAAGGAGAACTGTATGATTGGTTACAAGATAGTCAGGGAACATTGTTTCTGCAGGGGGATAATCCTTTTTTGAAAGAAATGGCAGCACAACGACATATCAATAAGGTGGTAACCTATGGTTTTTCCGAGTCTAATGCGATCATTGGCCGTTTGATCAAGGCAAATCCATTATTGCAAATCGAATGGCATCTTCAACAATCGGAACAAGTCTTTCAAGCAGATACCCAATTAACGGGTTCTTACAATACAGAAAATTTCTTAGCAGCGATCGCACTGGGACATTATTTTGATGTTCCTCTTGGGCTTATCAACGAAGCCATTTCAGAATATACACCTACTAATAATCGATCTCAGATAACAAAGACAGACCGCAATACCGTGATCTGTGATTATTATAATGCGAATGCAACGAGTATGGAGGCCGCATTGACTAATATGGGGATCATCGAAGCTGAGCAGAAAGTCATTATCTTGGGTGATATGTTTGAGCTTGGAGATGAATCTTCTTTTGAACATCAAAAAGTGGTAGATCTTGCCAAAACAATTGTAGGAGCACGCTTGATTTTCGTCGGCAAAGCATTTTATGAACACAAAGATGGCGATTCTGAGTTTTTTGAAACGACCGATGATGTGAAATCGAGCCTATCCATCCATCCGATCTCCGGTGCAACTATCCTGTTGAAAGCATCCCGGGGAATGGCCTTTGAAAAGCTGATGGAAGTGTTGTAGTATATTGATATTAAATTGTATAAATAATAAAAGGCTTGATTATTCAAGCCTTTCATGTATAAAAAAGGTTAACTACATAATAGATCTACGATCTGTTTAGCCTCTTTAACATCATGCACACGCAACAGCTGTACGCCTTTGCTCAGGAGTAAAGTATGGAGGGCTGTTGTCCCATTTAGGGCCTCTTGTGGAGTTATTCCCAATTTTTTATAGATCATAGATTTTCGGGAGATTCCCCCAAGTAAAGGAAGGCCAAAATAATGGAGCTCATCGACGCGATGTAGCAGTTCATAATTTTGTTCTATTGTTTTTGCGAAACCATAGCCAGGGTCAAGGATGATGTCTTTCACCCCGAGTTTTCGTAAAGCTGCAATTTTTTGTCCAAAATAGGTAGCAACATCAGTGACGATATCCTGATATGCGGTTAATTGTTGCATATTTTCAGGAATGCCGCGCATATGCATCAAAATATATGGGACCTGCAATTTCGCTACGGTTTCGAACATAAGAGGATCTATAGTGCCTCCAGATACATCGTTTATGAGATGTACACCAGCATGTATACAGGCCTCGGCCACATCTGCTCGGAAAGTATCTATAGAAAGTATGGCATCTGGAAATGTACTTACTATGGCAGCGATAGCAGGTAGTGCTCGGTCCAGCTCTTCTTGAGAACTGATCAATGCTGCTCCAGGTCGTGAAGAATAAGCCCCAATGTCGATGATGTCAGCGCCCTCTTCAAGTAACTTTCTAGTCTGGATAAGTATTTGTTCTATCGTATTATTTTGTCCCCCATCAAAAAAAGAGTCTGGCGTCACATTTAATATTCCCATGATGATGGGACGATCAAATGTCATTATTTGACCTTTTAAGTTGATCGATTGAGCGGCTGTAGTATGGATCATTTTCATCGTCTACAAAGGTATCAAGCTTATTTAATAAATGCTACAAATAAAAACAGGCTAATTCCGTTGGAAATAGCCTGTTCAGTGTTTTTATAGTACGTTTATTTTACGACCAATACGCCGTCTGCAACAAAAGTGATTTCATTTGTCGCTTCTTTGACTTTTGCGTAGCCATCTAAAACTACATTTTTTCCGATGAGGTCAGTGGGTACAAAATAGCTATAGTCGGTAAAGCGAACCATAACAGGCTCTTTGTCTCCTGTTCTCTCAAGGGTCAAATAACAGCCCTTTTTTTTGCAAACTTCAACAACTTTGCCAGTGACTTTACCCGTAAATTTGGCAGATGTCTCCAACGATTTTTCCAATTTGTCAACTGTAATTGCATTAGAGTTATCAACCTTTTTGCCATATTGTACACCAACCTTCGCAGGTGTAATTTCTTTTTGTTGCGCTTGACTATTCCATGAAAAGCCAAATGCTAACGCTACGAATAATATTAATTTTTTCATGTTCACCTTATTTTCGGATAAATTCAAACTTTCCGCTAGGATCCAACTTCATTACGCTTGAAGACTTACCATCACTTTTGACATGTTGACCATATTTGACCACATAGTCTACTTGCTCTTTTATTTCTTCAGCGATGTCGTCAAAGCATGTCGGGGAAGATTGTCCGCTGATATTAGCAGATGTAGAGACCAATGGTTTTCTAAAGCGCTGTAAGAGCTGTTGACAAAAATCATGGTTTACAATGCGAATTCCGATTGAACCATCTTCTGCAATAACATTAGGCGCTAAGTTTTTAGCTGCGGAATAAACGATCGTAAGCGGCTTCTCGGTATATTCAATCAATTGGTAAGCTACTTCTGGAATTTCAGTCACGTAACTTGCCAATTGATTTTCATTATGTAGTAAAACAATAAGGCTCTTTTCTTTTCCCCGACCTTTTAACTGAAAAACTTTTTCTACAGCCTCAGGATTTGTTGCGTCACAACCTATACCCCAGATCGTATCTGTTGGGTATAGAATCAAACCGCCACTCTTGAGTACTTCTAGAGCCTGGTTAATATCATTTCTATCTACAAATTCACTCATTTTTTTAATTATATAAAATACTATACCGCTAGATTATGATCACGTAGCGCATCGTTTAACGATGTTTTCTTGTCTGTAGATTCTTTACGTTTACCGATGATTAGTGCGCAAGGAACTTGGTACTCTCCAGCCGGAAATTTTTTCGTGTATGAACCAGGGATCACAACAGAACGAGCAGGCACATAACCTTTGTATTCGACAGGTTCAGGACCAGATACATCAATGATTTTAGTTGATGCTGTTAAGACAACATTCGCACCTAATACTGCTTCAGTTTCAACGCGGATACCTTCCACAACGATAGCTCTAGAACCAACAAATACATTGTCTTCGATGATTACTGGAGCTGCTTGTACAGGTTCCAATACGCCACCGATACCAACACCACCACTTAAGTGAACGTTTTTACCAATTTGTGCACAAGAACCAACAGTAGCCCATGTATCCACCATGGTACCTTCTCCTACATAAGCACCAATATTGACATACGAAGGCATTAAGATAACACCTTTTGCTAAATAAGCTCCTAAGCGAGCAGAAGCACCAGGAACAACACGAACACCAATTTCTTTGTAGTTCGTTTTTAATTTCATTTTATCGTAGTAAACAAAAGGACCAGCAGTTGATTCACTCATTTCACGAATAGGGAAATATAAAATAACAGCTTTTTTAATCCAATCATTGACATGCCATCTCGTGCCAATAGGTTCAGCAACCCTCAATTCACCAGCGTCAAGTTTTAAGATTACTGTACGAATAGCCTCTGCATATTCTTTATATTCTAGAAGTAGTCTATCCTCCCAGGCATCTTCAATAAGTTTTTTTAATTGATCAACCATCTTTTATAATTCAAAATTATCAGTTCTTTTTATTGAAGACAAATATGTTAAAATTTGTTCAATTTATAATGCATAATAAGCAGATTTTAAGTCTTTATGACTATTTTTGTACAAATGGCAACAGAAACTGAAAAACTTCGAATCGATAAATATTTGTGGTCAATACGTCTTTTCAAAACACGTAGTTTGGCAACTGAAGCTTGTAAAGCGGGTCGGGTAAAATTGAACGGGCAGAATATAAAGGCTTCGTATGTGGTGAAAGTTGGAGAAATCTATCAGGTCCAGAAAGGTATTGAACGTAAGGTAGTCAAAGTTTTAGGGCTTCTGGAAAGAAGGGTAGATGCTAAAACAGCGGTACAATTTTATGAAGATTTAACTCCTGAAGAGGAAACCTCAGCCTACAAATCGGCTTTCCATGCTCCCATTCTTAAAAGAGATCGAGGTACGGGTAGACCGACTAAAAGAGATCGTCGTGAGATCGATGATTTAAAAGAAGACTGGTGGGAAGATGAAGGTAAAAACTAATCTATATAAAAAAATATAAAATAAAAGAAGCTACCGAAGTAGCTTTTTCTATTTTATATGATTTACGACATCGTCAAAATCAATATCGCCATGTGAAGCATTGAAAATACAAGTTTTGCCTTTTATGATCAAGAGTTGTGGTGATTGATGCTCCACGTTCCAGATGGAAGCGATCTGATTAGAAATTTCGCGGAACGACAGCAGATCTAAGTAATAAACATCATAAGACTTATCCGTCAGGTTCGCAAAGCGCTCAAAGTTTTTCTTGGCCATGCCGCTGATACCACAAGTAGTGCTGTGTTTGAAAATGGCAGATACTTGATCGCTATTCAATATTTCTTGTAGTTGGTCTAAACTATTAAGAGGAATCCAGTTAATCATATTATAAATCAGTAAATTTTGAAGCTTCTACCTGTTCAAATGTAGAAACGGTTGTAAATGTACAGCTTTTCTTTTTATTGTTGATCGCAACAAATGAAGTCGGTAGTCTCAAACCTGATCCCGTATCTTTATACTGATCAATTTGATAGCTTATTGAATTGATACTATTTTCGAATACTTTTATTTCGCCGTTATTTTCATGAATCATGAGGTTCCCTCTGATTGGGCTATTATAAAAATTTCCGTTGTAGGTCACAGAGGTACTCAAGAGCTTTTCACTATTTAAAAGCTTCGCAGTGGTATTCGAAAAGTTTATTCCTTTTAGTTCTGCTATTGTGGGCAGCAAGAGTAGTTGTAAGTCTCCATTGATCTGTTGCCTGATGTCCTCTTGCAATGCCGACTCTTGGGTGCTTACATCAACCGCATTAACAAAAAATTTAAGTGATTTCTTAGTTTTGAAATTGAATAAGTAGACTAGTTTTTCATTTTTTTTAGATTGCCCTTCAAATCGACATTCACCAGTTTCCCGATTCCACAATAAGGAACGTTCGGCCTCATTATTTAATAGATTGGCGTTGTCATTTCCGTTACAAGAAAATAATAAAAATTTTGTTTCCTGCCAGATATCGTTTCCGCCTATTGAAGACAAAAGCTTCGCAGGGACACTCGTCTCTTGTGCTACCGCTATGGCAAAATTAACTTGCACAATGAGGTAAAAGAAAATAATTTTTACTGTAGTTTTCATGATATGAATCTTTATAAAAGATAAAATCGACTTAGACATCTCTTACAGGATACCTAAGTCGATCAAATACTATAGAGATAACAATATTATCTTATTCTTGTTTGCATGTGTGTGCTAAGCCTTCACATATTTTAGCATAAGCACCTACAAAGTCAATGACTGATACTTTTTTTTGGTAAAAAAGTAAAATTAGTTTTGTGCACTAATTTGTGCCATTTGAATTGCTGTAATCGCAGCCTCTTCACCTTTGTTTCCGTGTTGGCCACCAGCCCTATCTAATGCTTGTTGTTGATTGTCAGTGGTCAATACACCAAAAATAACAGGTTTATTGTACTTCAATGCCACATTACTGATTCCGTTGGCTACGGCGTCACAGATGAAATCAAAATGACGAGTCTCTCCTTGGATTACACATCCCAAACAGATGATTGCATCAAGGGAATCATCGCGTAATAAAATATCAGCGCCGGTTATTAATTCGAAGCTGCCCGGAACTTCGATGATTTTAATATTTTCTTCTTGTGCTCCATGCTTTTCCAATCCAGAAATTGCACCATTTAAAAGAGCCCCAGTGATCTCAGCATTCCATTGTGCTACTACAATCCCAAATTTAAAAGGATTTGCATTTGCGACTTTTATGTGTGAGAAGTCTGATAAATTTTTAATGCTACTTGCCATATTGAAACAAACTTAGATAAATTTGCTTAGATACACAATACAATAGCGTTCATCTAAGAGTAAATTTATTCTTTCAAATCAATATCGTTTATCAGCCACACGGATGATTTAGCTCCTCGACATCGATGGATGACAGACATTGTAAAGTGATGGTTTTATCCGGGTTATACAGCACAAAAAAAAGGTCGCTTTTTGAGCGACCTTCTATATGATGCAACATCATAAATACTATAAATGCGCCTGTACACGACCGATAGGTCCGTCTATCATAGCAGCTTCTTGACTTTCAGGAAAGTCTGATTTTATCTTCTTATAAGTTTCTTCAGCTTGTTTATATTCATTCTGTGCCTCGTAAACTAATCCTAATTTTTTCAAAAATAATGGAGTAGTATAAGAGTTTGAAGATTTGTCAGCCGCTTCTTTATAAAAACCAGCTGCTTTTTTATAATCTTTCAATTCTGAATAAACATCACCTTTTAATCCAATAACCAAAGGATCTAGAATGGTACTACCTGTTGAAGAATAGTTTTCCAATGCTTCAATAGCTTCATTGTACTTACCTTGACGTAAATATAATCCACCTAAATAGGCATTAGCAATATTGGCTGATTTTGTATTTGAATATTCATCAGCAATTTCTTTAAATCCTAAGAAAGAACCATCACCTTCAATAGCACGATTTTGTAATGAATCTATTGTTGCATATTCTTCCGCTTTAAATATTTCATTCGCTGCTTTTTCAGCTCTTGGTTGTAAATAAAGTTTTTGATATCCAAAATACAATATAATTAACACAAAAATACCACCTACAATAAAAGTGATGCTTTTTTGATTGTCCTGAAAAGATGAACCTTGTGAAGGTTTATTCGCTTGTCCAGCGTTATTTTGGTTTTGATTTTTAGACATTATGATTCAATGAAAAAATATAGATTGCAAAAATACAATTTTACTGTAAATATCCAAGCTTTTGTAATGATAATAAACGTTAAACTCGATTTATCGGATTTTGCTCAGCCTCAATTTCTTTATCTATTTGTTCGTAGATTGAGTTTTGGCTTTTAAACTCAGGTACAATTCTTTTCATCTCTAATACGACATCATGTCTATTTTGATGCTTAATACCAGCTATTAAAACTTCAATATGATTATTTATCTGTTGAAAATCATTTTCTCTCACTTTTGCGATCATGATCTTTTTATGGTGCGTTGGCATCGTATTTTCCAGATCGTTGAGTAGTTCCTCATACAGTTTTTCCCCAGGTCGCAGTCCTGTAAACTTAATTTCAATATCCTCGTTTGGAATAAAGCCAGAAAGCTTGATCATTTTATTGGCCAATTCGATGATTTTAACAGATTTGCCCATATCAAACACGAATATTTCTCCCCCTTCGCCCATTGATCCCGCTTCAAGCACCAATTGACAAGCTTCGGGTATGGTCATAAAATAACGTGTGATCTCGGGGTGGGTGACCGTTACAGGCCCCCCCTTTTCGATCTGGTCTCTAAAACGTGGGATCACAGATCCGTTAGAACCTAGGACGTTGCCAAATCGTGTCGTAATGAATTTAGTCTTTGCATTTAGATGCCCATTGTTTTGTAAGAAATGATTGAAAGACTGCACGTAGATTTCGGCAATTCTTTTTGTCGCACCCATGATATTGGTTGGGTTGACCGCTTTATCCGTGGAAACAAACACAAACTTATCCGCATTATACTCCACAGCAAGGTTGGCAATATTTTTAGTGCCGACAACATTGGTATGCACTGCTTCCAAAGGATGATTTTCCATCATGGGAACATGCTTGTACGCTGCTGCGTGATAGACATAATGTGGTTTGAACGTCTCAAACATCAGTTTCATCCGGTCTAGACTCCGAACGTCACCAATAAAAGAATGATACACTTGGAGCGGAAATTCATCCTGCAAATCCAGTTGTAAATTGTGAAGTGGCGATTCAGCTTGATCACAAAGGATGATCATCTGTGGTTCAAATTTGCCCAATTGTCTTGCGATCTCACTCCCGATAGATCCGGCAGCTCCCGTTACTAATACGCGCTTGCCCTTTAATTGGCTTAAAATATTACTATTGCTTATTTTAATGGGAGCGCGCTCCAATAAGTCTTCAATTTTTATTTTTTGAATTTGGTTTGGATTTAATTCCCCGTTCATTATTTTTTTAACAGAAGGTAAGGTCAATATAGCGACCTTTTTTTCCAAACAAACATCAATAACATCAGTTTTTGATTCCAAAGGTATGTTGTGAGAAGCGATAATCACTTCTTCAATATTCAAATTGATGATGACTTGACCCAATTTCTTTGGATCAAAAATTTTGATACCATCAATGACTTTTCCAATTTTCTGCTCATTGTCGTCTAAATAACCAACAATTGCATTTTTCGAACGGATATCATGATCTAAAGTCCTTTTGACGGCAATTCCCAAATCCCCAGCTCCATATATCAACGTGTTACGTCTGTCACTTCTGATATTTTTGGTATAGACAAAAAATATTTTAATGAACGTTCGGTAGGTTGTGAGTAGTAAGAAACAGAATAATGCATATAAAATAACGAGTGAGGCTGATATGGTATGATGATCTCCAGTGGCCAATAACACGGTTTTAATCACTAAAAAGACAAACACTGCAAAAACAATCGCCGTTAAAATTCGAATGGAGTCCACTGCACTTGTATATCGGATGATACCCGTGTGCATCTTGAATAAATAAAACGAAGATGCCGTCACACTTATTACATAAATAAGCCTAATGGCAAATTCAGATGTATTGATAAACGCAAAGTCAAAACTGTAATAGATAATGTTTGCTAGTGTAAAAGCAAATATGGCCGTGAAAATATCTAATACAAAAATGATCCATCGAGGAACAATATTAAGTTTGTTAAACATAGGTTTGTTTTAGTGTTTTAGTTTCACAAATGTAGTTTTTTTTCTAATGTACTAACTACATAACCACTTAATTTCTTTTGCTTAGCTTAAATAAAAATAGTAAATTTAAAAAGTAATGCATAAAATAAATGAGTGAGTTAAGTAAATTGGCAAGTCAGGCAATGATACAGCCTCAAGAGACTTTATCGGCGACGGCTTCACGCGAAAAAAGATTGTTTATTGGTGTGCCCAAGGAAATTGCATTTCAAGAAAGAAGGATTTGCTTAACACCATTATCTGTCGGTCTTTTGGTAGAAAATGGTCATGAGGTTGTCATGGAGACAGGTGCAGGATTGGGGTCTAATTTTTTGGATCATCATTATAGTGAACAAGGAGCTCGAATTGTATCTTCTGCACAGGAAGTGTATCAAGCAGACTGTATCGTCAAAATATCTGCTCCCACCCTAAAAGAAGTAGGGATGATGAAGCCCAATCAAATTTTGATGTCCTCATTACAACCTTCGCTATTGGAACTGCCTGTTCTTCGAGCACTTATCCAAAAAAAAATTACGGCTTTATCGTTCGAGTATTTACGTGATGAAGGAGGTTGTTTAGCTGTCGTTAGAGCTATGGGCGAAATCGTAGGGGCTACATCAACATTAATCGCTTCGGAGTACTTAAGTAATAGTTTTGGTGGAAAAGGATTGATGTTAGGAGGTATCACTGGAGTACCGCCCACAGAAATGGTCATCATAGGTGCTGGTACTGTAGGCGAATATGCAGCCCGTACTGCGATCGCTTTGGGAGCTCAGGTGAAAGTTTTTGACAATTCTATTTATAAGCTAAGGCGATTACAGAATAATTTAGGAAGTCCCGTATACACCTCTATAATACAACCTGCTATTTTAAATAAGGCTGTCAGAACTTGCGATGTTGTTATCGGTGCATTACGTTCAAAGACGGGGCGTACTCCTTGTGTCATATCGGAAGAAACAGTATCTGAAATGAAACCAAATGCCGTTGTCATCGATGTTAGTATTGATCAAGGTGGCTGTTTTGAAACATCAAATATTACTTCCCATGATGAACCAACATTCAGAAAATATGATGTCATTCACTATTGTGTACCCAATATCGCTTCGAGGGTAGCTCGATCTGCAACCTATGCCCTGACTAATATCTTTACACCAATATTACTCGATATTGCAGAGCAAGGTGGATTGAAAAATGTCATCTGGAAAAGCGCAGGGATTAGGAGTGCGACATACCTTTATCAAGGCATATTAACCAATAAGGACATTGCTTCTAAATTTGAAATGACAGCAAAAGATCTGGATTTAATAATCGTTACCAATTTGTAATACATGAAATTTACGTTAATGATCTTACTCTTTTCAATCGCTTTTAAAGCCTCTGCTCAAGAGAGGTTTGCCTTGTACAAGGATGCGATTCCAAATGCTATTCGTACCGATACGGCAAAGTTTAACCGAAATATCCCCGAAATATTTGTGTACAAACCTTCCCAAGCTGTAGATAAGCACACGGGAATCTTGATTATACCTGGTGGAGGATATTCACATATTGCGATGGATCATGAAGGTCATGATGTGGCCAAGGAATTGATAAAATCGGGGTTTACAGCATTTGTACTTAAATATAGACTCCCTTCTCCCAATATTATGGTCGACAAAAGTATTGGACCTATTCAAGATGCGCAACGTGCGATGCAGTGGGTCCGAAACGATTTCCCTTCATTGACCAAAGTTGGAGTTATCGGATTTTCGGCAGGAGGACACTTAGCATCGACTTTACTCACTAAATCAGATCAGGCTTTCATTGCCAATCCCACAAATTTATCTTTAGCTCCTGACTTTGCAGGTCTAATCTATCCGGTTATTTCCATGCAGGATAGCATTACCCATAAAGGTTCCCGAACGAATCTGCTTGGAGAAAATCCTTCTTTAGAAAAGAAAGCCGAATTTTCTGCAGAACATAACGTGACAGCTAAACTTTGTCCTGTATTTTTTGTGCATGCAAAAGATGATAAAGCAGTGCCTATAGAAAATAGTTACGTCATGATGGCAGCATTAGATCAAGCCCACGTTAAGAATGAGCTATTAACATACGAAGAGGGCGGGCACGGTTTTGGAATGATTAATAAAACAAGTTCAGTAGCATGGTTAGCTCAATTTATGGATTGGGTCGATCATTTGTAAAACAAGAAAACGTAATGAAGTATATTTTAGGATTGGTATGTGTTTTTTTATTTTGCGTATCACAAGCACAAACAGCTGAAAGCGGATGGAAAGTTGCCCTTCATGAACCTGCGCCCGAATTTGCCGTTCCTAATAAAAATGGTGAACTGGTTTCTAGTGCAGATCTAAAGGGTAAGATTGTCCTGCTTAACTTTTTTGCTACCTGGTGCCCACCATGTAGAGAGGAATTGCCGAGGTTGCAAAAGGAAATATGGGAAAAATATAAAGAGCACCCAAAGTTTGCCTTGTTGGTCTTGGCAAGAGAGCAAAATTGGGATAAGATTGATCCCTTTGTTTCTGAACATCAGTTTACCTTACCTATTTATCCCGATCTCAAAAGAAACGTATTTGGCCTATTTGCAGAGCAAGGTATTCCACGAAATGTTATTCTCGATACACAGGGTCATATCATTTATCAGTCCGTAGGCTATGAAGAAAAGGAGTTTAATCAACTCATTGCTCTTTTAGATAGCCTATTGCTTAAAGACTAATATATTTCTCAATTTTTACTGTTACATCGGCACCTATCTGTAAGGAAGTAGGAGTTATACTGATGGCATGTAGTTGAAGATCAGAATTAGCCACTACTAGTTCATAATAAAACCCCCTAAAACGGATATCGATCAGTTTAAAACCTCCAGTCGTACTTGAAGGTAAGACGGATATCCATTCTTGATGGATGATGATCGTCGAGTCACTATCGATATCAAGTGCTTTTGCCGCCTCACTACTCAATATATTGCTTTTGGCCAATAAGAGTGCTGTATAAGGATTGGTGGGTTTGTCGTACAGTTCACGAGGATGTCCTTGATCTAATATCTGACCATCTTTCATGACGATAAGATCGTCCGCCAATGCTAAGACTTCAGTTGGATCATGGGATACCAGTATGATGGTAAGACCAGTGTCGACCACAATTTGCTTGATATCTTGTTGCAACGTATCTCTAAAGGAAGCATCGACCTGATTGAAGGGTTCGTCCATCAATAGTACCTGAGGATCATTGACCAATGCTCTGCAGATGGCAACGCGTTGTTTTTCACCGCCACTAATATCTGCGATTCTTTTCTTAGCAAGATGGTCAATTCGCAAGCGTTTGAGAATAGCAGAAGTTTTACTTTGCTTAGCTTCTATATTGGTATTCGGCAACTGCGAAGCTACATTGTCCCACACATTGGCAAAT
This sequence comes from Sphingobacterium sp. PCS056, assembly GCF_023273895.1. Taxonomy (NCBI): domain Bacteria; kingdom Pseudomonadati; phylum Bacteroidota; class Sphingobacteriia; order Sphingobacteriales; family Sphingobacteriaceae; genus Sphingobacterium; species Sphingobacterium sp. PCS056. The sequence goes on along the minus strand of NZ_CP096883.1, from coordinate 878,452 downwards.
GTATTTAAATCATCAAAACCTTGAGACACCAGTTTCATATCTTGATGTCCAGGTATCAATTTGTCTTTTCTAGTGGGTACCAACCATCCTTTATAGCGAACTTCGCCACTTAAAGGCTCCAAAAGACCATAGATTAATCGCAGAAGCGTACTTTTCCCACTTCCAGATTCACCAATAATTGCTGTGATTTTACCTTCTTGTATGCCTAAGTTTGCTTGCGATACGGCTAAATATTCAGCACGCTCTGAAAATGAAAAACTAAGATTTTCAAGGTGGATATAAGGAAGTCCGGGGACTTCTTGATCAAAGGGAACGTACTGACATGAAGATTGTAACATAGTATGCAAAATAAAAAGCCGAATGTATTAATTCGGCTTAAAATTAAGCATTTTAATATTATTCTACTCTAAAAACCTAATGTTAGACCAAAAGTAAAATTATTTAAACCGTCTTGATTTGGGCTGTTTTCAAACATATCGTTGAAATAGTATTTGACAAAAACTCCCATAGAATCATAACCTAGCCTTGCAAATGCCCCATATTGAAAACTCGCCAAGTTATAGTTGTCCTTAAATTTTTGACTACCTTGCTCACGACTTTTTAGACGCTGGCTTCCTTTTATTAAGATTCCGGTCATGGCTCCAAAAGCAAGTTTGGCGCGATCACCATTTCTAAATTTTTTACTTCTCAGTTCAAACGTCAATGGAACACGTAGATAGGTGGAAGTGAACACATTTTTCTTATAAGTGATGTCATCAGGATAGGAATAGTCTAAAGGTGTCGCATCCTGATCTAATAAAACATTATGTTTTAATCTCAGATAATTCCATTCAAAACCCGTCGATAAATATGTTTTGAATTGATCGCTGAAGCGAATGCCAAATTGTGCAATATCAAACCCAAAATTGGAAGCTTTCTTGTACTCTAAAAACTCGTTATTTTCATTTAAAGTGAAACTTCCGTCATTGATCAATCTTGAAAAACCCCAATCAATACGAGAAAATGTAATTCCACCGAATGTTTTCGGATACTTGGACACAGCAGGCTTGTCAGTACTGTCAGCTTTATCGCTATCTTGTTTACCTAAAATACGGGTTGAAATATTAATTTTTTTGGTGCTGTCCTGTTGTGCCTGTGCCTTTATTGCGATGCAGCAAGTTAGGATACCGGTGAATACCAACGATACGATATGTTTTTTCATATGGAAAGAGTTTATAAGGTGTTACTTTTTTCTTTTTTTATTTTTAACTAGGCTATTCAGGATATCAATCTGTAAGGATCCTTCGTCATCATTGCTGAACTGTACTTCTGCACTATTTCCCTGATTGATGGTTTTGCTGAGTACATTCAGCACTTTGGTTACCACAGTCTGTGAGTTTGTGCCGGTGGAAGCCATCATACTATTCTCCTCGTCAGGATTTTCGATCAACGGTTTGATCGGAATATATTCAAGGACATGTGCCACCTGTGTCTGTGTGTCGACAACAACCATCAGCGGTTGCTCTTTCCCCATCTTTAATCGCTCAAATGCTTGTGATGTTTGAATCGCAACGACCTTCATGTCCGTTTCAATAGCATTTGCCGAGCTGTTTTCACGCTGATTACCTTTGTTGACCGGTCTGACAGACAGCTGTACCTGCCTTTCGATGGGCAGGGGTTCTGCCTTTGATGTAGCCTTTGGCGGAGTGTTCATTTCTCGATCCATTTTGCGATCGGCATATTTTATATGATCTGGTCGATTAGCTGACTGTCGTTGCAGTACAAGACTCACAATACCAATACCAACCAAGATTGCCGCTGCCGTACCAATCACTTTTAGCCGAGTTGTTTTTTTGTTTATGGAGATTACTTTTTGCTCATCCAGTTCCGTTTCAATCTTTTTCCAGATATCGGTACTGGGCTGAATATCAAGTTTATTAAAATGGTCCCGAAGTAATTTATCTATGTCTTGATTTTTCATAACGTTAATGCCTCAATTTTTAATAATCTTGTTTGCAACCATTGTCTCGCTCGTGATAATTGGGATTTTGAATTTCCTTCACTAATACGGAGCATCTCTGCGATTTCCTTATGAGTATAACCTTCGATAGCATATAGATTAAATACGGTACGGTATCCGATAGGCAATTGATGTATCAGTGTTATGAGATCTTTGTAATGTAGATGATCACCCTCTGTATGATGTGTTCTTTGGTGAGTGATCTCATTTTCAAGAGGTTCTACATAGCTGATTTTATTTTTTCTTTGTACCTCAATTGCAGTGTTGACCATAATTTTTCTAATCCATCCTTCTAAAGATCCATGATCTGAAAATAAGTGCGATTTAGTGAAGACTTTTACAAAACCAATTTGAAGTATATCCTCTGCTTCCAAGCTATCATTTGCATAGCGAAGGCAGACCACATACATTTTTTTAGAAAACAATTGATACAGATGGTATTGAGCTTTTCTGTCTCCATGAAGACATTTTTTCCATATTGAATCTATACTTACGTTTTCCAAAATTTAGTCAGTTTATATTAGGAAGACGTAAGATAAAAGGCAAAGGTTGCGTGGGGTGCAACTATTTTATGATTATTTTTCTGCTGGTCGATGAGGTGATCTCAATTTCGATTGTTTTAGCATCATCAGGCAGCAAGTTGGGGATTCTATTAGGCCACTCTACGAAACAATAATTTCCAGAGTAAAAATAGTCTTCATAACCGAAGTCGTAGGCTTCTTCTTCTTCTTTTATTCTGTAAAAATCGAAATGGAATATTGGACCTTGGGATGAGCTATATTCATTGACAATCGAAAACGTAGGGCTAGAAGTATTGTCTTCTACCTCTAGTACCTTACAAAGAGCCTTTATAAAGGTTGTTTTACCTGCGCCCATATTTCCGTAAAAAAGAAAAACGCGGTCATCAGGAAAAGAATTTAAAAGGAGTTTTGCAGCATGATCTAACTCCGATAGTTGATTGACTTCGATTACCATGCTGCAAAATTAGTTATTTGGACGTATAAGTAGCAAAAGGAATAATCATTTCTTCCAATGAAATTCCTCCATGCTGAAAAGTTTCATTAAAATAATTGACAAATTGGTTGTAATTGTTTGGATATACAAAATAAGACTCCTCTTTGGCAAATACGAAACAAGAACTCATATGTAACTTTGGAAGTTGTGCGTCATGTGGATTTTTGATAAAAAAAACGTCCTTATCAATAAAGTTTAAGTTTTTACCCTGTTTGTACCTCAAGTTGGTATTGGTATTACGATCGCCCACTATTTTGCTCGGTTTTTTTACTTTTATAGTTCCGTGATCAGTCGTTATGATCACCTTGACGTTGCGCTGAGATAACCATTTGAGCGCCTCAAATAAAGGAGAATGCTCAAACCAGGACAACGTCAATGAACGGTATGCCGCTTCATTATTGGCCAACTCACGGATCATAGCCATATCTGTTCTTGCGTGCGAAAGCATATCAACGAAGTTGTACACGAGAACATTGAGATTGTTTTGCATTAAGTTGCTCAGGCTGTCTACGACATCTTTTCCCTGATCTAAGGTCAATACCTTAGTATAGGAATGTTTAATCGGTTTGCGGTATACACGTGTGATCTGATCCTCCAAAAATTTATCCTCATATAAATTTTTACCACCTTCATCTTCATCATTTTGCCACATTTTAGGAAATCTTTTCTCCATTTCTAAAGGTGTCAATCCACTAAAAATAGCGTTTCGGGCATATTGGGTAGCTGTAGGCAGAATACTGTAATAGGTATCCTCTTCTTCCAATCTAAAATAATCGGTAATCACTTCATTGATCACTTTCCATTGATCATAACGCAAATTGTCAATCAAAAAGAAAAATGTGGGTTTATCTTCTGTGAGTTGCGGAAATACCTTTTTCTTGAAAAGCTGATGAGATAAAATTGGAGACTGATCCGGATTTTTCATCCAGTTCAAGTAGTTGCGCTCGATAAACTTTGAAAACTGTACATTAGCTTCTGACTTTTGCATCTTCAAGATATCATGCATGCCAGCATCTTCTAATTTTTCTAAAGAAAGCTCCCAATATATCAGCTTTCTATAAGCCTCTATCCATTGTTTAAAATTGAGATCATCATTCAAGACCATACCCAAGTTTCTAAAATCTTGTTGATAAGCCATAGATGTTTTCTCATTCACCAGTCTTTTATTCTCTGTCAGCTTTTTGATGGTCAAGAGAATCTGTTTGGGGTTAACAGGTTTTATTAAGTAATCGTCGATTTTGGATCCAATGGCATCCTCCATGACGTGTTCTTCTTCATTTTTAGTGACCAGTACCGTTGGTACTGTCGGATTGATCGATTTTAATATCACCAATGTTTCCAGACCAGTCAAGCCGGGCATGTTTTCATCGAGGAAGACTAGATCAAATACACCTTCCTTAAACGCATCGACCGCATCATTTCCATTATTTACTGTCTTGACTTTATAACCTCTTTCCTCTAGTAAAAGAATATGAGGCTTTAAAAAGTCAATTTCATCATCTGCCCAAAGTATATGTGTTTTTTGCATGTTGTTTTATTTACTGTAATCAAAAACGATTCAATTCCTTTGTTTTTGTGTTTAGGTAGTTAGGGGAGTAATCGCGTGTTTTTTGATTTTTTATGATAATAAGTACGAACTTAAATAAAAAAGGCGCTTAGCGTATTATTTTTAACACTTGTTAACGACTTAAACTAATTATATTTGTGCTAAATATTTAACTCCTAGAAGAGAGAAATAAACTGGCTCAACTTTATTATAAAGGAGCAACAATTTTATTGGACTATTGTTTGTCGTATTAAAATAAGATATAATACATTTATAAGTTGATTAAGAAAAAGATAATAAATGACCCTGTATATGGATTTGTTTCCATACCTCCAGGATTAATTTTTGAACTCATACAGCATCCTTACTTTCAGCGTTTACGCTATATCAAGCAAGTCAGTATGACGCATTTGGTCTATCCGGGAGCTTTGCATACGCGGTTTCAGCATGCAATAGGCGCGATGCATCTCATGTCGCTAGCTTTGGAAACCCTGAAAAGCAAAGGTATCGAGATCAGTGAGCAAGAACAGGAAGCTGTGCTTGCAGCTATTCTGCTGCATGATATCGGTCACGGTCCTTTTTCTCACTCTTTGGAACATACCATTATTGATGGCGTTTCTCATGAGATGTTGTCATCGCTATTAATGGATCGTATTAATAAAGAATTTGGTGGAAAACTAGATTTGGCCATTACCATTTTTAATAATCAGTACCATCGCAATTTTTTCCATCAACTGGTTTCTGGTCAGTTGGATACCGATCGAATGGATTACTTGAATAGAGATAGTTTTTTTACAGGAGTATCGGAGGGAGTGATTTCATTTGACCGCATCATCGCCATGCTGGCCGTTGTGGATGACGAATTAGTTGTAGAGGAAAAGGGGATCTATTCCGTAGAAAAATTCTTGATTGCCAGACGATTAATGTATTGGCAGGTTTATTTGCATAAGACCGTCGTTGGTGCCGAACAGTTATTAATTAAAATACTTAAACGAGCAAAGGAACTTTCAAGTAAGGGGATCAGCCTATTTGCAACACCTGCTTTTAGGTGGTTCTTAACGCAGAAAATTGATAAAAATAATTTCTTAGCCGATGAGTTACATCTTGACTGGTTCACCCGTTTAGATGATACAGATATTATGTCTGCTATAAAAACGTGGGCGCAACATGAAGATGATATTCTGCGGGCAATGTGTCAAAAACTGATGAGTCGTGAGTTATATCGTACCATTATGAGCAACGAGCCGTTTTCGGATGAGCTGATGGATCTGGTTTATCAACGTGTAAAGGATCATTTTAAGGTAAGTGACGATGAGTTGCAATATTATGTCTTTACACAGGCCATTCACAATAGTGCATATGACCTTCATCATGATACCATTAAGATATTAATGAAGACCGGAGAGATAATTGATATTGCAGAAGCATCAGATTTATCAAATTTAGAGGCATTAGCAAAAAAAGTGCAAAAGTTTGCTCTGTGTTATCCAAAAGAGCTCGGATATATATCAATTCCATCTAAAAAATAATTAAAATATAATAAAAAAACATAGCTTTGTAGCATGCAATTTACTGCTCAACAAATAGCATCCTTATTAAATGGATCAATAGAGGGGAATCCTGATATAGAAGTCTCAAATTTAGCGAAAATAGAAGAAGCTTCTCTAGGGGATCTTTCATTTCTATCAAATCCTAAATATGAGCAATTTTTATATGAAACTAATGCTTCTATTGTCATTGTTAATGAAGATCAACAATTATTAGCGACTCCAAAATCAACGTTAACATTGATTCGTGTTAAAAATGCTTACACGGCATTCTCAACACTATTGAATCTCTATAATGAGGTCCGTTTGGACCGAAAAGGTCGAGAAGAACCATCATATGTGCATGATACGACTGAAATAGGCGAAGACGGTTATATAGGAGCTTTCGTCTATATCGGCAAGGCTTGCAAAATCGGTAAGAATGTCAAGATTTATCCTCAAGTCTATATTGGAGATCATGTCGTGATTGGAGACAATAGCACATTATTTCCTGGAGTTAAGATTTATCAAGATTGTATTTTGGGGAGCAATGTAACGGTACATTCAGGAACAGTTGTTGGATCTGATGGTTTTGGCTTTGCTCCACAGGAAGATGGTACTTATACAAAAGTTCCGCAAATCGGAAATGTAATTATTGAAGATGATATCGAAATAGGTGCTAATACGGTTATTGACCGTGCGACTATGGGTTCGACCATATTACATAAAGGGGTGAAATTGGACAACTTGATTCAAATCGCCCACAACGTGGAGTTAGGGAAAAATACCGTTATAGCTGCTCAGACGGGTGTTTCTGGCAGTAGTAAAATCGGTGAAAATGTGATTTTAGGAGGTCAAGTTGGTGTGGTAGGACATATCAGTATTGCTGATCGAAGCCAAGTGCAGGCGCAGTCCGGAATCAATAGATCAATTGTGGAGGCGGATAAAAAGTGGGCAGGAAGTCCAGTTTTGGCCTATCAGTCAAATATGAGATCGCAAGTTATTTATGCGAAATTGCCTGATTTGGAAAAACGAGTGAGAGAATTAGAACGATTGTTAAAGGAAAATTTGAAATCATAAAGAACCTTATGGTCGATTTTGATTAAATATATGGTAGAAATGAATGTAAAACAAAGAACCATCAAGCAAGATGTGGTTATATCCGGAGTGGGTTTACATACAGGTAAAACTGTTTCGATGACGATAAAACCAGCTCCTGAAAATCATTGGTATAAGTTTAAAAGAATTGATTTAGATGGTCAGCCTGAAGTACTGGTTGATGCAGATAACGTGACAGATACATCAAGAGGTACAACCATTTCACAGCATGGTGCAAGTGTAAGTACCATTGAACATTTAATGGCAGCTTTAGTAGGTTTACAGATTGACAACGTATTAATCGAAATAGATGGACCTGAAGTACCTATTCTAGATGGCAGCTCAGCAATTTTTATTAAAAAATTTGAAGAAGCAGGTTTCGAAGAGTTGGACGCTGATCGTGATTATTATGAAATCACCAATAGTATTCATCATATAGAAGCCGATCGCAAAGTTGAAATCATCGCTATGCCCCTTGATGGTTATCGCTTAACATGTATGATTGATTTTAATTCTCCGGTCTTAGGAAGTCAGCATGCTGCGATTAATAAAATTGAAGACTTTTCTAAAGAAATATCCTCCTCAAGAACATTCTGTTTTTTACATGAATTAGAAATGTTGGTGGACAATGGCTTGATTAAAGGCGGCGATTTGAGTAATGCGATTGTGATCGTAGATAAAGAGACTTCTCCTGAAGAATTAAAGAAATTATCACATTTATTCAATCGTGATGATGTTACTGTCGCAAAAGAAGGTATCTTGAGCAATATTCAGTTGCGTCATCAAAATGAACCTGCACGTCACAAGTTATTGGATATGGTAGGTGACTTAGCGTTAGTAGGTAGACCATTGAAAGGACATGTCATGGCTGCAAGACCAGGACATGCTGCCAATGTGGCCTTTGCAAAGAAAATTAAAGAACAAATCCGCAAGGATAAAAATACAAAAAAGATAAAGGTATATGATCCCAATATGACACCGGTGTATGACACGGTTCAGATTATGAAGATTTTGCCTCATCGTCAACCCATGTTAATGGTTGATAAAATTTTAGAATTAACAGAAAATCATGTAGTGGGCTTGAAAAATGTGACAATGAATGAAGATTTATTCATGGGACATTTTCCTGGTGCGCCAATTTTTCCGGGTGTATTGCAGATTGAAGCTATGGCACAGACTGGAGGTATTTTAGTATTAAGTACAGTTCCGGATCCTGAAAATTGGTTGACATTATTCTTGAAAATAGAAAATGCACGCTTTAAAGTGCAAGTAAGTCCAGGTGATACGATTATTTTTAGATGTGATTTGACGGAACCTATCCGTAGAGGCATTGCAAAAATGAAGGGTGTTGCTATGGTAGGTGAAAAAGTTGTTTGCGAGGCTGAGTTAATGGCTCAGATCGTGAAAGTAAAATAATAGTAGAGATGATACAGCCGTTAGCTTATATACATCCAGAAGCAAAAATTGCTCAAAATGTTGTTGTAGAACCATTTGCTACGATCCATAAGGATGTAGTGATTGGAGAGGGAACGTGGATCGGTTCCAATGTGACAATTATGGATGGGGCACGTATTGGGAAAAATTGTAAAATTTATCCAGGAGCAGTAATTTCAGGTGAACCTCAAGATTTGAAGTTTGATGGAGAAATTACCACTGCTGAAATTGGAGATAATACGACAATTCGTGAATGCGTTACTATCAATAGAGGTACAAAGGATAGATTCCGTACCGTAATCGGTAAAAATTGCTTAATTCAGGCATATAGCCATATCGCACACGATTGTATAATAGGTGATTATTGTATATTTTCCAATAGCAGTACATTAGCTGGACATATTACTGTCGGCGATTATGTGGTCTTGGCAGGAATGGTAGCTGTGCATCAATTCTGTACCATTGGTTCGCATGCTTTTGTGACAGGTGGTACATTAGTAAGAAAAGACGTACCTCCATTTATCAAAGCTGCACGTGAACCTATTTCTTATGCTGGAATTAATTCAGTAGGTTTAAGAAGAAGAGGTTTTACAGAAGAACAAATAGCGGAAATACAAAATATTTATCGTGTATTATTTGTTCAAAATAGAAATTTAACAAAAGCAGCAGCGATCATTGAAGCAGAATTTCAGGCAACAGAAATTCGTGATGAAATCTTAGGTTTTATACGCAACTCTAATCGTGGTGTCATCAAGGGATTCAATCAAAGAGCTGTTTAATTGCAGGTATTTTGAAGATTATTTTAACAGATGTAGGTAGACGATATAATCGCGAATGGATTTTTAAGCATATCAATTATGCATTTGAATCTGGCCGATCATACGCCATACTTGGACCCAATGGTTCAGGTAAGTCAACACTGTTAAAAGTACTCTCGGGAAGTTTAACACCTTCTGCGGGAAATATTTCCTTTGAATGGAATAATAAAACAGTTGAAGCAGAAGAAATATTTCAATACCTATCTCTTGCTACTCCATATGTCGAATTAATAGAGGAATTTACGCTGCGTGAGCAGATACAATTTCATTTTAAATTTAAAAAGTACCTAGCGGGATATAGTGAGCTTGAGGTCGTTCAATTATTAGGACTTGAAAAAGCAATAGATAAAGAGCTCAAATACTTTTCATCTGGAATGAAGCAACGCGTCAAATTGGCTTTAGCTTGCTGTAGCGACTCCACAATAGTTTTGTTGGATGAGCCAACCAGTAATCTAGATCGTGCAGGAGAGGAGTGGTATCTGGCACTGGTCGATAAGACTAAGCATAGCGATAGATTGTTTATCATCTGTTCAAACCAAGAGAAAGAATATCTTTTTTGTGATCAAACATTGTCCATATCGGATTATAAAAGCTGATAATTATTAGATTTTTATAAAAAGATTAGATTGTGTAGTTTTGTAACTCAGAAAATAATTATAAAAGTTTAAATCATGGCAAAAGCATCAGACGTTAAGTCAGGAAATGTTTTAAGATTCAACGGTGAATTAGTAGCTGTTGAGGAATATATACATCGTACACCAGGTAATTTACGTGCTTTCTATCAAGCAAGAATGCGTAATGTGAAAACTGGTAAATTAGTAGAATACCGTTTTAGAGTTGACGAAAGTGTTGAAATTGCTCGTGTTGAAACAAACGATTATCAATATTTGTATGAAGAGGATGAGTTTTTCGTAGTGATGGATAATTCTACCTATGAGCAGTTCAATATTCCTAAATTTCTATTCGGAAATTCGGCACGATTCTTGAAAGAAGGTATGAACGTGATTGTCGCATTTGAAAGTGATGAGGCGATTATGGCACATGCTCCAAAGAGTGTGGAATTAGAAATTACATATACGGAGCCTGCAGTAAAAGGAGATACTTCGACAAATGCATTGAAAAATGCAACAGTAGAAACTGGAGTTGAAGTGAAAGTACCTCTTTTTATCAATCAAGGAGATAAAGTAAAAATTGATACGCAAACCGGTGATTACATCGAGCGTGTTAAATAATATAAAGATTTAGGTTTAGGTTGATTATTCGGTCTTGTTAGCACCCAGCTACAAGGCCGTTTTTTTTATTAGTATGACTAAGACTGAACTGAGAGCATATTATAAGCATTTGAGAACACAGCTGCCTCCAGACAAGGAGTTAGAGCTAAATCTATGTTTACTCCAGCAATTAAAAAGTCTGGAATGGAATAAAGTGAAATTTTGTCATGTCTTTTTACCCATATTGAAATTTCACGAACCCAATACCTTCTTATTGATCGATTATCTGAAAGAAACTCATCCCCACATACAGATTGTCATATCCAAATCGGACATGCGATCAAATAGCATGACCCATTATCGCTATAACGACGCCGTATTATTACCTAATAAGTGGGGGATACCAGAGCCTGTTGACGGTGTTCATATAGATGAAAAAAACATTGATCTTGTGTTAGTTCCATTATTGATTTCAGATCAATTTGGTCATCGGGTAGGCTATGGAAAGGGATATTATGACCGATTTTTGGCTCTATGTAAGCCAGATGTCCAAAAGGTTGGTCTATCTTTTTTTGAACCGATAGCAGGGATCGAAGATGTGGATATACATGATATCCCACTGGATATTTGCGTGACACCAACAGCAGTATATCGTTATTAAAAAAAGGTCTTTCCTATGACAGAAAGACCCCTTTGGTAGATCATGATAAAGAAGATGATGAAAAGAGCTATCCGGTTGATCGTCGGTAACCGCCTTAAAACCTCTTACTTTTTTAATATAAAATCCTAAATTTAATGGTATTCTGAACCTTTTTAAGTTGCTTAATTAAATCCCGGTCATACTCGCCTTTGATATCCGTAACCGCATAACCGATGTCCGACTTAGTCATTAAAAACTGAGAAATGATGTTGATATCATTTTGTGCATATACCTGATTGATCTGAGCCATGATACCCGGAACATTCTTATGAATATGAAGTAATCTTGTGACATCTTTTACTTTAGGGAGCAGCAAATTCGGAAAGTTACGGCTCATATAAGTATCCCCATTATTAATAAAATCGGCCATCCTTCTAGGGATATATTCCGCATTTCTCTTTTTGCCCTTTTTATCATCAAAAACAACAATACCTTTTGCATTGCACACCTCTTTATTAAGATGATTTTTAGCATCGCCCAAGACACCAATTGTCTTCAACTTATCTGCGCGAGACAACTGCTCCTCCGATACAGAGATATCTTTCCCCAGCAGGAGCATCCCGACGTCTTTTGTATATTTTTCTTCAAACGTATCTTTGGTACGAATAGAGAAACCATCCCGTTTTAAAATATGAGCTGCTATCTCAGGAACATCGCCAACGATCAGACATAAAATACGATTTTTGGGATAAGAGATTGCACGGGGCAGATTGTTGACATATAGAAATTCATCAAAACTTGGTGTGATAAAATCAGCCCTTTCAGTAACTGTTTTTCGGGAAATATTTTCAGTAAATGCAAAGAATTTCTGGATAAGACCAGATTCTTTTAATTGAAAATCAGAATATCCATCCCCAATACCGTAGATGGTTCCATCTATTTTAAGTTCTTGCAGCAACTTTACTTTACCACCCTCATCCGATAGTGGATTAGACTCATCAAAGCCGATGATATTATCATGCTCATCAAAGCGGAAAGTATTGGCATAAATATTTTCTATTTTGATATTGTAAGGAACCACTACAGGAGTAATGAATTCTTTAAATCCACCAGATACAATCCAGGCAGTATCCGCATTTTTTTTGAAGAACTCTCTGTTTCTAGAAAAAGAAGTAGAGACCTTCTTTTTAAGATGTATGATCAGTTTGTCCAAGTGACTTCTATTTGCCTGAAGCAATTTAACACGTCCAGAAAGAGCCTCACGAAAAGAAAGTTTTCCTTCCATAGCCAGATTTGTATATCGCTCAATTTCCAGATATATCTGTTCGCGATCTGGGTGGTGTTCAAGTGAAATCTTGGCCAATTCATCCAAAGCCTCTACCTGCGTAAAGGTGCTGTCAAAATCAATGATGTAATAATTTTTCACGGTTTAGTTTGTTTAGGGTTTAGATTGTTTATTGTTGACTATAACGTGTCGCGATTTCTTTTAAAGTTATATCCAAAGGCTTGTATGTAAAAGGCAATACCTGCTGCAATTTAGCCGCAGAATAAGCTAGCTTTTCACTCGAAGCCCTTGCGCTGTCTTTAGTCAGCGTCGATTTTTCATTTTTTATAGACGCTACCAGTGTTGCAAGAGTAGCCGCAATAGTAAGTACAACTGGAGGTACTGCTATTTTAGGAGGTGTTTTTCCCATAAGCACACTTGCCCTATCCAGTAATGCCTTATTGCTTAAGTTCACATTGTTAATCACAAATCGTTCACCCGAAAGATTCTTATCAGCCATTAAATGACGCATAATAGTCGCTACATCCTCGACATCCACTACCCCGACAGTACCTGTCGGATAATATTTTAGCCCTTTATTTATCAGCGAAAAGATAGCCCCAGAACCCTTACTTCCGGACGCCGCTCCTAATATGACAGACGGATTGACGATAACAGCATCCAGCCCCTCTGCTATCCCTCTCCACACCTGCATCTCACCTTCATATTTAGAAATAGCATAATTGGACATCGTAGGTTCATATTCCCAATAATCCTTCTCATCGACAGGTGCCTGATTTTTGCTTGATCCCAATGCCGCGACCGAACTTACGTGAACTAATCTGGCGCCATGTTCCAAACATAGATTAACAATATGAGCAGTACCTTCAATATTCACCTTTTTCATATAAGCAGCATCCTGCTTTTGATACGATACTACAGCCGCGCAATGGTACACCTCTGTAATATTTGGAAAAGCTTCTTCCAAATCAAAATAGTTACATATGTCGGCATCGATCCATTGGATTAAAGACGAAGATAATAGCTGTTGTGGAATGCTAGAGGTTGAGCGTTTAGTCGCTATTACGTCAATTCCCAAATCGATCAATTGCTTGATCAATGTCGCCCCTAAGAATCCGGTTCCTCCTGTTATTAATATCACATGATAAAGATAACGTTAAAAATAATGTTTTCAAAAGTAAGTTAATAAATGGATATTTGTCTAAGGCAAGGTTTTAACTTTTGATTACCATCAATACAAATTCATCATATGTCATTATCCGTTTTTTTTACACACATTGTTGCTCAAGAGCTCTTTCCAGAAGAAGGCTTCTTTCGTTCGCAGCTCGGTCATGTTTTGCGTTTTTATAAAGATCAATTTCCGACGTGGGATAAAGATGATAAACCGCAACTGGCCATTATCGGTGTAGAGGAAGATCGTGCATCAGTAAATAACCAAGGATGTGCAAAGTCTCCAGACGCAATCCGCAAACACCTCTATCAGCTTTATCAAGGAGATTATGCGATTCATGCGGTAGACTTGGGTAATATAAAAGCGGGGGCTACGTTGACAGATACCTATGCCGCATTGCGAGCTGTGGTAGAGGAATTGTTGAGCGAAAATATTTTGCCAATTATTATTGGAGGTGGTCAAGACCTGACCTATGCACAATATTTAGGATATCAACAGCTGGGACAAAAAGTTGAAGTTGCAGTGGTGGATGCCCGATTTGATCTCAACCAGGAAAGTAGTGAACATGTAGCCTTAGATTCGAGATCGTATCTAAACCACATTATTCTTCATGAGCCCGATTATCTGTTCAACTTGAGTAATATCGCTTTCCAGACTTATCTAGTCAGCAAAGAGTCGCTCAATATGTATGATAAGTTATTTTTCAATGCAACACGCGTTGGAGCCATTGCAGGTCGGATGGATCAGTCCGAACCGTTGATACGCGCCGCTGATATGGTTAGTTTTGATATTGGAGCTATTCGCGCATCCGAAGCATGTGGCAATGCCAATGCGATGCCCAATGGCCTATTTGGAGATGAAGCTTGTCAAATCGCGCGCTATGCAGGCATGTCAGACAAATGTTCGTCGATCGGGTTTTATGAATTCAATCCCTCATATGATCCGATGCAACAAACAGCGATGTTAGTGTCACAAATGATCTGGTGTTTTATAGATGGCTTTTATAACCGTAAACAAGATACACCCTTATTGCCAAAGTCATCTTATATCATTTATAGGACGACCCTAGAAAATGAAGACCATGAATTGGTATTTGTAAAAAGTAAAAAATCAGATCGATGGTGGATGCAAGTTCCTTATTTTGGATCCCGATCTGTAAACGAACGCTATCATCTCGTGCCATGTCGTTATGAAGATTACCAAATGGCTGTCACAGGTGAAATGCCCGATCTTTGGTGGCGAACCCATCAAAAACTACAATAGTCTCAATGGTCTGAAAAGGACCATTTTTTATTTATTTAAGCGAATTTATGGAAACAGTGTATATTATAATCGTTATCATTTTATTAGTTGTTCTAATTGTAATTTCCTTGAAAAAGAAGGATTCACAGCAAGATGATAGCCAGTGGAGACAGGAGAAGGAATCAATGGCCATAGAGCTGGCAAAAGCCCAGCAACGCGAACAGAGCTTATTGCAAGAGCGGGCGATGTTGCGCGATGAATTGGAAAAAGAGCGTGAGCATGTTTTAATTGCTGAACGATCTTTGGAAAGCACACGTTCATTCTATGAAGCGCAACAAGATAAATTTCAAGAGCAGAAAGTTGAAATCGCAGCTATTAAGAGTCAGTTTAATGCCGAGTTTCAGGTCATAGCAAATAAGATTTTAGAAGAAAAAACGCTTCGCTTTACAGAAACCAACTCCAAGTCGATAGGATTGATCTTGGATCCGTTGAAGGAAAAAATCAAACTTTTTGAAGAGAAAGTAGATAAGACCTATTCGCAGGAAGCCGCAGAAAGAAATTCTTTGAAAGGTGTTGTCCAGCAATTGATGGAGCAAAGTCTACGGATCAAAGATGAAGCAACCAATTTGACACGCGCGCTAAAAGGAGACGCGAAGAAACAGGGGAATTGGGGAGAGGTCATATTAGAGCGCGTGTTAGAACGTTCAGGATTAGTAAAAGATCGTGAGTTTAGACTGCAGGCATCCATTACCGATATGGACGGAAGACGTCTGCAACCCGATGCCATTATTGATCTACCTGAAAATAAACATTTGATTGTCGATTCAAAAGTTTCTCTAGTAGCCTATGAGCGATGGGTAAATGCCGAAGATGATATCGAACGTGCTGCTTTTGCAAGACAACATATATTATCAGTAGAAAATCATGTTAAAGATCTGTCGGCAAAAAATTATCATGAACTATATGGTATTGAATCTCCAGACTTCGTATTACTTTTTATGCCTATAGAATCAGCATTGAGTATGTCGGTATCTGAAAAACCAGATCTTTTTAGTGATGCTTGGGACAGGAAAGTCGTGATCGTCAGTCCCTCGACGCTGTTGGCAACTTTACGCACGATTGCTAGTATCTGGAAGCAAGAGCGTCAGACTCGTAATGTGATTGAAATCGCTAAAGAAGCAGGAGCACTATACGATAAATTTCACGGTTTCCTTACCGACATGGATCAAGTACAACTTCAATTGCAACGCGCTCTCAAAAGTCATGAAGATGCCTCTAAAAAATTATCTTTTGGTGCCGGAAATGTGATCAGACGAGTGGAGAATTTGAAAAAGTTAGGAGCCAAAGCAAATAAGCAAATCGATTCCAAATATTTAGACGAAGAAATAGAAGAAGAGGATTAAACCTCCTCTTCTATGCCTTCATTCATTTTTTTAAGCCTTTTATTGATCGAAATATCAATAGCAGCATCTTTCAAATGATCGATCGCTGCTTTCTCCGTATCGATGGAAGCATCTGCTTCATATTCATCAATAATACGTTGATTGCGGATCGCTCGATCATAAGCATCTCTTCCTGAAAGAAGCTTCACAAATACGGGTAAACATTCTAAGAAAATAAAAAGTAAACCGATAAAGTTCACCGCGTTTTCTGTCGCCTGGTCTACCTTGCCATTTGCCTTTATTTTAAGATTACCTAGCGCCGAGTTTCGGTCAGCAAAACCTGCTAAATTAACAGCACTGTCCAAACTGGCATTTGAAAGTCCCTTCTGGTTCAAAATTCCTTCTACTTTTTGTTTATCCCGGATAACACTTTCTTTGACGCTAACTTTACTCCTTAAGCTATCTAGATACACGCTCGATCTTTCGAGTTCCAGTTCTTTACGCTTAGCATAAGGACCGTATCCGACCACACCCGAAGTTTCCGTGGTTTTATTTCCAAAAATTTCATAGTTGAGTTTTTGACGATCAGCTTTAATATTTGCATCTAAGGAATCCCTTTCAGTCGTCAATGCTTTCAATTGATTCAGTTCAAACGCATATTTTTTATTAAAAATGATATTCAAACTATCCGTTTTCGCACGTTCATTGGCGATGTAAGTTGTTTTTAGATTTTCTCTAATTTCCTTATCAAAGATCTTCAGCTCCAGTGGTCTTGAGATCACGATACCGATTAATATAGCTAAAAGAATACGAGGGAAAGCCTGTAAGAATTGAAATCCTCCAGTCTTTGATTTATTGATACTCAGAACAATATAGCGGTCCATGTTGAAAATCATCAATCCCCAGATGATTCCAAAAACAATGGCTAATAGCCAATCCAGATAAGTTCCGCTGAAAACAAAATACATGGCATATCCACCTGACATTGCAGCAAATAGACCCGTAAAGAAAATGGTAGCACCTATCGCGACATACTTATTGTGTTCTTGCGGATATTTTTTTAAGGTCTCTTCATGTACACCTGCACAGTACAAGAAAAAATGATTGATACGATTCATTAAAGAAGATTTATTGGTAAAGGGACAATAAAAATAAATAATTGTTTCATTACTTTTCTGGTTATTACAATATTGTGATAAATATACAATTCTTATTTTGATCTTTTTAAAAAGTATTACTTAATCAAATATTTGTAACTTTGCCCAAATTATTGCGAGAATAAAAAAATAAATAATGAAGAAAAAACGACTTTTGCCATTTTTTTTAATTTTGGCAACAGCCTTTGTTGGTTGCGAACAAAAGAAACAAATGACAGACAATCCGCTATTATTGACCTATGATACTCCATTTAATGTTCCTCCATTTGATAAAATTAAAGACGAACATTTCAAACCAGCTTTTGAAGAAGCACTTAAGGTTCATAATTTAGAAATCGATACAATTATTAATAATACTGAAGATCCATCTTTTAACAATACCATTTTGGCGTTAGAAAATGCGGGTAAACTGTTGACAAATGTATCTTCGGTTTTTTCTAATTTAAACTCAGCCAATAGTAACGATAGCCTGAAGGCAATTGCTAAAGAGCTAGCTCCTGTATTGTCTGCGCATCAGGATGAAATCTCCTTAAATGCTAAATTATTTGATAGAGTCAAGGCTGTCTGGTCTAAAAAAGCAACTTTAGGATTAGATGTTGAAGACAATAAATTGTTGGAAGAAACCTATAAATCATTTGTCCGTTCAGGCGCAAATTTGAAAGATGCGGATAAAGAAAAATTGAAAAAAATCAATTCAGAATTATCCTCATTAACCGTACAGTTTGGACAAAATTTGATGACCGAATCAAAAGCATTCGAATTGGTTGTGGATAGTGCTTCACAATTGGAAGGATTACCAGAGGCTTTGAAATCTGCTGCTGCCGACGAGGCTAAAATAAAAGGTAAAGAAGGAAAATGGGTTTTTACACTACAAAATCCTTCTATCATGCCATTCTTGCAATATGCTAAAAATAGAGAATTAAGAAAACAGATCTGGGAAGCATACCAAACACAAGGCAATCATGATGATGCCACTGATAATAAGGAGATCTTGCGCAAGATGGCGAACCTGAGATTATCCAAAGCAAAATTATTAGGTTATCCATCTCATGCAGCATTCGTGTTAGAAGAATCGATGGCTCAAAATCCAGCTAATGTATATGCCTTGTTAAATAAATTGTGGGAACCGGCGCTCACTAAAGCAAAAGGTGAAGCCGCAGATATCGATAAGGAAATAAAAGAAGAAGGCGGAAATTTTGAAGTTGCACCATATGATTGGAGATACTATACCGAGATTATTCGTCAGAAAAGATTCGCTTTAAACGAAGAGGAGATCAAACCTTACTTTAGTTTACCTACTGTGAGAGAAGGCGCATTTGCTGTAGCAAACAAACTATATGGTTTGACATTCGTTGCTCTTAATAATGTTCCTGTTTATCAAAAGGATGTGGAAGTCTACGAAGTAAAAGACAAAGATGGATCACATCTAGGTCTTTTATATGCTGATTTTTTTCCTCGTGAATCTAAAAGAAGCGGTGCCTGGATGACATCATTCCGTAGCCAGAGTAAAACTGAAGGTAAACGCAATGCTCCAGTAATCTCGATCGTTTGTAATTTTACAAAACCTGTAGGTGATGAACCGGCATTATTAACTTTTGACGAAGCAACTACCTTATTCCACGAGTTTGGACATGCCTTACATGGATTATTATCAAATGTAAAATACAGAAGCTTAGCCGGTACTTCCGTGTCAAGAGATTTTGTAGAGTTGCCTTCTCAGGTGATGGAAAATTGGGCAGCAGATCCACAAGTATTAAAAGAGTATGCAAAGCATTATAAAACAAAAGAAGCAATTCCAGATTCTCTAATTGCGAAAATGGAAAAAGCGGGAACTTTTGATCAAGGGTTTGCAACAGTGGAATATTTAGCGGCTTCCTTATTGGATATGAACTACCATGCTGCGACTTCGCCAATAACGGGTAATATCAATGATTTTGAAAAAGGAGCCATGAAGAAGATTGGTTTAATCGATGCCATTATACCAAGATATAGAAGCACTTATTTCCAGCATATTTTTGCAAGTGGTTATTCAGCGGGTTACTATGCTTATATCTGGTCTGAGGTATTGGACTCCGATGCTTTTGCAGCTTTTAAAGAAAAATCACTGTATGATCAGCCAACTGCAGATTCATTCCGTCGTAATATTTTAGAAAAGGGAAATACTGGAGATCCAGCACAAATGTATAAAACATTTAGAGGTGCTGATCCCGATCCAAAATACTTATTAATAAAAAGAGGATTGAATTAACATTCAATTAAAAACAAAAAAAAGGAGCAAAAATATTTTGCTCCTTTTTTTTGTTTTTATTCGTCAGATTCAGAATTTATTTTTACATTTGATTGTTATTTATAATTAGTCTAAATATATATAGAGATTATCATGTTTTAATATTAAGCGAATCATATGTGTCAGTCAGTTGTTCTTAGCCATAAAGGCAAATCCCATATCAGTTATTGCACGAAGTGTAAGACATTTTATATTTGGCAAGACTCTTTCCTCTTGAGTTTAGGATATTTACAGTTTGAGTCTTTTGTCGCAGCCACCATGAGAAGCAATGTAAAAGGTAATTACTTTAGTTTTCCTGACGGTGATATGCGGGTTTTGATTGATACTCCATGTCCAGAGATTGTTTTTGTATTTAACGAAAATGAATGGAATGACTTTGCGGATGCGTTATCTGAATCCACATATATGAGCGAAATTTATCAGATGATGTCTCAATAAAGATAAAAAGTCCTGTAATCCTTTTCCATTTTCTTCTTCTATTCTTTAAAAGGTGTTACAGGCACCAATAAAGTTCCATGATTTGCTGACTGCATGGTCTAGCATAGGGTTGGGACTCTCATTCATCCAATAGTTAACATCTTGGATGGAATAAAAAAAGGGAGAATGATTAATTCTCCTTTTTTTTTATTTAAATGACCGTTACTGTACAAGTATTCCAACTTGAAGACAGGATATCTCAGGACATTTCTTAATACATGATGCATATCGACAGTTGATATCTTTAAATTTCTGTTGGTGGCTAAGTTTGACGGCAGATGAAGTTCATGTTGTAATTGCTTATATATTTATTAAATTTACTGTTTATAAAAGGATACGAAATTGATCAAACAAGAGATAATAGATAAAGTGCTGGATGCTGCTCGTATAGAGGAGGTTGTAGGAGATTTTGTAGACTTGAAGAAGCGTGGTACATCCCTTATTGGTAACTGCCCTTTTCATCATGAGAAAACACCTTCTTTCCACGTATCTGTATCTAAAGGAATTTATAAGTGCTTTGGCTGTGGTGTGGGGGGAGATGCGCTAAAGTTTGTGATGGAACTGGAAAAATTCTCTTATCCAGAAGGCATCAAATATCTTGCTAACAAGTACAGCATTGAAGTTGAAGAAGTCGAGCGTTCACCGGCACAATTGGCTGCTCAGGATAAAAGAGAGAGCCTGTACGTATTGAGTGGTTGGGCCAGTAAGTTTTTTAAGGACCAAATGTGGACCATGGAAATGGGACAGGTCATTGGACTTCATTACTTCAAGGAACGTGGATACCGCGAGGATATCATCAAAAAATTTGAATTGGGATATTCTCCCGATAATTGGACGGCATTTGTAGATGCAGCCATGAAGGCCGGTTTTTCATCCCGATTACCTCAAAGAGATCGGATTGGCGATCGAGCGCGACGACAAGAGTCTGTATGATCGATTTCGCGGTCGTGTCATGTTCCCGATTCATAATTTAACAGGAAGAGTAATTGGATTTGGTGGCCGGACGTTAAAAACCGACAAAAAGGTTCCTAAATATGTCAATTCTCCGGAAAGCGATATCTACCATAAATCTGATGTGCTATATGGGCTCAACTTTGCCAAAAAAGCCATCATGGAGGAGGATAATTGCTATTTGGTAGAAGGCTATGCCGATGTTATATCTACGCATCAAGCTGGAGTTGAAAATGTAGTGTCATCATCAGGAACATCTTTGACAACAGCCCAAATTCGGCTTATTGCGCGTTTTACTAAAAATGTAACCATATTATATGACGGTGATGAAGCAGGGATAAAAGCATCACTGCGCGGTACCGATATGTTGCTGGAAGAAGGCTTAAATGTTAAGATTTTGCTTTTCCCTGACGGGAATGACCCCGATTCGTATGTGAAGAATTTCGGATCTTCTGCATTTAAAGCTTACATAAAAGAAAATCAGCAAGATTTTATCTTTTTTAAAACAAGAATTTTACTTCGTGATAGCAATAATGATCCCATTAAAAGGGCAGAGGTCATCCGAGATGTGGTAGAAAGTATTGCCCTGATTCCTGACGAAATAAAGGTCTCAGTTTTTATACGGGAGTGTAGTAACCTGTTGGATATCGAAGAGCGCATCTTGCTTTCTGAATTGAATAAGATCCGAATTTCCAAATCTAAAAAAGCGGATAAAGATTTCAGCAAGAAGACTCCTGCATCTATGGGCGTAGGTGCTCCTCCGATGGACGGTCCACCGGCTGATTTTTTCATGACAGAAGAAGAAAGAGGTGGTGCGGCAGCCCTCGCGATTGAGACGCCCACACAGCAGATTACCTCGGAGATTCTTCAAGAGCGTGAAATAATACGTATTCTCATCAATTACGGGGATTATCTAGCGACGTGGGAAGGCGATGGTGATATTCCGGTGGCAGGTGTATTATTGAGTAATATTAGTGATGTCAACTTTGAAGATAAAGCGGCAGCTTACATCTTAAATGTTTACCGAGAAGCGGTCGAAAAGTTTGAAATACCAGAAGCAAAGCAGTTTTATTCCAATCCCGATGCGGCAGTTGCTGAACTTGCTATTAATTGCGTGGCATCAAAATACAATTTAAGCGAGAACTGGAACGATGATAAACGTAAAATCTACGTCACCCAAGAGTATGAGCATCTAAAAACACTAGTCGTAACTGCGATCTATCGGATCAAAAAACGTAAAATTTCACGGGAGATGGTCAAGATTCGCGAAGAACTCAAATTGGAGAAAGATGATGCCAATGTGGAAGTGCTGATATTTAAATACCAAAAACTCAAGGAAGCAGAGAAGATGTTAGGGGGACTGCTTGGAAATATTGTCGTCAAGTAACCTATGGCAAAGCATCTTGATTTTGGAAAATTGGGAGAGTCATATGCAGAAAAATTCCTGCAGGATCTAGGTTGTGAAATTTTGTTAAGAAATTGGCGGTGTAAGAATTTAGAAGTAGATTTGATTGTCCAGGATTCGGATACGTTAGTTTTTGTAGAAGTAAAGACACGCAGTAAAATCGAATATGGAGAACCATTTGAATTTGTAGATTGGAATAAGAAGCGTAAACTGACAAGAGCCGCTGATTATTATTTGAAGAAATATAACGTGAATGGTGAGATTCGATTTGATATTATTTCGATTCTAATCACAGATAAAGAAAATATACAATTAGAACATATCAAAGATGCGTTCTGGAATGAATAAAAGGTTATTTTATATGAAAAAAACAACATATATACTTTTAGGTTTAATCCTAAGCTTAAGTGCTTGTAAAACGAAGAAGTCCGGTAAATTAGAGTTTGCCCAGCCCGATGCAAGCAAATCCATCCAACAAGGCGATCCGATTCAATTTCAACTTAAATTTTCATCATCTGATCTGGATTCGGTTGTCTATTACATAGACAATCAAGTTGTTGCTTCTGGAAAAGATACAGCAGCAGTGCAGGTAGATAGTAAGCATCTGGCTTTAGGTACTCGCAGTATTTCTGCAAAAGTTTATCAGGGCACACAGATTGATAGTGCTAGTGCCTATATCAGCATCGTGCCTCCAGCTCCTAAAGAATATAGTTTTGAAGTTGTGAATAAATTTCCACATGACACCACAGCCTTTACACAAGGTTTACAATACGAAAATGGATTTTTATATGAATCCACTGGTAGTGGAGGTGGTACAAAAACTTCGATTAGACGCGTTGATCTGAAAACGGGTAAAGTACTGCAACGAAAAGATTTTGATTCCGAAAAATATTTCGGAGAGGGGATGACCATTGTTGGAGATAAAATCGTGATGTTGACCTGGCAGAATATGGAAGGTTTCGTTCTTAATAAATCAACCTTTGAATTGGAGAAAACTTTTCCTTATACCAATAGTAAAGAAGGCTGGGGAATCACTTATGATGGAAAGCGATTAATCAAGTCAGACGGTACCAATAAGCTTTATTTTTTAGATGCCAATACGCAACAAGAACTAAGTTCTATTGATGTATATGATGAAAATGGTCAAGTAAATGCGTTAAATGAGCTGGAGTATATTGATGGTAAAGTATATGCCAATGTATATGAAAAGGATATTATCGCGATTATAAACCCAGAAACGGGTGTTGTAGAAGGCCGAATCAACTTAGTTGGGATCTATCAACATGCGCAGTATGATAATGAGCTGAACGGTATTGCTTATGATCATGTCGGAAAGCGTTTATTTGTGACTGGAAAACTTTGGAATACACTATTTGAAATTAAGATGATTGCGCGTTAAGCAGTCTTTCAGGTTAAACCTAAAGACAACCTGTTTCAATCAGGTGCTTGAAAGCACCATCACTATAAAAAAGAGAGCATAAAATCTAATTTTATGCTCTTTTTTTATGCCTTGATATTTGCCCTTGTTTGACGACTGAACCACACTTTCATAAGTATAGGGTATTTGATAGTAGACTAGTTAATACCAGCTTTTATTATCCTAAAGATATAAGACAGAAATTATACAGTTATTATAGAGGTTTTCTAGTGCTTTACCTATAGAAACCCTATAGCAACCCTGTATTAAGGCTCTATGATAACTCAAGAAAATAACAAGCAGATGTTAATCATTTATTCCGTTGTTCTTCATGTTATTCCAACATGAATAAGGCTTCAATCGAGCTGTTTTTACATCATTTTTAAACTGTTTTTTGGAGACAGGGATTTAGAGATGAGCTACTTTTTCTAGCCATGCTTTAGAAGCGTCAATCTATCCATAGATGAGGTGCGAATTCTAAGCTATGGATAGATTTTTTTGGATAAGATTTCCTTTTTTTATTAATTCTTGATGGAGGAAAAATCGGTAATTGTATACCAGCAATGAGTCTTAAAGAAAAAAAACTCGAACGAATAAATTTATTTTACATAGCTGGCAATCTCAAAAGATTATTAAAAGTTTTGAGAATAGACTCAGATACGGTCTTTTATAATTATGGACGTATCGTGTTTGGCTTTATATAAAACTCCATTTTATCACTTAAAGGTTCGAATTCTTCTTTTTCAGCTTGTTCAATACGATCAGGGTATAAGATGCCATATAGGTGATCGACTTCGTGCTGAAAAATAACAGCGGTAAACCCTTCAATATTTTCTTCTATTATTTTGCCATCTTTATTGATGTGCTGTAATCGAATGGTGTAGCTTCTTAATACTTCCTCTCTGCGATCAGGTATGGATAAGCAGCCTTCTACTCCTTTTCTGGTAAATTTTGATCTCCAGATGATTTTAGGGTTGATATAACTTTCAAATGGTTCACCTTCTTTATCAAATCTTTGTACCACGATCAAGTTTTTATTGATTCCTACTTGAGGAGCAGCAATGCCAACGCCTGCATGCGCCGGATCTTGAACGGTAATCAACATTCTTTTTTCTAAAATTGGTATCGATGGATCGTTGTATTTCAGGTCAGAAGACGTTGTGGTCAATATGCTTAGATCTTTTTGATCTGTAATTTGTAATACTCTTAATTGATCAGTTTGTGAACCCTGATTGATGATCGCCAAATCTTCTTGACTAAAATTTTGTCCTGCCTGGATATCTACAGGTCTTTCGTTTTTTTGTTTATGAAATGCTTTTTCTCCAGCCATGATCTTGGTCTCTAAAATGTTTTCTTGTGGTGGTACAGGGCAACGATAACCGTTACTATATGCGCAATAGGGATTGTATGCGGCATTAAAATCAATTGTTGCTTTACCTCCTATAATATCTGTTGTTGCTAAATCAATATAACGTCCACCACTATAGCTTTCTTGACCATTTGTTAAATCTAAAAATGGAAGGAAAAGATGGTTTTTGTACTGAGGATTTTGAAATAGTGCAGCACTTTGATAAACGGTCAATTGATAGGGCTTATTATTCAAGGTGAAATTTAAGATAGCATATCGTTTATAAGGATTGCTGGTACCATCATATGTGGGCATCTTGAAGGTTTCTTCGCCCAATAATAATGTGACATCTGCAGTAACGCGATAAGCTTTGTCAACTGGAAAATAATCTAAAAACTGGACTTGATCTGCTGGCAGTGGGCCAAATTTTGATTTGGATAAGCTTATTGCTTTCTCTTGTCGATCTTGAACAATACGTGTTTGATAATCTTGTGCATTTGCTTTGATACTTGAAGTAATTAAGAAAAGCCCAATGAATAGGGTATATTTCATTCCATTTGATTTAAAGTCTAGCAAATTTATAGATTTTTTTAATTAATCAGGAATGTATTTACTGCAAGAGAAGTTGTATTTTTGTCAAATTATTCAAAACGAGCGTCAGTATGAGATTAATGGCTTTTGATTATGGGACAAAACGTATCGGTATAGCGGTAACAGATCCCATGCAGATAATTGCAACAGCATTGACTACGGTGCATCCGGACGAAGTTTGGAAATTTTTAGAAGATTATCTTCGCATCGAGGGCATAGAAACATTTGTTGTTGGCAAGCCGCTTCAAATGGATGGGACGGATTCCGAATCTGCGATCCATGTTTTAGGTTTTGTACGTCGGCTAAAGAAAACTTATCCTACGATTGAGATCGTTGAGGTGGATGAGCGATTTACTTCAAAAATGGCTTCGGCAGTGATTGCTCAAAGCGGCAAGAAAAAAAATAAAAGACAAGAAAAAGGTATGGTAGATACGATTTCAGCAACCCTTATCTTGCAAACATATATGGAAACTAAAGCATTTTAATATGGCATTAAAAGACATCCTGTTCTTTACAGAGGATATTGATTTTAAATTAAAGGAAAAGGCAAAAATCCGACAGTGGATAATGGATACGATCAAAGCTGAGGGATTTAAACGTGTGGGTGAGTTAAGCTTTATTTTATGCTCCGATGCTTATCTATTAGAAATCAATAAGCAGTATCTGAATCATGACACTTTTACTGATGTGGTTACCTTTGATTCTTCGGAAGAGGAAGAGGTGATCGCAGGCGATATATTTATCAGTGTGGAACGTATTGCTGAAAATGCCGATAAATTTAAGGTAGATAGTAGGGATGAATTGCATCGGGTGATTATGCACGGCGTGTTACATTTATGCGGGTACTATGATAAAAAACCTGAGGACAAAACGCTCATGACTTCCAAAGAGAATGAATATCTAGCGAAAAGGGATTTTTAAAAAACAATAGGATATTGTTACATGAAAATATTCATTATTCTAATCCATATTTTTATTTTAGAATAATGAATATCTACTTAACTTCCATCTTATTATTTCTTATTAGCTTCTTCTGTACTACGGCTTATAGTCAACAAGCACCACAAGGTTGGTTTATTTATTTTGGAAATACTAAAATCAATAAATCAAAATTTTCAATTCATCATGAATTGCAGTTACGGGACCATCAAGTTTTTGGAGATCATAATCAAACTTTATTCAGGCTGGGGCTTCAATACGAAGTATTACCTTGGTTGAGCATCACAAATGGTTATGGTTATATTCATTCGGAATCAAGAGGCGAACCCAATAATCCGTTTCGAGAAAATAGAATCTATCAAGAGGCCTTGGCTAAACAAACTGCTGGAAGGTTCATGTTGAGACATCGACTCAGGTTGGAGGAAAGATTTATTGAAGACCAGGATTTTCGTGGCAGAGGAAGGTATG
Source organism: Sphingobacterium sp. PCS056 (assembly GCF_023273895.1). Classification (NCBI taxonomy): domain Bacteria; kingdom Pseudomonadati; phylum Bacteroidota; class Sphingobacteriia; order Sphingobacteriales; family Sphingobacteriaceae; genus Sphingobacterium; species Sphingobacterium sp. PCS056. The sequence continues at coordinate 851,046 of NZ_CP096883.1, read as the reverse complement.
TCTTTTTTGCTGACTTACCTTTAACAACGCTGAAAATGCAAGAAAATACGATTTACGCTTCCTTTTATAATGAAGTTTTTATCAATCTTTTTCAGGATGACCATATAAAAACATTTGATAGGAATCGCTTGTATGTTGGTGCTGGTTATAAAATAAGAAATAATTTAGGTATGCAGTTAGGCTATATGAGACAGCATGTGGGATCCTCCAAAGGGACGAATCATATTTTATTATCGTTGCATCATCAGATCAACTAGGTTCATAAAAAAAGGCTTTCAACATGATATTGAAAGCCTTTTTTATGAATAGTGCTGGACTAAAATCTTTCAAATTGTGAAAAGAAGAAAGCACCTTCGATCTGTGCATTCTCATCTGAATCAGATCCATGAACTGCATTTGCATCGATAGATTTTGCATATTTGTTACGGATTGTACCTTCTGCAGCATCAGCTGGGTTAGTAGCACCGATCAATGTACGGAAGTCTTCAACAGCATTGTCTTTCTCTAAGATTGCAGCAACGATAGGACCAGAAGTCATAAAGTTTACTAATTCTCCATAGAAAGGACGCTCTTTGTGTACTGCATAAAATGCACCAGCTGTTTCTGTAGACAATTGAATATATTTCATTGCTACGATTTTGAAACCACCTGCAATAATATCATTCAAAATTGCGCCGATATGACCATTTGCAACTGCATCTGGTTTGATCATCGTAAAAGTTCTGTTAGTTGCCATTAATGTTATTTTTTTTGCAAAAGTAATGATTTTCACCAATAACTGAAAGATTAGCGTGTTATATTATTATTATGGATCAATTCTTGTTGATTTTCTTTGGTAAAAGTATTTTCTTGGAGTATCAGGAAATGCGTAACTTTGTATTATTATGGCATTAAATCTAACAGTTGATATTGATAAAGATTCGGGATTTTGTTTTGGTGTTGTCTACGCGATAGATATGGCCGAGGAAATTCTGGAGGAAGATGGTTATTTATACTGTCTGGGTGATATTGTCCATAATGACGAGGAGGTTGCCCGACTTAAGGCGAAGGGATTACGCATCATTGGCCATGATGTATTGCCGACCTTACAGCACGAGAAAGTACTTATTCGCGCACATGGGGAGGCTCCTGAGACATATAAGATCGCATTGGAAAATAACATAACCCTCATCGATGCATCTTGTCCTGTAGTGCTCAAATTGCAAAATAGAATTAAAACTTCTTTTGATCAGGAAGAGAAGATTTTGATTTTTGGAAAGCATGGCCATGCCGAAGTAGTTGGGCTGCAAGGACAGACGAACAATGAAGCTTTGGTTTTTCAAGATATTGCCGAATTGGACGATGCAGACTTGCCCGCTTCCTTTACACTTTATAGCCAGACCACCAAGAGTGTTGATAAATTTTACCAGATCAAAGATGAATTGATCAAGAGAGGGTATGAAGTGAAAGCCAATGATACCATTTGTCGTCAAGTATCTAATCGGTATGAGGATCTGGTACATTTCGCTAAAAAATACGATAAGATTATTTTTGTCTCGGGCAAAAAATCGTCCAATGGTAAAGTGCTTTTTGAAGTATGTCTTAAAGAAAATTCCAATACTTATTTTGTTTCGGAAGTAGGAGAAATTGACATTCAAGTATTTCAAGAAAATGATCGTGTGGGTATATGTGGGGCCACATCTACACCGATGTGGCTGATGCAAGAAGTCAAATCTTTTTTGGAAGCAGTATAACCTTGTAAATCCTTGTAAATCTCAAGTCATAAATATTTCATTTTGTCCTAGATAGCCCTATCTACCATGTAATTTGCTTACTTTTGTTTCTAATGAGTAAGAAAGCTACCAAAGGAATTTTATTAGTTCAGCTGGGGACTCCAGATAGTCCTGCAACATCAGATGTTAGAAAATATTTAACGGAATTTTTAATGGATGGAAGAGTTATTGATATTCCTTATATCAATAGGACTCTTTTAGTCAAAGGAATTATCGCTCCGACGCGTGCGCCAAAGTCAGCCAAGATATACAAAACGATCTGGGATGAGCAAACCGGTTCTCCGTTGATGCATTACAGTGTCATCCAACGTGATTTATTGCAAGAATCATTGGGGGATGAATATCATGTTGAGCTCGCGATGCGTTATCAGAATCCTTCTATTGAAAATGCGTTGAAAAACCTGGAGGGTATGATGTTAGATTCTATACGTGTTATTCCCTTGTTTCCACAATATGCTTCGGCAACTAGTGGGTCGGTTATCGACCGTGTGATGGAATTGATCCGTAAATGGAATTATTTGCCAAGTATGAGTTTTGTCAGCAGCTATTGTCAAGAGCCATTGATGATTGAGACCTTCGCGGATCACGCTAGGCAGCATGATATTGCTCGTTTTGATCACATAGTCTTCAGTTATCATGGGCTTCCTGTGCGTCAATTGGGTAAAGTAGATCCGACTAAGCAGTTAGTTTGTCCGGAAGATGGTTGTGATTCTTGTAAAAATACGGTCAATTCTTTTTGCTATTTGTCACAATGTCATGCTACTACACGTGCGATCGCTCAGGAACTGGGTTTGCAAAAGGATCAATATAGCATCTGTTTTCAATCCAGATTAGGGAAAGAACCTTGGATTCAGCCTTATACATCTACATTATTAGAGAATTTAGCGGAGCAGGGCAAGAAAAAGCTTTTAGTGTTTAGTCCAGCGTTTGTTGCTGATTGTATCGAAACGATTGACGAGATTGGCGTGGAATATGCTAATGAATTTAAACATTTAGGAGGCGAGGAGGTTCAACTTGTTGAAAGTCTAAACGGTGACCCTAAATGGATTGCAGCATTAAAGCGTATCGCTTTGGATGCTTAATATAAATTCATAAACGATGATGTTAATAATTAATGTATTTGTACTTCTAATATTAGATTTTTATATCTTTTTTGCATTGAAGGCTACTAAAATCAAATTTGCAAAAACTAAAACTTTTGCAATACTTTGGTGGAGCTATTCAATTCTATTGTCTTTGGGAGTTATAATATCCTTTAAGTTTAATATACCGTTGACGGTAAGATCGATCTTTTTAGTTGCATTTTTTCTGACAGCAGCCTCTAAGTTTTTCTTTTTCTTTGTACTTATTTTAGATGACATAAGAAGAGGGGGATTGTGGTTGACGAGATTGGTTACTCCCAAAAAAACGGTTAAACAGGCGGTTAATGTATTGGAAATGCCAATAGCAGAAGAGCCTGTGAAAGGGATAACACGTTCGGATTTTTTAACAAAAGCAGGAATTCTTGTTGGTGCTTCACCATTAGTCCCTTTAAGCTGGGGAATTATTTCTGGAGCTTATGATTATCGGGTTCGTCGTCAAAAATTATACTTACCAAATTTACCGGCAGCATTTCATGGTATGACGATCGGTCAAATTTCAGATGTGCATTCGGGTTCATTTTACAATAGAAAAGCCGTTAATGGCGGAGTTGATTTATTATTGAATGAAAAACCGGATACTATTTTCTTTACCGGTGATTTGGTCAATAATGTTGCTTCGGAGATGCGGGATTATCAGGATATTTTCTCACGCGTAAAGGCTGATCTAGGTGTATTTTCTACTTTAGGAAATCATGATTATGGCGATTACTATTTTGGGAAAGAAGATTCAGCCGCTAAGAGAAAGAATCTTCAAGATTTGATACAGACCCATAAAGTAATGGGTTGGGATCTTTTGAATGATGAAAATCGGATCTTAAAAGTTAATCATGAGGAATTAGCGATTATCGGCGTTCAGAATTGGGGTACGGGAAGATTTCCTAAGCATGGAGATTTGAAAAAAGCCTTATTAGGGACTGAAGAGCAAGCAGTTAAATTACTTCTTTCCCATGATCCTTCACATTGGCGTGCTCAGGTACTCGATACTGATGTAGATGTTATGTTTGCTGGACATACGCACGGTATGCAGTTTGGTGTCCGTTTTAAAAATGTACAATGGAGCCCAGCTAAATATGTATATAAAGAGTGGGCGGGGTTGTACAAAGAGAAAGAAAATAAACAACTTTATGTGAATGTGGGCTATGGGTTTTTAGGATATCCGGGCCGTGTTGGTATCTTGCCTGAAATCACTATTTTTGAACTCGTTAAAGGAAATGATCCTAAAGGTCTTGTATAAATAGAATTGTTTATTGGTATTCTACGAGCAATAAACGAGTATGATTATTTGACTTCATATGCGACAATCCTATTCAGTATAAAAAAATAAGCACTCCTTCGAGTGCTTATTTTTTTATATTCCCATTCTGTTTAACAGCGTAATTACTATCTTTAAGGATTAAATTATGAAAAAGAAATAAGACCATGCAGCAAACATTCGAAATTAATTCGGATCCCCATACTCGGTTGAATATACTGACCGGTGAACGCGTTCTCGTATCTCCACATCGAAGTAAAAGACCTTGGCAAGGACAAGTTGAAGATGACAATCAAGAGCAAAGACCAGCATATGATTCAAAGTGCTATTTGTGCCCAACAAACGAAAGGGCAGATGGCGATGTTAATCCCGATTATAAGGAAAGTTTTGTTTTTGTAAACGACTTTTCGGCTCTTTTAAAGGATACACCTACGGCAGATATCAATGAAGAAGAACTTTTTATTGCTGAATCTGAAAAAGGTATTTGTAAGGTTATTGCCTTTTCACCGCGGCATGATCTGACGCTTCCTGAAATGTCGGTACCTGCGATTAAAGCTGTTGTAGATGTTTGGCAAGCGGAATTTGTTAATTTGGCAAAATATGATTGGATAAAATATATTCAAATATTTGAAAATAAAGGTTCCATAATGGGCTGTAGTAATCCGCATCCGCATGGTCAGATATGGTCGCAAAATCATGTTCCCGTGGAGCTTCAGAAAGAGTCTAAAAATCAAAAAAAATATTTTGATCAGCATGGTAAAACGATGTTAAGTGCGTATGTGGAGGCTGAATTAAAAAAGCAAGAACGTATTATTGAAGAGAATGACTCTTTTGTAGCGTTGGTTCCTTTTTGGGCTTCTTGGCCATATGAAACAATGATTGTGAGTAAAAGAGCGATACAGAATATCGTCGCTTTTTCGGAAAAGGAAAAAGAAGATCTGGCGGCAATTTTGAAGTTGTTGACTACCCGTTATGATAATCTTTTTAACACATCTTTTCCGTATTCGGCGGGTATGCACCAAGCGCCGGTAAATAGTGGTGACTTTCCAGAATGGCACTGGCATATGCATTTTTACCCACCCTTATTACGATCAGCTACTGTTAAAAAATTTATGGTAGGCTACGAAATGCTTGCAAATCCGCAACGTGATATTACTCCTGAATTTGCTGCTCAACAACTAAGAAACTGTTCTACGACCCATTATAAAAACGTATAAAAAATGATCACAAAAGAATCCATACAAAATAAATTTAAATCTATTTTTCAAGAAGAACCTATTATTGTACGCTCCCCGGGCAGAATTAATATTATTGGTGAACATACCGATTATAATGATGGTTTTGTATTGCCGGCAGCTATTGATAAAGCTGTTTATATTGCTGTTTCGAAAAGGAACGATGATTTGATTTCTTTGTATGCTGAAGATTATAAGGCTACATATGAAGTTGAATTAAATCGCATTGCTCCTTCAGATCTACAATGGCCAAATTATATTCTGGGAGTGGTGGATCAAATCCAGAAGAGGGGGCTGAACGTTGGGGGATTTAATCTTTATATTGATGGTGATGTACCTTTGGGAGCAGGATTATCTTCTTCTGCAGCTGTTGAGTGTGCGACAACATTGGCCTTAAGTGAACTTTTTGAATTGCATATAGAACGTTTGGAAATACCTAAGATCGGTCAATTGGCGGAGCATACTTATGCTGGTGTTAAATGTGGTATCATGGATCAATTTGCTTCTACTTTTGGGAAGAAAGACCATGTTCTGAAACTAGATTGTCGGTCTTTAGCGTATGAATATGTTCCTCTAATTTTAGATGGATATACCATTATTTTGTTGAATACAAATGTGAAGCACGCATTGGGTGATACCGCTTATAATAAACGTGTGGAGCAATGTAAAAAAGCAATTGATTGGATTAAGGAAAAATATCCAGATGTTGTCAATATGCGTGATGTTTCAGTGGCTATGTTGGATGAAATGGTCAAAGGTAAAGATGCCGAGGTCTATACAAAAACAAGATTTGTGGTCGAAGAAAGTGAGCGTGTACATGAGGCTTGTGAACATTTGAAGGCTGGAAATCTGATCGCATTGGGTCAAAATTTATTAGCCTCACACCATGGATTGAGTCAAGAATATGAAGTCAGTTGTGATGAATCAGATTATCTGGTAGATTTTACTAAACAATTTGCTGAGGTATTAGGAGCTCGACAAATGGGAGGTGGTTTTGGTGGATGTACGATTAATATTGTTAAAGATGATTTTGTTGCGCAATTTATTGCTCAAGTATCGCCGCAATATTTCTCAAAATTTGGTAAAGAATTGACTGTTATTCAGGTGAAGACAGATGATGGTACATCGGTTTTGTAAAATCTACTTCGAATAAAAAAAGGTTTCTATGATTAAAATAGAAACCTTTTTTTATGATAAACCTGTTGCTGATTTATATGCTAAACCATTTCTTTTAAAAGTTTTAACGCGTAGCTAATGCTATTGACATTACTCAATGCCAATCGCAGTTGCTTTTTGATTTCTTTTAGATTACTGATTTCGGGATGTTGCTGGACAAATGCCAACACTTTTCCAAATTGGTCGGATTCGAAATAAGCTGACTTTGGATTATTGACAAAATAACCTTTAAGCGTATTTTTCTTATAAGATATCTTCTCAAATCCAATCTGTTTTCCAAACCACTGTAAGCGTAAAGTATTAAATAATTCAAAAACTTCATGTGGTATCGGACCAAATCGATCTTCGAGCGATACTGCAAAATCAGTCAATTGATCCTCATTGTCAAGTTTCGATATTTCAGTGTACAGATTATAGCGTTCACTGATATTCGTCACATATTCATCAGGAATCAATACTTCCATATCGGTGTCGATCTGTGTGAATGAAACATATTTATGGTCTTTATCATCAGCAAATACTTCTGAGAATTCATCTTCTTTTAATTCTTGGATCGCTTCATCAAGAATTTTATGATACATTTCAAAACCAATTTCGGCTATAAAACCTGACTGCTCTCCGCCTAATAAATTACCAGACCCACGGATATCCAAATCTCGCATAGCAACATTAAATCCTGCCCCAAGCTCGGAGAATTCTTCAATAGCAGACAAGCGTTTATACGCTTCGGAAGTTAACGTTGATAAAGGTGGACTTAATAGATAACAGAATGATTTTTTATTCGAGCGCCCCACACGTCCACGCATTTGGTGGAGGTCACTCAAACCAAACATGTGCGCATGGTTGATGATGATGGTGTTTGCATTTGGAATATCTAATCCTGCTTCAATGATGGTCGTGGCAACCAAAACATCAAAATCATGATTGATAAATTTCAACATGACATCTTCCAGATCATCACCTTCAAGTTGCCCATGTGCGATGCCGACACGAGCATTGGGCACTAATTTTTGGATCATAGCGCCGAGCTGTTTAAGATCGGCTACACGGTTATGGATGAAGAATACTTGCCCGCCACGTTCGAGTTCAAAGGATACTGCTTCTTGTATCAATGTTTCATTGAACACATGTAATTCTGTTTGTACAGGTTGACGATTGGGAGGCGGTGTATTGATTAAACTTAGATCTCGGGCTCCCATTAGGGAGAAGTGTAAAGTACGGGGTATAGGCGTTGCCGTTAATGTCAAAGAATCTACATTGGCACGCAATAGTTTTAATTTCTCTTTTACCGAAACACCAAATTTTTGTTCTTCATCGATAATCATTAATCCCAAATCTTTGAATTTGACATCTTTACTTACCAATCTGTGGGTGCCGATGATGATATCAATTTTGCCTTCGGCTAATTTGGCTAAGGTTTCTTTAATTTGTTTTGCTGTTTTGAATCTATTGATATAATCGATGGTGCAAGGAAGATCCTTAAGACGTTCGGTAAAAGTCCGGAAATGTTGATGAGCAAGAATCGTGGTGGGTACCAGAACCGCAACTTGCTTGCTGTCTGCAACAGCTTTAAATGCTGCACGGATAGCAATTTCTGTTTTTCCGAAACCAACATCACCACAGACGAGTCGATCCATCGGATGTGGCGACTCCATATCGCGCTTGACATCTGCGGTCGCTTTTTCTTGATCTGGTGTATCTTCATAGATAAAGGAAGCTTCTAGCTCATTTTGAAGATAACTGTCGGGGCTAAAGGCAGTCCCTGTTTGTGCTTTACGCTTTGCATAGAGCATGATCAAGTCGCGGGCGATATCTTTGACTTTCTTTTTTGTTGTTTTCTTAAGTTTATCCCATACATCTGTTCCCAGTTTATTCATTTTCGGAATCGAACCTTCTTTTCCTGAATATTTGGAAATCCGATTTAATGAGTTGATATTGACATATAGCAGGTCATTGTCGGCATAGCTCAACCGAATCATCTCTTGAGATTTTCCGTTGACTTCGACTTTTTCTAGACCGGCATATTTGCCGACACCATGATCAATGTGGGTGATGTAGTCCCCTGGTTTGAGATCGCGTAAATCTTTTAAGGTGATTGCTTGGCTTTTTTCGTAGCCTTTTTTACGTTTATACTTATAATACCGATCAAAAACTTGATGGTCGGTATAACAGGCTAATTTGACATTGTCGTCTCTAAATCCTTCGCGAAATCCTTTATGAATAGGGATGAAAGAAACCGTTTTGTCCAGGTCTTCTAAAATTTTATAGATTCTTTCGATCTGTTTCGGGGAATCAGAAAAAATTAAATTTTCAATTTTATTTTTTTCGTTTTCTTTGAAATTATGGATCAGTAGATTGAAATCTTTATTGAACGAGGGCTGCGGATGGATATCAAATTTGATCGTTGTATCGGGCTTATAAAAGAACTGTTTTCCGAACTCTACAATTGGAAAATCAAAGAGCAAGGCATTGAAGTTTTTTTCGTCTGAGAATCCATATGCTGGATTTATCCACTCTGAATTATCTTTCTTCTCTTTCTCAGACAAAGCCTTCCAAAATTCAGTTGCCTTTTTATTCCCATCTTTTATGGTATCCAATGTAAATTGGACATCCTTTACCCAGATCACTGCATCTTTGTCAATATACTCTAATAGGGATATATTTTGTGCCGAAAGAAATTTAGCCTGCACATTTGGAACTATGGTAACTTTATGGATTTTTGCTACCGACAATTGGGATTCAATTTCAAATGTTCTGATACTTTCGATGTCATCTCCAAAGAATTCAATACGATAAGGAAGATCATTGGAAAAGGAGAAGATGTCTACAATTCCACCTCTGATGGCGTATTGCCCGGGTTCGTAAACAAAATCTACGCGATCGAAATCATATTCAAATAGAAATTCATTAATAAAATCGATACTGAGTTTTGATTTTTCAGTTATTTCTAAGGTGTTTTTCTCCAGATCACTTCTGTTAATGACTTTCTCAGCTATTGCTTCGGGATAGGTAACCACCATTTTTGGAAGCTCAGAAGCATGATTTAATACATTTAATGTTTCTGCACGTTGCAGAACGTGTGTCGCATCGAGTTGTGTGAAGTCAAATGGTTTACGGTAAGAAGCCGGAAAAAACAAAACTTGTTTATCCAAGAGACTTTCGAGGTCGCTTAAGAAATAGGAAGCATCTTCATGTGTCGGAAGGATAAAAAGATAGGGACGTTCTTGTAAGGTATAACTCGCCACCGCCACAACGGCATCTGATGAACCGATAAGACCTTTTAACTGGACTTTTGGATTTTTAGCTTGTATCGCTTTAGTCAAAGTTTGTGTTAGCTCACTTTGACCGTATTTTTCTATAATTTCTTTAATTCCCACGCGTTCACTAATTTGGAATATTGCGAATTTACTTAAAATGATGGCTTCTTACAAAATTAGCTGCTGCTATATGCTGCGAATCTGAAAAATAAATCAAGTAAACGAGCTCGATGTATCAAATTTTGGCTTCTAGTGCTGTGCTATTTTTGAATCAAATTATGTCATATTCTATAACTTAATGGAGATCTGGGATCGAGCTGTTCTCAATTTGAGGTGATCCCGGATGTTTGATGTTTTGATAGTATGTCGATCCCATCTCGGACTTTGCTGTCTAACTTCTATAAATTTGTATTGACATTTAATACTTTTATATAATCCTTTATTGCTGTATTATTGGCTGTATCAAGAATTTCTTGAAAGTGATCTCTATAATCGAATTGATGATCTTCGTGAATCTTTTCGTATTTAGATACAGCATGTTTTATTCTTCCTGCTAAGTACTTTTGAAGTTTATGGGCTGCAGATTGATAGGATGAACCAAACAGACTGGGGTAACCGAGGATGGCTCTTTCTAAAATATAAATGCGGAATTCTACTTCGCTCAATTTATGCTTTGTAATTTTTTCATGCTCGTTGACCATACCACTTGCCTGTTTGACCAATTTACTAAGTCCAATGAAATTACTCATATTTGGCGTGTTGAATATATGAGATGCTCCTATATCAAAAAGTTGTTGGAGTTGTTTTCTCAAATTTTCGATACGGTCTTCCAAGTCAGACTCATCTTCTAACAATTGGAAATGCAGTTGTTTGATTAACATTTTGTCTTTACTGATCAATCGCAGTAACAACTTATCTTTTTCTTTTAATGGAAGGTTGAGGACAGCCTTTTTTAATTCTGGATCTTGATGAATGGACATGATTTAAAGATAGGGGAAAATTTAGGCTAAAAAAAATCAAAACGGTACCTTCCTTTATTATTTTGGATTTTTGATAGGTGCTCTTTTAGAAAGTATTACTCTTTAAATATCTCTATAATAGGTGATTGTGGTTAAATTGCATTGTTCCGAATCCAATTGCTGATGAAAGTTGATGGGATTAAATTTACGATGATTATATATCTAGAGTCATTATTCAATCAGACTTTAGGATGTCTAAAGATATGGTCTTGTGAAATCGTGATGTGCCATAAAAAAGAGATTTTTTAAGTGTGTTAAATAGTAGAAAATCCGGTCTTATAAAATTCAATTTATGTAATTGTTTTTTCCTAGATTTTGTTTAAAAAAGGTATTGCCATAGGCGAAAAAGCAACGTTTTATACTCAAAAAATCATTCATATATATTCGTTCTGTTTTTAACAATTTTTTAATGAAAGTTCCTGATAAACTACATCTAAAAACTACTATATTTGTCGCTAAACATCTACAAGTTTATTAACCTTTTGCTGATTTTGAAACTGTTTAATTTATTCTTCTTTACGGTGATTCTCTTTCAGACAACTTTTGCTGATTCAATCAGAATGGAAGAGTTGTTTTCAAGTAAGAGTAGAATTGAATATTTGATTAAACAAGAGCGAGATTTTGGAAAAGATACGGTTGCTCTCAAGCATTATTTGAATCCGATCTTATCTTATGCTCAAGTGTACAATGACGCTTCCTTACTCATTGTTTATGATTATATGCTCGCAGATGGGATCGCAAAGGCATATGATGCTCCCAATGATAGAAGCAAAAGTCTCTACCTTTCCGCAATCAAAAGATCAATCCGTAATAAGGATAAAGAGTTAGAGTTTTGGATGAAAGTGAACTATGGATTTTATCTTTATGATTTCCGAGATATTACTGCGGCGTTTCCTATTTTCTTAGAAGCGCGCAATTTTTTACCACAAGTTTCTTTAAATAAATCTCCAAATCCCGAGATTTCAATACGAAATATGGCTTATTTTTTCGGTACTATTGGCGATGCTGAAGCGAGTATGATATACTTAAATCTTGCCCGCAAACATGCACATCCAAAGTCAAATGCGATGAGTAGTATTCTTGATGGATTGGGCATGGCTTATTTGAAGCAAGCGGATACGGTGACAGCATTTCGTTATTTTAAAGAGGTGGAGGCACTATCTAAGGAGACGGGCGATTATGTCCGGCTAGGTAAAGCACTAGGTAACCAGGCGGTCATTTACTGGGGGCGAGGAGACTTGAAGAAGGCTGTTGATTTATTATTGGAGGATATTGTTTATTCGGAGCGGTATGGGAGCAAGCAAAATACCATGTATGCTTATATATTGCTAGCAAAGGTATATATTGATGAAGGGAAATTGACAGAAGCGGAAAATGCCATTAACCGTGCTGCTATGTATGCTTCTACAAAAGTATATCTGAAAAGGTCAGAGAAAGAAATTACAGAGGTACGTTTGGCTATTGCAGTGAAGCGACATGATGATCATCGTGAATTGTTGGCAAGACGGAGATTGATTCAGCTCAACGATAGTTTACAGTTATGGAATAGTGATGAGAAATTACAACAGTTAAAGTGGCTTGCTGACAAGCAAAAGTATATCCATCGGATCGAATTGAGTCGCGAGCAATTTGAGAAAGAATTATTTAAAAAAAGGGCATACAGTATCGTTATTGCTCTGCTGTTGGCTTTATCCATCAGCCTTTATTTTTTGTTTACTAGAAAACTTAAAGTACGAAGAGTGATCTATGAAAGACATGTATTGGGCTTGCAAATGGAAAAGTATCTTTCGGATCAGAAATTAATGGAGGCCAATAATAACTTATCTTCCTTTACCGTTTACCTCAGAGAAAAGAACGAATATATTGCTAATCTAAAGGAGGAGATCGAACGGGTGAATCAAACCTCTTTTTCTGCTATTGAGCATGAAAGGGGGCAGTTACAGGCGTTATTGGAATCACATTTAATGACTGAAGATAAGTGGAACTTATTTAAGGAAGCTTTTATTAAAGAATACCCTCATTTTTATAATGATCTGTTAAGTCAATATCCTGAACTGACGGAGTCAAATTTAAGATTTATTTTTTTAGGCAAGCTGGGTTTAAAAAATACGGAGATTTCGAATATATTGGGTGTGACCGAAGATGCTGTCAAAAAGGCTAAACAAAGATTGAAAAAGAAAATCGGGGAAGAACGATATACGATGCTGTCTACAAATTTGAAATTATAATTTGCGATTTTTTCACGACAACTAAAGGTCTGTTTCTTAGGGCTAGATGCTTACTTTAATCTATTGAATAAATAAGAGCTAACTTTCATGTTAGCTCTTATTTATTCGATTAAACGATCGGGTTTTCCTTGAGGTATTTTTCCCATTTCCAAGCACTGTCCATCATCTCAAAAATGCCTAACTGTGCTGTCCAATGTAATTCATTGGTTGATTTGGTGGCATCACCATATACTTTTACGATATCTCCTTCACGGCGCGGACCAACTTCGTAGTTTAGTTTTTGTCCTGAAGCTTCTTCAAAAGCTTTTATTGCTTCTAACACGGAATATCCTTTACCTGTTCCCACGTTAAAAACGTCATATTTTCCTTTTGGATTACCTTTTTCTAATAATTTAATTGCAGCAACGTGTGCTTTCGCCAAGTCAACAACGTGAATAAAGTCGCGTACACAGAAACCATCTTTAGTATCAAAGTCATTTCCAAATACGGTTAATTTTTCACGCTTACCGATGGCGGTTTGCGTAATGAAAGGAAGTAGGTTTTGTGGAACTCCTAGGGGCAATTCTCCAATTAATGCAGATTCGTGTGCTCCAACTGGATTGAAGTAGCGTAACGCAATAATATTAAAATTGTCATAGGCATGGGCTGTTTCTTCCAAAATTTCTTCTGCAATTTGTTTGGTATTGCCGTAGGGTGAGGCTGCTTTTTTGATTGGAGCTGCTTCATCAACAGGAAGGTAATCGGGTTCACCATATACTGTACAACTTGAAGAAAATACAAAGTTGACTGTTTTTTGACGGTATGCCTCTAATATGTTGATCAGAGAAAAGAAGTTATTGCGGTAATATTTTAAAGGATTTTGAACGGATTCTCCGACAGCTTTTGATGCCGCAAAGTGGATAATACCGCTGATGTCTGTATTATTCTTAACAAATTCTAAGACTTTTGCCTCATCACATAGGTCAAATTGGTGAAATTCAGGTTTTACGCCGATTATTTTTTCAATTTGGTCTAACATTTTGATGCTAGAATTAGATAAGTTGTCAATGATAACCGGTGTATATCCTGCGTTATGCAATTCAACAACTGTATGCGAACCAATATATCCTGTTCCGCCTGTTACAAGTATTTTGCTCATTGTTTATAATTATAATATGTAAAGTCTTTATGTTCTTATTTTTTGATTGGCAAAGATTGATGGTCGATAATCCTGTCTAATATGATCACACAGGGTGAAAGTCAAGAGATCTTGCAGCTCCGGTATTAAAATTGGGTTGCGTATCTTATTTTCCACTTATTTTCAACAATTAGAAAAGGGTTTAATATCTTTGACGAATATAAGTATTATTTTACGAACATGCGTCTTCTTTATTCTTTAGGAATCCATCTTTATGGGCTTTTATTACGCTTAATAGCGCCTTTTCATCCCAAGGCTAAGCTTTGGGTAGATGGTCGTAAGGATTGGTATGCGCGCATAAATCAAACGGTTGAAACGGGTCAAAATCACATCTGGTTTCACTTTGCCTCCCTAGGGGAATTTGAACAGGGGCGGGCCGTTTTGGAAGGTATAAAAAAAGATTATCCATTAAAAAAAATTGTGATTACTTTTTATTCTCCCTCAGGTTATGAGGTTAGAAAGAATACCAATTTAGCCGATTATGTTTTTTATCTCCCTGAGGATACAGCAAAAAATGCCAAGCAGTTTATAGATCTCATTCATCCAGAATTTGTGGTTTTTACAAAATATGAATATTGGCATTATTATTTTTCTGAACTGAAAAATAGAGATATTCCGCTATTCATGATTTCTGCCATATTCAGACCGAATCAAATTTTCTTTCAACCTTATGGTGGTTTTTTTAGAGAAATCCTCCTGTCGGTCACTTATTTTTTCATGCAAAATGAAGAAAGTGTCCATCTATTAAAAGAGCATGGATTTCGAAATGTTGGGCTTACGGGTGATACGAGATTTGATCGTGTGGTGGAATTGCCCAAGCAGCAGAAAAGTGTGATGGAGGTCGGTCAATTTGTTGGTGAATCTCCTGTTTTGGTGGCAGGAAGTACATGGCTGGAGGATGAAAAGCTTTTAAAGGACCTCATGCTGCAGTTTCCTGACTGGAAATTGATCTTAGCTCCGCATGAAATCCATGAAGCGCATATCGACGCTATTTTATTATTATTTCCCGATGCACTTAGATTCTCAAATTTTGCGCAGCATACTTGTCAAAAAGTCGCGAATGCGCGCGTGTTGATCATTGATAATATAGGCATGCTCTCTTCTTTGTATGGCTATGGAAGTATCAGCTATATTGGTGGCGGATTTGGGGTGGGGATTCATAATACATTGGAAGCGGCGACGTATGGTATACCGGTTATATTTGGTCCAAAATATCATAAGTTTCAGGAAGCTAAGGATTTGATCGAGCAGGGAGCTGGTTTTTCTATTCAAGATGCTGATAAACTCCATTTGATCTTTACTTGTTTACAGGATCAGACTAAGCGCGACTATGCTGGTCAACAGGCAAAATGTTATGTTCAACAGCATGCTGGTGCGACGGCAATTATTCTGAAATATTTGAGAACCAAAAAGTTGCTTATATGAGGGGGCTGAAAATTTTCGTTACGCTCATTTTGTCTTGCTGCTTTTTATTTTCTAAAGGGCAAGATAAATTGTACTATATGATGACTGCGGACAGTAGTCTTGTAGGGGTGCGCAATGAAAAGGGGACAATTATTATTCCTCCAATCCACCATGTATATCATGATTTTGATTTAAATGTACCGATCGATGATCCCTTTATCGAATTTATCGGGGTTCTTGGAGTTGAAGAAGATGCAGATAATCCAGCTTTTGCGGTTTCGACGGTATATGACAGAAAAGGCAATATATTGTATTACCCTCAATTTTTTGATAATGGATCTGACTATTGGTCTGAAGGTCTGAGACGTTATGTGGAGAAGGGGAAAATTGGTTTTGTCAATTTTTTAGGGGATAAGATTTCTCCTGCAGATTGGGGTTTTGCACTGCCGTTTAATTACGGTTACGCTACTGTATATGCCGGTAAGATGAAAAAACAATATGATGCCGGTGGTGAACATTGGTTTGTAGTACCTGCTGAGGAAGGTGTAAATGAATCCCTCATCAATAAGCATGGTGTACGGGTAGAGCCGTTACAGATACGACAGGATCCTAAAGACTATTTTTATAATGGCGCGTACTATCCCAATCCGTTTCAATATAATAACGACGAATTGCTGATTTTAAAGAAGTTGGACCAATTTGAAAAAGCAATTACATTTTTGTTTAAACTTAGTTCTTCTCCATATGAATATAAGCCTTTGCAGCTGGAAATAGTTGAAAAACCAAATCGATATTTTCCTTATTACGTGATAGGTGCATATGAGGAACAACGTCGATTGGATGATTACGATATTCTTTTTGATGAAAAATCGGATGATTTTTATATCAGCCAATGGGATTCTAGAAGGGAGCTTGTTCCGTTGAATGAAGGTTTGATTTCAAGTATTGGAGAAAATCTACAGCGCAGAAAGGACGATATCAAGCTAGAGACTCGAAAATTAGCAGAACAGGAGCTGTTGAAGTTACAAACCAATGGCAAGTAACTGCTCATAATTTTGTTATTCATATTGGGAATTTTCATCAATAATAAATAGCTCAGACATAATGTGATCGGCCATTAGTTTGCCCGTGTCGCTAAGGGTAAGCCGGTTGTCCACTTGAGTTAATTGCTTATTATAAATGAATGCTTCGGAGTTTATCAATAGTTGTTTTTTGACCTCTGCTCCAAATTTGTCTTCCACTAAGGCAAGATTGATACCCCACATGGTGCGCAGTGAGGTCATGGTGTATTCGTTAATGCGATCAAGTAAAGATAATTGTTCAGTTTCTAACGGTAGCTTATCTTGTGCCATATCTTGGATGTATTTGGCATTGTTCGCGATATTCCATGAGCGTGATGTACCATTGAATGAATGTGCAGATGGACCAATACCTAAGTAATGTTTTCCTTTCCAGTAGTTGGTATTATGCTTGGCATACATACCATCTTTAGCAAAATTGGATATTTCATATTGCTCAAATCCTGCTGTTTTCAACTGGTCGATCAGCATCAGCATTTGATCGGCAGCTTGATCACTATCTATGGCCGGCGCTTTTCCTGTTTTGATCATATGATCAAGTGCTGTTTTCTTTTCTACGGTCATCGAGTAGGATGAGATGTGCGGAATCTGAAAATCCAATAGCTTCTGCATGTTGGTTTTCCACTTTTCGTCGGTTAATAATGGAAATCCATAGATCAGATCGCAGGTGATGTTTTCAAATCCGGCATCTTGTACGCGCATAATACAAGATTCGGCTTCTTTTTGGTTATGCGCTCTGTTCATCCATCTTAGATCTTCTTCAAAAAAGGATTGAATACCGATACTAAAGCGGTTAATTTCTGTTTGACGCAATTTCGCTACTTTTTCACGGTTGAGATCATCAGGGTTAGCCTCTAAAGTAATCTCTACTTGCGAGTCGATCTCAAAATGTTTTGATACTTTATCGATCAGCCTAGCGATATCTTCGGGTTCTAATATAGAGGGGGTACCACCACCAAAATAAATGGACTGGATGTTTTTATCTTCCAGATAATCGGCTCTAAGTTCGACTTCCTTGTATAGCATGTTGAGCATTTCATTTTTGTACTTCAGTGAGGTGCTAAAATGAAAGTCGCAGTAATGACAGGCTTGCTTACAGAATGGAATGTGAAAGTAGATCATGGGTCTGTTTTATTTGAAGGCAAAGGTAAAGGAAAATCCAGAGTTAAATGGATTTATTCTGTTTCTTTGCTGTACTGCTGTAGATTTTTACTGATTCTCTTTTTTATTCGGTCGCGTAGATTTCTTGGGGCAATGACTTCTATATTTTCTCCAAATCCCAAAATTTCTCTTTCCAGCTCAAAGTTTAAGACGACATCAAGACGAATCATGATACTGCCATCATCATGTTTGTTGATGATCTGCTGAGAGCTATGTAATGGCTTGGTCTCTACATAGGGGGCATTGAAGCTGTCAATTTTTAAGATTACTTTTTGTCCACGGTCTTTTTGACTTTTTGTAACCCCAATGGTGTCGGCAAAGTAGCGATCGAAATCGATGCCTTCGTAAGGTATAAAACCATGTTTTGCCATTTCATCAATATCAACTATACGGTCCAGAGCAAGCGTAATTAAGAGATTTCCTTTCTTAGGTTTGCAGATTAAGAACCAACGATTGCGGTATTCTTTTAGCAGATATGGGTAGTATACGTCTTGTATAGGAGCGAGTGACTTAAAGGATTTGTAGGTGATGAGTAAAGGAATTTCTTCGAGTATAGCGTGATGAAGTATGCTGATCCAGTTTAAACCCTTTAAGAGTTTGTTACTTTCCATTTGTACGACAGGCTTTTGAGCTCCTTCCGATTGAATGAGGCTATTTTCTAAACGTAAGATCATATCACTCATTTCGTCAAAATAAGAGAAACCATTGAGATGCTTGAGTAAGTCTACGGCTTCTTTCATCTTCTTCATATCTAAGGAGGTGATGGGTGAATTGCTGATGCTGTATGTAGGATCACTATAGCTGTAAAATTTTCGATCTGTCACAATAATCGGGGCATTGTATCCTAACTTATTACTCCGCATGACTTGTATATCTCCTTGAATCGTTCTTTTGCTGATGCCATTATGGATACCCTCAAGCTCATAAAGGGAATTGGAGACTTTTTCTATAAGATCTTCTAAGGTCCATTTGCGATGACGTTGACATAAGCAGTTGTCAATGGTTTTGTAGCGAATTAATGCAAGTTTATTGGTGGACATGCTGTTTTTGATATTATGGTATGAAGTTAAAGATACAGAATTCAAATTTGCTGCGCAATGTATTTGCGTATAAAGTGTTTTTGATCTGGTTTATTTAATTTTTATTAAATTAATGTAATTGATTATCAGTTTGGTATGTTGCTTTTGATTGATTTTTTTAAATTCTTTTTTACTGCGCAGACAGATTGCGTGGTGGGGCTTGCATATTTGTAATGTCGATCAAGACAAATAGTTCTTTGAATAAATAAGCGATTAGCTTTTTAAGATATATACCTGAAAGGGTATATGGCGTAGTGCATGATTTAAGAGTCCTGGTCTCCTGTTTCTGTATAGCAGGGTAGTATTGCTTCAGTTGAAAGTAATATGCTGACTTTAAGAAAATCACTATTGTCAAATGTTGGGGTCGTAGGTTCGAATCCTACCTCCGTCCTGGACGGAGTAACTCAGGGGTAGAGTACAGCAAAATGGTGGGTTCGAGTCCCACGCACATCTCAAAAGTGTGTCCATCGGTTGGAGGAACGAAAGTTCCATGTTCAAGTTTAGACTTTCTTTAAAAAAGTCTCCACTTCGAAAGCGCTTCGTCTCTCGTTTGGTCTTTTCTTTTTATTAAAGATGAGACAATTGAATGGGGCCTTTGTAGTATAAAGTAGGTGCTAAAAGCAACGATAGGGTTGAGGATATTGCAATCCTTAAATGAATACACGAATGGGGTGTATATTCTTTAAGGATGAGGTGTCATCATTTTATTTTTCTTTTAGACCCCTTTTATATTCCGGTCATATTCAATAAACAGGAATCGAAGCGTTTATAAATAATAGGATCATCTTTTTGATCGCGGAAAAATGTATTTAGAACAATAGTATATTCTGATCAAGCGCAGTGTTTTGTACTGGGTTTGGAAGAGTAGAATAAAAAATTAAAATAAGATGAAAAGAGTAACTATAGATATCAATCAATTGGGATTAGTTGTTAAAAACAATCGGTATACCCGCGTATTGCCTGCTGGAAAATACTGGGTAGGTTTTGGTGAAAAACTAGAATTATATGATTTGTCGAAGCCTTTTCCAGGAAGCTTGGATGTTGATGTATTGATGCAGCTTACCGGTTTTTCGGACCATGTAGCATTGGTGGAAGTTGCCGATCATGAGATCTGTCTAGTTTTTGTGAATAACAACTATAAGCAGGTACTAGCAGCAGGCAGACATTTTTTCTGGAAGGGGTTATTAACTTATCATTTCCAAAAGGAGGATATCACGGATATAGAAATAAGTGAGGGAGTGCACAAACAATTGTTGGAGAAGCAGACGCTGGCTTACTATATACGACAGTTTAAGTTAGAGCCTTCGGAGAGAGGGCTGCTATTTCTTGATGGAGTTTTTTCAAAGATATTGAATGCGGGTACCTACTACTGGTGGAAAAATGCGACATCAATCAGTATTTCAAAAGTGGATACACGATTGACGACTATGGATATTGCTGGTCAAGAAATCTTGACTAAAGATAAGGCGCAGATTAGGATTAATTTTTCGATACAGTACCAAGTTGTGGATGTGCTAAAAGCAATGCTTGAAAATAAAGATTTTGAGAAGCAGTTGTATATGTTGATGCAATTAGCGTTGCGTTCTTACATAGGTCGAATGACTTTGGATGAGCTGATGGATAATAAGTCTGCCATCAATGCACATGTGCTGGAGGATACTGCCTCGCAGATTGAATTACTGGGGGTAAAGGTGTTTCATGCCGGTGTTAAAGACATCATCTTGCCAGGAGATATCCGGGAGATTATGAATCAGGTGCTGGTCGCGGAGAAAAAAGCTCAGGCAAATATCATCACGCGGCGTGAAGAAACGGCTTCTACAAGAAGCTTGTTGAATACGGCTAAATTGATGGAGGATAATGCGATGTTGTTTAAATTGAAAGAGATGGAATATGTGGAGAAGATAGCTGAAAAAATAAACAATATATCGGTTTCTGGTAATGGTCAGATCGTGGATCAGCTGAAGCAGTTGTTCGTGAAATAATACATCTACCGCTTTACCTTAAAACTGAATCGGTAGATAGACATAAAGAGGCGCAAGGGATAGCGATAAAGAGGTGCTGTTCCTTGCTTAAGGAAAAATAATAACCGATGTAAAGATAGATCAAATCTGTAAGATGGGGTTTAAGCGGAGCATCATTGATGAATAGTATCATGGAAAATAAAAGAATAAATGGCAATGATTTAATTGCTTTGGGATATGAAGAGAATTTTGCTTTAGGGGAAGCGTTGAAAATTAATAAAAAGAGATTGGGGTTTACCCGAGAGGAGATGTTGTTGAAGTTTGCGGAAGTACTGGCTGCTCCAGAAATGTATATGGAGGATGAAGTATTTAAACCGCTGGCGCAAGCTCTTTTAAATGTTGATGAAGTGGCTAAAGCTACGATTTCTTTAAAAGAGGGGAAGCAAGACTACAGCATCTATGGTGAGTCTCAGATTGAAGAGGGCGCATTGCGCCAAATGGATCTGGCGATGAAACTTCCTGTTGCAGTGGCGGGGGCATTAATGCCGGATGCGCACCAAGGATATGGTTTGCCAATCGGTGGGGTATTGGCGACTCATCATGCGGTCATTCCTTATGGTGTGGGTGTTGATATCGGTTGTCGAATGGCACTGTCTATTTTTGATGTCCCCGAAGAGCATCTGTATGCGCATCATGATTTTTATAAGAAGGTGATTATGGATCATACCAAATTTGGTGCTGGACATGGTTACTTGAAACATGAACGTGCCGATCATGCTGTGCTAGCGAGTAAGGCTTTTGAAACGAATGATTTTATTCGCCAATTAAAGGATAAGGCCTGGACACAATTAGGTTCTTCTGGTGGAGGAAATCACTTTGTTGAATTTGGGGTGATGGAGTTTAAGGAGGCAGATGCGGAGCTTGGTATGGAGAAAGGACGATATGTTGCTTTATTGACTCATTCGGGATCTAGGGGATTGGGCGCCACTATTGCCGATCATTATACTAAACTAGCTAAAAAGCTTTGTCCTTTGCCTTACGAGGCTCAAAATTTGGCTTATATGGGACTTGATACAGCGGAAGGTCAAGAATATTGGTTAGCGATGAACCTTGCGGGGGACTATGCTTCGGCGTGTCATGAAGTCATTCACGAGAAAATCAGTAAGGCTTTAGGTGCTGAACGATTGGCGATGGTTGAAAATCATCATAATTTTGCATGGAAAGAGTTGTGGAAAGGGGAGGAGGTCATCGTACATCGTAAAGGAGCAACTCCTGCAGGTAAAGGGGTGCTGGGTATCATTCCTGGATCGATGGCAACTCCTGGTTTCTTAGTCCGAGGAAAAGGTATGGAAGAGGCTATTCAATCGGCTTCACATGGCGCGGGTCGATTGATGAGCCGCACGAAAGCTATAAAAACGATAGCACGTAAAGATTTGAAATCCATGTTGTCGGATCATCGCATCACATTGATCGGTGCTGGACTGGATGAGGCCCCAATGGCTTATAAAAATATTCACGAGGTGATGGCTGCGCAAGAAGATCTGGTGGATATTGTCGCTAGTTTCTCTCCCAAAATTGTGCGTATGGCTGATGATGGAAGCCGCGAGGATTGATGTTAAAGCAAAGAGGCTGGTTTATTGACCAGCCTCTTGTTGTTATGTTATTTCTTTTCCCAGGTATTATCGCTGGATTCGACATCGGCTAAGCGCAATGATGGATCTATAATCACTTTTGCAGGTTTTTTTGTTAGATTGACCTGATAGGATGGTTGTGTCCAGTTCCAGTCTTCCAATGTTGTTCTTTTAATACCTTCGTAAATTTTGAAGTTTTCTGCTGGTTTTTCGCCTCTCATTTCACGTAGTGGGATATAGAAAAGTTCTTTTGTGCCATCTTCATAGGTTACTAATAAGTCAATAGGCATGGCAAAGTCGGATTTGTTCTGTAATGTAATTTCTTTATCGCTAACCGTTTTGATGGCATAGTCAATCTTACGAGTAGTGTTGATAAAGAGGTTGAAGTACCATTTTAGATTGATTCCTGATATATTTTCAGCAATTCTTTTAAAATCATTTGGCGTTGGATGTTTAAATTTCCATTGTTTATAAAATTCTAAGAATGTCTTATCCAGATTGTCTTTTCCAATGATATAGCCCAATTGTACGGCTAGTACCTGTCCTTTATTGTAAGCTTCATTACTGTAGGCATAGTTGGTATTGTAGTAATCGGCAAGTAGGCTGGCAGGTTCTTCTTTTCCCGATAGGGCTAGTTTGTAGTACGCACGATAAGCATCTATGGAAGGGTTAGCTTCAATGGCTCCTCGTTTTTCAAATAAGTTTTGCATCGCAAGTTCTTCTACATAAGAAGTGAACCCTTCATCAAACCACTCGTCTACGGTCTCATTGATGCCGAATAAGTGTTGATACCAAGAGTGGGCGGCTTCGTGGAAAATAACACCTACTAGGCTTTTTAAATTGCGACCTCCAGTGACCAATGTTGCGGTACCGTATTCCATGCCGCCATCACCTCCTTGGATAATGGTATAAGTGGGCCATGGATAGGCTCCAAATGTTTTGGCATTGAAATCGAAAAATTCTGTTGCTAGTCCTAAAGCTGTTTTCCAGTTTGTTTTAACGGAGTCACTTTCTGGAATATATACCGTGTATACATGAATGCCCTGTTTGCTGCTGGCTGAGTCAACGACAAATTTGGGGTCTGCAGCCCAAACAAAATCATGGATATTTTTAGCGATATAATGCCATTGGACTTTATTATCTTTTGCTCTGATTTTTGGTTTTGCTACATATCCTTTTACTTCTGTTGGATTTTGCAATACGCCGGATGCACCTAGGATATAATTTTTATTGATATTAACGGTGACGTCAAAGTTGCCAAATGGAGCTATAAATTCGCGACCGATATATTCATCAAGGTGCCATCCGAATTCATCAAAATGCGCCATTTTTGGATACCATTGTGCCATCGAAAGTGCGACTCCTTCTTTCGAATTGCGACCAGATCTTCTAATTTGCTCTGGTACCTGTGCCTCCCAAGTCATATCAAAGGTGGCCGTTTCGCCATCCTCGATTTCATTAGGCAAGGTAACTTCTAAAATAGTACCATCGACTTTGTAACTGGTATTGTTACCGTTTATTGTTAATGACTTTATCTTTTGATAACCAATTTGTTTTGGGGTCAGGGTTGCAATTCGACTCTGGTATTTTGGTTTTTCCTTTGTGCCGATATTGGTGGCCATTCTTTTATCTGGATCTGCGATGTTGGAAAGTCTATTGTCCATCATCGAACCCGGTTGAAAGGCATTGAAATACAAATGGAAATACACTTTTTTGAGTGATTGTCCTGAATTATTGCTGTATTTCAGTTGCATGTCTCCGTCATATTGATATGTTTTTTCGTTGACATCAATATTCATTTTATAATCTACGGCCTGTTGCCAATAGCCTTTTCGTTGCGCTGTTGTTGTTTGGATCAGGAATAATCCTAAGATTAATGTATATAGGTATTTCAAATTCATGGTTCAAACATACAAAATTCATTAGGAATATGGGGAAGGGAGGTGCAGCCTGTTTTGTAATATTTGTTTGATATAAGGTTGTTTTTATTTATTCCAATTGTTATTTTAGGTCTATATCTAATTAAACTTGTATGGAAGAAACTTATTATAGGTCTTCGGGGAAGGCTCCAATCGGAGGTGTACTGTTTGCTATTATTGCGGGAGTGTGTGCATCTGTTATTTTAGCCATCGTATATATTGCTTTGCAGTGGTTTATACCAATTGTATATTTTAACTTTTTGATCACATTTGGTTTAGCTTATGGCTTATTTTACGTCTTGGACGTTTTGTTAAAAATCGGAAAAGTTAGAAATAGGGGTATTGCACTACTATTTACTTTCATCTGCACTTTGGTTGCGTATTATGCCCAATGGTGCTTATTTGTCTCCTTAATGTTTAATGCTGAAGGTACAATGGGAGGGGACATGTGGTTAAAGTCTTCTTTTAATCTGGATGGTTTTTTATATTTCCTATTTCACCCAATGGATACATTTAGTGGAATTCAAGAATTAAATGCTGTTGGTACTTTTTCTCTTAAGAAAAGTGTGGTGAGTGGTTGGCCTTTATGGATCTTGTGGGGTATTGAGGCTGCGACTATTATTGTCTACCCTATTGTCTTAGCTTGGTCGGGTAAAACAACTGAACCTTTTTCTGAAAGGGGTAATGAATGGATGCAAAAAAGGGAACTTGAGAAACAGATCGCATATATAGCAGATAAGCAGGCACTGGAGCATAATTTAGGGAAAAAGGATTTTACAGATCTACAGACCTATCTGGAGGCTGATGAATTGGGTGATGAGTTTGCAACAGTCACGATTTATGAATCTGATGCTGATAATTATCAATATATTTCGGTTGTTAATCATCGACTGGAAACCAATAAAAAGGGAGATATTGTCGATAAGAAAACGGATGTACTGCGGTATTTTAAAATTCCGGAGCGTAGTCTTTAAAATAGAAAAGCGGATTAATCCGCTTTTCTATTTTATTAGGGTACCATTTTTCTCGACCCATTCTTTCATCCCTGGACTATAATTTTTGATATTTTTGATCCCGGCTCTGCCAAGTAGTGACATGGCTATGGTCGCACGGTCACCGGACTGACAATGTAGATACAGTTGTTTACTTTGATCTATCTGATCTAAATTTTCCAGCAGTGTTCCAACAAAGACATGGGTTGCATGGGGAAGGTGCCCTGCCTGATATTCACTTTCATTTCGAACATCTAAAATTTGTGCATTGGGATTGTTTAATGCTGTATTCATCTCATTGAAATCAATAATTTCCTGCTGATCAAGTTTGATACCAACTGTTTGCAACGATTGAGGTGTGATATAGCCAATGGCTTGATCGAGACCTATACGCATCAATTTGCGGGTGACATCTTCTAATTGATCTTTTGCTACAATAAGAATAAATGGTTTATGATAATCTAAAATCCAGCCTGCCCAATTGCTGAAAGCTTTATTATTCTGGATATTGATGCTATTGGGTATGAATCCTTGTGCAAATTCTTGTTTGTTGCGGGTATCAATGATGGTTACATCATTTTTATGATGCAATATCAATTCTGTTGCGTCTAGTTCTTTGTAAGTAGGTACTGATGTTAGCAATGGTCGCTTGATTTTGTTAAGCTTTTTCATCATCGCAAAATATTTTGGAGGCTCTGGTTGTCCACTTAGAAGCTCCTCCGTAAATGCTTTTTCATCATTTCCATATTTTAAAGCCCAGTTTCTTATCTTTTCATATCCAACAGTTGAACTTGGAACTGCCCCTAGGGCTTTTCCACAGGCAGATCCTGCGCCATGTGCTGGCCATACTTGTACATAGTCTGGAAGCTGGTTAAAGATTTTTAATGATTCAAACATTTGATGTGCTCCGATTTCTTTTGTTCCGATCAGTCCGGCAGCATTTTCTAATAAATCTGGACGTCCAATATCACCTACAAATACAAAATCTCCTGTAAACAACATGACGGGCGCGTCTGTCGCAGGTGTGTCTGTTAATAGGAAACTGATACTTTCAGGGGTATGACCTGGTGTATGTAAAACTTTAAATATCAGATTTCCAATTTTTATTTCATCCTGATGTTTTAAGCCCACGTGATCAAAATCATACTGCCAGTCTGCTCCCCCTTCGTCAGAAAGATAGAGCTGTGCGCTTGTTAAAGCGGCTAATTCTAATGAGCCGGATAGATAATCGGCATGAATATGGGTCTCTGCAATATGCGTTATCTTTAAGTTGTTTTTTTCGGCTATAGCTAAGTACGTGTCTACATCTCTTTTAGGATCGATCACAATTGCTACTCCTTTTGCTTGACAGCCGATGAGATAACTTGCATGTGCTAATGAAGATTCGAAAATGTGTTGAAAAAACATAATTTATTCCTTTATAAATTTATAAATTGATTGATTTCTATACTGGCTATGATTAAACCTATTGCTCCAAGAAAATATCCAAATCCTACTTTTAATTTTTCGGATTTTAATTTTGTTTTTAATTGGATTCCAATCATCAATCCTATTAGTGTGATTCCTGTAAAGATAATTAATATTGTCCAATTGATTTGATTCAGCTGTTTGAAATTGCTCAACAGACCAAAGGCTGTATTGATGGCAATAATAAATAGAGAGGCTGCGGTGGCTTGTTTAATGGTATTGCCTAACAAAAGTATAAGAGCTGGAACAATGATAAAACCTCCACCTGCACCTACTAATCCTGTTAATATACCAATCAAAAAACCAATGGATATCATCAACGCGGTGTTATTTCTGGAGGTTTTAATTTGATGTCGATCATCGCGTTTTTTGATCATCGCTAATGCTGATGCAATCATGATGATCGCGAACAGGGTCATGATGATCTGATCTTTATGAATCATCATCTCATAAATTTGAAAATGATCAGGAATACGAGGAAGGATGTATTGCTTGGTCATATAAACAGATATGAATGATGGTAGAATAAAAAATAAACTCATTTTGAGATCGATCTCTTTTTTTTGTAAGTGAGAAATTGATCCAATGATCGATATTGTACTAATCGTAAATAAAGAATAGTCTAATGCTTGTGCTGGTGCCAGATGAAATAGATAGACAAATATAGGTAGTGTTAATATACTGCCACCACTTCCCATAATACCCATTGAGAGGCCTACTGCAATTGCTAAAATATATCCAAAAATAAGTGATAACTCCATGATTAATTGTTTGTTTATCAAAGGTAACGTCTTAAAAAAGGATGAAAGGTAACATAGGTTACCTTCGATATTTTAAGCATTGAAATGACAATTAAATTAGATTGATGTTATTTCTATTTAAAAGGATTTTTCCTTGGTTTTCTAGTGATTTTAAAATTCGGGATACGACCACACGAGATGTATTGAGGTCATTGGCAATGACCTGATGGGTGATCTCTATCTTTTGTGATTTGCTAATGGATGCCTTTTCTTTCAAATAGTTCATGATGCGAACGTCCATCTGTGAGAAGGCAATATTATCGACTGTAGTTAACAGCTCATTGAGTCGATCGGAATAGCTTTCTAGGATAAAATTGCGCCAAGTTTTATAGGTTCCCATCCAGCTATCGAGGTACTGATTGGGAATCATCGCGACGGTGGTATCGACATCGGCAATGGCGCGGATTTCGCTTTTTTTTGAGCCTACACAGCAGGCTATAGATAGGGCACAGGTATCGCCTTTCTCTAAAAAATATAACAACAGTTCGCCCTCCTTTTTATCTTCTCGAATGATTTTAATGACTCCATCTAAGAGGAGGGGCATAAATTTAATGTATTGACCAATGTCAATAATGATTTCTCCTGCTTTGAACTGTTTAATGACAGAGACTTGTTCAATCTCTGCAATCAATTCTTTTTCAAAACTTCCTAAAAATGCTTGCTGAACTGTTGTCATATGCTGATATTAATGTGGTAACTTATGACGGATTAGGCCATAAAGCCATGTTCCGATCAGAGCAAAGATAAGCACAATCCCTAATGTCCAATATCCAGCACCTAGGAGCGAAAACATAGGCCCGGGACAAGCTCCTGTCAAAGCCCAACCTAATCCAAAGATGGTACCTCCAAGTAGGTAGCGTGTAATGCTTTTCTTTTTATCGATAAATTGGATTGGAAGGTCATTATTATCTTTTATGTTCTTCCTTTTTATGACTTGAACAATGAGGATGGCAGTTGTTAATGCAGTTCCTATAATTCCATACATGTGAAAGGATCTAAACTGGAACATTTCATATATGCGGTACCATGATGCTGCCTCCGACTTGTATAGGATGATGCCAAATAATATTCCGATTAATATAAATTTTAACTGTTTCATAGCTATGTTTAAAAGATGAGAGGGAAAATAAAATGAATCATGATGATCCCGCCGATAAAGAATCCGATCACAGCAATTAATGAGGGTAATTGGAAATTACTAAGTCCAGATATGGCATGTCCCGAAGAGCATCCTCCAGCATATCGTGTTCCAAATCCGATCAATAATCCGCCAATACTTAGCAATAAGAATTGGAAAAGAGTACCATCAAATAGAAAGAGACTGTCGGGCATATAGCCATGAAGTTTGTCAATAATACCTAATGCTTGTAGGTCTGCTATGCTATCTTGGTTTATAGCAGGTGCAGCGCCATCACTGAGATAGAAGCGTGCTATAAAGCCGCCTATTATAGTGCCTAATACAACTAATAAATTCCAAATTTGTGCTTTCCAGTCAAATCTGAAAAATGAACTTGTTTTGCCTGCTCCGGCAATTGAACACATCGTTCTCAAGTTATTGGACATGCCAAAATCTTTACCTTGCTTGAGCAATAGGAACATGATAAGCGCAATTAAAGGACCTGATATATACCAGGGCCAGGGTTTTTGAATTATTTCCAGCATAATGATCTATCTAATGTGATACAAAGTAAAGCAACAAAAAAGAGAAATAGTGTAACTCAAGTTACACTATTTCTCTTTTTTAATTGGCGACTACATATCGTAATATTCTATTTCATTGTCTTTTAGCGTTTGGCAGAAACTTTTGAGATCATCTTCAGATTCAAACAGCTTGTTGCGCCAGGCTCTAATATGACTGCCTGATTTTAATTTTATAATGATCAAATTGCCTCCTGATCTTCTTAGATTGCGCACATAGTCAATGTCGTCCAATGCGATCGTTTGACTGGAACTGCTGTTTTCCATTATTAATTCACCATTATAAATGGTCCAAATGGAATGTTGTTTGGAGCATTTTACAGCGATGAAAAGGACCAGGGGCAGTGAAAATAAAGAGCCCATTGTTTTCACGACTTCTGATAATGGGAGTCTTGATACGATGTAAACAAGCATCAACACAAACAGCATCATGAGCAACATATATCTTCCTCGATGTAATGTTGCGATTTTAAAGCTCAATTTTTCCATGTTGTGATTTTGCTACAAATAAACAGAAACCTCTGCTAAAACAAAAATGAGACAGCTTCATGTCTCACTTTAGTATTTTTACTCGCTGTCCATTTTTTGGACAAACTTACCTTTGCTATCGATATAGAAAAAATCTTCCCCATTTTCGGAAACTAAGGAGAGTCCTGCATCAAATGGGGCAGCATATATGTATTTTGATGGGATGACCTGCTTTCCTTTTGCATCTATAAATCCATATTTTTCTGATCGCATAGTGAGCCATAAATTTTCTCCGCCATTGGACAAGAAATCATATGCTTCGCTTATTTTCTTTCCTTGTTGATCAATTAAATAGTATTTATCTTGCTCTGAGATCACAGCAGTATTGGCTGAAAATTCGTGGATGAGTTCAAATTTGATTGGAATAATAATCTTTCCACTGCTGTCAATGACGCCAGATCCTTGGTCTGTAGTGACTACAGCATGACCGTTTTCAAATTCCCGTGCATAAGTGTAGGTTGCGGGAATCACTACTTGTGCATGGATATTCATGTAGCCATATCGATCATTTTTTGAAAATAGGAATAGCCCATCTTCAGTACGTGCTAAATGTTCATACTGACAGGGAATAATTTCTTTGCCGTCATTGTTGATAAGTCCATAGTGATTGCTTCCGTCGGCTACGACTGCGTAGCCTGCTATAAAGGAATTGATTAAACTATATTTTGCAGGAGTTATTGCATTGCCAATCGTGTCTGCTACTCCAATAAGTTCGGTGTCTTCATCGTAATAAGACTGCCTATTTTCTCCTAGCTCTGTCGTCTCAAATGTGAACGCTTCTTCCTCAACTTGTTCAAAATCTTGGGGAACTTCAAATAGGGCAGGGTTGACCACCGATGCTGTCACATGGATGGCTTTCATTTCCATTTCATAAGCTGAAATGGATAGTGCTGCTCCTGGTATTTTCTCTAAGTAGGTGTATTCTCCCCAATACATTTTTGGCAGTGCTGTGGTATACCAAACTTCAATAAATGGTTTTTCGTCTTCTGTTCCAATCGGGATCTTAATAATTGCTTTTTTACAGGCATATCCAGCGATTGATTTGGAGGCATTGGTGATGAATTCAATTTGAAAATCTTCGGGAGAGATTACGGCATCTTCTGTCGTAAGTCCTTGCTCATAATAGTTTTTATTGCTGTAATCTAATATGTATGCGATCTGCTTCTTAAAATCAGAGATTTGGACACTTGTATCTATAAATTTGTTTTCTATTCTTAAATAATCTTTAGTCAGATAAATATCTGCGACAGACTCTGCTTCTGTTGTGCTGTCAATATTTAAACCAAACTGGATTTTGAACATTTTCTCTTGTGCAGAAGAGCTGCTGACAAGAACAAATAAAAGAATAAGCGTTCTAAAGATTTTTATTTTCATTTTTAAGTAACTAATTTCTTGCGAAATTATGTTTTTTAATATTCTTTTCTACTATTAAATTTGAGTCTGTTTGTTTATGATGTTTACGACGATCGTTTTTAACCTATTAATGGGATATAAGCGGGTAAATAGTAGTAAAAAATTAAAGTAATAGCGAAACTGACGAATGATTTATGAGAACTGTTTTGCTCAATAGAAGAAATAATAAGCAAATAGATTGAATGAGATTATGATTGCATACAAACTGAATTTTATCTAAGTTTGAGGTTCAATCAAACCAATCCTCTTATATCCCATGAAAAAAACAGCTTTGTTAATTGGTCTATTGGCCATAATTAGTCCCTTTGCAGCGGTCATGGGGCAACAGGATAAACCGAATGTGCTGTTGATCTATGTGGATGATCTGGGTTATGGCGATCTCGGTAGTTATGGTGCGGATAAAATCAAGACACCGCATTTGGATGCTTTGGCTGCTGAGGGTATTCGGTTTACAAATGGGCATGCGACTGCTGCGACTTGTACGCCGTCTCGATATTCCTTAATGACGGGCAACTATCCATTTCGTCAGTCCGGAACTGGTATTCTGCCTGGCGATGCCAAATTGATCATTCCTCAAGATCGGATTACTTTGCCCAAGGTCTTTAAAAAGGCGGGTTATCAAACTGCTGTGATAGGAAAATGGCATTTGGGCCTGGGAGATGAGGTGGATAAGGATTGGAATGGTACTATAAAACCAGGACCTTTGGAAGTCGGCTATGATTATTCTTTTATTTTCCCCGCGACCGCAGACCGTGTGCCAACTGTATTTTTGGAAAATCATCGTGTACTTGGTGTAGACAAAAATGATCCGATTGTGGTTTCTTATCATCAAAAGGTGGGTGATGAACCTACAGGCAAGGAGCATCCTGAATTGTTGAAAATGAAAAATTCATTGAATCATGGTCATGATCATACTATTGTGAATGGTATTGGTAGAATTGGATGGATGTCGGGAGGAAAAGAGGCAAAATGGGTGGATGAAGAGCTTACGTTGACTTTTGCAGATAAAGCAATTCGTTTTATTCAAGATCATTATCAACAACCTTTTTTTTTAACGTATAATGCTACTGAACCTCATGTGCCGCGTATGCCTGCTACCATGTTTAAAGGTAAAAGTGGACTGGGATATCGGGGGGATGCGATTCTGCAACTTGATTATACGGTTGGACAATTGGTCAAAACGCTAAAAGACAACCATGTTTATGAAAATACTATTATTATTTTTTCAAGTGATAATGGTCCGGTGTTAGATGATGGCTATGAGGATGGTGCGGTTGCACAACTGAATGGACATAATCCATTTGGCCCTTATAGTGGGGGGAAATATTCGGCGTTTGAGGCTGGAACTCGTGTGCCATTTATCATTACATGGCCAAAAATTATCAAGAAGGGTATTACGTCTGATGCCCTTATTTGTCAAGTGGATTTATTGAGTAGTTTTGCTTCTTTTTTGAATGTCAAGTATGCTCGGGGAGAGGCTATCGATAGTGAAAATCACTGGAAGAGTTTGATCGGGAGTGATCAGGTTGGTCGAGCTTATTTGATCAAATCTGCGGGCGCATTAAGTGTTTTGAAGGGTCATTATAAATTTATCAAAGCGAGTAAAGGAGCGAAAAAAAATAACCTTGTGAATATTGAACTTGGGAATGATGATGTGGATCAATTATATGACCTGAATGTTGACAAGGGTGAAAGGACAAATATTGCTGATCGAAATCCTGAAAAAGTTGCTGAATTGAAACTGATCCTGGATCGGGAGATGGGTAAATAATTGCGAGGCAATAATTTGATAGATGCGTTAAAAAAGCGCATTTTTGTAGGATGTCATTTGCGAAGAAAATAATCGAGTGGTATCACGAACATCAACGTGATTTGCCATGGCGAAATACACGAGATCCTTATAAAATCTGGCTGTCGGAAATTATTTTACAACAAACTCGGGTAGAGCAGGGGATGCCGTACTACCTGCGGTTTGCGGAGCGCTATCCTGATGTATTGTCTTTTGCGAATGCTTCGGAAGATGATATTTTGTACTTATGGCAAGGCTTGGGATACTATTCTCGTGGAAGAAACATGTATAAGGCTGCGGGAATAGTACGTGATGAATATCAGGGGATATTCCCTAATTCATATGATGAGTTGATTAAGCTACCTGGAGTTGGGGAATATACTGCGGCAGCAATTTCTTCTTTTTCTAATGATGAGCCTCAAGCGGTTTTAGATGGTAATGTTTTTCGTGTTCTGGCGCGATATTTCGGTATTGATACACCTATCAATACTCCTGCAGGTAAAAAGATTTTTAGCCAATTGGCTAAAGAAAATTTAGACTTAACTTATCCTGCTTTGTATAATCAGGCCATTATGGATTTTGGGGCGTTACATTGTAAGCCAAAATCGCCTCTGTGCCAACAATGTGAACTTCAATTGGACTGCTATGCCAGAGTGCATGATGTTGTGGCAGATCTACCGGTGAAAATAAAAGCCAAGAAAAGTAGGAATCGCTATTTTCATTACTTCATCATTCAAAAGGATGAGGAGATTTTGATGTCTAAGAGGGGGGCTTCAGATGTTTGGGAAAATTTATATGAGTTTCCTATGATTGAAACAAGCGAGCCTCTGGAAGGAATGGCTATCGTGGACCATCAAGAGTTTTTGGATGTATTTGGAGCCGACGCTGCGCTCACTTTATTGCAGACGAATAAAAAACATATTTTGAGCCATCAGCATATATATGCGACTTTCTATAGGTTATTAGATCCTAGGGGTTTGGAACAAAAAAAAATAAATTGGAATTATGTTTTATTAAAAGATTTGGATAAATTAGCTAAACATAAGCTCATTTTTTCTTTTTTAGAAACAGCTAAATTATAACCAAACAACTTTAATATTATGTCAGGAGTCAACAAAGTTATTCTAGTAGGCCATTTAGGCAAAGATCCAGAAATTAGATATTTAGATAATAATGTCTCTGTTGCGAGTTTTCCATTAGCAACATCAGAGAATTTTAATAGAGATGGAAAAAGAGTAGAGCAAACGGAGTGGCATACAGTTGTTCTATGGCGCGGATTAGCGGATGTAGCCGCAAAATATCTGACAAAAGGTAAATTGGTATATATTGAGGGACGACTCAGGACGCGTTCCTATGAAGATAAAGAAGGCATAAGACGTTACTCAACAGAAATTGTTGCGGAGAATTTCACGTTGTTAGGTCGTAAATCAGATTTTGAGCCTACTGCTGCTGCTCCAGCACAAACACATGCTGAAAAAATAGAAAATAAGGAAATTGAGGTTGATTTTACAGAAAATGAAAACGATAGTGATCCGCTACCGTTTTAACGTTATTATTTGTTTTTAACAAGAGCATCACCTAAAAGTGATGCTCTTTTTTTATGATTATTTTTTGAGCTGAGTGAATAAATTTCAAGCTCTCTTATGAAAACCGTTTATCTTTTATAATATTTTGGTGTATCTTTGAATAATTATGTTGCAAGATAAAATAACGCAGTATACTGAGGAAATTAAGCAATTTGTCCCAACTTCTTCAGCTGATGTAGAAAATTTCAGATTGAAATTTTTAGTTTCAAAAGGTATTGTTAAAAATTTGTTTGATGAATTTAAAACGGTTTCAGTAGAAGAGAAACGTGTTTTAGGTATGGTATTGAATGAGTTTAAACAGTTTGCTGAACGAACATACCAAGAAGCTCAAGAAAAATTTGGAGCAAGTAAAGCGCAGGTTCAAAAAAGTGAAGGTGATCTTACTTTGCCTGGTCAGGGTCTTAAATTGGGATCTCGTCATCCGCTTTCTTTGGTTCGCAAAGAGATTGTTGAGATCTTTAAGAAACTAGGCTTTATTGTTTCGGAAGGTCCTGAGATTGAGGATGACTGGCATAATTTTTCGGCTTTGAATTTTCCGCCGGAACATCCTGCTCGTGATATGCAAGATACGTTCTTTATTAAGAAACAAGAAGGCAATGATATTACTTTAAGAACACATACATCGTCTGTTCAGGTTCGTTTAATGGAGGCCGGCAAGCCACCTTTCCGTGCTATCATGCCGGGTCGTGTGTATCGTAATGAAGCGATATCTTCTCGTGCGCATTGTTTCTTCCACCAAGTTGAGGGGCTTTACGTTGATGAGCAGGTTTCTTTTGCTGATTTGAAACAAACATTGTTTCACTTTGTTCAAGAATTATACGGAGAGGGAACTCAAGTGCGCTTCCGCCCTTCTTATTTCCCTTTTACAGAACCTTCTGCTGAGATGGATATTTCATGTACAATTTGTAAAGGTGCAGGTTGTCAGTTGTGTAAGTATTCGGGTTGGGTAGAAATATTGGGTTGCGGTATGGTGGATCCTAACGTGTTAGATAACTGTGGTATCGATAGTAAAAAATATTCAGGTTTTGCCTTTGGTATGGGTATCGAGCGTGTGGCCAATTTGAAATATGAGATTAAAGATTTGAGATTGTTCTCTGAGAATGATGTACGATTCTTATCTCAATTTGAAAG
This sequence comes from Sphingobacterium sp. PCS056, assembly GCF_023273895.1. Classification (NCBI taxonomy): domain Bacteria; kingdom Pseudomonadati; phylum Bacteroidota; class Sphingobacteriia; order Sphingobacteriales; family Sphingobacteriaceae; genus Sphingobacterium; species Sphingobacterium sp. PCS056. The sequence goes on along the minus strand of NZ_CP096883.1, from coordinate 815,150 downwards.
TGAGATCATTTAAATGTTAGAAAGAATACTTTATTTTGTCACATTATTTGCGGTCTTTGTCAAGCGCGTGCTTACAGAGGGTGTAGATAATGTGATTGTTTTTTTTAAAAGTATTCTTGCTAATTGTTTTATGTTTTTCGTAGATCAACAGGTGGCTTATCGTCCCGTTTCTCCACTTCATTTTTTAAGCTAATATTATGGAAGCGGAAAAGATTATTGAATCTATCAAAAGAGCTGCTCGTGAGCTGTTTCGCAAATATGGTTATAATAAAACCAGTGTGAATGAATTGGCAAAGCGGGCTAATGTGGCAAAAGCTACATTTTACAAATATTTTGATAGTAAAGAATTAATTCTGCATGCGATCTTGATGGAATATATTCAAGAGAATGTCAAGGATATCTTAAAAAAGAATGTGGGAGAAGAGGACTTAGCCGTTTTTCTTGGTAATACCATTCTAAAAGTAAGCCGTTTGACTTATACGGTGTGTAATGAATTTGTGGGCTGGGAATTTATTCGGGAGTCTGCAAACGCGCAAGAATATTTAAAAACACTGTCTGATGATCTCGAGCTTTTATTACTTAGCTCATTTATTCAGCATGATAATATTGCGGCTTCTATTCCTGAAAAGAAGCTGACGTTCTTAATTAAAACAAGTAAAAATATTGTTTTCTCGTTTGCATTTACAGCTGTTACGGAAGCGGATGTGCGTAAAAATTTTATTTCTTTCCAAAAGGAAATTCTTCCTTATTTAGTTCACGCAACTATTCATTAAAATTCTGATCAAAAAAGCGTAATTTTGCGCCAATATGAGAAGAAAAAGTTCACAAGAAAGATTAGTATTCAACGATATCGAGATTATTGATATTGCAGAAGAAGGCAAGGGTGTTGGTAAAACAGATGATTTGGTATTGTTTGTAGAAAAAGCAATTCCGGGTGATGTGGTTGATGTGGAGTTACTGCGTAAAAAGAAAAGTTTTGGTGAAGGTCGTATTCAGACATTGAAGAAAGCTTCTGAACACCGTGTTGAACCTTTCTGTGAGCATTTTGGAGTATGCGGTGGATGTAAATGGCAGCATATGACGTATGATGCGCAATTATTGTTTAAACAACAGTCTGTTGAAAATGCGCTTACACGTATAGGCAAAGTGGATACTTCGTCTATGGAACCTATATTGGCTTCTGGACAAACCGAATATTATCGTAACAAATTGGAATATACTTTTTCCAATAAGAAATGGTTGACTTCTGTTGATGATAATGTGGATGGTATGAATATGGATGCTCTTGGGTTTCACGTACCGGGCAGATTTGATAAGATTTTAAATGTAAATCATTGCTACTTGCAAGAAGATCCTTCGAATGTACTGCGTAACAGTGTGCGTGAGTTTGCGATCGCAAATGATATTTCTTTTTATGACCTGCGCGGACATAGTGGTGTACTGCGTAATTTAATCATCCGTATTTCTTCAACAGGAGAATTAATGGTGATCGTGGTATTTGCTTATCCAGAAGAAGGACAGGTGGAACTGTTAATGTCATTCATCCAGGAAAAATTTCCGTCTATAACTTCTCTTCTTTATATTATCAATCAGAAAAAGAATGATACGATTTTCGATCAGGAAATAGAGATCTACAACGGTCGTGATTTTATTTATGAAGAAATGGAAGGCCTTAAGTTTAAAGTTGGACCAAAATCATTCTATCAGACAAATTCGGCGCAAGCTTATGAATTATATAAAATAACAAGAGATTTTGCAGGATTGTCTGGTCACGAGCTTGTTTATGATTTGTATACAGGTGCGGGTACGATCGCCAACTTTGTTGCTAAATATGCAAAAGAAGTAATTGGTGTGGAATATGTGCCTTCAGCTATTGAGGATGCAAAAATCAATTCGGAGATCAATGGTGTTAAAAATACCAAATTTTACGCTGGCGATATGAAGGATGTGTTAACAGCTCATTTTATCGCACAGCATGGTAAGCCTGATGTGGTGATCACTGATCCTCCTCGTGCGGGCATGCATACTGATGTGGTGGCAAGATTATTAGAAATGGAGGCGCCAAAAATCGTTTATGTAAGTTGTAATGCGGCAACTCAGGCACGTGATTTGACATTGTTGGCTGAGAAATATGATGTGGTTCGGATTAAACCTGTTGATATGTTTCCGCATACACAGCACGTCGAAAATGTTGTTTTATTAAAACTAAAGGGATAAACTATGGAAATGGAAGAATGGTTTGGAGCATCGAAAAATAGTGAAGATGAAAGCCAAAAATCAAGTCCTCTAAAAAGTTTAAAGATTGATTTGGATTATTATAGTGATTCAATCAAAGAAATATCGCTAGAAATCATGGCTGAGGGATTGTCTGCTTATCCCATTTTTATTGCTCACCAGCATGTCGTGAATGTCGGTGAGCTAATTCTTGATCATGTGGAACTTAAAACAAACTGGAGTATCAATGCTTCAACTTTTGAAGAGTTTGTCGAGTCAAACATTATTAAAGAAGATAGAAAGGATGCCTTTATAAAAAAATATAAACGTGCTCAAGATTTCATGTGTTTGTTTGTTGTGGTGCCAGAAGGAGCAAATTTTGTCTTCTATCCGTATAAGTAAGCATCTTAAATATTTAAACTTTTTTAACATATGATATGTCAAACAATGATTACTTTTATTAATATATGTATAGAAAATTAATTTGCCATATCAGCATCCTGAGCTTGGTGTTCTTGTTTTTTTCGGGAACACATGTTTATGCACAACAAATACAGCGCATTTCGGGGATGGTGTTTGAAAAGGGTACTTCTTTACGTCTTCCTGATGTGAATGTATTAAATATTAGAACAAAAAAATCTGTTGTTTCCAATTCTTTTGGTGTGTTTTTAATTGAGGCTTCTATTGGTGATAGTTTGTCTTTTTCAAAGGTAGGCTATTCAGAGGCGAAAACTTTAATCGGAGATCTGAAAGATTTCTATGTAGAACTCCAGCCGGGAATTAAATTAGAAACGGTTATTATTGAGCGGAAGACGAAGGAAGCGGAACTCAATGAAGCGATGCGGGATTATCAGAAAAAGGGTGTCTATAATGGTGGTAATAATAAATTCGGTACTTATTTAGCTAGTCCTGCTACTGCTCTCTATAATCTTTTCGGACGTGAAGCAAAGAATGCGAAGCGTTTTGGTCGTTTTTTGGACAGTGAAAAAAGACAACTTGAGGTTGATAAAGCTTTTTCGAAGGATGCTGTTCGAGAAATAACAAAGTTGGATGATAAAGATTTAGAATCTTTTATGCGCATTTACAGACCTTCGTATGAAACTGTTGAACATTGGCAACATTATGACTTTCTAGAGTATGTACAGCGTTCTTTAGCTGATTTTAATAAAAATGGAAGACCCGAGGGGCTTACATTGCCAGATATTGAGGTGAAAACACAAGAGAAATAATGAAGTTTAGTTGTGCAGCTGTCGATTTCTGTCTATATTTTTGTTACTAATATCCGCTCCTATAGGGCAATATTTGTTTTTTGGCATTTGGTTTGTTTACTGTTGCTATAGAATACAAGAAAATATTACTTTAGATATTAAAATTATGAAAATGAATAAGAAATTAGCTGTTTTTGGTCTTACGGTGGCTACATCAGCAATGTTATTTGGAAGCTGTTCAACAATTCAAAATACAAATAATACAACAAAAGGTGGCGTAATTGGTGGTGTTGCAGGTGGTGCTTTAGGAGCTTTAATTGGTAATAAAGCAGGAAGTACTGCTATCGGTACTATCGCTGGTGCTGCTATCGGTGGTGCTGCTGGTATATTGATTGGTAAGAAAATGGATAAGCAAGCTGCTGAAATCGCTAAAACTGTTGAAGGAGCTGAAGTAACACAAGCAGGTGAAGGTATCGTTGTGAAGTTTGATTCAGGTATCTTATTTGACTTTAACAAGTCTGACTTGAAGGCTTCTGCTAGAGAAAATATCAAAAACTTGGTGGCAACTTTAAATAAAGAACAAGGTACAGATATTTTAGTTATTGGTCACACGGATAATATTGGATCTTTAGATGCAAATCAAAAAGTTTCTGAAAATCGTGCCAATGCAGTTCGTGCTTTCGCTGTTTCTCAAGGTTTATCTTCATCTCGTATCCGTACAGAAGGTAGAAATTTCTCTGAGCCTTTGGAGAGTAATGATACTGAATCAGGTCGTGCTGCCAATCGTCGTGTAGAGATCGTGATCGTTGCTGGTAGCCAAATGAAACAAGAAGCTAAAAACCAAGCTAAATAGGTCTACAAAATAATTTATATTTTTATAAAAGCGCTGATGTATCATCAGCGCTTTTTTGTTGGATTTTATATTCATATACATGCAATATTAATATGACAAACTGTCATCAATCCAATATTTATTCCTAACTTTGTAGTCTTTGAATTTTGAGCTATGTTAGATTTAACGCATACAACTAAGGAACATGACGAAGCACGTCAAGGTGAAGCATTATTAATTGAAAATAATGTTGATAAAGGTCATGGACGTAAATTATATATCGAAAGTTATGGTTGTCAAATGAACTTTTCGGATAGTGAGATAGTCGCTTCTATTTTACTTGAAGATGGATTTGTGACGACTAAGAATTATCAAGAGGCTGATGTTGTATTTATCAACACCTGTTCTATTCGCGAAAATGCTGAGCAACGTGTACGTAATCGATTGAAAGAATTTGAATTTGCTAAAAAAAGCAATCCAGGGATGATCGTCGGTGTATTGGGCTGTATGGCAGAACGACTGAAAGCTAAATTTTTGGAAGAGGAAAAATTAGTGGATGTTGTCGTCGGACCTGATGCTTATCGTGATCTACCTAATTTGATTGCTCAGGTTGATGGTGGTAATCGATCTGTTAACGTATTACTATCTCGTGAGGAAACCTATGCTGATATTAATCCTGTTCGTCTAAATACAAATGGTATTACTGCATTTATATCGATCATGCGCGGGTGTGATAACATGTGTTCTTTTTGTGTAGTACCATTTACAAGAGGTAGAGAGCGTAGCCGCGATGCTGAATCGATTGTGAAAGAAGCGCAGGATCTATTTAATGCTGGATATCGTGAGGTAACTCTATTGGGTCAGAATGTCGATTCGTATAAATATACCGCTCCTACGGTGGAGGGACAGGATGCGATTGCTCCTGTTAATTTTGCAAATCTGTTGGCACTAGTAGCAGAGGTCAATCCATTGTTGCGTGTACGGTTTTCTACTTCACATCCAAAAGATATCACAGACGAAGTCCTTTATACGATGGCAAGTCATGATAATATATGTAAATACATTCACTTACCGGTACAGTCTGGAAATTCTAGAGTACTTGAATTAATGAATCGTACATATGATAGGGAGTGGTATATTAACCGCATCGATGCGATCAATCGCATCATCCCGGGCTGTGGTATTTCAACGGATATCATCACCGGATTTTGTACAGAAACGGAAGAGGAGCATCAAGACACGGTAAGCATGATGGACTATGTTAAATATGATTATGCTTTTATGTTTGCTTACTCAGAACGTCCGGGAACATTAGCGGCTAAACGTTATGCTGATGATATACCGGAAGAGGTGAAGAAAAGCCGTTTAACGGAAATCGTTGCCAAACAGCGTGCACATAGTTTTGAGCGTTTACAACAATTTGTGGGTAAAAACCAACGGATTTTAATAGAGGGTTTTTCAAAACGTTCGGATAAAGATTTTGCTGGTCGTAATGATCAGAATGCAATGGCTATTTTTCCTGTAGATGAACGCTTTAAGGCTGGTGATTACGTTACTGTATTTATTGAGTCATGTACTTCTGCTACGTTGTTAGGTAAAATAGTTGACTAATTAGGATTTAATATAGGTTCTTTATTATTAAATTTAGAGGATGGATAATCAAGATATTAAGAATCGATTTGGAATTATAGGTAATTCACCTTTACTTAATAGGGCTATTGATATTGCGCGACAAGTAGCTCCTACAGATATTTCGGTATTGATACAGGGTGAGAGTGGTAGTGGTAAGGAAGTTTTTTCACATATTATTCATCAATTAAGCTCGCGTAAACATGGGGCTTTTATTGCCGTAAATTGTGGTGCTATTCCTGAGGGAACAATTGATTCTGAATTGTTTGGTCATGAAAAAGGTTCTTTTACTGGGGCGCATGAGGCAAGAAAGGGATATTTTGAGGTTGTTGACGGTGGTACTATCTTTTTGGATGAAGTAGGAGAGTTACCTTTAGGTACGCAAGCTCGCCTATTACGGGTTTTGGAATCGGGTGAATACATTCGTGTAGGATCTTCAAAAGTGCAAAAAACGAATGTTCGCGTTGTTGCGGCAACCAATGTTGAGGTGTTTAATGCGGTCCAAAATGGCAAGTTCCGTGAGGATTTGTATTATAGGCTCAATACGGTTCCGTTGCGGATACCATCGTTGCGTGAACGACCTGAAGATATTTATTTGTTATTTAGAAAGTTTGTTGTTGATTTTTCTGATAAATACCGTTCGCCTAGTATACAGTTAACAGAAGATGCTCAAAAATTGTTGATGACCTATAGCTGGCCTGGTAACGTACGTCAGTTGAAGAATATTGCGGAACAAATTGCTGTTCTTGAAAAGGAGCGTGTTGTGGATGCTCGCATTTTGCAAAATTATCTTCCTTCGGAAAGTCGTTCGACACTCCCTGCTGTAGTTGCTAATCAAAGCGGAAAAGACGATTTTTCGGAACGTGATCTTTTGTATAAGGTGCTGTTTGATATGAAAAAGGATATGGTCGATTTGAAAAAATTGGTTGTTGAACTGATTCAAAATGGTGTAAATCCTGCAACTTTTGATGAAAATTCGCCTTATATCAATCGTCTGTACCAAGAGGTGGAACCAAGTACTGAGCGTCTGCAAGATCATCTAGCGGCTTCTCCACAAACGTTGACCATTCATCAGCCTAACGTGATGAAAGGCAATAATGGTCAAGATGGATATTTAAATTATGATACCCAAGATGCTGAAGAGGTAGAGGAGTCTTTATCTTTAACAGAGAAGGAATCTGATTTAATCAAGAAAGCACTTAAAAAACATCGTGGTAAACGTAAGGCTGCTGCACAAGAGCTGGGTATTTCGGAAAGAACTTTGTACAGAAAAATTAAAGACTTAAATTTAGATTTATAAATTGCGTTTATGAAGAAACTTAAATCAAGTTTGTTGCCTGTTTTTATGACTATAGCGATGTTATTTTTTGTAACAAGTTGTGGTGTGAAATATAGTTTTACGGGGGGATCAATCCCTGACGGCATGAAAACTGTGAACGTATTGTACTTTGAGAATATTGCTTCAATGGTTTATCCGACTTTAAGTCAAAATTTTACGGAGGCGTTAAAAGAGCGTATCCGTAATCAATCGCGGTTAAGTCAGGTCAATGATAATGCTGATGCTACTTTTGAAGGTTTTATTACGGATTATAGCATTAGTCCTGCTGCTGTTGAGGCAGGAACGGACCGTGCTGCATTAAATCGTCTTTCCATAACGATTAAAGTAAGTTATCATAATAAAATCATAGAAAAGGACAATTTTGAACAGTCTTTCACCAGATTTAAAGATTTTTCTGGACAATTGCAATCGGCTCAAGAGGAAACATTGAATAAAGAAATTATTATGATGTTGACGGAAGATGTGTACAATAAGGCATTTGCTAACTGGTAGTGGATTAAACTATGGAAAATAAACGAATTTCAGAAGATATAAACTTATTTCATCAAGCAATCAATAATCCTTTGTTGCTTTCGGAATCTGATTTATTGTCCTTGATTGCCAAATTTCCATATGCGCAGTCTCTTCGTTTTGCGTACGAAAGACATCTTTATTTGTTAAATAGGGAGGTGCATAATATTTCTTCTACCTTATTATATGCAGCCAATCCCAATTGGTTATATGAATATTTGCATAAGGCTGCTCCTGCTGAAATGGTTGATGAGATCGAGTCTGTGGATGACTATATCGCTTTTGAAGATACTGTTGAGGATGTTTTAGACGATCAGCTGGTGGTCGATGTATATGAAGAGGCGGAAAAGGAAGATACGGGAAAGGAAGAATTGGATGCGCTGATTCAATCTGGTGTTGCTCATGATTTCTTTCGGTTAGAAAATAGTGATGTTGATCGAGAGGATGATACGGATGAAGTAGAGGTTGTGGAAGTAGCTACGGTTTCTGTTATTGATCCTGAGGAGCGTTTACTTTCAGGAGCAGAAGAGAAGGATGAAGAGCGTGTCAGTGTATATGACGATGAGCTAATGCCTTATAGTTTTCTCTGGTGGCTACATAAAACACGTTTAGATCATGCGGAGACGTATCAACCATTTTTGAAACCTCCAGTTTATCAGGGTCAACCTGCAGAACAGCAGGTCACGCGTTTTAAACAGAAAATTGATGCGCAGGTATTGGATCAACAAATTCGCGAGAACATATTTCACCTTCAGTCTCCTGAAGTAAAATTGAGCGAAGAATTTAAAAATACAGTTCCTTTTCAGGTAGGGAAGAAAAATACGGATCATTTGATTGAACGATTTATCAAAGAGGATCCTCAGATAAAACCACCTCCTGCTGATAAGATTAATCTGGAGAATAAGGCGCGTAAAAGTTCGGAAGATCAATACTCTTTGGTAACTGAAACGTTAGCTCGTATTTATATTGAACAGGGATTATATCCTAAAGCTATAGAGGTTTACAAAAAATTAGTTTTGAAATATCCAGAAAAAAATGCGTACTTTGCGTCGGAAATTTTAAATTTAGAAAAGAAATTAACTTAATACATATAAAGAAATGCAAGGAATATTAATTGCTCTAATAATTTTGGCTAGTATTTTATTATCATTTTTAGTTTTAATACAAAATCCAAAAGGTGGAGGTTTATCATCAGGATTTGCTGGTGGAACTAATATTATGGGTGTAAAACGTACAGGTGACTTTTTAGAAAAAGGTTCTTGGGGATTAGTGATTGCGATCATGGTTTTTTGTTTAGCATTCAATATTGTGGCTCCAACAACAACAGCTACTGTAGGTGGTGGTTTGGGTAATCAAATTGAGGCTCCTGCACAAGCAAGTCCCTTGAACTTAAATAATACACAAAAGCCTGGTGCGCCAGCTCAACAAGCTCCTGCACAGAAATCTGTTACAGATTCAACAAAATAAGTTGTGCTATAGAAATTGAAAGCCTCCGAGAAATCGGAGGCTTTTTTTTTGCTGTCAGTTTTGGAAAGTGACAGCCTGACAGCGATTGTGAATGAAACCTGCCAGTCTATTCTTTTTCGATGCAAATTTGTCTCAAAAGTCTGTTCTTGGTGCTTTGGCATAATTGCTGATGAAGTTTATATATCATTCAAAAAAAACTAAAAATAAAATATATTATGGCATTAAACATTAAACCTATCGGTGACAGAGTCGTAGTTGAAGCTGCTCAGGCAGAAGAAAAAACAGCTTCAGGATTATACATCCCTGATACAGCAAAAGAGAAACCATCTCAAGGAGTCGTTGTAGCAGTTGGAACAGGTAAAGTTGACGAACCTTTAACTGTAAAAGTTGGTGATAAAGTTTTATATGGTAAATATGCTGGAACTGAAATTACTGTTGAAGGTAAAGAGTATTTAATTATGCGTGAAGCTGATATTTACGCGGTTATTTAATTTTTTAAGGATAGAATTCATAAGTAAACAGATTTGATTACTTGATATCGAGTAAGAATCAAATGTTAATTTCAAAAATTTAAAAATAATGGCAAAACAAGTAAAATATAACGTTGAAGCGCGTGAGGCACTTAAAAAAGGTGTTGATACATTAGCAAATGCAGTAAAGGTAACTTTAGGTCCAAAAGGACGTAATGTCATCATTGAGAAAAAATTTGGTTCACCAGTTATCACTAAAGATGGTGTTACTGTAGCTAAAGAAATCGAATTGAAAGATGCTCTGGAAAATATGGGTGCTCAGATGGTGAAAGAAGTTGCATCAAAAACTGCCGATCAAGCGGGTGATGGTACAACTACCGCAACTGTTTTGGCTCAAGCTATTGTAGCTCCAGGTATTAAATCTGTAGCAGCAGGTGCTAATCCAATGGATTTGAAACGTGGTATTGATAAAGCTGTAGCAGCAGTGGTAGCGAACTTAAAAGCGCAATCTCAAACTGTTGGTCAAGACAATAATAAAATCAAACAAGTAGCATCAATTTCTGCAAATAATGATGAAGTTATCGGAGCTTTAATTGCACAAGCAATGGAAAAAGTGGGTAATGATGGTGTTATTACTGTAGAAGAGGCTAAAGGTACTGAAACTGAAGTAAAAACAGTAGAAGGTATGCAATTTGACCGTGGTTACTTATCTCCATACTTTGTAACGAACTCAGATAAAATGGAAGCGGAATTAGAAAATCCTTACATTTTAATCTATGATAAAAAAATCAGTAACATGAAAGAATTGTTGCCGATTTTGGAAAAACAAGTTCAAACGGGTAAACCATTAATCATCATTGCAGAAGACTTAGACGGAGAGGCATTAGCAACTTTAGTTGTGAATAAAATCCGTGGCTCACTGAAAGTGGCTGCTGTTAAAGCTCCAGGATTTGGTGATCGTCGTAAAGCGATGTTAGAAGATATCGCTATCTTAACTGGTGGTACTGTGATTTCTGAAGAGAGAGGTTTCAAATTAGAAAATGCAACATTAGAAGATTTAGGTCAAGCAGAGAAAGTTGTTGTGGATAAAGATAATACAACAATCATCAATGGTGCTGGTAATGCTGAAGATATTAAATCTCGCGTTGCTCAAATCCGCTCTCAAATTGAAACAACTACTTCTGATTACGATCGTGAGAAATTACAAGAGCGTTTAGCTAAATTGTCTGGTGGTGTTGCTGTTCTTTATGTTGGTGCTACTACTGAAGTTGAAATGAAAGAGAAGAAAGATCGCGTTGATGATGCTTTACATGCAACTCGTGCAGCTGTAGAAGAAGGTATCGTTGCTGGTGGTGGTGTTGCTTTCATTCGTGCAACTGATGCTTTAAAAGGCTTAAAAGGTGCTAATGAAGACGAGACTATCGGTATCGAAATCATCAGACGTGCTATCGAAGAGCCTTTACGTCAGATCTGTTTCAATGCTGGTATTGAAGGTGCCGTAATCGTTCAGAAAGTGAAAGAAGGTACAGGCGATTTTGGTTACAATGCTCGTACAGATGTTTTCGAAAACTTAATTGGTGCCGGTGTAATCGATCCAACTAAAGTTTCTCGTGTTGCTTTGGAAAATGCTGCTTCTATCGCTTCTATGTTATTAACTACGGAGTGTGTATTAGCTGATGAGCCAGAAGAAAATGCTGGTGCTGGTGCTCCTCCAATGGGTGGTGGCATGGGCGGAATGATGTAAGATCATTCTTCTTAACGTAATAAAATAAAAAATCCCGTTACAGCTTGTAACGGGATTTTTTTATTTTATGATTTTGATATACATTAATATCCTGCAGCGGTATCGTCTCCTCTAGGATCAGCTCCTGTTTGCAGTTTTCCGTTTGGTAATACTATAATATTTTCTACTCGACCAATATTGCCACGTGGAGAAATTTTATATCCGGAGTTTACTAAACTTTTTCTCACTTTTGATGTAATGGCTTTTTTCTCGACATCAATTTGATCGGGTAACCATTGGTGATGAAAACGTGGTGATGTGACGGATTGTTGCGCATCTTGATGAAAGTCTATGACATTGACAATAGTCTGGAAAACGGAGGTCATAATGGTGGACCCTCCCGGTGTTCCGACCACCATATAGAGTTGATGATCTTTTTCTACAATGGTTGGCGTCATGGAGCTTAACATTCTCTTGTTAGGTTGTATCGCATTGGCTTTGCCACCAACAAGACCGTAGATATTGGGTACTCCCGGTTTTACCGAGAAGTCGTCCATTTCATCGTTTAGAATAAAGCCGGCACCTGATACAAATACGCGAGAGCCATAGGAGTTGTTTAATGTGGTGGTGATGGATACGGCATTTCCTTCTGAATCTACGATGCTGAAATGGGTGGTCTCTTCTGATTCATAGCCTGGAAATTTTGCTGCTCTTACATCGGAACTTGCTGTTGCTTTGTTGAAATTGACCGATTTTAACCTGTTACTATTGAAAATAGAATCTGTCAATTCTTTTACGGGTACGCGAATGAAGTCTGGATCTCCGAGATATGTTGCTCTATCGGCATAGATACGGCGCTCTGCTTCAACCATAACGCGAATAGTGGAATCACTTTGAAATCCCCACTTGGACAATGGAAACTGCGCCACAGATTGCAATAGTGCTACTAATGCAGGTCCGCCACTTGATGGAGGTGCCATACAGATGATTTTATGTCCACGATAGTATCCTGTAATTGGCTTGCGCCATACGGCATCATAATTGGCTAAATCACTGTGACTGATAATACCATTGGCGCTCTTCATCTCTTTAACAATGAGGTCTGCAGTAACGCCTTTATAAAAGCCATCGCGACCTTGGTCAGCGATTCTTGTAATGGTACTGGCGAGTTCTGGTTGTTGAAATACATCACCTTTTTTCCATGTTTCGGCTCTGATGATAGGGGCGCCATGGGGATTGTATTTTTCAAAACTTGCTTTAAAATGGTTAAATTCTTCTGCTTGCTGCTTGGTTATTGGAAAGCCATTTTGTGCTAATGCAATGGCTGGGGCGAGCAATTTTTTCCAATCTAGTTTTCCATATTTACGATGGGCTTCAACCATTCCGGCTACTGAACCTGGTACACCGGCTGAAAGGTGTCCATAGACGCTTAAGTTTTCGATCACATTGCCCTGATTGTCCAGATACATGTTGGCATGGCCTTTTTCAGGAGATTTTTCTCTAAAGTCTAAGGCATTGATTTCGCCTTTGCTACTTCGGTAGACCATAAAACCGCCACCTCCGATATTGCCAGCATTGGGATATACGACTGCTAATGCAAACTGTACCGCTACGGCAGCATCAATAGCGTTTCCGCCCATTTTTAAAATATCGACTCCTACTTTTGAAGCTAATGGATGTGCGGAGACAACTGCTGCTTTGTCAAATGTTTCTGATCGCTTGTTTAAGTGGTGCGATACACTGCAGGATTGAATGACTACAACTGTACTTACTATCCATATATATAATCTTGATGTTTTCATGTTTAATCGTTTACGGGTTGTATTTTTTCAAAATTTCCGTCTAAATGGTCAATTTTTATTTTGTATTTTCTCACATTTGCAGGTCCTGAACCCATTCCAACACCGATCATTCCTCCTCCAAATCCTGAACCAACGGATGCGGACACGAAGATGTTGGCACTATTTTCAGTCGCTAATCCGTAAAAATAGTATTCATCATTTTCCATGACTAGTGGATAGTATCCATAGGTCGTGGAGATAAACGTTTCATCATTGTCCACTATAGCATAGATCTGTGAATCTTTAAGTTTTACTTTTTTACCTTTTTCATTCGTATAATAATAGTACTTGATTCTTCCTTTTTTATCTTTTTCATCTAAAAGTGGATAATCTGGTTTTTGAAATTTGAGGTTTTCGTAGTTCATATAGATACCATCAACAAGATGCTCTGCAGCATATAAAGGTAATTGTTCTTTTTCTTTATAATCGATGTTCTGAAGATCTTGAATGGTCAAAGCCTCAGATCCTATGGTCGGTGTTTTGAGGTTTGACCGAATGAATGTATCTATAATTAGGCTTCCTTTTTTTAATAATTTATTGGAAACATCTATTCCTGATACTTGAAAGCTGCTGTCGATGCGACTAATGGGGTGATAGTAGCTTCCTTTTTTTTGATAAAGATTGGCTCTAAAATCAAAAAATCCTTTTTCCTTGAGCCCACCACCTATTTCGGAAAAGGACAGTCGGCGAATCTGCAGAAGCAAAGTATCTTTTTGCGTACTTTCAAGGGTAATGATTTCTAAATAGTTTTGTATTTGAGTTTCCAGAGAGGGATTAGCCACAACTTTTGCGGATTGACCAAAAAAACCTTTATTGATGATGCCATAATGGGTGGTGTCTTTTCTAGAATCAAGTACGTATATTTTTTGAAATAGACTTTCCATGACCAGATCTTTGGGATCATATTGAAATTTGAATTCTTTGTCCCTGTCTTGTGCAGACACGTGTGCTAGTCCAATAAGTAAAATGGTAAATAACACATAATGTTTTCTTTTATGTAGGTATTTCGTAAAATTCATTTCCGAAGGGATTAATATGATGCATTAAAGGTAAAGAAATAAAAAGGCTGTATCAAATTGGACTGCCCCCAAAATATTGGACAAATTTAGTTAATTAGATTTGTAATAATGAGCTCGATATTCTGTCGGGCTCATTCCATTTAAATTTAGTTTTATCCGTTGATTATTGTAATAGGAGATATAATCTTCTATTTCGCTTTTTAACTTCTCTGTTGATTCGTATTGTTTTAGATAAAACAGTTCTGATTTTAAAATTCCGAAGAAATTTTCAATTACGGCATTATCAAGGCAATTTCCTTTTCTGGACATGCTTTGAGTGATTCCGTTTTCTTTGAGCCACTGTTGATATTTAGGCATTTGGTATTGCCAGCCCTGATCAGAATGTAAAAGCAGTTGTGATGCCCCCCTTGCTTTGGGCAGTGCCTTTTTGAGCATATCCATTACCCCTTTAAAGACCGGCCTGTCAGTAATTTCATAACTTATAACTTCCTGATTAAACAGATCAATTATTGGGGAGAGATACAGCTTTTTTTCCTTGACTTTGAACTCAGTAATATCCGTGGCCCATTTTTGCAAAGGCCCCTCAGCCTGGAATTTCCTGTTGAGGATATTGGGAGCGATCTTGCCCAGTTCACCCCGGTATGACCTGTATTTCTTTATCCTGATCAGACTCTTCAAACCCATTTCCCTCATTAATCTAAGAATGGTCTTATGATTCATATCCACTCCATCCCGTTTGAGCTGCAGGGTAATGCGGCGATAGCCAAAGCGGCCCTTATGTACATGGTAAACTTTGTTGATTTGCGCTTTCACCTGTTCGTATTTATCTGCTTGTCCCTCCTTCTTGGAATGATAATAGAAAGTACTTCTTGCCATTTTAACGCAACTCAGCAGGATATCAAGATCAAATTGATGCCTTAGCTCCATTATGGCTTTCGCTTGTTTTCGGCTTGAGCTAAGGCGCTGAGCTTTTTTAGCAGGGCATTTTCTGCACGTAAATACTCATTCTCCTGCAAAAGTTCCTCTTCACGCGTGAGCGCTTTATTCGTTTTTCTAACTTTTCGCTTGATCTGCGGATTTGCTTTCTTTGTCATCAAGGGTCTCCCTTTTGGCCGTGCCTCCAATCCTTCTGGACCAAACTTGTCCAGCCTTTTCTGCCATTCAATGATATGGGCATCCGAGGAAAGGTCAAAGCGTACACGGGCTTCTTTCAAAGATAAACTTTCTTCTCGGATTGCAGTAAGGACAGAAAGCTTAAAAGAAGCACTAAAGTGTCTTTTCCCTTTCCTGGGAAGTAGCCCCGATTCCCCCTGATACTTATATATTTTGTACCACGTCTCAAACAAAGAATACGTAATCCCGAATTCTTCTCCCAAAGACTTTGCAGAACGATAATGCTCATCCATTTGTCTAACACAGCTCAACTTAAATTCAAAACTGTGCTTGTTTTTCTTATTCATAAAAATGCCCCCAGAAAGTGTCTAACTTTTTGGGGGCACTGCAAATATCTTGATACAGCCTTTTTACATCCACGAATGGATTAAAGTGTTAAAGCTAATTTGGTAAATATATAACGACCATTATTACCGAATTGTTGTCCTGTTCTGGAATAAATAAAATATCCGGCACCTCTCAATCCGGATCCTTCTCTAGTTTCATCGGGATAAATATCTAAAAGATTATTAGCTCCTAAGGTGAAGCGTAGGTTTTTAGTGATGCTGTAACCTAGGCTTAGATCTGTAATGATTTTGCCTCTGAAGGTCTGGTAATCAGCTTCTGTGTTTGTCGCACCGTCAACATCTCCAAAATAAACATTGCGCAAGAACACATTGAATTTATTTAAGCTGTAGTTCAGACTCAGATTTACTTTTGTGCGTGGTACTGCTGATTCTAAATAAATGCGCGATTGGTTGTCAAAATAAATACTTTCTTTGCCAGCAAGTTTTTCGGACGCATGAATATCTCCTATAATATTGGTCTTGACGAACTTGGCTGAAAGGTCGGTCCGAAGTTTACCTTTTCCTATATCTTCATTGTAAGTCAAAACTACGTCTATACCTTTGGTCTCTGTATCAATTGCATTGGCAAAAAAACGTGCTGATGTTGCATTGGACTGTGCTAATAGATCATATATCTCCTTGTCTTGTTCGGTTGCATTTGAGGCATTGCTTCCTGTAAATGTTCCTGTATAAATAATGCGGTTATCTATGGCGATGAAATATCCATCAACAGTGGCCTTGAATTTGCCATAATTGGCTGTTAATCCTGCACTATAGGAACGGGAAGTCTCTTGTTTTAATGAAGGTATGCCGAGTAGTTGTGCAGGCCTACTATCGTTTGTGAAAGTTCCAGAATTGGTAATGACACCATCATTGAATAAGCTTGAGGTTGCATTGAAGTAACGTTGATGAAGTGATGGAGCTCTAAATCCTGTACTTGCAGCTGCACGAAATGTAAAGATGTCATCTATTTTATAACGTGTCCCCAATTTCCAATTGAGTGTTGATCCGAAGTCAGAGTAATTTTCAAAACGTAGCGCTCCTGTTAATAGCCAACTCGTGGTTATATTGGCTTCTACATCGGCATATGCACCTACTGAAGAGCGTGTTTCATTGACTTCGTTGTCAGGTCTAAATCCAGGGAATGCTTGTGCTCCTGATGCATATGGTTTGCCATTTTGGGCAAATCGTGTTTGTACATTTCCTTGGATATTGGGTATTAAGATTGGATTGCCATTTGCATCAGTACCAATTTTTATTGCTTTTCCATAATCTGCATAGGAGGATTCTTCTCCAGCTACAATTTGGTAATTTTCATAACGGTGTTCAAATCCAAAAGCAACGTTTATTCCTGCTAATGGTTGCTCGAAGAATTTGGTGAAGTCTAAATTACTTGTGTTTTGAATAAAGCGATATCCTCCATCATCAAAGGTAGTAGGGGAGGCTTTTAACAAACTGGCGTTTAGAGAATTTTGGGTCTGAAAGTCAATTGTATTGGATCCATAAGCATTGGATAGATCGACTTTCCAACCTGAAAATTCTGATTTTATTCCCGTAGCTAATGATTTATCATAGTTATCTGTGACGATTAATGGTAGGAAACCGTCTGGATATATTTCACTGATATTTTGGGTAATTTGAGCTGGTTGTCGACGAAATGCTGCTGAGGTACCTTTTCTGTAATTTAATCCTCCGAATGAATAAAATTCTGAATGTTGTGATAAGGGAATTTTTGAATTGAAAAATAAAGATCCCCCTTTTGTCTCGGCTTGACCAATTCTTGAAACATAATCTGCACGTGTTTTACCGAGTCTTGCAAGTTCATCATTGGTGATATCAACCCCTGTTGGGTTAGGATATAAACTTGGATTATTGTAATCGGAGAAAATTGTTCCTGTAAACTCTTTTTGCCGATTTGTCGGCTGCCGGAAATCGTATGAACCAGAGAAATTGATAAATCCACCGTTTTTAGTTAGTGGAATTCCGTAATTGACATTTGCTTGCACACTTTGCCCATCGTAATTGTTCTCTGCATTTTTGGACAAATATCCACCATAGGTGACGGAAGCACGTAGTTCATCGACACTATCTTCAATGACAATATTAATGACGCCTGCAATGGCATCTGATCCGTACTGAGCGGCGGCACCATCACGTAGAATTTCTATTCTTTTTATTGCTGATGTTGGTATGGCATTTAGATCTGTCCCAACTGATCCTTTACCAAATGAACCGTTTATATTGACTAATGATGTAGTATGTCGACGCTTTCCATTGACAAGCACCAATACTTGATCGGGTCCTAAGCCTCTTAATGATGCGGGGTCAATATGATCTGTACCGTCGGATATGGTTTGTGTATTGGAGTTGAAAGATGGTGCGACGTAATTTAGAATTTGGTTTAATGATACTTGACCCACATCTTTTGTCAATCCTTTAATGTCAATAACATCTACGGGTGCGACGGTCTGTAAATTGGATCTTCCTTGAGCTCTTGATCCAATAACAACAACTTCATCCAAGGAAACGCTTGATAATTCGAAATTGATTAGACCGTCAGTACCCTGTGAAATTGTAATTTCTTTGGTTTGGGTGGTAAATCCAATATGAGATACGACTAATGTATTGACTCCAGATGATGCTGGAATATTAAAACTCCCATCTTCTAATGATTTAGTTGATGTATTATTACTCGTGTTTCTAATGGTAACACTGCTTAATGGTAGGCCATTATTGCTTACTTTACCTCTAATGACTTCTTGAGAGAAGGAATACAGGCTAGTAACGGTTAATGCACTCGTTAGTAATATTTGATATAGAGTTGATCGTTGTGTAGAATTTTTATCCATAAAGTTTATATATTTAAGTTAATATCCTCAAATATATAAAGTCTACCTGATAACTAGTGTATTTATTTTTAAAAATAATTTTCCACCTAAATGACTAACAACCTTGTTATTGGTCTTTTAGTTTCTCATTGTTTTTATGCCGATCAGCATCACGAATTGATTTTTTTTCTAAATTTTTTTCGAGCGCATCGGTCAAGTCGATACCTGTTTGATTTGCTAAACACATCAAAACAAAAAGAACATCTGCCATTTCATCGGCTAAATTTACTTCTTTGTCCGATTTCTTAAAGGATTGTTCTCCATATTGTCGTGCCATTATTCTAGCAACTTCTCCAACTTCTTCCATGAGCATTGCAGTATTGGTCAATTCATTGAAATAACGAACGCCTGTCGTAGTAATCCATTTATCAATGGTTTCTTGTGCTTCTTTTATGGTCATCGTATTAGAAATTTTCTTTATCCTGTGTATTCATTATAATGGTTACTGGACCATCGTTTAGTAGATCAATTTTCATGTCAGCACCAAAAATGCCGAGCTGAATTTTTTTGTGCAGCAAAGTACTGAGATAATCGGCCATTTCGATATACATGGGTTGAGCTTTATCTGGTTTGGCTGCACGAATAAAGGATGGTCGATTTCCTTTTTTTGTCTGTGCGAATAATGTAAATTGAGAAATGAATAAAATATTGCCCGCGATATCTTGTACGGATTTGTTCATCAATCCGTTTTCGTCATTGAATATCCTCAGATTGATAAATTTTTGAGCCATCCATTTCATATCCTCTATGGTATCTTCTTCTTCAATTCCGATTAGAATTAGTAATCCATTTTCAATTTGACCTGTAATCTTATTGTCGACTGAACAGTGTGCTCTGGAAACTCTTTGTATGACTGCGCGCATAGGGCAATTATAAGAAAAAAATGTCAACTAATGATTTCACTTATGTCAATGGCAGTTTATATACTGCTGATCGTAGAAGTCGATACTTGTTGAGGAAAAAAATACACGCTACTAATGAGCGTGTATTTTTTCTAATTAGAATTTGACATTTAGGCTCAGCATATAATTAGTTGTTGCCTGTGGATAGTAGAAATTAAAGTATTTTCGTGAATTTCCGTCCATATAACCCCATGTATATCCATTGGTTTGATATTTTTCATTTAAAATATTGTTAATGGTTAAACCGAGATCTATATTTTTGACGCCCAGTACGGAGAAGCTATAGCTAGCTCTGACATTGTTGACAAAAGAGGCATCTATACTTCTTTCTTTTGCAGAGCTGTTGTCTAGGTATTGTCTTGAAATATACTTAGACAGTAACGCGATCTGAAAAGAAGGGAGTGGAGCATAAGAAAATTCACTTGATAGTATTGTTGCAGGAGAAAGAGCAATATTTGTCTTTTTGATAAATTCGCCGCTCGTTTCATCTGTATAATTTTTAATTTTATTCTGGCTTAGACCAGCAGTTGCTTTCCACTCAAATTGATTCGATATTTTCCAAGCAGCGTCAAATTCTAACCCTATGCGGTAACTATCAGGAATGTTCATCCTTAGAGCGGAACCGACATCATTAAGTGCTCCTGTTGGGATGAGCTGATCTTTATAGAACATACCATAAAAATTGGTTCCGATGTTAAAAGCATCATTTCGGAAGCGATAGCCGAGCTCGATATCTTGCATTTTTTCTGGCTTGGGATTGTTCCCTTTTACATCCACAAAATCATTACGTACGGGTTCTTTGCTCGCATAAGCATAAGATGCATACAAATTTGCCTGTTCATTGATCAGGTAAGTGAAGCCAACTTTGGGATTTAAAAAGTTGAATGTTCGTTCAAAATTCATTCCTTTGATTTTATCATCATCACCTCTAACTTTGTAAAAGATATTGCGATACTGCACATCTGCGAATAATAACCAATTATCTAACGCAAAATCTGCTTTTAGAAATGTACTAATATCATTTTTTGTTGCATCATTTAAATAATATTTGTCGCCCAAGTTGCTAGTAGATGCATATTTTGCCCAGATTACTTCTCCGTAATGATCTCCTTTATATTGATTTACAGCTCCACCCCATGTTAATTTAATAGATTGGGAGGGATTGTAATTGAAGGAATAGGTAGCTCCATAAAAATGGTTATCTAACCATCGCCTTCTGACTAAGTCTGTTTTGGTGATGGTATCTGTTCCGATGATGACTGGCGGCAGATTGTATTTTGAAAAAGCATCTTCAGGTCTGTACTCTTCATAATAACCTGCTCCTCTCGTGTAATGTAGGGCTGCATTGAAGGTTAGTTTATCATTGATAAAATTGCTGTAGTGTAACTGATGATGTGTCTGGGTATAATTGTCAGTTTGATTTTTATATAAGTATTTGTTATAGGTACGGCCTGAATTTAATAGGTTCTGTGTTTCGGCTTCTGTATAACCATCATTGATGGCGTAGTCTTGCATTCCGGCTATATCATTATTCAATCTTGGTTCTGGTGTGCCGTACCAAGATTGATAAGTTTTTTCCTTTCCTGAGAATACAATCGCTTTTAAAATTTGTTTGTCACTGTAATAACCTCCATCTACATAAAATGATTTGAGATCAGCAGATGCACGATCAATATAACCATCGCTTAGAATACGAGAAAGGCGTACGTTAAATGCAAATTTATTGTTTAATAGGCCTGAACCAATTTTTAACGTGTTTTTCCAAGAATTATATGAACCATAAGAGTTATTTAATTCCACATAGGCATCTTTTTCCAATGTATTGGATTGGATATTTAATGATGCTCCAAATGACCCAGCGCCATTTGTGGATGTGCCGATACCTCGTTGAATCTGAATACTCTCTGTCGAAGAAGCAAAATCTGGAAGGTTGACGAAGAATGACCCCATACTTTCAGCATCATTTAAGGGTATTCCATTTAAGGTGACATTGATACGGGCATTATCAGAGCCTCTTATTTTCATACTTGTATATCCGATGCCGGCACCTGCATCGGATCCGATTACGACAGAAGGTGTTTGATCGAGCAAATAAGGGATATCTTGTCCAAAATTATTTTTTGCGATATCTTCTTTGCTTAGATTTTTATAAGTTGTGGAGGAATTGTTTTTTGCGCGGGTGGCTTGGACAATAACTTCTTCTGTTTTTATTCTGGATGGTTCGAGATAAATTTCAAAAGACTGATTGTCTAGTAGGTTAATTTGCTTTTTTTCTGTGCCGTAACCTAAATAGGAAACCATTAATTCATATTTTCCTGTTGATAGATCAGAAAATTTAGCGATGCCGTTTTGGTCAGATTTCGAATGTTTACTGACACGATCTGATAAAATAATGCTAGCACCCTGCAATGATTTTTTTGTTGAAGTGTCGATTACTTTGATTGACAATTGGTGTTGCGCAGATACAGAAAGTGTAATTCCTACTAATACTACTGTGCTGATTAAATTTTTAACCATGATTTTTTAATTGAATTTTGAGTTAAACAAACTCTTGCAAGGGGTTACAACAGTTTTTATTGATATTTAACTAACCTTTTCCCTCCGCCAGCATTATCTGGATCAGGTGCACAATACACATGGTATTGTTGGGTATATTCTCAGCCTTTATTCGTGTTCTTGGAACAAGGCACCCCTATTGATGTTGCGAAGTTATTAAATATTTCTAGGACTAAAAATATTATATGTAATTGCTTTATATTAAGTTGATACTTCAGGAGACAGTTTCATCTTTTAGTAAAATTGTAATTAATTTATTAGGCAAGTTTGCTTAATGAATAGGAGTTCGATCTCTGTACTCGATAGTTATTCAGATGAGGTGGGTAATGGTAAAAAATGGATTAGCATATTGTGCGTTCAAAATCCCATTGAATAAGTAAATTTTGGATTTTGATCGATAAACGCTGACATCACGTCAGTAAATAGCTACAAATTTTTTAAAAGTCATCCAAAAATGTAATTTTTTGATAATAAATTGGCTGAAATTAAACTTATTTATTACCTTGAACTAATATGCTAAAATTTAATAATTTAGCTCTTTGCGGTTATTATTTAGCAATAAATTGATTTTAATTAAACTTGAAATTTATTTAAAATTTTTATAGCATAATGTAGCTAAAAGGTTTTTATAAATTTTATCATGTGTAAATTTTTATGCTATATTATGATGGTTTGATTTTGAATCGCAGAATTATATTTAGTATATTTTGGCACGAATTTTAACGTTAGTATCCACAGTTACTTTGCATTAACCTGTAGTGCAGAAGTGATTTTTTAAGTTTTTATGATAATGAAATATTTTAGCGCTAACTATATTTTACCAATTACATCTTTGCCGATCAAAGATGGTGTGGTAAAAGTAAATGATGAAGGTGAAATTTTAGCAATTTATGAAAGTAAAGCAGCTGAATTGAAGGACCAGCACATTGAAAAATTTGAAGGAGTAATTGTTCCTGGATTTATTAATGCGCATTGTCATTTAGAATTGTCTCACATGAAGGGTACGATTCCGCAAAAAACTGGATTACCAGCTTTTCTCTCTGCAGTAATGACAAGCAGAAGCGCATCTTTGAAAGTTATTGATAAGGCTATGGCCGAGGCTGACGCAGAGATGTATAATAATGGAATTGTAGCGGTTGGGGATCACGTTAATTCGGATAACACTTCTAAAATCAAAGAATCGAGTAAAATTCTTTACCACACGTTTGTCGAAATTTTTGGTGTAGAGCCTGAAGAAGCAGATGGCAAATTGCAAGAAGCGAAAGATCTGATTCATGAATTTGATCCTGCTCACTCTTCTTTGACGCCGCACGCACCTTATTCATGTTCAAAAATTCTTCTTAAAAAATTTAAGAAGGCAGTTTCTGATGTAAATATTATAAGTATTCACAATCAAGAGAGTGATGATGAGAATAAGTTATTCCGGTATAAAACGGGTGGTTTTATCGATTTTTTTAAGACTATTGGCAAAAATCCTGACTTGTTTAAGGCTCAAGCGAGAAATTCGATTCAATCTTATCTACCGTATTTGCCTCATCCGAATAAATTGATTCTTGTGCACAATACTTTTACCTCTTTAAAAGATCTAGATTTTGTTGATCGGATGGGTCGTGATATCGTATGGTGTTTATGTCCAAAAGCTAATCTTTATATTGAAGATCAATTGCCAAAAGTTCTAAACTTTGTAAATGATAACCAAAAAATAGTAATTGGTACAGATAGTTTAGCTTCCAATGATACTTTATCGATTCTAGATGAATTGAAGGTGTTGCACAAACATTTTGATAATCTGGATTTTCAACAATCTATTCAGTGGGCAACTATTAATGGAGCGCAGGCTTTAAATATCGATCGCGAATTTGGATCTATTGAGGTTGGTAAAAAACCAGGACTTGTTCTGTTGAAGAATATGGAACACTTTAGACTTACAGATAAAGTTACTGTACAGCGATTAGTATAGTAAATTACTCAAAATCTTCTGTACTTTTGTTAATATGAAACATGTAAATATTTCTATTAAAGGAAAGGTACAGGGGGTTTATTTTAGATTGTCAACTAAAGCTGTTGCGGATCAATTGGGCATAAAGGGTTTTGTAAGAAACTTAGCTGATGGCTCTGTATATATTGAAGCTGAAGGGGATGATTTTGCCTTAGATTGCTTGAAAGATTTTTGCGCAGAAGGTCCCGAACGGGCTGAGGTACAAGAAATGACTTGTGAAGAGGGGAGTTGGAAGAACTTTAATAATTTTGAAGTGTTAAAAAAATCAACCAAATAAATCCTTATTATCTTGTCTGTTTTTAAAAAATTTGCTGGACAAACCCTGATCTATGGACTTAGTACCATAGTTTCCAGACTCCTGAATTTTGTTTTAACCCCAATTTTCGTTCGTAAATTTGAAGCTTCCACTTATGGAATATTTACGAACATGTATTCTTGGGCTGCGATGATAAATGCTTTCCTTGCTTTCGGCATGGAGACGACGTACTTTAGATATTTACAAAAAGTAGAGGAAAAAGATAAGGCTAAAGTTTTTAATAACAGCTTTATTGTGACGATTTTTACTTCGTTGATTTTTCTATCTACGATTCTGATATTTTCTAATGATATTGCTGCCTGGTTTGCCAAGGACAATATAGACTCTGTAGGAGAGTATAAGAGCTACGTCTACTTTGTTGGTCTAACGCTTGTGGTAGATGCCCTAGCTGTGGTTCCTTTTGCTAAGGTGCGTGCCAATGGTAGACCGCTGCGGTACGGAGTATTGAAACTAGTCAATATCATTACTTTTGTTCTGTTAAACTTAACATTCATCGTTTTTATCCCTTATTTACTTAAACATTTTCCTGATACTGCACCTTATTTTTCATCTTGGTTTGTGGATTCTTGGCTCGGCTATGTGTTCTTATCCAATTTTATCGCTAGTGGACTGACTTTAGTGATGTTGCTACCGGAGATTAATACTTTTAATTTTAAAATTGATAAGGTTTTACTAGGGGATATGTTTCGTTATAGTTTCCCCATATTGATTGCTAATGTTTCATTTATCATCAATGAAAATCTTGACAAGATGCTGATGCCAGAGTTGCTTCCGAAAAATATTGCTGATCGGGATGTCGGTATTTATGGTGCTATCGCAAAAATTGCGGTCTTTTTGAGCATTTTTGTCCAAGCTTTCCGTTTAGGTGCCGAACCTTTTTTCTTTTCCTATGCAAAAAATGAAAATTCTAGAAAGGTATATGCAATGATCATGGAATATTTTGTGATAGCCATGATGATGGTCATGATTGGTTTATCTGTGAATATAGAATGGCTGAAGTATTTTATTGAAGGTGGATCTCCTGCCAAAAGTGCTGAATATTGGTCAGGGCTATTTATTATTCCTGTTATTTTATTCAACTATGTTATGCTCGGTATTTATATGAATTTGTCGGTCTGGTATAAACTTTCTGACCAAACAAGATATGGGCTTTATATTTCAGGTATAGGGGCTTTAATTACTATCATTCTTTGTTATATACTTATTCCCCAATATAGCTATATAGGTGCAATCTATGTTACATCCATAACTTACTTTGTAATGGTGCTTTTGTCTTATTTTTGGGGACAAAAGAACTATCCAATACCGTATAAGGTTTTAAAAATTGGAGCGTATATGCTGGTGGGTACAATTATTGTTTATATTCATTATACCGCCTTTGATCGTAATTTTTGGATTGGCAATATCATGCTGATGGCTTACATCATAGGAACTGCTTTTGTTGAGAGAAAAACAATTGCTAGGATAATGAAGGCCAAAAATTAGAAGAAGCGATTTTAAAAGATCGCTTCTTCTGCAAATTTATGTTGAATTTCATCTAAAACTTCTTGAATCTCTTCGAAAGTTTGTAGACTCACTAATCTCATACGGTATTCTTTAAAATCTGGTATCCCTTTGAAGTAATTTGAATAATGGCGTCGCATTTCAAAAATACCTGTTTTGGGACCTTTCCATTCAATAGACTTTACTAAATGTGTTCTGCAGACCTCCACACGTTCGGCGATCGTTGGTCCAGCTAGGCGTTCACCTGTTTTAAAAAAGTGCTTTATTTCTCTAAAAATCCAAGGATAACCTATAGATGCGCGACCGATCATAATGCCGTCTACCTCGTATTCTTGACGCCAAGCTACTGCTTTTTCTAACGAATCTACATCACCATTTCCGAAAATCGGAATTTTGATGCGTGGGTTACGTTTAATATCGCGTATCATTGACCAATCGGCTTGCCCTTTGTACATTTGGGCTCGTGTACGGCCATGAATGGACAGTGCTTTAATACCGATGTCTTGTAAACGTTCAGCGACTTCATAAACATTCTTTGTGTTGTCATCCCAACCTAAACGTGTTTTTACAGTGACAGGTAAGTGTGTGCCTTCTACCACCGCTTTTGTCATCGCTACCATACGATCGATATCTTGTAATAAACTCGCTCCTGCTCCACGACAGGCTACGTTTTTAACAGGACAACCGTAATTAATATCGATTAGATCTGGATTTGCTAGGGTGCAAATTTCGGAAGACTGTCTCATATGTTCGATTTCCGAACCAAAGATCTGAATGCCTATTGGTCTCTCATATTCGAATATGTCCAGCTTTTTACGTGATTTTGCAGCATCACGAATCAATCCTTCGGAAGAAATAAATTCGGTATACATCATATCTACACCGTTTTGCTTACAAACAAAACGGAATGGTGGATCACTCACATCTTCCATTGGAGCCAGCAACAAGGGAAATTCTCCTAAATCTATATTTTCACCAATCTTAACAGACATATTTGATTTTTTTACAAAGATAGTAAATTTGAAATAGTTCTATTTATGCTATAGTTGATATGAATGTCATATGATAATTAGAATGGAATATCATGATTTTATGAGCTCTAATTGTAACAGGTGATATACACAAAGAGCTATCAACTTTTAACTTGATAGCTCTTTGTGTATCTTTAGAGATTTCTGTTGTGCTATTTTAAGATCTTTTTACAATCTATTTTTTATATCTTCAGATCCTGTTGATCGTTTTTTTGTTGTATTTTCAGATCCTCCAAATCGATAATTGAAAGATAATATAGCTGTTCTGCTATCGGGATTAGATCTTCCTATTAATCTAACGGCATTTGAAATGGTTTCATAGCGACGATTATTAGTATGGAATATATCGTTGACTACAACTTTAATGGTTGCTTTTTTTTGTAAAATACTCTTTTGTATTCCTGAATAAACAACCCCATAACTTTTGATATCAGTTAGACCAATAGTCAATCCGGAATTATAGTTTCCACCAATCTCTATTGACCAATTTTTTGGGAGTTTAAAATTATTTTGTGTATTTAATGATAATGTATTTCCTGAACGTTTGATCAAGGCATCTTCCTGTGGAATCTCGTATTCATTTCTATAGTAGTTGACAAAATGTGTTGCTGTCCACCAAGTAAAAAATTGGGTAGGTGCCATAAATGATATTCCGAAATTTTTGAATGAGCCAATATTTTCCGGTCTTTCGTAGGTAATCTGATTATTGGTAGGATCTAATCCAATGATCTCATTTACGACATTTGATCTGTCTGCATAATTTAACGTAAATATGTATTTGTTGGCTAGAGTGTAGTTCGCTTCATATGCATGCTCGTAAGCGGGATCTAGTTTTGAATTTCCTTCTGAATAGGAGAAAGGATCAGTATACACACGGAATGGATTTAGGCTCCAAAATGAAGGTCGTTCAACACGATAGCTGTAACTTAATTGCAGCTTGTGATTGTTATTGATGCTATAGGATAGAAATGCTGAAGGGAAAAACTTTAAATAATCTTTAGAGAATTGCTCATTTAAAGTGATTTGATCTCCATCGGTGGACGTGTGTTCTGCTCGTAATCCTACTTGTGTTGAAAATTTATTCCACGTTTTTGAGATATTGACATAACCTGCTTGTATTGTCTCTTTATAGATGAAGTGATTGCTTGTCGATTGATCGGGAACATAATTTTCGTTTTGAAGAGTATCATACTGTAGATCATTCTCTGTCCGGATATGGCTTGCTTTCCAACCCGTTTCTAATTTAAAACTTTCACTAAATGGAAGGGTATAATCGATTTTCGCGACGTATACTTTACTGTCAGACGGGATATCACCGATACGTGACGATAGGGGGCGTATATTTTTTTGATTTTCATTACTATATTGGGTAGTAAGTGTTTGATCCATTTTGGAATAGTGGTCAATAAAATCTACATCTACTTTTAGTTCGTGACCATTTTCATTAAATTTCCAATTATAATTGATGTTGTAAAGCATATCTTCCCATCTTTCTTTCCCCTCGGTTATAGTGGAAGCTGACCAGATGAGATCTTTTGTTGTATAGTTTCTAAAATGATTGGTGGTTGGTTCATATTTAGGATATTTACCAAAACCTCCATTTACTAGAAAGCCGAGAGTCTGTTTGGACGTTAAGTAAAAGTCCATCCCAACTCTGAAATTATTAGAACGAAGTTTCGGCTGTATCTTGTTTTCCTGTTGAGCAAAAGTTTCTGGTTCTTTTCGTGAATCTTTATAAAAATAGCGTGTTAATGAATTGTAATACTCTAGATTTTGAAAGTATTGATTGTAATTTCCAAAGATGTTTACTTTATCGGTTCTATAATTCAAGTCCAAACTTCCACCCAGATGTAGTCCTCGACCTGCACCTAAATTACCAGAGACAGTCCCATTCCATCCTTGCTTTACCCCTTTTTTAAGGACAATATTGATAATGCCTGAGGTTCCGGCAGCATCTTGTTTGGCGTTTGGATTGGTCATGACTTCTATCTTGGTAATATCTGTTGATGAAGTACTTCTTAATAAATTGGCGAGCTGATCTGCAGAAAGATAGGTCAGTTTACCATTGATCATGATAGAGGCTCCTGATTTACCCTTTAAACTGAAACTGCCCTTATCATCCAAGCTGATTCCTGGAATCTTGGTGAGTAATTCTAGACCACTATTTCCGTCTGCCAGTGCTGAGTTTTCGATATTAAATACTGTTTTATCTTGGTGCTGTTCAATAAATTGTTTCCGTTTATGGATAACAACTTCGTCCAGATAGGCATTATTTTGTTGAAGCATTATTTTTCCAAGATCGTGTTTGCTGATGTGCTCGCTTAATCTAAAATGTGGGGTTAAGAGATCTTGGTGGGTCATGTTTTTTATATGCACATAGTAATTTCCATTGGATGTATTTGGAAAAGTAAAATTTCCAATACTATCTGCTACTATAATTTTTGCGACACGTCCATCAGGAGCATGATGTAGACTTACTT
This sequence comes from Sphingobacterium sp. PCS056, assembly GCF_023273895.1. Taxonomy (NCBI): domain Bacteria; kingdom Pseudomonadati; phylum Bacteroidota; class Sphingobacteriia; order Sphingobacteriales; family Sphingobacteriaceae; genus Sphingobacterium; species Sphingobacterium sp. PCS056. The sequence goes on along the minus strand of NZ_CP096883.1, from coordinate 785,724 downwards.
GTGCATATGGGATTGGTGCTGCATTTTCATCTATGATACGACCAACGATTGTAGTAGAATTTTGAGCAGATGCAGCAAATAAGGTGAAAACTAAAAATAAACTAATAAAGTATCTACAGTGATGAAACATGTCAGCAAGATTAAGTGGTTATGGATGGAACTTTTTTGGATTTTTTTACTGTTTTTTTCTTTTTCCCCCACCAGATATAGAAGCCAGTAATGGGTAAAGTTGCACAAATGAGTGAAGCTAAAAAGTAGATGATCTTAGTGGTCATTCCACCAATAAATCCTGTATGTAGGGCATAATTTGACCGCATGAGCCATTCTGTGGTGTTCGCATCATCGATAGGTCCTTGTTTTCGACCGGTGAGTTCTAAAGTATTGCGATCAAAATTTAAATCTCTCCATGTTCCGTTTGCCATATCCGTACAAGCATAAACTGTTTTTTCTTCTTCCTCAGGGTAGTGTACGATAACTGCTTCTTTATTATGACGAGCGTATTCATGTCGTACTTTATACCAGATTTGATCCGCAACGAGCAATGCATCATTTAAAGGTTGGTCATCTGGAGTTTCTTTTTCTACTTGTTCGACGTTAGGTTTGTTTGGATATCCTCCACTAAGCCATACCACGGATTTGCGCATCCAAGGAAAACTCATCACTAATCCAGTAAGGCACATCACTAATGCGATTGTCAATGCGTAAAAACCTAAAACATTATGCAGGTCATAAGTAACACGTTTAAATTTAGCGCGCCATTTTATTTTGAAACTTTGTTCCCGAGATCTTTTATTCCATTTTTTTGGCCACCACAATATAAGTCCTGTTATTAATAGCGAAAAGAATATAAATGTACTCCAGCCTACAACTTGACGACCTATCTTGTTTGGCATCCATAAGTGACGGTGCCCCTCATCCATGAAATGAAAAAAATCTTCGTGGTTGACTACGGCTAGTATCTCGGCGGTGTAAGGGTTTACATAAACTAAACTGTCAGAGTGATCTAAACTTACTTTTACGGATTTGTCTAAACCGTAGTACCATGAACTAGCGATTTCTTTGTCTGGAATAGCGGCTTGGACTGCTTTATATATGGCAGAAGGAGGGAGTTGATCCTCGGACTTTTGTGCTTCTACTCGAATATAGTTGGTGGTTAATTCTTTGATGTCATGTTCGAAGACAAGCACACAGCCAGTAATACTCAGGATGACGACAGGTATACCTGCCGCTAATCCCAACCAAAGATGTAACCATGCATTAATTTTGCTGAGCATAATGATTTACAGTAATATGTATGAAGTGATAAAATTTATTCTGTCAAAGGGATACTTTGACAGAATAAATGGAATTTTTTAATAATTGATTTTACTCATTGACGAAACACCTGCTACTCCGACAAATTTTAAACCTTTTTTCGCTGTTGCATTCTTGATGTCAATCGTGTAAGTATAATATTGTTTGTCTTCTAAGTTTTGACATGTATAGTAAGCCTTGCTACCATCTTTTTCAACAAATACGACATCTTTATAGCCTTGTTGCTCATGAGCAGGAATTTCTTTGATTTCTGTCATCTTTTTTGTTTGGATATCTACAATATATAATTTGACTAATCCACCACCTACACCTTCAGCTTGCTGGCCTTTATTATAGATGGTCATTAAAAATTTGTCATCTTTAAGATAGCTTCCTCTAGCAATTTTTCCATTTCCTAATGATTCGATATCAAAATAATAGTCTTTATCAAATTCATCTGTTCCTTTCTTGATTCTTAGGAATCCCGATTTGTTTTTAGAGACTAATGATGCTTCATTTGCAGAGAACCACACATATGCATCGCCTTTATCGTCAACAGCAAGACCTTGCTGGGCCCACCAGTTTCCTATGTGTGAACCACGACCATCTCTGATGGTTTTTTCAAATTTCAACTCTGGATAAGAGAATATCCCGATATAGGTTGTGTCGGTAGTCGTAAATTTTCCACCCCAATTGCCTGAACCATCAGCCGATTGAAAAGGGATATATATTTTACTTCCAACTTGAAATACACCCGTCCAGATGGCCATTCTGGTGCCTCCTAGTACTTTAGATAAGTCTACTGTGTTTTTATTTGCTATAGAGAAGTTTTGTGCATCGTAATTTCTTAGTGTTGCAACAGGATTAACTATACTTCTATTGGTTGTACCTAAAATAATGTTTTTGTCACCATAATGACCATAGATACCCGCAGTTTCTGCATTTACTTGCTCATCTTTAAGTCTTTGTAAATCACCTTTATTATCAATATTATAAAGTGTTATTGGACCTTGACCGCCATATGTTAATCCGAAGATATGGTTGTTTTGGTTGATAAAGGACAATTCTGTAGCGGGCATACCATTGCCTACTATACTGATAGAACCCTCATTTACATTGTCTGTTGCTAAGATATAATTGCCTGTAGCTCCACCTTCGCCAGCACCTTGTCCATTCACTATAAAAACAAATTTTTCTCTTTTTCCAGAATTTCCAGTATCACCTTCTCCATCTGAAGGATTATCTTTTGAACATGCAGTAATGGCTAAAACACCACATGCCAGTGTTAGCATTTTTAAAATGTTTAAATTTTTCATTGTATTTGTTGTTGAATTGTGATTGTTATTTTGTACGTATAAAGTATCTGAACTTAATATTGAAAGATCTACTTGGTTTTTGCATTTCGAAATTGTCAAAACGCGTTGCATCCGTGAGGTTATTACATTCTAAAGCAATATTATATTTTCCAGAAGCTAAAGAATAAATGATATTGACATCATGGGATACTTGGGTTGGGATTCTATATCGTTCAGATGGGGTCGCTAAACTTGGCCAATCTAAAAAGAACTCTTGTATATATTGTAGATTGTATCCTATTGTCAGCGTATTATTTTGTTTGCCTAAATGGTGAAAATAGTACGCAGCGTCCGCATTGCCATATAGAAAAGGCATATTCGGCATTCGATCTTTATAGATGCTGCTTTGTATAATTTGCGCAGGCTCAACTTTAGTTGTATTGATTAAGTTTTGGTAAGTTATATTACCCCCAATAGAAAGCTGATTTTTGAAATAATATTTTAAATTGATATCTATACTATTATTCTTTACACTTCTTAGGTTAGCACTCTTGAGCTCTCTTTTGTTATTACTGGTCAGTGGTCCTACGTATTGGCGTATAAAATCTTGAGCATTTCGGTAAATGTAATTGGCATCGATGATGAGTTGATTGCTTTCCTTCCATTTCAGAACATAAGACAATCCGAAGTTAATATTGTCAGTGCTCTCGGGTCTTAAGGTCGGGTTGCCACTTATATTTATGGCATCACCAAATAATTCGGTGTTGTCTGGAAGTCTATACGCTTTTTCATAAGAAGCTTTTAATTGTATATTTGGATTAATAAAATAGGAGGTTGCTAAGCCATATCCGAATTTATTTATTGATATAGCTATATCTTCGTATACATCGACACCAGTTTCATTGAAGTATTTTCCGTTTTGGTTATAGTTTTTAATAAAAAGATTGGCGTCCCAATGATCCTTTAACGAGGTTCTATATCCGATTCCAGTAATATTTTTTGTTGTCTTGCGAGGAAGTTTGTTAATTTCTAAATCTGGATAATAATGATCTTTACCCTTTCTATCAAATGTTGTCAACAAATGATTGATCATGATGCTGTGCTGATCATTGATTGCATAAGAAATGTTAGCCGTAAGATTGCCATTATTGTTTTTATAGCGGTAATCTGTTAATTCATTTTCTCCTCCTGGTGCATTGGGTTGATCCGGATTTTTAGGTCTACTTTCTCCAGTCCAAGTGAATTTTCGAGGTACAGTATCTAAACTTCTTTCCTGACCGAAATTGTAACGTGCATTTAGAGTAACATCAAGACCTTTTGTCCATAAATTTTTCTTGATATACTTCCATGTAGGTTGAACAATATTCCCCAGGCTTTCTCTACCACCGTATACATCTTCCATGGTATTGCCGGTCTGGATTTCTTTTTTATTTTGACCGAGTGTAATTCCAAACAGAAGTTGGTCTGCATATTTTTTATTTGAAACTCCTATATTATAGATCAAGGTTTCATTTCTGTAAGTATCGTGAAAACGTTTTCTTCTTTCGGCAGGAAAATATTTCTCCGTATCGAAGTTATATGACCTTACATTTACCCAGTAATTATTATCCGAATAGTTTTGGAATGCAGATAATGTCATTGTAAATCCGTTGTCAGCTACGTAACCGGTATTGACAGAAGATTTATGGGTATTGAATGATCCAAATGAATAGGAAGCATCGATATATTTGCCTGGTTGGTTTTTTGTCACGATATTAACTGCTCCACCCAGAGCATCACCTCCTAACCATACGGGGACGACTCCTCGGTATACTTCTACACGTTCAGCAAAATTGATAGGAATATTGTTTAATTGGAAAGATGATCCAAAATTATCCATCGGTATACCATCTAAAAATAACTTAATCTGATTTCCGGAAAATCCATTTAAGCTAAAAGACATGTTTGATCCGACACCACCAGACTCGCGTAATCTCACGCCAGAAACTCGATTAAGAGCTTGCCCAATATCCATAGTCGTATTGTACAATTTCTTGGCATCTATAGCTGTAACATTAAAAGGTTGTTGTTGTACTTCCTGGGCTTCTGACCGTGCAACAATCTCTACCTCATCCATTGTGGTATGTTGTGTGGTCAAGTGGATCGTGGACAATTCTGTTGTTAATTGGCTCATGTGGAATGCTTTGTCTTTGGCTTGATGCCCAACAGCTGAAATACGTATCGTATGGTTGCCAAAAGCAAGATTTTTGATTGAAAATAATCCATTCTTATCTGCTTGTGTAACTTGGCTTGTTCCTATCAGGGTAATAGTTGCTCCTTCTATCGGTTCATTTGAATTCGTGCTTACCTTTCCCTTAAGTTCCCCTTTCTGCTGTGCGTAACAAGTAAGCGATATGATTAAAAATAGATTTAACCATATAATTTTTAATTTTAACATCCCTTTATTTAGATTAATTATACATAAGGATGTTGCGTAACTCTACATTTACCGAAGGTCAACGTATGAGAAATATGGATAAAAAAGTTAGTCGCCTAAATGATAGCACTATAATTAGTCCATATTTTATAAATATTGGAGTAACTACGAGAATTAAGGAACTATCAATTGCTAATATTATAAGTTATAGTGATGGTTTATTAGAGGGATGTAATTAAAAGCAGTAAGCTCTGAAGATAGAGAGATCTGTGAAGGAGTTCAGTTTATTTACTGTGATTTTAGGTCATGTAGTAATCATAGCTTGATATTTTTCTGAAGCTATATACTATAAATCGGAGAAGTAGGTTAATCTTAATCTAATGACTTTACTACATCTGACAGCTGAATCTAAATTTAATAAGAGTCAACCATAGAAATGCATACCAATTTACAACGATCTGTTTTTGTCAATAAAAATTAATTCAATTTATCGACACGAACAATGAAATTGGTTTCATGGTTCAGTTTTAATCCTTTATTGATTTTTTTTGTCTTGATATCATATATCCAGATTTGATGATTATCATCTTTGTCATCAATGGTTATATAAGCTTTGCCATTCTCGACAAGCACAGATTCCTTACGGGTGCCTTTATCAAAAGGGAGATCTAACTTCGTGACCTTATTTTTCAAAAGATCTACTCGATAATATTCAAATTGATAAGTGGAATGATGATCACTAAAATCAGTATAGCGATCTTTTCTTTCACTGCGGATGATTGCTTCATTATTTCCTAGATACCACATGCCATAGGCATGATTTTTTGTGGCTGCAGTTAAATTGATGCAATAGTCAGGATCGATCATGGAACTGTTTTTTTCAAATCTAAAGATTGCTGTCGGTTTAGTCAGATTGTTTCCTAGGGCAATTCCAGGACAGCTCATAAAGTAAAAATTGCCTTGTTCATCATGGAAGCTATAGGATTGTACGGTATTGATGCCGCCTGGATAGGTGGATCTACTATCTTTATTTATGGACTTTACTTGCAATATCTCTGGATCTAGTGTCGCAAAATACATCGTGTCAATTGTTGTAAAGTCTGTTTCATTGATGACTTTATTATAGGTATATCCGAGGATCAAATTTTTGTCATGTAAAGTGCTAAATCCAATTGATACTGTTGAAAAATTGGGTGGGGCAGGGGGTAGCGCTATTTGTTCTTTTTGTAGAACTTCAAATTTCTTTACATCTATTTTGTAATAATGCAGTTTGCTGTAGGTTTTATTATCAACTGTAAAAATCAATAATGTGTCTTTTCCTTGCCAATTCATATTTTCTATATATTCATCTGGCATTTCGATGTCAGCTATTTCTGATAATGCATTTTCTTTAATTTCAAATTTGCGAAATTTTGCATTTTTTATGTGATAGAAATAACCGTCATGAATGATAATGCTGCGATCAAAATATTGCGTAGGTAAATTGATACCTTGCTTAAGAATATCAACTATCCCTGAATCAAGAGAATTGACTGTGACAATTGTATTGCCTAAATTCTTATTCATGATATAGAGACTGTATTTGTCGTTCGGACGACTAGTTTGGTCCCGACTAGAACAGCCAATAAAAACAACTATTAATAAAAGAAGTAGAAATTTAGAAATAGGTTTTAATTGCATGAAAGAAGATATTAATATGGGCGACTATATATTGTTAAACTGTAATTTAAGTTGGTTTTGTATCGTAGGCGCTAAGAAAGTAAGTTCAGATTGGGAAAGAATAATTTGCTTACCTGTGTTTTTAGAATTAAGGATAAAATAAGTTTCCCCATTTTTCAGCTCTTTTTTCTCCCTAGTGCCTGTAAAATTAAACTCAAAATCTTTCTTAGGTATGATCACCATGGTACCTAATGAGAAAAATTCTCCTGTTTCGATATTAATCTTGGCGGTAGCATGCTTTCCTAATATAAGTTCATAGTTATTCTTATCAAAATATTTTGAATTAGGACCGGTGCTATTGTCAAATATGGCATAACTGATCTCCTTATCTATATTATTTTTAGATATATAGAAACCAAATATAATAAGTAGAGAAGCAGCGATAGCGATATAACGAAACCGTTTTTTAATCAGGTTTTCATTTTTTATTACGGGAGATTCCGTGAGATGCGGACTGATGTTTTCCCAAATTTCTGACTGGATATGGGACTTGTCTGCTTGAGAAATGGAAAGCGAGGGAAAGTCTAAAGTATCATCTATAAGCCATTCTTCCACAAGATTTCGTTCTTCTGGAGTGCATTGGTTCAAATGATATTTTTCTATCAACTTATGATCAACTTGCATCGCAATATTTACTTATGACAAAAATACAGGAATTCTTTATCATTTAATTAATATAATCCGTTAATTCCATTTTTAACGTTTTTAAAGCCTTGGAAATATGATATTCTACAGCTCTTTCTGAAATATACAGTTTCGTGGCAATTTCTTTATTCGTAAGGCCTTGATCTCTGCTCATCTGAAAAACCTTTTTGCATTGAGTAGGCAGTTCATTGACCAATTTTGATATTTTTTGTGACAGTTCCTCGGCAATCAATGGATATTCCACATAATAGTTTTGTTTATTATTAGTGAAATTTTCTAAATGTTGCTGACGAGTAACTTTGTTACGAATGTATTCAAATGTTTTTAGTTTTACGGCGCGTATCAAGTAACGCTCTACTTCTTTCAGTCTAAGGCTATCGCGACGTTCCCATAAAGACTTAAATACTTCCTGCACAATTTCTTTTGCGACTTCTTCATCTTGAATGTTTTTCAAACAAAAAGCAAACATACCCTCCCAGTACTGCAGGTATATTTGCTCAAAGTTTTCTTTATTTATGATAAAAATATTTGTTTCCAAAATAAGAAGGCGCTACTTAATCTGTGATTTAAGATAGCAAATATACTCTTATTTAGATTCGTTTTAAATTATTTTAATATTTCTTCTACAAATTTAGCTAATGCCTTGCCCGGATCGGTACTTTTCATAAAGTTTTCACCAATAAGAAAAGACTGATAACCAATATTTTTTAATTCACGAATTGTGCTCGGATCTGAGATCCCGCTTTCAGATACTTTTATATAATGATCAGGAATTTTGTTGACTAAATCGTAAGAATGTGTAAGTGATACTGAAAAATCTTTTAGATTTCGGTTGTTAACACCTATGGCATCAATTGTATCAAATAAATTGTCTTTTAATTCTTGTTCGTTATGAACTTCTAAAAGTACATTTAGACCTAAAGATTTTGCATAGCTTGATAGTTCTTGTATCTCTTCTACTTTCAAACATGCGGCTATTAATAATATAATATCAGCCCCATAAGCTTTGGCTTCGGTAATTTGATATTTATCAATAATAAATTCTTTACGCAGTAATGGAATGGTCAATACTTCTCTGGCTACTTTTAAATCGTCTAAACTTCCTTGAAAAAAATCGGCATCTGTAAGCACAGAAATAGCTGAGGCTCCAGCTTCTTGATACCCTTGGACGACCTCTGCAACACTGTTGGTGTCATTAATTATGCCTTTGGAAGGAGACGCTCTTTTATATTCTGAAATAATACCAGTACGCTGTGGATCAAGAACAGATTCTTTTAGTGAATAGCAAGTTCTATCAAAGAGTGGATATTGACTTAATTCTTCAATTGATACCTTGGATTTTGATTCAGCGACTTCAATTCTCTTTCTTTCAACTATTTTATCTAAAATTGTCATTTCTATTTTTTTAACCAGTTTTCAATTAATTGTTTCCCATTTTCTGTTAAGACAGATTCGGGATGAAATTGTAACCCCTTTACGTCCAGCGTTGTGTGAGATAGTGCCATAATAACACCATCTTCATCAGTTGCTGTTATTTTTAAAGATGCGGGTAAGGAGGAAGCTTCGACTGCCCAAGAGTGATACCTGGCAATTTTGCTGTGATTGCTATAATTTTCAAATAATGATTCAGCGGGATCGGTGATAATTAAATCTGTCGCAACACCGTGAAGTGGTCGAGGCATGTTATACAATTTGCCTCCAAAAACCTCTGCAATTGCTTGTTGTCCCAAACAAATACCCAAAATACTCTTGGTATCAGCATATGCGCGAATGACATCTAATAATAAGCCCGCTTCTTCAGGAATACCGGGACCTGGAGATAATAAAATTTTATCGAAAGCAGCTACATCTTCTAATTTGAATTTATCATTTCTCCATACGGTATACTCTTGATCGCACTCTTGTAATAGGTGTACCAAATTGTACGTGAAAGAATCGTAATTATCGATTACTAATATTTTATGATTGCTCATGGAAAATTTCTGTTTCTTTATTAATGAAATGATTGATAATAGATTGAAATATACTTTCAACTAGTTTTCCTTCAATATTAAAGGAGTATGCCCATTCGTTTCTTTGTTCGAGCATGTTGATGACTCTTTGCTCAGCCTTTACTTCCTCTAGTGACGATTTGTAGTGAGCGGCTTGTTGAACATATTCAGCGCGCTGTGCAAGAAGCTCTATAATTCTGTAGTCGATACAATCAATTGAACTACGTATGTGTGATAAGTTATCACAATATGCTAACGGTCTAATCATAACGTCTCTGCTAATTCTAAAGCTTTTCTCAAAGCTGCTATTTTATTATTTACTTCTTGTAATTCCATCTCAGGGTCTGAGTCGAGTACAATACCACCGCCCGCTTGGTAGTTCAGTAGATTTTGTTTGCTTAAGAATGAACGGATCATAATGGCATGATTAAAGTCACCATTGAAACCCATATAGCCAATCGCACCGCTGTAAAACGAACGTTGTTGACCTTCATATCTGTCTATCAGTGTAAGGGCCATGTGCTTTGGGGCGCCGCTTAGTGTGCCCGCTGGGTAAGTATCGCCAACAACGTCAAAGGGATTGACTCCGGGCTTTAATTTGCCCGATACTTTGGATACTAAATGAATGACATGCGAATAGTACTGTGCTTCTTTATATGATTTTACTTCGACATGGCTACAGTGTCTGCTTAAATCATTTCTTGCTAAATCGACAAGCATCACATGTTCAGCTGATTCTTTTGGATCGTTTTTAAGCTGTTCGGCGATTTTAATATCTTCTTCCATATTGCCGGTACGTTTGAAAGTTCCAGCAATTGGATATATAGTAGCTTCACCATTTTTGATAGTCAACTGCGCTTCGGGCGAAGAACCAAATAATTTGAAATTACCGTAATCAAAATAAAATAAATAGGGAGATGGATTAATAGATCGCAACGCACGATATACATTAAATTCATCACCTAGAAAAGGTGTTGAAAAAGCACGTGATGGAACAATCTGGAAAACGTCGCCTCGTTGGATATGTTCTTTCACCTTTTTCACCAATTCGCGATGTTCTTGATCGGATCTGTTTGAAGTCTCTTCTCCAGTTCTGCGAAAGGTATACTCTGGAAAGTTTTTATTTTGAATTAAATATTGAAGTTTGTCCAGTTCTGATGCTTCATCATCTAATAAATGTTCATATACAAACAGTTCGTTGCGAAAATGGTCGATCGCGATTACGTATTTGTACACATGGTACTGTAAATGCGGGATATCTAGATTTGGACTTGGAGTCGTTGTCAGCTTGATATCTTCGAAATGCTCTATGGTATCAAATGTGAAATATCCAAATAATCCATTTGATATGATATTACGTTCTGTAGAGTGTGTTGCTTCAAAAGCTTTTCTAAAAATAGCAACCTCTTCTTTTAAATTGATTTCTTCCTTGCTCTTAATAATGAGCATTTCATTTGGATACGCAATTTCTAATTGCTGACTATCTAACTTGATATGTGCAATCGATTGGCAACAGATGTAACTGATATTGTTGTCTCTGCTATGATAGTCAGAGCTTTCAAGTAATATGCTATTTGGAAAGACATCACGTAATCTGAGATAGATGCTAACTGGTGTTGTCGTATCAGCAAGCAATTTTTTAAGATTTGTTTTAAACGTGTATTTCATTTTATTCTTTAATTTTAAACATAAAAAAAACCCGATACTGAGTAGCATCGGGTTTGAACTTCCATAAATGGTTTTGGTTGATTATGAAATATTTTGACAATACCAATTAGTTCCCGATGCTTATTGCTTCAGGCCACCACCAATTTGTATATGTTCTAACTGTCGTCATTGTATCACAAATTTATAAAAAAAAATGATTATGCAAACTTTTTATGATAAATAATCAATAAAAAGTGAAATTTATTAGTCATTTAATAAATCAGGTCGTCTTTCTCGGGTACGAATAAGTTGTTGTTCGTCTCGCCAAGCTGAAATTTTAGCTTCATGTCCGCTGAGTAAAACATCAGGAACTTTATGGCCTTTCCAATCTGCTGGACGCGTATAAATGGGTGCATCTAATAATCCGTCTTGAAAGGAATCCGATAAAGCTGATGTTTCGTCAGACAAAACTCCAGGTATTAATCTGATGATAGCATCTGTTAAAATGGCAGCTGGTAATTCTCCTCCAGATAACACATAATCACCGACAGAAATCTCTTTTGTAACATAAATATCTCGAATACGCTGATCAATCCCTTTATAATGCCCACAAAGAATCATCATATTGCCCTTCGTAGATAGATTATTTGCTATTTCTTGATTGAGAGTTTCTCCATCAGGGGACATAAATATGATTTCATCATAATTTCGCTCAGACTGAAGTTTCTCAATACATGCAGCAAAAGGTTCTATTTGCATCACCATACCCGAACCTCCTCCATATGGATAGTCGTCAACACTTTTTTGCTTATTGGTCGCATAATCACGAAGATTATGCACAACAATTTCAGCCAAACCTTTTTTCTGTGCTCGCTGTAAAATAGAATGCGCAAACGGGCTTTCTAATAAACTTGGAAGTACGGTAATTATATCAAATCGCATGTGACAAAGATACACAAAATTGAAAATTACTATTATTAATTTCTTTTATACGTGACGATGTCAAACATCGTCACGCGGGCGTGCGAAAATAAATAGGTATGAGCTTCATATAATTTCTAACAATAATGAACTCTGCATTTACCATAAAAATAATACTTACTACATTTATAAGATTGATTCGCTTATCTTTGCGCAAAAAAAAGCGAATAAAAGTGATTAACGTAAATAATATTTCAGTTTCCTTTGGTGGAACAACTCTTTTCAGTGATGTATCATTTTCAATTAATGAGAATGATAAAATTGCTCTAATGGGAAAAAATGGAGCGGGTAAATCGACATTATTGAAGATTATTGCTGGCGCAGGTAAGCCTACGACAGGTAATGTATCTGGTCCAAAAGATGCAGTTATTGCATACTTACCCCAGCATTTATTAACGCAAGATAATGTGACAGTCTTTGAGGAAACGTCAAAAGCTTTTGAAGAGGCTTATCATATGCGTGATGAACTGGAGCAGTTGAACGAACAGTTAAATGTAAGAACAGATTATGAAACTGATGATTACATGAAACTTATAGAAAGAGTATCCGAGTTAAGTGAGAAATTTTATTCGATTGAGGAAGTTAACTATGATGCAGAGGTTGAAAAAGTATTAAAAGGTTTAGGTTTTGAGCGTTCGGATTTTACGCGTCAAACTTCAGAATTTTCGGGTGGATGGCGCATGCGTATTGAATTGGCAAAAATTTTATTGAAAAAACCAGATTTAATATTATTGGATGAGCCGACCAACCATATGGATATTGAAAGTATTCAATGGTTAGAGGATTTTCTATTGAATTCAGCGAAGGCTGTTATTGTTATTTCACACGATAGGGCTTTTGTTGATACGATCACTAACCGCACTATAGAGGTTACAATGGGGCGTATCTATGACTATAAGGCAAAATATAGCCACTATCTGGAATTGAGAAAGGAACGTCGTCAGCATCAACTGAAAGCTTATGAGGAACAACAACGTTTCATCGCCGATAATCAGGAGTTTATAGATCGATTTAGAGGTACATATTCAAAAACTCTTCAAGTCCAATCTCGTGTCAAGATGTTGGAAAAATTAGATGTCATTGAGATTGATGAGGTCGATACATCGGCATTAAGATTGAAATTTCCACCTTCACCACGATCAGGGCAATATCCTGTCATCGTGGAGGAGTTAACTAAAAAATACGGTGACCACGTTGTTTTTCAAAAAGCTGATATGGTCATCGAACGTGGTGAAAAAGTCGCTTTTGTAGGTAAGAATGGTGAAGGAAAATCAACTATGATCAAAGCTATCATGGGGGAGATCGATTATGAAGGTTCATTGAAAATAGGACATAATGCTAAAATCGGTTATTTTGCACAAAATCAAGCTGCGCTTTTGGATGGCGAATTAACCGTATTTGATACGATAGATCAAATTGCTGTAGGTGACGTTAGAGTTAAAATAAAAGATCTATTAGGTGCTTTTATGTTTAGCGGAGATGATACAACAAAAAAGGTAAAGGTTTTATCTGGTGGTGAAAAAACACGATTAGCGATGATAAAATTACTGCTAGAGCCGGTAAATGTTCTTATTCTGGATGAACCTACCAACCACTTGGATATGAAAACGAAAGATATTATTAAAGATGCTCTCCAAGATTTTGATGGAACTTTGATTTTAGTATCGCATGATCGTGATTTTCTGGATGGCCTAGCTAAGAAAGTATTTGAATTTGGAAATAAACGCGTTCGTGAACATTTTGAAGATATAAAAGGATTTCTTGAATATAAGAAAATGAATAGCTTAAAAGATATCGAACGGTAAATTATAATCGAATATCGAGTCAGGAAAGGTAAGTATCGTCGATACTTACCTTTTTGTATTATGGGTGATATGAAGATCTCAAACTAGCCTTAGTTAATCGCTCTAAAGTTTCGCAAAACTTTAGAGCGATTAAAAGAAATGTGGAGTATATTTGATTCTATATTGCGAAAAGTGCCTTTTTTATTTATTTTAACAATAACTAATACTAACACATGATTTCTGTATATAAACTAAAGCCAAAATTTCAGCAACTATTAAAGCCTATATTGGCTTTCTTCTATAAAAGAAATGTGACTGCAAATCAAATAACCATAGCTTCGATCGTACTTTCATTGCTGATTGGCTTATTATTTTGGAGTGCTGATTATTGCAGCTGGTTTTTTTTAGCTCTTCCTATAGGTTTACTGATTCGTATGGCTTTAAATGCATTGGATGGTATGATGGCGAGGACATACAATCAAACTAGCAAAAAAGGAGAATTGTTAAATGAAATTGGAGATGTCGTATCTGATGTTTTTGTCTTTTTTCCGTTGATTAAATTTCTTCCAGAAAGTCTCTATCTGATTATTATCTTCATCATATTGAGTATAATCAACGAGATGGCGGGTCTGATGGGAAAGGTCGTGGGTACTGCACGTCGATACGACGGGCCAATGGGTAAAAGTGACCGTGCTTTATTAGTGGGTCTGTATGGAATATTAGCCTTCTGCCAAGTGTCCTTACAGCATAGTTCTTTATATATTTTTGCGATGATTAATATATTGTTAATCATCAGTACGTTAACAAGGCTGAGAAAATCTTTAATCTAAATATGAAAGAGCAAGATCCTGTTAATGGAAAATTTTCGGATGTCCCTATCCGTGTGAAAAGTTGGGTATATATTATTATTCTTTTTTCTTTAGGCATTATTAATTCGCTAACGATGACAATCTTTGTCAGCTTGCTTACCTTTCAGGGGATGAAGGAAATTTTTAGGATGATCAAACCAAACTTCTCCTTTCTTCCTTTATTAGTTTTGCTAACTTGTTTACAGGCGTATTTCATTTATTTTATTTCCGATACTGTTTATCTTCGTTATGCTATTATTACTATATTAATCGCCTTAATAATTTTATTCATCGTCTGGAAATTTTCTTTTAAAGCTCTGCTTTCTTTTGGAATAGGACTCTGTATCACTTTGATCTGTTTTGCTTACCTGGCATATATACGATCTATTGAATATCCGATCATATCTCATTTTGGCCTTCGATTAATTATCTTTATTGTTGTTGTCACCGAGCTAAATGATGTTTTTCAATACCTGTCCGGTAAATTCTTCGGCAATAAACCGATTGTCCCAAAAATCAGCCCCAATAAAACCTGGGAAGGGCTAATTGGAGGTGTTATGTTGACAACGCTACTGAGCAATCTATTGGGTTATCTATTATTTTCATTTTATGATTTACTCAATTTTACGTTTATGGGATTATTACTTGGGATATTGGGATTTGGTGGAGATGTGCTTATGTCTTATATGAAGCGCAAAGCACATGTCAAAGATACAGGCACTTTAATTCCGGGACATGGCGGACTATTGGATCGGATGGATAGCTTAACTTTTAATGCGCCAGCCTTCTTTCTTATTGTACAGTATATTTTATTAAAATGATGGCTAAGAAGGAATTTGAAAGGGCAATTGTCTTCTCTGGAGGAGGAACGCGCTTTGCATTATATACGGGCATGTATGCTGCATTAGTAGACATGAACATGTCTCCTGATCTTATTGTTGCTAGTTGTGGGGGAGCTATTGCTGCGGCTGTTATACAGACTTTTCCCCAAGTTAATGAACAAAAAGAATATCTTAAGTCAAAGGAATTTTATGATTTTGTTGCTCAAATAAAATTGACAGACCATAAAAGTATTTTTAAGATCGGATATTACTCTTTATTGAAGACTTTTAACAAAGAATATGCTCCATATATAGAAGACGTACTAGATCGATACTTGGTCGAAATGCCTCAAGATTTAACAGTCTTGTTACCGACATTGAAACAAAAAGAAAACAACAGTCCTAAAATCATTGTTGTAGGTTCTAAGATGTTGTTTACACCTCTTGAGGTTTTATTTAAAAGGGGAGATAGGAAGCTCTATCAAAAAGTATTGTTTACAGACGTAGAAACTGCTAAAAAGATCGCTGCCGATCAAATTGAAATTGAATCTGAGAACTATTTGCATAGCGCGGTTTCAAAAGAAATTTTGATCGAAAGCTCAGTGCCACTTCATCAAGCTGTGCGCATATCGATATCCGATATGTTTTACGTAGCACCAGTAGAGATTGGACAAAATTATTATGCTGGAGGAGCGATAGATTTGGTTCCAATAGAATTAGCACAATACTTAGCAGATCATACTTTTATAGAGCGAAAACAGTCGTATAAACCTGTAGAGGAAGCATTAGTAAGAGCCGTGTTAGGATTCAGTGGAAATGAACGATTACGTGAGGTAGAAGTGCAACATGCGGATTATTGGATTGATACTCGAGATGCTCCCCAAATCCTTAAAGGACATTATTGTGCTAAGTATGTAGACTGGTTCAAGGGAGAGATTGTTGTAAAACGACCAGATACTATTGAGCATTATCAAGATGATATTGAACGACAATGGCAATATGGTTATCAGAAGACATTAGAAAGTTTAAAAAGATGAAAGTTTTTATTGCAGGCGGAACATCTGGCATTGGTGCGGCATTAGCTAATTTGTATCTGGCTAAAGGTTATCTTGTTGCTATTTGTGGAAGAGACTTACAAAAAACTGTTATTGAAAACGGCAATTTAACGAAATATGAGGTTGATGTGTTAAATGTGGAAATGCTGCAGCTTTATGTTCTTGACTTTGTGCAACAGGAGCCTTTGGATGTTTTTATTAATACAACAGGTAGCTATGCTGATGATGTCGCTCGAAAGATCCGATATAATGAAAGCATTGATATGTTACAAATCAATATTTTAGGTACTATTAATTGTTTTGAGATAGCAAGAAAAGTTATGCGTAAACACAATCAAGGCCATATAGTCACGATTGCATCCGTTTCTGGGACGCTACATTACCCAAAAGCAAGTCTATATAGTAAATCCAAAAGAGCGGTGATTCAAATTGCTGATGCATATCGTAAGGCATTAGAACCATTTGGGATCACAGTCACGACTATTGCTCCTGGGTATGTGGATACCCAAAAATTGCGCGATCTTAATCAACAGAATTTATCAAAGAAACCTTATTTAGTTTCACAAGAAGAAGCTGCCATCTATATTGCTGACGCTATCGTTAAAAAAAAGGAACTTTATGTTTTCCCCTGGAAGATGAAAGTCTTGATGAAGTTTCTGTCTTATTTTCCTGCTCGGTTTTTGGATATTATGATGTATAAAAAAGCAAAATGGATGAAAAACGATTGACGATACAACTTAAAATCAAAGCAGCATTGGCCTGCTGGTTTATATTTTCATTAATTTACAACGGTAGTGCTTATTATGCTTCTAATTTGGAAGTTGTACCTTCTTTTGTATTTAGTTTTGAAAGATATATTCCTTTTATTCCTTGGATGATTATTCCATATATGTCCAGCGGATTGTTTTTTTTGTCACTTTGTTTTCTATGTCGTACTAGATCTCAATTGATGGTATATCTAAAACGTGTTGTGCTATTAACGGTGGCATCTGGTATTTTCTTTATCCTTATTCCGCTTCAGTTTTCTTATTCAAAACCAATTGTCAATACTTTTCCGTTATATTATTTTTTTGATTTTTTAAAGACTTGGGATTCTCCCTTCAATCAAGCACCATCATTACATATTGGTTATGCTTGTTTGTTTTGGTCTGTATTAAAAGAACGTTTATTTGGAGTTGTGAAATTCATTTTTGGATTCTGGTTAATTCTTTTAGGAATATCGACATTGACTATTTATCAACATCACTTCATAGATGTAATAACGGCATTAATACTTGTACAGATTGTTTTGATATTAACCTTTCCCAGTAAAAAATTAGCTACGTGCAGGAATCAATACATTGCTTGTTTTTATTATCTATTCAGTTTTATAGTATGTTTATTGGCTTCCTTATGCTATGAATTAAATCTTATCTATTGTTTTGTAGCAGTATGGGTCAGTATAATGGTCTTTATGGTTGGGTTACAATATCAATATAACCGTCACCATTTTTTAAAAGATAAACATGGACATATTTCAATCTTGAAAAAGATATTTTATTTTCCTTATCAGTTTTCATATTATTTAATATGGCATTTTTTCAGGAAAAAACAAGAAAAGATACTCTTAGAAATATTGCCAAACATGTTTATTACAGCTCGATTAACCAATAAAGAAATTATAGCTTGTCAGATATCTAAAAAGGATTATGTATATGATTTGTCAGCAGAGTTGGAGGAAAATAGGATCATTAGGGAACAGTGTTTGTATTATTCATTCCCTATATTGGATATTGGAGTAGCTTCAATTGTTGATCTGGAAAATCTGGTTAGCAAGATAGCGGTCGCGTATGAGCAACGATGTCCAGAAACAAGAGTGATCATACACTGTACCATGGGGTATTCCAGAAGTACATTAGTAGGTGTATTATTGTTGAAAAAAATATTATATTTAAACATAAACCAATCAATTGCTTTGATGCAAGAAAAGAATAAAAATAGTATTCTACATGCCGCTTCAATTGACTTATTAAAATGAAA
The DNA here is from genome assembly GCF_023273895.1 of Sphingobacterium sp. PCS056. Taxonomy (NCBI): domain Bacteria; kingdom Pseudomonadati; phylum Bacteroidota; class Sphingobacteriia; order Sphingobacteriales; family Sphingobacteriaceae; genus Sphingobacterium; species Sphingobacterium sp. PCS056. The sequence goes on along the minus strand of NZ_CP096883.1, from coordinate 767,210 downwards.
AGATGATGAACACAGGATATTTTAAAAGTTTTGACGGAAGTGACATTTTTTATAGAGCATGGAATTTTCGACCCAATCAAAAAACATTGATCATTATACACCGTGGTCACGAACATTCTGAACGGTTACATGAGATCGCCACGGATGCTCAGTTTGAGGGATATAATGTTTTCGCTTATGATCTTCGTGGGCATGGTTACACCAAAGAACCGGTATCACCAATTTTCATGGATAATGTACGGGATTTGGATATGTTTTCTAAATATCTGCATCAGCAATACCAGATAAATGAACAAGATATTTTCGTAATTGCCAATAGCATAGCTGGAGTTATTGTGACGTCATGGGTTCATGATTTTGCTCCCCCAATTGCAGGTATGGCTTTGTTAGCTCCTGCATTTGAGATTAAATTATATGTTCCTTTTGCTAATGAGTTTATTGGTTTTACAACCAAACTAAAAAAAGATTTAGTGATTCAAAGTTATGTCAAGTCTAAAGTTTTAACTCACGATAAAGCACAACAGGAGGCGTATGATCAAGATCCGCTGATTTCAAAGTCGATTAATGGTAGGTTATTAGTGGATTTACAAAGTGCAGGTAAAAGATTGGTGGAGGATGCCGCAGCGATTAATATTCCAACTTTGATCCTATCTGCTGAAAAAGATTATGTGGTTAAAAATAGTGTGCAAAAGAAATTTTATGTCAATTTGGAATCTCAAGTTAAGGAATTTAGAACTTTACCCAATTTTTTTCATGGCATATTGTTCGAGAGTGGGAGGCATGAAGTGTATCAATATATTAAAACTTTTGTAGTCAAATCATTTGAAGTAGAACCGAATGAGCTGAGCTTAGCTCCGGACTTGTTCTCGGTAAAAGAGTATGAGAACTTATATTACAAAGTAATGCCAACTATGGAAAAGTTGAACTTTGCATTTCAAAAATGGTCTTTGGGAAAAATCGGTACTTTAAGTGAGGGGATGGCTCTTGGGTTAAAATACGGATTTGATTCTGGTATATCGCTAGACTATGTATATCATAATCAAGCAAAGGGAAAGTTTGGAATCGGTAAAGTGATCGATAAAGGATATTTAGAAGCAATTGGTTGGAGAGGGATCCGAATTCGAAAACAACATCTATTGACATTATTAGAAAAGAATATTCTAGATATTCAATCTTCTGGAAGAAAGGTAAAGATTTTAGATATTGCAGGTGGGACAGGAAATTATCTTTTTGATATCAAGGAGAAGTACCCAGATGTAGAAATTGTGATCAATGAATTTGTGGAATCAAATATCAGCTTGGGCGAAAAAATTATTCATCAAAAAGGTTATAGCGATATTCGTTTTACAAATTTTGACTGTTTTGATCCTAAGACTTATCAGCTCATTAATTTTGAACCTAATATTACTATCATTTCTGGAATCTTCGAATTATTCGGAGATAATCAACTTACGAATAAAGCTGTGCAAGGCATTGTTTCTATCTCAGAGGAAAATAGTCATATTCTATATACTGGACAACCTTGGCATCCACAATTGAAAATGATAGCATTTGTTCTGAATAGTCATCAAAAAAAGGATTGGGTAATGCGTAGACGCTCTCAAAAAGAACTAGATCGAATAATGGCGTTTAATCATATTAAGAAAGAGGATATGCTCATTGATGACTATGGTATTTTTACAGTCTCATCGGGAAAGGTTAAAGGATAGAATTTAATTTAAGAACTGTTATTACGGCATTATAAAAAATGATCGTCTAGATTATTTTAGATGAGGAGTGAATGATTAATGAAAAGTTATGTCAAGGAAAATAAAAATATTTATTTATACCCTAATTACCTCTATTTTAATACACGGGTTTTCGCTTTCATTTGCTCAATATACAGTCGAGGATCTTCCTAATCCTAAAATCAAGGGGCAGGCTTATTTTGTTTCAAATCCAGATCATATTATTTCTTCAAGTGTCATGGATGAACTTGACGCTATATCTTGGCGGATCGACTCGATTACAGCGTGTGAATTTGCGATTGTTATCGTTGATGATTACGTTGGAGATAGCGATTTTGATTTTGCATTAAAGTTATTCAATACTTGGGGAATCGGAAAAAAAGAGAGTAATAATGGTTTACTTCTTTTTATTGCCAAAAATAGACATGAGTACCGATTTATATCGGGTTATGGCATGGAAAGTATATTGCCAGATGCTTACCTTAAACGGATAGGTGAAAAATATTTAGTTCCTAATTTTCGAAATGATGATTATGATCGTGGAGTTTTAGAGTCATCGAAATTTATCCAAAAAATCTTAAATGCTCCAGATGCAAGAGCTGAATTAGATCGGTTAATGCCCGAAGCAATACCTTTTTGGAATTTTAAAAATCCATATTTAAGAAATTCGTTGTTAGTACTTGCCGTATTTATATTTCTTTATGTTTGGATTTCAGTGGTCACCAAAATCACGAAAGGGAAAATAACAAAAAAAAGCAGTTACTTTCCTCCATTAATCAGTGGTTGTGGTTGTATGGGAATACTGATGTTTTTTACTTCCTTTATTTTTGCATTTGTTTTTGAAAATTTTGACCAAGTTTATCAAGTTAAAAATTTGCCCTACTTCATTCTCATTTTCGGAGTGATTACTTTAGGTATGAAATATAATGCTGGTATTACAGCTGTCACAAATTCTTATAAGGATGAGGAAAACATTCAGCAAGCTATTCGTAAATTTTTGAAATGGAATTTCCTACCGTTATTAATAAGTCCTTTGGCATGGATAGATTTTGGAAGATCCAATAAGCGATTAAGTCTTCATCCAGGACGTTTAGTCGCTCCTGATAATTCCGGAAACTGGTTAAGAATAAATCGAGATCAAGCAGATTCAAAAATGAGAAATTTTCTGGATGCAGGACAATTAATGGAAGAAAAAATTAATAGCCGTGATTATGAAGTCTGGGTTAATAGTAAAACAAACGAGACTAAATTGATTCCCTGGGATGAGGACAAAACTATTATACTATGTCCACAATGCCATTATAAAACATTTGAAAAAGATTTGCGAAAGACAATTACGAAGGCTACTTATAGTTCTGGTGGATTGGAAGAGCAGTACGATTTGTGTAAATATTGTGGCTATGAGATATCTCATGGAACTCATAATACGCCTCGTCTAGTCAGGTCTTCTTCTGGTAGTTCTGGAGGTGGATCGGGGCGTTCTGGTGGCTCCGGTGGAGGAAGTTTTGGTGGAGGATCTTCAGGTGGTGGTGGAGCAGGAGGAAGGTGGTAATCGTTTGTCTGCAATCAGGCCGATAATGTTATTTGATACTGATTTGATCATTAATGTTTTGCTTGTTGTAGCTGTATAAAGAAAACAGTGTAATCATCAATTGACAATTACACTGTTTTTATTTCAGATTGTAGTAATAGCTAAAAAAGATCTTTAAATACAATTTATCTTGTATTTACTTTTTACTGATCGCATGGATGATACCTTGTAGGTTCTCGTTAAATTCCAATAATTGAGCAAACATCTTATCATCCTTCCCAAGATCACCATGCTTATTATTTTTTTGAAAAACCTTTTTGATTGTTTCCCAGCGTTCTTTTTCCTCTTCTGTTAAGAGATGTGCTAATTCTTTCAGTTTTAATAAATTGGATTCTTTATCTGTGGTAAGTGTTTGTGATTCACTTTCATAATGCGTCAAAACCAGTTGATTAATTTCTCGGTCATTCATCATCGGTATGACCTGAGCTACTAATTTGCTCATATTACGATAAGAGCCCTGTAATTTAAATGGAGGCTCTGTTCGATAACTATCTTGCATAGCAGCACTGTTGATATAGTTTTGATTTACTCTTACGACGATATTCCGAATTTTAAAAAGATGCTGCAAAACTGCGATGAAATCATCAACGTCTTGTTTTAGGTAGTTTCCTTCTAATTCTGGTAATTGTTCTTCTTTATTTTCTATAAATCGGATGAGCGCATAAAAATCATTAAAACTCTTACTTGCAATTTTATCAATTGCAGGATTTTCAATTGCAGCATTTTCAATTAAACTTAAATTAAATAAATAATCTGTATCTCCAATAACATCTCCTAAATTGTATACATCGGCACGATTCGCTAACATATCAGGGATTCTAAATTTAGAACCACTTTCCGTATAAGGATTTCCAGCCATTACGATACAAAATCGATTTTCACGAAGATCGTAAGTCTTACTTTCTCCTTCAAAAATACCATCAATCTTTCTTTGTCCATCAGCAAGAGAAATAAATTTTTGAAGAAATTCAGGGTTGAGATGCTGAATGTCATCTAAATACAGCATCACATTGTCTGCCATTTCAAATGCTAAATTAATTTTTTTAAGCTCTTCTCGTTCACCAGAAGTTTTAGCTTCAGCTGGATCGATGGAGGTAATGGAGTGACCGATGGTAGGACCATTGATTTTCACAAAATGTAAGCCCATCGTTTTTGCGAGATATTCCATCAATGTTGTTTTGCCATATCCTGGAGGAGAAATGAGCAGAAGCATGCCCATTTTTGCTGTACGTTTATTTTCTCCAGCTACACCTAATTGCTTAGCGAAATTTGTTCCGATTAGAGGAAAATAAACATCATTGATCAATTTATTACGGACAAAGGAACTCAGTACTTTAGGTTCGAATTCGTTTATCTTTAATTCTTTTTTATAGGCCGTGCTTAATTTTTCTTTTAATGTATTAAAGGACTCGAAACGAGGTACATCGATGTGTTGAAATTTTGTCAATTTCTGAATGAAAGAATGAAAATCTATTTGATAACTTTCATTTAAAATTACGGGATGACTACCTTTCAAATGTGCCACAGAAAGTTGATCCTTGGCTATAATGAGTTCATAATCGTCCTGATTAAATAAAATGAGCGCTGCTGTTTCATTAATGTATTTTTCAAATGTAATTACATGATCAGTGCTCTCAATAAAAGCATATAACCAGTTTTGAGTTAAATAAAAGCGATCTGTCAGATTGAAACCTTCATTTTTCAGATCTGCCTCAAAATCTTTTAAAATCTTTTTATCATGTAGATAACGGGTAAACTCTTGTTTTAAATGATCTGCAGATTCGGACAATGATAATTTGTTGAATTTGCTAAATGTTTTAAAAAGATAATGGGCCATGTTGGCTTCGTTTATCTGTGATAAATCCAAATTTGTCTCCCAGTGATTGACTTCATCTAGAATTTCCTTTATTATACTTTGATAACGATTTGAATTTGGAAAATTCTTAAGTATTTGATTAGATGATTGGATAAGAGCTAATAATTTAGAACGAACGGATGCATCCAATTGATACCAAAAAAAATGGGCATATGTTCTAGTATCAGGATCAAACTGTAATAAATCTAATTTTTTCCCTAGAATATGAAGCTGCTCATAAATCTGAAGTGCATCAAAATTATGAACACCTTTGATATATGATTCTGCATAATTTTGTTCTACGGTTTGATTGATAAATTTTTCAGCATTAAAATTCTCTTCTGATTGTGATGCTATGAAGGTCTTATATGCTAAATACTCGGCACGATATACCAGTTTATTTTCTGAAATAATTTCTTGTTCCCATATATCCCGAAAAGTATTGATCTCTTGGGCGGTCACTTTTTGATAAAAACTGGTTCCTGTCAAATGATAATATAGCTCATCTTGCCGACGGATTAAAGTTAAACCTAAACGCTGATTATTGACTGTAAATTTGTTTTTGCCTAGTTTAATTATATTTTCACCTTCAACAAATAGTTCGGACTTATCTCTTAAAACTCGCAGTGCATCTTCTTGTGATTTTTTTAGTAAATTCTCAAGACTTTCAGCTTTAGATACATCTTGTATTGTCTTCAGCTCTGCAATAATTTGACGAATTTTGTCAACCATGAGATCTGTCGAGTAAAAACTTAGAATATCTTCTCTAGTGGATAGTGATTTTGCCTTATTCTCAATGTTTTTAAGGACGCGTAGCGCTATCTGTTCCAGAGAAGATGATCGTTTATTGACTTGCTCAATAATAGATTCCCGCTTGCCATTGAAGGCTTTAATAATTTCGTCACGCTTATCAGCAATTTTTAAAGCAAACTCGTCAAATTCAGAAAACTTACTTTCAAGTTCCTCTAAGTTGACAACAATCTTAGTATAATATTCATCAACTTTTTCTGCTGAAGTGGATAATTCCAGATAGTTAACAATTGATTGTTCTAACAAAGTGAGCTGAGCCGAAAATTCTGCAATCGCTTCAGAACTTTTTAGTGTATTTAATTTCCGTGTTAATTGAGCTCGAACCTCATTTAAAGACGCAAAAATAACGGATATTTTTTCAATGATTCTTGTTGTCTGTGTTGTGTCTTCAATCTTTAAGCTATGAAGTATATCAATCAATAATTCGAGATCACTGGAGATCGCTTTACATCCATCTTCAATAGCTTTGGCATCAATAGCTTTTGTTACTTTTTCGACTTCTTGCTTTTGGATGATAACTTTTTGCTCATATGATGTAAGTGCAGCCTCCTGTAATAAAAACTGTATTGTTTTCTCAGAAAGATGAGATGCTATATGTTGAAGTTGATCTTCTAATTCATTTACTCTATTATTATCAATGTATTTTACATTTCGTAAGTCAATCACCTCGCCTTGTAATTTACGTGTATCTGATAAATTGTGCACCAGTTGATCTAGCTGTTCATAGATCGAACTATTGACTTTAAAAACAAGATCTTCTATTTTTTTCTCCGTAGCCGCTAAAATTTCTTCGGCGTGTTTACGCTGAATCTGTACTTTAACGAACTCGTCGATCGCGGTGTTCGCGACTTCTTTTATCTGTTGTAAGGGTTCGCCAAGATTTTGAAGCGCTTTATCATTAATCCAGAAGTAAGAATCTATAATGGAATTTGATTTTTTAAGAATATCTTCATAGAGCCCCTCATAGGAATCTTCTTTGTTGATCAGTTGAATGACTTCTTGAACCTCAGACATCGCTTGAACAATATCTTTATTTCCGATTTTGTACAAAGGATCATCTCTGCGAGATTCATTTTCTTTAAGAACAGCCATGTAAGGAGTCTCCCATATCTGCACTTGATGATGTCGCGTCGCTTCGTTTTCAGTACGAAAATATATTAAGCTTCCATCTTTAAATATCGTAAATCCATTGCAAACGATTGGGGTTTCTACAGATTGCTGAATGATATTATAAGACATCAAAATATATGTATTCGACTGTTCATGTGTGAAAACATAGAGATAGTCTTCTCCATTAGGAGAGATTACTTTTTTTAGAAACTGAACATTTTCGAGGTTATTCTCGAAAGTTTTATGTGTGCCATTCTGAAGATAATATCCATTAGAGAATATGATACCTTGATTATCAGGTAGCAAAATAGCTGATTCATTCAGCGTTTTTAGATTAACTACTTCTTTTGTCCTTAAGTTGAAAATGTAAGCACGAAATTCTTCTTGAAAGGGTTTTATCCTTAGAGCAATCATATTGCCTAAATCAGCGTAGTGGTATTCTGCATCATCTAGCTGTTGATCTAGATTACTTACCTTTTCAGAGTAAATACCTTTACCAGATTCGGTATTGTTTTCAATTTTAAATGTGATATCACCATGAATCGCTTCAATAAATACCTTGTCTAAGATTGAGATATGAGGAAAACGACCCAATCTTCGATCTTCAAGTGTAGTTTTTATCCAATCAAATTCATGTTGATTTGCCTTTTTGACTTCATGTATACTTCTATCATCTAAGTAGATTAATTTCCCATCTTTAATCAACCATTTAAACGCTTTTAGATCCTGTTCATTCTTGGTGGTCTGAAAGATCATATACAAGTAGTTCTCCGTTTTTCTGAATTTGGAAAAAATCGAATCTCTATAATATTTGTATAGATTTTGGTAATCATTTACAAAATTTACATCGTTTATGAAATCAAGATCTTGTGGAATAAATTGGTTATCTTCAAATAAATAGATACTAAATACATCCTGTAGCTGTATTTCGGTTCGTAATCCAAAATGTACATTATATCCGAATATGCAAATATTACCAATAGCCAAAATACCTCTTGATACACAGTTATTATCTGTTGATATGCGTTGATTGGCTTTTAATATAAAGTTGGTCGAATTAAATACCTCTTTTCTGGAAGTATTTAATAATTGTAATTTATTAGAAAGTGTTTCTTTCTGATTTAGAAGACGTTTTCTAATAATTTCGTAAGATCCAGAGTCTAAAGTATCGTTGTTCGCTTGTGTTTCTTGCATAATTCGAAAATAATCGTGGACTATTTTAATCTTTTTTGAGTTCTGTTTTCTACTTATTTTGATATCAAGTTACTATATTGACTTTACGAATGTTGTATATAGAAGTCAACTGTACATTTATAACACTAAAAATCCAATTTATCTTTGAAAAATACTGTATGATAGACAAATTTCATGATACCAATTGAATTGTCAACTTGAATACAATCCGTTTTCAAGTTGACAGATTTGAGAAAAAATTAGATCAACTTTTTATTGGATATCCCTAAGTTTTTGGCTAAGCCGAATAGCGAGGTGATGAAATTGCTATCTTCACTATCGTCAGCATTTTTGGCTGCTTGTTGCAATTGTACCAAAGCAGCAGAGATGGTTAGATTTTTGATATCATTGGAGGATATCCCATATTTATCCGCTAAGCCACGCACTTTTTCAGCAATATCACCTTTTCCATCTGGACCCAACAACGAGTTTTTGATGTCTGTGGCATGTTTTGAATTGTTGATTAAATGGTCAAAACCTTTGGAAGTAGATACTTGACGGACAATATTTTCAAAAAACATAGTCTCACCGCCCACAATATCAATTTTTGCAGTTTTTAAAGCTTCTGCTAATACAGATGCTTGTGATGCCGCAATATCTTTTTGAATGCCTATGTGGGCCAATTCAATATCTTTTTCTTTTTGTAATTGTAACTTAAATTCTTCATGATCTTTTCCAACACCATCTAATTTTTTCATGGCCTCCGCTTTTTCTTGAATTCCTGTAGCTTCAGCAATCGCTTTTTCACGCGTTACCTCTGCTTCCATTAAGCCTTGCTTACGGTTCGCTTCTGCTTTTTTCTCAATAATAGATGCCTCAGCTGTACCTTGGATTTGGGTAGCTTCTGCTTTTGCTATCATTACTTCAGCCTCCGATAATCCTAAAGCAGCATCTTCTTTTGCTTGTGCTTCTGCAATAATCTTCCGGCCTTCTGCTTCTTTTACGGATGCTTCTTTTTTCGCATCAGCATCTATTAGTAATTCTTGTGCTTTTTTCTCTGCAACTTTTCTCCTTGATTCAGCAAATATAACATCTTGCTCCGCCTTTTGTTCAGATGCTATCTTATCTGCCTCAGCCGCTTTAACAGTTGAAATTAAACGTTCTTCGGCCTCTTGTGAAGCTGCAATAACACCAGCTTGTTTTTTACGTTCAACTTCACGAAACACCTCGATATCTTTGACTCCTTGTTGTTCTTCTACAACACCTTTTTCAAGTTGAACACGTTCTTTAATTACATTTTGAATATTTTTCTTCTCGATTTCAATTGAACGCTCTTTATCAATTTGTGCTAATGTGACAATTCGAATTCTCTCCGTTTCTTCTAATGCACGATCTTTTTCCACGCGTTCAGTTTCAACAGCATCAGTACGTAGTTTATTTTTCTCTGCAATGATAATCTGGCGAAGCTTATTTTCTTCTTGAATAGCTAATTGCTCTTCAGTAGAGATCCGAACAGTTTCTGATTTTAGACGTTCCTCTTCTCTAACTTTTGTTATTTCAGCATCTTCACGAGCTTTAATGTTATCGATTTCACGACGTTGTTTCTCTTCTTTTTCTGCCAATTGGCGATCTAGCTCAAGTATTGCCTCACGAGTTTCAACATTTTGTTTTTTAATTACTTTCTCTTCGTCACGGCGTATAAGATTGGCGTGAATATTTTGTGCGGCAGTAAGTTCAGTGATTTTACGAATACCTTGTGAATCTAAAATATTATCAGGACTTAAAAATTTTAGTTCTGTTTGTTCTAGATAATCTATTGCACAATCGTCTAGAATGTATCCGTTTAAATCTGTTCCTATAATGTTTAATATTTCATTTCTAAATTCGCGACGAGCTTCGTATAGTTCAATGAAGTCGAATTTTTTTCCAACAGTCTTTAGTGCTTCTGAAAATTTAGATTCAAAAATACTCTTTAAGGTATCGGGATCACTTGCACGTTCACATCCCAAATTTTGAGCAACACTGATCACATCATCAACAGACTTGTTGACACGAACGAAAAATGCTACTTTGATATCAGCACGAATATTATCCTTACAGATTAAACCATCATGTTGCATTCTGGATATTTCGATTTTCTTTACAGAAATGTCCATAATCTCCATTTTGTGAAAAACAGGGATAACATACATCCCTTTATTGAAAGCCACATTGGTACCCCCGATACCTGTTCTTACTATTGCTTTTCCTTGTGGAATCTTTTTGTAAAAAGCACTTAATACAATGAAAAATGCAAAAATTAATAATACTATAATTCCTACAATCAAGAGGATGAGACCTGTTATCCCATCTATAAATAAAAGAGTTTGTAACTGCATGGTTAATAATTAAATATTGTGAATGGTTATTTCTTTTGTTACGTAATATATTTTTTTGTCTTTTGATTCATCAACAATAATGACGTCATCTCCGTATTCGATTTTTTCCCCATTTAAGCTTTCTACATAAAGACGAATAGGATCTCTTTCGATCAAAAATTCTGCTGACCCCAGTTTTTTACCTTCTATTGTTGCTTTCATTTTTCCCATTCTTCCAAGAAAATCAATTGGTTCTTCCCCATGATAGCCAATGTTATTAAATAGTTTTACTAATGGTTTGGTAAAAAAATGCATGCATATAAATGTGATGAAGAATATGGGTATTAGAATGAAAATTGATTTCAGACCCCATGTGGCAGTATTTAAAAATATGGAAGAAATGATCGTAATGATCCATCCAATAAATTTGAAAAGTGTAACGATGATCATAATAGGAACTTTGCCAACATTAATGAAATCCATTGCTTTTGCGAAAAAAGATGGTTCTGTATGCGTCTGTGTATCTGAATGATGATGTAAATCTTGAGAACTGTCCACATCTGTGACATCAGCAGTTGCGTCTATATGACCATCAAGATCAACGTCACCATCAAAGAGGTGTAATCCATCACCTGCAAAAGACATAATTAACCAATATAATAGCGAAATTCCTGTCAGTACAGTCATAATGCCGTTGGATACTGGATTGAAAAGTAGGTTAAATAATTCGCTCATAATTGGTTAGTTTTGTTAAAGTTCTCTTTTGAATGTGTAGTGAAATGACCAAGAATTTCCTCCAAATTCCAAATCTTGCATGGATACCAGTTCCCAGCCCTGGCTACCTAGCTCGTTCAGTATTTCATCGATTTTAGCTTCGTCAAGTTTTGTCCCCCAAAAACCTTTGGGTTCAATCTTAATAGTTTTATATTCAAATCTTCTCATCGTTTTTTAGTTTTAATTTTAGAGCTTGTAATTCGTCATTGACGGAGTCCTTATTTGAAATTGTTTCGTTGATTTCATCAATAATCGATTTGTTGGCATGTGCAATTTCACCATATGCTTTTGCTAAAGCTTCATCTTCCTCTACTTTGACTTTCATTCGTTCTAGCATAGATATGGTACTATTGGAATCAATATTTGCCAATTGTTTATTGACCATTTTAGCGGCATTAGATACTTTCACACGAGCTTTTAAGGTCGCCAATTCGCTTTCCCATTTCGAAATGTTAAACTTGAGAATATCTACATTTTTATGCAATTCATCTGCTGATTGAAGATGGATTATACTTTGTTTTTCTAATTCTGTAGCTTCTGCTATGAATTGGTTTTTTAATACTAGAGCTTCTTTTGCTAAGTTTTCAGCTTTATCAATTGAAAGTTCTCCATTTTGTGCTTTTTTCAATAAGAGAATAGCCTTTCCTTCGAAGACAGTTGATTCTTCTTGTTTTTTCTCAAAATTGCTTTTAGTACGAATTGCTAAAGCTTTAACTTTGGCATATGCCTCCAAAGCTTGTTCTAAATCATCTTTCATTTCGCGGATACCTTGTTCCGTCATTTTGATTGGGTCTTCCATTTTTTCAACCACAGCGTGTATTTCCGCTTGACCAATCCTAAAAATTCTTTTAAAAATATTCATCATTACTATAATTTTGAGAAGTTAATTAATTGATTGTAGTACTCACTTATTAATAAGCTTAAGGAATTGATTGCAGCATCAAATTCATTTTGATCAATATTGCTGATTTGCAGCGTATATCTAAAAATTACTTTTTTACCATCTTCTGTTAGAGCAAAACCCCCATGGATCATATCCCTATTCTTAATCAGTAGTGATTTGAACAATTCCATACTTTCATTGGAAATAGTAAATAAGTATTGTTCAAAAATTAAAATTGGATTAGCGATACCTACAATTAAATTGTGAATGCCGTCTAATTCATTTTGAATAATGAAAACACCTTCTTTTTCATCTTTATAAAAGATATCATATCCGATATTGCTAATAAAATTTTCAATTTTTGAGAAGTACATAATTTAGTTTTTTATATATTGCATATATTCTTTGCATAAAGATAATTTTTTTTGCAAAAATATTTTGCAAAAAAATTTAATTTTTTTGATAATGACAAATATTGGTAATAATATAAAGAAATTAAGAAAGGTAAGAGGATTGAGTCAACAGGCATTTGCTGATTTATTTAATCTAAGTAGGGGTAATATTTCGTCTTATGAAGAATTAAGGGCTGAACCTAAGATCGAAACTGTAATGGTAATTGCCAATTATTTTGGCATTCCGCTCCAAAGTTTAATTCAGGAGAATCTTTCCGTCAATCAAATTTTAAATTTTAGCGATTATTTTGAACCCGCGATTGTAACAAATGGCATAAAAAAATTAGCAAGTATTCCTTTACTGACACGAGAAGTTATGATGAATAATAATGACTTGTTAAATCAGATAGAGGGTGCAGAGCAACTTCAACTTCCTATTCAAAGTAAGCATAAGTTTTTAGCCATTGAATTTTCAGAATTGATTGCCGCTCCATTGGAATTGGAGGTTAAAGAACAGAGTATATTAATTTTTGAAGGTATTGAAATAGAATCTCTTCATCTTCTTCACCATAATTTAGGTCTGTTCTTGTCTAAAGAGGAAGTTTTTATCGGAAAGTATGAACAAAACGGGGAACAGATATCGCTGATCCTTAATTCTTGGAAAAGTAGTTTGTTTTCCTTACCTGATATTAAGTATTACTGGAAATTGTATGGAAAGTTTGAAAAAGTTTAGTCGTTTAATAATCATATTACAAAATATGCCTAAAGATACCTTTAGACATATTTTGTAATCTATGTTAGTTTTTACTGCCGCCACCAAAAAGTTTAGCAAGTAGCCATATTACTAAAGCTACAACAACAACAACGATGATTATACCTGACCAAACTCCTGCTTTAAAAATGCCTTCAATGACCGAACAGCTGGATAAAGAAAGGCAAGTTAACACGATCAACGTGAATGGAAATATTCTTTTCATAATATATTGAATTTTAATAAAGAACAATTATTAAGACTAAAAAGTTTGTTTCTACTATTTATTTCTTTAAAATGGTAAATCTTCTTCGAGGATTTCTTCTACCATGATTGTGTTGCTAGCTTGAGCTGATCTGGATTTATTCATCACCACAATATTGCCCACTTTAATTTCAGTGACCTGTCTTTTATCACCATTATTATCTTCATATTCGCGATAGACAATTTTGCCTTCAGCTAGGATTTGAGTTCCTTTCTGACACTGCTTTTCAATCATGTTATTGATGTTACCCCATACTACTAATGTATGCCATTGGGTTTCGTCTACCCAATCTCCATTTTTGTTTTTAAATAGATCTTTTGTGGCTAATCGAATCGATGAAACTTTTGTTCCGTTCGTACTTGTCTTAATAATTGGATCAGCACCTATATGACCGATCAGTTGGACTTTGTTTCTTAATGTACTCATAACTTTACTTTTAAATGTTTGTAAAAATGTTTAACTTAAATACTTGCTTTCCTTCGAATTATTCTTGAGGAACAGAAGCAAAGATGAAACGTAAAGCGAGTTTTAGTCGGTGATTAAACGTTTGTAGTCGACTATAGTCGTTTGTAAACGTTTGTTGTCGTTTATTTTGAGATTTATGGAAGAAGAAATTAATTTAAAAAGTTGTCTAGAATGTAAAAAGACACTAATAGGTAGGTCTGATAAAAGATTTTGTGATGATGCCTGTCGCAATAGCTATAATTATAGGCAAAATAGTGATCACACTAACTTGATTAGAAAGATCAATCATACATTACGTAAGAATAGACGTATTCTACAAGAATTCCTGGGAGAGGAGGGGATGCTCAAAATAAGCAAGGAAAAGATGTTGTTGCAGGGCTTTGATTTAAAATATCATACTCATAATTTCACCAATGTAAAAGGACAGACTTATTATTTTATTTATGAATATGGCTATTTGTTACTGGAAAATAATTTATTGTTGATCGTAAAACGCGTACCTAAATAGTTTCTTGAAAAATTTATTTTGAAATTTCAATTTTGTTTTAAATATTTGCATATCAATTTGGTATTCACAATTAAAAATAGAAGAATATGTTTGCTATATTAAATAACCCGACTTCAATCCAAAAGAAGGATCTTGGGGATATTCTTCAGAATACTTTTTTCTCGTAGTTACTCCTCTTTTGACTTTATTTTGGTCTCGACAATGTTCGAGTAATTCATGATGTCTGATATATTTCGGGAGTCGAAGTATTTAAGATGATCTTTTATTAATTACTGTTTCTGATATAAACATCGTTTATGTCAGGATCTTTTGAGAATTGATGCAATATATTTTATGAATAAATATGTGTTACAGGCATTGGATAATTATCCATATTACCTGGAAAATACGATAGAATCTTTGTCATATGCCCTATCTTATGGCGAATCAAATACGATGGCGCTATGCCTGATGGGGAGGCTTCATGCTGAACAATTGTTTGATTTTGAACAAGCAAAGAAATATTTTCAAGAAGCGTTAGTACATAATTTATATGCTTTGGAAATTTATCAACCTTATATACAGACTTTGATTGATACCAATGCATATGAAGAGGCTGAAAAAACAATTGAGTTTGCTCTAACAATTCCTGGAGTTTCACCTTCATTATTTCTATTAAAAAGAGTACTCATATTGGAAAAACTTAAAAAAGTTAAAAAAGCCTTAAAAGTATTAAAATTGGTTAGATTGGAAAATGTAGATACTGAGATGTTGGCCACGATCAAAGATATTGAAGATCGAATTAAAGGAAAACGGAAAATAGGACGTAAACAAAAAATAACGAAATGATAGGTTGCACGTTCTAATGTATGGACAAATTCAACAAATTGTGACTATAATAAAAAAAGTACTAGACGTATATCCTTCCATTGAATTAAAGAAGGGTATACGCTTTAAATATCATCATGCATCATCGTCATATAAAACGTATTATCTTCTTTTCATTGAAGAGGTACAAACTCATTAAAATAGAAAGTCTGATGCAATAAAGCATTGAGTATGATAAGGTGACGAGATTGCTTTCTAAAAATCAATTACGGCACTAATTTCTCTCGGACTTTATTGCCTTTGTGGTCTATTCCGTAAAACAAGAGATAATCGACTCGTGTCCCTAGACCGGACGTTCCTTCCTTTTGTTTGATAAAAATACGATGTAGATTAAATTTGTGTCCATTTAATGTGGTTTCTACATAGGGTTTACCTGCTTTATCGACCTTAAGATATAGCGGTTGATTTTTATAAGACACAATCTCAAACTCAACTATATTGTTCTCTAAATTTTTTGAAATGATTCCGTATGCGAATTTTTGTTGAATACTCGTTAAAGGTTTAATTTGTCCTCCTTTATCATACAAAATTCGATAGTTATTGATAGGAATGTTGGCATTGAGATGCTGTTTATCAATCATATTGGCTTCATATACATAAGTGTTATGGCCTTCGCTATGTTGAATATAAAAAAGGGTGTTAGATTTGAAAGGAGGGATCGGATAACCTTCTTGTGCATAGATATAGATAGATGAAAAAAACAGCAAACAGAAAAACCAGCTTAAAATTTTCATGATATACACTTTTTTTGATTACAGTAAAATTAATCTTTCTGTGTTAAAGAAATAGATAGAGCGTATTATTTTTTTGTAAAAAAAGATCCCGAAGTAATTTTACTTCAGGATCTTTTATATTTATAATTCTAAAACGCTAAACTTATTCAGCTCTTAAGATTTTGGCAGCTTCAACCATCGCTTCTAAAGCAGCTTTAGTTTCTGGCCAAGCACGTGTTTTTAAACCACAGTCAGGATTCACCCAAAGTTGTTCTGCAGGAACTACAGCTTTAGCTTTGCGCAATAACTCAACCATTTCTTCTGTACTCGGTACACGAGGAGAGTGGATGTCATATACACCTGGTCCAATATCGTTTGGATATTTAAAGTCAGCCGCAAATGCATCCAATAATTCCATTTGTGAGCGAGAAGTCTCGATGGTAATTACATCAGCGTCCATTGCAGCGATATCTTCGATGATATCATTGAATTCAGAGTAGCACATATGTGTGTGAATCTGTGTATCGTCATCTACATTAGAAGATGAAACACGGAATGAACGCACAGCCCAATCTAAATATTGTTGATGATCGGCTTTACGCAACGGAAGACCTTCACGAATTGCTGGTTCATCGATTTGAATAATTTTGATACCTGCTTTTTCTAATGCTTGTACTTCATCCAAAATTGCTAATGCAATCTGATAAGTTGTGGTAGAACGTGGTTGATCGTTACGTACGAATGACCATTGTAAGATCGTTACTGGACCTGTTAACATCCCTTTTACCGGACGGTTAGTCAAAGTTTGGGCGTATGAAGACCAACGAACAGTCATATCAGCAGGACGGTAAACATCACCATAAATAACAGGAGGCTTTACACAACGTGAGCCATATGATTGTACCCAACCATTCTTAGTGAAGGCATAACCCGCTAATTGCTCTCCGAAATACTCAACCATGTCATTACGTTCGAATTCACCATGAACTAATACATCGATATCTAATTGCTCTTGAAGACGGATTGTTCTTTCTGTCTCCTCTGCGATTTCTTTGTCATATTGTTCTTGAGAAATGGTACCTTTTTTCAAATCAGCTCTCCATTTACGGACATCTTTTGTTTGTGGAAATGAACCAATTGTCGTAGTTGGGAATGCTGGAAGGTTAAATTTAGCTTGCTGTGCTTCTTTACGAGCAGCGAATGAAGATGTGCGTTTTGCGTCGTCGTCAGTGATGTTTGCAGTACGCTCTTTGACTTCAGGTTTGTGAATTAAAGAAGATGTACGACGATCTTCTGCTGCAGCTTTATTAGCTTCGAAACGCTCCGCAGTTTTTGCATCTACTTCACCTTCAGCTAAGATCGCTAGATCTTTTACCTCTGCTAATTTTTGCTTAGCAAATGCTAACCAATTTTTAACTTCTTTAGGCAATGATTCTTCGTTATCCTCATTGTCTAAATCAAAAGGTACATGTAATAAGGAACTTGAAGGTCCTACTAATACACGGTCTTTGCCTAGAGCATCAACCGCTTTTTTGATTTGTGCTAAAGATTTTTCGTAATCATTTTTCCAAATGTTACGTCCTTCAACAACACCTAATGAAAGTGTTAATGAAGCAGGAACTTTAGCTAATATAGTGTCGAGTTGATTTTCACCTCTTACTAGATCAACATGAACAGCATAAACTGGTAAGTTTAGAGCGGTTTCTTCGTTGTCACGTAATGCCTCGAAATAAGTCGTTACAATAATTTTGATGTCTTGAGCAGCAGCAGCTAATTTAGTAAATACACTGGTGTATAAAGCACGTGTTGCATCATCGATATCTAAAGCTAAAAATGGCTCGTCAATTTGTACATATTTTGCACCAGCAGCAGCCAATTTGCCTAAGATTTCTTCATATACGGGAACCAACTTATCGATTAGATCGATACGATTGAAACCAGATTCTTTTTCTTTACCTAATAATAAGTATGAGATTGGGCCGATTAATACAGGCTTAGTTTCGATACCTAAAGATTTTGCTTCATTGTATTCGTTTAAGAATTTCTCTGAAGTCAATTTGAATTCTTGATTTTTTACGAATTCTGGAACAATGTAATGGTAGTTAGTATCAAACCATTTTGTCATTTCCATTGCCGTTACATCAACGCCATCTTGTTGAAAACCACGCGCCATTGCAAAGTAAAGGTCCAAATTGTATCCTTTATCTTCGTTGTTTAAGAGTGATTGGTATTGTGCTGGAATAGCACCTACAGTTAGAGTCAAGTCTAATACTTGGTCATAAAATGAAAAATCATTTGAAGGGATCAAATCGATGCCAGCATCTTTTTGAGTTTTCCAGTTGCCTTCACGGATTTTCAGTCCAGCCTGCAATAATTCTTGCGCGCTGATTTTTTTAGCCCAATATGCTTCATTGGCCTTTTTCAACTCGCGGAAGGCACCTACACGTGGGTAACCTAAGTTGTTCGTTAGTAACATAAATATAAAATTATTTTATTTGTTCAACCTTAACGAAGCAAGAAATTAGATGGATTTTTTTTATTTGAAATAAAAAACGATCAAAAATTCTTGAATCTATTTACTAAATTTTTTGATTGCTTTTAGAGAGGAGGGCACAAGATATATTTGTGTCTAGCTTATCATTCCCACTTTTTGATGGGGTAGAATGTAGCACCTTGTCAATCGACAGGTTGCTAAGGCTTCATTGGGTCTATTCCCTCTGCCTTTCTCTATAAGCGCTGTAAATATCGGAATTAGTTTTATAAAAACAAATATTTTGTAACTTTTATATCAAAATGACAATAAATCAAGGCTTAAAATTGAAAATTAGCAGATACACCAAGTTGTTTCCCATTGTAAAATGGAGTTGCCATGGTTAAGTAACTTGTCTTTCTTGATTGCAAATGTTTATCAAATAGGGGTAATAGCCAGTATGCTATTTTTGTTCCCATGATACCAATACCTGCTCCCATAGCGACATCCGAAAACCAATGTTTCTGATTGTACATTCTGAGGTACCCTGTACCCGCAGCTATTGTGTATCCTGCGATACCATACCAAATGGATTGATCTTTATACTCTTGCCATAACATCTCGGCTCCCGTAAATGCGACAGCAGTATGTCCGGATGGGAATGATTCATGATCAGCACGATCTGGTCTCCAAGTAGGAGTGGTCTGTTTGATCGTGTATACCGTAGATAAGGTGATGGCATGAGCGATCGCACTAATGGCTAGACGTTCTTTGAAGTTATGTTTACTTGGGACACCTAGGAAATTGAGACCGTAAACAGCTGCTGAAGGAATAAAAACACTGACATTATCAAATTTGAATGTTTTTGATGGATCATTGTTTATGGAATTATTTATCTGTTGATCTTTATTTTTGAGGTATGGGCTGTTTAAGGAGATTATGCCATAAGTCATTAAAGCAGCGGGTACTATTAATTGTTTATAATTTATTTGATTCCTACTGGT
Source organism: Sphingobacterium sp. PCS056 (assembly GCF_023273895.1). Classification (NCBI taxonomy): domain Bacteria; kingdom Pseudomonadati; phylum Bacteroidota; class Sphingobacteriia; order Sphingobacteriales; family Sphingobacteriaceae; genus Sphingobacterium; species Sphingobacterium sp. PCS056. Next base: position 747,495 of record NZ_CP096883.1, on the reverse strand, counting down.
GTCAAAATCTTCATTATTTTTTTGTAAAGTATCTCTTTGCGCATAAAGAGATGGAGAGTAGCAAAAGATAGAAAGGATAAAAAAAATTGTTATTGATATTTTCATTGTAGCAAGATAAACAAAAAGAGATGTTTTAACATCTCTTTATTATTCGGAGTAAATGTATATTAGCTGACCAATAATTTATAGCCTTTTCCATGTACGTTAACAATCTCAACTTTTGGATCATCTCGTAGATATTTTCTCAGTTTACTTAAGAAAACGTCCATACTTCTCCCTGTGAAATAATTGTCATCATGCCAGATTTTTAAAAGTGCTTCTTCTCTTGTCAGTACATCATTCTTTTTTAAACAAAGTAACCTTAATAATTCGGCTTCTTTTGTCGATAGCTTCTGCTGCACACCTTTGTGGGCTATTTGCTGACTGGTATAATCAAAGAAGTATTCTCCAATTTCAAATTTATCGCTCACAACCTGATCATCTTTTTCTCTTATAACACGTTTGAGCAACGCATTTATGCGAAGGAGTAATTCTTCTACTCGAAATGGTTTTGTGATGTAATCATCGCCGCCAAGTTCAAAAGCTTCTGTCTTATCTTCCATCATGCCTTTTGCGGTAGCAAATATGATCGGGGTTGTCGTATTTATTTTCCTGATTTCTTTACCGACTGTAAAGCCATCTTTTTTGGGCATCATGACGTCTAAGATACATAGATCATATGTGCTTTTGCGAAATTGATTGACGGCCTCTTCACCATCAGTGCATAAGGTGACATCAAATTTTCCCTTAAGCTCTAAATAATCTTTTAATAAGTCTCCTAAGTTTGGATCGTCTTCTGCTAATAATATCTTCTGCATATTCTTATGGTTTTGTTCGAATATTGATGATAATATACGAAATTAATATCGATTTAAATTTAATTTTTTATAGGTAATACGATGTCAAATTGTGTTCCCTTGTCTTTGTCACTTTTTACTTGAATTTTGCCATTCATTCTTTTGATGATATCGTACACATATGAAAGTCCTAACCCAAAGCCTTTCACATTGTGGACATTTCCTGTTGGAATGCGGTAAAATTGATCAAATATTTTTAAGAGATGATCCTTTGCCATTCCGATCCCATTATCAATAATTGTTATGTGAATACTGTCTTTTGTATTTTTAGTTTTAACAGTTATGTGTGGATTATCTTTACTGTATTTAATGGCATTGTCCACCAAATTGAAAAATACATTTGATAAATGAAGTTCATCACCTACTACAACATCGTTTTTTGCGTCAAAATGATGTTCAAATTTACCACCTACTTTTTGTAATTGCAGCTGCATACTATCCAGCACTGCTGATAATAGATCATTAATATGGATAGGCGTTTTTTCTAGTTTTAAAGTCTCTTTTTCGAGACGGGCTATATCTAAGACTCGTTCAATATGATTGCCTAATCTAACATTCTCATCATATATGATATTGGCAAGTCGCTTTACTCGACGCTCATCTGATATGATTTCGGGATCACGTAGAGACTCACTGGCTATCATGATCGTAGCGACAGGAGTTTTAAATTCGTGCGTCATATTGTTTATGAAATCAGTTTTCATTTCTGAAACCTTTTTTTGTTTGAATATGATGAGTAAGGTATATGCAAAACAGCCGATTAAAAGAAAAAGTAAAGCTAGAGTTGGGAGTAGCAAATAACTCATATTATCGACAATAATTGTACTCTTTCTCGGGAAATAAACGCTTAGTCTTCCAGGAGGCGAGCCAATATCACCTTTAAATAGGGCCGTTGAATAGCGCGTTATTTTATTGGGTTTGATAATATTATCGATGGTTTGTATTCGGAAAACAATATTACTGCTATCTCGAACCTCAATGTTGAAAGGGTAGTGGATATCGCGTTCAGATAATTCCTCTTTTAATAAATTTTGAATGAGATTGATATTTAGACGCTCTCGAAAGGGACGCTTTGATAACTCCATACCGATAGCTACATCTTCTATAATACCGCTTTTTTTACCACCAATGGCAGCAATGGTATCAAATACATTTTTCCCATTACCAATTAAATTTTGACCACTCATGTTTTCGAGTTGATCTTCAAGTTCAATTATTTTTTTTGAGATTTGTTTATTAGATCTTGGGGGTAAAGTCGCTATTTTGTATTCAATAGCTTGCTTTAGGACAGGGTCTATCGTTGGAATAACAAATCGGGCACTATCATCTTTTGCGTTTACTCGAGGTAAAAATTTGGTAGCGCCAATTTCAACATATTCTTTTACGACATGGTCTGGACTATTATATTTAATAACATCAATACTCAATACATTCTCTTTATTCTTTCTATTGATGTAGGTTTCATAAAATGAATTCTCAATTGAAATAACACTTGGGAAAGTTTCTTTCAATTGATCTTCTGCTTCTTTAAATTTTTCTTTAATAGCATATTGCTCAGATCTGAGATTTTCTAACTCTCTTTGAAGTTTCAGCTGCTCGGCTAGATGTCGCTGCTTCTCTTGCTCAAACTGGTATTTTTTAATATTCGTTTGTTGCTGTACTTTCGCAAAGTCAATAACTTCTCTACGCTCTATTTTGCCGGCAACAGCTGTTAGAGACGCATTAACAGATTCATCAAAAAGCTGTGATTTTTGGCGGTATGATTCTCTAATAAAATAGAATTGCATAGCCGCAACGCCCAATAAGGCGAGGGTCATCAAGCTAATAATCAAAACGATGCTACTTTTCTTCATTTGTTACAAATATAGGAATGCTTTCTTTGATTTAACGGCATTTAACAATGTTTAACAAGCTTATTGTTTCATTTTAAAATGCTATTGGTTAATTTAGATTAACATTTTTTATAGTTGAAAAATATGAAGAAGATATTAACCTTGTTTTGTTTTTCTATTTGCTTTTTTTTAACACGAGCACAAGCGCAAATTATGTCTAAGGATACCTTGAAAGGGAAGATTAATTCAAATAACAGTAAATTCCATTCGAAAGCACCTTTTTTAAAGATTCCGCAAGATTCAAATGTTCATTACCATTTGAAATATAAAAAGCTTGATGAAAATTCTGCAATTAAGATACCAAATTCTATTGAACATTCAGAGTTTTCAATACGAAACAGTATTCCTCAGTTGAAAAATAAAGGATTAACAGATAGTGTCAAATTTTTACAAGATAGTCTGATCCATCGAATGGATTCTCCGTTAAAAAATAGAATGGATACCAAAGAAAAGTAGTAACTGATTTTTTCTTTTGGAACATATATTTGATATTATTCTATATGATAAATCATACTCACTCATTCACCACCAAAATAATATGAATGGTGATGTTTTGTTTTAGTTCTTAAGGGATAATGGGAATTACCTATATTTTAATAGTAATAGGATATTTTGGTTATATATATTGATAATGTTGAACAAAGGTGCTTACTCACTACTAGATTCTTTATTGTCGTAAATTAATGCTCATTATTATTCCGCCTCATAAGTCTGTTTTAAAATAAACTTAACAGCCTCCTTAATACGATTCATACCTTCTTCGGTTGTAAGATCGATCTCGCAAAAAGTACTATCAGTCATTTTTGTATGTAATACTAAATAGTAAATACCTGCTACAAGTAAACTTGAAACTGCTCGGAGGTCTACATTTTTACCTGCTAATTCCTTGTCAGAATATGGAAAGAAGAGCGAACTCATTTTTTCTCTCGATTGTGTCACATGGGACATAATATCTGACTTTTCACTAATCTGCCACAGAACAACTTTTTGCATTTCGTCATTTAATGCAAAATAGTGAATTTGTTCCAATAACAGTTTTTCTAGAAAATAACGCGTACTGTCATCTTTAGAATTTGCTAATGTTTGTTCTGCGGCAGCTGTCGCTTCTACCCAATAATCTTTTCCTTTGATGTACGTTTCAATTAGGTTTTCAACGCTTCCAAAATATACAGAGATTAACTTCCTATCGACACCTGCTGTACTGGCGATATTAGCAATTGTTAAGCCTGTATATCCTTTTTTTTCTAAAACAATGCCGACAGAATGAATGAGCTTATTCATTGTTCTACTTTTGTCGTTTTTCTCCCCCTGATACGTTTTTCTAGCCATGGTAGTTGTGTATGTGGTTAAACATTAGGTTCAAAGTTAATTTAAATATATCATTTTCTTTAATGATTGATTTTATGTGGTCTTTGTAAGATTAATTTTTTTCGCAATTTGTTCAAGTACATTTAATACGTGGTCCAAATTTTCTCTAGTATGGGTTGCCATTAAGCTTGTTCTTATTCGGGCATCTTTTTTTGAAACACCAGGATAGACAATACAATTTGCATATACACCAGCAGCTAAAAGCATTCTTGCAACTTGAGATGTTTTGTGTGGATCACCGATTTTTATAGGAATTATTGCAGACTGTGACGTTCCAATGTTTAGATTTAAAGATAATAGACCTTTTTTAAAATATGAAATATTTTCAGCTAATTTTGTACGCCATTCTGGTTCTTCATCGATTAGTTTTATAGCCTGTATAAGCCCATTGGATGCGGGAGTGGAGGTGGACGAAAATACTTGTTGGCGGGATTGGTGACGTAAATAATTGATGATCTCGGGAGATGAAATAATAAATCCTCCAATGTGCCCAAACGCTTTGCTTAAGGTACCGGAGATAATATGGACTTTATCTAATAAATTGTACATTTCCATACAGCCCCTTCCGTTTTCTCCTATTACACCGATCCCATGTGCATCATCTACCATTAAATAAGCACCATATTTTTCGCACAAATGATATATTTCGTCGATTTTTGCTAAATCCCCATTTTGAGAGTATACGCCATCTATTATCACTAATTTGGTTCTATATTTATTTTCTGCATCGACCAATGCTCGTTCCAAATGAATCATACTGTTATGTGGAAAGCGTTTAGTATTAGTACGTAATAAGCCTTCATAAACACTTGCATGTACTTCCATGTCAACAATTGCACAATCCTCCGCCTTTAATAAACATTGTAGAGTTGCTGCATTTGCAGAATATCCTGTTGTATATACAATTGATGATCCCCGTTGTCTATTAAAAAAACTAGATAATTGATCTTCGAGTTGCACATGGTACTCGTGGTGCCCTCCAATAAGCGGAGATGCTCCGGCTCCTGTACCATACTTCATAATCCCGTCAATCGCAGCCTGTTTCACTTTAGGATGTTGTGTAAAATTGAGGTAGTCATTGGACACTAAGCTGATACACTCTTTTGCTACCTTCATAAATGGTGTTTTGACTTGAACAATTGGACCACATCCTGCTGTAATAAATCTAAAATTCATTTGATCATGATCGCTCATGTAATCTATAAATTCTTGGAAAGCGTTTGCAGATTGTACAATATCGTAATGTGGTATATTTTCAAATTCTTTGAAGCTAGCTTTGTTGAAGTCAATGTTATGATTAATCATAGTGAGCTTTTTTTGGGAAGTGTAATTACTAAAATGCTTTTTCTAATTATTGAGAACTTTTAGGTAGTTACTGATTGATAGTCAGTACTTACAATTAGCTAATAACAATATCAAAATCTAATTATAGTGAAATTTATGCTTTTTTTATGAATTATATAGCGCCAATTTTCGGAAGTGTTTGATGCTTTCATGGATGCTAGTTATTTTTATGAGAGAAAGATCTTAATAGCATATCTTTCAGTAAACAAGCTCATTAAATTGTTTTTTTTGTAAATTATTGATTATGAAAGTTTTGTTCTGCTTTTGTTGATTAATGATAATAATTTTTATTTACAATTATTTCAATCAATATAATTGTCATAAATAGGAGATAATTGTAAATTGCTATCAATAAAATCATTTTATTTTTTATTATTTGAAATAAAAATGAAAAATCTCTGCTTTATGTAACTACTTATTAGCCTATTAAATTGGATATCATAGGTGTGAATAACATTTTCCAAGATGTACATGAATACGAGTGAGGTTCAAATCACGTTACTTTCACTTCATGAATAAATTTGATGACTATTTGGGATCGTCAGTGTTAATTGTATTTGGAATTGAGAAGAATAAGATTTTGAATTGGAGAGAATTGAGGTATATTGCAAAAAAAAAGCGCTCCATATTGGAGAGCTTTTTTATCTTTTATATTGTTTTGATTACAATTGAGAAACACGAATGGTATTCGTTTTTCCTTTTTCGATTAAAGGTGTCGATGCTGTGTTGATTACAATCGAACCTGGAGCGATATAGTTGTTTTTCACAATAAATTTGTTGACATCGTGAATAGAACCGTCAGTACTATCAAATTTGTCGTATATGAAGGTTTTAACACCCCATAATAAACTCAATTGACGTAACAATTTTTTAGTTCCTGTAAATACCATAATGTCTGCATTAGGTCTGTAACTTGCGATTTCAAATGCAGTAGCACCCGACGATGTTAAGACAGCAATTGCCGCTGCATCTGTTTTCTTAGCTAAATATACTGAAGATGCACAAATTGCATCAGGAATTTTAGTTCCATCACTAATCTCACTAACTTTCTCATTATAATATGGATAAGATGTTTGTTCCACGTGGATAATGATTTTGCTCATTGTTTCGATAACGATCTCTGGAAATTCACCTACAGATGTTTCGCCACTTAGCATCACTGCATCAGCACCATCAATAACCGAGTTAGCCACATCATTAACTTCCGCACGTGTAGCACGAGGAGTTGTGATCATACTTTCTAACATCTGAGTTGCAATGATAACAGGTTTTGATAAATCACGACATTTCTGAACAATAATTTTTTGTAGTCCTGGTACTTCTTCCATTGGCATTTCAACACCTAAGTCACCACGTGCTACCATGATTGCATCAGTAGCTTCAATGATAGCATCAATATTTTCGATAGCCTCAGGCTTTTCAATTTTTGCAATTACTTGTGCATGACTTCCTTTTTCAGCAATGATTTTTTTACATTGGTAGATGTCTTCTGCTGAACGCACAAATGACATAGCGATCCAATCTGCACCATGATCAAGGGCGAAATTTAAATTATCTAAATCTTCTTCTGTTAAAGAAGGGATTGAAACTTTTGTGTTTGGTAAATTAACACCTTTACGGGAAGTAAGTACACCACCATGTACAACTTCACAAGTAACAGTATCTTTATGATTTGTGTTTATAACACGTAATTGCAATTTTCCATCATCTAATAGGATGATTTCATTTGCTTCAACATCATTTGGGAAATTATCGTATGTGATGTAAATTTTCTCTTCATCACCGATTAATTCATGTGTAGTAATTTCAACCTGTGATCCATTTACAAGGATAGCACCACCTTCTTTCATTTTTCCGATACGGATCTTAGGACCTTGTAAATCGGCTAAAATAGCGACATTGAAATTTGTTTCTTCATTAATCTCTTTAATGGTTTCAATAACTTTTAGGTGATCCTCTTGACTCCCGTGAGAAAAGTTAAGACGACAAACGTCTACACCTTTGGCAATCATATTTGTTAACACTTGTTTGTCAGCAGATGCAGGACCTAATGTTGCAACAATTTTAGTCCTTTTTTGAACTTTTTCCATTCTAATTTTTTTATTACTATGTATTTTTATTTTTATATAATTTCATTTTTTTGAAATTATAAAACTCGTTTTTACTAACGAGGATAATTTAGATTTAAGGCGTGTATCTTGTACACTATTAAATAGTTTGCTAAAATATCAGATTTTCTTTGGATTTCAATATTTTTGGTGATATTTCTTTTACAAACACAACTTCGGGTATTTTGTTTATGTTTTTTATGATCCGATCTAAATCGTCTTCATCAATAAAATTTTTGATGAGAATAAAATAATCAAAATTGGCATGTTCGGGTATTAGCAGGCTTCCCTCTATACTTTTATTGTTGATTAAATAATACTCAGTTTGAAATTTGGTGTTTATGTACCAAAAAGTAGTGAAGTGCTGTATCGATTTTTTATGATGATCGACAATGATGTGATATTCTAATTCTTCAGCAGATTTTTGTTTTAATTTTTGATTATGATCAAACTTATCTTCTTTACCTCTTACAAAATCGAGTAAGGTCACCTTGTTGATAAAATGACAGAGACGGTAATCTTTTAAAGGACATGATATGGCGATGAGTACGAAGTCAAGTTCGGCATCAAATTCTAGGTCCCATTTTAGTATCGTTTTGTTATTCAAAGTGAAAATTTATGCTTGTGTTCTTGACGAAAATACAAAAAAATGATGCAAATGCTGTGAATTTAATGTAAAATTTGAATTAATTGACTTCTTGTTTGTACATATTAGGAATTATTGTTATACTTGAAGAAGGTTAGTTTATAGCGAGTTACGGGTATGACTGTACCTACCTGGAAAATAATTTGACAATCTAAAAATCAATTGGATTTTTATATTTGATGAAATTTATTTTTCTTTGCACAGATTTATTAAACAATTAAACTATAAAATCATGTCAGATATCGCTTCAAGAGTAAAGGCAATTATCGTTGAAAAATTAGGTGTAGACGAAAACGAGGTAACACCAGAAGCTTCTTTCACTAATGATTTAGGTGCAGATTCACTTGATACTGTAGAGTTAATCATGGAATTTGAGAAAGAATTCAACGTTGCAATACCTGATGACCAAGCTGAAACTATTGGTACAGTGGGACAAGCAATCACTTATTTAGAAAAAAACGTTAACTAACTAATTTAATTGGGCCAAATCGTATAAATGGAGCTTAAAAGAGTAGTAGTAACAGGATTAGGCGCACTTACACCAATTGGTAATACCGTTTCAGAATATTGGAATAGTTTACTAGATGGTGTAAGCGGTGCTGCTCCCATTACGCATTTTGATGCGTCAAAATTTAAAACCCAATTCGCTTGTGAAGTGAAGGGGTTCGATCCACATGAATTTATGGATCGAAAGGAAGCTCGCAAAGTAGATCCTTTTGTACAGTATGCTATTGCATCATCTGATGAAGCAATCAAGGATGCTGGTTTAATTTTTGAAAATTTAGATACAAATCGTATCGGAGTAATCTGGGGATCAGGAATTGGGGGATTGACAACTTTTACAGATGAAGTTGTCAATTTTGCAAAAGGGGATGGAACACCGCGTTTCAATCCTTTCTTTATTCCAAAGATGCTTGTCGATATTGCTCCGGGACATATTTCTATGCGTCACGGACTTCGTGGACCTAATTTTTCTGCTGTCTCTGCATGTGCTTCGGCAACCAATGCGATGATTGATGCTTTTAACTATATTCGTATGGGTAAAGCTGATGTGATTGTTACAGGTGGATCTGAAGCGACTATTAATGAAGCTGGAATCGGTGGATTTAATGCGATGCATGCATTGTCAACTAGAAATGATGATCCTAAAACAGCTTCGCGTCCTTTTGATAAAGATCGTGATGGTTTTGTTTCTGGTGAAGGGTCTGGTGCGATCATATTAGAAAGTTTAGAACACGCATTAGCGCGTGGTGCTAAAATTTATGCTGAAATTGGGGGTGGAGGTATGAGCGCTGATGCACATCATATCACAGCTTCACATCCAGAGGGTTTAGGTGCTAAACTTGCAATGACAATGGCTGTCAATGATGCGGAACTAGATTTCACAGATATTGATTATATCAATGTGCATGGCACTTCTACTCCGGTAGGGGATATTAGTGAAACTAAAGCTATTGTGGATTTGTTTGGTGAGCATGCTTATAAATTGAACATTAGTTCTACAAAATCAATGACTGGACACCTTTTAGGTGCAGCTGGCGCGATTGAAACTATTGCTTCTATTTTAGCTGTTCAAAATGATATAGTACCGCCTACTATTAATCATTTTACAGATGATCCAGAATTGGACAACAGATTAAATTTCACATTTAATAAAGCTCAAAAGCGTATTGTAAATGCTGCAATGAGTAATACTTTTGGCTTTGGTGGTCACAATGCAACTATTGTTGTGAAAAAATACAAAGCTTAATATTACTTTATTTAAGTTATTAAAATAATTGGGATACAACAGGTGCTTTATACCTGTTGTCCCATTTTTAGACTAAGATGCCTTTTTCAAGGATTTATAAATTATATTTTTCTGCTGACAAAGCTTATGTTAGAAAGCTCAAGAACCTGTTAGGTTTTGTCCCTGGAAACATACGACTTTATCAAATGGCTTTTAGGCATAAGTCTGTAGCTGTTGTGATTAAGGAAGGTTCAAAAAACAGCAATGAAAGATTGGAATTTTTGGGCGATGCAATTTTGGGTTCAGTTGTTGCTGAATTACTTTTCAAAAAGTATCCCTATAAAGACGAAGGTTTTTTGACTGAAATGAGATCTAAAATTGTTAGTCGTGTCCATCTTAATCAACTTTCCCGAAAATTGGGATTCAATGAACTGATTCAGTTTGATGCCAGAATGATCAGTTTTCCTAATAAACAAGGCTCTCTGCTAGGAGATGCTTTTGAAGCACTTATCGGTGCTGTTTATTTAGATAAAGGTTATGTTTTTACTAAAAATTTTCTGTTAAATCGCATTATTAAGCCACATGTTGATATTCATTTATTGGAACAAACGGAAACAAATTTTAAAAGCCGATTGATCGAATGGTGTCAACATAATGGCAAGGAGGTTGTTTTCAATCAAATTGAAAATCCACCAGGAGAATCGAGTAAAATGTTTTCTGTAGAGGCTATTGTCCAAGGCGAGGTATGTGGGTTGGGACAAGATTTCAATAAGAAAAGTGCCGAAAAATCTGCTGCTGAAAAAGCTTGTGAATATTTGAAAATTTTGGAACTTGACTAAGCTTTTTTCTTAGAAGCCTCAAAAAATCCTTCTTAAATATTAACTTTGCCAAATGGCAACAGTAAAACCTTCTTTAGCAAAAGGCACGCGTGATTTTTCACCAGCCGAAATGCTTAAACGTAATTATATTTTCAATACGCTTAAACGTGTTTTTATAAAATATGGTTACAGTGAAATTCAAACTCCTTCTTTTGAAAATTTACAGACACTTACTGGAAAGTACGGTGATGAGGGGGATCAGTTAATTTTTAAGATTTTGAATTCGGGAGATTATTTGAGTAAAGCTCCTGATGATCTATTTAAATCTAAATCTTCCATTAAATTAATTTCTCATATTTCTGAAAAGGCACTTCGTTATGACCTTACTGTACCGTTTGCTCGTTACGTTGTCATGCATCAAAATGATATTTCCTTACCTTTCAAGCGTTTTCAAATTCAACCTGTATGGCGTGCAGATCGTCCTCAAAGAGGTCGTTATCGTGAATTTTACCAATGTGATGTAGATGTTGTGGGCTCTGCCAGTCTACTCAATGAAGCTGAGTTTATGTTGATCTATCATGAAGCACTGAAAAATTTGGGATTGAAAGATTTTACGATTAAAATCAACAATCGTAAGATTCTTTCAGGTATTGCAGAAATTATTGGTAAGCCGGAACTTATTGTCGATATGACAGTTGCGATCGATAAATTGGATAAGATCGGTTTAGAAGGAGTCAACAAGGAATTATTAGAACGTGGTTTTACAACAACTGATTTGGAAATTTTACGCCCAATTATTTTATTGGAAGGATCAAATGAAGAGAAATTGTCGGCGCTAAAACATGTACTGTCAAATTCGGAAATTGGATTGAAGGGCGTAGCTGAAATAGAAGAAACTTTTGATTATATTTCTAAGTTGGATTCTTCAAATGAAGTTTTACAGCAGTTTGTAGAGGTGGATATTACCTTAGCTCGTGGTTTAAATTATTATACTGGATGCATTTTTGAGGTTAAGACCAATGAAGTAGCTATGGGAAGTATCGGAGGCGGAGGACGCTACGATGATTTGACAGGTATGTTTGGGTTAAAAGGGTTAACAGGCGTTGGTGTGTCTTTTGGTGCCGATCGCATCTATGATGTTCTAGAAGAGTTGAATCTTTATCCAGAGGCTAAAGGAGATTATACCAAACTGTTGATTGTGAATTTTGATAAAGAGACCGAGTCCTTTACATTGCCACTTTTAAATCGCTTACGTCAAGCAAATGTTGCTGTGGAACTTTATCCAACAGCCGCAAAATTGAAAAAACAAATGAGTTACGCGGACAGTAAAGGGATTCCATATGTTTTGTTAATCGGTGATGAGGAGGTTTATTCTGGACAGCTTTCATTAAAAGATATGCAAACAGGTGATCAAAGAAAAATTGATGAATCAACTTTGATTGCTGAATTGAGCTAAAATCAAATTTGTTAAAAAATAGTAAAAGCCAAAAGATTATTATGTCTTTTGGCTTTTTTGTTTGTTCTTTTTTTAATTTACTAAATTAAGCCAGTCATTTATTTGCCTTTCCTGTTATGTGGTTTAAATCAAATGTCTTAGAACTGTCTAAAACGAGAAGAAAATTTGATTTTCTGACCAAAATATCACCCAAATTGATTAGATTTGTAGTCAAGATTAGTAAGAAATTCAAAACTTTGAAATGAGTTCAACACCTATAACAAAAGAGACATATTTAGAGTGGTATAGATCTATGCTACTTATGCGTAAGTTTGAAGAGAAAACAGGTCAACTTTATGGACAGCAAAAAATCCGTGGTTTCTGTCACTTGTACATTGGACAAGAGGCAGTAGTAGCAGGTACCATGTCTGTAATTAAACCTGAAGATTCTTTAATTACAGCCTACCGTGATCACGCACATGCTTTAGCAAAAGGAGTGTCTGCAAATGAATGTATGGCTGAGATGTTTGGAAAAGCAACAGGTTGTTCAAAAGGAAAAGGTGGATCTATGCACTTTTTTTCGAAAGAACATAAGATGATGGGAGGCCATGGTATTGTCGGTGGTCAGATTCCGTTAGGAGCTGGTATCGCATTTGCTGAGAAATATTTGGGCACAAATAATGTTAACGTATGTTACATGGGTGATGGTGCTGTTCGTCAAGGTGCTTTCAATGAAACTTTGAACATGGCCATGTTGTGGAAATTACCAGTAATTTTTGTTTGTGAAAACAATGGTTACGCAATGGGTACTTCTGTACAACGTACAACCAATATGCAAGATATTTATAAAATGGGCTTAGGTTTTGATATGCCTTGTGCTCCAGTAGATGGTATGGATGTAGTAGCGGTACACAACGCAATGGACGAAGCTGTTCAACGTGCTCGTGCTGGTGAAGGACCTACTTTCTTAGAAATACGTACATACCGTTACAAAGGACACTCTATGTCCGATCCTGCGAAATACCGTACGAAAGAAGAACTAGAAGAATATAAAGGGCGTGATCCATTATTAGCGACAAAGCATGCTATTGTTGAAAACAATTATGCTGATGAAGCTTGGTTTGCTGAAGTGGATGCTGAAGTGAAAAGTATTGTAGATGAGTCTGTAAAATTTGCGGAAGAATCTCCTTTCCCTACAGCTGATGAATTGTACAAAGATGTGTACGTTCAAGAGGATTATCCATTTATATTAGATTAATATAAGTTACTTTAACTAGATAAATAAAATACAATGGCTGAAGTAGTTAGAATGCCGAAAATGAGCGATACCATGACCGAAGGGGTTATCGCAAAATGGCACAAACAAGTTGGTGATAAAGTTAACTCTGGTGATTTAGTTGCTGAAATCGAAACTGATAAAGCAACGATGGATTTTGAATCATACCAAGAAGGAACGCTTTTATATATTGGTCCAAAAGAAGGTGAAGCAGTTGCGATTGATGCTATTATCGCTATTCTTGGAGAACCAGGAGAAGATTTTCAAGCATTATTAAGTGATGCTCCTCAGACTGAAGAAGTAACAGAGAAAAAGGAAGTAGAAACTTCTAATTCATCTGAAACTGAAGCAGCTCCACAATCTAATGTGACTCCGGAATCTTTAGGTGTTACCGTAATTACTATGCCTTTGTTGAGTGATACGATGACTGAAGGTGTGATTGCACAGTGGAATTTTAAAGTTGGTGACACGATCAAATCTGATGATTCTATTGCTGATGTAGAGACTGATAAGGCGACAATGGAAGTGACAGCTTATGCTGACGGTACATTGTTGTATGTAGGTCTTGAAGCAGGTGAAGCTGCTAAAGTAAATGATATCATTGCTATTGTAGGTCCTGCTGGAACAGATGTAACACCATTGTTAAATCAAAAGCCAGCGTCTGCATCTCAAGCTGCTCCTGCAGAAGTAAAAAAAGAAGAATCCAAAGAAGAGGCTCCTGTAACTACTGAAAATAAATCTACTGATGTAGCTGATGATTCTCGAGTGAAAGCATCTCCTTTAGCCCGTAAAATTGCTAAAGATAAAGGGATCAATCTGAGTGAGATTAAAGGATCTGCTGATGGTGGTCGTATTGTTAAAAAAGATGTTGAATCTTACGTTCCAGCTGCTAAATCTGCTCCTGCTGCGTCTGCTCCAGTAGCTACCGAAACAAAAGCGATCACTTTACCAACTTTTGTAGGTGAAGAAAGATATACAGAAGTTGCTGTTTCTCAAATGCGTAAAACTATTGCGCGTCGCTTAGGTGAAAGCTTATTTACTGCTCCACATTTTTACTTGACGGTTAGTATTGATATGGAAAATGCAATGATTGCTCGTACACAAATCAATGAAGTGGCTCCAGTAAAAGTTTCTTTCAATGATATCGTTGTAAAAGCAGTTGCAGTTGCCTTGAAAAAACACCCTGCCGTAAATTCTTCATGGAAAGGTGATAAGATTCGTTTTAATGAACATACAAATATTGGTGTCGCAATGGCTGTTGAAGATGGCTTATTAGTTCCTGTTGTAAGTTTTGCCGATGGAAAATCATTATCTCACATTTCTGCAGAAGTTAAAGATTTCGCTCAAAAAGCTAAAACTAAAAAATTAACTCCAGCAGATTGGGAAGGTTCAACATTTACAGTTTCTAATTTGGGTATGTTTGGTATTGATGAATTTACATCAATTATCAACTCTCCTGATGGTGCAATCCTATCTGTTGGTGCAATTCAACAAGTACCAGTTGTTAAGAATGGTGCGGTTGTTCCTGGAAATGTGATGAAGTTGACTTTAGGTTGTGACCACCGTGTAGTGGATGGTGCTACAGGTGCTCAATTCTTACAAACGTTAAAAGCATTATTAGAAAATCCAGTAAGATTATTAGCATAATCTTACTTCGAATACTTATATTGAAAAGGTCACTTTATATAAAGTGACCTTTTTTTATTGTTTTTTTCTTTTTTTAGTACTAAAATCAGCATTTTAGCATTTATACATTAGAAAAGAAATAGAATCCGTTAAATAGTGAAGTTATATATATTAAAAAGTCTAGTTGCTGTTCTTATCATAGCAACAGTATCATGTAGTTCGAAAGAAGAAAAACAAAAAAAGGCATTAGTTGAACAGGCTAAAACTGATAGTCTAAAACTCATATACCATCCATCTGAAGCAGATCCGAAAGTTGAGGCATTTATGCAAAATCTGCATAAAAGATCAGGATTTAATGGTAATGTGCTGATTGCAAGAAATGGAAAGATTTTATATCAAAATTCATTTGGTTGGGCCAATTATCTTTTAAAAGATAGTTTGAAAATTGATTCAAAATTCGAATTGGCTTCTGTTTCAAAACCCCTCACAGGTATAGGTATTTTGAAATTGGTCGAGGAGGGGAAATTGAAATTGGATCAAACCATTAATGATTTTTATCCGAATTTTCCTTATCCAGATATCACAATTAAACAATTGTTGTCTCACCGATCTGGATTGCCAAATTATGTTTATTTTTCGGAGCAGCATTGGAAGGAAAAGAAGAAGGGCATGACCAATCAAGATGTCATGAATATGCTGATAGAATTTAAGCCGAATCGATATGGAAAACCAGATGGTAAATTCTTTTATAACAACTCGAATTTCATGGTGTTAGGTGCCATTATTGAAAAGGTAACTAATCAAAGTTATGCGGAATGGATGAAGGAAAATGTTTTTAATCCGGCAGGCATGACAAATACGGCAGCATTGTCAAAGGCTATTTATGAAAAAATTCCTACAGATGTTATCGGTCACGATAAAGTATGGAGAAGATCTGTTGTTCAAAATTTTCAAGATGGGCCTCTGGGAGATAAGGGAATTTATAGTACGGTAAGGGATCTATATAAATTAGATTTAGCTTTGAATGAAGGTAGATTATTAAAGAAAGAAACATTAGACTCTGCTTATGTCGACCGTGCGAAATCTAAAAATGGAATATTTGGATATGGATTGGGATGGCGTACTTTTCATAGAAATAATGATGTAATAATCTATCATACCGGATGGTGGCACGGATTTCGCAATCTGTATGTGAGGGATCTTAAAAATAATGTCACGATTGTACTGTTATCGAATATGACTAATGGAAGTTTAGTTAAATTGGATGAATTGTATAAAATTTTAGGTATGCCTATTTTGAGGAAGGGTGTTTATAATGATGCTGGTAATGTGGCTGATGATGTTTAATTAAGGAGTTATGAAAAAAACGCTAATAATAGGAGCGAGTACTAATCCAGAAAGGTATTCGTATAAAGCTGCTCATAAATTGAAGCAATATGGACATGATATTGTGAATGTAGGTCTTAAGAAGGGGGAAGTTGCAGGTGTTGCAATAGAGTCAATGGGACCAATTCATTCGGATATTGATACGATCACGATGTATGTCGGCGAAGCAAATCAGAAGGGCTATATGGATTACATATTGGCAACAAAGCCAAAGCGAATTATCTTTAATCCTGGTGCTGAAAATCCCGAATTAGCGGCACTTGCTAATAAGTTAGGTATTGATACTGAAAATGCTTGTACACTGGTTCTTTTAAGTACAGGACAGTATTAGACTGAAATATTGTAATTATACTTTATCGGAATTTATATTCCGTATTTAACTCATAAAAAAGGGTTATATTGGTTTTAAAAAGCCAGTATAACCCTTTTTTATGCCTTCCCTTCTCAAACGATTTCGTAAGTTTCCCTTGTGTGTCTACTAAAAAAAGTACACTTTAGAGTCCAATTGAGCCCAAGTTGTGAGAAGTTCATATATTATTTTTATTCCAACCTTATGTATTATTTATCGTGCTTCAGACATCGTATAATGGAAAAATGGATTTATATATTTCGAAAGGGGAACGGTTCATTTTTCTTCAGAAACAAAAAACATAGAAGATCCACGATTGCTAAAAGTGTGGGGAGAAACGCTTATAAAATAAATGTTGCAATAAATAGTAAGGAATTAAAGAATCAAGTGATGTATAAAATAGTAGCAAATTAAGACGATAGCAATTATGATGAAAATGAAAAAACAGATTCTCATGGTATTATGTTCTGCTTTAGGAATATGTACTGTGCAAGGCCAGTCCAGCGATCTGAAATTATCGAAAGAGTTTATCCAGCAGAATTTGAATGATGCCGCTCAACAAATTAAAGTCTTGGCAAATGAGACCCCAGACGAAAAATTTCCTAAAACTTTTGAAAATAATAAAGAAGTCTTTTCATCATCGAGCTGGTGGTGTTCTGGATTCTATCCAGGAACACTGTGGTACTTATATGAAGGAACTCAAGATCGAGGGTTATTACAAAAGGTGGAAGAGAAGTTACCTTATTTGGAGAAAGAAAAATATAATAAAGGGACACATGATCTAGGTTTTATGTTGTTTTGCAGTTTTGGAAATGGCTTACGTCTAACAGGTGATTCCGTGAAATATAAAGATGTGTTAGTTACTGGCGCAGCTTCGCTCGCTTCTCGTTTCAATGAGACAACAAAGACTATTCGGTCTTGGGATCACAAGCCTTGGCATTATCCTGTCATCATTGATAATATGATGAATTTGGAATTTTTGACGCAGGTTTCAAAAATGACTGGAAATAAATGGTATTATGATTTGGCGGTAATACATGCCGAGACAACATTGAGAAACCATTTTAGAAAAGATTATAGCTCATATCATGTTATTGATTATGATGTGAACACGGGTAAAGTTATTGCCAAAAAAACACATCAGGGTGCCTTTGACGAATCTGCATGGTCTAGAGGACAAGGTTGGGCACTCTATGGTTATACCATGATGTATCGCGAGACCAAGAAGAAGGAATTTTTAAATCAGGCTCGACATATTGCAAAGTATATTTTTAATCATCCCAATTTACCGCAAGATTTAATTCCTTATTGGGATTTTGATAAGGATAAGATTGATCAATCTAGTAAAATGTATGCTAAGAAAGATCTACGTGATGTTTCAGCAGCGGCATTGTATGCATCTGCTTTACTCGAATTGGCGCAATATACAGTAGGTAAGGAGTCGACGCTTTATCTTACTAAGGCGGAGACCATGCTCACAAATTTATCTAAGGCTCCTTATAAGGCCGAGTATGGAAAGAATGGCGGTTATTTATTAAAACATAGTGTAGGGGCACTACCTTTGAATTCTGAAATAGATGTACCATTGACGTATGCTGATTATTACTATGTTGAAGCATTGATTAGATACAAAAGACTTCTAGAGGGAAATGCTATTATTCAGGAGATCGCTAAATGACATTTTTTACTTCTCTAACAGTTCTTTATTATTTTGGACAATGTGAGTTGCAATTCTATATGCCAAGCGATCATGATCGAGCTGATTGTAAAATTGAATTTTTTGGAGCTCTAGGATAAGTAGACTATACGGTAAGAATGGATATAGTTGGTGGAACAACCATATTGCAACCTTAATCAAGTATAGCTTCACTATATGGGACTGTTGTGTAAAAACACTTTTTAAAGCTTAAATTATCCGTTTTAGGAGTTCATGTGAACCTTTCTGCAACTACTTTTTGGCTCTGAGCAATCGCTCTTTGACTAAGAGTAGTTCCTATTTTCAAAAAAGGAATCTATCCTCTGGCAAAGGAATCCAATCTTTTAAAAAGAAAATCACGTTTTCTAAAACTGTGTTCCATTGTTCATAAGAACCATCACCTTTTTGAAAATAAATAATCGATGATTTAAAAGGATTGAACACTTTATGGATTAAGGAGTACATTGCTGGGAACAAGTGACTACTATTTCTAAACACAGGATCAGTTTTTTGGAAATAGTAATTTAAGTTTATCAACTCAGGACAGCTTTTTTGGAAATAACGGTTCCATTGATCAACAAGCGATCACTTGTTTGGAAATAGGGATTCAAGTTTGCTAACAAAGTACTAGCCGAAGGCAAAAAGTAATCCTACTATTGCCCCATTATTACTATGTTGTACAATTAATACATAAACAATTTAGCATGCTAACTACTAACACGTTATTATTCATTTGAATCACGCTGTTCTTTAATAATAAATTCAGAAGGATTTTGTCCAAAGAGTTTTTTAAATTCTTTACTAAAGTATTTTCTGTCTGAAAATCCCACAGCATAAGCTACTTCACTTATATTGAGAGCAGAAAGCAATAGATCTTTTGCTTTATTTAGTCTATAGTTTTTAACATAGTTATTAAGAGAAAGGTTTGTAATGGCATTTAATTTACGGTAAAGTACTGGAGCACTCATTCCCATAGCACGAGAAATAAAATTGACGTCAAATGAATCTGATAGTAGGTGATGTTCGATAAGCCTGTTTAAGGATTGAATGAATTTGTTGTCTTGTTCGTTATCACTAATGGTCGCTTTTATTTGAAAGTTCTGGCTTCGCTTTTTACTTATATTTAAGAGATTTTGTACAGAATAAAAGAGTTGACTGTTATCAAATGGTTTTGTTAAATAAATGTTTGCACCACTTTGTAAAGTCTCAGTTTGTAATTGATGGTCTGTTAAAGCGGTTAATAAAATAAATGGAATATGGCTTGTAATGATACTGTTCTTGATAGCTCTGCATAACTCTATTCCATTCATATTGGGCATCATGAAGTCAGAAATAATTAGATCAGGTACTATTTTTTCCGCTTTTTTTAATGCCTCCTCGCCATTATGAGCAAGAATAATATTGAAATTATCTTTAAAAATATTGGCAATTATTTCTAATAGCTCTTTATTATCTTCAACAATGAGGATTGTCGTTTGTAATCCTACTTCTGCAATAGCGGGGAAAGCGGATAATGGAGAAATGCTTTGAACGGAATTGTCAGTCTCACTGTAATCAAGATTTGATGTTTTCGGCAAGTGCACGGTAAAAATAGTCCAATTTTCTTGTTGCTCGTGCTTGGATTGACAATGAATTTCTCCACCATGTTGTTCGATTATTTTTTTAGTTAGGGCTAATCCTATACCAGTGCCGATAGTATCATTTACTTGATCTTCTCTATAATATTCTTCGAATATTTTAAATTGGTTGGTTGATGTAATTCCGATGCCATTATCAACAATCTGAATGGTGATTCTTTTTTCATCTTGAATAACTTCTAAGTAGACAGTGCCATTTTCAGGGGTATATTTAATAGCATTGGACAGTAGGTTGAACATCACTTTATCAAATTGTATGGTATCAATTGACTGGATGCCGATGGGATCTATGTGTTTAATATAATAGTTTAAATTTTTTGTTTGGGCAAAATCATTAAATAGATAAAAAGTATCTTCGATATATTCTCTGAATGAAATTGATGTCAATTTGAGTTCTTGTTTATGATCATCAAATTTTTTAAAGTCCAATAATTCATTTACTACAGTTAGAAGTTTGTTTGCATTTTTTTTGATGCGTATTAATTTAAATTGTGTAGTTGGAAGATTGGCCACTTCTGTTATTAATTCATCAAGCGGAGCTGTGATTAAGGTAAGTGGTGTTCTAATTTCGTGTGAAATTTGAGTGAAAAAGTTAATTTTATTTTCGTGTTCTTTTTCTGAATTAATTAAAATTTCACGTTCCACAATGAATTTTATTATGAAATGAATGGCTAAAGCAAATGATAGTGCATAAAAAAGATATGCCCACCAGGTGCGCCAAAATGGAGGAAGTACCGTAATATCTAAGATTAGAGGAGTTTTGCTCCAAATCATATCGTTGTTGCAAGAAAATATGGTTAATTTATGTCTTCCTTCGGGTATATTGGTGTATTTAATGTTTGCTGAATTGGTCTCTATCCAATCTTTGTCAATCCCATCTAACTTGTATCTGTATTTGTTTTTTAGTGGCTTGATGAAATTAGAGCTTGAAAAATCGATTGTTAAATAGTTTTCATGGTGTTGTAATCTTATTTGATAATGATTGTTCGTTGCTGTAGCATGAATTCGGTCGAATGGCAGTGTACTTTCATTTATATAGATATTTCTTAATAAAACTGTAGGTAAAATATGATTGAAGGCTATTTTTTTAGTATCTATGGATACTAACCCATTTAGAGTCGTCAAGAATAATTTTCCTTCTTCACCATGGAACAGTTTTGCACTTTGCAAATTTTTAACGGGTAAACCATCATTTTGATTTAAAATATTCGTGTACTTCGTTTTAGGGTTAAAGAAAATTAAGCCATTTTCACTCGTGATCCAGAGCATATTGTCGATCATGATGGGCCAACCGAGATTATTTTTATTGAACTTGACGTGAAAGGTTGCTTCACCATTTTTTTGCAGACTATAAAGTGCACTGTCAGTGGTAAACCAAAGTTGATCCAAGGGATCGATGAAAAAACCTTTTATTGAATGCGACTTTAGTTCTGGAATAACTTTAAAGATAGCGGTTTGATTTTTTACATATAATTTACTTTCTTGTAAAAGATATATTTGAGATTTGCTGTCTTCTTGAATGTCTGTAACTTCTCTGCTTCTTATCTCTTCAACTCGAACAGGAATCTGATTGTTTTCGACAGTAAATAATCCACTATTTGTTCCTAAATAGATTTTTTTAGATGGATCGACATAAATAGCGAAAATATTATTCTTAACATCGAAAGAGTCTTTATCTAGATAATAATGATTCGTTTTATGACTATGGATATCAATGACATTATATCCGCCGGCGTACTGAGCAGCATAAATCTTGTTTTCTCGGACGTAAAGGTCTTTGATGAGATTAGATTTTGTTAGATGCGGAACTGAAATGCTATTTCCGCTTGCTTTGTTGATGATATTAATTCCATTTTCCTCTGTCCCAATCCAATACTTCTCTTTTGTCTGTGCAAAACTGCTTGTTATGTCACTATTTAAACGATGCAAATTATTTGATCGCGTAGCATATATAGTAAGAGGTAGAACGTTTGGGTATATGGCATTTATTCCTCCAAAATAGGTGCCTAACCAGACAATTTTTTGATTATCTACAAAAATATCGTAGATGGAGTTTTGTGATAGCGAATAGTTGAAGGTAGTATGTTGATAATTGTTAAAATAATTTTCTTTTTCAAATACAGATAACCCCTTGAGTGTACCGATTAAAATATTTCCTTGCGGGTTTTTAATGATTTTACGGACATTATTACTCAGTAAATTGCTATTTCCTATATGAAGGTTGACCCAAGTCTTATTCTTAAATTCATATCGATAAATACCGTGAAGTTTAGTTGCTACCCATAAGTTGTCTTTGTCATATAATAGCGAACTTATAATACGTTCTTCTTGTAATGGAATCGGCAGCTGTAAGTTGGATATAATAGAAAGCTTTTTATTCTTGTATTGTATCATTTCAATGCCCTGTAGACTTGCAATGATGTACGTATCACTACTTATTTGTGTAATGGTGTGAACTTTATCTCGGGCTAATAATAATTCAAGTTTGTAAGAAGATGCTGTGGGGCTGGCACGATAAAGCCCATCTTTAGCACAAAGAAAAGTCTGCCCAGATAGCGTTTGAATGTCTAGAACGGTTATCTTTTCTTTAAAGGGTTTACTGTTTTTTTGTATATATCTGTGTCGATTAATATCATATAGATGTAAATGGGTTGAGGTAGCAATAAAAAGATCATTTTTTGCGTTAATTCCAATTTTAATAATATACTCAATATCATTTAGTGTGGTGTCAGATCTCCGTAAATTGGAGACATTTTTTGAATCATAAACAAAAAGATTGTCCGCTCCTCCAAACCAAAGCCTACCTTTTTGATCTTGTGCAATAGAGAGAACCGGTTGTTTGTCAAGAATATTCTCCTGACTTAATTGTTCAAATCGAAAATCCTGTGCATAGCAATGAGCAATCAAGAATCCCAAGGTTAAAAAACATCGTAGTAGATTTAGCTGATTATTCATTTTGGCTGGTTTATAGGTCAAATTTAAGATTTTACCCCTAAAAATTTATAAAAATCACCCTCTATTATTGTGATTATGCTTCAAATTTGAGGCATAAACCAATTAATTAATATATAAACTAAATCCAAAAGTATGGCAAAGTTTTACACAGTCGGGGTATCGGCTATGATGTTATTTACGGTAGGCACGACTATGGCTCAGCAAAAGATTTCTGTGTCTGGACGAATAACGGATAGTCAAGGTGGGGCATTATCTGGCGTAACGATCAAAGAAAAAGGAGGAACAGTAGCGACTTCGACTAACAAATCTGGAAATTTTTCGATTTCTGTCCCGAGTAATGCAACGTTGATCATTTCTAATGTAGGCTACCAAAATCAAGAAGTTTCTGTCGATGGAAAAACCGCTATTACAATCACTTTAGCGGACGGAAATGCTGCTATTGATGAAGTTGTCGTCGTGGGTTATGGAACGCAGAAAAAGGCTAAATTACTGGGATCCATATCAACTATTGATGCTAAACAACTGGAAAATCGTGCAGTTACTAATGTTTCCTCTGCACTCTCGGGTTTAGCAGCAGGAGTTCAGGTAAAAGTAGGAAATGGCAAACCGGGAAGTGATGGTGCTACTATTCGAGTACGCGGGGTAGGAACTATGAATAATAATGACGCACTAGTTATCATTGATGGGATACAAGGTGTAATGGATGCGGTAAATCCCGAAGATATTGAAAATATTTCTGTTTTGAAGGATGCATCATCTGCAGCAATATATGGTGCACGTGCTGCAAATGGGGTTATCTTGATAACAACTAAAAAAGGTAAAGCTGGACAAGGCCCGCAGATCAATTATTCGGGATTATTTTCAAGGACCTCACCCAGTGCTAAGCCTGTATTTGTTAATGATTATGTGCGTCACATGAATTTATTTAATGAAGCAGCTGCAAATATTGGTACTACTGGACAGTATACACAGTCTGCAATTGATACATGGACTGCCGCCAATGCGGACCCAAATGGTTTAGCTCCTTCTGGTTTACCTAATTATGTTGCTTATCCTAATACCAATTGGGGGGACTGGATCTATGAAGATGGCTGGTTGAAGAATCATAATGTGAGTGTATTGGGAGGAAGTGAGAAAATTCGTTTTAATTTATCTGGAAGAATTCAAGATAATCCCGGTATCATGTACAATACAGGAATGAAGCGTTACGAAGGACGTGTTAACTTGGAAACTGATGTAACCGATTTCTTGACTGTAGGAACACAAACGTTCGTTGTTAATGAACATCGTTCATTGGCTTCTGATGCTAATCTTTACAATTTTTTGCGTCAAACAACTCCGGGTATCTACCCCAAGTATGAAGACAAGTTTGGGGGAGCCGTTTTAAGTTCAGGAGAGTCTTCACAATTAAATAATGTTTTGTTGTATCTGTATGATTATAAAGGGAGTAATGAGCGAACTCGATTGAATTCTACATTTTTCGCTAATCTTAAACTTTGGAAAGGTTTAACATTTGAAACCAAATTTAATTATCAGTCGCGTTTTGATGAGATTACCGGATATCAAAATCCTTCAGCTCGATATGATTTCTCTACCCTGAATATGGTGGTTACTCCAACTGTGCCTTCACAGCTGACAACAAGTCAATCCTATGGGAAAATTTATAGAAAATCTTTTGATAATGTTTTGCGCTATAATACGGAAATAGGCAAGCATACAATCGGTGCGTTAATTGGACATAACGAATTTTATTATAATGATTCGGGATTCAGTGCTTCTAAGAAAGGTTTGATTGATGAAACCATTACTAATATTGGTACAGGAACTGAAATGTCATCTATCGGAGGAGATGAATCAGATAATTCTATGCGTTCCTTCTTTGGTCGTGTGAACTATGATTATGACTCTAAATATTTGGCTGAGTTTAGTCTTCGTAGAGACGGTGCTTCGAAGTTTGGCCGTAATCGAAAATATGGAACTTTTCCTTCTTTTTCTTTGGGTTATATGCTGTCAAAAGAATCTTTTATGGCTGCTGTGAATCCTTACATACAGGATGTGAAAATTCGTGGATCATGGGGTAAATTGGGGAATGATGGGGGAGATGGTCTTAATGTATACGGTTGGCACGGTGTCTACGGACTGGTTGGTTACTCTTTCAATGGTACACAAATGAATGGTTTGCAGTTGTCTCGTTTTGGCAATGATTTATTGCAGTGGGAGGAAGCTGAAAACAAAGAGATCGGATTAGAATTTGCGACCTTAAAACGCCGTGCATCTGTAGAATTAAATGTGTATGACCGTAAGACGTCTAATATTATTCGTGCTGCAGAGGTTCCAATTACTGCGGGTACGACGACTCCTCCTTTTTTTAATCAAGCTGCAATGCGTAATACAGGTGTTGAGTTTAATTTAAATTGGCGTGATCAGATTGGAGATTTCAGATATAATATAGGGGGTAATTTTTCTTATAATAAGAATAAGGTAATCAAATTTGAAGGTCAGTTGAAAGAAGGATTTGTTGATGATGGTACAGGAAAAATGACTTGGCAAACAAACTTAGGAGATGTTTCTAGCGGGGGGCTCAACCGTATTCTTGAAGGAAGTCAATTAAATGAATTTTATTTGCGTAAAGTCTATAAAGGGGATGGCTCTTATTTTAATGCGGATGGTTCTGTTAATATTCATGGAGGTCCAACGACTGGAATGATTCGTACTGAGGGAGACTATGAATGGGCAAAAGCGATGAAGGCTGCTGGTTATTCCTTCTTAAACTCGAGTCAGAAAATCAGTGATGTTTACGGTAGTACTGCTCTATATTATGGAGATCTAATTTATTCGGATCTTAATCAAGATGGTGTATATGGAAATACTGCGGATCAATATTTTACCGGTACTTCTGTCAATCCAAAATATATTTACGGTATTAGTCTTGGCTTTTCGTATAAGGGATTGGATATGTCTATGATTTGGGCAGGAGAGTCTGGTGCGCAGTATTACTGGAATGATCATGGGTATAATAACAATGTCTTGATTTCTGGAAATCAGGTGACGACACGAATTGCTGACGATCACTACTTCTATAATCCAAATAATCCTGATGATCCGCGTACAAATCAAAATGGATATTTTCCAAGGTTGAAATATGGTACCTCTGCAGAAAATATTAATAATCAGTCTAGTGATTATTGGTTGTACGAATCGAATTTCTTTAAGTTGAGAAATCTGCAAATCGGGTATACGTTTGATAAGAAGCTCACGGAGAAATTTAAGGTTAGAAATTTAAGAATATTCTTTTCTGGAGAGAATTTGTTGATGTTTACCAATTTCCCTGGATTAGATCCTGAAGTGGGAGCAGGTGCTGAATACCCAACAATGAAGCAGTATGCATTGGGTTTAAATTTTGGATTCTAAAAATAGACTGATCATGAAAAATAAAAATATAAAATATACATTTTGGAATAAAAAATTAATGCTTGTTGCTAGCTTGGCGACAGCAATATCGGTATCTTCTTGCGATAAGGATCTCTTGGACACGGTACCAAAAACACAGGTATTAACCAATAATATGTGGTTAACGGACAACCTAACTGATCAAGGTGTAACGGGTGTATATCAAAACTTGCGTAATGGACAGATGCTGTATGAATATGATACTTATGTTACGTTGCAGGGAAGAGATAATTCGGTTTTAATGAATGGTACTGCAACAGCGTCCTCTGGAATATTTTCTTCCGAATGGCAGAATCTTTATGAGGGGATTCATCGAGCTAATGATGCAGTCTATGGATTGACCAATATTTCTCCAACTGAGGAGGTTAAAAAATCACGGTTGCTTGCGGAAGTGAAATTTTTGCGTGCTTTTTATTACTATCGTTTAAATCAACTATACCAAGGTGTTCCAATATATACGGAACCGATTGAATGGAATAAGGTAGATAAGCCTAGAAATACAGAAGATGAGGTGTGGAATTTGATTGTACAGGATTTGACTGATTGTATTAACGAAACTAATCTTCCAAATCGATATGAAGCTACAAATTCGAATTTTGGAAGAATTTCAAAATCTGCTGCTTATGCTCTCCGAGGAAAAGTGTATATGTACAGAAAAGAATGGCAAAAAGCTATAGATGATTTTCAAAAAGTGAAGGATCTTGGACATACTCTTTTCGGAAATTATGAGAATTTGTTTAAAGGTGAAAATGAGAAAAGTCCTGAAATTATATTCAGTATTCAGAATATTGCTTTACCAGGTTATGGGTCAAATTATCAATTTAGATTTGGGTCTAGATCTGCATTTGGTTCTAATTGGAATACGTTCTTGGTGCACCCTGATGCGGTGGACCGTTATCAAAAGAAGGACGGTTCACCATTTAATTGGAACGATTATATTCCGGGTTATAATGCTATGGATCCCATAAAACGTGAGGTATTTTTCTTAAGAAATAACTTAACAGCTACGGAAATAGCTAATATGACGAAAAAGGGTTTAGATATGTCTTTGTACCTTCCTACGAGCAATGAGCAACGTGTTATGGCTGCTTATGTTGATCGAGATCCTAGGCTGTCAAGTAATGTTATTTTGCCGTATTCGACTTTTGTGGGGGCTAATGGTGCAACTGATCAGGTGTTTACTTCGAGATGGCCATATCGTCAGGAGTTTGGAGGTGTATTTGATTTGCGTACGGACATTGTTCCAAATTTTTATTACTATCCTCGAAAATTTGTCTATACGGGTGCAAATCCTGGTATTCCTAACAGAGAGGCGGGAGCTTATGATTATATCGTGATTCGTTATGCCGATATATTATTGTTATGGGCAGAGGCTCTGAATGAATTGCATAAGCCTGGAGAGGCCGTTATAAAAGCCAATGAGGTACGTACTCGTGCGAGTGTGCAGCCTATTCGTTTAGGTATCGGTGAAGATGATTTGCGTAAGGAAATTCGTGATGAACGACGTCGTGAATTAATGTGTGAGGGTGTTATCTATTTTGATGAACTGCGTTGGAAAACTCTTAAAGCGACGTCTTTTTATGCGGGAAATGGTATTAAAGAAGTTTGGGGTAGAGTGAATTCACCATACACTTGGGGGGGAGACCATTTATTTACTTGGCCTGTACCACAGTTAGAAAGGGAGAGAAATACAAATCTTACTCAAAATCCTGGTTGGGATAATTAAGTTAAATTTTGATTATTCTGTAAAGATTTTGATATCAACCGTCTGTGCAATCGTTTGACAAGTCGGTTGATATTTTTAAGATTGCTTTTTTAATGCAAAAATATGATTTTTAGACTCTTAGATTAATAAATAAGCACATCTAGTGCACATAGATAGATACAAAAAAATGAAAAGAAGGTTGTTATTGAAGTTTTTAGGTGGAATTGGATTAGGGACCTTGTCGACTTCTGTACCCATGCAATTAGAGGCTGGTCATCAAAAGGGACGGCATTGTTTTGGACAGGAAAATGACCGTGCTTATTGGGTAGCCATATTAAGTAAGATGGCATCACCGATATTAACCAATATCAGTAAGGAGCAATGGCGAAGAAATATGCCGATGGAGGTCAGTCCGACTTTTGATAAGCGTGATCCTGGTGTGGGTTATCTAGAGGCATTTGGTCGATTATTAGCAGGTATGGCCCCTTGGTTGGCTTTACCTGATGATGGAACGGATGAGGGGAGTGTGCGTAAAAAATTCAGAGAGCAGGCTTTATTGGGAATAAAACATGGAGTAGATCCTAGATCTCCAGATTATTTTACCTGGCGTGGTCCGTCTTCGCAAACTTTGGTTGATGCAGCTCATTTAGCTCTAGCTTTTCTGCGTGCTCCTGTTGCACTATGGGAACCTTTAGATTCCCTTACTAAAAGTCGAGTTGTAGAAGAATTTAAACTTTTGCGTAAAATTAAACCAAATGAAAGTAATTGGCTTTTATTTGCGGCAATGACGGAGACGTTTTTATATGATATCGGGGAGGAGTGCGCAAGAGAGAAAATAGATTATGCTGTAAACAAATTTGATACAGAATGGTATGTTGGTGATGGTTGGTACAGCGATGGCGCTCACTTTAGTTTTGATCATTATAATGGTTATGTGATCCATAATATGCTGGTGGAAGCCTTGCGTCATAATATAAGCGTAGATAAGAGATATAAAGAAATGTTTGATCGCGCTTATAAAAGAATGCAACGTTATGCACATCATCTGGAACGTATGATTTCTCCAGAAGGTTATTATTTGGTGGTTGGTCGATCTTCAACTTATAAGAATGCAGCTTTTCAGCCTTTGGCTGCGGTGGCTCTTGAAAATAAATTGCCGGATGATATTTCTAAGGGACAAGTACGTGCAGCTCTAACCGCAGTATTGAGAAATATTTATATTGATAAGACTTTTTCACCTTCAGGATGGCTTCGTATGGGGGTGGTAGGCGATTTGCAACAGAATCTGGCAGATTACTATACGAATGCTGGTTCTATGTATGTAGCCTCTTTGTCCTTTCTTCCTCTTGGGTTATCGGCTAATGATGAATTTTGGACTTGTAATCCTGAAAAATGGACTTCGCAGAAATGCTGGGATGCTGAACAGTTTCCAAAAGATTATTATGTAAATTATTAAAAACCTCAAAAATTACTTTTTAAATGAACTTGAGAAATTATTTAATCCTGTTTGGAATAATAGGATTTGCTCTTCAGGGAGCTTCGTGCAAAGGTAAAAGAAAGTTGGTGAAGGATAGGCTAACCCTTGATCAAGCTTTTGTGAATCAGAACCTGGAAGATGCAAAGAAACAAATTAGTTATCTCGCCTCTTCTGTAAAAGAAGCTGATATTCCTACGACTTTCCAAAATGGTAAATATGTGAATTGGGGATCTAGCTGGTGGTGTTCTGGTTTTTATCCAGGTACTGTATTGTACCTTTATGAGTATTCAAAGGATCCGAAATTATTAGATGAGGCCAAAAGAAAATTGAAATATTTGGAGAAAGAAAAGAATAATAAAGGTACGCACGATCTGGGTTTTATGCTTTACTGCAGCTTTGGAAATGCACTAAGGTTGACAAGTGACTCTACTTCCTATAAATATGTACTGAGTACAGGTGCTGCCTCATTGGCGACACGTTATAAGGATGCTACAAAGACTATTCGTTCATGGGATGGGGGTAAAAACTGGGATGGGCAATCTTGGACATATCCTGTTATTATAGATAATATGATGAATTTGGAGTTTTTAATGGAAGTATCTAAGATGACAGGAAATTCCAGTTATGCTGACATCGCAATTAAACATGCTGATGCAACCATGGTCAATCATTACAGAAAAGATTATAGTTCATATCATGTAGTTGATTATAATAGTATGGACGGAAGTATTATATCTAGGAAGACTGCACAAGGTGCTTTTGATGAATCAGCTTGGTCCAGAGGTCAGGCTTGGGGCTTATATGGTTATACTATGATGTTTAGGGAAACGAATGATCAAAAATATTTACAGCAGGCAAGAAATATTGCAAAGTTTTATTTGAATCATCCCAATTTACCTCAAGATCTGATTCCTTATTGGGATATGGATCAAAATAAATTAACGACTTCTAGTAAATATTACAATCAGAAAGATTTGCGTGATGTGTCAACTGCCGCAGTCATGGCTTCTGCATTGTTGGAACTTGCGCAATATACCGATGGAGGGGAGAGTCAATTATATATCGTCAAAGCGGAGCAGATGTTGCGATCATTGTCTTCTAAACCTTATAAAGCAGACTATAAGGAATCGGGAGGGTATATCTTAAAACATAGTGTAGGGTCCATTCCACATGAGACGGAGGTTGATGTTCCTTTGACGTATGCGGACTACTATTATGTAGAAGCTTTAGTTCGATATAAACGATTATTGGATGGGGAGCCTATCATAAAAATTTAAATTGACTGTATATTCTGATTAAACGACCTATACCTAGCTTTATCAACTAGGTATAGGTGTTTTTGTTATTAGGTTGTTGTAAATTGGTATTTATTATTTACTGAGTAAGCCGGTATTACATTTGGTTTATATTTCATCGTTTGATTTTTTAAGGATAAAAAAGTTAATTAAGTTATATGTTTATCGTATCCATGAGTTGTCTGCTATTCGATTAATTTTTAATAATTCAATCGGTTATTTTTTTATTTTCTTGATCGGGATAAAAAAATAAAAAAATAATGCGCTAATAATTTGATACTTAGAAAATTCTTCTTACTTTTGCAGTCCCTTATTGGGAGAAATACGTCTTGAGCGAAGCCCTACTGCTTCGATGGACTTTTAATTAATTAATTTACAACATGTCAGGTATTATTGGAAAAAAAGTAGGAATGACAAGCCTGTTTGATGCAGAGGGAAAAAACATTCCTTGTACTGTTATTCAAGCTGGTCCGTGCGTGGTTACGCAGATACGTACGGAAGAGAAAGATGGCTACGCTGCTGTTCAACTTGGCTTCGATGAAGCAAGAGAAAAGAACACAACGAATTCTTTAAAAGGGCACTTTGCAAAAGCAAATACAACGCCTAAGCGTAAGCTGGTAGAGTTTAAAACTTTTCCAGATGCAAAACAACTTGGTGACGTAGTTGACGTTACACTTTTTGAAGAGGGGGAGTATGTTGACGTAGTCGGTACTTCTAAAGGTAAAGGTTTTCAAGGTGTAATGAAACGTCATGGATTTGGTGGTGTAGGTGGTGCGACTCACGGTCAGCACAACAGACTACGTGCTCCAGGTTCAATTGGTGCGGCTTCTTGGCCTTCACGTGTATTTAAAGGTATGCGTATGGCGGGTCGTATGGGTGGTGACAGGATTAAAGTTCAGAACTTACAAGTTTTGAAAGTTTATGCTGATCAAAACCTAATCGTTGTTAGTGGTTCCATCCCAGGAGCTAAAGGTTCTTATGTAGTTGTAGACAAATAGGAAATGGAAGTTAAAGTTTTAAATTTATCAGGTAAAGAAACAGGTGCCAAGGTGCAACTTCCTGAGTCGGTATTTGGGTTAGAGCCTAACGATCATGCGATCTATTTGGACGTGAAGCAATACTTAGCGAATCAACGCCAAGGAACTCACAAATCTAAACAACGTAATGAAATCGCGGGATCAACTCGTAAATTACACAAACAAAAAGGTACAGGTGGTGCTCGTGCGGGTTCTATCAAATCTCCATTGTTTAATGGTGGTGGTCGTGTATTCGGTCCTCAACCTCGTGACTATTCTTTCAAATTGAATAAAAAATTGAAACAATTGGCACGTAAATCAGCGTTAAGCTACAAAGCTGTTGACAACAATGTTTTAGTATTAGATGAAGTTAAATTTGACTCAATCGGAACTAAAAATTATGTTGCTTTAGTAAATGCTTTAAATGTAGCGAATGAGAAAACTTTATTGGTTTTACAAGCGCAAGATAACAACGTTTATTTATCAAGCAGAAACTTGAAGAAAGCAAAAGTAATTACGGTAGATCAATTGAATACATATGATGTATTGAATGCTACTAAATTATTGTTCACTACAGGTTCTCTTAAAACTTTGGAGGAGGCATTAGCTAAGTAATATGGACATTATTAAAAAACCTATCTTAACTGAGAAAGCTTCATTTTTAACGGAAAAATTAAACCGTTATGCTTTCAAAGTAGATCACAGAGCTAACAAAATTCAGATCAAAACAGCAGTTGAAGCTATGTTTGGTGTTACTGTTCTTGCGGTTAATACTGCAGTAGTAGCAGGTAAAGCAAAAAGCCGTTACACAAAAGCAGGTTTTGTTTCTGGTAGAGCTCCTAAGTATAAAAAAGCTGTCATTACAATTAAAGATGGCGAAACTATTGACTTTTACAGTACTATATAATTAGAGATGGCAGTTAAAAGATTCAAACCGGTAACCCCTGGTACTCGTTTCAGAGTAGGCGCTGACTATTCTGACGTAACAACTAATGTTCCTGAAAAATCATTAGTAGTTGGAAGCAACAAAAGATCGGGCGGTCGTAATAAATCCGGTAAAATGACTATGCGTTATATCGGTGGGGGACACAAGAAAGTATACCGATTAATAGATTTCAAACGCGATAAAAAAGATATCCCTGCAACAGTAGCTACAATTGAATACGATCCAAACCGTACAGCACGTATTGCATTATTGCATTATGCTGATGGTGAGAAACGTTATATCATCGCTCCAGCTGGTTTAAAAGTTGGAATGACTGTAGTAGCAGGAGAAAAAGTTGCCCCAGAAGTAGGTAATACAATCCCATTAGCAAACATTCCATTGGGTTCTATCATTCATAACATTGAATTGAATCCTGGTCAAGGTGGTTCAATCGCTCGTTCGGCTGGTACATATGCTCAATTGTCTGCTCGTGATGGTAAATATGCTATTATCAAATTACCTTCAAGTGAGACACGTATGATCTTATTGACTTGCGTAGCTACAATTGGTTCAGTATCTAACCATGATAGAAGAATCGAAGTGTTAGGTAAGGCTGGTCGTAACCGTTGGTTAGGACGTCGTCCAAGAGTTCGTGGTGTAGCTATGAACCCTGTCGATCACCCTATGGGTGGTGGTGAGGGTCGTACCTCAGGAGGTCAGCCTCGTTCACGCACAGGTGTTTTAGCTAAAGGCTTCAAAACACGCGACAAGAAGAAAACATCGAATCGTTACATCATTGAGAGAAGGAAAAAATAATGGCTCGTTCAATTAAAAAAGGTCCTTATATCGATCACAACTTAGAAGGAAAAGTTCTTTCTATGAATGAAACTAACAAGAAGTCAGTTATCAAAACATGGTCTCGCAGATCAATGATTTCACCTGATTTTGTTGGTCATACCTTTGCAGTGCACAACGGGAATAAATTTATCCCTGTTTATGTAACGGAAAACATGGTAGGTCACAAATTAGGCGAATTCGCTCCTACGCGTACATTCAGAGGCCACGCAGAAAAGAAAAAATAATAGGTAATGGAAGCAACAAAAAAACTTAAAAAGTCTGTTTTAATAAAACAGCGCAAAGAGCAAGAGAAAGCTCAAATAGGAGGAGCTTCTACTGCCAAATTATTAAATTGCCCTACTTCACCTCGTAAGATGCGTTTAGTAGTGGACTTAATTCGTGGCGAGAAAGTAGAGAATGCTTTATATATTTTAAAGCATACAAGCAAAGAAGCAGCAATCCGTGTAGAAAAATTATTATTATCTGCAATTAAAAACTGGGAAGCTAAAAACGAAGGTAAATCAGTTGAAGATAGTCAATTATACGTTAAAGAAGTCGAAGTAGCAGGTGGTCGTCAATTGAAAAGATTACGTCCAGCTCCACAAGGTCGCGGTTATAGAATTCGTAAGCGTTCAAACCATGTTACTTTGATCGTTGACAGTAAATCTAACGTTGAACAAAACTAATTTATTGAGAAATGGGACAAAAAGCAAATCCAATAGGTAGCAGATTAGGAATCATCAGAGGTTGGGATTCTAATTGGTTCGGAGGAAAAAACTATGCCGATAAATTAGTAGAAGACGAGAAGATTAGAAAATATCTTTCTGTTCGTATAGCAAAAGGTGGTGTAGCAAAAGTTGTTATTGAAAGAACTTTAAAACGTATCACAGTTACTATCCATACAGCAAGACCTGGTATCGTTATCGGTAAAGGTGGTCAGGAAGTTGATAAGATCAAAGAAGAGTTAAAGAAAATCACTAAAAAAGATGTTCAAATTAACATTTTTGAGATTAAACGTCCTGAGTTAGATGCTAAATTAGTAGCTGAGGGTGTCGCTAAACAATTAGAGGCGCGTATTTCATTCCGTCGTGCAATGAAAACTTCTATTGCATCGACAATGCGTATGGGTGCTGAAGGTATCAAAATTATGTGTTCTGGTCGTTTGGGTGGTGCTGAAATGGCACGCTCTGAGCAGTACAAAGAAGGAAGAACTCCTTTACATACATTGCGTGCTGATATCGACTATGCATTAGCTGAGGCACTTACTACTTACGGTAAAATCGGTATCAAAGTTTGGATCTGTAAAGGTGAGGTTTACGGTAAACGTGACTTATCTCCAAACATTGGTCAAGCTTCTGGTGTGAAAACACGTGGTGGAAACGAAGGCGGTGCTGATCGTCGTGACAACCGTAAAGGTGGTCGTGGTGGTGACCGTCGTGGTGGAAACAACAATCGTGGTGGCAACAACCGTGGTGCAAAAAGAGATTAATTAATAATAAGATTTAAAAATATCCCGTCGCTGACGGGATTAAAATAAATAACGAACATGTTACAGCCAAAAAGAACAAAGTTCAGAAAGATGCAGAAAGGACGTATGAAAGGTAACGCTTCTCGTGGAGCAGAGTTAGCTTTTGGTTCTTTCGGTATCAAGTCAATGGAGGAAGCATGGATCACAAGCCGTCAAATCGAGGCAGCTCGTATTGCAGTGACACGTTACATGAAACGTGAAGGTCAAGTTTGGATCCGTATTTTCCCTGATAAACCCGTTACTAAAAAACCTGCAGAGGTTCGTATGGGTAAAGGTAAGGGAGCTCCAGAATACTGGGTTGCCGTAGTACGCCCAGGCCGTATGTTATTTGAAGCAGAAGGTGTATCTTTAGAAATTGCTAAAGAAGCATTACGTCTTGCAGCTCAAAAGCTTCCGGTTCAAACTAAGTTTGTTATACGTAGAGATTACGTAGAAGCATAAATCGTTGGTAATGTCATTATTTAAGCCTTAGGACCGTTACTCCTAAGGCTATATATAAACTAATGATAACCCAATATAACAACTGAAATAAAATGAAAAATTCAGAAATTTTAGAATTATCAACAGAGGATCTAGCTGCTCGTTTAGTAGAAGAGAAAGCTGCCCTTAGCAAATTGAAATTTGCACATGCTGTTTCTGCAATTGAGAACCCTAATGTAATCAAAACAGCTCGTAGAGATATCGCTCGTTTAAGTACTGAATTGAGTGCTCGTAAAGCTGCAGCTAAGAAAGAAACAGCCTCTGAGGCATAAATTGAAGTCGAAATGGAAAGACAATTAAGAAAAACAAGAATCGGCTTAGTAGTTAGCAATAAGATGGAGAAATCTATCGTAGTAAAGGTTGAGCGTAAAGTGAAACACCCTATCTACGGTAAATTCGTTAAAAAAACTACTAAATTTACTGCTCATGACGAAACTAATACCTGTGGTATCGGCGATACGGTATTAATTATGGAAACTCGTCCGCTGAGTAAGACTAAGAATTGGAGATTAGTAGAAATATTAGAAAGAGCTAAATAACATGGTACAACAGGAATCAAGACTAAATGTTGCTGATAACAGCGGAGCTAAAGAAGTTTTAGTAATCCGTGTGTTAGGTGGCACAGGTAAGCGTTATGCTTCGATAGGTGATAAAATTGTTGTTACCATCAAAAGCGCTTTACCTTCAGGAAACGTAAAAAAAGGTACTGTTTCTAAAGCTGTAGTTGTTAGAACTAAAAAAGAAATCCGTCGTAAAGATGGTTCTTATATTCGTTTTGATGACAACGCTGCAGTATTATTAAATAATAATGATGAACCACGTGGTACACGTATCTTTGGCCCAGTTGCTAGAGAGTTACGTGAGAAACAGTTCATGAAAATTGTATCACTAGCACCGGAGGTTTTATAATTATGGCATACAAAAAAACAACAACAACTACACACAAAATCAAAATCAAAAAAGGTGATTTAGTGAAAGTTATCGCTGGTAACTCTAAAGGTGTTCAAGGAAAAGTATTGCAAGTTTTAGTGGATGCTAATAGAGCTGTTGTAGAAGGCGCTAATATCATCAAAAAACACACTAAACCAAGTGCGGCTAATCCTAATGGTGGTATTATTGAAAAAGAAGCAGCTATCCATATTTCTAACTTAGCTTTAATCGATCCTAAAACAGGAGCTCCTACTCGCGTAGGTCGTAAAGTTAACGAAGATGGTAAAATTGTTCGTGTAGCAAAAAAATCAGGGGAGGAAATTAAATAATGACTTACGTACCAAGATTAAAAGTGAAATATGCGGAGGAAATCCGTACTGCACTTAAAGAAAAATTCCAGTATAAAAGTGTTATGCAGGTTCCTAAACTTGAGAAAATCGTTGTTTCACAAGGTGTAGGTGCTGCCACTTCAGATAAAAAATTAATTGATAACGCTATTGCAGAGTTAACATTAATTACTGGTCAACAAGCTGTTGCAACTAAATCGAAAAAAGATATCTCAAACTTCAAATTACGTAAAGGTATGCCTGTTGGTGCGCGTGTTACTTTGCGTGATAACAACATGTATGAGTTCTTAGATCGTTTAATCGCTGTATCACTTCCACGTATTCGTGACTTCCGTGGTATCAACGATAAAGGTTTCGACGGTAGAGGTAACTACAACTTAGGAATTACTGAGCAAATCATTTTCCCTGAGATCAACATTGATAAAATCAACAAAATTCAAGGTATGGACATTACTTTCGTGACTAGTGCAGGAAATGATGTTGAGGCTTTAGAATTGTTGAAACAATTCGGTTTACCATTTAAAAATCAAAACACTAATAACAATGGCTAAGGAAGGATTAAAAGCTCGCGAAGTAAAACGCGCTAAATTAGTAGCTAAATTTGCTGACAAACGTGCTGCGTTAAAAGCTGCTGGTGATTATGCTGCATTAGATAAATTGCCTAAGAATGCTTCTCCAGTTCGTTTACACAACCGTTGTAAATTAACAGGACGTCCTAAAGGATATATGCGTCAATTTGGTATCTCTCGTGTAACATTCCGTGAGATGGCATTAGACGGTAAAATCCCGGGGGTTAAAAAAGCTTCTTGGTAATATCAAAAAAATAAGTAATTTTGCCCCAGCAAATCTTTTTTCAGATTTGCTAGGGTTTTTTACGTTAAAATTTATTAATCGACAAAAGGTCTGCTCCAAAAGTTGGAAAGGAAACCGTTGTCACAACTTTTATATATAATGAATACAGATCCAATAGCGGATTACCTTACACGAGTAAGGAATGCCATTAAGGCCAACCACAGGGTTGTTGAAATTCCTGCATCGAACCTTAAAAAAGAAATTACTAAAGTTCTTTTTGACAAAGGTTACATTGCTAATTACAAATTTGATGAGACTGGAGTTCAAGGCACAATCAAAATTGCTTTGAAATACAATCCAATTAGCAAAATCTCGGCTATTCGTACGTTGACACGTGTGAGTAAACCTGGTTTAAGAAAATATGCAAGTGTTGAGACTATGCCTCGTGTTTTGAACGGCTTGGGTATCGCTGTTTTGTCAACTTCTAAAGGAGTTATGACAGACAAAGAAGCTCGCTTACAAAATGTTGGCGGTGAAGTTTTATGTTACGTTTATTAATCTAGGAAAATCACAAAGAAATGTCAAGAATTGGAAAAGCGCCTATCGCTATGCCTGCTGGTGTAACGGTGACTGTATCTGACAAGAATTTAGTTACAGTAAAGGGCCCTAAAGGTGAATTAACACAACAAGTTGATCGTGACATTACAGTTGCTCAAGAAGATGGAAACATCGTAGTAACTCGTGCTACAGATCAAAAAAGACACAAAGCATTACACGGATTATACCGCTCTTTATTGAGCAACATGGTTGTCGGTGTAACTGAAGGTTACAAAACTACTCAAGAATTAGTCGGTGTAGGTTACCGTGCAACATGCACAGGTAATGTATTAGAGTTAACTTTAGGTTTCTCTCACCAGATTGTATTTATGTTGCCAAAAGAAATTACAGCAACAACAACTGCTGATAAGGGTAAAAACCCTACTATCACTTTGGAATCTATCGACAAACAATTAATCGGTCAAATCGCAGCGAAAATCCGCGGCTTCCGTAAACCAGAGCCATATAAAGGTAAAGGTATTAAGTTTGTAGGTGAAGTATTAAGAAGAAAAGCAGGTAAATCAGCTAAAAAATAATAACCATGGCAGGACATAAAGCATCTCGTAGAGAGAGAATCAAAAAAGGAATCAGAAAACACCTGGCTGGATCAACAGAGCGTCCACGCTTGTCAGTTTTTAGAAGTAATAAAGGTATCTACGCTCAAATCATTGATGATGTTGCTGGAAAGACATTAGTGTCTGCTTCTAGTGCTTCAAAAGATTTTGCTGCTGCAGGCAACAAAGTTGAGCAATCAAAAGCGGTAGGTAAATTAGTTGCAGAAAAAGCAGTTGCAGCTGGAATTAGTAAAGTAGTTTTTGACCGTAATGGGTACTTATACCATGGCCGTATCAAATCTTTGGCTGAAGGTGCTCGCGAAGGCGGTTTAGACTTTTAATCATAGAACGAAATGGCATTAAGCAATATAAAAAGAGTAAAATCAAGCGAGATTGAATTAAAAGATCGCTTAGTAAGTATCCAACGTGTAGCTAAAGTTACTAAAGGTGGTCGTACTTTCAGTTTCTCTGCAATCGTGGTTGTAGGTGATGAAAACGGTATCGTTGGTTTCGGTTTAGGTAAAGCGAAAGAGGTTACTGAAGCAATTACGAAAGGAATTGACGACGCTAAGAAAAACTTAGTTAAAGTTCCTATTATCAAAGGTACTGTACCTCACTCACAATATGGTAAATATTCTGGAGGTTCAGTTTTGATTAAACCAGCAATTGCGGGTACAGGAGTTTTAGCAGGTGGCGCTATGCGTGCAGTATTAGAGTCTGCTGGTATCAAAGACGTATTAGCAAAATCATTAGGTTCATCTAACCCACATAATGTGGTAAAGGCAACTATTGATGCTTTAGCTAACATGCGTGATGCATATACAGTAGCACAGCACCGTGGTGTCGATTTAAACAAAGTATTTAACGGTTAATTATCATGGCAAAAATCAAAATCACCCAGATAAAGAGCGTTATCGACAGAAGCGAGCGCCAAAAGAAAACTATTGAGGCATTAGGTTTGAAAAGAATCAATCACTCAGTAGAAGTTGAAGCTACACCAGCTATTATTGGTATGGTGAGAAAAGTAAATCACTTAGTAGCTATCGAAACTATTTAATATAAGCATATGGAAAGAACTTTATCGTTCTTTCCATTACTTTATTATAATCAATTTTTTAATCGTTAGGACCTGTTTAGTGAAAGCGAAGGCCTAACACAATTTAGTTTTAAAATGAACTTAAGTAATTTAAGACCTGCAAAAGGTTCCGTAAAAAGTAGTAAACGTATTGGTCGTGGTACAGGTTCTGGTCGCGGTGGTACTTCTACACGTGGTCATAAAGGTGCTGGTTCTCGTTCAGGTCACTCAACGAAAATCGGTTTCGAAGGTGGTCAAATGCCTTTGCAACGTCGTGTACCTAAATTTGGTTTCAAGAACTTAAACCGTGTTGAGTATAATGGTGTAAACTTAGATGCTTTACAAGAATTGGTAGAGAAACATAACTTGACAACTGTAAACTTAGAGGAATTGGTTGCACACGGTTTAGTATCTAAGAAAGACAAAGTAAAAATCTTAGGTCGTGGTGAGTTGAAAGCAAAAGTTGAAGTTACAGCGCATGCGTTCTCGGCTACTGCTCAACAAGCTATTGAAGCAGCAGGCGGTTCTATCGTTAAACTTTAATAAATGAAGAAACTAATCACAACCTTAACCAATATTTGGAAAATTGATGATCTACGTACACGTATTTTGAATACGTTGCTATTTCTTCTAATTTACCGTATTGGATGTCATATTGTATTACCTGGAGTGAATCCTCAAGCTTTGGCCTCTGGTCAGAAAGAAGGTTTACTTGGTTTGTTAGATATGTTTGCAGGGGGGTCATTCTCTCGTTCGGCTATCTTTGCATTAGGGGTAATGCCTTATATATCGGCATCCATTGTTGTTCAGTTACTGGGCATTGCGGTACCTTATTTCCAAAAAATGCAGAAGGAGGGTGAAAGTGGTCGTACTAAAATGAATCAAATTACGCGCTATCTAACGTTAGCGATTACTTTGCTTCAAGCGTTTGCGTATGTGAGAACTCAAATTGAGCCTTCAGCAAAAACGTTAGCAGATCCAATGTTCACTATTCTTACTGCAATAGTTTTGACAGCGGGTACTTTGTTTGTAATGTGGTTAGGAGAGAAAATTACTGATAAAGGTATTGGTAATGGTATTTCCTTAATCATTATGACGGGTATTATCGCACAATTGCCAAGTGGTATTACCGCGGAGTGGGTATCACGTATGAGTAAAGGTGGTGGTGGACCAATTCCATTATTACTGGAATTTTTAGCTTTATTTTTTGTTGTTGTATTTACGATTTTAATCGTTCAAGGTGTTCGTAAGATCCCAGTTCAATATGCAAAGAAAATTGTTGGAAATAAACAGGTGGGTGGAGTTAGACAGTATATTCCTCTAAAGGTAAATGCTGCTGGTGTAATGCCAATCATTTTCGCGCAAGCGATTATGTTTGTGCCTATGAGTCTAGGTCAGTTTTTCCCTAATCTTCAATCAGATTTCTTAACGTCGTTGAGTAATTATACATCTGTTGCATATAATGTAACCTTTGCTATTTTAATTATAGCATTTACATTCTTTTATACAGCAATTATGGTTAATCCTCAGCAAATGTCTGATGATATGAAGAAAAATGGAGGATTTGTACCCGGTATTAAACCAGGTCTAGAAACAAGTAACTTTATTGATCGTGTGATTTCAAATATCACATTCCCTGGTGCAATTTTCCTTGCGATCATTGCTATATTACCTGCTATTGCAAGTTTATTCGGTATTAATAATCAATTTGCGCATTTCTACGGAGGTACGTCTTTATTGATTTTGGTAGGTGTTGTGTTGGATACTTTGCAACAAATTGAAAGCCACTTGTTGATGCGTCATTATGACGGATTAATGAAAACTGGACGCATTAAAGGAAGAACTCCTGCGGCAGTAGAAGGTGTAGATCAGTCGGCAATTTAAATTCTTTAGATGTCTAAAGTATATTATAAATCAGAGGAAGAAATCGAGCAAGTGCGATTGTCAGCAAATGTGCTTTCGCAATTGCTTGGTGAAGTTGCTCAGGTTATTAAACCTGGCATAACCACTTTATCTCTTGATAAATTAGCTTACGAGTTTATCCATGATAATGGTGGGACGCCTGCGTTCCTTAATTATCATGGATTTCCATACTCACTTTGCATTTCTGTTAACGATCAGATCGTTCATGGATTTCCTAGTGATTATATAATCAAAGATGGAGATCTTGTTTCTGTTGATGGTGGCGTAAATCTTAACGGTTTCATTAGTGATTCAGCTTACACTTTTGGTGTTGGTAATATTACTGAAGAAGCGCAGCTGTTACTTGATGTAACAAAAGAATCTATGTACAAAGGCATAGAGCAAGCTGTCGCTGGAAAACGTGTAGGTGATATCGGTGCAGCGATACAGGAGCATGTTTCTAAATACGGTTTTGGTATTGTACGAGAACTGGTTGGACATGGTGTTGGTCTTCATTTACATGAAAAACCAGAAGTACCTAACTACGGTAAACGTGGTTCTGGTGCCAAATTAGAGTCGGGCTTAGTTATTTGTATAGAACCAATGATCAACGCAGGAAAAGCAGGCGTGAGATTTTGGGATGATGGATGGACAGTAAGTACTGTTGATGGTAAACTGTCAGCGCACTTCGAACAAATGGTCGCTATTCGTAAAGGCGAGCCCGATGTGTTGTTGACATTTGAACATGTAGAGAAAGTTTTAGGTGAAAAATAGTTGATTTTCAATTATTTTATATATCTTTGCACTCCTGTTTGCAGGCTATTTAACAAAATAATAATCAAGAATATATGGCTAAACAAGCCTCAATTGAACAAGATGGAATAATTAGAGAGGCACTTTCTAATGCTATGTTTAGGGTAGAATTGGAAAATGGGCATGAAATTATTGCTCATATTTCTGGTAAAATGCGTATGCACTATATCAAAATTTTGCCTGGGGATAAAGTTAAATTAGAAATGTCTCCTTATGATTTGACTAAAGGACGTATCACATACCGTTATAAGTAACGGGTTGATTGTCTGATAGTGCAAGCTTTTGAAAATAATTAAGATCATGAAAGTAAGAGCATCAATAAAAAAACGTAGCGCTGATTGTAAGATCATTCGTCGCAAAGGAAAAGTTTTTGTAATCAACAAAAAGAACCCTAAGTACAAACAACGTCAGGGTTAATTAATTAAAAATAATCGCTAAACATATATGGCAAGGATAGCAGGTATTGACTTACCTAAAAACAAAAGGGGTGTTATCGGCCTTACCTACATTTTTGGTATCGGTCGTACAACAGCGGAGCTTATCTTAGATAAGGCGGGAATCAGTCAGGACATTAAAGTTCAAGATTGGAATGATGAGCAATTGGCAGCAATTCGTACATTGATTTCTGATGAAATTAAAGTTGAAGGTGCATTGCGTTCAGAGATTCAATTAAACATCAAACGTTTAATGGATATTGGATGTTACCGTGGATTACGTCATCGTAAGCATTTACCAGTTCGTGGTCAACGCACTAAAAACAACTCTCGTACTCGTAAGGGTAAACGTAAGACAGTTGCAAACAAGAAAAAGGCTACTAAATAAAAATTAAGAAATGGCTAAAAGTAAAAAAGCTGCAAAAAAACGTATTGTTGTAATTGAGCCTGTTGGTCAAGCACACATCAATGCTACGTTTAATAATATCATTGTTACTTTGACTAATAATCAAGGTCAAACTATTTCTTGGTCAAGTGCTGGGAAAATGGGTTTTAGAGGTTCTAAAAAGAATACACCGTACGCAGCGGGTCAAGCAGCAAATGACTGTGGTAAAGTTGCATACGATTTAGGTCTACGTAAAGTAGAAGTATTCGTAAAAGGACCTGGTGCTGGACGTGAGTCGGCTATCAGAACATTGCAAACTGTTGGAATTGATGTAACTACTATCAAAGATATTACACCACTTCCTCACAACGGTTGTCGTCCTCCAAAACGTAGAAGAGTTTAATTAGGTTAAAGATAAGATTCATTAGCTAAAGGCTAATAGATACTTTAAGAGAAAAAAAATGGCTAGATATACAGGACCTAAGTCCAAAATTGCCCGTAAATTTAGAGAGCCGATTTTCGGCCCAGATAAAGCGTTAGAAAAAAAGAATTATCCTCCTGGACAACATGGAGCATCTAAACGCAGAGGTAAACAATCTGAATACGCTATTCAGTTGTTAGAAAAGCAAAAAGCAAAATACACTTACGGGGTGTTAGAGCGTCAATTCGCTAATTTGTTTGTTAAAGCTGCCTCAAAACAAGGTATTACAGGGGAGATCTTCTTGAAATTATTAGAAGCTCGTTTAGATAACACGGTTTACCGTTTAGGTATCGCCCCTACTCGTTCTGCT
Source organism: Sphingobacterium sp. PCS056 (assembly GCF_023273895.1). Taxonomy (NCBI): domain Bacteria; kingdom Pseudomonadati; phylum Bacteroidota; class Sphingobacteriia; order Sphingobacteriales; family Sphingobacteriaceae; genus Sphingobacterium; species Sphingobacterium sp. PCS056. Next base: position 703,001 of record NZ_CP096883.1, on the reverse strand, counting down.
GCTCGTCAGTTAGTATCGCACAAACACATTACTGTTAACGGTGAATTAGTTAACATTCCATCATATAGCTTACGTCCAGGTGATGTAATCGCTGTTCGTGAGCGTTCTCAAACGCTTGAAACAATCACTGATTCAGTTGCTGGTAGAATTATCAACAAATACTCATGGTTGGAGTGGAATGCTAAAGAACTTACAGGTACTTTCTTAAGTTACCCTGAGAGATCTGACATTCCTGAGAACATCAAAGAGAACTTAATCGTAGAGTTATACTCTAAATAATAAATAAAGTAGTAATATGCATAGTCCATCATGGATTATGCATATTCTATTGTATTGCAAGTATTATTACAAAAACTTTAAAAAGAAATAAATGGCAATTTTAGCATTTCAAAGACCGGATAAAGTTATCATGCAAAAATCTACAGATTTTGATGGTACGTTCGAATTTCGTCCATTGGAGCCTGGTTTTGGTGTAACCATTGGTAATGCTTTGCGCCGTATTTTATTGTCCTCATTAGAAGGATATGCAATTACGTCGATAAGGTTTTCAGGCGTTTCGCACGAATTTTCAACTATTAAAGGTGTAGTTGAAGACGTTACTGAGATTATTTTGAATTTGAAACAAGTTCGTTTTCAAAAAACAGGTGATCAAGGTGATAGCGAAAAGATATTTGTAGTAATCAATGGTCAAGAGCAATTCTCAGCTGGTGATATCACAAAATTCTCAAACAACTTTACAGTATTAAACCCTGATTTGGTTATCTGTAACATGGATAACTCGGTTACAATTGAAGTAGAATTGAGCGTAGCTAAAGGTCGTGGTTATGTAAATGCTGATGAGAATAAAGTCGTGGATGGTCCTGTAGGATTAATCGCGATTGATTCGATCTTTACTCCGATTAAGAATGTTAAATTTACCATTGAGAACTACCGTGTAGAACAAAAAACTGACTACGAGAAATTGTTGTTAGATATTTCTACTGATGGTTCTATTCATCCAGAAGAAGCTTTAAAAGAAGCAGCTAAAATCTTAATTCAACACTTTATCTTATTTTCTGATGAAAATATGCTTCTTGAGTCTCAAACTAAGGAAGAAACTAAAGTTGTTGATGAAGAAATTTTACATATGCGTAAAATTTTGAAAATGGAATTAGTTGACTTAGATCTTTCAGTTCGTGCATTGAACTGTTTGAAAGCTGCTGATATTCGTTCATTATCTGAATTAGTTACTTATGACGTAGCAGATATGTTGAAATTCAGAAACTTCGGTAAGAAATCATTAAGCGAAATTCAAGAATTGGTTAAATCGAAAGGTTTATCATTCGGAATGAACTTGTCTAAATATAAATTAGACGAAGATTAATATATTAAAATAAGCGGCTTGTATATAATTCCCTCTGTGTAGAGACGGTATATACATTAAAATTAAATTAAAAATGAGACACGGAAAAAAAGTAAATCACTTAGGCCGTACTGACAGCCATAGAAAGGCAATGTTAGCTAACATGGCAACGTCATTAGTAAAACATAAACGTATCACAACTACTTTAGCAAAAGCTAAAGCTTTACGTAAATATGTTGAGCCTTTGATTACTAAATCTAAAAACGATACGACTCACTCTCGTCGTACTGTTTTCGCTTACTTAAAAGATAAAGAGGCTGTTACTATATTATTCCGTGAAATATCGGAAAAAGTAGCTAATCGTCCAGGTGGTTATACACGTATTATCAAAATGGAAAATCGTTTAGGTGATAACGCTGAAATGGCATTCATCGAATTGGTTGACTATAATGAAATCTACGGTGCTAAAGCTACTACTGAGAAAAAAGCAACTCGTCGTCGTGGTACTTCTAAGAAAAAAACTGAAGGAACTGAAGAAGCTCCAGCAGAAACTGATGCTACTACTACTACAGAAGAAGAAAACAAAGACTAGTTCTTTAACTTTTTTAGATATAAGGCCTATCATGAAAATGATAGGCTTTTTTATTTTTAACTGATTTTTAGGAAGACTTAGCTATATTTGCAATGCATATCGGACTTATGTTTCTCATTTAATTATTTATTCATTATCAATGGACTTATTTAACGTTTATCCCATTAATCCAATTAATATTGTAAGAGCACAGGGCTCGACGGTGTGGGATGCCGAAGGAAATGCTTACTTGGATTTATATGGTGGTCATGCTGTGATTTCAATTGGTCATACGCATCCACATTATGTTCAACGTGTGACAGAACAATTAAATCGAATTGGATTTTATTCTAATTCTGTCGAGATTCCTATTCAACGTGAATTAGCTCGATTATTAGGTGAGGTTTCAGGGAAAGAGGATTATCATTTGTTTTTATGTAATTCTGGTGCAGAAGCTAATGAAAATGCATTAAAATTGGCATCCTTCTATAATAAGCGAAAAAAGGTTATTGCTTTTTCAAAAGCTTTTCATGGACGTACTTCTTTGGCGGTTGCTTGTACAGATAATCCAAGTATTGTTGCTCCGGTCAATGAAACTGATCATGTTATATTTTTACCTTTTAACGATGAAGAAGCTTTGGTTGAGGCATTCCAATCTTATGGCGATGAAATTTCATCTGTAATTATTGAAGGAATACAAGGTGTCGGGGGTATTCGTGAAGCATCTGTAGCATTTCTTAAGTTAATTCGTTCACTTTGTGATCAATATGGTTCTGTATTTATTGCTGATGCTGTACAGTGTGGTTACGGTCGTTCTGGGCAGTTTTATGCACATGATTATGCTGGTGTTGATGCTGATATATATTCCATGGCAAAGGGAATGGGAAATGGATTTCCTATCGGTGCAATTAGTATAGCTCCCAAATTTGTGGCTACCTACGGTATGTTGGGAACGACATTTGGTGGTAATCATTTGGCTTGTGCCGCTGCAGTTGCTGTTCTGGAAGTTATTAAACAAGACAATTTAATTCAAAATGCTGCTCAAGTTGGAGCTTATCTCATAAGCGAATTGAATAAGTTTGAACAGATCAGCGAAGTCAGAGGACGTGGATTGATGATAGGTATTGATTTGCCTAGTGAATTAGCTCATGTAAGAAAAGATTTATTAGATAGTTATAAAATATTCACAGGAGAGGCTAAGCCTTCTGTTATCCGTTTATTACCTGCATTAAATACAACAAAAGAAATGGCTGATCAATTTTTAACAGCGTTTGCTGAAATTTTGAAAGGTTAATTTTGATTAAAATATAGATATGAAAAAGTTTTTTTCTGTTAAGGATGTTGCAAATGTGTCTGACGTAGTGAAAGAAGCGTTGGAGCTAAAAGCTAATCCCAATGAATTAGAATCTTTAGGAAAATATAAAACGCTGGGCTTAGTGTTCTTAAATCCGAGTTTGCGTACGCGTTTGAGTACTCAAAAAGCTGCTATGAATTTAGGAATGAATGTCATGGTCATGAATATGGATAAAGATGGTTGGGCACTAGAAACTCAAGATGGAGTTGTCATGAATGGTACAACTGTCGAACATATTCGTGAAGCAGCTGCCGTTATGGGAGAGTATTGTGATATTTTGGGTTTACGCTCTTTTCCAAAATTAAAAGATCGAGAAGAAGATTATTCGGAAGATTTATTTAACAAGTTTATTCAATATTGTGGTGTACCCGTCATTTCTTTAGAAAGTGCAACCCGTCATCCTTTACAAAGTCTGACTGATATTATAACCATCACAGAATATAAAAAAACGGAGAAGCCTAAAGTTGTTTTAGCTTGGGCTCCTCATGTAAAAGCTTTACCGCAAGCAGTACCAAATTCATTTTCGGAATGGATGTGTCAAGCTCAATCAGAAGGTTTAGTTGATTTTACAATTGTACATCCTGATGGATATCAATTATCTGAAGAATTTACAAATGGTGCTAAGGTATCGAATAACTTGAATGATAGCCTTCAAGGGGCCGATTTTGTATATGTGAAAAATTGGTCTTCTTACGAAGAATATGGACAGGTATATCCTGTAAAGGAAAATTGGTTAATCGATAACGAAAAATTAGCGTTGACCAATGACGCAAAAATTATGCATTGCCTTCCTGTTAGAAGAGATTTGGAATTGTCATCAGAAGTTCTGGATGGTCCAAATTCTTTAGTCATTAAAGAGGCCAGTAACCGTGTTTGGGCTGCTCAAGTAGTATTAAAGCGTATGCTAGAGAGCTTAAAGAAATAAAAATAAGCTTGTAAATATATTATTTTGGAAGATTTAGAGAGAAAGATGTCAAATAGTAGCCTGAATATTATAAAGATAGGTGGCAATATCATTGATGATGAATTACTTTTAGATTCATTTTTAGAAAAGTTTGCAGCATTACCAGGCAAAAAGATTTTAGTGCATGGTGGTGGTAAAATAGCTACGCGCATGGCGAGTGATCTAGGGATTGAGGCTAAGATGGTCGAGGGACGTAGAATCACAGATGAAGCCATGTTACGTATTGTAACCATGGTTTATGCAGGGTTAACTAATAAAAATATTGTTGCAAAACTTCAAGTGTTAAAATGTGATGCGATAGGCCTGAGTGGAGCTGACGGCGGAACTATTAAAGCCATAAAACGTCCTGTTAGGGATATTGATTATGGTTTTGTTGGTGATATTTTACATGATTCTGTAAATACAGCTTCTATTAAAAAATTCTTAGAAGCGGGATTTGTTCCCGTGTTCTCAGCAATCACTCATAATGGTTTAGGCCAGTTATTGAATACGAATGCAGACACAATTGCTTCTGCTTTAGCTGTTGGTCTATCGTCTCTATATGATACGTCTTTAGTTTACTGTTTTGAAAAGAATGGTGTATTAAGAGATGTTACAGATGATCAGTCGGTCATTAATTCAATTCATGCTGATGAGTTTCCAAAATTAAAGGAAGATGGTACAATCCATGATGGTATGGTACCAAAACTGCAAAATGCTTTTGATGCTATACAAAAAGGTGTTAGGAATGTGTATATTGGTCATGCCAATAACTTGCACTTGTTCCAACAAGGGCAATTTGGAACTTGTTTAACCTTAAAATAGAATTTTGAATCATGAAAAGAATCACCATTATCGGAACAGGAAATATTGGTTTGTCACTTGCAAAAGGTTTAGTTAAGAGTGAATTTTGCAAAGCAGAACAAATTACTTTAACAAGACGTAATATTAAAGCATTAAGTCATGAAAGCCAGTTAGGATTTGTCGTCACAGACAATAACGTACAGGCCGTTCAAGATGCTGATATTATTGTTTTTGCAATTTTACCGCAACAGTTACGGAAAGTTCTGGAAGAAATTGCCCCGATAGTGAAGGATTCTGATCAAATTTTTGTGTCTGTTGTTTCAGGAGTGAGCTGTTTGGATATTAAAGAAGTGCTAGGACAAGGTACATCGGTCGTAAGAGCAATGCCTAATACGGCAATTGCTATTGGACAATCAATGACTTGTATTGCTACGGATACTGCAGCAGCTCATATCGTTAAAGAAGTAGAGGTGATGTTTGAGACCGTTGGAGCAGTTGTTGTCATAAATGAAGATTTAATGACTTCGGCGACAGCACTGTGCGCTTGTGGAATTGCTTTTTTCTTAAGAGCTATTCGAGCGGCATCACAAGGAGGTGTAGAAATCGGTTTTCATGCCCATGATGCACTAAAGATGGCGGTTCAAACAGCTAAGGGTGCAGCTGACTTGTTACTTCAAACACAAACGCATCCAGAAAGTGAAATTGATAAGGTAACTTCCCCTAAAGGATGTACTATTGCAGGTTTGAATGAAATGGAGCATCATGGTTTCAGCTCCGCCTTTATAAAAGGTATTAAATTATCTGCTCAAAAGGCTGGAGGTTTATATAATGAATAATCGTGTTCAATTATTTGAAGAGAGTTTAACATTACTGAAATCACTGATTAAAATTTCTTCTTTTAGTAGGGATGAGGGTGAAACAGCCGATTTAATTGCTCAATTTTTTAATAAAAAACAAATTAAGTCGTATCGTAAAGGAAATAATATTTGGGTTTATAATAAAAATTATTCCCCTCTTAAACCTACTATCTTATTAAATTCACATCATGATACAGTAAAACCCAATACTGGTTACACTAGAAATCCGTTTTCGCCCGATGAAGCAGATGGTAAGCTTTTTGGATTAGGGAGTAATGATGCTGGAGGATGTTTGGTTTCTCTAATTGCTGCATTTCTTTATTTTTACGATCGATCTGATCTTCAATATAATTTTTGTTTGGCAGCGACAGCGGAAGAGGAAGTATCTGGAAAAGGAGGGATAGAATCAATAATTTCTGATTTAGGAACTTTGGATTTTGCCATCGTCGGAGAGCCAACTTTAATGGATCTTGCTATTGCCGAAAAGGGTTTAATGGTATTGGACTGTACAGCGCACGGTATAGCTGGGCATGCAGCAAGAGATGAAGGTGAAAATGCTCTTTACAAGGCTATTCGAGACATTGAGTGGTTTAAATCTTACCAATTTGAACGAGAATCCAATAAACTGGGTCCGATCAAAATGTCTGTTACGATGATTCATTGTGGAGAACAACATAACGTTGTACCAGCGACTTGCAATTTTGTCGTTGATGTCAGGACAACGGATGCTTATAGTAATGAAGAAACATTGGCAATTATAAAACAGCACGTGTTATCGGATGTTTCAGCGCGATCGACTAGATTGAGTTCTTCTTCAATTCCAGAAGATCATCCTTTTGTTTTATCAGGCATTAGCCTTGGAAAGAAGACTTATGGATCTCCCACTATGAGTGACCAAGCGTTATTACGAATTCCTTCAGTAAAATTGGGGCCAGGTTTTTCTGGGCGTTCCCATATGGCAGATGAATTTATTTTTATAGAAGAAATACGGAATGGTATCGACGATTATATAAGCATGTTAGAAAAAATTATATAAATAAAAAAGCACAAAATATATTTTGTGCTTTTTTATTTATATAAGATTTCATAGTTTAAACTAAACTAATCTGTCTTTTTATACTTTCTTCAAGAGATATAATGGTTTCAGTACGTTGAATTCCTTGTACCGATTGAATATCTTCATTCAATACTTTACGAAGATGTACAGTATCTCTACAGATGATTTTGGCAAAGATACTATATTGACCTGTACAGTAGTGTAATTCAACAACTTCTTTAATTTCTTTTAATTGTGAAACAGCATCTGAATATTGAGATCCTTTTTCAAGATAAATACCTAAGAAAGCAGTGATATCAAAACCTACTTTTTGTGGATTTATAATGAGATTGGATCCTTTAATAATACCCAATTCTTCCATTTTTTTCATGCGAACATGGATGGTACCTCCAGATACAATTAATTTTTTTGCTATTTCTGTATAAGGAATAGACGCATCATTCATCAAAATTGATAATATCTGAATATCAAGATTGTCTAAATCGTAATTAGAATAGTTGTTTTCCATTAAATGTGCTGTTATTAATTAAGTTAATCAGTGTCGATGACATATTGTTTTTTATAATCGTCACAGATTAAAATTTTAAATTTTTCAAAAATACTAAGATTTGTTGGTTTATGTCTGTAAATTTAGTAAAAATTTTATATACATATTATTAATGTGATATTTGAATAACAATTTTTTATATCATTTTGATTATTATTGACTTTAAGTCATGAATGCCAAATTTATGGAAATAGAAGACGTTAAAATTTCAAGAAAAAAACCCATTTATGCTGTGGGAGAGGGTTTACATAAATATTTACGTTTATATCAACGTGACGCAAAACTACCTATCAGTTATAAGGATCTACTCTCCTTTACTGAGACCATACCTGTTATGGACAAATACGGGAATGATACTTTTTGGGAAACGCCACTATATCCACCATATCTAATCGATCAACTTTACGATGGTTTGAAAGTAATTTACGCCAATTTAAAGGCATCTGGTAATACCCGAATTGTGCAGCATAAGTATATTGATCGTGTCGAATATTGCGCGTTTGGAAATACCAGACCATTTCGAATTAGAATTGTAAATCGTTTGAATGATGTTTATGATTACTTTTATATCAAACAGGCTGATGCTTCACGTATTTACGGATTGGAATTGGAAGAGATATTGTCTCCTAACCAAGTGAACTATATGGTAGATCATGAGACATTAGTGGAAGAGCATATTGTGGGTATTCCCGGAGATATTTTTGCTAAACAAAGAATGTATACACCTGATTATAATCTTACTCGAATCTCTAAAGAGTTTGTCAAATTTAATGAACGTTGTATTATATCTTTATTAGGAGACATGCGTGCTTATAACTTCGTTGTACAAATCACTCCTGATTTTGATGATTTTCAATTTCGAATTCGTGCAATTGATTTTGACCAACAATTTTATGAAGGCAATCCTAAAGTCTATATGCCCCAGTTTTTTAAAGAGAATTTTCCTTATGTCAAGCTGTCTATGGAGCATTTAACTGATAAAACAGTATCGCAGTATCAACAAGAAGAACGATCTTCGATTGTCCATCGGGTACGTAGTGAGAGGCATCGAATTGCAGATCTGAGAGATGCATCAAAAACTCAGCAATTATCTACAGAGGAAAATATTAAGCAATTACGCGAAGCTTATGCCATCTCACATGAGAATGAGCAGTATCTGAGATGTAAAACTATGACTGATATTGTAGAATTGAATGTGAAAAATGTAATTAGACAAGTGCAGCTATAAGCTTATTTGACTCTTTTCTCATTATCTTTCACAAAAGCACTCCATCCACTGTAACTTTTACTATTACCTGTGCTCGCATTTTTTTGAAAAGAATGACAAACTGCAGCAGCCAGTCCATCAGTCGCATCTAAAAATTCTGGAGTTTCATTGAATTTTAATAGGGACTTGAGCATCCCTGCCACCTGTTCCTTGGTGGCATTGCCACTGCCAGTGACCGATTGTTTAATTTTTCTAGGTGCATATTCAAAAATTGGTATGTTAAAATTAAGCGCTGCGGCCATAGCAACCCCTTGCGCTCTACCGAGCTTAAGCATTACTTGAATGTTTTTGCCGTAAAATGGTGCCTCTAGAGCAACACTATCAGGTTTATACTCCTCGATTAAAGCTGTCGTTTTTTTAAATATGCGTTGAAGTTTGAGCGCATGATCATCAAGGTGTCCCATTTTAACTACGCCCATTGTTATCAGACTAATGTTATTTCCCTGTTCTCGTATTACCCCATAGCCCAAAACAACTGTTCCAGGGTCAATGCCTAAAATAATTCTTTCTTTCGCTTTCTCCTTCTGCATGTGCAATATTACATTTTTTATTCGATATGGATATAAATTCAAGGACGAAAGGATACTACAATTGCCATAAAATAGCTTTAGCTTTGACTAAAATTTAGTAACATTGTTTCCAAAATTGAGAAATGCTGACAAAAGCACAAAAAAAATATAGTGGTATATTGATTAAAATCGCAGTCTTGGCTTTTGCTGGCTGGTACATTTATAAGCAATTATCAGATCCAAATAATCTGCTGAAATTTAAAACACTGATAGCTGGGATTGATCCTCATTATTTTTGGTTGACCTTCAGTCTTATTGTATTTTTAATGTTTGTAAATTGGATGCTTGAAGTTGTTAAATGGCAGTATCTCTCGATAAGAATTGAAAGAATATCCTTAGGTAAAGCTTTCCAGTCCGTATTTAGTGGATTAACATGGGCTATCTTTACTCCAAATAGAATTGGTGAATACGGTGGAAGAGTTTTGTTTTTAAAGCCTGAAAATCGAGCTAAGGGTGCTGTCGCTATGGGTGTCGGTTTATTTGCTCAATTGGTATTGACTAGTATAGCGGGAGCATTAAGCATCGCTTGGTTTGCATGTACTTACATGGAAACCCCTTTATCTATTGGGTTTGGTATTTGGTTATTAGCAATTCTATATGCTACAGGTTTCTTAGTTCTATATTTTAATGTTCATTGGGTAGATGTTATCGTTGGAAAAATTGGTTTTCTGAAACGTATCAAACCATTCTTCTCCATTTTGGAAGAATATACTTTTAAGGAATTGTTAGTGGTCATCTTGATCTCATTAGCTCGATTTATCATTTTTACTTCGCAATATATTATTTTAATGTTGGTTATTTTGCCAGAATTGCCAGTCATGGCAATGATTTTGATGATATTCATTTTGTTCTTCGTACAGGCAGCATTACCTACATTGGATATTTTTGATTTTAGTGTAAGAAGTTTTGTTGCCGGTAATCTTTATAGTTATATAACGAACCAAGAGCTGGCCGTAATGGCAATCGTATCCTGTATTTGGTTTGTAAACCTAATACTTCCAGCTTTTTTAGGTTCTTTTTTTGTTTTGAAAATAAATTTTTTTGGTGATTCTAAGTCTTAGTTTTTTAACAATATTATTAGCACTGATCTATATTGCATTGGTGCTGTATATGCGTAAGGGTTGGTTTGAGATACCGACCGTTATATCCAATTACAAACCAACGAGAAGAGTTTCAGTTATCATCGCCGCTCGCAATGAGGAGTCTGGGATCGCAAGGACTATCGAAGCTATTTTGCATCAAAGATTTCCTTCGGAACTGCTCGAGTTAATTGTGATAGATGATCATTCTAACGATCGTACAAGTGAAGTTGTATTGTCCTATGCGGACAGAGGAGTGCAATTGATTCAGCTCAATGAGAGTAATAAATTGAACTCATATAAGAAATTAGCTATTTCAAAAGCCATTGATTTATGTAGTGGAGATATTATCGTTACGACAGATGCTGACTGTCGTATGGATGAGAATTGGTTGACAACGATCATTAGTTATTTTGAAACTCAAGATTTATACATGTTATCTTCGCCAGTTGTTTATTCAGAAGAAATATCCTTTTTTGAAAGACTTCAAACACTTGAGTTTTTATATTTAATAGGTTTGGGAGCTGCTGGTATTGGAAATAAAAACCCAACAACTTGTAATGGTGCAAATTTAGCTTATCGTAAAGATGTATTCTATGAAATGGGTGGATTTTCAGGAATTGATGAGTTGGCTTCGGGTGATGACGAACTATTTTTACATAAAGTTGCTGCTAAATATCCCCATAAGATAGGTTTTTGTAAATCTACTGACGCAATTGTATATACTGATGCTAAACCCACATTGAAATCATTTATCAGCCAACGCAAGCGTTGGGCATCAAAAAGTACTAAATATAAAAACAAAGCAATCGTCTTACTAGGAATTACGATTTGGCTATTTAATTTTTGTATGCTAGCCTGTCTTTTAGCGGGTCTATTTTATCATTATACCTATCTTTTTACTTTTCTGGTCGTCCTTGTTGCTAAGATAATAGTTGAATATTTGTTTATACAACCTTTGACGCGATTTTCCAATAGAGAGGAATTAATGAAGTACTTACCGATTCTGTCTTCTCTACATATTATTTATCTCGTGTATATAGGGGTGTTGGGTAATATTGGGAAATATGATTGGAAAGGAAGGCAAGTCAAATAATTAACCATTTTTGACTCTCATACGAATTTTTTGTTCCGCTTCTAAAACTATTTCTTCTAAAGTTTTATCGGTTTTATCAATTGGATCCAATACTTCCCAACTCATCTTTACAAAAGGTGTTAGCGGAAATAAACCACTTTTAGTCATTTCATAAGAACCATTAATGGCTATTGGAACAATAAGTGCATCTGGATTTTTTTTCAATATGGTAGCGATTCCACCCACGTGAAAAGATTTCATTTTACCATTTCTTGTACGTGTCCCTTCAGGAAAAATAAAAGCAGACCAATTTTTAGTTTTCATATTATTCGCAAGTTTTAAAATCTCTCCTATGGACTGTTTTGAATCTTTACGATCAATATTCGCTGCTCCTCCATGTTTTAGATTAAAAGATATACTGGGTATGCCTTTGGCTAATTCTATTTTGGAGATGAACTTGCCATGAAATCTTCTTAAAAAATAGATCATAGCCGGTATATCAAATGTACTTTGATGATTCGCAACAAAAATTATGGGTTGCCCCGTAGGGATATTTTTATTATCAATAAAAGTTACGCTATTGAAAAGGAGACAATTGCAATAAGTAAGAAAGAAATTGAGTAGATCGACACTCTTCTTATGCATATTATATCCTCCTAATTTAAGACTTAACCATTGAATGGGATGAAAAATTAAAAGGCATAAGCCAAAAAAGAAATAAAATATAGGTGTCAGAATAAATCCAATAATCTTCTTCATGTTTCAATCTAATTATTATTTACAGCAAATATAATTATTAATATAGTTTACAAATAATTATTGCGGTTAGATGTTCTTAATATTATTCAAGTTCACTTTCGTAAAATATATTTTTGATTTAATAATGTTTATATTTAGGGAGGTCAGATTAAAACATTTTAATAAATACCGTATTTGTGAAAGTAATCTGTACTTCTTGCTATACAGATTATCACAGAAGTTGATTTGGAATATATTGAACACATTTAGTTTAAAGTAAAAGGAATTATATTGATCTATTTTATTTAAATCTATCTTCCTTTGGCAAACAGGCCAATCAAATGACTAACAGTGATCCAACTTTTCGCAATGAAGGAGATAATCTTATCGTAAATTTTTTCGCTATAACTGTATTGAATGATATGAAATTTCAAGAGAAACAAACATTTTGGAGTTGGTGGATGATCGTCTTAATGATTTTTTTGCTACTATCTACAGTAAATTATGATGTAGTCAATATATTCAAAGGTGATTTTAGTAAAATGAATTTCAATCCAGCATTTTGGATCGTAGTAGGTATCATTATTTTCTTTTCTTTTATAAACTTAAAAACGACTATAAATGAAGAGGGAATAGCTATCCAGTTTTTCCCATTTCTACTAAAAACCAAATTGATTCTGTGGTCACAACTAGATGATTTGTATGTTAAGGATTATAATCCCATCGCCGATTATGGCGGCTGGGGATATCGAAATGGTAGCCAGGGCAAAGCTTACAATACAAAAGGGTCAGTCGGTTTACAATTAATATTTAAAGATGGATCTAGACTTTTAATTGGTACTCAAAAAAAAGATGAATTAATCCGTATTGCCATCCAAGTAAATCAAGAGTTTCTTAAAAATCCCAGTGAATAACATTTTACTATATCCGGCTGCTTATTTGTTCTAGGAGAGCTTATTGCTATTCGCTCATTTGATTGTCAATATTCAGTTTAGATTCGTGGAAGATCGTATATCGACATAATAAATTTTATACCAAATTCGCTGATATTGGTGGTTTTTATTTCATAAAGGTCTTGCGTTTCACCGTCCCAGCATTTCATATTGATCGTATATTTTAATAAAGCATTATCATGGCTTGATTTTGGTATTAGTTCTGTTAGTAAAAGTAGTTTCATCTACTTTATTCATATTTTATTACAAAGAATGGTTAAAAATATAATTAGTTTATTGCTTTTATTGTTGAGTACAATAACTGTTTATTCTCAAAATTTTGCTGGAAGTTGGACAGGAATTCTAAAAGTTGGCAATTCAAATTTGAATTTTGTTATTCATTTGTCGCAAGAAGGAGGTCTATGGAAAGCTAAAGCAGATAGTCCCGATCAAGGAGCCTTTGGAATCCCTGCACAAGCTCATATAAGTGGCACTGGCATCGAAGTTATTATTCAAGGCGGTATCACGTATATTGGTAAAATGGAAAAGGATGATTTGATAGGCGGAGAATTTCAACAAGGGGCATTTCGAGCCAAATTAGATCTTTCCAAAACAGGAAAAACTCCCACGGTTACTCAGGTAATTAAATCACAACGCGTAATACCCCCTTACGATTATGATACTGTAGATGTCAATTTTAGGAATAAATATGATGATGTGCTTCTTAGCGGTACTTTAACCTCTCCAAGGCAGAAAGGTAAGTTTGCGGCAGTTGTTTTAGTGACAGGAAGTGGTCCTCAAGATCGGAATGAGACGCTAATGGGACATGAACCATTTCGTATATTATCGGATTTTTTAACAAAAAACAATATTGTTGTACTTCGATATGATGATCGTGGTGTTGGACTTTCAAAAGGAAGTTTTATAAATGGGACCATCGAGAATTTCAGTAAAGATGCTATGGCTGCGATAGATTTTTTAAAGAAGAGACCTAATGTCGATCCCAGTAAAATTGGTATTATTGGACATAGTGAAGGAGGTTTAATAGCCGAGTTATTAGCAGGGCAAAAGCTTCCATCGCTTTCATTTATAGTTTCTTTAGCAGGACCAGCGATACCAATTGATTCGTTGATGATTTCCCAATTATATCGTATAGGCAAGGTCGCTGGTATGACAGATCTCGCTTTAGCTCATGCGCAGGAAATCAATAGAAAGAATTTTGAAATTGTTAAGAGTAAGAAACCTCACCATGAAGCGATGGCAATGATTCTTGATAACATGAAAATTGATCCCGCACAATTGAACTCCGCGAGCAAATTCGAGCTTGAGACACTTTTGTTACCATCTTATCGGTATTTCATGCGCATAGATCCGGTTCCTTTTATTAAGAAGATCACAGTACCTGTTTATGCCGCATTTGGCAGTCTTGATGTGCAAGTACCAGCTGAACAAAATTTAAAGAGTTTGAAATCGAACTTACCCGCTAATCCGAAAACTGTTTTAAAAGAGTATGAAGGTTTAAATCACTTATTTCAAAAAGCAAATACTGGCGCAGTGTCTGAATATGAACAAATCAGTGAAACGATAAATAATGAAGTTTTATTAGATATTGTAAAATGGATTCACGGTTTAGGTTAATGGACGACTGAATGTATTATTTGAGTGACATCCCATCAAATTTATTAAAAATACGATAACGTTGTAAATTGCTATTTTCGAATATAGAAGCCCCTTTATGTGGTCTCTACAATACATTTTAGTATATTTCCGCCTCTATAACTTTTCTTTGCAATTCAATTAGGTTTATATCTTTGTCTATACACTTGCTCCATATAAGATGGAAAAAGATTTAATAAAAACCTTTAATAATATATTATGAATTTCAAGGCAGTTATTACTTTAACTTTCTTAACAATTTTAGCCGCTATAGTTTCTGCAAGAGAAATCATACCTTTTAATCAGGAATGGGCTTTTAAAAAAGGTCCCTTCACTAGCGATGTATTACAATATGGGACTATTTTCTCAGGCCCTTGGCAATCTATTACCGTGCCACATACATGGAATGCAAAAGACATGCAGGTTCGCAATGATCGATTTACATCTAATGAAAAATTTTATGTGGGAGATGCTTATTATCGCAAAACTTTTGTTCCTGAATCCTCATGGGATGGAAAGCGAGTTTTTATAAAATTTGAAGGTGTCAATACCAATACCGAAGTTTATCTTAATAATTCACCATTACCCGTAAAGAAGGAGAAAGGTAATATGGTGTATGATGGTTCAGTGATTAATGGCAATTATCAAATTGTTGGTAGACATCAAGGTGGTTATTCGGCCTTTGTGTTGGAGTTGACCAATATGCTGAAATTCGGAGTGGAGAATGAGATTCTTGTTAAAGTAAGCAATGAAGCGACTCCACAAGTAATTCCTGTTAATCATACTTTATTTCCTATGTATGGAGGTATCTATAGACCTGTACAACTGATTGTAACAGACAAAATCAATATTGCAGTTTCAGATTATGCTTCTTCCGGGATATATATCAGTCAAAAGGAAGTAAATAAGAAAAGTGCTGATATCACTTTAAAGGTTAAATTAGAAAATAAAACTCCAGAAATGCGAGATGTGCAAATCGTATCAACGATTTTTGAGCAGGGTGGAGCAGTAAAAGTAAAAGGTGTAAAAAAACATCGCTTACTTCCGCAGGGAAGACAAGAGGTCGTTCAAGATATTAGAATAACAAATCCACACGTATGGCAAGGCTTAGACGATCCCTATTTGTATAAGGTAGTCACACAGATTATGGATGGAAATATTATTCTTGATGAAGTGGTTCAGCCATTGGGAATTCGCAAATTTGAACTGCGTACAGGAGAAGGCTTCTTTTTAAACGGTGTTAAATATCCGATGTATGGTGTGACACGTCATCAAGATCGATGGGGAAAGGGCTCTGCTCTATCAAATGCAGATCATGATGAAGATTTGGCTATTATAAAAGAAATGGGAGCAACCACTATTCGATTAGCTCATTATCAACAATCGGATTATTTTTATGCAAAATGCGATAGTATAGGTTTTATTGTTTGGGCAGAAATTCCATTTGTCAATCGTGTAACAACATTAGAAGAAGCAAATGCTAAGCAGCAGTTGACAGAACTTATTAGGCAAAATTATAATCATCCCTCTATTTATATCTGGGGATTACACAACGAAGTTTATACACCCAATGCTTATACCATAGAATTAACAACAAAATTGAATGACTTGGCTAAAACAGAAGATCCATATCGCTATACGGTTCAAGTGAGTGGTTATAATGTCATTAATCATGCTGTAAACAATAACGCAGATGTACAGGGTATCAACCATTATTTTGGATGGTACAATGGTGTTATCCGTGATGTAAATAAGTGGGCGGATCAAATTTCAAAAGATTTTAAAGATTATAAAATAATTTTTTCAGAATATGGAGCTGAAGCAAATCCCAACCACCAGCAAGAGGTTGTTGGAGATGTCGGTAACCAATGGGCAAATCCTGCATTTTTTCCTGAAGAATTTTCAACCAAGTTTCATGAAATACATTGGGGAACGATAAAGAGGCATCCCATCTTTCTAGCTTCCTATCTCTGGAATACATTTGATTTTGCTACACCAATAACCGCGTTAAATGTTGAACCGAGAAACTATAAAGGATTAGTTACATTCGATAGAAAATTAAAAAAAGATCCATTTTATTGGTATAAAGCTAACTGGAGCAAACAACCGGTACTTTACCTGACTCAACGTCGTGTTGTGGAAAGAGCCAATGAGGTTACACCCATAACTGTTTATTCCAATATCGGAACACCAACGCTATGGGTAAATGGTGTAGAGATCAAAAACTATGTTATGGGAGAAACAGATGTGCATTATATCTTTCAAAATGTTAAATTAAGGGAGGGAGACAATATCGTTCAAGTGAAGGCATCAAAAGGGGAGGCGCAATTGGAAGATAAAATCACATGGCATTATTTGAAGCAAAATCCTAAGGCAATTAGTAAAGACGGCCCAACTGACAATAAAAATGAACATATAGGATTATAATAAAAGGGCTTTCAAAACCCTTTTATTATTTTAAGGCGTCATTAACGACACCGGCAAAATTTTACCATTATAGTATTGGTGTCCATTTTGAGCAAACTCTGCAATATATCTGCCCATTTCAAAAGCCAGTTTTCCCGCCTCTACGCCAGGAAAAGCGGTTTCAAACATCTCTGTTTGTGCAGAACCCAATGCAAGACAATTGACTCGGATACCCATGGTCTTAAATTCTTCTGCTAGACACTCTGTTAATACCGCCAATGCCGCTTTGCTAGAAGAGTAGGCCGCCAAACCGCTGAATTTGGATGAGCCCTGAAATCCACCCATACTTCCAATATTAAGGATATGGGAACCTGCAGGCATTAAAGGAACGATGTTTTGAATCATATTGGCATGAGCCAGAACATTCGTTTGAAACATAGATGCAATATCCTCCAGTGAACTATCCATAAAAGGTTTATTGATCAATATACCTGCATTGTTGATCAGAATATCAACAAGGTCAAACTTTGATTTGATAAATGGTACCAAAGTTTGGTAATCATCAAATACGATATCGAATTGAGCAGGATATAAATTGCCCCCATCAAAGTTTAAATCCGATGCAATCTCGTGCAATCGCTTTAATTTATCAGCCGATCTAGCTAGGGCGATGACATTGTTTTCTTTTTTAGCTGTAAGATCTAATACTGCTTCAAATCCAATACCACTGCTTGCGCCAGTTATTACAATATTTGCCATAATTTCTTAATTTAATCTTCACTTTGAGATTCTTCTACCTCTTTAACAGACGGCAGTTTGTCAGTTCCTAAAGCCGAGGGATGAAAAATATAATATGAACCTGTAAAGGCCATAATTGCCGATATAATATAAAACAATAAACTAATCAAAACGGCCAAATGCGAGTCGAGATGAAAGAAATTGGCTCCCCACATATATACAAGCTCCCGCATACCTAATCCTCCGACAGAGAATGGGATGATTGCTACTAAGGACGAAGCAAGAAAGAGAAACAAATAGGGCGAAAATTTGCCTTCAAAACCCAAAGCATATAAAATCATTATCGCAGACAACACCTGCATAGACTGCACACCTATTGCTTTGCAGTGCGTTTTGATAAAATTTGATTTAAAATCAGGAAAAAATTTCCCAACAATAAAATAGTAGAGTATTGTACCCGCGATAAATCCAGAAATCGTTAAATAATTAGGGATATTTAGCTGTGGCATAAAAATAACCAGTGCAGCAATAATAAGACATAACGCCCAAAGACCACTTAAACGATCAAAGAATAATGCTCCTAATAGCTTTCGGCCCTTAATATTATATTTTTTACGAAGAAAATATATTTTATAACCATCTCCTCCGACACCTCCAGGTAAAAACAGGTTGTAAAATAAGCCTAATTGATAGAGCTTGAGGTTATATCTTTCCGAAACATTTAGTCCAATTGCTTTAAGGAAACTAAGTAATCGAGAAGAAGATATTAAAATTGAAGCTCCATAGGCTAAAAATGCGAGGAGAAGAAAAATCGGATTAGAATTGACCACTGCATCCTTTAAGTCATCAATAGAAACCTTACTAAATACCCAATAAAGTGCAGCAATAGTGACAACAACTTTAAGGATATTCTTAACTATTTTCCAGAGTAATTTTTTATTCATTAGCTATGAAGTCTACGCAATGACTTTCTAAATTAGTTGTCAAAGATATTAATTTGGTTAAACTTATCGTATTATTTATATTAAGCTACTAATGGGTATATACGGGAGTATAAAAGAATTAAGTATATCAGTAGAAATATCGTACATAAAGAGAATTGCCAATTGATATCAACTCTTAAATATTTGTTTTTTAGCATGAATATAAGTAGTACGACGAAAATTATAAAAAGTAGTGCAGGCGCAACAATAGCCATTTCATTGGGAAAAGCAATATGTTTAGCATCTAAACTAGATTGAGCTCCTTTATTTGACAAGATAGGAACAGATGCAAGAGCTAAAAGCAAAACAAAGATACGTAATAGTGATTTTGCTACAATCTTACTAATGGTATGATTTTTGGATGTCTCAATCATGATTTGTTGTTATATTTACAGCAAAAATACAATAAGTAACTATAAAATTAATGAATATGAATCAAGTTCTTTTATCTATCACAACTCTTATGCTGAGTTTGTTTGTTTTTTCGGCTTGTAGTATGCAGCCAAAAGGAGCAACATCTAGTTCTTCATCAACTGCAATGTCTTCAGGTCCTAGTGCTTCAGACTGGAAAGGCGCTGTTAAAGGAACTTGGATATTAAATACTATTGACCGCGAAAATTTACCTGCTTCTTATACGATTAAAAGCGTATTTGAAGAGGCACCGGCAGAATGTTTTATCGGTAGTACATGGGTTTTACCAAGTAACGGGAAAGGAAATATTTCTTTCTCTGCAGATGGTAAATTATGTGCTCCAGGAGCTTCTAGAGATATAGTTTGGTCAATCTACAATCCCGGTAAGAATAATGGAGAACCACAATTTCAATTCAAAAAAATCTATGCTGGAGATAAAGCTAAAAATGTAGTCACTGGTTATCGTTTGGATTTATCTTATTCAGATGCAAATAAATTAGTGATGCGTATGCCAGTTACCATTTCTAGTGGTGAAGCTTACTTGGTATTCACTTTTTCTAGAGTTAATTAAAAGATTTTTTTATATAAATTGCTAAAGCTATAGGAAACTATAGCTTTATTTGTTTGAAATAGTATATCTTATGTATTTTAATAGTAGCAATTCAAGTAAAATATCTATATTTCACGGAATTATAAGGGATGCTATTCGAATAGCCCTAGGTTTAGAAAATCGACTGTATGTATACGATTTAACATCTCATCTAAGTCTGGAGAGAATGAAGCCACATATTCAGCACGATACGGAGACCAAGGATGTCGTTGCGACCGAGTCTATCATTACAGTGCGGGAATTTATTAGACTTACCTTTGCCGCATTGGGAATAGAAGTAGAATTTTGTGGTAAGGGACAGTTAGAAAAGGGTGTTGTAATTGATATCGATGAGGAACAGTTGAGTTTGTTGAAGCTGGATAAGGACAATATCAAATTTGGACACACGGTTGTTAAAGTTTATGACAGAAATGCTGAACCTCCTACTCAAAGCCCAGTAAAAAATGACATTAAAAAAGGACATTATACAATTCATGATCCCAAAAAAAACGATGTGGAAACATTGATTAAAAACTTGGTAATGATAGATTTAGAAATCATGAAGAAATAAAGATAATGGATAAATGTCATCTGTCATTTTTATGATCTTGTTATCTACCTATCGCAATAGAACATATTATTTTTTTAATAGCTACATAATTTGAAATTGGAATAATATTTGTGGTACAATAGTATCTACAGGACGATACAATAAGTCTAATAAAAAATGGAATTCAAGTGTAATGGAAACTGAATTAGTAAAGGGAAATAAACAGGAAGAAATAAAGAAAAATACCTCAAAAGTTTATTTTTTTATAATAGCAATAGCTGCGCTTATTGTTACCAACGTTTATTTCTATGTTAAGTTTAAATCTTCAGGAGAAAAAGTGTACGCACTAACCGTTGAAAAGGAAAATCTTGAGGTTGAAATTGATCGTATCGAGGCAGAGCTAGATAAAATGAAAATTGAAAATGTTCAGTTATCTCCACCTTTAATAGCAAAAGAGCAAGATGCAAGAAATAAAATTGTTGATTTACGAGCCAAATTAGCTAGAAAAGAATTATCTCAATCAGATATTGATTTTGCTCAGTCAACAATTACATCACTTAAAAGCGATGTTGCCTATTTTACATTAGATGTCAATCGCTTAATCCAAGAAAATAAGATTTTGGCAGAAAAGAACAGTTTATTGCAAAAAGAAGTTTCTGCCTCCTCGACTAAAATTACAAATCTAGAAAGTTCAAATAGCAAATTAGCCTCAAAGGTTAATGTAGCTGCTGCTCTCAAGGTTTCTAATATTTCAGTATCTGGCCTTCAAGAAAAGCGTAATAATAAAGTAGAAGTAGAAGAACGTGCAAAGAGAGTAGATAAGTTAAGCATCAATTTTACAATTGCAGACAATACGCTTGCAAAGATTGGAAATAAAGATGTTTTTGTCCGTGTTATCGATCCACAAGGAAACTTAATTGTTAATGATGAGAATAATACCTTTTTTGCCCATGGTGAGAAACTTCAATATACTTTTAAGCACAATTTAGAATTTACAAATCATGGAGAAGAATATGCGTTGTATTGGAATGATGATAAGAAGTTTGTAAAAGGAGCTTATACAGTACTCTTATATTGTGATAACGCTATCATGGGAAGGTCTACAGTGGTCTTAAAATAGGCTAAAATAAAGATACCATCTAAGGATGTACCTTGATGGTATATGGTCAGAAATAAAAGAGGAGCTCAAATACTGGACTGCCCCCAAAATATTGGACAAATTTAGTTAATTAGATTTGTAATAATGAGCTCGATATTCTGTCGGGCTCATTCCATTTAAATTTAGTTTTATCCGTTGATTATTGTAATAGGAGATATAATCTTCTATTTCGCTTTTTAACTTCTCTGTTGATTCGTATTGTTTTAGATAAAACAGTTCTGATTTTAAAATTCCGAAGAAATTTTCAATTACGGCATTATCAAGGCAATTTCCTTTTCTGGACATGCTTTGAGTGATTCCGTTTTCTTTGAGCCACTGTTGATATTTAGGCATTTGGTATTGCCAGCCCTGATCTGAATGTAAAAGCAGTTGTGATGCCCCCCTTGCTTTGGGCAGTGCCTTTTTGAGCATATCCATTACCCCTTTAAAGACCGGCCTGTCAGTAATTTCATAACTTATAACTTCCTGATTAAACAGATCAATTATTGGGGAGAGATACAGCTTTTTTTCCTTGACTTTGAACTCAGTAATATCCGTGGCCCATTTTTGCAAAGGCCCCTCAGCCTGGAATTTCCTGTTGAGGATATTGGGGGCGATCTTGCCCAGTTCACCCCGGTATGACCTGTATTTCTTTATCCTGATCAGACTCTTCAAACCCATTTCCCTCATTAATCTAAGAATGGTCTTATGATTCATATCCACTCCATCCCGTTTGAGCTGCAGGGTAATGCGGCGATAGCCAAAGCGGCCCTTATGTACATGGTAAACTTTGTTGATTTGCGCTTTCACCTGTTCGTATTTATCTGCTTGTCCCTCCTTCTTGGAATGATAATAGAAAGTACTTCTTGCCATTTTAACGCAACTCAGCAGGATATCAAGATCAAATTGATGCCTTAGCTCCATTATGGCTTTCGCTTGTTTTCGGCTTGAGCTAAGGCGCTGAGCTTTTTTAGCAGGGCATTTTCTGCACGTAAATACTCATTCTCCTGCAAAAGTTCCTCTTCACGCGTGAGCGCTTTATTCGTTTTTCTAACTTTTCGCTTGATCTGCGGATTTGCTTTCTTTGTCATCAAGGGTCTCCCTTTTGGCCGTGCCTCCAATCCTTCTGGACCAAACTTGTCCAGCCTTTTCTGCCATTCAATGATATGGGCATCCGAGGAAAGGTCAAAGCGTACACGGGCTTCTTTCAAAGATAAACTTTCTTCTCGGATTGCAGTAAGGACAGAAAGCTTAAAAGAAGCACTAAAGTGTCTTTTCCCTTTCCTGGGAAGTAGCCCCGATTCCCCCTGATACTTATATATTTTGTACCACGTCTCAAACAAAGAATACGTAATCCCGAATTCTTCTCCCAAAGACTTTGCAGAACGATAATGCTCATCCATTTGTCTAACACAGCTCAACTTAAATTCAAAACTGTGCTTGTTTTTCTTATTCATAAAAATGCCCCCAGAAAGTGTCTAACTTTTTGGGGGCACTGCATACAAGAGCTCCTCTTTTGTTTCTAACCATAGCTTATCTGAACTAGGGTAATAGCGAGTGCGCACATTTACTTCCTCTTATTAGATATGCTTAAATTTAGGTATTGAAATTTGAAATGTTGTTCCATGTTCCTCTATAGATTCAAATTGAACTGTTCCCCCCATTGCCTCAATTGTTTTTTTAACAAACACCAATCCTAGTCCAGTACCAGAACTCTTGGTCGTAAAATTAATCTCAAATATTTTAGAACGCATTTCTTGAGGAATTCCTGATCCATTATCTTTTATTTTAATGATGTAATCATCCCGATCACCATCAGTAATACTAATATCAATTTTTATTTTTCTCTTACCAAAACCCGCTTCAATGGCATTTTTCAGAAGATTATTAAAAGTTCT
Organism: Sphingobacterium sp. PCS056; assembly: GCF_023273895.1. NCBI lineage: Bacteria > Pseudomonadati > Bacteroidota > Sphingobacteriia > Sphingobacteriales > Sphingobacteriaceae > Sphingobacterium > Sphingobacterium sp. PCS056. The sequence goes on along the minus strand of NZ_CP096883.1, from coordinate 679,497 downwards.
CATCATTTGATCTCGATCTCCTTCTACAAAGAGATAGGCATCATTTGTTTGATTCATTAATCTAATTTGAGCTTGCGGATTCTGTATATAAACTCCAATTGATTTATTTATTTTTTCCAATAAATTGATCTTCTCATATTTCGTGTCTGGCAGTTTCGCAAAAGCCGAGAATTCTTTAGCAATATGTGTCAAACTATTTATTTGCTCAATGAATGATGCTGAAATACGTTTAAATCGTTCTTCAAATTTCGGATCATTGTCATAGTATGATTTGGTTAGCTGTTGAATACCAAGCTTCATAGGAGTTAGCGGATTTTTGATTTCATGAGCCACCTGTTGTGCCATTTCTCTCCAAGTAGATTCCCTTTCATTATCCTTTATTTTATTCGCATAATCCTCTAGTTTTAATATCATGAGATTATATTCTTTGATGAGAGCGCCGATTTCATCATTTCGCTGCCAAAATAAAGGTTCATTCTGTTGTCCCAAATTTGTTTGCGCCAATTTTTTACTAATTAAACTTAGTGGTTCAGTGATTTTATTAGCAACGAAAGCTGCATAAAATCCAAAACCAATAATAATCAGCGAATAAATATTGATAAGTGTATTTAAAAGAAGATTTTTATTTAAGTTATCATCCTTTTGAGCATTGAAATTTGGAATAGCCAGGTATGCAATAGTCGCATAATTTTCATCTCTAATAGTGGCATAACTGGATTCATATCTAAAGTCACCTACACCTTCTTTCTCTATCGTCTCTGATTTTTTTAAAAGTGATAATTTTCTAAATGCATTCGGATTCATGAAGGTTGATAAGATATTAAGGTCATAAATCTTGGGTTGCGAACTGTATAATAAACGACCCGATTTAGAGTACAGAGAGAAGTCTTTTGATAGCGATTCGGATAATAACTTCAAATAATAAATTAGTCGATTCTCCCTTTCTTCAGCAGAATTTGTGGTACTAATGATACTTTCTAGCCTTTTACTAATATCTGTAACCGTTTTTTCTCTTTCCAAAGTATTGTTATAGGCTAATTGCATATTAATACTGACAAACGATATGATACCAGATATCAGAATTGCCAATATAATTGAAGAAATAAATAGCGTTTGAATTCTAGAGCTATATTGTATGCTATTGACTAAATATAAATAATGATATTTAATACTTCGAATTTTAAACGACTTGTTTTTAAAAATATTTGAACCATAAGTGATCGTATTAAAGATTGAAAAAAAGATAAATATGACCAAAAATAAAAATGAAGCGGTCGCCAAATATTCCCAAGCTGTCTCTTTTGGATTGCTAACCAAAAATGTTGTATGACTATTAGGTCTATACAGCACATGAAAATAGTTGTCCTTACCATCCATATTAATATATTCACCAACTTTTTTAGGATAATCATGATCATGACTTGGATAATTGTATTTTCCATATTGGGTGACTAGATTTCCATCTTTATAGAGTGCTATAGAGCTATTACTAAATGATTCGACCTCCATATTATTTAATCTCGAATCAACCAGTATTTCGGGATAAGGTAACGCATAATTAAACGACCTGTTTTTTAGATTGAGGTAGAGAGAGACTGTATTGTGAGCATCTATAGGAAGGTTTATGATTGAAAAATACTCATGTGTTCCTAACTCACTATTCAAGCGATAGAAGTTATTACTTATTTTTAATGAATTTTTTATAACCTTTTCCCTGTACTCTTCTACTTTATTATTCTTATACTGAGCAAGTTCTTTATTATTATTATAGTAGAATCCCATAAATTCATATCTTGAAAGGTATCCACCAAGATATTTTTGCTCGATATATTCATTTATGGTTTGAGTATTGGTATTAGGTAAACTGATTTTGAATAAATGTTTTAACTGTTCATCTTTCAGTATATCTTTTTCAATTTCTGTATAGAGTGATATAGCATTAATGTCATCCTCCGCTTCTAGATTACTAATAAAAAGCTTCATATTATCCACTTTTTTCATTTTAAAATAGTGACCATGATAAACGGAACAGATGATCGATAAAAGGATGATAACGATGATATGAGTTGCTAATTTGAATTTTGATTTTAATAAGGAATTGAAAGAGCGTATCAGTATAATTACAGCAAGTAAAATATTGACCAATCCATTATTTTCTCTCAATACAGTGCCTACGATAATAAATATGATAAGGGAAATCAGATGGATATTGAGAAGTACTGTATCTGATATTTTAAGCTTTCTAATCGTAGAAATCACAATATCAATATACAATGTTAGCGTCATCAAACTGAAACACATGATAAAAAGATCAATCCAAGTGAATGTATTTAATTCAACCAGTTTAGTAAAATCAACAGCCGTAGTGGGAGAATGTGTAACCAGCGTACCTAATGTTCTATAAAGAAGAGTAAAGAAGAAGTATATGCTCAGTATGGAAAACAAGGTAAAACATACCTTTAAAAATTTACTTTTGATATATTCAGCAAAAAGAAATTTACTTTTTATATTGTATAAAAATAAGGTAAAAAGAAAAATAAAGAAAGTTGTAACCAGTAAACCCCAGATATTGGGAAACAAATAGTTATAGGCATAATTTTTTGGATTGAAAATCCCTAGATTAGCATGAATACTGAGCCAATCAGAGTTAAGATCTATAAAACGTAATGTCACCAGTGCTGTAAAGTATAAAATTACTCCAAGTATTACTTTACCATTATTAACCAGTAGATTCGCAATATTATGGATGAGCGTTATAAAGCATATGGCTGCCAGAATCCACGATAACGTTTTTAAGACACTAAATAAATTCTGAACCTGTCCCGATTTTAATTTAATCGAAAACAGATACGTTTTATCCTTGCTGTATATATTTTTAATATTTCCACTATCGTTATAATCTGCAATTTCAATATTATTACTTTTAGAAATCAAGGGTGAAAATGCTTTTGTGAAATATTCATTATTGATATTAAAATATTTCTTGATCGTCACATAAGCCAAGACGGTCGTATTGCCAATCTCCTTTTTCTTAACAATGAATGTTCGATCATTTGTTGTAATATAATTAACGGTATTTTTTAATCCACCATCTGTGAGCGGTACGAATATATTAGAACTCCACAGCAATAATTCATGATTTTTAAATATAAAGAGCGCGATCCCTTCCTCCTTATCATATTTTTCAAGGATATGGTAAGATTGTTCTGGATATTTCTCCGCATTTTTAAACGTTTTTAAAACAATAGGATCTGCAAATAAGTGTTTAATCAAATCTTCCTTTTCATGAATTTTTGATTCAAGGTTTGCTGTTTCAAAGTTTAGAATATCCTTACTCGAGATCGATTGTTGTAAAGTAATAGCAGTAACGATAAAGCTTAACGTCAGCAGTATAAGTAAAAGTCTTATTTTAGAGGATACTGGCACTATATAATCTGTAAATTGAGAATGAATGAATATATAAATATATAAAAAAAGTCCTTACAAAAAGATTTGTAAGGACTTATCTATAAAAGGATATTTTATTATCCGTGGATATCTTCCTCTCTGAAAAGTTTTGCACCCAAGTACTCACGATTCATTCGAGCAATATTTGTTAATTTGATACCTTTAGGACATTCTGCTTCACAAGCACCAGTATTAGTACAGTTACCAAAACCTTCTGCATCCATTTGATCAACCATCGCCTGAGCACGCTCATAACGTTCCGTTTGACCTTGTGGTAATAAAGCGAATTGAGATATCTTTGCTGAAACGAATAACATCGCTGATGCATTCTTACAAGCAGCAACACAAGCACCACAACCGATACAAGTCGCTGATTCGAAAGCCTCATCTGCAATACGTTTTGGAATCAAAATGTTATTAGCATCCTGTGCACCTCCCGTATTTACATTGGTATAACCACCAGCTTGTTGAATACGGTCAAATGCAGTACGATCTACCGCTAAATCTTTCAATACAGGGAACGCAGCAGCTCTCCAAGGTTCAATAACAATTGTTTGTCCATCATGGAATGAACGCATGTGCAATTGACAAGTAGTGATACCATATTTCGGTCCGTGAGGACGTCCGTTGATCACTAATGAACACATTCCGCAAATCCCTTCACGACAGTCATGATCAAAGTAAATAGGATCTTCGCCTTTACGAGTCAATTCATCATTTACGATATCAAGCATTTCTAAGAATGACATATCATCGGCGATATCATTTGCTTGTACAGTTACGAATTGACCTTTTGATTTATCGTTTTTTTGACGCCAAACTTTTAGCGTTAAATTCATATGTGCACTCATAATAATAATATTGAGTCTATCAATTGACTACTATAATAGTAGTCAATGATATTATTTATAACTTCTTTGTGTTAATTTAACGTTTTCGAAAACTAACTCTTCTTTATGAAGAACCTCCGGTTGATTTTCACCTTTAAATTCCCAAGCAGACACATAAGTAAACTCTTCGTCAATACGTAGAGCCTCACCCTCTTCTGTTTGCGACTCTAAACGGAAGTGACCACCACAAGATTCTCTGCGGTTTAATGCATCATCAACCATTAACTCACCCAATTCGATGAAATCAGCAACACGACCAGCTTTTTCCAGCGACATGTTTAACTCTTCATTTTCACCTAGTACCTTTGCATTTGACCAGAATTCTTTTTTCAAGTTTTGAATCAATCCTTTAGCTTTAGTTAAACCTTCAGCAGTACGGGCCATACCACAGTATTCCCACATGATCAAACCTAATTCTTTATGAAGATCATCTACAGTTTTAGTACCATTTAAGGCTAATAATGCATTGATTCGTGTTTCAACCTCTTTGCGAGTTTCTTCAAATGCAGGATGATTTTTATCAACAGGAGCAAAAGAACCTAAGTTTGCAAGATAATCTCCAACAGTATAAGGAATCACAAAGTAGCCATCCGATAATCCTTGCATTAAAGCAGAAGCACCTAAACGGTTAGCTCCGTGATCAGAGAAATTACACTCTCCTAATGCATATAATCCAGGGACAGTAGTCATTAAATTATAATCAACCCATACACCACCCATTGTATAGTGAACAGCAGGGTAGATACGCATCGGTTGTTTGTAAGGATTCTCATCTGTAATTTGATAGTACATATCAAATAAGTTACCATATTTTTCACGTACAGTATCTTCTCCCAAACGGCCGATTGCTTCGGCAAAGTCTAAGAATACAGCAACACCTGTTTTACCAACACCACGTCCTTCATCAACTGCTTCTTTAGCATTACGAGAAGCAACGTCACGAGGGACTAAGTTACCAAATGATGGATACTTACGTTCTAAGAAGTAATCTCTATCTTCTTCTTTGATATCAACAGCCTTTAATTCTCCTTTTTGAAGTTTTTGTGCCAATTCAACTGTTCTAGGAACCCACACACGACCATCATTACGCAATGATTCTGACATCAACGTTAATTTGGACTGGTGATCACCAGTAACAGGAATACATGTTGGGTGAATTTGGGTATAACATGGATTTGCAAATAAAGCACCACGTTTGTGCGCTCTCCAAGCAGCCGTTACATTACATCCCATAGCATTAGTAGAAAGGAAGAATACGTTACCGTATCCACCAGTACATAATAATACTGCATGACCTTCATGTGATTCGATTTTACCAGTAACTAAGTCACGAGTTACGATACCACGAGCCTGTCCATCAATTTTAACAAGGTCAAGCATCTCATGACGAGTGTATGATTTCACTTTACCTTTATGTATCTGACGGTTTAAAGCCGAATATGCACCTAATAATAATTGTTGTCCAGTTTGACCACGAGCGTAGAAAGTACGCGATACTTGTGCACCACCAAAGGAACGATTATCCAATAAACCACCGTATTCGCGAGCGAAAGGAACACCCTGCGCAACACATTGATCGATGATATTAGTAGATACCTCAGCTAAGCGGTACACATTTGCTTCGCGAGCACGGTAATCACCCCCTTTGATCGTATCATAGAATAAACGGAAAACAGAGTCACCGTCATTCTGATAATCTTTTGCCGCATTGATACCACCTTGAGCTGCGATAGAGTGCGCGCGACGAGGTGAATCTTGATAACAGAAAGTTTTTACATTGTAACCCAATTCTGCTAAAGAGGCAGCTGCAGAAGCTCCTGCCAATCCTGTACCAACAACGATAATTGTAAATTTACGTTTGTTAGCAGGGTTAACCAGCTTCATTTCAAATTTATGTTTTGACCATTTTTGAGCCAATGGCCCCGCAGGTACTTTTGAATCTAACATATCTTATATTTTATTTATTAGATCGTGCCTTATAGCACTATCCTAAAATATTGTTAACGGAAATAGAAATATAATGGCATTGCTGCAAATAGGATTGGAATAATTACACCAAAAACCCATACACCAATAAATTGAACCAATCCAATGTATCTTTTGTGATTGAATCCAACTGTTTGGAAAGCAGATTGAAAACCGTGGATTAAGTGGAATGCTAAAGCAGCCATCGCAATGACATACAAAGCAACCAAACCAACATTCTTGAAAGCATAATCAACTTGTTTATACAAGTCACGTGCTTTCACAATTTCAACACCATTTTCAGAAACGATAGAATAATCATGAAAATCTGCAGCTTGGATTTCTTGATGTGTAGTAACACCTGTCGATAGATCTGTACGATACTCGATGTAAGGTGTTTTGTCATTATGGTATTTCCACCAAAAATTTGACATGTGCGTCGCCAAGAATACCAAAATAACAGTACCTAAAATCCCCATGTTACGTGAATTCCACTTGCTGTTTGCGCTTCCATCATAAGATGCATACCCAATCGGACGTGCAGCCTTATTTTTTAATGAAATCACGATTGCATAGATCACGTGAATGATTACTGATGCATACAATAAATAAGACACAACCTTAATAGGGGTAAAATGCGTCATGAAATAAGCGTACTTGTTGAACGCTAAACCCGCGTCATCTTTAAATAACTGCAAGTTTCCAATCAAGTGAACGATTAGGAACATACATAAAAAAAGTCCCGTTAAGCTCATGATTAGCTTCTTCCCGATTGAAGAACTTAAAACTGGCTTTGATTTACTCATTATCCTTTGTAATTTAATTTAATTAGGCAAATCTACTATTTGATATTAAATATGATACAATTTTGACAAGAAAAAGAAGTAATTTAGAACTATTCTAAATCTTTTGCAAAAAAGGCCCGCTAATTATGATAGCGAGCCCCTTATAAATTGTTTTTTAAAAGTCTATAGACTAAATAAACGATAACCTAGACCAATACTCCACATGTTGATTTTTGGATTTGCTTGACTATCGTTGACTTTATTCAATCCCATTTCATAACGTAGATCCACACGTAAACTAGAAACATCAGCACCAACACCAAAAGCCCATGCCGTATTTGTTTTTTTATAACTATTTGGATCCAGATTAGCAATTATTTTATCTTGTTTATCATCAACCTTAAAAGAAAATATAGGTCCAGTTTGGATCCTTGCACCAATAGGTCCTAAACCAAAACGTTTTCCCAATAGCACAGGGATATCAACCGAAGTAAATTTTACATCTGTTGTTTCCCCGCCATCTGTTGAGACAGTGGTGTTTTTGCCAGTAATGTAAATCTCAGGTTGTACATGGAAACCTAATACACCGACACGTCCATACAGACCCGCCTGATATCCAGCTTTGTTGTCTGAATTGAAATACTTACCATCACTTTTAAATTTAGAAAAGTTTAAGGCACCCTTTAAACCAATTTCAAATCCAGGCAACAATTGTGCATTAGCAGTAGCAACACTTCCGCAAATTAATAGTAATGCAGGTAAAATTTTCTTCATAACTGTTATTTTCTATATAAATTGTATCTTTAACTAAACTTTCATCAAGTTTCAAAAATATAAGCAAATTTTATACCTAAAAAATGACAAGGCTCAAAATAACAACATCTGATTGGAATATAGCGAAAGAAAAAATAAAAAGAAAATATAATCATCTCCATGATGCAGATTTATCCTTTGAAGAGGGAGATGAAGAAAAACTGATTAAGCACCTGATGATTCGTCTCAACAGAGATCGAGAATATATTATATTTACGCTATCCAAGTCATTAAGTAATATTGAAAGTAATCGTTTATAATGGAAGAAATATCTTGGAGTGATTTTGAAAAAGTTGATTTACGTGTAGGTACAATCCTTACCGTAGCAGATTTTCCGAAAGCTCGAAAACCAGCCTATCAATTGACCATTGATTTTGGTTCAACAATAGGTGTTAAACAAAGTAGTGCCCAAATAACCGTACATTATAGTAAAGATGAATTAATTGGAAGACAAGTAGTAGCAGTTGTTAATTTTCCAAAAAAACAAATAGCAAACTTCTATTCAGAATGTTTAGTAACAGGATTTGCTGATGAGGATGGAAATATCATTTTAACAACAGTAGAAAAGAAAGTGCCCAATGGCGCTAGATTAATGTAATATGCGATATATCGATTTTGAAGGAACTTCTGTAGACAATGCAGATGATTTTTTTATGAAACAAGCATTGAAAGAAGCACACATAGCAATGGCAGAGGGGGAGGTTCCGATTGGTGCTGTTATCGTTCATAAAGGAAATATAATAGGAAGAGGTCACAATTTGACACAACGTCTTAATGATGTAACCGCCCATGCAGAGATGCAGGCATTTACTGCAGCAGCAAATCATTTAGGAGGCAAGTATTTGGTAGATTGTACACTTTATGTAACTGTAGAGCCCTGTGTTATGTGCGCTGGTGCTGCATATTGGACACATATAACAAGAATTGTGTTTGGAGCGAAGGACGACAAAAGAGGCTACTCGCAATTTCATGATAAAATTTTGCATCCCAAAACCATTGTTGAATCAGGAAAGCTTGGTGAAGAATGTGCAGAGCTGGTTAAATCATTTTTTCGTCAAAAACGCTACTAAACATCAGATTATTTCATCCCGAAACGAAACATAAAACTATATTAAACGTTATATTTGCATATAACAATCTTTTAAATAAACACAAAAATAAATAATTATGGCATTTGTATTAGAAGCGTTACCATACGCGTCAGACGCATTAGAACCACATATTGATAAAGCTACTATGGAAATCCACCATGATAGACATCATCAAGCATATGTAGATAACTTAAATAAAGCAATTGCTGGCACAGAAGCAGAAAACTTGTCTTTAGAAGATATCATTAAAAATATTAGTAAATACCCTGCAGCAGTTCGTAATAACGGTGGTGGACATTATAATCACAAATTATTTTGGACCGTATTAGGTCCAAATGCTGGCGGCGAACCTACAGGAGAATTAGCAACAGCTATCAATGAAACTTTTGGATCTTTTTCAGAATTGAAAACACAATTGCAAAATGCTGGTGCTACTCGTTTTGGATCTGGCTGGTCTTGGTTAATTGTCAATGCTGAAGGTAAATTACAAGTTACTTCTACTCCAAATCAAGATAATCCATTGATGGACGTTGCTGAAGTAAAAGGTACACCTATTTTAGGAATTGATGTTTGGGAACATGCATATTATTTAAAATTTCAAAATAAACGCCCAGCTTACTTAGAAGAAATTTTCAATGTGATTAACTGGGATGCAGTAGCAAAAAATTATGCTGCGGCTAAATAATTTTTTAGCTTTTGTATAAACATATAAGGCGGTAAAATGATCACATTTTACCGCTTTTTTAATTTGTAATCGTATGAATATCAGTAATCGTTACATCCATCTTTTTGCATTATTTGCGATTTGCAGCTTATGGTCATCATGCCAGCCCTCCGCTACAAAAAATCAAGCACTATCTTTTGACCACTTACCCGATATGCAGTCCGGAAAACTGGATACCGCTACTTTTGCAGCAGGTTGTTTTTGGTGTGTAGAGGCACAATTCAAAACACTGGAAGGAGTACAACAAGTGATTTCGGGATATACCGGAGGAAAAACAAATAACCCGACTTATGTCCAGGTAAGTACAGGAGCAACTGGACATGCCGAAGCTGTCAATGTCTTATATGATCCTCAGAAAATTAAGTTTGACACCTTATTGAAAGCATTTTTTATAGCGCATGATCCAACACAGCTAAATAGACAAGGAAATGATGTAGGAACTCAATATCGCTCAGCCATATTTGTTCATGATAAACAACAATTATCAAAAGTCAATTATTACTTACAGAAGATGAAAGAAGAACATCTTTATGAGCGTCCGATTGTAACAGAAGTCGTTCCTTACAGTACGTTCTACAAAGAAGAAGATTATCATCAGGATTATTATGCAAATAACCAAGATGACCGTTATTGTCAATATGTGATTAAACCAAAATTGGAAAAGTTTAAACATATTTTTACCAGTACGGCCAAAGACTAATTGAATAATTGGAACTCGGATTAAAATCTTGTAAATTTATTCTGAATTTTGATAAACTCATTGAAATTCAGGTTTTTGAAAACATAAAATTATTACTATGATAAAAGGATTTTTTAATGTACCTACACCCACAAATGAGCCAGTTTACTCATATGCTGTTGGTACTAAGGAACGTAAATTATTAAAAGCAGCTATCGATGAAGCCCGTGCTAGGCAAATTGACGTTCCGATGTATATTGGCGGAGAAGAAGTACGTACAGAAAATAAAGTATCGATCAACCCACCACACGATCACCAACACCTTTTAGGACACTATAACCAAGGTACAAAAAATCATGTAACAGACGCTATCAATGCAGCTTTAGCAGCTAAAAGCGATTGGGAAAACTTACCATGGGAAGATCGTGCAGCTATCTTTTTGAAAGCAGCAGAATTAGCATCTACAAAATACCGTTACAAATTGAATGCAGCAACGATGTTGGCGCAATCAAAAAATCCTTATCAAGCAGAAATTGATTCGGCATGTGAGTTCACTGACTTTTTACGTTTCAACGTACAGTACATGACCGAAATCTATGCACAACAACCCCCTGTATCTGGAAAAGGAGTATGGAATCGTTTAGAACAACGTCCATTAGAGGGCTTTGTATTTGCTTTGACACCTTTTAATTTTACAGCCATTGCAGGAAACTTGCCATCATGTGTTGCTATGATGGGCAATGTGGTCGTATGGAAACCATCGAATGCACAGATTTATTCTGCCCAAGTGTTGATGGAGATCTTTATCGAAGCAGGTTTGCCAGCTGGTGTGATCAACTTAGTATATGTATCAGGACCTGATGCAGGTGAGGTAATCTTTAAACACCCAGATTTTGCAGGTATTCACTTTACTGGTTCTACAGGTGTTTTCCAAGATATTTGGAAGACAATTGGAGAAAACATTCACCGTTATAAAACATACCCTAGAATAGTTGGTGAAACAGGTGGTAAAGATTTTATCGTGGTACATCCATCAGCAGATCTACAAGTTACCAATACAGCATTAGTGCGTGGTGCATTTGAATACCAAGGACAGAAATGCTCGGCAGCTTCCCGTGCATATGTTCCAGCATCGATGTGGCCGGCATTGAAAGATGCAATGACAGCAGATGTAAATTCATTCAAAATTGGTGGAACAGAAGATTTTACAAACTTTATCAATGCAGTTATTGACGAAAAATCATTTGATAAATTAGCCAAATATATTGACCGTGCTAAAGCTTCCGATAATGCAGAAGTGGTAATCGGTGGTACGTATGACAAATCTAAAGGATATTTTGTTTCACCAACAGTTATCTTAGCTAAAAAGTCAGATTATGAAACCATGTCAGAAGAATTATTCGGGCCAGTTTTGACGATTTTTGTTTATGAAGATGACAAATGGGAAGAGACGTTAGAAATTGTTGATAAAACATCTATCTATGCATTAACAGGTTCAGTTATCGCAAAAGATCGTTATGCAATAGCACAAGCAACACATGCATTGCGCAATGCAGCTGGTAACTTCTATGTCAATGACAAATGTACTGGAGCTGTAGTAGGTCAACAGCCATTCGGTGGAGCTCGTGGTTCAGGTACAAATGATAAAGCCGGTTCTATGATCAACCTATTACGTTGGGTATCTCCACGTACGATCAAAGAAACCTTTAATCCGGATACAAATTACAAATATCCATTTTTAGAAGAAGGCGAATAATCGAGTAGGACTCATAAACAAGACAAGGCGTTTACATAGTAAACGCCTTGTCTTGTTTATGATAAAATAGAATTTTTATTTTTTGAGATGTCCCACGATATCGCCATTATCTTTGATCATTTTTATGTCCAGAGATCTTTTATCACCATGTACATCGATCACCGTTCTTTCACCTGTCTTGGGTCCACCGCCAATAAACAGTGTATAGTTATGGTCTTGGTCAGGGGGGTGATAACCATAGTGGTGTGTATGACCTGTAATCATCACATCAATTTTATATTTTTGAAACAATGGATGAAAGGTGGATCGGTTATGTAATGTGCCGTGCCAATCATCAGCGTGGAAAATAGGAATGTGGCTGACCACTACCGTATGTTGAGCTGATTTTCTTTCTTTTGATTGCAATACTTGTTCTAACCAAACCGCCTGTTCTTTGCGATAATGATCATAATCTACAGTCCCACCATATACTTTATGGGTATCGGGCTTATCCTCTCCACTGTCTAGTAGAATCCAATAAATAGGTCCCAATTTGAAAGATTGATAAAATTTATTTTCGGGATAACCGAAATACTTCTTGAAAATACGCGAAAATGAGCCTCTAGTTTCATGATTTCCCCGATTCATGATAAAAGGTTTACTCGTTTCAAAAAATGAAAAGGGTTGTAGCAGTTTTTCGGTGATATCATTTTGGTTGCTTACATAATGAAAAGAATCTCCATTAAGAATCGCAAAATCATATCTATCTAGATTTTGATTAGGCACCAGATCTTTGTATGTATTCTTTGTTTCATGAACATCGTTGTATATCAAGCAACTGATTTGATCTTGGTCTTTTTTCGCTAATTTTGCAGAAAAAATATCCGATTTAATTTCCTCGCCATAAACAATTTTATAAGCCTCAAATTTAAGAACTTCCTTAGCTACAATTCTATATTTAAATCTTCTTGGAGCATCAATTATGGTAAACTTAAACAAGTCAGTATTTGCTTCCAACATACCATCTTCACTTTGATATATTTTGCTCTTGATCTGATTGTTGTCATCTAAGATTTCTAGCCAAGCAAATGCAGGTTTATTGAGAATCGAAAATACGCTTATATTATTATTGATCTGATTCTGTAAATATGCGGGGACGATAAAATCAAATTTTACGCTATTACTAGCCTCAATTTTTTTATTTGCAAAGCTTATGTTTGGTAATGTTATACCTGCAATAGTTAAGGCTTCTAAAAATTTTCTTCGGTTGATACTCATGAGCTATTATTGGGCATTAATTTCAACATACACAGGTCTGTGATCACTGGCGTAGGTTTCGGATAAAACATGATGATTTTTAAATTTAAATTGATTTCCTTTATTTATCATGATAAAATCAATTTCACGATCAGGATTTACTTCAGGTATTGTAAATCCGTTTTTGATTTCACTTCGTGTAAATACTTTTTCTAAGTTGCGGATAGGTTGCTCTTCAGGTCGTGCATTGAGATCTCCAACTAAAATAACAAGTTCCTGATCATTTTTAAACTTATCGATGATAAAAGCCGTTTGTGCCAGTCTATTTTCGTTTTTGAGATCAAGATGTGTATTCGCAAATTTGATTGTCCTTCCATTTAATTTAATATGGATGATGCCTAAACTTCTTTTTTCACTCGTAATAGGAGAGGGAAGCTCCAAGCGTTCGGTTTTTACAATAGGATATTTCGAAAGGATGACAGTGCCATATTCACCTGCATCAAGGTTAATTCCTTTAGAGAAAAAGTAATGCATACCCGTAAGTTCAGCTAATTTTTTCGCTTGATCGATATTTTGAGAACGATCTAAGTTAACATCAATTTCTTGTAAGCCCACTAGGTCAGCATGTGTTCTTTTGATAATAGCAGCAATAGTATCTAAATTGATAACAGTTTCATTTTCACTAGGAGGATTCGCGTGATGGATATTATAAGTCAATATCTTTAATTGCTGTGCTGCAAGTCCGAACGAACTACAACATAAAATGGAAAGAATGAAATAAGGAAAAATATGATTTTTCATTGGCAAAGGTTTTAAAAATAAATATAGCCATTCTTTTGGGAATGGCTATACCTAAATTATTTATATTATATAAAATTAACCTTCTTCTAAAACGAGGTTAGGATCTACACCCGAAACTTCAGCTCTGATCTTAGCTTCTAACTCATCTGCTAAATCTGGATTATCATGCAATAGGTTTTTTACAGCATCGCGACCTTGACCTAATTTCGTTTCGCCATAGCTAAACCATGAACCCGCTTTTTTGATGATATTATATTCAACACCTAAATCGATGATTTCACCAACTTTAGAAATACCTTCTCCAAACATGATATCAAATTCTGCTATACGAAACGGAGGAGCTACTTTGTTCTTAACAATTTTTACTTTTATACGATTACCCGATACTTCATCAGAATCTTTGATTTGAGAAGTACGGCGAATGTCTAAACGGACAGATGCATAGAATTTCAATGCGTTACCACCAGTAGTCGTTTCAGGATTACCAAACATAACTCCAATTTTTTCACGAAGTTGATTGATAAAAATACAACAGCAGTTTGTTTTTGAAATGGTACCCGTTAACTTACGTAAAGCTTGAGACATTAAACGTGCTTGAAGACCCATTTTTGAATCACCCATTTCACCTTCAATCTCCGCTTTTGGTACTAAAGCAGCTACCGAGTCAATAACGATAATGTCAATAGCTCCAGAACGAATTAAGTTATCTGCAATTTCTAAAGCCTGCTCCCCATTATCAGGTTGTGCAATTAATAAATTTTCTACATCAACCCCTAATTTCTGAGCGTAATATTTGTCAAAAGCATGTTCCGCATCGATGAACGCTGCAATCCCGCCTGTCTTTTGAGCTTCAGCAATGATATGGGTCGCTAGGGTTGTTTTACCAGAAGATTCAGGACCATATATTTCAATGATACGTCCTTTAGGTACACCACCGATGCCTAATGCGATATCTAGACCTAAAGAACCTGTAGAGATAGATTCGATAGCCTCAACAGTAGTATCTCCTAATTTCATAATGGCACCTTTGCCATATGATTTTTCTAATTTATCTAATGTAAGCTGTAACGCTTTTAATTTATCTGGGTTGCTCATATTTTTAGTATTGTTGATTCAAAAGTACACAATAGTTTTTAATTCACAAAATATTTTTACTAAAAAAATTAGTCTATATTTTTTAATTGACGCTTTCCTTGATTTCTTTTACTTGATGCGTCTTTTCAAAGTATTTACACATATAAGTAATGGCACATTTATCACATTGTGGTTTTCGAGCCAAGCAAATGTATCGTCCATGTAATATTAACCAATGGTGCGCGATTGCAATAGTATGTTCGGGTAAATATTTGACTAATTGCTTTTCTACTGCAAGAGGTGTGGTGGCACGGCTCGTTAATCCAAGTCTATTACTCACACGAAACACGTGTGTGTCGACAGCCATAGCAGGCTTGTTATACACCACTGATGAGATTACGTTTGCTGTTTTCCTACCTACACCAGGCAGTTTGATCAGGTCCTCAATTTTTTCTGGAACTACTGAGTCAAATACATCGACCAGCATTTTAGCCATACCAACTAAATGTTTCGCTTTATTATTAGGGTAACTGACCGAACGGATATAAGTAAATACTTCATCCACACTGCTATTGGCCAAAGCTTCAGCATTAGGAAACTGTTGAAAAAGTTTAGGAGTTACCAGATTGATTCGTTTATCGGTGCATTGTGCAGATAAGATAACAGCAACTAATAATTCATACGGATTACTATAGTTCAATTCTGTTTGCGCATCTGGACTATTTTTAGAAAAGTATTCTACAAAAGCTTTATATCTATCTTTTTTCAACATATCTACCAAAGATAGTCAAGTTTTTAAAAAATAAAAAAGCTTAATCTCCCGACTAAGCCTTTTTAGTAACTACCAATTTTGAATAATTCAAAATATGTTCAATGCATGAATCACTTGGATTCATCATCATATTCGGTAGCTGAAGTTTTAATTGTTGCTCCACATCTTCATCAGAAAATTTTGCTTCTGTTTCGATGTTCTTAACTTCATGTTCAGTTGTAAAGTTTTCGACCATACGCAATCCTTGTTGTTATCGTTAAATTTATAAGTAAAACGTAAAACAAGATGCAAATATTATGTCAATATTTTATTTTTTCTTTTTTGTGATATATTCATTTGCTTTTTCCACTGCCGTATATGCGTTTACAATACCACCAGAAAGGGATATATCAGATAAATTTACGGTCTTAAAAGATCCATCTTCCAATTTAATACGTACGGTATCTTCTAGTTTTGTAACAGAATTCATGATAATTTCTTTAGTTTCCAAAGCCGTTAATTGTGGATAGTAAGATCGCAGCATGGCAGCTAGTCCCGCTACAACGGGAGCGGCCATACTTGTACCTTGTTCCTCTTTATACTCCGAGTGCGGTGCAGTCGAATTGATGTATAGCCCAGGAGCAAACACATCCACCGACGTCTTGCCGTAATTAGAAAAACTAGCTAGAAGTTCCTCATCTTTACGAGGACCAGTTGCACCGACGGTGATCCAAGCATCAGCAACTCCAGTTATTGCGCCAAGACTATCCGTGAAAAACTTATTGGGATAGTTAGGTGATAAATCATTATTCTCACTATCATTACCAGCAGCATGCACGAGCAAAACATCTTTTGACATTGCGTATTGTACAGCCTGATCAACTGTTTTTTTATTATATATATAGCTCTTGCCAAAACTCATATTAATTACTTTTGCACCGTTATCCACCGCATAACGAATACCATTAGCAACATCCTTATCACGTTCATCACCATCAGGAACAAGACGTACGGATAAAATCTTGACATTATCGGCCACGCCTTTAATACCAATACTATTTGTACGATCGGCAGCAATGATACCAGCAACATGAGTACCGTGTAGTGCATCGGGTCCAGTTACATCTGGATTGCCATAGTGATATTCACTAGTATCATCATAGTTGTCGCCAACAATAGAACGAGAATCATAATCTTTGTTCAAGTGATAAGCAATTTGATTACCAAAATAATCAGCCCCCTCCTTTAAATCCTGATAAAATTTAGCAAATCCCCCAGCTTTTTCGATCTCTTCTTTAGCAATTCGAATTGCTATTTTTTGACGATTGCCAGCAGGATTAAGGCTGTCCAGATCTGCTGTGGTGATTTGTGATTTATCTTTGTTGATACCTTTTACCAGATTATCTATATTCTCTTTAAGCGCGACATAGTTCATCGCGCCATACTTTGCATCATCTAATTTTTCATTATAGGTTTCGACCATTTTCAGGTAGGCATTGTAAGCTCGTTTCTCCTGGTCAGTTAATATGGTAGCGGCAGTTACCCCCCTATATTTCGGCGCATTCTTACGAATTAATCTGGTTAGCTCTAAATTATCAAACTGTACATTTTCACCTTTTGCATTACCAATAAAATTCCACCCATATCGATCATTGATAAATCCATTGTTGTCGTTATCAATTCCATTAGATAAGCTATCCTTAACATTGATCCACACCACATTTTTCAGATCTTCATGATTGACATCGACCCCTCCATCCAGCACCGCAACAATAACCGGTGTTGATTTTTTGCCTTTTAAAAGGCTTCCATAAGTCTTCTCTGTACTGATGCCTAGAACACCATCTTTCTCATAATCTAAATTAAACCAATTTTCAGGCACGCTTTTATTATCTTGAGTATATCCCAAAACTGGTATTAGTCCTATAGCAAATACATAAAGTAATCTTCTTAAATTCATCTGTTGATATTTTGATCTTATTACGATCTGCAAATATAATGCTAGGAAGGGGCTTAAAATGTTAATTTTTATTAAATAATGCGAATACATCCTTATTTTTACTTTTTATATAATTCTGAATTTTTTTAATTATTCAGGATTATCTCATCTGTAAAAGTATATTAGGTATGATTATTTTAAATAGCATTATAGGAGCAGTTTCAGCAGAACAGTCCGAAGCAAAAGAATCAAAAAAAGAGTCGTTATCCCCCCCTATAGCGTCGGTCAAACCGCACATAAGAGATATTCATCATGATCAGACAGTCGATGAATATTATTGGATGAATGATTTTTTTAAGAAAGGACCAGATGCAGAATTGGTCATTGACTATTTAAAAAAAGAGAATGATTATACAGATGCATTGCTAAAACCTACTGCAAGATTGCAAGAGCAGCTGTTTCAGGAGATGAAAGCGCGCATTCAGGAAAAAGATGAATCAGTTCCATATCTTAAAAATGGATATTATTATTATACTCGTACAGAAGAAGGTAAGCAATATTTTAAGTTTTGTAGAAAAAAAGATCAGTCTGGTGCCAGAGAAGAGATTCTGCTGGATATAGATGCCATGGCAGAGGGTTATGCGTATTATTCTGCTACTGGATTCTCGATAAGCCCTGACAACAGTCTGATGTCTTTTGGTGTCGATACTGTATCACGAAGAGAGTATACCATATACATTAAAAATCTAATTACAGGGGAGATCTATCAAGATGAACTACATAGAACATCGGGGAGTTCCATCTGGGCAAAGGATAATAAAACGCTATTTTATACCTCAAAAAATCCGGTGACACTCTTAAGTGAAAAAATTAAGAGGCATACATTGGGAAGCCAGACAGATGATGACGTCACTGTATACACTGAAATAGATAATACCAATTACATCGGTGTCAGCAAATCCAAGAATGGTGAATATATATTTATTCAATCAGAAGGAACACTTTCATCAGAGGTTTTATACCTAAAGTCTGATCATCCAAATGGAGATTTTCAAGTATTTCAACCCCGCATAAAAGATGTACTCTATCAAGTTACGGCTTTAGAAGACCGTTTTCTGATCGTGACAAATGATGATGCCATAAATTTTAAAGTTATGCAATGCCCACTCGAAAAAACAAGTAAAGCACAGTGGACAACATTTATTCCTCACCGCGAAGACGTACTGGTAACTGATGTCGATGAATTCAAAAACTATTTGGTCATTTCCGAACGAAAAGATGGGTTATCTCATATTGCTGTACATCATTTGACAAGCAAAGAGCAGCATTATCTTGATTTTGGAGAAGTTGCCTACACTGTCTACCCAAGTACCAATGTTGAATATCATACCGATAAATTGCGTTACGGCTATACTTCATTGGTAACACCCTCCTCGACCTATGAATATCATCTAGAAACTAAGGAAAAAATCTTATTGAAGCAACAAGAAGTAGTTGGAGGTTATGATGTAAGTGCGTATACAACAGAACGCCTATATGCAATATCAAAAGATGGTGTACGTATTCCTATTTCACTTGTCTATAAAAATAGCACCAAGAAAGATGGTTCAGCACCGTTACTATTATATGCGTATGGTTCTTATGGATATGCCATGGACCCAACATTCAGCAGCGCTAGATTAAGCCTATTAGATCGTGGTTTTATCTATGCCATCGCTCACATCCGCGGAGGAGAGGAAATGGGACGGAAATGGTATGAGGAAGGAAAAATGATGAATAAGATCAATACATTTACCGATTTTATTGCCTGTGGTCATTATTTGATTGATCAAAAATTGACCAGCATAGGGCACCTTTATGCCCAAGGAGGAAGTGCCGGAGGACTTTTGATGGGAGCTGTGGCCAATATGGAACCCCAACTTTGGAATGGCATCATTGCACAAGTTCCTTTTGTGGATGTAGTCAACACTATGCTCGATGAAGGTATCCCCCTGACGACTAATGAATACGATGAATGGGGAAATCCAAATGATAAAGAAGCTTATCAATATATGAAGAGCTATTCTCCCTATGAAAATATAGAAGAAAAAGAATATCCCAACATGCTAGTCACTACTGGGTTACACGATAGTCAAGTGCAATACTTTGAACCAGCAAAATGGGTAGCAAAGTTGAGAAAGATGAAAACCGATAATCATGTATTATTGCTGAAAACAGATATGGAATATGGTCATGGGGGAGCATCAGGACGATTTGATTATCTCAAGGATATTGCGCTTAACTATGCATTTTTGTTTGCCTTGGAGCATATTGAAAAATAAACCATAAATAAATCAAGCGCCCTTGGCGCTTGATTTATTTATGGTTTAAACTATCCATTTTTTCATCATGTTCTATTTGTCTAGAATCAATTTGATGCTGTTGATAATTATCGATCGCCACTTTACTCGCTTTTTGCGATACATATATAGCAAGGACAGCGATTACAGTAATAAGTGCTATTCCCCAAGCATACTTTTGTTTATCTTGTTTAACTAACCAATACATAAAAATAAAGTACGGTATACCAAAAATGCAATAGAAAATGATACTAGGTGTGCTCATATGACGTTGTGTACTAATGGTAAACTTTATATATTCACCGATGAAGTACAAAATTATCTAATTTTAATGAGAATACTAAAAGTTTCTATTTCTTTATTTTTTTAAAACATTGATGGTAAGTTATTAAAGAATATTCATTTTTATTAGGATAATGGTTTTTTTATTTATCCGATATTCATTGTAGTAAATTGATTTAAGTAGTTGATTTATAGCTTTTATGTCCAATATTTTCTTCTTTTTATTGTTTTTTGTCATTTTATAAAAAATGAGCAGTATTATTGCCGAAAAGAAAAAAATTATTTTATACATTTGCAGCGTCACATAGGAAGACAATAACTAGAAAATGAAGAATAACAATATATATAAGTTCTCTCAGCTGCATGCTTTTGAAAAGTTTGCCGTAAGGGGATATTGTTCTTTTATTTTTATGGAGATTCCGGTTCTTCGCTTTCGACGACCCATACTACCTCGGGCTTGATATGAGGTAGTGATCTTTCTTTTTAGTAATATCATCAGGTCCGATGATGGCGCTCCACGATTTTATTAATTGTTTTTTCATAGCAAAACGCAATTTCGATTGTTCGTTTTATTATTTGGGTCGTAAGTCAATGACTATTTCAGAATTTTTAATTATTCCAGCAAAGCCTGAGCATGTTGCATATGCTGAGCAGATTTGCAATGAAATGTTCGAGTCTGCAAAAGCTCGGGGGACTGGTATTGCTCGTCGCAAACCAGAGTATGTTGCCAATAAAATGGTTGAAGGTAAAGCTGTTATTGCTTTACATAAAGATGGTCGATGGGCGGGGTTTGTCTATATCGAGACCTGGGGACATGGCGACTATGTTGCCAATTCCGGATTAATTGTCAATCCCGAATTTCGAAAAGTAGGTTTGGCAAAAGCGATTAAAAAAAGAGTTTTCGAATTATCTAGAGAAAAATATCCACATGCTAAGATATTCGGTTTAACAACAGGTCTGGCGGTGATGAAAATCAATTCAGAACTTGGTTACGAGCCGGTGACCTATTCCGAATTGACACAAGATGAGGAGTTTTGGAAAGGCTGCCAAAGCTGCGTAAATTACGATATTTTATTGAGTAAGGACCGTAAGAACTGCATGTGTACAGCGATGCTTTGGGATCCTGTTGATAAAGAACGTGAGTTGAAAGAAAAAATTCAGCGAAAGGCAGAAGCAAAAGAAAGATTAGAGCGTATTACGCAAAAACAATCCCTATTGAAGCGGATAGAAGCAAAATTATGGAAATCAGCAAAAAAGTTCGTTGCGGTCAATTTCCATAAGAGTAAAAAAGTAGTTAAGGAGTTTTAAGTTTTTTATATTTTTGATTTAACCTCTGTGTGAGGTTGATCAACGAATTAATCCAAAAAGATGAAAAAAGTAGTTTTAGCATTTAGTGGCGGGTTAGATACATCATTTTGCTGTATTTATTTGACACAAGATTTAGGTTTAGAAGTTCACTCAGTAGTAGTTAACACAGGTGGTTTCTCAGAGGAGGAATTAAAACAAATTGAAGCGAGAGCTTATGCTTTAGGTGTAAAATCGCACACAGCTATTGATGAAACGCAAGACTATTACCGCGAAACTATTAAATATTTAATTTTTGGTAATGTATTGAAAAACGCAACTTATCCATTATCCGTTTCAGCAGAACGTGTTTGTCAGGCCACAGCTATTGCCAATTATGCAAAGAAAATTGGAGCCGAATGCGTAGCACACGGTTCTACAGGAGCAGGTAACGATCAAGTACGTTTTGATATGATCTTCCATACATTAATTCCAGGAGTCGAGATCATAACACCGATACGTGACTTACAATTATCACGTGAAGATGAAATCGAATATTTGAATAAACATGGAGTTGAATATTCTGCTGAAAAAGCCAAATATTCCATTAACAAAGGTCTTTGGGGAACTTCAGTAGGAGGGGCAGAAACATTGACTTCTAATCAATATTTACCAGAGTCTGCTTGGCCAACACCTGTTACCGCGACAGAACCTCAACAGATCACTATTGATTTTGTAAAAGGTGAACCAACAGCCTTGAACGGCAAAACATTAGATGCCGTAAGTGTTATTCAAGAATTGCAAGCATTGGCTCAGCCTTATGGTATCGGCCGTGATATCCATGTAGGAGATACCATTATTGGTATCAAAGGTCGTGTAGGATTTGAGGCTGCTGCATCAGTAGTATTGATCAAAGCACATCATGCTTTAGAAAAGCATACCTTGACAAAATGGCAACTATCTTGGAAAGACCAGATTGCAGGATTCTATGGCAATTATATGCACGAAGGACAGATGCATGATCCCGTTATGCGTGATATCGAAGCATTCCTAACATCAACACAAGAAGCAGTTACAGGAAAAGTAATTGTCGAGTTGCATCCATATCGTTTTATTGTGATCGGTATTGAATCGGAACATGATTTGATGTCTAATAAATTTGGAACATATGGAGAGATGAATGCTGGATATACTGGAGATGATGTAAAAGGATTCTCTAAAATATTTGGTAATCAAACCATTATTTGGCATAAAGTCAACGGAAAATAAAGATATATAGATACAATTTATTCGATGTCATTAATTTTCTATTAAAAAAAGTAATGGATCCCAAACTCATCATTTGAGATAGGGATCCATTTTTAACATCCATTGGTTTCACTGATAGATCATGGAATGAAAGCAGATATTAGGTACATACATGGCCTAGTCCAATTAATAATCTAAATACTAAAAAATGATAAAAGTAGGAATAGTAGGATCAGCGGGGTATACAGGAGGTGAGTTATTACGGATATTGATATACCATCCAGAAGTTGAAATTGTATTTGCAAATAGCGCTTCCAATGCAGGAAATAAAATTTATGAAGTGCACAATGACCTATTTGGCGATACCGAATTAACTTTTTCTTCAGATTTTCATTCCAATATTGACGTGTTATTTTTGTGTGTAGGTCATGGCGACGCAAAGAAATTTTTAGACGCAAATCCAGTAGATGCATCGGTAAAAATTATTGATTTATCTCAGGATTTTCGCTTAAAAGCGAATACTTCTTATCAAGGTCAACAATTTGTTTATGGATTGCCAGAATTAAATAGAGAAGTGATCAAATCGGCACAATATGTTGCCAATCCAGGCTGCTTTGCCACCAATATTCAATTAGCGCTTCTACCATTGGCATACAAAGGATTATTACCAGAGCAGATCCATATCAATGCAACAACAGGTTCGACAGGAGCGGGTCAGAAACCTGGACCAACTACACACTTCTCATGGAGAAATAATAATCTATCAGCCTATAAATCATTTGAACACCAACATGTACAGGAAATATCAGAATCTTTAGCACAGTTGCAAGATGGATTCCTTCCTCAGTCCGATCAAACATTATTAGAGCGTGCGGCAGCGAAAATCAACTTTGTCCCACAACGAGGTGATTTTACAAGAGGAATATTTTCAGTGATATATGTCGATTCAGACTTATCGGAAGAACAGGCTTATGAGTTGTATGAGACTTATTATGAAGGACATTCATTCACACATGTGAGCCGAGAAAATATCGATCTGAAACAAGTTGTCAATACAAATAAAAGTATTATTCATTTAGAAAAACACGGCAACAAATTGTTAATCTTAAATGCAACTGATAATTTGTTAAAAGGAGCATCAGGCCAAGCGGTACAAAATATGAACTTAATGTTTGGTTTAAACGAAAGAATGGGCTTAAATTTAAAAAGTGTAGGATTCTAAATCTATTCCAAAATATTATGTAATTGAAAAGTGAAGACCATCATGGGCTTCGCTTTTTTTTGTTGCATGACTGATTCGGACTAAATTCCTTCCTTGATTGTCTCCGACACTAGAGTTTGTTCAGCAATTCCTTTCAGATGCTAATCGATCACGATTTTTTTAATATCGATAGTCTAATTCCCAGTATTATCGTCCTAATAAATATATTATTCCTTCTTTCATAGCACGTTTGTTAGTCTTTTGATCCTTAGGATCTTCCTTGGCGTTCAAGATTAAAAATCTTTAAAATGATCAAAAGAATGTGGTAAAAATAGCATTTAAGATATTTTAATGGGCTATAATGCATTTATCCTGAGAACAAATCAACTTATGTTATACATAAACTTTTGCAATCGATTGTGTAGTTTGCGCAAACGATTTCGTTTGATAGCGATGCTTTTGAATTTAAAATAATGTTATATAATTGTTACTAACTATCAATTATTAACGCTTTTAAATAGCGAATAGCCGCAGCTTATTATACTAACCATAAGAGTTGCATTTTTAATTTTTAAGCCTAAATTAAAATCGGATGAAAAGACTTTTTTGTTTTTTATTTCTTGTCCCGATGTTGCAAAAAACACATGCCCGTTCTTGGGATATGTGGCGGATGCAGCAAGACACTTCTGAAATAAGCGAAGTGGATCAACAGCTTTTGCGAGGGAGGTTAAAATCCTTGTTGCAAAAGAAATCGGTCAAGGATAGCCTCAATTTCAAGCAGGTGGAGACCTTACCTTTGGTAAGTATTTCCGAAGTATTGAAAGGTCAAGTTTCTGGACTTTATGTTCAAGAGTCCAGTGGAGAACCGGGTTCTATCAAGAACATGGTTATCCGAGGACTAGGAAGCCCGCTCTTTGAAACTAAAGATGCTATTAACGTACAGCCTGCAGTGTACATCAATGGTGTTCCTATCGCTCGAGAGAACAACTTTACGTATTCTATTCAACAATATCAATTTAATCGGATAGGTCCAGCAACAGATAATTTTGCTGGTATAGATTTATCTGCTATTGAATCGATTCAAGTGATTAAAGACCCCATTGAATTAGCAAAATTAGGACCTCTTGCTGCTAATGGAGCAATTTGGATTTTAACTAAACCAGGTAAAGAAGGCAAGCGTGAAATTAATTTTGATGCCTATGTAGGGATGGCAACAAAACCAACTGTAACAACTGTGAATGCGCAATATGAAAATCTATTTAGGTCTTCATTCTATAGCAAATATGCTTCTACATTTGATCGATTAGCTTATCCAGGTTATTTAAGTGACTCGACAAATGTAAATTATTACGGTCCCGCAAATTGGAATGAAGAGTATTATAAGACAACTCCCATTTACGGCGGAAACTTGGGGATCCGTGGTGGTGGAGATCGCGCCAATTTTGCCTTTATGGGCGGATACGTTAAAAATGCCAGTTCTGCAGATAAAACAAATTTTGAGCGTTATAATGCGTTGTTCAACGTCAATATGGCACCGTTTAAGTGGTTTAATTTTGGAACCACCATTAATGCCAGCCGTAGTCTAAGAGATCGTAATAAAAGCTTAAGAGACCGTTTCGGAGAAGCCTCATATGTTCCAGATTTATCTGTCCCTATTTCTCCCAATAAAGCGATGTACACTGAGTACTTATCTATGTATGACAAAGCCCTAGATAATAATTCTGTAAACATGCTTAACCTCTTGGTCAATTTGGACCTGTATCTACTTCCTAATTTGAAATTTAATTCCAGCTTAGGTGTCGATTATTCCGAGGGGGCTCGACAAGCATTTTTTCCAAGTTCCTTGATGGAAACGAATAATTATATGTCAAGTTATTTTGGATTTAATCAACGTTTGGTTTTTAATAATTCTGTCAATTATAATCTCACCGTTCAAGAAAAGCATAAATTCAATTTCACTTTAGGGTCTGCATATACGCAAGATTTATACCGTTACAGTTATGCACGTGCATACGATGGTCCTAATGATTTCATCAAAGTCAATGTTGTTGATGGAAATTCTAATAATGCTGGTTATTTAAAACCAGTGGGTGGTTTATATGTCAATCGCTGGTCAAATCGCGAAGACTTTAGATTACATTCTTTGTATCTTTCAGGAGAATACAGCTGGAATAATAAGTTAGATGTAAATGCTGTTTTACGTTACGATGGCTCTTCCACCATGCAGCCTGATTCGAGATGGATCGCAACTCCTGCGTTTGCAGCAAAATATCACTTTATTCCAGAAGCCAATGACGGACTATGGAATCATTTTGATGTAAAAGCATCATGGGCTAGAATCGGAAAACCTATTTTTACGAGTAAATATGCCATTGGTCCAAATTATACTGCAGATCTAAATTGGGGTTCTGAGAAATCACTTGTTTCCTACAATGGTTTTGCCGTAGCTTCACGCCCTTATTCCGAAGGATGGGTAGGTTACGATATCAATTGGCCCTATACCGATCATGCCGAGTTGACTTTTGATGGATCATTACTTAATAAACGCTTAGATTTTGCATTATCGCTTTATCAAAAGAAGGATGTCAATCAGTTGATCAATACACCAATACCAGCAGAATATGGATATAGCGGTCAGATTATTAATGGTATGGCTGTTCAAAATAGAGGAATTGATTTAAACCTAGGCGCACAAGTACTCCAAGATCCAGCATCACTGCAGTGGAAAAGTTCATTAACATTAAGCTTTAATCAAAATAAATTGACGGCATTACCTGAAGGTCGTGAGGAATTGGTTGTTGGTGATCGCTTATTAAAAGTTGGTCACGCGATTGATCAATTTTGGTTGTATGAAAATGAAGGTATCTATAACGAAGAATCAGAAATTCCAGTACAGAATGGTCAAAAGCTACAATTTGATGGTGTAAATTTTGCTGTTGGCGATCCACGTTGGAAAGATCAAAATGGTGATTTTCAAGTAAACGATGAAGATCGTGTCATGAAAGGCAATGCGATGCCAAAAATTGTTGGAGCATTTCAGAATCAATTTAATTATAAAGGATTTGACCTTAATTTCCAGTGGTATTTTGCTTTAGGACATAAAGCAATGAATCAACGAGCATCAAATAAATATGATTTCATCAATACAGAAAATACCAATTCTTTAGAAGGTATTCGCGAAGTATTCCATTGGCAACAAGATGTTGATATCAGTAAATATCCTATTTATAATCCATGGAGTTCGATCGTAGCCTACCGCGTTGATCAAGATCTATTTTTAGAAAACGCATCCTTCCTAAAGCTGAGAGCACTCAGTGTAGGTTATGATCTTGCGCACCTTAACTCCATTAAAGATAAGGTCAAGACGATACGCAGAGCCTATGTTTATGTATCCGGAACCAACCTATTGACCATTTCCAAATTTTCTGGAAAAGATCCTGAATTGGTGGACTTCAATGGCTACTATACGGGATATGGTCTGCCATTGTCTCCCATGATTTCTATGGGAATCAAATTGGAACTATAATATCATTATGCTGTAAAAGATGTTAAAAATGAAAAGATTTAATCAATTGGGTGTTGTCATGTTACTGGGACTAAGTGTTCTAATTTCAGCAACTTCCTGTAATAAAAAATTGGATATTGTATCATCCAGTTTAGGTTCCGAAAGCAAAGAATGGGCTTCCATTTCAGACACACGTGCACACCTGATGGGCATGTATGGATTGATGCGTGCTGCAACATCCAATAGCTATGCACATTGGGTTTATGGCGAAATGCGATACGGAGATTTCACTGCCTATTCCCGAGCTGATTTGCGGAGTGTTCAAGAAAATAAGTTAAAAGCAGCTTATCCCTTGGTCAAAGATTTGACCGATTGGAGACGCTTCTATGCCGTTATCAATGCAGCATCATTATTTATAGAAAGAGCGCCGCAAGTAATGGAAAAAGATAGGCGATATACAGAGCGCGATTTAAAATTTGATATTGCACAAGCTAGAACTATCCGTGCGTTCATGTATTTCTACATGGTCCGTATCTGGGGAGAAGTTCCATTACTAAAAGATTCATATGATAATGGAAGTTTTGCCGAAGTAGGTAAATCTTCAGAGGCGACAGTACTCGCTTTTGCTGAAGAAGAACTTTTAAAAGCAGCTGAAGAATTACCTTATGTATATGGTGCGGGAACGCAATCTTATTATGGTGAAAATTCCAGTGTATGGGTAGGTGTTTTAGTCAATAAATTGACAGCATATTCCTTATTAGCACACGTTGCTGCTTGGCAGGGCAAATATATTAATGCTGATGTGTATGCCAAATTTGTTATTGACAACTATTCGAGAGGGGGATTAGATATTCTCTCTGTTCCCAATATTGTCAATCCTACAAATGGCTTATTTGGGCCTAGTACAAGAGCGCAGATCTTAGCCATACGCTCATCATATGAATTAGGCGAAGCCACCAATACCGGACATATTGAATCCCTGACATTAGGTTATCCAATTGTTACAAAAGCTAAGCCAGACATCTATATCTCTCGCGATACCATTAATCAAGTATTTGATGATGTCAATGACACACGATTTGGAATAGATTCAGTATCTGGACTAGTTCGGACCAATTATTTTAGCAATTACAATGGCGATATTCCTATTTTCTCTAAAATTAAGGTGATTCGTGACGGTAGTGGTGATTCCGATTTCTCCATTTTTGGGTCAAACCTTGTGTTTACACGTTTGGAAGAAATGATTCTATTACAAGCAGAAGCTAAAGTCGTCTTAGGACAACGTGACGATGCAATCAAGTATTTAAATCAGATCAAATCTGCACGTGGGTTGAAACCTTATATTTCTTCATCTCCAAATGATCTATTGGAAGAAATTTTCCTAGAGCGTCGTCGCGAACTGATGGGTGAAGGTTGGAGATGGTATGATCAAATTCGTTTAGCAAAAATTAAAAAGAATAATCAAACCATTAATGATTTGATTACGAATGGTGGAATTTATTGGCCTATTTCAGCAGATGTGTTGTCCCGAAATTCAAAATTACAACAAAATAATTATTGGAAATAACTTAGCAATATATCAAGATGAAAAGACATTTATATACCATATTTTCCTTTTTTATACTGATAATGGGCTTTTCCTCCTGTAAAAAAGGAAATACCTATTATGAAGATTATCAGCTAAAAGACACTGAGTTTAAAGGAACCACATTGAATTTTTTAGAAACGCAGGGCACGAGCTACGACTCGTTATTATTAGCGTTAGAGCGTGTTCCGAATTTGCGGAGCAAGTTAAACGGAACAACAGATACATTGACATTCTTTGCGATGACCAACAGCAGCTTTACCAATGCGATAGAAGCCATGAATGCAGTGAGAATGGCAGCAAATAGATCCCCCCTTTATATTGAAGATATTCCTCAATTGATGTTGGATAGTTTGTTGTATCACTACGCTTTTAATGGTAACTATAACACCAATTACTTAAAAGAATTTAGAGAAGGTAAGGAAATTCGAAGTATTGATGACTATCGTATGAATATGATGTATACCGTTACATCTGCATCAGGAATCACCAATGGTGGACAGCAGCAGATTAAATTGAGCGATATGAATAATTCTATTTTTCAACGTTACTGGCAAGAAAGTAATACATCGGTTGTCAATGTGAAGACAACCAATGGAACAGTTCATATTTTAAGTCCCAGCCATAACTTCGGGTTCAGTAAACTAGCCAAATTATTAAATAAATAACATGAACATAAAATTTTACAATCCACTCAAACAAGTTGCATTGTTCGGTCTAGGGCTGTTCGTGTTGGCATCTTGTAAGAATAATATTCCAGATGATATTGATTCATTAGGGCAGGATATTGTGTATAGTAATAACGAGATAACACCTATTTTAGGTAGAAATACATTTTATAATAACCTGGTCACTATAGGACAAAATACATCGCAGCCTTTAACATTCAAAATGGTAAACATTCGAGATATTGACGGGCAACCAGCGACAATTTTCGATGATAAATTACCGGTAACAGTCTGGAAGGAAAGTTACAATGGTTTTGAAAAATCAATAGCAGAAATTAATGCTAAAAGGAAAACAGAATACCGTCCAATTTTAGAAGTCTTAGAACATTCTGGTAATATAAATTTTTGGGGAGAATCTGCAAATGCAGGTTTTATCAAGGCACAGCCCGATTCTGGATATGTGTTTGATATCGAGGTAAGTAATAGTGGTGGACGTCGTTACATCCGTAATTTTAAATTAAAGCCTTTTCGCGAGAGACCCTATGAGCCAAGTATCATAGATCCCATTACTGGACTATCCATGCTTCCCTACACTTGGCCTCAGAATATGAGGAATATGCTAGGAGATCGAACCAAACAACCCATGTTCAATTCGGATATCCATGTATATTTCAATAAACTGGAAAGTAAAGGGGCTGGTTCTAATACGCTAACCATTAGTTTCTTAGATTCTCTAAATAATCCTATTGACGCCGCTAAGTTTAGTGCAACCAATTGGGAAAAATTAGTACATGGATTTAATCATCGCTTCGAAAATAAAAAAGTGGTCTATGATGTTGCCTACCCTATTCCTTTGGCTCCTGTAGAGACCGAGTATGCGCCAACGGGAAGAGAAGCATATATGCAATTTAAATATCGGAGAATGGGAAATTTTGGACAATTGGAAGATTGTTATTTTGGATTTTATTTTGCCATTTATGAAGCTGGTGATTGGGAAATTCAGTTCCGATTCGCAAATGAATCTCCTTTGTTTGATTGATAATAGACCAATTGATTTAGCTAACAATTATGAAACAGTTTTGTATAACGATAATTCTTTTTACCTGCATGTTAGGCAATACGCTTCTGGCGCAAACTAAAATGGTGAAAGGGACGGTTAAGGGTACCGATAATAAACCCATAAGTGGAGTTTCCATCCGATTAGAATCACCAAAACGAGATCTCGGAAAATCAGGAAGTGATGGTCGATTTGTCATTTCTGTACCTGTAGATGGTGTAATGATTTTTACTTACCAAGGTTATGGAACGGTTAAAACAAAAGTAACAGCCGCAAAGAATGAGTATAACATCGAGATGGACAGTAAGAATCAAGAAATTGATGAAGTCGTAGTCGTTGGTTATCAACAACGTAAACGAGAGACTTTAACAGGATCGGTCGTGACGATTAGTGGTAAAGAGATCCAAGATATACCTGCAGGAAACTTTGTTGATCTCTTACAAGGAAAAGTAGCCGGTATGAATATCCAGAATAATACGGGTAGCCCGGGTATGCGCGGAACAATAGCTGTCCGTGGTATTTCCAACTTCAACGTATCGGGAAGTGGAGATAATGCTTTTTTAACACCCACATCACCTTTATTTGTTATTGATGGAGTCCCTATTGACGACAACTCAGGTTACGAATATGGATTTGAGTCTGCAGGACCTGGTGTATCGCCAATTTCGATGATCCCACCAGAGGACGTAGAAGATATTACAGTATTAAAAGATGCACAAGCAACAGCATTATACGGTTCTCGAGGAGCATATGGTGTTATCTTAGTAAGAACAAAGCGAGGAAACTCAAAAGTTCCGATCGTACAGTATCAAGGTCAATTCTTTTTAAGTTCAGTTCCTACATTAAGAAAAGTAATTGGTGGACGTGACGAACGAATGCTGCGAGTTGAGCAAATTTTGCGAAATGATACCACATTGGCAAGAGCATTTCAACGAATCAACGATTCGCCGATGCTGGCAGATAGTCTAAATCCGTATTATAACAATTCCACGGATTGGCAGTCGTATTTCTATAGAAATACCTATAATCAAACTCACAATGTTAATATTTCAGGAGGTGAGCGTGTGTTCAACTATAAAGTGAATATGAACTACTATGATGAGAATGGTATTATTGCCAATACGGGTTTTAAGCGATACACTGTTCAATCCAATATGCAGTACGAACCCAATGATCGTTTCCGGATGATGGCCAATGTAAATGCCAATGTTGCAGAAAATCAAATGGGTAGTGGTAATGCGATGATGCAGACAGGAGTAGGTAAATCCGTAAATACAACCTCACTTTATCCAGCCCCGTCCCTGTTCTCGGGAAGTATGGGAGCATTATCAGCGTTGAGTGTTGATGATCAAAATAAAACTGGAAATTACGTTGCACAAGTAGAGTTGCAATATGAACCAATAAGGGGGTTGAGAGCAAGCTCAACATTCAATTATAACTATACAACTTCTACCAAAGATCGTTACACTCCAGAGTTGTTATTGGGCAATAGTTCCGAAGTGTATGGCTATTACGATAATAAAAGCAAAGTATATAACCGAAACTTGCTTTCTTGGGTCAAAGCCATTAAGGAAAAGCATGTGATCAATCTTTATGGTTTCACGGAGATGGAGATCTCTCAATCCTCAGCCGATCTCAATATAATCCGTGGTACAGCAAATGATCAATTCCAAACAGGTATTAGTTATGATACCCGCAGAACCTTAGGTGGTTTGTTAAACAATTTATCAAATTACCGTTCTGTTGCATATGCCGGTAATGCATCTTACAACTATGATTCTAAATACATCATCGATTTAACGTACCGCTTAGATGGTACTTCGGTAACAGGTGGTAAATCTCCTTGGTCGTCTAATCCTTCCTTAGGATTCCGTTGGAACTTCAAAAAGGAAAAATTCATGGACAAATTTGATTGGTGGGATACTGGTTTTTTCCGTGGTTCCGTAGGTCGTACGATCTCTCCAACAGGTACTTTGTCAGATCTGTATGGATGGTATAAAATTGATGACGGTCGCTATAACAATAGACCAACTACTTCTTTAGATTTGACAAATGCCCCTAATACGGAACTTGTACCTCAAACAACGACACAATGGTCTATCGGTACTGAGCTCGGATTTTTTAACAGCGCTTTGTATGTGGTATATGAAACCTATTATAAGCAGTCAGACAAAATTTTACGTAAGAAACCGATTGCCAATCACAATGCCTTTGGGAATGTATTGACTAATGAGTCTGCAATGGTCAATATGGGACATGAATTAACGATTAATTTTAGACCACGTCTACAAAACAGAGAATGGGAATTATCGGGTACTGCCACTTTTGCGATGAACAAAGATTATATGGCATCATTACCAGATGGAGCTCGTCAGTTGTTAGAGGCAGATGGCTCAGGATATAATCTTCCGACTTATTATAGATTAGGAAGAAATTCACAAACTTTCGTATTGTACGATTACAAAGGAGTTTACAAATCGGATGATGAGGTACCTGTCAATCCGCTCACCGGATTGCGCTATCGTGCAGGCGGAGAGTTTGCCGATGGGAAATTTTTCCGTGCAGGAGATCCAATCTTTACGGATCTAAATGGAGATTATATCTTAGATGATAACGATTTAGTGTATGTTGGTAATTCACAGCCTAAGATGACAGGAGGTTTAAGCCTATTTGTTCGTCACAAAGGTTGGTCATTACGTACCCAGTTTTCTTACACCTTAGATCGCGATATCCTGAATACAGCCCTAGCAGATCGATTCCGTAATTATTCAAATCCAACAGGAATCTATGCTAATCCAAACGATCAGCCAGGAGCTTATGTGCCATTAGATGCCTATAACGTTTGGCGTGAATTGGGAGACAATGCTGATTATCCTAATGTATCAGACTTTACTCGCTTATCCTTATATAATCCATACCGTTATAACTCAACGATGTTTTTAGAAGATGGATCTTACATTAAGTTTAACTCAGCAACGTTAGGATACAATTTTGATCGCAAGTGGATACAACGATTTGGTATTAGTTCCGCTCGTCTCAATTTTACGGCAAACAATATTTACACATTCAGTCATTATTCAGGACCAGATCCAGAGATTGTAACAGGTGTGGGTCGAGATGGGTCAAACGGTTATCCAAGTAAAAGAACTTATTCATTGGGTATTAACGTACAGTTCTAAAATGAAAATGATCATGAAAAGAAAGTTTATTTATACAATTTTATTAGGAGCTAGTTTAGTACTGGGCTCATGTGGTAAAGATTTTTTGAATATTACACAAATTGATAAGTTGACCGGTAATAATTATTGGACTTCTGAAAATGATGTGGAACAATATATGGGAGGGATCTATTCGACATTCAGAGAAGCCACCATGTCCAATATTTTTTTCCCTGCAAGTGGAGACCTACGTTGCGCACCGATCAATAGAACAAGTGCCACAAATAATTCAGGTAGAGATTATTTGGTTTATTTAAGGCAGAATAACCTCAATAGTATTTTTGCTCGTGAGGGAGACTTCAGTTACTTTGGATTTCCAAGAATCTCCAAATGGAACGACTTCTATAAGATGGTTCAAAATGCCAATATCATATGTTACCAATTGGATAACAAGGATATGCCATTTTTATCCGAAGAAAAAAAGAAAGCTTATAAAGCTGAAGCTGTTTTTCTTCGTTCTTTAGCCTATTTTTTTTATGGTACGCCTGTTTGGAGATGTGCCTTATTATACCGATGTGAATACGGATCCATTACCGAGAACCAATATGATTACGGTATTGAAAAATCTATCCGCAGATTTAGATGCTAATTATAAAAATTTACCCTGGACCTATGATGATCCATCAGTGGTTGCGGTAAAAGCAATGCGTGGCAGTGCACTGGCTCTAAATATGCACATCAATATGTGGATTGCGGGATTTGCGAATGAAGACAAAGCACCATATTATGAAAAAGTTGAACTGATGGGTAAAGAATTGATGGAGCAAAATGATGGAGCTTATCAATTACTCAGTTTAGCAAAAACTAAAGAAATCTTTAAAGGTCGGACCAAGGAAGGTTTGTTTGAGATCGTACAAAACTTCAATTACGGAGAAAGCTTTTCTTTAGCAGCATCATTCTCCGATTATGTGCTTCGCGCTCCAAATAAGGTAACGACAAACTCCTATATCTATTATGATCCTAAATTTATGGAACAACTTTATCCATCAATCGGAGGAGATTTACGTAAAACTTATTGGTTTGATGACCATATTTATGCTACCGATGGTAAGTTTCAATGTTTAAAATTCCTAAATGTGTTTATGGAAGAGGGAGAAGATAATAATCCCGATGATAACCAGATGATCTTCCGTTATTCAGATCCAATTTTACTTCGTGCAGAAGCATTAGCAGAATTAAATAGAGATGGCGAGGCGAGAGATGTAGTCAATGTTATTCGTAACCGTGCAGAGGCAGCCATTATAACAGAAAGTGGAGATGATCTGAAAGATGCGATATGGTGGGAAAGAGCACGAGAATTATTTGGAGAAGGTAATTTTTTCTATGACCTAGTAAGAACCAAGAAAGTGATCAATTCTAAGTACACCTCCGCACCAATGTCTGTAGGAGCTTTTAATTCGGGAGGTTGGACATGGCCAATAGATAAATCGGCTTTGAACAATAATCCTTATATGCGTTTAAATAATTATTGGAATTAAGCAAGTAGCGATATGAAGAATTTGATGAAAATCAGCTTTATGATGCTGATAACCAGTGTGATTTTGTTTTCTTGTAAAAAGGAAGATTATATTGATACCGGAATACACAACCCTAAGTTTAATGGTACTATCTGGCAATATTTAGAATCAAGACCCGAACTTTTTGATACACTTATGGTCGCACTCAAAATAGCGAAGTTAGATGAGGTAATCAAAAATGAGGAAGTTACTTTTTTTGCACCACCTGATGTATCTATTTTAAAATCGGTATGGACACTTAATGAGAGTTTGTTTCGGATGGGACAAGATACAATAACAAGCCTAGATCAGGTCCGTCCCGAAGTTTGGCGTAAGTTTTTGTCGCGGTATATTATTAAAGGAAAATACCTTGCTAAAGATTTTAATCAAATGGACACGTTGAATTTGGCTACATTTCCAGGTGGGGTATACAAAAACTTTGAAAATACCGATATGAACATTGGCGTATTATACAATGATATTAAAACAACCTCCAATACAGGAACTCAAATTATTAAGTATGCAGGATACAGACAGCTGTACTTAAACTTTCCTTATTCGGTGGTCATTCCAGAAGATATTAAGGATTATTTTATTCCGTTTTTAACCGCTCCTGTCGCAACTTCAGATATACAGCCGACAAATGGAGTATTGCATGTATTGCAGTTTTCAAAACATGCTTTTGGATTTCAAACCTATCTTTTTGCCAATGAAGCATTCACTTTAGGCATTTTACCAAAACAACCATAAAGCTGAATAATTATGAAAATTAAATTATATAAATCTTTTTATCTGTTGTTCGCATTGGCTTCCATTGCTTTTACAGCATGTAATAAAGACATTGTAACAGGGGAAGATCCGTATGCCGGAGGCAAGGGATCTTTAGGCATCGGATTTATCAAAAATTATCCAAACCCTAGTTTCGCCAAACCGGGAGAATTAGTCGATTTTTATGTAAAAGGATTAAAACCCTTTATTGGTAAAATTGATTTTTTTGTCAATAATACAAAAGTAGAAGTCGTGACCGCACAAGATTCATTGGTTACGATAAAGGTGCCGATGGAAATATCTTCCGGGGATGCCAAAATTGTCGTTGATGGACAAGTTTTTTATGGACCTCGATTGGAGATTGACGGCAACGCAAGTCTCGATGCAAATTATGAAATGATCAATGGATTTAGAGGATCTGTTTCAGATATTTTACCCAATGCAGGTGGGTTTATTGTAACAGGATTCTTTAACAATTTTGAAAACCAGGCCGTAGAAACCGGTAATAATCGTGTTTATAGAAGAGGAATCCATTTTATTGATGCATCTGGAAAAACATCAACTTCGATGAGCTTTGGTAGAGGAATTGGTTCTTCAGGAGGGGTTAATTCAATTGCGAAGTTGAGCTCTGGTAGTTTCATTATTGGCGGTAATTTTTCAACGTTCAATAATAAACAAGTTTACGGTATTGCAAAACTATATAGCAATGGTCAATTAGATTCTACAGTTGTTGATGTCATCAATACGACAAACAATCCTAAAAATTCTTTAGATACCGTTTCGAGTTTTAATGCCGGATTGTTCGGTGGATCTGTATTACGTGTATTTTCCGTAAAAGATGATAAGGTGATGGTGGTTGGCAATTTTGATCGATATTTTAAGATCGATTATGATTATTCATCACGTGAAAACAGACGTACTATTGTTACAGATGCTAAACATGTTATTCGTTTACGTGCAGATGGATCTTTAGATTCAACCTATATGATCAAAAATGCAGGAGCCAATGGGATGATCATGGATGCGACTATGATTGATCAAGAAAGAATCGTCGTCATCGGAACATTTAGCTCTTACAATGGTAAGCCAGCACCAGGAATTGTGTGTTTAAATGCAGATGGATCTGTCGATCCTTCCTTTAATTTATCTGGAACCATTACACGATTGATAAGTGTTACCTACAATGCGGCGCAGAAAAAGATTGCTCTTGCTGGAATATTTAATGGATTGGGCGGTAATGCCAATATAAAAGGAGTGGCATTGCTAAATACAGATGGTTCTGTAGATAAACAATTTGTATTGGGAGAGGTCGGAACCGGTATTGCAAGTTACGCACAGGTTTTAAACAATGGTCGTGTGGTTGTTGATGGTTCTTTTACCAGCTATAATAATATTGGCAGAACAAACATGTTGATTCTGGAAAAAGATGGATCATTATTACAGAAGTTCAATGCACAAGCACCATTTTCAGGTTCAATATCAAAGATCGTAGAAACAAGATCATCAACAGGCGAACCCGCATTATTGATTGGGGGCAGTATATTTCAATATGGTGCGAAAACCGTCGGAAATTTTTTCCGATTGGAAGTTAAAGAATAATCCTTTATGAAACTAAATATGAAAAAGTCTTTTAATTTATATAATAAAATTGCTGTTGGGATAGTGACACTCGTACTATTTGGTGCCTGCAATAAGGATTTTCCAAATTTGTTGCAAAATTTCAATGAAGCTAAAGATAGTCCTGAAATACGTGATAAAGTATTGTTAGTGATCGTCGATGGATTATCAGGACCTGCAGTGCAAGATATTGAACCAGCTAATTTAACCACATATACAAGAAATGGATTAGTGACTTATGGTAGCTTAGCAGATCCCACAACAGATTTTGAAGTCACCAATACTTCAGTGGCAGCAACACTATTAACAGGTGTCAATAGTGTCAAAAATAAAGTAAATACTGATGATCTATCTGTTTTGAATACCGCAGAATACCCAACAATTTTTAGTCAGCTAAAAAATATAGGGACAGGAAGAAAATCTACTTTTTTTACAACATCTGATAACTATGCAAATTATTTGGGTAAAGATGCAGTTGTTGCAAAAGGAGCAGATGATAAAACCGTTATTGCTAGTGCAGTAAAAAATCTAAGTACAGACTCTGCTGATTTTAATGTTGTTCATTTAGCACAAGTAGAGCAAGTTGGCCGTCAATATGGTTTTGGAAAAACAGTTCCTCAGTATGTAGATGCAGTAACAGAGGTGGACAAGCAAGTAAAAGAATTGGTTGAAAGTATAAAAGCACGTCAGTCCTATAGTCATGAAAACTGGTTAGTAGTAGTCACCTCTGGAAAGGGCGCTACATCCACGGATCCGGTTACAGATTTCACAGCCTTTGGAGATGCCAAAAGAGATACATATACATTAATGTATTCACCTAAGTTCTCTCGTAAGATCTTACCGAGACCAAGCGCTAAAGATATACCATTTGCAGGAAATGCCACAAGATTTAATTATGCAGCTAATAATCAAGCTACGAGTAAACTTAGTGATGTGACGAAGTTTAATATGGGGACGGGTTCAGATTGGACCATTACGTTGTTTTTAAAGTTTAATAATGCGAATGCAACGTATTATTATCCTTCTTTCTTATCCAAAAGAGCTGCGGGTTTTAGTGGAGCTGGTTGGAACATGTTTTTAGAAGCAGGATACTGGGGTATTAACAGTTCGATTGCAGGACAGGCATTTGGTCCTAATATTAATGATGGCGAGTGGCATGCATTGACTACAGTCATTAAACGTAGTGGTAGTCAAGATTCAGTATATGTGTTTACAGACGGCACAAAGGCTTCAGTAACGAATTCTCAAGTATCAGCTAATTCAAATAATCTGGATAATAATGCTCCTTTTACTATAGGTTACCTAGCAGGTGATTCGGGTAATCCTGATATTTCCATTTGTAATCTTCAGATCTACAACAGAGCATTTACTTTTGATGAGATAAAACAGTATGGGGGTGTCACACATATCGATGAGAAATATCCTTTCTGGAATAATTTGCAAGGATATTGGCCTGGATATGATGATGTAAATACAACTCTATTAACTGAAAAAACAGGTAAAGGGGCTGGTAATTTTGTTCTTAAAGGATCTACATCTTGGGTGAGTTTTAATGAGCTAGTGCCATTTTTCCAACCACCAATTAGTGATTCATTCTTTCGTCAAGTACCCAACGCAGTCGATGTACCATTTATGATATACCAATGGTTAGGAGTTACCGTTCAAAGCTCTTGGAACCTGGATGGAAAAAGTTGGAGTCCTAACTATACACAAATCAGAAACTAATCCTAGAATAAAACCAATATGAAAATTCGATATATAACACTTGGAGCTTTTTGTGCGATCATGGCACTGGCTTCTTCCTGTGGCAAATACGGCTTTGATTTTGAAGATGGTTATCAGAAAGGAGACTCCACAGAGAGTCCCATTCTGACCGATACAACCATGGGAAAAGCAGATAAAAGTCTCTATCATCGTGCTAGAATTTACCCAGGGCTAGTAGGAGATAATGTAAACCGAATAAAAGATACAACGCTATCCATGTTGATGGATCGTGAATATGTCAGTCCATTTCAATATAAAGTAAGTTATACACCACCTCCCATCTACAGTACAGGTTTATATGCTCCTGCTGGAGAAGTAGTTCGTATTACTGTTCCGCAAGGAGTGATCGGGATGACGGTACAAGTAGGTGTTCATACCGACAATATTACAGGTAAAGATGCACCTCGTCGTGACAATATTATATACACAAGAAGAGAACTTTTTCCAGGCAATAATTATGTGATGAATCTCTATGGAGGAACCATTTGGATTATCAATCAGAATACAAGTTCGACACCCGTAAATCTAAAATTTGCAGGTGTAGTCAAAGCCAATGATTTTGTGCTGGATAGAGACAATGTGAATCAGTGGAAAAAAGATGTTCTTGCCAACGATGTCCCTTGGATGGATCTAATTGGCGAACGTACAGCTTTCTCCGTACCTCGTTCATTGATTCTTAAATTTATACAATCAGGTCGAGCAGATCATATTGATGAAGCATTACGTTTATGGGACAAATCTTATGAACAAGATTATTACAATTGGATGGGGCTTTCACCAACAGGAAGTGATAAGAAAAACCGTTATCCAACACTATGGGAACGCGGAGTGATGGATATTCATCCATCAGCAGGTTATGCACATAGTGGTAATCCATGGATTATGCAGGAAGATGAATATTGGTTAGATGAATTGACTAATCCAGTAACCATAAAAAAAGGGACATCTTGGGGAAGTTATCATGAAGTTGGACATAATTATCAAGCTGGAAATTCTTGGAGCTGGACAGATTTAGGAGAAACGACAAATAACATTTTTATTTTTAATGCTGCACGCAATCGTGGAGAGACCAACCGCATTGATTTTCACCCAGCATTGAAAACAGCCATTCCAAATGCATTAGCCTATGCAAAATCTACTGGAGGAAAAAACTTCTCTAGTTTTCCTGCAGGTTTTGGTATCAATGAGGATAATGCAGCTTTCGCTCGTATTACACCTTTCTTACAAATATTTGATAAAGTAAAAGGTAAAAATGGAGAATCAGGATGGGATTTTTTCCCATTCATTTACAGTAAAGCGAGAAACGAAAACTTTACAACTGCATTAGAACAGGCTAAAAGAGATTATTTCTATCGTCAATTATGTGAATTTTCAGCAGTCGATTATATTCGCTTCTTTATTTCATGGGGTATTCCAGTGAGTGCATCTGCAAAAAGAGAAATGCGCAATAAATATGCCCCCATGACAACAGCCATTTGGGAATATAATCCTTTAACATTTTCTGGAGGCAATGCGCCATTAGCTCCTAAATATTATTTACCTGGAGGCACCTTCGAATTTACATCTAATGTCGCTACAGCTACAGGAGAAAGTACAGGTAAATTCTCGGCCATGACAGACGGTAATCCTGCTACGTATTGGCATACCTGTT
This sequence comes from Sphingobacterium sp. PCS056, assembly GCF_023273895.1. Classification (NCBI taxonomy): domain Bacteria; kingdom Pseudomonadati; phylum Bacteroidota; class Sphingobacteriia; order Sphingobacteriales; family Sphingobacteriaceae; genus Sphingobacterium; species Sphingobacterium sp. PCS056. The sequence goes on along the minus strand of NZ_CP096883.1, from coordinate 637,863 downwards.
ACTCCGGATGTAGTGTCCCAACCAATTTACCAGTTGAAGTCCTCATCAACATGAAAGAAGTAAATGCTTTCAAAGGCGTCTATATTCAAAATAGACAAGGAAATACATACCAACCAAAAGTGAAAGTGCTGGTTAGTCGCGACAATAAAAACTGGACTGAAATGGGTACCTACACTCTGGCACAAGCGTCTGAAACCGCAGCTCAAAGAAATGTTTTACGAGAATTTACTTTTAGTGAAGTCGTAGAAGCGCAATATGTCAAGTTTGTTTTTCCGGATAAAAATCTTGGGGGAGAGAATCATGTCGCTTTAGCTGAACTTGGAGTATTTTATGATATTTAATCAATCGTTATGAAAAGAAATTTTAACCGAATAAAAACCGTGATCTGTGCATTAGGAATCTTAATGTTATGGAGCAGTTGTACAAAATATGAAAATCCTCCTGCTATTTATGAAGAATATGATCAAGAAGGGGTGCAGCAGATAAAACGAAAGGTTTTGTTTATTTCTGTCGATGGAGCAGTAGGTCAGGAGATTAAGAAAATAATGCCAACCAATATTGCGGCATTATTGAAAACAAGTAAATATACATTTGATGCAATAGCTAATGACAATACGAAAGATGCAGCATCGTGGATGTCGATGATGAGTGGTGTCACTTATGATATGCATCAAATTGAGGATGATTCCTATATTCCAAAACCAGATGAGAACCATCCTCATGAAAATGTTGCCGGTTATCCGTCCATGCTATATCGAATAGGAACTATTTCACCTACGACAAAAAGTTATGTTGTGGCTAGAGATGCATCATTAACAAATAAATTGTTAGTAAGTGCAGATGAGACTTACGAAAACAAATCAGATGAAGAGGTGAAATCGAAAATGATCGATCTATTGGAAAAGAAAAATCCAGATGTAGCAATTGTTCAATTTAAAGGTGTATTAGAGGCCGGTTTAGCCTCTGAATTCTCTGCTAACTCTTCAGCTTATACAGATGCAATTAAAAAAGTAGATGGCTATATTGGTGAGATTGTCACAGCTTTAAAGGCTCGTAAACACTATAAAAGTGAAGAATGGTTGTTAATATTAACCAGTAATCATGGTGGAATAGATCAATCATATGGAGGTAGTTCTTTTCAAGAAAGAAATACATTTGCCATTTTTCAAAATGATAGCTTTAAGCAATTAGAATTAAAAACAGAATTGATGAAATCAATACGTTTTTTCGGATTTTATGATGCTGGTCAAACAAGTTATGCATATTATGGTCCAAATGCTTTTAGAGGAAGAAATAATCCAGTATTAGCAGATGAATCTATGTATGATGTTGGTAAGACAGGTGAATTGACTGTAGATGCCAAAATCAAGATGAATGCAACAAATGGAGTATTTAATTATGCTTTAAACACACCATTTTTAGGAAAGAATGCAGCCCGAACGGGTCAAACTTCTGGTTGGACTTTTTATAAAGCAGGTAATAACGTAACCTTCTTTATGGCAGATGGTGCTGCATCTATGGAAACAAGTATGGGACCAGTCTCTTCTTCAGGTGAATGGGCACACCTTACTGCAGTAATATCAAAAGTAAACAATGTGCCTACTGCTGTACTCTATGTAAATGGATTAAAAACTGGGCAGGTTAGTAATGCGAATATTAATCTTAAGAATGTTGTCACTGCCACAGGATTGACTTTTGGGTATTATCCTTATATTTTCTCAGGACTCCCGAATGATATGCAAATATGCGACGTGCATATTTACAACAAAGCGATGGATGAGGAAACCATTAAGAAAAATGCGAACCGTATAGGTATTCCAGATGCAGAATTGTCAAATCCTAACTTGATAGGTTATTGGCCTATGGATGGGTTGGTTAATGATAAGTTTGTGAATAAGGTAAATGGTAACCCTTCAATCGCTGCTCAAGGGACATCTAGACTAATTCTCTCAGGAAACAACTTACCATATGTAGATGAAAATGCAACGCTAATACAGCCACAAGACTATTTTACTCAAATATTCTATTGGCTGGAATTACAGACACAGAAAGAATGGAATCTTCAAGGTCAAGTATTTTTGAATAAGTATGAGGTCGAATTTTTAAAGCCATAAATTTTAATCCGTCATGATGAAAATAAAAAATAAATTGACAATCCGTCACTTCATACTCTTAGGAGGAATGATGTTGGCTATACACGGATGTAAAGAAGAGGAATTGGTTTTTCCAAAAAATGCAAATACGGAGGTTGAAGTCTCTGAAAATAGACCGACAGCAAGACCAACAAATTTGACTTTTGTCTCAGCATTTAATCAATCTATTGAGATTTATTGGCCAGATCTTAGTGATCGCGTAGTTAAAGCGCAAATCACTTATAATGAGGGTGTTGAGTTGAAGAAAATAGAAGTTGTTAAGTTTGATCAAGCGACTATTTTACAGTTGGACCAAATGAAGGAATACCTTATTAATTTGCAATATTTTACTTCTGAGGGAACAGCGTCTAAAATTACGATGGTAAGCCTAACCCCCAGACCATTTGAAGCAGATTATAAGATTTCCAATGTAAACGTTCAACCTATACCGGGTGGTGTAACTTTTATATTTCCAACTACTTCAACTAGGGAGATTCATGGTACTATTAGTTATAGCTTTAATGGTAAAAATTATAATCAGGAAATCAAAGGAAATGTCCAAGATACTGTAATAGTACATGGTTTAACCGACGAAACAAAGCCTATAGACTTTTCTATTAATTTCAAAGATGATAAATGGAATAGAAATATTAAAGGTGATAAACAAATCGCTCCAGGACTCATGATCTACAAATTGATTTTACCCACCTTATTAGCCTATGTGGATGGTAATGACGCAATTCTTACTTGGAAGAATACAACTAGAGATCCTCTCGATATCCAGGTGAACTATCAGTTAAACGGAATCAATAAAATCGTAGACTTAAAGGGGAATACCGATGCAGTTGGTAAACTAAGTTTTGATGTTGGCGGAAAAATAACGATTTTAAACGTTACATTAACTACGGACGGAACGACATCTCCAGTTCAAATTATTCAGGTAAAGCCACTTTCAGAAATTATTAAATCAGGATGGAGTGCTACAGTCTCAGATAACCAGGCTGGTGATGGAGGAGGTGCCGCTGCTCTAATTGATGGTAATATCACTACTTTTTGGCATTCTCAATACTCACCTTCTATATCTTTTCCTCATTGGTTTAAAATAGATTTTGGTAAAGAAGAAATCCTATCAAAGATTGGAATGATAAGAAGAGGGACGAATACAAATGGATTTGTGGAGTACAATTTGGAAACTTCTGTGGATGGTATTAACTTTACCACTATTGGTACTGCCCTAACTTTTGACCCTACTAAAGCTGAATGGCAGGATTATAAACTTCCGAATGTCATTAAAGCAAGATACGTACGTGTTACAATGACTAAAGCTAAAAACGCTGCTGATGCATTTACGCATCTGGGAGAGTTTAGAGCTTTGGGACATTAATTAAAATGACAAACAAAAAAAGGGATTGAATTTATTCAATCCCTTTTTTTGTTTAAAAATACCATTACCTAAATACCTTTCTATAGTAAATAACCTTTCCGCTATTGCTGATGCCCTGTATGGTCAGGCAATAACTATTTGCTTTGCTATTATTGAAAAAGGTGTATTCAGGCGTGCTTTCACCAGCAGAAATCGTAACAAAGGGATTCCAATATAGTGTACTACGCTCGTCATATCCAGATGAAAACTTCTTAGCCACTGTCTCGTACGTAGTGACTGTATATTGTTTGACAGGTAGGTAACCCATTATAGTTTGTTCGTCTATAGCTTTACCAATTTCCTTATTCACTTCACTGGGAGCAGACTGATAAATAAGCACCGCAGGTCTACCTTAAGGAATACTTATTTTTTTATCTTTTGTTAATGTAAATTCTTGTTCAAATAATGTTCGTTTCCCTAATTTTGCATACAACACCACCTGTTGATCAGGTAAATTACCCATGAGCTGAATCGTTGTTTTATCTACCGTAGACTGTATAATCGCTTTAGCTCCCATTTGAGATTCCCGAATCTTATTTTTTCGTTCCTGCTGATCTTCATCCACCCATGAGATTATATATTTAGCTCCACTAACAGGAGTAAATTAGATCTGGGCATATCCAGCGCTGTCCGTTTCAAAGGAAGTGAGCGATTTTCCATCTTCTTGAGTCAGCTTTCCTCTTGCAACAGCAGGATAACCATGCCCATCATGAGATTAGATAATAAGTTGATTTTCCATTTCGGATAATAGGACACCGCCTTCAGGGTAGATCCTGATTTGGTAATCTTGATCAGAAGAAGATTGGGAGGTTGTGGTTAGAGATGCATTAAGGCTGTCACTTTGAAGAACTCCGATCCTTTTAAAATAGGAAGTTTGAAGAGGACAGTTCATCATTCGCGTATAAGCATTTATAAATAATTCTTGCCCTTGGTAAGTAGCAGGAACAACAAAATGACTAGCAGTAATACCTTTCGAAACTAAAGCAACAGATTGTTGATAGGTTTGACCATTTGCTTCTGCAATTTTAATATATAAATTGAGTGTAGTTGACGAGAGAAATCCATTGTCAATGACATAACCCTTAAACTAGATAGTATCACCTGGGAAATAAAAATCTCGATCGGTGTGTATATAAATCGCAGGATTCTGTTGAGCTGTAGTTGTTTTTAAAAGGAATAAAAATAGAAAAAATAGAAGTATACGACGACGCATATTGCAGTTGATATTTAAGTTTATAAAGGTTTCTTAAATATACTGAATTTGGCGTCAATTTATCGAGAAAACGAGATAAAATAACCTCATATTTTAAAAAATAATTACCGTTAAAATTTTAATTTTTTTCAACTAACTATTTTAAAATTAGATTATAAAAAACAGCTTAAAAACAAAAAAAGCTTCGAAATATTTCGAAGCTTTTTAATTTTATTGGATAGAGTCTATTGCGCTAACAATTTGATATCTCTTTCTATTGAAACATTATCTCCCGTGATGGCATTACCATCTTTATCAACTAAAGACAATTTTATTTTCGCATCGCCAAGAGGCAAACCTTTGATTTCGTAAGGACCCCATTTATCCAATGTAAATTGTTTTCCATTTACATCCGCTAGTACCTTGTTTCCATCAGCAGCTAAAGTCGTATTAACTAAGAAAAAATCTAGCAATAATACTTTTGTATCCTCACCTTTATATTCACCTTTTGGACGGCTGTAGAATAGCGAAGGAGCCGTAACTGCAGCGTCCTGCACCACTTTACCATCTTTATCAACCTTAAATTTGACCAACTTAGATGCCTCAGTTGTTTTAATCGACTCATGATAAGAGCGAGATAAGAATGACATCAGATAGTGCTCAGAATTCAATGCTACAGTCACCGTATGTTCAGGTTTATATAGAGCAGCATATGGCTTATTGTCCAAAATAAAGTGAATATGCTGACCATCATGTGAATTAGCCATATGATGATCATGAGCCGTTTGCTCCGTTAGTTTAAAATTACTAACCGTGTATTTTACCATTACTTTTGCCGAATCTGTTCCCACTTTTTCAGAAGTAATTGATGCAACTTTTAGATCTGCTCCAGGGAATGCTTTTGAGTCCGCGACAGGTGTAACTGTAATTTCTGTATGAGCAGTAGTATCATGCGATACAATAGAATCTTGTCCCGTAGTTGTTTTAGTTGCGGTATTTTGACATGAAGCTAGTGTTCCCGTGATAGCTAAAACAGCTACAGCAGACTTTAAGATATTTTTTTTCATAATTATTATGTATTGATCTTACAATAAATATAAACAGTTAAATCATGAAAAAGTTTACAATTATCCAAAAACTAAATCCAAAGCAGCGAAAATATGTTCCTTAGCAGTAGCTAAATCAGCATCCGTATGCGCATGAGAAATAAAGCCAACCTCATAACCTGAAGGACCAAAATAGATACCACGGTTTAATAATTCTCGGTGCATTTTTTTGTAAAAATCCATCGAATTAGGGTCGATTTCACTCGCCTTTAGGATGGCATCTTGATCCGTAAAAGCAAACCAAAAAATAGAAGCTATCGTAAAGATTTTTACTTCATATTTTTTCTCCTCGATGTAGTTACGAATATCCGAAACGAAAGAAGCAGTTGTTGCATTCAGGTTTTTATAAAAATCAGGCTGTGTTAAGATTTTGCATGTTGCTATTCCAGCAGCCATAGCAACAGGATTGCCAGAAAGAGTACCCGCTTGATATACGGCACCATCTGGAGATATACAACTCATCAGTTCCTGAGAGGCACCATAGGCACCTACCGGCATACCACCACCGATAATTTTACCATAAGTGATGATGTCAGGTTTCACCTCATAATAAGCTGCGGCGCCCTCAAAACCCAAACGAAAACCCGTGATAACCTCATCAAAGATGAGTAAAGCCCCATTTTGTTTGGTGATATCCCTTAAATAATGAATATATTCTTTTGTTTGAAGTAAAAGACCATTATTGGCAGGGACTCCCTCAATAATAACAGCAGCAATCTGATCTTTAAATTGTTCAAAAACAGCTGCCAAAGCCTCCTCATCATTTAATGCTATCACAATAGTTTCATCCGCAAATGCTTTAGGTACACCAGCAGAAGAAGTCTCACCAAAAGTAACCAATCCAGATCCAGCCTTTACCAAAAGGGAATCCGAGTGACCATGATAGCAACCTTCAAATTTTACAATTTTATCACGTTTAGTATAACCTCTGGCCAAACGTATTGCCGACATGACAGCTTCCGTTCCCGAACTTACAAAACGAATTTTCTCGATAAATCTATTATTGGAAATAATCAATTCTGCCAATTCATTTTCCAAAGCAGTAGGCGCTCCAAAACTTAAGCCTTTGCTCAACTGTGCCGTTACAGCCTCACGAATTTGATCATTGTTGTGGCCTAGAATAAGAGGACCCCAAGAACAACAAAAATCGATAAACTCATTTTCATCCGCATCCCAGATATGAGCTTTATCTCCTCTTTCAATAAATAAAGGAGTACCATATACAGATTTGAAAGCACGGACAGGAGAATTTACTCCACCAGGAAAATATTGTTTCGCTTTTTCAAAAAGTTGAGCAGACTTTTCTCTAGAAATATCAGCAGTTTTCGTGTGAGCGCTATTTTGTTGTGTCATATTGATTCATTTTTACACTACAAAAGTATCCAATTATTTACTAAAATCTCTCATTTCAGTGTAAGGAATAGCATAATAATAAACACGATATAGGTCATTATAATCCGCTATGCTTATATAACAAATAAAGCCCAAGAGCATTGCACTTGGGCTTTATTTGTTATATCTAAAGTTGCTTATTTAATCCAACCTTTTTCTATTGCTTCTTTGGCATGGTAGGTTAAAATTGCTGTAGCACCTGCACGGCGGAAACTCATTAACGTTTCCAGTATAGCCGTCTCTTGCAGCCAGCCGTTACCGATAGCGGCTTTGATCATCGCATATTCGCCAGAAACATTATAAGCGGCAATGGGTAGATCAAAGTTATCATGCAGTGATTTAATGATATCCAGATAAGGCAAACCAGGTTTTACCATTAAGAAGTCCGCACCTTCTTCGATATCAAGTTGAGCTTCGATCAATGCCTCTCTACTGTTAGCATAGTTCATTTGATAGCTCTTTTTGTCTCCCTTTTTAGGAGCAGAACCCAAGGCATCACGAAATGGACCATAAAATGATGAAGCATATTTTGCCGTATAGGACATCAAGGACACATTTGTAAATCCATTTTCATCCAAGATATTACGGATATAGCCAATGCGGCCATCCATCATGTCAGAGGGAGCAATAATATCTGCACCAGCGTGTGCATGAGCCAAAGCCATTTTTCCTAAAACAACTAATGTTTCGTCATTTAAGATTTCACCATTTTCGACGATACCATCGTGACCGTCCGAACTGTAAGGATCCATCGCAACATCAGTAATCACACAAGCTTCAGGAAAGTTTTTCTTAACCTCTTCAATGGCTTGAAGATATAAAGTACCCTTTCTATAACTTTCAGTGGCGAACTTATCTTTCAAAGACTCCTCAACAGCAGGAAACAGATCAAATGAATTTAATCCCAGTTTCATGCAACTTTCAATTTCACGCAATAAGTTATCAATCGAATAGCGATAGATACCAGGCATAGATGAAATTGCTGTTTTTTGATTTTGCCCTTCTACAATAAAGAGTGGAAAGATTAAATTACCCGTACTTAGACGGTTTTCTTGAATCATATCGCGAATCACAGCAGATTTACGATTTCTTCTCGGACGTTGTAACATGATATATGTATTTAAAGAAGATTGGAAGAACATCAAGTTCTTCCAATCGTATTATGAAGAATAATCTAATCCAAATATAGCCTCCGCCAATCCGATCTCATCGGGTGAGTAAGGAAGTGTATAGGAAAGTCCCATTTCATCAAATATCGCAGCAGTAGAGCGGCCGATACAAATGACTTGTTGTTCAGGTTCAATTAAATTGTCGACAAAATAGGCCTCAGCATTGCTCGGACTTGTAAATATTAAGACCTCAGCGCTTGTAGCATTGACATTGTCCTCAAGTACAGTTTCATACACAGGCATATTGATCACCTTAGTTTCTGGACTAAGCGCTTTCTGAATTGTTTCTAAAGATCCTTTAGCACGAGGAATTAAAACGGTACCACCATTTGCCACTGCAGCAAAATTAGCACCGATTTCCTCCATATTAATCCCGAACTGTTCACCCGAAAAATCAGCTACACGATCAAATTTGCGCAATGTTTCTTCCGAACCACGACCAACAACAGCAATTTTTGTCTTTTTACTTAAGCGAGGTTCTAAGCTAAAAAAATGCTCGATACCATTTTTACTTCCGAAAAAGATCCAATCTACATGCTTTAGGATATATGGATCCAATTTATTGATAATGGGGAATATTTTAATTAAAGAACGTGCATCTGCCTGAATATTATGTTTAGCAAAGAAACGAGATAGATAAGAGTTTTCATCCAAATCGCGACTAATGAAAACCGAACTTGGAAGCTTTCTGTCTTTAGCGTACTTAGAAAATATAATTTCAGGCAATAGTGCAGGGTCATTTCCTTTCACGTAAAAACGATCAGGAAAATCATCACTCGTATCAGCGATGGAAGTCCAAGCTTCGTATGTATCACCAACCTTACGACAATAAGCCCCCAATGGAGCGTGACAACCTGCATCAAAGAGATTTAAAACTTTACGTTCAACCGCAATTGTTCTTTGAACTTCTTCATTATTGATAGGTTGCAATGCCTGAAATAATTCCACATCTAGTTCACGAATTTGAACAGCCAATACACCTTGAGCAGGAGCAGGGACCAATTCTACAGGAGGTATCTCTTCAATATGAAAATCTGAAATATCCATATCAATACGAGAAATACCAGCTTTTGCTAACATGATAGCATCATATTGCTCATCTCTCAATTTCTGCATCCGCGTCTGTAAGTTTCCACGTAGATCAGCAAATTCAAGGTCAGGTCTTATAGCAGAAAGTTGTGCTTTACGTCTGTTAGAAGAAGTGCCAACCGTAGCATTATGTTTTAATGAGAGACGTTTCTTAATGTCAACACAATCTTTATGAATGATTAATAATTCAGCAGGATTTTCGCGATCAGAAACGGCTGCAATAATCAATCCTGGAGGATTGACTGTAGGTAAATCTTTATGAGAGTGAACAGCTAAATCAATAGTTCCCTGAAGTAATTCCTCTTCTAATTCTTTAGTAAAAAAACCTTTACCTTCCAGTTTATCTAAACGAAGATGTTGAATGATATCACCTTGAGTTTTGATGATTTTTAATTCAGATTCTATGCCAATTTCAGCGAGACGATCTTTGATGAAGTTTGCTTGCCATAACGCAAGTGCACTTCCACGAGTACCAATGATAAGTTTTCTATTCACAATCTATATACTTTACCTTATTTTATTAATTAAGATAAGCAAAAATAAATAAATAGTATCGATTAGATGACACGTAACTGTCAGAATAAATCCGAAAGTAATGAAAAAAGAGCCTTAAGAGTAAAGAGAAGTTAATTTACACCATTCTCATTGACCTTGACTAATATCTCTTTAGCCATGACCATGGGAACCTTGATGTATTTTTTTTCCATGTAATTAATAATCTTTTCAAGTACATCACGTGCCTCTGGATCTAAGGCCTGAACCTCAGAAGCAAAAACTTCATTTAATGCAACAGATTTGATTTCTTTAATTTTTTGTGGAACTTGACGCATGGCGACTTCAACACGTCTTTGTTTGATGATCGGTAAAAATTCTTGAATATTATCCGCTATGATTTTTTCAGCATTGGACAATTCACTATAACGATCCTCAATATTTTTATTTGCAATAGCTTGCAGTGAACTTACTTCAATATAATGAACAGCATTTTTAGCCAAAACTTCAGCATCGATATCATTTGGAATAGCGAGATCTATAATGATCTTCTTATCGACTTCTCCATTTAATAAGGATTGATACAAGGTATTGTCAATAATGGCTGTTGTAGCGCCAGTACAAGTAATCAAGATATCAAATCCACCTTTATAGTTGATCAGTTCTGATAATGGGTAAGCTTGCGCATTTAATTCAGTAGCTAATTTTTCAGCATTTTCAACCGTGCGATTGAAAATTACAAAATTGCTGGACTGTTTCTTTTGAAAATACTTCGCTAAATTTTGATTTGTTTCGCCAGAACCAATAATCAAGATCCTTGGATTTTCAACAGATTTTATTTCCTTTAATTTGCGGTACGCCAAAGAAACAACAGAAATAGGGTTTCTTGAAATTTTTGTATGCGTATAAACTTCTTTCGCAGTTTTCACGAGGCGATCCATCAATAAACGAAGAAAATCACCTGTAAAACCAGCTTCTTTACAACGTTCATAAGCGCGACGTACTTGCGCTAGAATTTCTTTTTCACCAACGACTAGGCTTTCTAGTGAACAAGACATACGAAGAAGATGGTTTAAAGCATCCATGCCCTCATATTTGTTAACTTGACCTAAATAGCATTGCAATCTCTCTTGGGGTACACAGAAATTGAGTTTTTCCATAAACTGTGCAATGAATTCATTTGTCAGGTCATGAGCACCATAAAACACAAATTCAACACGATTACAAGTACCAATATAAAAAACCTCAGGAATATCTAAGTTATGTTTTAGATTCATTAGTCTACTCTCTAATTCCTCATTACAAATAACTAGATTACCTAAGTCTTTAAGTTCTACGTGTTTGTGTGTGAATGCTAATACCTTAAGATTCTTCAAAGCAATACCCTCGATTAATTTTAACTCTGCAAATGTAGTTTAAAAGCTTTTGCTATATGTCAAAAATCTGTCAAACAGCTGAATTTAGAACGATTACAAATAGTGTTAAATTAATGTTAAATATCTGATTTTTATTCACTTATAAGGATAGCTCAAAAATTATGTGATGAATATCATATTTAACCTCTGCATATATGCGCAAGATCACACAATAAAAACGGTATAGGCAGCATCAGATTAGAGGTCTGTGTAAGGTATCTTCGCTTTTTTCAGTCGAAATTATCTAAGTAGGATGAAAATACAATGGAATAAATGAGAAGTTGATCTTAGGCTTGACATGATAGCAGGGATAGGCAATGTGATGATGTCTTTAACACATTAATTTTTAGCAAATAAATATTAAAACTGAACGAGCAGATGATTATTTTTGCTGATATTAATTTGTATATTATGATTATCATAAGGAAAAACCTAGCATTATCAGGTTTGATATTGTGTCTTTTAGCAGGAATGCTACCCATGCTGAAAGTCCCTATTAAAGGAAATTGGAATCTCTATCAGACCGATGCCGCCTTGTTTTTTATTACCTATATGCTGATAGGAGTGACGGGTTTGCTTTTTTTTGTAAGGCAGTTAGTAGCGTACAGTTGGATGACACGTGTCTTAGGCATTTGGTACTTGATCAGTATATCCGCAGTATATTTTAAAATCAATAATTACTTCGGATGGGGATTTGCAGATCGTTTACTATCCAAATCTTTGCACATGCGTTGGGGATGGATTGTTTATTTAGTCGGCATTATCCTCTTATTGCTTAGTATTAAGAAGCTCAAGCAAATGGAGGAATAAAAAAATAAGCTTGGAAATTTTCCAAGCTTATTTTTTATTCGGACGATGCGAAATAAAATGAGATTTTAATTTATCTAGACCTAGATCCTCCTCTTCTTTATCAAGTTCGTAGATCCATACTTTTTCACCCAGAATATTGTTGACCTCCTTGGGGTTGGTCAGATCAACCGGGCGAACACGTTGTTCTTTCACAATAGGATTCTGTATGGATTGTAACGTATTGCTGTGCCTGATGATTTGAAAACGAAATGTAGGCCATTTACCAACAGTAGCAAAATTTCCAGAATAAAATTGGACAGAATCATGTTTGCTAACCTTCTCGGCAAATATGCCCTTAGCTTTATTGATATTCGTATCGGTAATACTCACCAACAGTTCGTAAGATGTTTCATTGATGATGTGCAGTTTCGCTAAACCATCTTTGTGATCACCGGAGATAGCCAATAGTATACCCTTTTCAATAAATTTTGAGGGAACTTCCTCTGCATGCTCAGCAAGTTCGTCATCATCACGACGCATGTTGCCATGTACCAATGTCAATTTACTTGCCAGTACAGGTATTTCAAACCCCGTATCATCTGTTACACCAATCAGGTCATTGGATTGAAAGGATGTAATATGACCTTCAATTGGTTCATCTACAAACCGGACTAAATCTCCTATTTTGAAACCCATGTTATTTTAAAATTTTAGTGTCAATAATTTTTAATAATTTTTCTAAATCAGACTCATCATTGTAGAGATGAAAACCGATTCTAATGCCATTGCCTCGTGGGAAACATTTGATTTGATGTTCCATTAACATATTAAAATGTCCCTGATCGATCTGTAAATTAAAGATGGTGCTCGTCTCAGCTCTGTTTATGACAGTTTGGCTCAGTATCCCTCTTTTGCTCAATTCGTCCTTCGCCAGCTGTACCAATCGATGCGTATAAGCAGTTGTATTTTCCAGGCCTAGTTCAGTAAGAAATTGCAATCCCTTCTGTAAGGTTCCCTGTGCAAGTGTATCGATATGTCCAGGCTCAAAATACAGCTGATCGATATTTTTACCCACCCACATGCTGTCGATTTGAATGTTCTCTGTTGATAGCTCCGGAAAAAGCATATGTTTTGCGTAGTCACTAGCAAGAATAAAACCATTTCCATATCCCCCTAGTAGCCATTTATAGCCACTAGCCCCCACTATATCAAATCCAGATTGGGAAAAGTCAAACACTTCAGTGCCAAAATATTGCGTGCCATCACCAATAATAAGCAATTCAGGAAATTGGCTTTTCAACTGTTTAATAAATTCAAGATTGATTTTAATACCTGAAATATATTGTACGATGCTGAAGATAAATATGCTAGGTTGATGTTTTTTTATTGCTGCAATGATATTATCCTCCAATTGTTCGTCAATTTGAGCAGTAACATATTCAAAACCTCTCAAGATGACGGAGAAATTGACCGAAGGATAATCACCTTCCAGTAGCAGCACTTTTGCCTGTTGCGGGAGTCTTCCCAGTAAAGCATTAAAACCTGTAGAGAAGTTAGACGTGTTATAAACATGGTCAGGCGCAATGGTGAAAAAATCGCCAATGCTCTTTTTTACAGCTTGATTAAATTCACCCTGTTTTTCACGTAAATCGGTCGTTGTATCGAAAAAGTCAGCATCTCGCTCTTTCCGCCAATTTTTGGATGCCGTAGGTAATAGACCTGATCCTGGTGTTGTTAAATAGCACACATCATCAGGAATATCAAAATAAGATTTATAATTTACTTGCATGCTGTTCGGTTAAAATAGACAAATATTCGTGTTGAGAAATGCTTGTCCCTCCCATAGAAGCTAAATGCGGCGTATGGAATTGACAATCTACAAATTTCAATTTAAAATGAGTGATTAAATAAATAAGAGCTGCTTTTGAAGCATCAGATACCGTCGAAAACATACTTTCGCCACAGAAAACTTGATTGATATAGATGCCATAAAGTCCACCTACTAATTCATTGTTGTACCAGACTTCTATAGAGTGGGCATAATTGACTTTATTCAGTTCACTATAGGCATGAATCATATCTGCTGTGATCCAGGTTCCATCTTGATCTTTGCGGTTTATTTTAGCGCAATTCTCGATGACCTCTTTAAAAGCTTGGTCAACAGTAATCTTAAATTTATTACTTCTCAAGGTTTTACGCATACTCTTACTGATCTTTAGGTTTTCAGGGAAGATGACAAATCGTTCATGTGGCGCATACCACATAATTGGACTATCATCACTAAACCAAGGGAATATGCCATTTTCATAAGCCAAGATTAAGCGATCCACACTTAAGTCTCCCCCAATCGCAAGCAATCCATCATCATCAGCTAGTTCTGGATGAGGAAAGCTAACACGGCTACTGTCAAAATCTAAATTGAAAACCATTTTTAAAAATAGACAAAAAAACCAGATTGTTTAATCTGGTTGTCTTGTTTCTTTGCTGATTTCATCAAATATTTTGTCCATATGCTCTACATACTCATTGGTGTCATCCAAGAAGAAATCTAATTGTGGTACGATACGAACCTGATTTTTAATTTTAGAACCCAATTTGTATCGAATCTCTGTTGTTTTAGTGCGAATGGCTTTTAAATCTTCAGGAGCCGTTTTGGTATTGAAAAAACTTAAATATACTCGCGCTATAGCTAAGTCTGGTGTTACGCGTACACGTGTTACCGTTATAAATGCACCAGGAGCCCAACTGTTGCCTTCACGTTGGAGTAATTCGGCCAAGTCCTGTTGCAATACTCCAGCAAAACGTTGTTGTCTTTTACTTTCTGTTCCCATCGTATTAGTTTTTTGTTTAGTGAAAATTCACACTATTATGGTACAAAGATAAATATAAAAAAGAATAAAGGCATACCTTGGATGGATATGCCTATATAATTTTGGTTTATAATTAGTTAAGGTTAAATTTCTTAAAGTTTAAAGACTTTTATGGTCTATCATAGTTTGGTTTTTGTCCGGTTTTAAAAGTAAGTGTTTGCTAACTTTAAAACGTATATTTTTATCTTTCACTCTCCCTTATGATACAAACATATAAAAATTAAATTGTTGCTACAATGGATAAACAAAAAACAAAGTAATTACTTACTCACTATCGCTGTTTGCTGAGTTTTAACAAACATTTAACATAAAATTATTTTTTATTTACACGTTTTGATATACTGATCCTGAAAATCGAATGCACAAATATAGACGTCAAGTATTGCCATCTATACGATGATCTGAAGATCAATTGTTTTATTTGTTTTCAAATGGTATTTTTGTCATGCACATAAATAGCGTATTGAAAAAATGAAAATCTGGCAAAAAAATATAGATGTTGATTCATTTGTCGAATCTTTTACTGTAGGTAATGATCGCGTGATGGATTTACAATTAGCAGCCGCAGACGTTTTAGGTTCTTTGGCCCATACTCGTATGTTAAATAGTATCGCACTGATGACCGATGAAGATCTTGCTGTTGTACAAAAAGAATTGAAAAACATCTATCAAGAAATAAGTGCTGGAAAATTTGAGATCGAAGATTCTGTAGAAGATGTCCATTCTCAAGTAGAAATGCTGTTGACCCAACGCATTGGAGAAGCAGGAAAGAAAATTCATTCAGGACGTTCTAGAAATGATCAAGTACTGGTCGATTTAAAATTGTATTTCAGAACCGAAATTCAAAATATGGTTGGCAACACAGAGGTGTTTTTTCAACAATTGATCTCCCTAAGCGAGCAATATAAAGATGTTCTTATTCCCGGATATACCCATTTGCAGATTGCGATGCCTTCCTCATTTGGATTATGGTTTGGAGCATATGCCGAAAGCTTAGTAGATGATTTAGAATTGATGAAGGCAGCATGGAAGGTGTGCAATAAAAATCCATTAGGTTCCGCAGCAGGCTATGGTTCTTCTTTTCCACTAAATCGGACCATGACTACCAACCTTTTAGGATTTGATGACTTAAATTACAATGTCGTTTATGCACAAATGGGGAGAGGGAAGACCGAACGTATTTTAGCACAAGCGATGAGTTCTATCGCGGCAACATTGGCAAAGTTTGCGATGGATGTAACGCTATATATCAATCAAAATTTTGGTTTTATCTCATTTCCTGCACATTTGACAACAGGATCAAGTATTATGCCTCATAAAAAGAATCCTGATGTTTTCGAATTGATCCGTTCTCGTTGTAATAAAATTCAGGCATTGCCCAATGAAATTGCATTGATGACAACAAATCTTCCATCAGGGTATCATCGTGATTTGCAACTGCTCAAAGAGAATCTTTTTCCAGCATTCAAGTCATTAAACGATTGCTTAGAAATAGCAACTTTTATGCTCGAGCATATATCAGTAAAAAAAGATGTTTTAGACGACCCTAAATACGATTATTTATTCTCCGTAGAAGTTGTCAATAATGAAGTGCTAAAAGGTGTCCCTTTCCGTGAAGCCTATAAAAATATTGGAATTGCTATTGACGCTGGCGAATTTCAACCATCCAAAGAAGTAAACCATACCCACGAAGGAAGTATCGGCAACTTGGGTAATGACCAGATCCAGCGCATGTTTGAAGAAGTAAAATCTGCATTTGGATTTGAAAAAGTAGAAAATGCTTTAAGCCAGTTGGTGAAATCGTAGATAGTTAATCGGTTAGAAAGTTAGTAAGCAAACAAGTGATCTAACTTTCTAACCAAATTAATACTATTTTTCGATAGAAAATTTGAAATGTGTCTCCGATGTAAATTCTGATCCCGCTTTTAGCAAGGTGGATGGGAACTCAGGCTGATTTGGACTATCCGGAAAATGCTGTGTTTCCAAACAAAAACCAGCATAAGGAAGATAAGCTGTTCCCGATTTTCCAATATCATTTCCAGTCATCCAATTTCCAGTATACAACTGTACACCCGGTTCTGTCGTAAAAACATCTAAACGAATACCCGATTTCGGTGAATAGGCAGTTGCACAAGCCATAGAGATGGGGTTATTGTTGATAAAACAATGGTCATAACCCTTCGCTCCAATCAGTTGTTCATCATCGGCAATGATATCCTGAGCTATTGATTTAAATTCTTTAAAATCGAATGGTGTTCCCTCTACAGGAATAGTCGCAATCGGAATTTGATTTTCATCGACAGCAAGGTAAGCATCAGCATCTATTTTTAACTGATGACTCAATATGTCACCCGAACCTTCACCATTTAAATTAAAATAAGTATGATTCGTGAGGTTGATTACCGTATCCTGATCACTATCCGCTCGGTATTTTATGATGATTTCATTATCATTTGTTAAGGTATACGTGACAGATACGTTCAGGTTGCCAGGAAATCCCTCTTCACCGTCTTTCGAGACCAGGTAAAATTCGGCCTCAGATTCATAACCCACACGACGGTCCCATATTTTGGTGTGAAATCCATTCGGACCACCATGTAAACAGTTGATTCCATTATTTATAGGAAGATGATAAACCTGTCCATTTAATTCAAACTTTCCATGAGCGATCCGATTCGCAAATCGACCAGCTGTCACGCCGTGAAATTGCTCGTCAGCCCGATAATAAAGTCCTATATTGCTAAATCCCAAAGCAACATCTCTAAGTTTGCCTGTGTTATCAGGAACAAGAATACTGACAATTCGAGCACCATAATCGCTCAAAGCAACTTGCATGCCCCTTGTATTTTTCAAAATAATGAGATGGGTGTTTTTTTCGTTTAAAGTACTGGTGAAATTATGGATTGAAGGCAAATGATAATGACTCATGATGGTGATTGTTTTTTGATTCCTTGTTAAAGATAAAGATTATTAACTTTTTAAAAAACGATTCTGGATATTTATAAAAAATCAATTTGCAAAAACCCACAGCAGTTAGAAAATCAAAAAATGTATATTTGCAATATGTCTGTAAATACAAGTATGAATTGGAAACAATTACTATCCGCAAAACGTTGGGGTTATGAGCATCGTGTTAGCGATAGTCATTTAATAGCACGGTCAGAATTTCAACGTGATTACGATAGATTGATTTTTTCTTCACCATTTAGAAGATTGCAGAATAAAACACAAGTTTTTCCTTTACCAGGCGCTGTATTTGTACACAATAGATTGACCCATAGTTTAGAAGTAGCCAGTGTCGGTCGATCTCTGGGGCGTCTGTTCTATACCAAGATGAAAGATGCAGATCCTGAAATCGATGAACACTATCCCTACCTTCAAGAAGTCGGAAATATGGTCTCTGCAGCATGTCTCTCACATGATTTGGGCAACCCCGCATTTGGACACTCGGGAGAAGCGGCTATTTCAACTTATTTTACAGAGGGGGACGGTCGCAAGTACCAAGAGCAAGTAACCAAAGAAGAGTGGGCAGATTTGACACACTTCGAAGGTAATGCCAATGCATTGCGGATATTGACCCATCCTTTTAATGGCAAAGATGATAAAGGATTCGCTTTAACATATACCTCATTAGCATCTATTGTGAAATATCCATGCGCCGCGATTGATGGACACATTAAAAAAAATCATCATCGTAAAAAATATGGCTACTTTGCATCCGAGCGGGAAACATTTGAAACAATAGCAGCTGAGTTAGGACTATTGGAAGATCCTACCAATACCAAAGGCTACTTACGCCATCCTTTAGTCTATTTGGTAGAGGCTGCAGATGATATTTGCTATAATATCATTGATCTGGAAGATGCACATCATTTGAAAATATTATCATATCCCGAGGTCGAAGATTTATTACTCCCCCTTTGTGGAGGAGAAGATCTACGAGCTCGTTTGGATTCGCTTTACGACACCGCTAGCCGAGTAGCGCTTTTGAGAGCAAAAGCAATCAATACTTTAACCAGAGCATGTGTTGAAGTATTTTATAATGAGCAAGATCAATTATTAAAAGGAACTTTTCCTAGTGCCTTGATGGATGCGTTAGATGCAGAAGTTGTAGCACATCTTAAAAAGATTAATAAAATATCAGTAGCGAAGATTTACAATGCGCCTACAGTGGTACAGATTGAGGTCGCAGGTTATAAAGTCATGAATGCTTTGTTGTCTGAATTTGTTCCAGCTTATCTCAAAAAAAATAAAAACAGTTATGATGAAAAATTAGTTGCACTAATCCCTCATCAATTTTATACAGACCAAGAGGATTCTTATTCTAAAATTAGATCCGTTTTGGATTTTGTGTCAGGAATGACAGATGTCTATGCGATAGATTTATATCGTAAGATAACAGGAATCATTATTCCTTCCATAGACTAAGCTTAGTACAATACAATATTAAAAATAGCAGGATTGTAAAAACATCTGTTTTTGCAATCTTGTTTTTTATCTAAACATAAAATATGAAAGTCGTTATTGCCGAAAAACCATCCGTTGCACGAGATTTGGCCCGAGTTATGGGAGCAAAAGAAACCAATGATGGTTATATTTCAGGAAATGGTTATGCTTTCACCTATGCTTTTGGACATCTGGTGCAATTATGCACACCACAAGCCTATGGATTTCATAATTGGTCAATCGCTAACTTGCCTATTATTCCAACAGAATTTAAATTGGAATCTAAAAAGCTAAAACGCGATGGTAAGCAAATCGATGATGCCGGTGCATTAAAACAGCTGAATACCATTAAATATTTGTTAGATAAAGCAGAAGAAGTGATCGTAGCAACCGATGCTGGACGAGAAGGAGAATTGATTTTCCGGAATATTTACTATTACCTCGGAGCAACAGTTCCCTTTAAGCGCTTATGGATTTCCTCGCAGACGGACAAAGCAATTAAAGAAGGGTTCGCAAATCTGAAGGAAGGAACAGAATATGATAGTTTGTATATGTCGGCGCGTTCCCGTTCAGAATCAGATTGGCTTATTGGTATCAATGCCACTCAGGCTATCACGCTTGCTGCCGGAAATCGCGGCTTACTTTCTCTAGGTCGAGTGCAGACGCCGACATTGGCCATGATCTGTTCCCGCTATCTAGAAAATAAAGATTTTAAACCTCAAACATTTTATAAAATTCAAGCTGGCTTTGAAAAAGAGAATATCAAGTTCAAAGCCACTTCCGAAAAAATAGATAAAAAAGAGCTAGCAGAAGAATCGATTGCTAAAATTACAGTTGGCTCAGAAGCCTTAGTAACTAAAGTTGAAGCAAAAGAAACCAAAGAACAACCACCGTTACTATTTGATTTAACATCCTTACAGCAGGACGCCAATAAAAAGTATGGATATTCTGCAGATCAAACTTTGAATATAGCACAGGCACTTTATGAGAAAAAAGTAATTACTTATCCACGTACTGGATCACGTTATATAGGAGAAGATGTGTTCGAACAGATTGAAGAATTATTCCAGCATTTAGCCGATACAGCGGAAGAGGGTATCGCAACGATTTCGCGAAATCTCATTGGAGCAAAGTTGAATAAAAGATCCGTAGATGAAAAGAAAGTAACCGATCACCATGCCCTTTTGGTAACAGACGAAAAACCAGGGGCTTTAGTACAAGAACAGCGGAATATCTACAATATGATCGCTAAGCGTATGGTTGAAAGTTTTTCTGATGTATGCTTAAAAGATATTACCACAGTTGTGATCAACGCAGCAGGGGTCGAATTGATTGCAAAAGGAACTGTAATCAAGCAGTACGGATGGAGACTCTCCGCAGATCAGGTTGAATTGCCGGACGAAGATAAAAACACCGAAGATCAAGATAATGAAAACGCGCAATTGCCCAAATTGATAGCCAATGAGCTATTGGAAATCTTATCGCTGGAATTATCCGAAAGATTTACCAAAGCAAAACCCATACATACGGAAGCATCGTTGCTAAAAGCAATGGAAACTTCAGGTAAAGAAATTGATGACGATGAGATGCGTCAAGCCATGAAAGATTGTGGATTGGGTACACCAGCTACACGTGCAGCAACAATCGAAACCTTATTTCAAAGAGACTACATTAAACGCGATAAAAAGAAACTCATCCCCACAGATAAGGGATTGACCGTTTACAATTTGGTCAAAGATCGTTCCATTGCCAAAGTAACCTTAACAGGTAAATGGGAACAGAAATTAGAAGAAATGCGTGCTAATAAGGTTTCATACGAAGTCTTTATGAAGCATATAAAAGACTATACCGAACGCATCACAAAAGAATTACTCCAACTGCGCATCTCTATCGCACATGAAGAAATCAAGCCCCTGCAAAAAGGAAAGATAAAATGTCCAAAATGTGCAGCAGGACAAATTCAATTATTTGACAAAGTTGCGCAATGTGACCATTATGCTAGAGGCTGTGATTTTAAAATATGGCGTACGTTAAATGGTGTTTTATTGGAAGAAAAGGAGATGAAAAATCTATTAGAAAAAGGGAGAACATCAACCTTAAAAGGGATTAAGACCAAAGAAGGAAATACTATTGAAGGAACCTTAATCTTTGAAAATTTCAAAGTAGGAGTACAGTAGGTCAATTTATATCAAATCATTTTTTCATAATTTGAATTTTTATTTTGTGATGACTTAACTTTTTATAAAACCTGTACCTTTGTCCACTATATGTCAACATCACTATACAATCCATTTAAAACATTTAAGTTTGATAATAAAACCTGTTTTTTGACAGGGCAGGAGCTTTCCTCTTTAGACGAACAAATTCAGGTTTTCCCCGTATGGATGATGCGTGCTTTTGATCTCGAGGAAAAACCTTTTAAGATGTTGGACGAATCCATCGTTACTTATAAAAGTTTAAAGCTTCCTTGTTCAGTAGATGCCGCATTAGCCATTGAAAAAATGGAATCTGAAGTAGAACGTGCTTTTGCAGCAGGCTACGATGCCGTGCGTGCATTACCTCAAATCACCTTATTTCAGTGGATGTCGAAAATATTGTACGGCGTAGTTTTCAATGAAATTCAAACCGGTATTCGTCAACAAACCTTGACGGGAGAGGAAATGAATTTTTCACAAGTTCTAGCTCAAAAATTCAAAAACCTACATGCCATGTTGCAATCGCTATTGCAACCCATGGAATTTGAAGGAACATATCCATTTTCGATCTTCATCAGCCAAGTGGACAATCCCCCAGAGACCTTCAATTATCGCGATGAAATCAACACCTTGATATTCTCGTTGAGAATGAAGGATTTTGGAATTGTGGCATGTTTGCAAGACAATGCGACCAATAATATCTATCACGAAGATGTATTAAGATTGGTCGATAATCAAACATTGCATCCCATTCAATTTGAAGAACTGGCAGCGCGCTATTTTTATTCTGTTTATTTGTTTAATCGCCTTCCCGAATACACCTATTTGAATACACCAAAGATGATTTATGTCGAACCGATGCCCTTGGCCGATATGTCGATGAAACCAATCTTTGATCATTGGCAGGTAAAGGTCTATGGACAAGTATTAGAAAATTTTTGGAAACCCTGGGGATTTCTTTTATTTGAAATCATTAAGAACCCAGATGAACCCATGAGTTTTATTACGGATGAAAATCGAAATTTCGTTCCACGTGAAGCAATTGAACTCCCATTAGGATAAAAAGAAAAAGCCCTTAAAGATTATTTACGGGCTTTTTTCTTTTTTTGTACTGGAAAGCTTCTTTTTTTAGCTTCTTCCAGATCTGCTTCTTTTTTCTTCTTATTGACCATTAAGATCAGGCCAAAAGGGCCAAGTATGGGAACACATAATCCCAATATAGATAAGATAACAAATCCTCCAGTTACATCCTTGAGTCTAAATAATCGGAATAATGCAATGGCCATTAAAGCAAAATGAATAATAGTCACCAATTGAACCAAAGCTAATCTACCTGCATCCATATGTTATATTGATAATAAACGCAAATGTAAAGAGATTCATTGAATATGGCGAAGCTTTATACAGAAGAACCTGTTATAAGATGCGATTCATAATCGCAATGGCCGCATCAATTTCCTCCATAAGGATATTGAGATGTGGTCTAAAACGAATAGAAAGCTTTCCACACCCCAATAAGATCAGTTTTTCTGCAAATGCATCTTTAATAAATTGATCTCTTACCTGTTCATTTTCAAAATCGAAAGCAATAAATAAACCTTGTCCCCTAATATTACTGATCTGCGGATGATGAATCGCTAATGTTTCGAGCTGTTGCATAAAATAGGCTCCCTTCTGCGTGATAAGTTCAATTAAGTTTTCCTGCTCTATGACTTCTAATATCAGTTTAAAACGCATCATATCCGTAAAGTCCCCTCCAAATGTTGAATTGATGCGCGAAGATTCTTGAAAAACATGTTTTTCTACTCGATCAAACTTGTCCTTGTTAGCAAGTAATCCACAGACCTGAGTTTTCTTGCCAAATGCAACTAAATCGGGAACAACTCCAATATGCTGATAGGCCCACATCGAACCGGTCAAACCAATCCCTGTTTGGACTTCATCAAAAATCAATAGAATATCATGCTCATCACAAATATCGCGTAAGGACTGAAAAAATTCTTTTCTAAAATGATTATCACCACCTTCCGCTTGAATTGGTTCGATAATGATACAGGCGATATCATTCGGATGTTGAGCAAGTGCATTTCTGATTTCTCGAATGGCCATTTTTTCTTTTTCAATGACTCCTTGTAATACTGTTTCCGTAACCGGAAAGGTCAATTTTGGATTGGTAATTCTTGGCCAGTTAAATTTTGGAAAATACATGTATTTTCTTGGGTCTTTCGTATTGGTCAACGAAAGGGTATAACCCGATCTGCCATGAAATGCTTCTTTAAAGTGAATAACCTGAGAAGCCTCCTTTTCGATACCTTGCGCCAAATTTAATCTTGTTTTCCAATCAAATGCAGCTTTTAACGTGTTTTCTACAGCCAAAGTTCCTCCAGCAATAAAAAAGCAATACTGTAATTCTTTGGGCATAGCCACACGTTCGAAGACTTCCATAAAATCAGCGAACTCTTTAGGATAGATATCGGATAATGCAGGTTTATTAATCGCCATTTTACCTAAAAATTCCTTTTGTGCTAAGAGATGAGGATGGTTATAACCAATGGCGACCGAAGCAAACATGCTAAATAAGTCGAGATATTCATCTCCTTTTTGATCAACTAAATAAGAGCCGTGTGATTTTTCCATATCCATGACAATTGGAAAGCCATCGGCTAGTAAATGTTTGGATAATATTTCGTGAACTGTACTCATACTGTTATCAATTAAAAAGTCAATATTAAAGATTAAACGTAATCCCTTGTGCTAAGGGGAGCTCCGTGCTATAATTAATGGTGTTGGTCTGTCTGCGCATATATGCTTTCCAAGCATCTGAACCCGACTCCCGTCCACCTCCAGTGTCTTTTTCACCACCAAAAGCACCACCAATCTCAGCTCCAGAAGTTCCGATATTGACATTCGCAATACCGCAATCCGAACCCTGCGCACTTAAAAACAGCTCAGCTTCTCGCAGATTGTTGGTCATAATGGCTGAGGATAGCCCTTGTTTGACATCATTTTGAATGGCGATAGCATCCAAAACATGCCCTTTATATTTGATTAAATAAAGAATAGGAGCAAAAGTTTCTTTTTGGACGATTTCATAATGATTTTCGACCTCTGCAATAGCAGGTTTAACATAACAGCCACTTTCAAAACCTTTGCCTGTTAACACTCCGCCTGCAACAATAAGTTTACCGCCCTGTTTCTCGATTTCCGAAAGTGCATTTAAATAATGTTCAACCGCCATCTTATCAATCAGTGGACCGACATGATTTTCGGGAAGTAGCGGATCCCCAATCTTAAGTTGAGCGTAGGCCTTAACCAATGAATCTTTCACCTGTTCATAGACATGTTCATGAATAATGAGTCTACGGGTAGAAGTACAGCGCTGGCCTGCTGTACCAACAGCACCAAACACAGCTCCAATAGTGGTCATATTCAGATCCGCATCAGGCGTAATGATAATGGCATTGTTGCCGCCGAGTTCTAAAATAGTTTTTCCTAACCTTCCAGCAACCTGTTGAGCAACTATTTTACCCATTCGCGTAGAGCCAGTAGCCGATATTAAGGGGATATGGCGATCATTGACCATCCATTCTCCGACGACCTTATCACCAATTACTAAATTCGAAATACCTTCTGGTAAATTTTTATGTTTGAGCACATCCGCTAGAATCCGTTGGCACGCGATTGCACATAAAGGTGTTTTTTCACTGGGTTTCCAAATCACAACATCCCCACAAATTAAGGCTAGAGCCGTATTCCATGCCCAAACAGCAACAGGAAAGTTGAAAGCAGAAATAATACCCACAATCCCTAAAGGATGGTATTGATCATACATCCGATGAGAGGGGCGCTCCGAATGAATCGTTGAACCGTAGAGCTGACGTGATAAACCAACAGCAAAATCACAGATGTCAATCATTTCCTGTACCTCACCCATACCTTCTTGCAGCGATTTACCCATTTCATAAGAAACAAGTTTACCAAGAGCAGGCTTTAACGCTCTCAATTTTTCGCCAAATAACCGGATCACTTCCCCTCTTTGTGGAGCAGGCACTAATCGCCAAGTTGCATATGCTTGCTGTGCCTGTGCACATATTTGATTATAATCATCATGGGAAGAACAAGTCACTGTAGCAATTGCTTGCGCATCGACAGGCGAGTTGGAAGTGATATCTTCTCCAGTTGCAAACCAATTTTGTCCTGTAGACGAACCCAAATTGGTCGATAGGATGCCCAATTCTTTTAATTCTTGTATTATCATATTGGTTTATATTGTTCGTTAATATTTTAAATATAGTGAATTATATTCGAAATATTGGCTATATTTAGATATTAAATTATGATTAGTATGAACTTAACATGCGATTATTTCAATATAGATGAGCTCTTATCAGACGAAAACAAGCTCATTCGCCAGTCCATTCGCGATTTCGTCAGCACGGAAATAAAACCAGTCATAAACGATGCGGCTCAACACCATCATGATATTCCCAATTTGATGTTGAAACTTGGAGCCATTGGAGCATTAGGGCCATATATTCCAGAACAATACGGTGGAGCAGGTTTAGATCAGATAGCTTATGGGATCATCATGCAGGAATTGGAGGCAGGTGATTCAGCCATCCGATCGGCAGCATCTGTACAATCATCATTAGTCATGTATCCTATCTTTACATTTGGAAGTGAAGCACAAAAGCAAAAGTATCTCCCAAAACTAGCCAGCGGAACCTACATCGGTAGCTTCGGCTTGACTGAGCCCAATCACGGATCAGACCCTGCAGCGATGGAAACGCGATTGCTCAAAAAGGATGGAAAATATATCCTCAATGGCGCCAAGATGTGGATTACAAATGCCCCAATATGTGATATCGCGATCGTATGGGCAAGAGACGAACAGGATAAAATAAGAGGATGTATCGTCGAGCGCAATATGGAAGGATTCACGACTCCTGAAACAGCTAATAAATGGTCGCTACGTGCATCGAAGACAGGCGAGTTGATTTTTCAAAACGTAGAAATACCTTCAGAAAATATTTTACCTGAAGTAAATTCACTCCGTGGTCCATTTTCTTGTTTAAACTCGGCACGGTACGGCATTTCATGGGGAGTCATTGGAGCGGCAATTGATTGTTATCAAACAGCAGTAAAATATGCTTTGGAAAGAGAACAGTTTGGCAAGCCAATAGCCTCTTATCAATTGCAACAAAAAAAACTGGCAGAATTTCTGACAGAAATAACAAAAGCCCAATTATTAGCATGGCGCTTGGGCGTACTGAAAAATGAAGGAAAAGCTACGCCGGCACAGATCTCGATGGCAAAACGGAATAATGTACATATGGCATTAGAAATCGCTAGAGAATCAAGACAGATACTAGGAGCGATGGGGATTGTCGGTGATTTTCCGATGATGCGGCACATGATGAATTTAGAATCTGTCATTACTTATGAAGGAACACACGATATCCACCTATTGATCACAGGCAATGATATCACGGGATTAAGTGCTTTTTAAGTTGGATTTAATAATAGGATTAAGATTGTAATACCACGCCTAATGAGCGATGATAAGATGTCACCTCATAATAGATGATCTATCCACATTGAATGATATCTTGAAACAAAGAGAAATAAGCTTTAGACATTTTCTCCCAGCTATAATGCTGTGATGAATACGCTTGAAATTCTTTGCTTCTATTCTGTAGAAGCAAAGGATCATCAAGGGCATCTTTGATTTCCGAAATCCAGCGGTCAGCCTTCTCTGTAGGAATTAGAAATCCATTTTTCTGATGAACAATAGCATCAGAGATACCTTCAAGATCCGAAGCAAATACGGTCGCCCCGCAGATACTTGCCTCCAGACATACTAAACCAAAACCTTCCATATCGCCATCAACTTTGATATTAGGCATGATAAAAAGTCCAGAATGACAAAGCAAAGACTGTACATCTACAAGGGGAATTTTTCCGATGTGCTGTAATCGATCTTCATAATCAGGATTTCTTAAATATTGACGTATGACCTTCTGGTCTGACGGAAATCCCAGGAATAAAAATACAAGATGTCGCACAGGCTGTGGCAAGGCATAGAGTAATTTCTCTTTCCAAGTTGCGGTCATAGTAAAAGGACCGATTAAAATAAGTTTATAGCCGGCAGGTAATTGTGGAAGAACATGTTTTATAAACCAAGAAATGCCTTTCCGTTTTACAGGTCTTCCAAGTGCAATGATCAATTTATTAGCATCCTTGTCAATCTTATATTTCTTTAAAATAACATCAATCGCAACGTGAGGATCCATAACGAGATGATGGTCCACACCATTTGCAATAACATCAATTTTGTTTGGGTCAATTCCCCGATCAATAGCAGCTTGTTTTGTCGCTTGACTGACAGCAATAATTTTATCAAAACGATTGAACTGAGAAATAATTTTCTTCTGGAAATGCCTCAAAGGAAACACTACATCAAGACCATGAATCGTCACGACTTTTTTTAAGTGATCATACCCTCGGTGCCGTAAAGACAAGCTCGCAACTAAGCCATCATTAAAGTGTATAAGTCGGACGTTCGGATGTCTATCCAAGACTGCTAAAATTCGTTTATTCAGTAGAAAAAAGAATCGCAGAATAGATTCATTCCCTTGATAAACGATTTGATGAACTGGAGTGAGAGAGCTCATCCCATTAATGAGCTCAAAGCTCTGTTTTTCCATACCTCCGATAGCTGGAGGAAACTTGTGACTGATGAAGAGAATTTCCATTTTAGGATGTCGACAACCTTTTTTTAAGTCCGAGATAAGCAAAAAAACCAAAAATGATCCAAAAAACTTGTCGTGAACGCCTGATTAAAGCGATGATCAACCATACTTGAATCGTATAAATACCAGCACTAGTCAATAGTAACCTATTGCCAAATTCCTCAATACCGATCTGAGCTGGAATAAAAGCACCAAAACTTTTGATAATCACAATACCCATGTCCATAAATTGACTCAGTACAATCGGAATCGTAATGCCAGAAAAATATAGAATAAGGAAAAGCTCAAAAGCTCCAACAACCCAGTGCAGAAAAAAATAAAGATAAGCCCGATAACATTTATACGGTTGACTTTGATGAAATACCAAAACTGCATTGAGCACGAGCTGAAGGCGTATACTGAGCCTTCTGAAAAATTTGCATGATAATGCCGATGCAACCTGTAGTTTTTTAGACCTTTTGAGTAGAAAAAAGATAATCAGAGGAATTGAAAAGAGGGTGATGACCAATATCCATAAGATTGTAAGCGTTTGGTCAGGTATATTTTTATTAAAAGAGCTTGTTAAGAACCAAAAACCGGTAATACCAAATAATGAAAATTGTGTTATAATGGCTAAAAAGCGGGATATGAGCACAGAATTGACAATCTCTTGTGGAGAGGTACCCGTAGGTTTTAGGAGAACGGTTTTAATATAATCACCACCTATTATACTGGTTGGGTTGAATAAGCCTATCGTTTCACCAATGTGCCGAATACAAAATAGCTGCCATAAAGATAATCTTTTTGGTTTTTCAATAAAGCAGTTTTGCCATCCAGCAGTTCCAAAAAGATAAGCCAGACCAGTAATAACGATAATCCAAACCAGGTTCCAACCCATATGAGCAACTTCTTTTAATACTGCTCCCAGATCGATATGGCTGATGAAAACAGATAAAGAAATAATAAGGAGCAGAACAAGTATTGATTTTAAAATTTTTATCCGTATCAACCTGCCTGAAATTTAATCATGGAATCTGCCGCATCCATACTCATTTGTTCGAGTTCCTCAAAATATACAGCTGCTAATGAATTCCAATCCATTGATTTACTAAATTGCAATCCAGCATTTCCAATGTCATTTCTAAGTTGTTTATCTCTTAATAATTGTATTATGCGTTCGACAAACATCGCGGCATCTTTAGGTTTACACTTAAAACCGTTAACACCTTCTGTTACGAGATCTGCAGAACCACCGCCATCTGCAATAACACAAGGAAGAGCCGATGCCATAGCTTCAATCACAACATTCCCGTAAGTTTCCGAATGGGAAGGAAAAACAAACAAAGTTGAGGAAGCATATAACTTAGCGAGATCATTATGATTCAGTTTACCTAAAAAAAGTGCATCGGGCATATTTTGACGACATGCATCCATCGCCGAACCATCACCTGCAACAATAAAATTTAAGGGAATAGATTGTTGCTTTAATAAACTGTAGATGTCGATCAGTGTTTTTAAGTTCTTTTCCCAGACAAGACGACTGGCAAATAGTATTGTTGGATGATTGTTCCCCGTTATTTCTGCCATCCAATTTTCATCCTTTTTGTTAGGTGAAAACAAGGTGTTGTCAATTCCTCGTTTCCAGATCTGCATCAAGGTCGGGTTGATACCCATTTTTGTGAGTTCAGATACAATACTAGTTGTAGGTACATAGACCTTGTCACAGTTATTATAGAATTTATTCTGTGTTTGAATAATCCTTTTCTTTGTTGGGCCGACTAAGAAAGAAAAATGTTTAAGATAATAATCAATATAGCTTACGAAGTGTGTGTGGTAAATACTGATCACCGGTTTTTGGTTTTTTAGAGCATAGCGCTGTGCATAAAATCCTAAAAGTGAAGGTGTGGCGATATGAATAATGTCAGGATTGAAATCTTGTAGTCTTTTCCGAATACGTTGGTCTACCAAGGCTGGAATAGCCATAGTATAGTTTTGCTGTATGGGAATACTTAAAGACGGTATTTTCATACATTCAAAATCTTGTATTTGATCTGGTCCTGTGCCATAAATAAACAAAAACTCAAATCTATTTTTATCGATGCGGTCGACAAGCTGAAAAATTGTACGTGCAGCTCCATCAAAATCTGGAATCATGATTTCGGCAAAAAAAGCAACTCTTATCATGGTGAATTTTTTATTCAAAGTAAAGAGCTCTATGTTTCCTTATGAATAAGCCTAGATGAACAAATGATGGTTTTTATATTATCCCGGTATTATCACAAGATGAGTTGAATGTTGATTTGCATACCGATTTCATCTTTTTCCATCCTTATTTTCATTTAATAGCAATATGATGATGCATCTTGCTGTATTCACCGTGACGTCATTCCTGTAGAACCAGGTGTGAGTTGTTTAACAGTATGTATTTTATATCGATCATATTTCAATGAAAAGTTATATAAGAATCAATGTACCTATGTCGTGTTCCAGTATAAAAGCATACCAAATTCTGACCAACTTCGTATTTAATACCGGTATAGTAGGGGGATAACAGGGGGTTTATAGGGGGTTAGTAGGGGTAGACCCCTACTAACCCCCTATAAACCCTAAGTAATGTCTGGTGTATTCCCCGTTTAATAGTGAATTTGGTAAGTAGTTGGTCAGAATTTGTCTTTAAGATCTGGTATATATTGTAAAGTAATGGAGGGATCGGGTGATGTAGTGACTAAGCTAAACCAGTAACGAAGTGACACATTAATTAAGTAACATATCAACGGAGTGACATAGTAACGCAGTGATCGAGCAACCAAGTGACGGAGTGATCAAGTGACATAGTAACCAAGTAACGCAGTATTTGTGTGAAGAACCCCTATATGGACAGGTGACGGGCGTGTCCGCACACAGATGGCCCCATACCAATTAACAATGTGATCCATAGCAAAAGTTAATCCATATCCGACCCAGCATGATCATCAGGCGGCATCCAGATAAATTATCGGTCACATTTCTAGCCCTTTACCGTATCGCGGCAAACTATTTCCTGAAAACATTAGGAATTGAAGGATAAAAGTTCCTATCTTTGCACCACTCCGCAAGGGAGGAACGGCTGATCCGAGAGGGGAAGCACTGAAAAAAGAAGGGTTTAATTTAGTTTAAACGCAGAAACGAAAGGAAAATAAAAAAATAAATTTTCACATTTATTTTGGAGATACCAAAAAGATTTCTACCTTTGCAGTCCCAACGGAAACGAAGGGAAACAAAACAAGATCGATACCGGCGCAATGCCGACATCATATAGAGCCGAAGCGAGATGCGGGAGCGAAGAAAGTTCTTTAAAAATATAATCATGTAACGTAACGAGTAGTGTTGAGAAACAACGAAAGTTAAAAAAAATCAACCTGTTCAATTTTAGAATTAGAAATAAAATACAAGACAATTCTATTTATTATAAATAGTCTTGATCTTACACTTCATTTTACAATGGAGAGTTTGATCCTGGCTCAGGATGAACGCTAGCGGCAGGCCTAATACATGCAAGTCGGACGGGATTGAAATTAAAGCTTGCTTTGATTTCATGAGAGTGGCGCACGGGTGCGTAACGCGTGAGCAACCTACCCATATCAGGGGGATAGCCTCTCGAAAGAGAGATTAACACCGCATAACATCATTTACCGGCATCGGATTATGATCAAATATTTATAGGATATGGATGGGCTCGCGTGACATTAGCTAGTTGGAGGGGTAACGGCCCACCAAGGCTACGATGTCTAGGGGCTCTGAGAGGAGAATCCCCCACACTGGTACTGAGACACGGACCAGACTCCTACGGGAGGCAGCAGTAAGGAATATTGGTCAATGGAGGGAACTCTGAACCAGCCATGCCGCGTGCAGGATGACTGCCCTATGGGTTGTAAACTGCTTTTGTCAGGGAATAAACCTTTCCACGTGTGGGAAGCTGAATGTACCTGAAGAATAAGGATCGGCTAACTCCGTGCCAGCAGCCGCGGTAATACGGAGGATCCAAGCGTTATCCGGATTTATTGGGTTTAAAGGGTGCGTAGGCGGTCCTATAAGTCAGTGGTGAAAGACGGCAGCTTAACTGTCGCAGTGCCTTTGATACTGTAGGACTTGAATCTATTTGAAGTGGGCGGAATAAGACAAGTAGCGGTGAAATGCATAGATATGTCTTAGAACTCCGATTGCGAAGGCAGCTCACTAAGTTAGTATTGACGCTGATGCACGAAAGCGTGGGGATCAAACAGGATTAGATACCCTGGTAGTCCACGCCCTAAACGATGATAACTCGATGTTTGCGATACACAGTAAGCGTCCAAGCGAAAGCGTTAAGTTATCCACCTGGGGAGTACGGTCGCAAGATTGAAACTCAAAGGAATTGACGGGGGCCCGCACAAGCGGAGGAGCATGTGGTTTAATTCGATGATACGCGAGGAACCTTACCCGGGCTTGAAAGTTAGTGAATGATCCAGAGACGGATCAGTCCTTCGGGACACGAAACTAGGTGCTGCATGGCTGTCGTCAGCTCGTGCCGTGAGGTGTTGGGTTAAGTCCCGCAACGAGCGCAACCCCTATGTTTAGTTGCCAGCACATTAAGGTGGGGACTCTAAACAGACTGCCAGCGTAAGCTGTGAGGAAGGTGGGGACGACGTCAAGTCATCATGGCCCTTACGTCCGGGGCTACACACGTGCTACAATGGATGGTACAGCGGGCAGCTACATAGCAATATGGTGCTAATCTCTAAAAGCCATTCACAGTTCGGATTGAGGTCTGCAACTCGACCTCATGAAGTTGGATTCGCTAGTAATCGCGTATCAGCAATGACGCGGTGAATACGTTCCCGGGCCTTGTACACACCGCCCGTCAAGCCATGAAAGTTGGGGGTACCTAAAGCATGTAACCGCAAGGAGCGTGTTAGGGTAAAACCGATAATTGGGGCTAAGTCGTAACAAGGTAGCCGTACCGGAAGGTGCGGCTGGAATACCTCCTTTCTAGAGCATTCAGGATTGAAGCTCGTTACGTACACACATGATTTATATAAGAAACAAATAAGAAACAAAAACATTTGAAGAAATGTGCCCATCCCTGATTGGATGGTCCAGAGAGATAGAAAGATAAGCTAGTCCCGTAGCTCAGTTGGTTAGAGCACTACACTGATAATGTAGGGGTCAGCAGTTCAAATCTGCTCGGGACTACCATTAACAACACGGGGAATTAGCTCAGCTGGCTAGAGCACCTGCCTTGCACGCAGGGGGTCATCGGTTCGACTCCGATATTCTCCACAGGTATCCGCGCCGTATAAGATATTTACGGCAGATAAAGCGGAAACAAAGAGTTCTTTGACATATTGAAAGAAAAAAAATTACAAGAGAAGACAACAGTAGAGACAATACTGTGGTGTGCCTGATGTATTATGAAGACCCTCGGTCAAGGCCGAACGGATTAATGCGTAGCACCATGGTTATATATCAAAAAGCAACCCATAGTAGCAAAAGGGCTATGAGGTGAAGAAAGTAAATAAGGGCACACGGGGGATGCCTAGGCTCTCAGAGGCGATGAAGGACGTGATAAGCTGCGATAAGCTTCGGGGATTAGCAAATGTGAGATTGATCCGAAGATTTCCGAATGGGGCAACCTAGCATACTGAAGGTATGCTGTAAAATACGCGAACGCGCTGAACTGAAACATCTAAGTAGGCGTAGGAGAAGAAAATAATAATGATTTCCCAAGTAGTGGCGAGCGAACGGGAAAGAGCCCAAACCAACTTTGTTACGGCATAGTTGGGGTTGTAGGGCTGCGAAGTGGCATTAGCAAACAGAAGTGGAATGGGATGGGAAGCCCAGCGATACACGGTGATAGCCCTGTACACGTATAGAATGCTAGCCTAGCAGTACCCTGAGTACCGCGGGGTCGGAGACGCCCTGTGGGAATCTGTCAGCACCATCTGATAAGGCTAAATACTCCTGAGAGACCGATAGTGAACTAGTACCGTGAGGGAAAGGTGAAAAGAACCTCGAACAGAGGAGTGAAAAGAACCTGAAACCGTGTGCTTACAAGCGGTCGGAGCTGGCAGGTCCAGTGACGGCGTGCCTTTTGCATAATGAGCCTACGAGTTACTCTTGTCTGGCAAGGTTAAGTGGTTCAGCCACGTATCCGAAGCGAAAGCGAGTCTTAATAGGGCGCATAGTCAGATGAGGTAGACGCGAAACCTTGTGATCTACCCTTGGGCAGGTTGAAGTTGCAGTAACATGTAATGGAGGACCGAACCGATAAACGTTGAAAAGTTTCCGGATGACCTGAGGGTAGGGGTGAAAGGCTAATCAAACTGGGAAATAGCTCGTACTCCCCGAAATGTTTTTAGGAACAGCGTCGGCATGGAGTCTTATAGAGGTAGAGCTACCGATTGGGTGCGGGGGAGTCAAATCCTACCAAATCCAGACGAACTCCGAATGCTATAAGATATGGCCGGCAGTGAGGCTTTGGGTGCTAAGGTCCAAGGCCGAGAGGGAAAGAACCCAGACCATCAGCTAAGGTCCCTAAATATACGCTAAGTTGAACTAACGAGGTCCGATTGCCTAGACAGCTAGGATGTTGGCTTGGAAGCAGCCATTCATTTAAAGAGTGCGTAACAGCTCACTAGTCGAGCGATCGGGCGTGGATAATAAACGGGCATCAAGTGTATTACCGAAGCTATGGATTCATACTGAAATATGTATGTCTGGTAGGGGAGCATTCTATTTACGGCGAAGCGGTCTGGTAATGGTCCGTGGAGTGGATAGAAAAGCAAATGTAGGCATAAGTAACGATAAGGCGGGTGAGAAACCCGCCCACCGAAAGACTAAGGTTTCCTGATCAACGCTAATCGGATCAGGGTTAGTCGGGGCCTAAGGCGCATCCGAAGGGAGTAAGCCGATGGACAACTGGTTAATATTCCAGTACTTTTTATAACTGCGATGTGGTGACGGAGTAGTGACACTGCCGCGAACTGACGGAATAGTTCGTTAAAAGGCGTAGGTATAGGGACGGTAGGCAAATCCGCCGACCCTGCTGAAACCCAATAGTACAGCAAAGCTTCGGCGGCGCTGATAGAGCAGGTAAACAGACTTCCAAGAAAACCCGCTAAGCTTCAGGTTATAAAAACCCGTACCGTAAACCGACACAGGTAGTCGAGGAGAGAATCCTAAGGTGCTCGAGTGAATCATGGCTAAGGAACTCGGCAAAATGGCCCTGTAACTTCGGGAGAAGGGGCGCTTCCTCCAGCAATGGAGAAGCCGCAGTGAAAAGGCCCAGGCGACTGTTTAACAAAAACATATGGCTTTGCAAAATCGAAAGATGAAGTATAAGGCCTGACACCTGCCCGGTGCTGGAAGGTTAAGAGGGGATGTCATCGCAAGAGAAGCATTGAATCGAAGCCCCAGTAAACGGCGGCCGTAACTATAACGGTCCTAAGGTAGCGAAATTCCTTGTCGGGTAAGTTCCGACCTGCACGAATGGTGTAACGATCTGGGCGCTGTCTCAGCCATGAGCTCGGTGAAATTGTGGTATCGGTGAAGACGCCGATTACCCGCAACGGGACGGAAAGACCCCATGCACCTTCACTATAGCTTAACATTGGAATTGGGTACAGGATGTGTAGGATAGGCGGGAGATGTTGAAGTGGCTTCGCCAGGAGTCATGGAATCAACCTTGAAATACCGCCCTTTCTGTATTCGGTTTCTAACTCGGTCATGCCGAGGACATTGTTTGGTGGGTAGTTTGACTGGGGTGGTCGCCTCCAAAAAGGTAACGGAGGCTTTCAAAGGTAAGCTCAGTACGCTTGGTAACCGTACGCGGAGTGCAATGGCATAAGCTTGCTTGACTGTGAGACCAACAAGTCGAACAGGGTCGAAAGACGGACATAGTGATCCGGTGGTTCTGTATGGAAGGGCCATCGCTCAAAGGATAAAAGGTACGCTGGGGATAACAGGCTGATCTCCCCCAAGAGCTCATATCGACGGGGAGGTTTGGCACCTCGATGTCGGCTCGTCACATCCTGGGGCTGGAGAAGGTCCCAAGGGTTGGGCTGTTCGCCCATTAAAGTGGCACGCGAGCTGGGTTCAGAACGTCGCGAGACAGTTCGGTCCCTATCTGTTGTGGGCGTTGGAAGTTTGAGTGGATCTGTCCTTAGTACGAGAGGACCGGGATGGACTGACCGCTGGTAAACCAGTTATGCCGCCAGGTGTACGGCTGGGTAGCTACGTCGGGAATAGATAAGCGCTGAAAGCATCTAAGTGCGAAACTAGCCACGAGATGAGACTTCCTTATAGGGCCGTAGTAGACTACTACGTTGATAGGTTGCAGGTGTAAAGGTAGAGATATCATAGCTGAGCAATACTAATCACCCGAAGCTTTCTCAAGCAACGCAGACACTGTTGTCTTCCTCTTTTAGTTTTTCTTTCAATTGTCTATAGATTAGTATGTTGGATGGGATATTGTATATTTCATTCTTATGACTAATAAAAACATTTTAGGTGCCTATATCGGCGGTGTCTACCTCTTCCCATTCCGAACAGAGCAGTCAAGCCCGCCAGAGCCGATGGTATTGCCGTAACAGGTGGGAGAGTAGGTCGGTGCCTTTTTTTATACAGAAGCCCTTGCTAAACAGCAGGGGCTTTTTTGTGCGCTAAACTTTTTTTTCTGTACTGTCTTTCGGCTGCAGATACCCCCATCTCACTGGTTTCGGATATCCATCCCACTGCTGCCGCAATGATGCCATGCACCGCAATATCCTTTTCCTATCTCTCCATGATTCTGTATGTGAATCTGTTTCCGATGAACTTGACTTGTAATAGGATCGGTTTAGCTTCTCAGTTTGGTGGCAATCTGGTATCAGATGTTGATATTTTGCTGTTAAAGGATAGGATATAGGAATAGATTTCCTATCGCTTTTTGGGGAGTTGATTTCGCTGATTCCTCTTACATCTGATCTTCAACTAACCACTTGATAGTAGCTTTAACCTTTTTGAAAAAACGAATTCGCTTTTTATAAGTTTTGTACAATCGAATAATTATTGAAGATAGAATAGGGAGAAGGATCTAAGTAGTCCGTAATGCGTCAAGTAGAAAACTTTTCCTGATAGGCGGTAGAATATTACTTTTGATTTTGTCCCATCATTAAATAATACCGTTGTATTATTTTCAATTATGATCAAGGAATTGCAGATGATGAAAGATCATTTTTATTTTAAAAGAATATAATGGTCTTGTTTTGCTGAAAGAAGCTTTTCCTCATTAATTAGGGACGCTTACTTTTATGTTACCGGTTGATAATCCCGTTTAGTCTTTTCAATAAGGATTGATTATCTACTTATCATGGATCATCTACTAAGTATGGGAGCATGCATATGCCATTCTGAAGTTTCCATCTGAATCAGGACTATAAAAACCTGAAATACTACCATTGTTGTGCGGGAAAGATCTTTTATCCCAGAAGCATCTGAACTCTATTGCCTTGTATAGGTATCTATGTGGTATCAGATCTTATTGTTGGTTTTTGCTGCAAAATGATTCTTGACGTAACACTCTAAGACCAATATCAGCAGTATTTGCTCAACCTGTATATGGACATCTGTTTAATAAGAGTAGATTCCTTCTGCTGCTATTCCCAATCATGATGGTATATCGTTGAAAGGAACAAGTAGGAGCAAGGCCGTATAGGAACATTTTTCAGCTTAACAGCCCGATAACCTGAAAAGATTATACTCCGCCGATCACAGGAAAGTTCGAAAAAAAGTCCGATATCTTTATTATTTCTGTCGGGTACAGTCTTTTTTTTGCAGTACCAAATAGGCAGATACAGTAAAATCAAAAAATTTGCACAACAAATAAGCCCCAAAGAACAGTTGCCAAAAACATCTCCGATCAGCTATTAACCTCCCGATATTCCCGGATAGGCCACACTATCGGAACGCTGCTTGCAAATCAATCACACAATGTTACAGCAAGTTAAAGATAATATGAACAAATAAGACAGAAAACATTAGGAAGTGAAGGATAAAAGTTCCTATCTTTGCACCACTCCGCAAGGGAGGAACGGCTGATCCGAAAGGGGAAGCACTGAAAAAAGAAGGGTTTAATTTAGTTTAAACGCAGAAACGAAAGGAAAATAAAAAAATAAATTTTCACATTTATTTTGGAGATACCAAAAAGATTTCTACCTTTGCAGTCCCAACGGAAACGAAGGGAAACAAAACAAGATCGATACCGGCGCAATGCCGACATCATATAGAGCCGAAGCGAGATGCGGGAGCGAAGAAAGTTCTTTAAAAATATAATCATGTAACGTAACGAGTAGTGTTGAGAAACAACGAAAGTTAAAAAAATCAACCTGTTCAATTTTAGAATTAGAAATAAAATACAAGACAATTCTATTTATTATAAATAGTCTTGATCTTACACTTCATTTTACAATGGAGAGTTTGATCCTGGCTCAGGATGAACGCTAGCGGCAGGCCTAATACATGCAAGTCGGACGGGATTGAAATTAAAGCTTGCTTTGATTTCATGAGAGTGGCGCACGGGTGCGTAACGCGTGAGCAACCTACCCATATCAGGGGGATAGCCTCTCGAAAGAGAGATTAACACCGCATAACATCATTTACCGGCATCGGATTATGATCAAATATTTATAGGATATGGATGGGCTCGCGTGACATTAGCTAGTTGGAGGGGTAACGGCCCACCAAGGCTACGATGTCTAGGGGCTCTGAGAGGAGAATCCCCCACACTGGTACTGAGACACGGACCAGACTCCTACGGGAGGCAGCAGTAAGGAATATTGGTCAATGGAGGGAACTCTGAACCAGCCATGCCGCGTGCAGGATGACTGCCCTATGGGTTGTAAACTGCTTTTGTCAGGGAATAAACCTTTCCACGTGTGGGAAGCTGAATGTACCTGAAGAATAAGGATCGGCTAACTCCGTGCCAGCAGCCGCGGTAATACGGAGGATCCAAGCGTTATCCGGATTTATTGGGTTTAAAGGGTGCGTAGGCGGTCCTATAAGTCAGTGGTGAAAGACGGCAGCTTAACTGTCGCAGTGCCTTTGATACTGTAGGACTTGAATCTATTTGAAGTGGGCGGAATAAGACAAGTAGCGGTGAAATGCATAGATATGTCTTAGAACTCCGATTGCGAAGGCAGCTCACTAAGTTAGTATTGACGCTGATGCACGAAAGCGTGGGGATCAAACAGGATTAGATACCCTGGTAGTCCACGCCCTAAACGATGATAACTCGATGTTTGCGATACACAGTAAGCGTCCAAGCGAAAGCGTTAAGTTATCCACCTGGGGAGTACGGTCGCAAGATTGAAACTCAAAGGAATTGACGGGGGCCCGCACAAGCGGAGGAGCATGTGGTTTAATTCGATGATACGCGAGGAACCTTACCCGGGCTTGAAAGTTAGTGAATGATCCAGAGACGGATCAGTCCTTCGGGACACGAAACTAGGTGCTGCATGGCTGTCGTCAGCTCGTGCCGTGAGGTGTTGGGTTAAGTCCCGCAACGAGCGCAACCCCTATGTTTAGTTGCCAGCACATTAAGGTGGGGACTCTAAACAGACTGCCAGCGTAAGCTGTGAGGAAGGTGGGGACGACGTCAAGTCATCATGGCCCTTACGTCCGGGGCTACACACGTGCTACAATGGATGGTACAGCGGGCAGCTACATAGCAATATGGTGCTAATCTCTAAAAGCCATTCACAGTTCGGATTGAGGTCTGCAACTCGACCTCATGAAGTTGGATTCGCTAGTAATCGCGTATCAGCAATGACGCGGTGAATACGTTCCCGGGCCTTGTACACACCGCCCGTCAAGCCATGAAAGTTGGGGGTACCTAAAGCATGTAACCGCAAGGAGCGTGTTAGGGTAAAACCGATAATTGGGGCTAAGTCGTAACAAGGTAGCCGTACCGGAAGGTGCGGCTGGAATACCTCCTTTCTAGAGCATTCAGGATTGAAGCTCGTTACGTACACACATGATTTATATAAGAAACAAATAAGAAACAAAA
This sequence comes from Sphingobacterium sp. PCS056, assembly GCF_023273895.1. NCBI lineage: Bacteria > Pseudomonadati > Bacteroidota > Sphingobacteriia > Sphingobacteriales > Sphingobacteriaceae > Sphingobacterium > Sphingobacterium sp. PCS056. The sequence continues at coordinate 597,361 of NZ_CP096883.1, read as the reverse complement.
ACATTTGAAGAAATGTGCCCATCCCTGATTGGATGGTCCAGAGAGATAGAAAGATAAGCTAGTCCCGTAGCTCAGTTGGTTAGAGCACTACACTGATAATGTAGGGGTCAGCAGTTCAAATCTGCTCGGGACTACCATTAACAACACGGGGAATTAGCTCAGCTGGCTAGAGCACCTGCCTTGCACGCAGGGGGTCATCGGTTCGACTCCGATATTCTCCACAGGTATCCGCGCCGTATAAGATATTTACGGCAGATAAAGCGGAAACAAAGAGTTCTTTGACATATTGAAAGAAAAAAAATTACAAGAGAAGACAACAGTAGAGACAATACTGTGGTGTGCCTGATGTATTATGAAGACCCTCGGTCAAGGCCGAACGGATTAATGCGTAGCACCATGGTTATATATCAAAAAGCAACCCATAGTAGCAAAAGGGCTATGAGGTGAAGAAAGTAAATAAGGGCACACGGGGGATGCCTAGGCTCTCAGAGGCGATGAAGGACGTGATAAGCTGCGATAAGCTTCGGGGATTAGCAAATGTGAGATTGATCCGAAGATTTCCGAATGGGGCAACCTAGCATACTGAAGGTATGCTGTAAAATACGCGAACGCGCTGAACTGAAACATCTAAGTAGGCGTAGGAGAAGAAAATAATAATGATTTCCCAAGTAGTGGCGAGCGAACGGGAAAGAGCCCAAACCAACTTTGTTACGGCATGGTTGGGGTTGTAGGGCTGCGAAGTGGCATTAGCAAACAGAAGTGGAATGGGATGGGAAGCCCAGCGATACACGGTGATAGCCCTGTACACGTATAGAATGCTAGCCTAGCAGTACCCTGAGTACCGCGGGGTCGGAGACGCCCTGTGGGAATCTGTCAGCACCATCTGATAAGGCTAAATACTCCTGAGAGACCGATAGTGAACTAGTACCGTGAGGGAAAGGTGAAAAGAACCTCGAACAGAGGAGTGAAAAGAACCTGAAACCGTGTGCTTACAAGCGGTCGGAGCTGGCAGGTCCAGTGACGGCGTGCCTTTTGCATAATGAGCCTACGAGTTACTCTTGTCTGGCAAGGTTAAGTGGTTCAGCCACGTATCCGAAGCGAAAGCGAGTCTTAATAGGGCGCATAGTCAGATGAGGTAGACGCGAAACCTTGTGATCTACCCTTGGGCAGGTTGAAGTTGCAGTAACATGTAATGGAGGACCGAACCGATAAACGTTGAAAAGTTTCCGGATGACCTGAGGGTAGGGGTGAAAGGCTAATCAAACTGGGAAATAGCTCGTACTCCCCGAAATGTTTTTAGGAACAGCGTCGGCATGGAGTCTTATAGAGGTAGAGCTACCGATTGGGTGCGGGGGAGTCAAATCCTACCAAATCCAGACGAACTCCGAATGCTATAAGATATGGCCGGCAGTGAGGCTTTGGGTGCTAAGGTCCAAGGCCGAGAGGGAAAGAACCCAGACCATCAGCTAAGGTCCCTAAATATACGCTAAGTTGAACTAACGAGGTCCGATTGCCTAGACAGCTAGGATGTTGGCTTGGAAGCAGCCATTCATTTAAAGAGTGCGTAACAGCTCACTAGTCGAGCGATCGGGCGTGGATAATAAACGGGCATCAAGTGTATTACCGAAGCTATGGATTCATACTGAAATATGTATGTCTGGTAGGGGAGCATTCTATTTACGGCGAAGCGGTCTGGTAATGGTCCGTGGAGTGGATAGAAAAGCAAATGTAGGCATAAGTAACGATAAGGCGGGTGAGAAACCCGCCCACCGAAAGACTAAGGTTTCCTGATCAACGCTAATCGGATCAGGGTTAGTCGGGGCCTAAGGCGCATCCGAAGGGAGTAAGCCGATGGACAACTGGTTAATATTCCAGTACTTTTTATAACTGCGATGTGGTGACGGAGTAGTGACACTGCCGCGAACTGACGGAATAGTTCGTTAAAAGGCGTAGGTATAGGGACGGTAGGCAAATCCGCCGACCCTGCTGAAACCCAATAGTACAGCAAAGCTTCGGCGGCGCTGATAGAGCAGGTAAACAGACTTCCAAGAAAACCCGCTAAGCTTCAGGTTATAAAAACCCGTACCGTAAACCGACACAGGTAGTCGAGGAGAGAATCCTAAGGTGCTCGAGTGAATCATGGCTAAGGAACTCGGCAAAATGGCCCTGTAACTTCGGGAGAAGGGGCGCTTCCTCCAGCAATGGAGAAGCCGCAGTGAAAAGGCCCAGGCGACTGTTTAACAAAAACATATGGCTTTGCAAAATCGAAAGATGAGGTATAAGGCCTGACACCTGCCCGGTGCTGGAAGGTTAAGAGGGGATGTCATCGCAAGAGAAGCATTGAATCGAAGCCCCAGTAAACGGCGGCCGTAACTATAACGGTCCTAAGGTAGCGAAATTCCTTGTCGGGTAAGTTCCGACCTGCACGAATGGTGTAACGATCTGGGCGCTGTCTCAGCCATGAGCTCGGTGAAATTGTGGTATCGGTGAAGACGCCGATTACCCGCAACGGGACGGAAAGACCCCATGCACCTTCACTATAGCTTAACATTGGAATTGGGTACAGGATGTGTAGGATAGGCGGGAGATGTTGAAGTGGCTTCGCCAGGAGTCATGGAATCAACCTTGAAATACCGCCCTTTCTGTATTCGGTTTCTAACTCGGTCATGCCGAGGACATTGTTTGGTGGGTAGTTTGACTGGGGTGGTCGCCTCCAAAAAGGTAACGGAGGCTTTCAAAGGTAAGCTCAGTACGCTTGGTAACCGTACGCGGAGTGCAATGGCATAAGCTTGCTTGACTGTGAGACCAACAAGTCGAACAGGGTCGAAAGACGGACATAGTGATCCGGTGGTTCTGTATGGAAGGGCCATCGCTCAAAGGATAAAAGGTACGCTGGGGATAACAGGCTGATCTCCCCCAAGAGCTCATATCGACGGGGAGGTTTGGCACCTCGATGTCGGCTCGTCACATCCTGGGGCTGGAGAAGGTCCCAAGGGTTGGGCTGTTCGCCCATTAAAGTGGCACGCGAGCTGGGTTCAGAACGTCGCGAGACAGTTCGGTCCCTATCTGTTGTGGGCGTTGGAAGTTTGAGTGGATCTGTCCTTAGTACGAGAGGACCGGGATGGACTGACCGCTGGTAAACCAGTTATGCCGCCAGGTGTACGGCTGGGTAGCTACGTCGGGAATAGATAAGCGCTGAAAGCATCTAAGTGCGAAACTAGCCACGAGATGAGACTTCCTTATAGGGCCGTAGTAGACTACTACGTTGATAGGTTGCAGGTGTAAAGGTAGAGATATCATAGCTGAGCAATACTAATCACCCGAAGCTTTCTCAAGCAACGCAGACACTGTTGTCTTCCTCTTTTAGTTTTTCTTTCAATTGTCTATAGATTAGTATGTTGGATGGGATATTGTATATTTCATTCTTATGACTAATAAAAACATTTTAGGTGCCTATATCGGCGGTGTCTACCTCTTCCCATTCCGAACAGAGCAGTCAAGCCCGCCAGAGCCGATGGTATTGCCGTAACAGGTGGGAGAGTAGGTCGGTGCCTTTTTTTATACAGAAGCCCTTGCTAAGCAGCAGGGGCTTTTTTGTGCGTTAAACTTTTTTCTGTCTTTCGGATGCAGCATAGCCCAATCTCATTGCTTTAGAACAAGCCATTCCGCTGCTGCAGGTATAATCAATAGCGCTGCTTCCGGAACGATGCCGATGCAGCAATTAACAATCCTGCTGCCGCAGATAATCCATTTCACAGCCAAAGATATCGACTTGCTACGGCAGTACTGCAGACGCAGCACACTTACATTTCTTCTCCTTCATGTCCGAGCTGGTTCCGGATATGGCTATTGGCGGCACGGTTCCACTTCAAGCTCATCCTCCATATCCACGGTAGGCAACTCCTGCTTTTGAAATACGCTTATAGCTCACCCAGTGAACTACCGTAGAATCGGTGATATCCTGCTATCTATTCATCTAGCTGATCTCTCCTGCTATTCTTCAATGATATACTCCATAGGAGCTTTTTGGCTTTGAAAAAATTAAATTCGTTTTATACAGGTTTTCTAAAATCGTATAATCTTTGGATATCGAATTGAGAGATGATGGTTTGCCATGCATCATATATTTTAATGCCTAATAGATTGTTGAAACAATCCTTATTAAAAGTAGATATGCATCTTTGTCTCTTGTTTGGTTAGTTCAGGTATGATGAGCTCAAATAGAGAATTATAACTCAAGATGATGATGTAACACAATAATGTGCTCAAGTTTTATATTCATCGTGTCGTGCAATTACTTTTATGTAACTAATTGGTTACTAGATTTACATGATGTCATAAGTAAGGGATGCCATTTTGCAAACGGTTGTTTATTTTAAGCAAACGATTGCTTTGTTTTTTTATTTTTTATTATCAAATATGTAGTGTATTCTTGTTATAGAAAAGGTATACGACCGATTCTATAACTAATTATTGGACTATTGCTATCATTAGTTTTGATAATCATTACAAAGACTGTTTAGTTTGTTTTAAAATAGGTGATTTTAGAGGGGCTTTCTATAGCCCCTTTAATTTTGTATGTAAATTATATCTATCAAATATGAATTCTAATAGAAGAGATTTCTTGAAGAAAGCGGGTATCTTATCATCTGTAGCGGTGACATTACCAACTTTAAATTCCAATGTATTGGCAGCGACAAAATTCAACATGTCAGGTTATGCCGCTCCTAAAATTGATAAAGTGCGTGTAGCGGTTATTGGTTTAGGAATGCGTGGCCCTGGTGCTGTGGATCGTTTATCTTACATTGATGGAGTGGAAATTGTGGCTTTATGTGATAAACATGCAGATCGTGTAGAACGTGCTCAAGGTATCTTACGTAAAAAATCATTAAAAGATGCTAAATCTTACTCTGGTGAGGACGGTTGGAAAGATATGCTAAAAAATGAGAAGCTAGATTTAGTATATATTTGTTCGCCTTGGGATTATCATACTCCAATGAGTATTGGTGCGATGAAAGCTGGTGCTCACGTTGCCTGTGAGGTGCCGATTGCATTGACACTAAAAGATTGTTGGGAAGTCGTAAGAGTTTCAGAAGAAACAAAAAAGCATTGTATGATGTTGGAAAACTGCTGTTACGATTTCTTTGAAATGTTGACATTGAACATGACTCGCCAAGGTTTATTTGGTGAGATTTTGCATGGTGAAGGCGCTTATATCCACGATTTATTAGACTTGAATTTTGCAAAAAATGGTTATGATAATATGTGGAGATTGCGTGAAAACATCAAGTTGAATGGCAATTTGTATCCAACACATGGTCTGGGACCTGTGGCACAGTGTATGAATATCAATCGTGGTGATAAAATGAACCACTTGGTTGCGATGTCTACAAATGACTTTCAAATGGGGGCTAAGGCAAAAGAATTGGCCGCTAAAGATTCTTTCTATCAAGAATTTGTTGGTAAGAGTTTCCGTGGTAATATGAATACGACGTTGATTCGTACAGAGCTGGGCAAAACGATTATGTTGCAACATGATGTTACTTCGCCTAGACCTTATTCGAGATTGCATACGCTAAGTGGAACAAAAGGCTTTGCTCAGAAATATCCTACTGAAAACATAGCTTTTGGACATAGCTTCATTACACAAGATAAATTAAAAGAATTATATACCAAATATACACCTGAATTGGTGAAATTTATTGGCGAACAAGCAAAACAAGTTGGTGGACACGGTGGAATGGATTTCATGATGGACTGGAGATTGATTGATTGTTTGCGCAATGGTCTTCCATTGGATCAGGATGTTTATGATGGTGCCTCTTGGAGTTGCATCGTTCCATTAAGTTTTGATTCTGTTAAACGCGACTCCAGAACAGTCGACATTCCTGACTTTACAAAAGGAGCATGGAAGACAAATAAACCGGTGGATATTACTTTAAACGGTGGTGGTACAACAAAAATTCGCTCAAAAGAGGGAAAAGTTAGTGGTGTTCAACTAGACGTATAATCTTTTTGTAAGCGATATAAAAAAAGAGAACAGTTAACTGTTCTCTTTTTTTATTTAACGATATTTTCAATTCTTGTTGAAAAATATCTAAATTGTATCTTTATTTGTTATCGACCCAACCTATGTGCAAGAATTCATTTCTTTTTATACCATGTTTTGTCTTGTTGACTTCATGCTTTAGTAACAGTGAACCAAAAGGCCATACTGCTGATCTTTTTGTTTCTCCAGATTCTTCACGTTGCTATATGGCAACAACTATACCCTCTCGGTTTTCTAATGCGGATACTACGCTTCACATTGTGGAAGGCTCAGGTATTGATCAGGTCAATATGATCAAGGTTGCTGGTGGTTATTTCTTAATGGGGTCTGATCAATTTGCGGATGCTAAGCCTGTTCATGAAGTTAAGATCGATGATTTTTTAATCGATGAACATGAAGTGACCAATGGTCAATTTGAAACATTTGTCCAGGCAACAGGGTATGTAACTGTGGCTGAAAGACCCCTAGATCCCAAAGAATTTCCTGATGTAGATCCTGCAATGTTAAAACCTGGATCTGCCATATTTTCACCCCCTAAAGAAGTTCAAGGTTTAACGAACCATTTGCAATGGTGGTCTTATGTCGTCGGAGCAAGCTGGAGGCATCCTGATGGTCCAAATAGCAGTATTAAAGGTAAAGAGAACTATCCTGTGGTGCATATTGCTTATCAAGATGCCGAAGCCTATGCGAAATGGGCCGGGAAACGGTTACCCACAGAAGCAGAATGGGAATTTGCTGCACGTGCACGAACATCCAATCCAATGACCTATTATTGGGGAAATGAACTATTGGATAATGACCGCTATCTCGCGAATATCTTTCAAGGCCAATTTCCTGTTCTAAATACGAGGTTGGATGGTTATGTCGGTACTTCACCAGTTAAAGCTTTTCCAGCAAATTCAATCGGTCTTTATGATATGGAGGGGAATGTCTGGGAATGGTGTGCGGATTATTATCGTCCTGATTATTATGCTAAAAGTTCTTCCGCTAATCCTAAGGGGCCAGCTGATGCTTACGATCCAGATGAGCCAGGGGCTGTTAAACGTGTACAGCGTGGTGGTTCATTTTTGTGTAATGATCAATATTGTGAACGTTATAAAGCAGGAAGCAGGGGCAAGGGAGAAGTGAATAGTCCGACGAATAATGTCGGATTTAGATGTGTGAAAGATATTTAGATCTCGAACAATTTGATCCAATAAAAAAGCCTTCTTAAAAGAAAGAAGGCTTTTTTATTGGATCAGAGTTTTAAGCTTATTTCGATAAGAACATCGATTTTTTAGCCACTAAATCTCTAAAGTAAGGATCATTTAAATCTTTGATGAAACGGATAGCTTCACCTGTAGATTTCATTTCTGGACCTAATTGTTTATCAACTTCAGGGAATTTAGAGAACGAGAATACTGGTTCTTTGATTGCCCAGCCTTGCAACTTGCGCTCGATTTTGAAATCTTTTAATTTGTTTACACCTAACATAATTTTTGTTGCGATGTTGATATAAGGCACGTCATATGCTTTAGCGATAAATGGAACCGTACGTGATGCACGTGGATTTGCTTCGATGACATATACATTTTCACCTTTTACAGCAAATTGTATATTCAGTAAACCACTTACATTTAATGCTTTTGCTAGTTTAACCGAATACTCCGCCATTTTATCTTGTACAGCTTGTGTTAAGCTGAACGGAGGTAATACAGCATAAGAGTCACCCGAGTGAATACCTGCAGGCTCGATATGCTCCATCATACCTATGATGTGTACATCTTCACCATCACAGATGGAATCAGATTCTGCTTCTTCAGCACGATCCAAGAAATGGTCAATTAAGACACGGTTTCCAGGAAGGTTTTTCAGTAAGTTCACTACTGCTTTCTCTAAGTCATCATCGTTGATCACGATGCTCATGCCTTGACCACCTAATACGTAAGACGGACGAACAAGAACTGGATATCCAACTTCATTTGCAACTTGGATTGCTTCTTCTGCAGATTCAGCAACACCGTATCTTGGATAAGGAATATCTAATGATTTTAATAAATCAGAGAAGCGACCGCGATCTTCAGCTAAATCCATGTTTTGGAAATCTGTTCCGATGATCTTAACACCAAGAGCTTCTAGCTGATCAGCCATTTTAAGAGCTGTCTGACCACCTAACTGAACGATAACACCTACTGGTTTCTCTAATTCAATGATTTCGCGAACATGCTCCCAGAATACAGGCTCAAAGTATAATTTATCAGCCATGTTGAAATCTGTGGAAACAGTCTCTGGGTTACAGTTAACCATGATGGCTTCGAAACCAGCTTCTTTAGCTGCTAATAAACCGTGTACACAAGAATAATCAAATTCAATACCTTGACCGATACGGTTAGGACCTGAACCTAATACGACGATTTTTTTCTTGTCAGAAGCTACGGATTCGTTTTCCTCTTCAAAAGTAGAGTAGTAGTATGGTGTTTGTGCAGGGAATTCTGCAGCACATGTATCAACCATTTTATACACGCGGCTAATACCTAGTTCCTTACGGCGATCATAAACCTCATCTTCAGTAACGTTGCCTAATAACCAAGAGATTTGAATATCAGAATAACCTTTTTGTTTCAAGGTCATAAAGAAGTCTTTAGGAATATTATTCAACTGGTAACGGCGAAGTTCAGTTTCTAATGCTACTAATTCTTGAATTTGAAGTAAGTACCATTTATCGATACGTGTTGCTTTACGGATAGATTCCAAAGGAACACCTAATTCGAAAGCATCTTTGATATGGAAAAGACGATCACCACTTGGATGCTCAAGGCTATCCATGATCTCTTCTAAATTGCGTAGTTGACGACCATCAGCTCCTAAACCAGCACGGTTTGTCTCTAATGATTGACATGCTTTTTGTAATGCCTCGATGAACGTACGGCCAATTGCCATTACTTCACCTACTGCTTTCATTTGTAAGCCTAATTCTTTGTTTGCTCCTTTGAATTTATCAAAGTTAAAACGAGGTACTTTGACGATTACATAATCTAAAGTAGGTTCGAAATAAGCTGAAGTTGTTTTGGTAATTTGGTTCTGTAACTCATCCAAATTGTAGCCGATTGCTAATTTTGCAGCGATTTTAGCAATTGGGTACCCCGTTGCTTTAGATGCCAAAGCTGAAGAGCGCGATACACGTGGGTTGATTTCGATAGCGATGATATCTTCATTCTCTGGGTTAACGGAGAACTGAACGTTACAACCTCCCGCGAAATTACCAATCGAGCGCATCATTAAGATGGCTTGATTACGCATGCTTTGGTAGCATTTGTCAGATAAAGTCATACCTGGTGCAACTGTGATCGAGTCACCTGTATGGATTCCCATTGGATCAAAGTTTTCAATCGTACATATGATGATTACATTATCATTTGTATCACGTAGCAACTCTAATTCGAATTCTTTCCAGCCTAAAACTGCTTTCTCTACTAACACCTCGTGTGTAGGAGAAGCGCTTAAACCTCTACTTAAAGCAGCGTCGAACTCATCTTTCGAGTGTACAAATCCACCTCCAGTACCTGCTAATGTGTAAGAAGGACGAATAACTAATGGAAAACCAATTTCTTGTGCTGCTTCTTTACCTTCTAAGAAAGAGTTTGCGATTTTGGAAGGTGCTACACCTACACCGATATCAATCATTAATTGACGGAACTCTTCACGGTTTTCTGTTTTTTCAATTGCAGCAACATCAACACCGATAACTTTAACATCGTATTTTTCCCATAGTCCGATGTTTGAAGCTTCGATACATAAGTTTAACGCTGTTTGGCCACCCATAGTAGGGAGTACGGCGTCAATCTGCTGTTCTTTAAGAATTTCTTCAATACTTTCTACAGTTAAAGGAAGTAAATAAACGTGGTCTGCAATGACTTTATCAGTCATGATCGTTGCAGGGTTTGAGTTGATGATGGAAACTTCAATGCCTTCTTCTTTTAAAGAAAGGGCTGCTTGAGATCCCGAATAATCAAATTCACAGGCTTGACCAATTACAATTGGACCTGATCCAATGATTAAAACCGATTTAATGGAGGTGTTTCTTGGCATTATATCTAGTTCAAAAAATAAAATTTCAAAGTATGAACAAAGACAATCAAAAATGCGCTTCGAGAAGGGTATATTCCGACCGCTTTGTCGGAGTGCAAAATTACATTATTTTATTTGATTTTTTGGAATTTATTTTCAGATAAATCATTTAAACAAAATAGGGAAACAAAAAATGGAGAAGCAACTTGTTTTGAAATCGCGCTTCTCCATCATTTTGATGCTGTATTTAATACACAATCAGTTCATCTGCAAACAGAAATCCTTTTTTAGGATTTGTCGCTACAACACGAACATAACGTGCATGCTGCGGCTTTGCCAATTTAAGTTCAAACCGTTTAAATGTTAATGTCGGATCTTGGTCTGAGACATCATTTTGAACGATACCTACTTCTCTAAATGTACGACCATTTTCGGATAATAATACTTTAAATTCTCCCGGCATATATACTCCTGGACCGGTAATTTGCATGAAGTTCATCGCCACACTACTGATTTCTTCACGGCGCTCAAAATCAACAACTACATCGAGATCTTTCAAAAATCCCTGCCATTGACCATCTTGGTATGTCAGTCCGCCTTTGATTCCATTTGTTAACGTCAATTCCTGTTGTGCAGGATAACCATCACTCCATGTGTTATTGTAGGTAACCGTTTTTCCGATCGCTTTATGCACATCCAATTGAATCGTTTCGATCGGTCCGACTTGAGTAGAGTCCAAGAAATAAGCCGCTTTTATAATTGCTGGTACAGATAGATCAAACGAGTTGTTATAAGGAGTCGCCTGGTAGGTCGGTTTTGATCCATCTATCGTGTAGCGGATATTGCTGGCATGCAATTGCTCGGTACTTAAGGTAACGTTATTAGATCCCTTCTTTTCGTCAAATACGACAGTTCCTTTAACATTGTAGGATGGTCGATAGTAGTTGATATCAAAGTGCTGTAAGATTTTGTAGTGCGATTGCAGTCGCTTATGAAAATTTGGCCAATTTTTAAGATCCGATTTTGTCCATACCACTTCCGATAAAGCTAATGCTCTGGGAAAAGCCATGTATTCGAGTTGAAAATAGTTAGGCATATATTCTGCCCATAAGTTACCTTGAGCTCCTAATACATGTTTTATTTTATCTTCTTGAATACCACTTGGGATCGGGTTATATTCGTAGACTTTGCTGATCGGAAGATATCCACCTATGGTCTCGGGTTGTGTTCTCGGATCTGTCTGGTAGGAGTCAAAATAAAGGTGAGATCCTGGAGTCATGATCACATCATGACCTGCATTGGCTGAGTTGATTCCGCCAGATTCACCTCTCCAGCTCATGACCGTCGCACCTTTTGTCAAACCGCCTTCTAAAATCTCGTCCCAACCAATGATCTTGCGACCTTTGGATTGAACATATTCATCAATTTGTTTAATGAGATAACTTTGTAATTCTTCTTCAGATTTTAAGCCTTCTTTTGTTTTTAATGCTTGACATTTAGGACAAGTTTTCCAATGTTTTTTATCGGCCTCATCGCCACCAATGTGAATATAAGGGGAAGGGAATATTGCAATGACTTCATCCAGTACATTTTTTAAAAATTCAAAAGTTTTTTCATTGCCTATACAAAATTCTGATTGGGTATAGGGTTTGCCCGAACACGATAATTCGGGATAAATTGCCAACACTTCTTCTGAATGTCCAGGCATCTCGATTTCCGGAATAATATTTATTCCTTTTTTAGCAGCATATTCTACTAACTCGCGCGCTTGTTCTTGTGTGTAAAATCCACCGCTGGCATTTGGCGTTCCTGCATCAACATATTGACGGCCATTATTCCACCAATCTTTCCATTTGACATGTGTACGCCACGCTGCTTTCTTGGTCAGTTCTGGATATTGTTTGATTTCTAATCTCCATCCTGCACCATCGGTGAGGTGCCAGTGTAAATTATTGAATTTGTAGATCGCCATAATGTCCACAAATTTCTTCATGATATTGAAAGGAATAAAGTGTCGAGATGGGTCTAAATGAAGTCCGCGATAAGAAAAAGTAGGCTTGTCTTCTATATCTAGTGCAGCAATTTGTGTTGGATCGTCTTGTAAATAACCCAATTGGACTAATGTGTAGATTGCATTGATAACTGGAGCAACTTCATGCGCCAGTACGACGATTCCTTTTTCGCTGATGGCGATACGATATGCTGATTTGTCCAATTTATCGGAGTCTTCAGCTTTTAAGATACGAATACCTTCCTTAGGTGCTTTCTTGATCTTTTTTACAATTTCAGTGGTTAAGGATGCAATTGCAGGGTGTTCGGCTAATAATTGACTCGCACTTACAAAATCTTGTGAAACAAAGATTTTGGGATGAGTCGGTATGTGATAGGTTCCTACCGCTAAGGTCAGACTTGCCGGTTTAGGGATTAAGTCGAAATTTTGTTGTGCAAATATATTCAGAGGCAACAACCCCGCTAATAGTACCAAAGTTATTGAATGGCTAAATCGCATATGCATTGGGATTAAATGTGATGTTTCACAAATATCATAAAAAAAACAATATGTTTAATACTAATGCGTACAACTAGAAACGGATATTATGATAGTATTCAAACAAATTGGCAATTAAAAATTACATTTATAATCATTAACTTTGCCTTATGATTGAACTTCCAGTTATTCCTGCAACACAAACACAGCGTAAGCCAGATTGGTTGCGTGTAAAATTGCCAGTTGGTAAAGAATACAGACATGTAAGAGGCCTTGTAGATGAGCATAAGCTACATACGATTTGTGAGAGTGGTAATTGCCCGAATATGGGTGAATGTTGGGGTGCGGGAACCGCTACATTTATGATTTTAGGAAATATCTGTACGCGTTCTTGTTCATTTTGTGCTGTAGCGACGGGTCGTCCTAAAGCAGTTGAATTGGATGAACCTGCGCGTGTTGCCAATTCTGTAAAATTGATGCAAGTGAAGCATTGCGTCATTACATCTGTTGATCGTGATGACCTGAAGGATGGTGGTTCTATCATCTGGGCAGAAACCATTAACGCTATTCGCCAAGAAAGTCCTACAACGACATTAGAAACTTTAATCCCTGATTTCAAGGGACAATGGGAAAATCTTGATCGTGTACTTGCTGTTCGTCCAGAGGTTGTCTCTCATAATATTGAAACGGTTAGACGTTTAACTCGTGAAGTACGTATACAGGCAAAATATGATCGCTCATTAGAATGTCTCCGCCGTATTTCTGAAGCAGGTCTGCGTACAAAATCAGGTATTATGCTTGGTTTTGGAGAAACTGAAGCAGATGTTATCGAAACTATGCAGGACTTATTTAATGTAGGTGTTGATATTTTAACCATTGGTCAGTACCTCCAACCTACCAAAGCGCATCATCCGGTAGTGGAGTGGATAACACCAGCTCAATTTGATGTATACAAAGAAATTGGTTTAAAAATGGGATTCAAATATGTGGAGTCAGGTCCCCTAGTAAGATCTTCATACCACGCAGAGAAACATTTGTTTGATATGCAATAGTGGTGTATATATACGTTATAAAAGCCCTAAATATGTGAATATTTAGGGCTTTTTTATGAAATAATGATTTTTAATTGGCATATTTAAAGATATGACTGCATTGGAACATTTCAAAAGCCTATATTCGATTGATGATGACTTAACGTTATTGTTTTCCCAAATTATTGAAACCAAAGAATTTCATAAGGGAGATATAATCTTTGAACCGGGTAGCTATTTGAGGTATATCTATTTTATAGAATCGGGTTTTAGTCGTATATTCTATTTCAAAAATAACAGAGATATCACCCATTCTTTTTTTGGATCGAATACATTTAGTACCGGTATAGAAAGTGTTTTTTATCAAAAACCATCTATCTTCGGTTTTCAGGCACTCACCAACTGTAAAATTTCGCTTATACCTTTTCAAACGATATATGAGTTGTCAAAAACAAATATTATTGTAAGTCAGATCATACAAAAAGTGTTATTGGGTTCAGTGATCAGCTATTCTAACCGATTTTACAATACGCAATTTCAGACTGCACTGGAGCGTTATCAACTGCTGTTGACAGAAAATCCTGAGCTTTTTCAAAATGCTTCTTTAGGCCATATTGCCTCTTATCTAGGTATATCTCAACAAACGCTATCGGTTATTAGAGGGCAATTGGTATAATTTTTCCTTTTTAAGATATCTTAAAAATTAAACCGTAAAACATACGCACCTTTGTATTGTTAATAGTGATACTAATCGACCCTTTAAAAGAGTTATGAATATGTTAGTTAAAAAAATTTCATGCTTAATATTGTTATTGCCATTCTTTCATCAAGGGATTTCCTATGCGCAGCAAGGTATAAGTCCGCAGTTGAAAGAACCTATACAAAAGGCAATTCAGAATAATAGCGATATTAAAAATAGTTATTTAGAAAATCAGAAGACGCTTTTAGATCAGAATACTGTTAGCGGAAAATTATTGCCCCATGTGACTGCTATGGGCATGTATGGTTATCTCCATGGCACTGGTGAATTGGATCTCCCAACGAAAACTTTACCATTGCTCGGTCTGAATCTTTTTGAAGGTGCTCAGAAATTCAATGCCTCATCTCAGATAGGATTTGCAGGGGTAAATGCTACCCAAGTAATTTTTAGCGGATTACAGATCACTAATGGCAAAAAAGCTTTAGATGAAAAATATAAAGCACAGCAATTGATGACAGAGGCAGGTTATGAAGGATTGGCACAGGAGGTGGTTCAGACATTTGATCAGATCATGTTATTAAAAGAAGTGGATGCGTTGATTGCTGATTCGGAAAGAAGATTGAATAAAGAACATCTCAAGGTTATAAAAGCAATTGAAAATGGTTTAGCTATACCCTATGATCGTGATAAAATCAAACTGGCGATGTTGGAGTTAGAAAGTAAAAAAGCAGAATCCCAAAATAACCGTGAGCTTTTATATTTTAAATTAGAAGAACTGACCAAGATGCCAGTCGATAGTCTTAAGCTCGTTAGTTATCCGCTTGAGTTGGTTGTAGTAGATCCTGTACAGCCAGCTGTGGAGAACCGGAAAGAGATGCAAGCTTTGGCAAGTTCTCAGCGCGCTTATGAATATGTGTTGAAAAAAGAAAAGGGTGCACGATTGCCCCAAATCTTTGCATTTGGTAGTGCTTTTTACTTCAATGCATTTGATACCAAATTTAAATTCAAAGATGTACCGCTTATGGGAGATGTAAATCTGAGTGCCAATCATTTTCAACTGGCTCCAGGTTTTGCTGTAGGTGTAGGGGTTAAATGGGATGTATTTGATGGTAATCAACATCGCAATAATATCAAAAAAGCAAACCTTGATCTGGTTATGAACCAGAACAAATGGAATGATACGAAAGATAAGCTATTGCTTTTACAGCGTAAAACAAATTCGGATTATCAGTTGTCCATGAAAAAGATGGCTGTCCATGAGCAGCAGATTAAAATTGCCAATAATAATCTTGTTCTAGCATCAAAGCAATTTGAGGCTGGCTTAATCGATGTGACAGAAAGATTAAGTGCGGAAAACGAATTATATAAGCAATCGCTTAGTTTTTACAATCAACTGTTGGTTCAGCGTATCGCTGTTTTAGAATTATTAAAATCACAAGGAAGTCTTTATCAATCACTAGTCAAATAATTATGAGAAAATTTATATATATCCTAGTCATCGCAGCATTTATACAGGGGTGTAGTCATGATGCACCTCTCAAAAATTCTTTTGAAGGAAAGATTGAGCGGGATCAAATTGCTGTCACAACTAAGATTCCGGGAAAAGTACATCAAATATTGGTGAGTGAAGGAGATGTTGTACAAGCTGGCGACACCTTGATGATTCTCGAATTTCCAGAAGTGGAGGCTAAGTCCATTCAAGCAAAGGGTGCGCTTGAGTCTGCTGAGGCGCAATATAATATGGCTGTAAAAGGAGCAACTGATAACCAGTTGAAGCAATTGCGTGCTAAACGGGATGGACTGCGAGAGCAATATCAATTTGCAGAGAAATCATTGACAAGAATGCAAAACCTCATTAAAGATTCTTTGGTGGCACAGCAACAGTATGATGAAGTTTACATGAAATTTCAAGGGGCAAAGAATCAATACTTAGCAGTACAAGCGGAGTTGGCCGATGCGGAAAACGGTGCGCGTATAGAACAGCAGAAGATGGCTTTGGGACAAAAGGAGCGCGCTATTGGTGCTGTTTCTGAGGTCGATGTTGCCACTAAAGAGCGTTTTATCATCGCACCTCAAAATATGACTGTAGAAACAATCAATTTGAAAATTGGTGAACTTGCTTTGGCAGGGTATAGTTTAGTTTCGGGATATCTCATTGATGGTACATTCTTTAGGGTAACAATTCCTGAAAAACAATTGCATAATCTGACTGTTGGCAGTAAACAGACGCTATCTTTTCCTTATCTCAAGGATAAAAAAATAGCGGCAGAGGTGGTTTCGATTAAAGCTTTGAGTTCATATGCTAATATTGCGACTGCGTATCCTGATTTTGAACAGCAAGAATCATTATTTGAAGTGAAATTGAAACCGGTTCAAAAAGATGATGCGCAGCAATTGTTGACAAAAGCGACGTTTATCCTTCACCTCGATACTACAAAATAAGTATTATGCGTACATTCCTATCCTTATTAAAGCGAGAATTTCAACTCTTTTTCCAAAATAAAGTGTTGCTCATGCTTTTCGTGGGAGCGCCTATTTTATACGGTGTTTTAATTGGTGCTGTCTATCAAAAGGGTAAAGTAACCCATTTGCCTATAATCGTGGTGGATCAAGACCGAAGCCCGCTGAGTAAACAACTGATCACGATGTTTAATGAAAGTGAAGTCATTTATGTAGCTGCTATTTTGCCTGATGCGTTTAATGCAAAACAAGAGGCACTGAAACATGAAGCTACGGTAGTGGTTCAAATTCCTAAAAATTTTGATTCGGATGTGAACTATAATAGAAGCACAGAATTAACATTTTTTGTCAATGCTGCCAATACCTTGACATCCAACTATGCAAGTATGGCTGCAAATGTTTGCGCTGCAACGCTAAAGGCAGGAATTCAAATAAAAGCGCAACAGAAAAAAGGTGTTCCTGAATATGTCGCAACTCAGCAATATGAACCTTTTAAAACGACTATCATACGGCAGAATATTAAAAGTGGCAATTATTTGTATTTTATGCTACCTGGTGTTCTTTTGACTGTACTACAACAAGTCATGATGCTTGCCTTAGCATTAAGTTTTGCTTCTGAATTTGAAAAGGGAACATTTAAAGATTTAGTCTCAAAATCGTCGAATGTACTCTTATTGATATTGGTTAAGATAGCCCCTTTCTTATTGATGTCTATTGGGATATATATCCTCTATTATGGTTTTTCAATTTTTTACCGGATGCCATTGCATATACCTATGGCACCTTTTCTCTTTGGGACCATACTATTTCTACTTGCTGTCAGCTTTATTGGCATATTGGTCAGCATCATAATCCCTAGCCAGCTTAAAGCGACTGAGATCCTGATGGTGATCGCTACACCAAGTTTTATCTTGAGCGGTTTTACTTGGCCTTTAAGTCAAATGCCGGATTGGGTCGTCCATATTTCAAAATTGATACCTCTGACACATTATTTGGAAATATTTAGGGTTCTGGTCATTGAACAAGGTACAGTGGAAAATGTGCGGTCATCTATTGCTGCACTTGCATGGACGACTGTGATTTGCTTTATTCTTTCATTTGTTTTATTATATCTGAAAGTGAAAAAAACAAAGAAAGAGGGGAGAGCACCTGCTACAAGTGATATCTAATGGGTAGGAATAGATGGATAATGTCCTTTTAGTATGCGTGTTTGCGTATACAGTTTTATCCAAGTTTCATTTTATGGGTGTCCTATTGAAGCGTTAGCACATTAAATTATTAAGAGTCAATAATTAATTTTATTGACTCTTAATGTATTGTAAATAAGTTTGTTAATTGTTTTAAAGTATGCTTTGTGGCACTTGGTTTGAGCACTTCATACCAAACGACACTAAATATCTTGATTATGAAAACAATGAAATTTTCGGTATTGGTAGCCACTTGGGTTGCTATACTCACAGTGTTCAGTCTGACATTCGTCTCAGCTCAGCAAAAGCAGCCAGAAAAGATGGTCAAAAAAACAGAGCAAAAGATGGCTCCAGCCATTCCTGTAAAACAAAATCCAGAAGTGGCAAAAGATTCTACTTCGGAAAAAAAAGTAATGGATAGAAAAATGAACAAAATGATGCCTAAACCTAAACCTCCGGGTAAATAGGTTTAAGTAAAACGATACAAAGAAGAGCAGGTTTGGCATGGATACATGTCAAACCTTTTTTATCATTTATCTGTTGTGTTAAATGTGTGTTAATTGCTTGAAGTCTAGTTGTTATTGGCATTTGTTTTGAATTTATGTAACTAGTTTTACACTTAAAAATATTGGGTTATGAATACCTTAAATTATTTTAAAAAATGGGCAGCAGTAGCTGCATTGGTTTCTATGTTTGGAATTGCAACAAGCAGTGCACAAGAAACACCTCCACATCATAAGGCAGTTAAAAAAGCAGAGAAGACGGTTAAGGATAATACAACCGTGACCAAGGAAACAGCAAAACAATCTGCTAGAAAAGAAAGTGCTGCTGCAAAAACAGAGGCTGACAAAGCTGTGAAGTCAGCAGAAAGAGCCAAATCTGATGCCGCTAAAACAAAAGTGACAGCAAAACAATCGGCTAAAAAAGAAAGTGCTGCTGCAAAAACAGAAGCTGACAAAGCTGTGAAGTCAGCGGAAAAAGCCAAGTCTGATGCCGCTAAAACAAGGGAGTTAACAAAGCAAACTGTAAAAAAAGAAAATGAAATTTCAAAAGCAGAGGCTAATAAAGCTGTAGAGAAAGCAAAAAGTAATGCTTCGGTTTCTACTATTAAAATGAAAAATAGCGTTTCAGCAACTAAAAAATCGGGTACGGATAAGCTATCATCAGAGAAATATAATGGACATGCTGTATATATCGGTCCAGAAGGTGGCAAATATTATATCAATAGCAATGGTAATAAAACATATATACCAAGAGATTAATATTGTTTTTTTATAGGAGACAGATCCAGGTGTTTGTCTCTTTGACAGCTGAAAAAGTTGATTTTTAACACATCAAAAAAGGCTATTCGAATAACTCGAACAGCCTTTTTCTTTTTCAAAAATCAAAATAAATGATTAGCAGTACTCGTCAAATGCTGCAACTAAATTGTCAGCAATCATTTGTGCAGAGCGACCCTCAATCATATGTCTTTCTATCATATGAACTAATTTACCATCTTTGAACAGAGCCATTGCAGGAGAAGATGGAGGATAAGGCAACATATAGTTTCTAGCTTTATCAACGGCGTCTTTTTCCATACCTGCAAATACCGTTACAAATTTAGTAGGACGTTTTTCATTTTTTACTGCCGCTTTAGCTGCAGGACGGGCATTTGCTGCTGCACAACCACATACTGAGTTTACAACGACAAATACTGTACCTTCAGTAGCGATAGCTGCATCAACTTGCTCTGCAGATTTTAACTCTTCGAAACCTACATCTGTAAGCTCCTTACGCATTGGTTCTACTAAATATTCTGGATACATAATCTTCTTTTTTAAATTTAATACTACAAATATAAGGGTTGTTAGGAGCTAAGTCAAGACATTAGTCTCAAAACAATGTCAGAATTTGAAAGCTTTCAAATTCAACGTTTTGATTTAAAGGTATTGATTGGTATTTTTGCTAATAAATTTAAAACTTAAAAAGAAGAATATATGTCATCAGTAGCAAGTACATACGTACCATACAAAGTTAAGGATATCAGCCTTGCTGAATGGGGTCGTAAAGAAATAGAATTAGCGGAAGCTGAAATGCCTGGCTTAATGAGCCTTCGTGCTGAGTTTGGTGCAGCAAAACCATTAAAAGGTGCGCGTATTGCTGGTTGTCTTCACATGACTATCCAAACTGCGGTGCTTATAGAAACTTTGGTTGAATTGGGTGCTGATGTAACTTGGTCATCTTGTAATATCTTTTCTACTCAAGATCATGCTGCTGCTGCTATTGCCGCTGCAGGTATTCCTGTTTATGCTTGGAAAGGTATGAATGAAGAGGAATTTAACTGGTGCATCGAGCAAACGTTATTCTTCGGTGAAGATCGTCAACCCTTAAACATGATCTTAGATGATGGTGGTGATTTGACAAATATGGTGTTTGATAAATACCCGGAATTGATTGCTGAAATCAAAGGTTTATCGGAAGAAACAACAACAGGTGTTCACCGTTTATACGAGCGTATGAAAAATGGTACACTTCATTTACCTGCGATCAATGTCAATGATTCGGTTACGAAATCTAAATTTGATAATAAATATGGTTGCCGCGAGTCATTAGTTGATGCGATCCGCCGTGCGACCGATTTGATGTTAGCAGGTAAAGTAGCTGTAGTGGCTGGTTTTGGTGATGTAGGTAAAGGTTCTGCTGAATCATTACGTTCGGCTGGTGTACGTGTTATCGTGACAGAAATCGATCCAATCTGTGCACTACAAGCAGCAATGGAAGGCTTTGAAGTGAAAAAATTTGCTGATGCAGTGAAAGAAGCAAATATCGTTGTGACGACTACGGGTAATAAAGATATCGTTCGTGCTGAGCATTTCAAAACAATGAAAGATAAAACAGTTGTTTGTAATATTGGTCACTTTGATAACGAGATTGATGTAGCTTGGTTAAATAGCAATTACGGTAATACTAAAATTGAGATCAAACCTCAAGTGGATAAATACACGATCGATGGTGTGGATATTATTTTATTGGCAGAAGGTAGATTGGTGAATTTAGGCTGTGCTACTGGACACCCTTCATTTGTGATGTCTAATTCATTCACTAACCAAACGTTAGCGCAATTGGAATTATGGACAAATACTGCTGCTTATGAAAATAAAGTATATACCCTTCCAAAATATTTGGATGAAAAAGTAGCACGTTTACATTTAGCGCATATCGGTGTTGAATTAGACGTATTGACCGAAGAGCAAGCTGCTTATATTGGTGTTACTGTTGATGGTCCGTTTAAAGCTGAAGCTTACCGTTACTAACATCAAATATTTAAAAATAAAAAACGCCTCAATTGAAAGCAATTGAGGCGTTTTTGTATAATAATGATTATTAGCCGGATATATTTAAATATCCATTCTTAAATTTCGGTAAACTAATCGCATGATGTATAGAAATACAATACCTGCGGATATCATGGTAAAATTGATAAACAGAAATATAATGAATGCTGATGCTGTGATGTAAAGAAAGAAAAGGATACCGTCTTTGGTACTGTGCATCTGATATATAGCCACACAAGCTAATATATAAATAAAAGAAATAATGGCTGTAACAGTCAGGTCTAAATGCAATGAATTAAATAATGTAATCATTTTTTTGTTATTTATGAATGTACTAATTTTTAAGCTAAACATTCATGAGGGCAATAGGTTGTACTTTGCAAAAGACGAAGAGTAAGCGGTACAATTAATTGTATCTCTTTACAGATTGGGATTTGTAAATTTCAAAGAATTGTGCTCATTAGTAAGCATTTGTTGTCATAAACGCGCTATAACAACGGTACAAATTTACCGTTCTAATGTGAAGTTAATGTTAAGTTTTCATGTATTTCGAAAATCTTATTTTCTGTTAATAGCTTCTAGTGCATTTTTAAGTCTTTCATCACCTAATCCGGATATGATGATATAGTTCGCCTTCAAGGATTTTAGTTCGGATTCCCACACGCCCATAAAGTGTTCGCGATGCTCAGGGAAGTCGCGCAATGGATCTTCTTCCCATGGAAGATCAATATCCATCAGGAGATAGAGGTCATAATGGCGATTGTTAATCTCCTCCTTCACGTCTTGAGGCGTATCGCCAAATAAATAATCACACCATATTTTAATGGTCATGATGGTCGTATCACAAATAAGCAAATTATTTTTTGCTAGTGGGATCAGCGTATTTTCCAGTGCTATTTGACCATAGTACATATTGACCTCATCCTGCAAGGTATATTCATTATGTAAGTTTTTGCAATATTCTCGTGCGTATTCTGGGACACAGACAGTATCAAAATGTCGTGCTACTGCTTGTGCTATAGTAGATTTTCCTGTTGATTCAGGTCCTACAACGGCGATTTTTATTAAGTCTGGATTTGATGTACTCATTCGTGGGTATAAAGTTAGGCATCTTGTTTGGACATTATAGCATAAAAGTACGATAAGTGACTCTCCAATCCTTATAGCCCATCCACGCGATGATGGCAAATACGAAGTATAGAATTGCGGTGAGCAGTAGACCCTTATGAAAATAGAGCGGAATATAGCAGATATCAACAAAAATCCACAGAAGCCAATTTTGGAGTACTTTTCGAGTCATTAGGAATTGGGCAACAAAGCTGACTGCTGTACAAAAGCCATCTGCGTAAGGAACGTCCGAGTCGGTCATTTTCTGTAGAAAAGTGCCAAGCAAAACGGTTAGGATGACGATAATAATAAGGGTGAAGAGCATTTCACGATTTGTAAACGAGACAATCGGTTTATCATCTTCTCTGATTTTTTTAGACCAATAATACCAACCATAAATGGCTGTACTTAAAAAATAGAGTTGTAGTACTGCGTCACCATATAGTTTACTATGATAGAAAATATAGGCATAGGTCAGCACGCTGATCACACTGATGGGCCAATTCAGGATATGTTGTTTGGCTGCGAGATAGACACATAGAAAACCGGTGATGGTGCCAATCCATTCGAGCATGGTGGTCTGGGCAAATTGTTGAAAAATCTGCTGTATAATTGCAGGCATAGCTTTCGTGTCTTTAGCAGGTAAAGATACGAATTTAGCAAAAGCGTTCATTTGCCCAAAATAATTTTAGGGCATCAGTATGTTAATAGGACTATTCGCAACGTTACAGTATGGGTTTCATAGCAGGTTCCAGTCCCAATTCCACTTACTGCACTTGCTTATTGGCACAAGTAGTACTGGCAAAAGATTCCGGCTTTGCCTTAAAGACAAAACCCATTCCCATAATGTAACCCATCGCCTCTTTTAATGCAACATTTGACTGGAAATTAGGATTGGTGTTGATGTCGGCGTGAACTTCTAGATCGACTTGGTACTGTTCTAGAAGTGGGCATAGTTCGTAAGCAACTTCGATTGATTTTTGAACTTCCAGTAGCATGCGCTCTTTAATGCCCATCAGGTGAGTTCTTTTATCTTTATGAACAAACATAAAGCCACCTCGGTGTTCTCGGAGGAAAACAATGACTGTAGCAAAATCGATAGTTCCTCTTTTTATTTGTGAATCTGTTCCGATATAGACTTTGAGTTTATTGCCCAGATCTATTTCTTTTAAGATATTGGTTTCAACAGCATCCCATATAGATGTCTTGATGCTTTCGCCATTGTATTTCTGCCAAGTCATATAAAAATAAGTTAGTTTGTGTATGTGCGTATTTCATTTTGTTGATTAAATTTACTGATATATAATGTGTTAAGAGCAATGCTCCGTATTAAGTTTTTACTACTAAATTATAAAGATTAGTGCTTACTCCCGTAAGCAAGATCTCCTGCATCTCCTAATCCTGGTACGATATAAGCTTTGCTTGTCAATTCATTATCCACTGCTCCTACCCAAATGATTGCTTTGGGTAAAAATGCTTGAACATGTCTTATTCCTTCTTCTGAAGCGATGGCAACAACAATATGCAATTCTTTGATCGCATAATCAGCCAATAGGTCTTTGCAACATAATACGGCACTTTTGCCAGTAGCAAGCATCGGATCTGCGACAATAACCACTTTGTTGTCAAGATCCGGAGTATTGACATACTGTTTATGTATTTCAAATTCACCGCTCTTCTTGGTATGGCGATATGCCGCGATAAAGGCACTGTCTGATCGGTCGAAAACATTTAATAATCCCTGATGTAAAGGCAGACCAGCTCGAAGAATTGTCGCTAAAACGGGGTGTTCAAGAAGCATCTGTGTATTCGCGATACCTAAAGGAGTTTCCACATCTGCGGGAGCGTAAGTCAATGTTTTACTGATCTCATAAGCGAATATTTCTCCTAGGCGTTCGAGATTGCGACGGAAACGCATACGATCTTTCTGAATAGTAACATCACGTAATTCTGCAATGTATTGATTGGCGATGCTGTTTTGCGTACTTAGGATGTTTAGCATATGGTGTAGATTATAGTGATTATAGCAATTTACACAAATAATCTCAATTTACTGTTTGATTAATGATAAAATAGTTCAGGTATTTTGTCCCCTACGTTATTATACAAATGCCTCATTTATTTTGATTAAATTTGTCATACTTGAATAGGATTTTATGAAGTTTCAACTTACATCTGAATATAAACCAACTGGAGATCAGCCTACTGCTATCAAAGAATTAGTGCAAGGTTTGAATGAAGGGGAACAGTACCAAACACTTTTAGGGGTGACGGGATCGGGAAAAACTTTTACAGTTGCCAATGTCATCCAGCAAACCCAAAAACCGACTTTAATACTCAGCCATAATAAAACCTTAGCAGCGCAGCTCTACGGAGAATTTAAACAATTTTTTCCTGATAATGCTGTCAATTACTTTGTCTCGTATTACGATTATTACCAACCTGAGGCTTTTATAGCATCATCCAATACGTATATTGAAAAGGATCTGGCCATTAATGAGGAAATCGAGAAACTGCGTTTAGCAACGACTACTGCTTTGATGTCTGGACGACGTGATGTTATTGTGGTTTCTTCTGTTTCCTGTATCTATGGTATGGGTAATCCAGAAGATTTTTCACGGTCCATATTTCGCTTTGCAATAGGAACGGTTATTTCTCGAAATGCTTTTTTACATCGTTTAGTGGAGATTTTATATGCGCGTACGACTACGGAATTTAAAAGAGGAACTTTTCGGGTGAAAGGAGATACGGTTGATATTTACCCTGCATATCTAGATTTTGCCATCCGTGTTTCTTTTTTCGGGGATGAGATCGATGAATTGAGCGAGATTGATCCTTTATCGGGAAAGACGTTAAATAAAATGGAGGATCTTGCTCTTTTCCCTGCTACATTATTTGTTACACCAAAGGAAAAGTTTACTTCTACGATTTGGGCTATTCAAGAAGAAATGGTACAACGTAGAACACAGTTGGAAGAGGAAGGTAAAATGCTAGAAGCAAAACGTCTGGAAGAACGTGTCAATTACGATCTGGAAATGATGCGTGAGCTTGGTTATTGTTCTGGAATTGAAAATTACTCCCGATTTTTTGATGGTCGTGAACCGGGGATGCGTCCCTTCTGTTTGCTAGATTATTTCCCAGAAGATTACTTACTGGTTATCGATGAAAGCCATGTAACGATTCCGCAATTACGGGCGATGTATGGTGGTGACCGATCTCGCAAAATTGCTTTGGTAGAACATGGTTTCAGATTACCTGCGGCGTTGGATAATAGACCTCTGAATTTTCCGGAATTTGAATCCTTGACCAATCAAACCATCTATGTTTCTGCAACTCCGGGCGACTACGAATTGCAACAAACAGAGGGTGTTTTTGTGGAGCAAGTGATTCGTCCTACTGGTTTGCTAGATCCGATCATTGAAGTACATCCGGCAATCAATCAGGTGGATGATTTTCTGGAAGAGGCTGACAAGGCCATTAAGGCAGGTGGTCGTGTACTGGCTACTACGTTAACGAAACGGATGGCTGAAGAGTTGACCAAGTATATGACGAAGTTGAATATCAAAGTTCGTTATATCCACTCTGAAGTAAAGACATTAGAACGGGTCGAAATTTTACGTGGATTACGCCTCGGCGAGTTTGACGTGCTGGTGGGCGTAAACTTGTTAAGGGAAGGACTCGATTTGCCTGAAGTAACTCTTGTAGCGATATTAGATGCAGATAAGGAAGGTTTTTTACGTTCGCAAAGGTCATTGATTCAAACGATTGGTCGTGCTGCCCGTAATGATAAGGGACGGGTGATCATGTATGCTGATCGGATGACTGATAGTATGACTTTGACGATTGATGAAACCAATCGTAGACGTGAGAAACAGATGAAATATAATGAAGAGCATCATATTACTCCACGTACTGTTGGTAAAACGAAAGCGGAAATTATGGAGCAAACCTCTGTCGCAGATTTTAATGGTTTAGAACAACAGATCTATGTTGAACCGGATCCTACTGTAACCGTTGCTGCTGATCCGGTATTGCAATATCTGGGAGAGAAAGAGCTTAAAAAAGCGATTGATACCGTTCGTAAGAAAATGGAGAAAGCAGCCAAAGAAATGGACTTTTTAGAGGCTGCCAAACTTAGGGATGAAATGTTCTCGTTAGAGAAAACATTTGATGAACGATTTAAATAAACATAGCATTTAAGGAGTGCCTGTAGCATCATATGCTGTATAGGGCACTCCTTATTATTTTTTCTATTATTCTTTTTCTTTATATAAAACGGTATTGCCTTTTATCAGCGTCCAGCAATGCTGATCCTGCATTAATTTATAATCTTTGTTTTCATACTCATATGCACGGACATGTTTGAGCACAATACTTTCAGGGCTTTCTTTTACAAAAACTTCTGCCGCTTGTTTCTTTTCGTCAACGATTAGGAAAGCTGCTGTTTGATAACTTTCTTTATTATCGATAACGTCGAGTTGTATTTGTTCGAAAGGACGTACGCAGCTATCTTTTAAGGTTGACCACGTGTAGCCTGCACTTGCTATACAACCGTGAGCATCTTTGTCTGCTCCAACTAAGGGAGTCTCTGGAGATTGTGATGCTTGTTTGTTCTTGGATTGACAAGACATAAACATAATCGAAGCAACCATGACCATATTAAGTAAATGTTTCATATGTTGGTGTTTGTATTTCAGGTATTCCTACATAAATTGTACCATATAAAATATACTTATTTGGTCGATTTTTTTTATAAACCTTTCTTTTGTCAAAAGGCTTCATTATTTTTATAAGAATAAGTTAATACCTAATCAACTAAACAAAATAGATACATGAAAAAGCCAATAATTGTCATCAAGTTTGGCTCGGCTTCCATTACTACTTCGGATGGCGAAGTAGATGAACGAACCCTATTAGAAATTGCAAGACAAGTAGCTCAACTACAGCCCTATTATAACATCGTTCTGGTCTCATCAGGTGCTGTTGCAGCCGGTAAAAAGTTTTTAACCCGTTATGCGGGAACACTGTCAGAGCGTAAAGCGGCTGCAGCGATTGGAAATCCGCTATTACTACAACTATATAGCACTTATTTTAAACCTTTTAAAATTGCATTGGCCCAAAGTTTATGTGAGCGTCAGCATTTTGCCAATAGGAACCAATTTGTGCAATTGAAAAGCACGTATGAGACGTTATGGAAAAATAACATTATTCCAGTAGCTAATGAGAATGATGTGGTGAGTAATAAAGAATTGAAGTTTTCTGATAATGATGAGCTTGCCACCTTAATTGCGGTTGGATTTGGTGCTGAACAAATCTTATTTAGTACTTCAGTACTTGGAGTTTTGGACGCAGAGGGCAACGTTATCCCAGAATTGAAAGTGATTGATAAGGCCGCGCTTTCATTAGCGCGTACAGATAAATCTTCAGTAGGTCTGGGGGGTATGACTTCTAAATTAAATTTTGCCCGTTTGGCCAATCAGATGGGAATTCGGGCCGTTATCTTTAGTATGCAAACGGAAAATGCACTGCTGAAAGCCATAAAAGGTGAAACGGGTACTATCTGTTTGGCTCAACCAAAGAAAGTCTCTTCGCGCAATAAGTGGCTGGCCAGCGGTAGTTTAATTAAAGGAAAAGTCATCATCGATCAGGGTGCAGTGGAAGCGCTGTTACAACGGAAAAGTCTGCTGCTGGTCGGTGTCAGGGACGTGGTACAGCAATTTGAAGCAGGAGAGGTTTTTCAGGTTTTTGATGAGGCAGAAAATATTGTTGCCGTTGCCAAATCAAAATGGGATGCTGGAGATTTAATAGATAAAGAGAAGCGGACAGATATTGTATTGGCGCATGCCGATGATATCGTATTGTTATAGTATGGAAAATATCACAAGACAATTAGAAGCAGCACGGGCTGCTACCCGGGATATCAATCAATTGGATTCGGGTAAAAAGGAAATGATCTTACAGGATCTAGCAGATGCTCTGTTGAGTAATGTTGGTGCTATTCTTACAGAAAATGAAAAGGATGTGCAATTAGTAGATATCGATGATCCCAAAAGGGACCGTTTGATTTTAAATGAGGATCGGATAAAGGCATTAGCTAAAAGTGTGCTCGATGTCGCTCAGCTTCCTGATCCATCCGGTCAGCTATTAAGCAAGCAGGTATTGGAAAATGGATTGTTGTTGGAAAAAAAGGCTGTTCCTTTAGGAGTTGTTGCGGTTATTTATGAATCAAGGCCCAATGTCACGATCGATGTTGCGGCGCTTTGTCTACGATCGGGCAATGTCTGTTTGTTAAGGGGAGGGACCGATGCTTTTCATACCAATACTGTATTGATTGAAATCATTCAGCAGGTATTGCTTAAAAATCAGCTAAATCCAAACATTGTCCAACTGCTTCCAACAGATCGCAAGTTTGTGCAGGAATTGCTTACGGCAACGAAGTATGTCGATATCATTATACCTCGCGGTTCACAATCGTTGATTGATTTTGTTCGCGCTCATGCTAAAGTTCCCGTTATCGAGACAGGAGCAGGGGTGTGCCATACGTATGTGGAGCAATCTGCTACCATTGATAAAGCAGTTGCTATTGTTGCTAATGCAAAAATATCAAGACCATCAGTATGTAATGCCCTGGATACGGTATTATTGGATGCGCCAATTGCGGATTTATTTCTTCAGCATATTATTGTCCCTTTTCTCGAAGAACAGGTGGAGATTTTTGCAGACGAAAAGAGTTATGACATTTTGAAACAACTGCGCTATCCTTATTTGCAAAAAGCGGATGCTGCTGATTTTGGACGTGAATTTTTGGATTTAAAATGTTCCATAAAAGTATTAGATGGGCTTGATGCTGCCTTGGAGCATATTGCGACTTATTCTTCCAGACATTCAGAATGTATCGTTTCTAATGATGCTGAAAAATTGGAACGATTTATGAATGCTGTCGATGCCGCTGCTGTATATGCAAATGCTTCTACCAGATTTACAGATGGTGGAGAATTTGGTTTAGGAGCAGAAATTGGTATTTCTACACAAAAGCTTCACGCGAGAGGACCTTTTGCTTTGGAGAAATTAGTGACTGAAAAGTGGTATGTAACAGGTAATGGACAAATAAGATAATATGGGAATAAGATTTGAAAGTAATTCATTGTTGAATTGGACAAATGAAATGGGTAAGTTTTTGAGATTACTTGTCGATGAGCAGCATGTGTTTGATGAACCATCTTCCCTCGTATTTGATAAAGCCTATGGTGAGTTTTTTAAAAATAACCGCGATAATTTTCTTAAAATAAGTGGGATAGAAATGTTGCAATATGCAAAAGAGGAATTGGATGTGGAGCAGATCAGACCTTTAGCATTGGTCTTGATGCATGATGGCTTGAGAAGTCCAGCTAAAGAACAGCAGCATGAATTGCTTTCGAAAGCTAAGCTGTTATTAAATTATGTGATGAAAGAGACATCGAGTTTTGCTTTTGAGGATTATGGGTACTTGGCAACAATAGACAGTAAACTTTCTCAATAAAGTGCCATACATTGGCTGATCTTTTCTATCCAGTCTCAGTAAAACAAAAGGGAACAATTTTGTTCCCTTTTGTTTTATTTATTTTAAGATTTCTCTCGCGATGACCAATCGCTGTATTTCAGAAGTTCCTTCGTAGATTTGGGTTATTTTTGCGTCGCGCATCATGCGTTCCACATGGTATTCCTTTACGTATCCGTAACCTCCATGGATTTGTACCGCTTCAATACTTGTTTTCATCGCTACTTCTGAGGCATGAAGCTTGGCCATCGCAGCCTCTTTACTGTAAGGCAATTCCTGATCTTTGGTCCAAGCTGCTTTATAAGTGAGTAGCCGTGCTGCCTCTATTTCAACCTCCATATCCGCGAGTTTAAATTGGATCGCCTGATGATCAGAAATCGGTTTACCAAAAGTTTTACGTTCTTGGGCATATGCGAGAGCGAGATCATACGCACCAGCCGCTATACCCAGTGCTTGTGCTGCGATACCAATCCTGCCACCATCTAAAGTTTTCATCGCAAATTTGAATCCGAATCCATCTTCTCCGATCCGATTTTCTTTGGGGACTTTGACATCTGTAAATAAAAGCGAATGTGTGTCCGAACTACGGATTCCTAATTTATTTTCTTTTGGTCCAATGGTAAAACCAGGCATACCTTTTTCTACAATCAAGACATTGATACCGCGATGTGCTTTTTCTGGATGGGTCTGTGCTATGATGAGATAGATATCGGCATTTCCGCCATTGGTAATCCAATTTTTAGTTCCATTTAATAGATAGTGATCTCCTTGATCTATTGCTGTTGTATGTTGGGAGGTTGCATCGGATCCTGCTTCGGGCTCAGATAGGGCAAATGCGCCCAATTTTTGGCCGCTGGCCAGTGGTTTTAAGTATTTTTCTTTTTGCTCCTCAGTGCCGTAAGCTTCCAGTCCATAACACACCAGTGAATTATTAACAGACATAATTACAGCAGCAGAAGCATCTATTTTGGCAATTTCTTCCAGCACGAGGGTGTAAGCTAGCGTATCTAAGCCGGCACCCCCGTACTGGGTGGATACCATCATGCCCATGAAACCTAATTCGCCCATTTTCTTGACCTGCTCATAAGGAAATACTGCTTTTTCATCCCTTTCGATTACACCAGGTTTTAAATCGTGCTGCGCAAAATCTCGTGCAGCTTCCTGAATCATTTTATATTCTTCGCTTAATTCAAAATTCATAATGCGTACATTGGTAATGGTTTGTAAGTAAATATACTTATTTTTTATTATGCTTGCATAATAAAATATTATAAATTTTTGTTAACAATTGTAAAAAAATAAGCTTTGACTTTGTTATGAATAAAAATCTACTATATTTGTAGAGTATATAGTGTATAACTTAAAAAAAATAGATATGAGTTTAAGATTAGGAGATGAAGCGCCAAATTTTAAAGCGCAAACAACCATAGGAGATATTGATTTCCATGAGTATATTCAAGATAGTTGGGTTGTGTTTTTTTCTCACCCTTCAGACTATACACCTGTATGTACCACTGAACTTGGGCGTACCGCAAAATTAAAATCAGAGTTTGATAAAAGAGGTGTGAAAGCCATTGCTCTAAGTGTTGATCCTCTAAAGGATCACTTTGCTTGGATTGAAGATATTAACGAAACACAGGATACAACGGTTAATTTTCCTATCATTGCCGACGAAGATCGACATGTATCTGAATTGTATGATATGATTCATCCCAATGCATCTGCTACGGTAACGGTACGTTCTGTATTTATAATTGGCCCAGATAAAAAGATCAAATTGACATTAACTTATCCTGCATCTACGGGACGTAATTTTGATGAGATCTTACGTGTGATCGATTCCCTACAGTTAACAGCAGATTATTCAGTGGCGACACCAGCTGATTGGAAACATGGTGAGGATGTGATTGTGGTTCCAGCAATAAAAACGGAAGACATTCCTGCAAAATTTCCAAAGGGTTTTAAAGAAATCAAACCGTATCTGAGAACGACACCGCAACCAAACTTATAGGGCTTATCAGAAATTGTCATAAAAAAAGGGATCAATATTTATATTGATCCCTTTTGTTTTATATTCCTGATTGTAAATTAATACACCTTTACCATGTATATATAATCTTGTATTCGCTTGATCTGTTCTGTTCGTGAAAGTCCAGAAAGCATGTTTTTCTTATTCAATTTTACCTGACCCTGTAGGGAGTCTGCCGGAATTTCATCCAATGCTTTTAAGATTGATTTTGTTTTGATCGCAAAAGCAGCTCCGTCGATACCTCTCTGTTTACCAGAGATAATTCCGATAACATTACCTTTTGTATCCATCACTGGACCGCCACTATTTCCTGGATTCACCGGAATTGAGATTTGATACGCGATGGTATCTCCTGCATATCCTGTTGCAGAACTCAAATATCCTTGGCCATATACGGCTTCATCACGAGGGAAACCGATAGTGTAAATATCTTCACCTAAATCAGATGCTCCGGTTTTAAACGTATAAGGGAGTGCCTTGCCTTTTTTAAAGCTAGCATCTTCTATCAATAGGATCGCTAAATCATTGGCTGCATCTGAATGGATCACTTGTGCTTTATACGATTCTCCCTTATTATTTTGCAAATAAATAGAATCGGCACCGCTTACTACGTGGTAATTTGTCACCACATAACCGTTATTGGAAACCATAAAACCTGTGGCTCCAAATTGGCTAGCTGAGGCTTCATTTGCTTTTGTAGATTTATTGTTGATATTTTTAAGTGCAGCATTATGTTCATTGACATCTTTCTTCACATTGTTCATATCGCGTTTTAATGCACTATAATCTGTGTTGGCTTTATCAATGTTTTTATAGTAACCTGAAATCCATAAAGTAGAAAATACGGCTACCACAGCCACAGCTGCTGCCACGAGTGAACTTGCTTTCAATTTGGCCCATAAAGAAACAATTTTTGTTTGTTTCATCGGGATCACCTGAGCTTGATGGTGGGATTTGTGATATCCTTTAGCAACTTGTGCTAGTTGCTGTTTAAAATCTACACGAGCTTGAGTTGCTTTCAAATTATTAACAAATTCACGGTGCTGCGTTAATTGCGCCGAGAAAGAAGGATTTTCTGCACAGAAAGATTCAAAAGAAGAACGTTCTTCTTTTACCATTTCATCTCTGAGATAGCGATCTGCTAATTCAAAAAATTCTTGTTGACTCATCATACTCATTGTTTGTTATGCTATTTCGTTATTGCGTGAAAAATAGTTTTTTCAATCTTTGCAGGCATTTATACTTTTGAGTTTTGGCATTATCTGTATTGGTATATCCAAACTTCTCGCAGATATCCTGCATCGAGTGGTTTTGAATATAAAAATCATGAAGGATGGTTTTGCAAGGTTCTCCTAAAAGGGACATCGCATGTTCCATTTGATCAAACTTTTTATCAAGCTCCTGATGTTGCTCGATATCATCGTTATCCGGTAGTGAATCTTCGTAACCCCGGATATCTACTGAACCAAAGCCTGCACGATTTAACTGCTTAAGCCAAAGTCTTCTGCAAATCGAATAAAGATAAGTTTTAAGCTTACTGCTTAATTCAAAATTACCTTTTGAAATCTTATCATAAAGCACGATAACGGCCTCTTGAAAGATATCTTTTGCCTCATCTTCGCTTCCGTTATTTTGAGCAATCATATGGGCAATAGACGGGTAGTACAAGTCATATATTGCATCAAGTGCAATACGACTACCCGATTGAATACCGGCTATGATTTGCTCATCATTCTCGAGCTTATTTGATTTACTGATCTTACTCACCTATTAATACCTTAATATAACTAATAGTAACCCAACGAGTTTAATATTTATGATGTTTCGTAGAAAAAACTATTCTACTTCAGGCCAAACCTACTCTTTTTTTTTGATAAGCGTAAATTTTTTAAACGAAAAAAAGAGCGTTTTGGTATGCGTGAAGATTACATTGGATAGCAAGCTCTTTTACTTTGATCCGTATATTCTAGCTTTTTTTTGAAGTAACTGAAACAGTTTCATTTATATATGGAAATATTACGCAATCGAATGATTAATTGTCGCGACTTGTATTTCATTATATTGCTTATATTTTTGTATACAACCTCTATTTAATAATTCAATATGATCAAATCATTATCTATGCGGATAAGCTGTCTCATGGCAGTTTTATTGGCATCGACCTTCCAATCGAACGCGCAAATCGGAGATCCCGTCGCGGGCTTTCGTTACGGGGCCGAAACTGTTCCCACAGGAAAAGAATGGGAATCACCACAAGATCTAGCGCTCAATAAAGAGCAGCCACATGCTTATTTTTTCTCCTTCCAAGATGCGCATAGTGCACGTCAGGTATTACCCGAAAATAGCTCGTATTGGCAATCCCTTAACGGTACTTGGAAATTTAATTGGGTAAAGACTCCAGAAGAAAGACCTAAAAATTTTTCTGATCCTAACACTGACGTTTCTTCTTGGGATAATGTCGGAGTTCCGATGAGTTGGAACATTGCCGGTATTCAAAAGGATGGTACACTCAAATACGGTGTGCCTATTTATGTGAATCAACCTGTCATATTTCAGCATCAGGTCAAAGTAGATGATTGGCGCGGCGGGGTGATGCGCACCCCTCCACAGCATTGGACAACTTATATATATCGCAATGAAGTTGGATCATACAGACGCTCATTTACCGTACCTACAAATTGGGATGGCCGTGATATCTATATCAATTTTGATGGTGTGGATTCATTTTTCTACCTCTGGATCAATGGTAAATATGTGGGCTTTTCAAAAAACTCACGCAATGTAGCTTCTTTCAATATCACGGATTACTTGAATAAAAAAGGAGAAAATGTAGTTGCTGTAGAAGTATATCGTAATTCAGATGCTTCTTTTATAGAAGCACAGGATATGTTTCGCCTACCGGGAATATTTAGAACGGTGGCATTGACATCAAAACCGAAAGTTCAAATCCGTGATTTAGTTGCTATTCCTGATCTGGACGCCCATTATCAGGATGGAACGTTGACGATCAAGTCTGAAATTCTGAATAAAGGCAAAAAGATTGCGAAAGGATTGAAAATAACCTATAGCTTGTATGCAAATGAGTTGTATAGCGACGTCAATAAGGCTGTTCAATCCAATCTGGTTTCGAGTAATGTTGTCGATGTCAATCCCAATAGCTCATCTCTTGTCCATGCTACTTTGCAGATTGCAAATCCAAACAAATGGTCAGCCGAGCGTCCATACCGTTACACTTTGGTGGCCGAATTGAAGGATAGTAAAAATAAAACACTAGAAACATCTTCAACATATGTTGGATTCCGTAAGGTAGAAATCAAAGATACAAAAGCGTCGGATGATGAGTTTGGTTTAGCTGGTCGCTATTTTTATGTAAACGGTAAGACTGTAAAACTTAAAGGTGTCAACCGCCATGAGTCTAATCCGGAGAAAGGAAAAGTCGTGACCCATGAACAGATGGAAAAAGAAATCATCTTGATGAAACAAGCGAATATTAATCATGTTCGTAATTCGCACTATCCAGATGATCCATATTGGTATTATCTCTGTGATAAGTATGGTATATACTTGGAAGATGAAGCTAATATTGAAAGCCATGAATACTATTATGGTGATGCTTCTCTATCACATCCCCCAGAATGGAAGAATGCTCACGTCGCGCGCAATCTGGAGATGATCCACGCTAATGTAAATCATCCGTCCATTGTATTATGGTCATTAGGAAATGAGGCTGGTCCCGGAAAGAATTTTGTAGCGGCATATGATGCGATTAAAAAGTTTGATACTTCGCGTCCTGTTCAATATGAACGAAATAATAGCATTGTTGATATCGGTTCTAACCAATATCCTTCCATAGAATGGGTGCGTCAGGCTGTAAAGGGTCAATTCAAAATGAAATATCCATTCCACATTTCTGAATATGCCCATTCAATGGGAAATGCATCAGGTAATCTGATCGATTATTGGGAAGCTATAGAGTCCACTAATTTCTTTATGGGAGGAGCTACGTGGGATTGGATCGATCAAGCCATGTATTATTATGATAAGCAATCTGGGGAAAAATTCCTGGCTTATGGTGGTGATTTTGGAGATAAGCCAAATGATGGCACATTTGTCAATAACGGATTGGTTTTCGCTGATATGAAACCTAAGCCGCAATATTATGAAGTGAAGAAAGTCTATCAGAATGTAGGTGTACAAGCTCTTGATATAGCACAGGGTAAAATAGAAATCTTTAATAAGAACTATTTTACTTCTTTGGCTGATTATGATATCGTCTGGTCTTTATATGAAAATGGGGTAGAAGTACAAAAACCTGTCGCAGTAGCCATAGCTGGTGCAATCGCTGCACGTGAGAAAAGGGTGATTACCTTACCTTTTGATATTCAAAAATTCAACAAACAGTCTGAATACTTTGTTAAAGTACAGTTTTTATTAGCAAAAGATCAATTGTGGGCTGCTAAAGGATATGTACAAATGGAAGAGCAGTTGTTGGTAAAAACAGCAGCACAGAGATCATCTATTGCACAAGTTCAAACAAAATCGCTATTGAAGATCGCTGACGAGCAAAACCTAAAAGTTATTAAAGGCACTGATTTCGTTATCAAATTTGATACTGAAAATGGAAGTATATATAGTCTGACTTATGCCGGCAAACAAGTTATCCGTGATGGGGAGGGACCTAAATTAGACGCCTATCGTGCACCTGTGGACAATGACAATTGGGCTTATCAACAGTGGTTTCAAAAAGGATTACATGATCTAAAACATAAAGCGTTATCCAATTCGATCTACACAAGAGCAGATGGAGCGATCGTCCTATCATTTATGGTAGAATCGCAAGCTCCTCATGCGTCGACTATCAAGGGTGGTACTTCAGGTACATATACAGTAGAAGAGCATAAAGATAGACCATTTGGTGCCCATGACTTTAAGTTCATAACCAATCAGGTTTGGACGGTCTATCAAGATGGTTCCCTCGAATTAGCGGCAAATGTTACTTCTAATGATGAAACACTTGCATTGGCGCGATTAGGATATAGTATGCAGTTGCCGGAGCAGTATAACAACTACACCTATTACGGCAGAGGTCCTATCAATAACTATGCAGATCGTAAAACTGCACAGAATATTGAACTGCACAAGAGCACTGTTAAAGATCAGTTTGTGCCATGGCCCAATCCACAAAGTATGAGCAATAATGAAGAGGTGCGCTGGACTGCTTTAACAGATGCAGCAGGAAGTGGTGTGGTCTTTATTGCTAAAGACCATATGTCAACTTCGGCATTACCTTGGAGTGAGATGGAATTAACGTTAGCGAGTCACCCCCATAAATTACCCAAAAGCTCGGGCACACATTTGCATATCGATGCTGCAGTTACTGGTTTAGGTGGAAATAGTTGTGGACAAGGACCTCCATTAGAGCAAGATCGTGTCAAAGCCAAATCGACATCATTTGGATTTATCATTCGCCCTATTTCCAATCAAGATTATAGTCAAAAATCTCAAGTCGCTCCAGCTGGCGATATGCCCATCTCAGTTTCGAGAAGTCGTAATGGTGATTTACATATTGCAAGTGAGCAGGCATCGGCAGCATTATACTACACAATTGGTAAAGGAAAACCACAGCTATACAAAGCTCCTGTCAACTTGCGTGAGGGCGGTATCGTAACTGCTTGGGCTCAGGGATATGAAAAATTGAAAGCTTCTTTTGAATTTCCTAAGATTGAAAGTATCCCGATGCAGGTGATTTTTGCTTCTAGTCAAGAAACAGGAGAGGGCGAAGCGTCTCATTTATTAGATGGAGATCCGAGTACCATATGGCACTCGATGTATTCCGTTACAGTTGCCCAATATCCTCATTGGGTAGATTTTGACGCAAATACCATTAAAACCATCAAAGCGTTTACCTATACGCCGCGTCAAGGTGGTGGTAATGGTGCCATCAAAGGATATAAATTGCAGGTGAGCACCGATGGTAAAAATTGGA
This sequence comes from Sphingobacterium sp. PCS056, assembly GCF_023273895.1. Taxonomy (NCBI): domain Bacteria; kingdom Pseudomonadati; phylum Bacteroidota; class Sphingobacteriia; order Sphingobacteriales; family Sphingobacteriaceae; genus Sphingobacterium; species Sphingobacterium sp. PCS056. The sequence goes on along the minus strand of NZ_CP096883.1, from coordinate 559,423 downwards.
GTGATCCTGTAGCGGAAGGAAATTTTGAGAATAATGGAAAACCGAAGACGATAACTTTAGCAAAGCCAGTTAAGGGACGTTTTATTCGTTTTACAGCCTTGAGTTCTCAAAATGGACAAGACTTTGCTGCGGCAGCAGAATTCGCTGTGAGCGCAGAATAATAGCTTGAGCTATAACAGTAGAGAAGCCTTGGTATATCGCGTATACCAGGGCTTCTCTTTTATAGACAAGTATAGATACGAAAGGATCGTGATTGCTTTGATCGAAATAGTAAGAATTTATCTGGATATGGGATCATGTTGGTATTCAGCTATTGAATAAACATAAGTGGAACTGGCGACATGTGATAGGTCTGACTACGATTGATTCGAAAATCAAAAAATAGGTCAGGCTGTTATCATAAGTTGAGGTGCTGGCTGTAGATCGGGTAGGGGGCCATCAGCTTGTGCGGATGTGTAACCTGGATATAAACAAAAAAAGCCTTCAATTTGCATTGAAAGCTTTTTTTTCCAGCGGTCCGGACGGGACTCGAACCCGCGACCCCATGCGTGACAGGCATGTATTCTAACCAGCTGAACTACCGGACCGTTTTTACTATTTTTTGGCGGTCTGGACGGGACTCGAACCCGCGACCCCATGCGTGACAGGCATGTATTCTAACCAGCTGAACTACCAGACCGAAAAATGTAAAGATTTATTTAAAATTGGCGGTCCGGACGGGACTCGAACCCGCGACCCCATGCGTGACAGGCATGTATTCTAACCAGCTGAACTACCGGACCAAATTTTAAATGTTGTTAAAGAACTATTCGAGATTACTCTCTATTTTTAGCGGTCTGGACGGGACTCGAACCCGCGACCCCATGCGTGACAGGCATGTATTCTAACCAGCTGAACTACCAGACCGTTTACCTTCTCTCTTGAAGGTGTGCAAATATAGCGTTTATTTCTTTATTTGCTAATATTATTTTAAAAAAAACTACTCTACGGCTCCGTCTTTCATCTTTTCGGCATTCTCAGCAAACTGTAATGCGTCGATAATTGGCTGAATATCACCGTCCAAAATAGCTGGCAAATTATATGTTGTCATACCAATACGATGCTCTGTAAATCTTCCTTGAGGGTAGTTATAAGTACGGATTTTTGCAGAACGATCACCTGTAGAGACCAAAGTTTTTCTTTTTGCAGCAATATCACCGTTCTTTTTGTTCAATTCGATCTCGTAAAGTTTAGTACGAAGCATTTCCATAGCCAACTCACGGTTTGCCAATTGTGAACGTTCTACCTGACAAACGACAACAATACCCGAAGGCTTATGAGTCAATTGTACTTTTGTTTCTACTTTATTTACGTTTTGTCCACCTGCACCACCAGAACGAGAAGTATGCATCTCGACATCACCTGGGTTAATGTCAACATCCACTTCTTCAGCCTCAGGAAGAACAGCAACAGATGCCGCTGAAGTGTGTACACGCCCTTGCGTTTCTGTATCAGGAACACGTTGTACACGGTGTACACCAGACTCATATTTCAACTGTCCGTAAGTATCTTCCCCAATAACTTTCAAGATCACCTCTTTGTAACCGCCTGAAGTTCCTTCAGTAACATCCATTACCTCAACTCTCCAGCCTTTTGTCTCAAAGAAACGGGTATACATACGGTACAAATCTCCAGCAAATAATGCGGCTTCATCACCACCTGTACCACCACGGATCTCGATAATCGCATTCTTATCATCCTCAGGATCCTTAGGAACAAGCATCATGCGGATTTCGTCTTCCTTCTCTTCTTTTGCACCTAATAATTCATCAAGCTCTTCTTTCGCCATATCGCGAAGCTCTTGATCTTTCTCATTGCTGATGATATCTTTGTTGGTTTCGATATTGCTCACCATATTTCGGTAAATATGGTATTGATCTACAATTTTGCCTAAATCTTTGTATTCTTTATTTAATTTGGCAAAACGCTTCATATCTTTGATGGTCTCTGGATTGCCTAATTCAGCCTCCACTTCTTCCCATCTTTCTTTTATCGCCTGTAATTTTTCTAACATAATTCACATTATTCAAACTCCGCGACATGCGCATGAGCTTTTAAGCTTACAAAAGTAAAGAAATTTTGTCGTTTTTATAATAGTTCTATTGCTTAATGTGAAGAAACTGCCTTCAAACCTACAATAGATGCGATAAGAGTGAAAATGAAGAATATGCGCCAGAAATCTGCAGGTTCTTTAAAGAAAAAAATACCGATCAAAACCGTACCTACGGCGCCAATTCCTGTCCATACCGCATAAGCGGTACCCAATGGCAAGGTTTGAGTTGCCTTGATCAATAAACCCATACTTAAAAATAAAGAAACGACAAATCCAAAGTACCACAAATACATGGCAGAGCCTTCACTTTGTTTCGCTTTTCCTAAGCAAGTCGTAAATCCAATTTCGAATAGTCCGCCCAATACTAATAATATCCAATTCATAACCTTATTTTTTTGCAAAGATGGCTACAATTCATGAAATTATTTTTTACCTATGTTAAAAAATTAGCGAATGCTGGCACGAATACGACTTAATGTAACTTGAGAAATCCCTAAATAGGAAGCGATATAACCTAATTTGATGCGGTTGATATAAGTCGGGTATTTGGATAGGAGATCCATATATCTACTTTGCGCAGTATTGAAAAGTTTGGACATCGCTCTCTGTTCGATTTTGATGAATTCATATTCGGCGATTTTTCTTCCCAGATTAGCGATTCGAATATTCTCTTCATACAACTTAAATAACGCTGTAGAATTTATTTTGAATAAAGTTGCATCTTCCACTATAGCGATATTCTCATAGCCGGGTTCATTCCTTGCGTAGGTGTTGATGGACATGAGCATGCATCCAGCATCATTAAAATCTAATGTTATCTCTCTATTGGGTACTTCATAGTACACACGGGCTAATCCAGATGAGAGGATGTAGATATCATGTTGTAGTTTGTCTTGTTCGATGATAATCGTATTGCGTGGGATATTTACCTCGGTGGTAATTGCTTCAATAGCAAGGATATCCTCTTCCTCCAGTGGATAATAATTCAATAAACAATCGCGTAAACTTTTTTTTAATCCGTCCATTTTTCAAGTAGGAGTTCGTGACCATTCCAGATCGCATATGTATGCTCATTCATCCATTCGCCCAGATTTACAATACGGCTTCCTTCAGAAAGTTTGCGGTCATAAGATAAATGACGGTGACCAAAGATATAAAAATCATGATGTTCTTTAGCTTCCAGTTCCTTCGCGTAACCAATCAACCATTCCTTATCTTCACCTAAAAATTGTTCATCTTCGTGATTAGCGAGTCGGCTGTGCTTTGACCAACGGGAAGCGATACCAATACCTAAATTGGGATGTAAACGGGCAAAAAGCCATTGACAGATGCTGCTGCGGAAAAATTTTTTTAAGATTTTATACTTATAGTCACCTGCTCCTAGACCGTCGCCATGATGAATATAGAATGATTTATGATCTCGTGTTATCAGGAGTTCGTCATCAATGATGGTCGCTTGTAGCTCTTCCTTAAAATAATCGAACATCCACATATCATGATTACCTTTAAAAATGGTCAATTTGACTCCTAGATCAACCAATTCGGCCAGTTTGCCAAGAAAACGTATATACCCTTTTGGAACGACGGTCTTGTATTCAAACCAAAAATCAAAAATATCGCCCACCAGATAAAGTTCTGATGCATCTGCTTTAATATGGTCGAGCCAGGATATGATCAGACGTTCTCTTTCTTTGGATTTACTTTGAGGATAAGAACCCAAATGAAAATCCGAAGCGAAATAGATATTTTTTGCTGTTGACATGTGGTCAAAACTACCTAAATCACTTCGGATTTCAAACTTAGATCTGTCTGTTTATTTACAATTGACGTGACAGGGTCTGTGAAAACACGTGCATTCGTTTTAGTTTTTTTACTCGATACCTCATAAGGCTATAGGTGCGATCCATCTATCCTGACTATGCAGACGTCGTTTGTTGTGGAAGTACCGAATTGAAACTCTTCTTTTTACGAGTTGTTTTTAAGTTTTTTAATCAAGGTAGCTAAATATGTTTTTGCTTCAGAATCGAGAGCAGCAATGGAACGGTCTAATTTTGAGGGTGCTAATCTTTTAATCGCATACAAGGAAGCACTGATGACGGCATAAGACTGTTCTTTTAACCCCTTCTCAATTATAGGTAGATTTTTTTGATCACCACTATTTCCTAAAGCAAATATTGCTGAGGCACGAACTTTTGTTTTAACATCTTGCTGAGCCATGGCTATAATTTTTGATTCCACCATTTTCTTGATGATAGGGTCAGATAAATCCAATCCTTGAATAGCAATTGCTCGAAGCTCCTCCTCTTGATCATCTAATGCAGCCACTAAAAGTTGAGTCGTTTCCTTGTTTTTATTGTACAGGGCATAACTAACAGCTTGATTGCGGTTAGAGTAGCTAGGTGCATATTTATATTGATAGCTATAATCAGTTTGTGTTTTATTGTCCCGAACTTCTCCTACTAAGATCTTTGCAGGGTCAAAATCTATAAAATTTGGTTTCTGAGCAAAGGGAAAGCTAAATTCCTGACTACGTTGATTAATCACTATAGCCTTGGTCTCTTTACCATTTGTGGTATAAAAATCAATATTTAAAGGTAAACTGAAGGTTTGTACCGTACTATCTTGTACCTGTTTAATTACTATTTTTTGCATTCCTTGTTCATAGGTATATTGAATATCAAGGATGGGGTGCCCACCTTGATAATACCACTGATTGAAATAGGGGCTCCAATCTTTTCCTGTGATTTCCTCCATAGCTAGCCTGAGCTGATGGGTTTCACCGGTTTTATGTGCATTGTCTGTCAGATATTTTTGTAACGATTGGTAAAAAGCAGCATCACCCATTTGATTTTTTAATGCATATAAAATTACAGAACCCTTGGAATAGGATACATTATCAAACATATCTTCTTTATCATGATAATAAAAACGCGCCAGTGTTTGACTTTTACCATTTTTAGTAGATCTTAAATAGCTTTGCAGTTTTTCAAAACGAGATTTATCTTCTTTATCCTGTCCGCCATCATGACCATGCCAGATGACTTCACCAAAGGTTGCAAAGGATTCATTCATCGTTAAATTGGACCAGGACTCAGCTGTCACAAGATCACCAAACCATTGATGAAAGAGTTCATGTGCAATGGTTCCTTCCTCATTATCATCCAATAGTTCGCGGGAAGTCTTTTGCACAGGTTCACCATGCAATGTTGCGGTTGTATTTTCCATCGCTCCAGATACATAGTCCCGAGCGACTACTTGTGCATATTTATTCCATGGGTATTCTACACCTAAAACTTGGCTGTAGTAGGCCATCATCGCTGGTGTTTTTCCAAATATTTCTTTAGCATATGGAGCATACGTTGGCTCCAAATAATAGTCTACAGGAATCGATTTGTAATGATCGTGCGTGATTTTAAAATCACCAACAGCCATCATAAACAAGTATGGAGCATGAGCTTGTGTCATTTTCCACGTATCTGTTCGTGTTCCATCCGCATGCTTCTGTTGGTTTGTTAATGCACCATTGGATAATGTGGTATATTGATCTTGGACAGTAATCGAAATATCCGATGTCGTTTTTTGAGCCGGCTTATCTATTGTAGGAAACCATGCGGATGAAGCTTCTGTTTCTCCTTGTGTCCATATCTGGATCGGTTTATTTGGATCTTTTCCATCTGGATTGATAAAGTAAAGACCTTTGGCATCACTAATGGCGGCACTTCCTTTTGCTTTTAGTTCATCCGGTTTAGCTACATATGATATGTAGATCGTGTATTGATCTGTGGATTGAAATGTTTTTCCCAGATTGATCAGCATCGACTCACCATCATAGTTATATTTTAAGGCTGTTTTTTGCTGATCATGTAGTAAAGAAACTTCTTTAATATCCATTCCTTTTGCATCCAAGCGGAGAGAGTCTGTGGGATAAAAGTGCGGTTTTAGTGTTACCCATTCTTGTCCATAGAGGTAACGCTTGGCATAGTCAAACTTTACATCTAGTTTGGTGTGAATCAGATCATTTATTTTTGTTTCTGTCACTCGGTACTGCTGGATGGGTAACGCTGCATGACTTTGTGCATATGTTGTCGTGACTTGGATGCTAGCCCATACGCTCAGCGTAAAAAATAATTTATGTATCATTCGGTATTTCGTTTTTGCTTCCGTAAAATCGGGTATTTTTTGCAATAAACGAATTTAGATTGTAAAAATCTTGAACAATCTAATTCTTTTTTAATCAGGCTAAACATCTGATTAATTTATTAAATTTGTTTATAACCTCATTTCAAAAAATATGAATAAAAAACTGAGTTTAATTTTAACAGTAATCGCTATGTCGTCCGCACATGTAGGAAATGCCCAAGAATTGAAATATCCAGAAACAAAGAAGGGTCAAGTAGTGGATCAGTATTTTGGAGAATCAGTTCCAGATCCCTACCGTTGGTTAGAAGATGATTTAGCGAGTGACACCAAATCTTGGGTTGTTGCACAGAATAAATTGACCTATGATTATTTAGCTCAGATTCCGTATCGTGATCAGTTGAAAAAACAATTGACAGATATCTGGAATTACGAAAAAGTGGGAACACCATTTGTAGAGGGGGATTATACCTATTTCTATAAAAATGATGGTTTACAGCAGCATGCTGTCTTATATAGAAAATCGAATAAAGGTGGACAAGAAGAAGTGTTCTTAAATCCGAATACATTTTCTAAAGATGGGTCAACATCTTTATCAGATGTGAGCTTTTCAAAAGATGGAAGCTTGATGGCCTATTCGATCTCGGAAGGTGGTTCGGATTGGAGAAAAGTCATCATCTTGAATACCGCAGATAAAAAACAGATCGGGGAGACTTTGATCGATATTAAATTTTCAGGTATCGCTTGGAAAGGAAATACCGGTTTCTATTATTCTAGTTACGATAAACCGAAAGGCTCAGAATTATCTGAAAAAACAGATCAGCATAAGGTTTACTTCCATCAACTGGGAACGGCACAGTCTACTGACAAAATGATTTTTGGAGGTACTGCAGTTCCTCGCCGTTATATTGACGCTTATCTCACGGACGACGAGAAATTTTTGATTATTTCTGCTGCCAATACGACTACAGGCAATGAGCTGTATGTACAGGACCTGTCTAAGCCAGGTAGTAAAATTGTGAATATTTTAAGTGGTTTTGCGAGCAGTACCAATATCATCGATAATGATGGTGACACCTTTTATGTACAGACAAATTTAAATGCACCTAACAATAAATTGGTGAAAATGAATATTCGTCAACCTGAATCTAAAAATTGGGTTGATGTGATTCCGGAGACTGAGCATGTATTGAATGTGTCGACCGGAGGTGGATATTTATTTGCCAATTACCTGAAAGATGCTATTTCTGTTATTGAACAATATGACTACACAGGTAAAAAGATTCGTGAGATTCGATTACCTGGTGTTGGTAGTGCCGGAGGATTTTCAGGCAAGAAAAAAGAGAAAACGATTTATTACGGTTTTTCTAACTATATCACCCCAACTACAAGCTTCAAATTTAATGTCGACAATGGACAATCTGAGGTTTACATTAAGCCAAAAGTAAAGTTTAATTCAGATGAATTTGAATCGAAACAAGTGTTCTATACGTCAAAAGATGGCACGAAGATACCGATGATCATCACTTATAAAAAAGGTCTGAAACTGGATGGTAAAAATCCAACTATCGTCTATGGTTACGGCGGGTTTAATATCAGTTTGAGTCCTGCGTTTAGTGTGTCTACAGCCAACTGGATTCAAAATGGTGGTGTCTATGCTGTTGCTAATTTACGTGGTGGTGGTGAATATGGACAAAAATGGCATGATGGTGGCCGCCAGTTCAACAAGTTAAATGTATTCAATGATTTCATTGCAGCAGCTCAATATCTGCAAAGTAATGGTTATACATCACCAGATTATACCGCTTTATCTGGCGGATCAAATGGCGGATTGCTTGTCGGTGCTACGATAACACTCAATCCTACGATTGCAAAAGTAGCCTTACCGGCAGTAGGGGTATTGGATATGCTTCGTTACCATACTTTTACTGCAGGTGCAGGATGGGGATATGATTACGGGACTGCTCAGGATAGTAAAGAGATGTTTGATTACCTAAAAGGTTATTCGCCTGTCCACAATGTGAGAGATGGGGTTTGTTATCCTGCTACAATGGTTACTACGGGAGACCATGATGACCGTGTAGTACCTGCTCATTCTTATAAATTTGTCTCCGAACTACAGGCAAAACAAAAATGTGACCGTCCTGTGTTGATTCGGATTGAAACCAAGGCTGGACATGGTGCAGGACGTTCCACAGAGGTGGTGATTAATGAAACTGCCGATAAATATGCATTTACCCTGTGGAATATGGGTATCAAAACACTAAAATAAATATCATATCAAAGTAAATCCACTCCCAACAAGAGTGGATTTTTTATGAAAAGCTTTATTTTTACTTAAAATAGAAGAGCATGAGTACAAAAGCATATGCAGCCTTTTCAGAGGCTGAAGATTTAAAACCACATCAAATCCAACGTCGCGATCTGCAGGATAAAGATGTTTTTATTGATATTGAATATTGTGGTGTTTGCCATAGTGATATTCACACAGCAAGGGCAGAATGGGGACAACCACATTACCCAGTGGTTCCAGGACACGAGATCATAGGTCGTGTATTGGAGGTTGGTCCAAAGGTAACCAAGTATAAGGTCGGCGATCTTGTTGGTGTTGGCTGTATGGTCGAGTCTTGTAAGCATTGTCATCCATGTGATGAAGGATTGGAGCAGTACTGCGAAAGTGGTATGATCGGTACCTATAATAGCTCTAAATCCAAATATGGTGGTATTACTTATGGTGGATATTCGGAGAACATTGTGGTGGAAGAAGATTTCGTCTTGCGTATTCCGACAAATATTGATGTACAAGCAGCTGCACCTCTCTTATGTGCAGGTATAACAACATGGTCACCTTTACGCCATTGGAATGTGAAAAAAGGAGATAAAGTTGGGGTTATTGGTCTTGGAGGATTGGGACACATGGGCGTTAAATTTGCTAAAGCGATAGGAGCTCATGTTGTGATGATCACGACATCACCTGAAAAAGGAGAAGATGCAAAAAAACTAGGCGCTGATGAGGTTTTGATTTCTAAAGATACAGAACAGCTAAAAGCACATACCAATAGCTTTGACTTCTTATTAAATACCATTCCGGTTGGACATGATGTCAATCCTTATTTGAATTTATTGAAATTGGATAAAACGATGTGTATTGTCGGAGCGGTTGAACCTCTTCCTGCTGTACATGGTGGTTTATTGATCGGCAAGCGTAGAAACTTAGCGGGATCATTGATCGGTGGTATTCAAGAGACACAAGAGATGTTAGACTTCTGCGGTGAACACGGAATTGTTTCGGATGTAGAAGTGATTAATATCCAAGATATCAATACAGCATACGAACGTATGATCAAGTCTGATGTGAAATATCGATTCGTAATCGATATGAAATCTTTAAAAAATAGTTAGCCCTTATCGGCTAGTCATAAAAAAGGGTTGAAAACGCATCGTTTTCAACCCTTTTTTATGATTATTGACCATTCTCTACTATTATAATTCCCAAGTAGGAAGATCACTCTTCATTTTCGATAGCGTATCCGAGTAATTCTCTTGTTCGTCATCATTAGCAAGTGATAATGCTTGTTCTTGCCACTTGATCGCATTCGTTTTATCGCCTTTTTTATATAATAAATTGGCATAAGTATCTAAATAGGCACTTCTGGCATCTTGCTCAACAGCTTTTTTACTCCATTTTAGAGCTGCATCCAGACATGCTGCATCGTTACTATTTTCAAATACCTCCCAAGCAAAGCTGTTTAATTGATTAGAGCTTAAATCTTCAGATGTCAAGTAGCTGTCGATGATATCTCTTAGCGATGTCCAATTGCGGGACTGTACATAATACTGCGCTTTCATCAGTTTGAAAATAGGTTCAAAATTGATGTTGCTATATTTTTCATTGATCTCGCTTTTTAAGGCTTCCCAATTAGGCTCGTTGTTAAAATCGATTTTAGTGCCTAAAACTTCATTGATCGCAACGGAGGCAACAACACGGTTTGCTTCACCATATTTGCCCAATAGCGAATCTATTTTTTCAGGGTTATTTCGGAGTAATTCAAAAGCTTTAGATTGTGTTGTACGTGTATTAGCGATTAAATAAGATGCACACTCTTTAGTTAGATCTTGGGATTTTGTTTGCGAAATGATCACATCCTCTGCTTTTATGGCAGTGCTTTCATCGTAAGCTGTATTTGCAGCTTTAATCATGCGATGTGCTAAAGATAGATCAGTTGGATTATTTTCAAAATCTTTTAATAAGGCATAATATTGAGTTTCTGGATGTAGAGCGTCTTTAGTACGTTCAATAAATTCATCAGCTTCTCCGCCACCGACCATACGGTGGACAAGTTCTCCCTGTGGATTGAAAATCAGAAAAGTGGGATACGCCGCTATTTTATAATCTTTAGCAAAGCGCTCAGCTTCTTCATACCAGCTTTTGACCTCTTCGTTGTCCGTATCTGTTTTATCCATTTGAATTTTAGTGCTGACGAATTTTGTATTGAAAAAATCGCCAACTTTTTTTTGAGGGAATACAGTCGATGACATGTACTTGCAAGGTCCACACCAAGTGGTAAATATATCAACGAAAATATACTTATTCTCTTTCTTTGCCTTTTCTTTAATTTGGTTCCAATTCAGTCCCCGCTCGAATGTTATCCCTTTCTCTTGCCCGATCGCGATGAAAGGTAAAATTAGGAGGAATAATAATATCTTTTTCATAACCAATTCGTAGATAGTGTCATTAATTAATTTGTAATTCTACTAAAGTTATGTAATAAAATTGTAAAAAAAATGGGTTACAGAAATTTATTTCTGTAACCCATTTTTATAATCCTTGTTTATGTAGGATTAGATCTTCATTTTAGACTTTAAATCTTTTTGAATACCGTCTTTATGAACCAAAAGTGATGTTGTTTTGTAACGAACAAATTCTTTTGTTACATATAAATAACCTTTATAGTCATTTGTAACACCCCAAGAGTTTTTAACGATGTAGTATTCTTTACCTGTTTGATCTTTAGCCAATCCAACGATGTGCATACCATGATCATCTGTTGTTTGGTAGTTGTCAAAAGCTTTTTGTCTTTCTTCTGCTGTAATTTTTGCTTCAGGTTTAGGACCAACAAACATTTCTTGTTGTTCCTGTGGTGTCATTTGCTCGAATGGTTTTGCAGGTACGTATGCTACTCCATTTTTCCAGCTGAAGCTTTTCTCAGAAACATCCGTTGCCCAAGCTACTGTATATCCATTATTCAAGGCATTGTCAATGATATCAGTCAAATCATTGATCTGAACATTGTAAAAACTATCAAAAGACCAGTTATCTGGAATCAATAATACAAATTTGCTGTAGTAAGGTTGATCAGTAACAGATGCAATACCCACATATTCATCAGGTTTAATTCCAATCACTTGATCAGCGAATGTACGAGGGGTGTAGCTTTTACCTTTGTATTGGAAGCTTTTAGGTACCTCACCTAAATATGAATCCATTGCAGCAGTATATGCTTTTTCCCAGTTTGGCGTTAATGTTTTGCTCTTTACAAAAGTAGCTAACATCGCATCCAACATGTTGGTCATCTCGCCAAAATTATTTTTATCAGATCCATAGTGTAAACCTGTGTACTCCGTTTGTGGCAAAGCACCGTAGTGGCGGAATGCATTTAAAACATCATGAAATTGACCACCTTCACCTAAAGACAATCCACCGTGTAAGCGAACGTAATTTTTGGCTTTGCCTAAGTAGGTATTACGAGCAGAGAAAATTTGTGAAATCTCAACGGGTTCTTTTCCCATTCTGATCATTTCTGACTCTAAAAATGAGTTACCAGAGTAAGACCAACATGTACCAGAAGAACCTTGATTTTTAACAGAAGTATTTTTTAAATTAATGACCTCAGTAAAAGTAAATCCAGCTTTACTGTTATCATTTTGATTTGTTTTTAGGGCATTAATTAAATTGTCCTGAGCCTGTACTACTTGTAAAGAAGCTGCAAATAAGGATGCCGCTAATACGAGTGATTTATTCCAATTCATTTTTAAAAAGTTAATGATTTTATAATGCTAAATTAAAAATAAATTCAGTTATCAGTGTGCCAATCGTTGAAAATGATTGTAATAAAATTGTGTTGAACGAACAACGGGGCTTTTAAAGCCCCGTTGTTTTTTAGTTTTCTATTTTGAGATCCTGTTTCTTCGGAAACATTAAGGATGCAACGACGCTAATCACTAGAATGCTGACGATGATAATCAACGAATGGGACGTTGAAAATCCGATTTGTACCAGCCAGTGGTGAAGCAACATTTTTAAACCGATAAATATTAATAAAAATGCTAATCCCACCTTTAAGTAATGGAACTTGTGGATGATATTGACCAATAAGAAGAACATGGAGCGTAAACCTAATACCGCAAAGATATTAGAGAAAAACACGACATAAGCATCTTTTGTCACGGAGAAGATGGCAGGAATTGAATCTACCGCGAAGATTAAATCTGTAAATTCGATCACCAGTAAAACCAAGAATAAAGGAGTCATGTATTTGACGCCGTTTTCAACATGGAAGAAGTGTCCTCCGTCAAGTTTTGGTGTTACTTTAAAATATTTAGAGGCAAATTTTACGACAGGGTGGTTTTGTGGATCTACTTCATCTTCTTGATTTCTATTTAAGAACATTTTAACACCCGTTATCAATAAAAATCCACCGAATATATAAAGAATCCATCCAAATTTTGTAATCAAGGCAGCTCCAAGGAAAATGAAGATAAAGCGCATGAGCACAGCTCCAATAACTCCCCATACCAATACTTTATGGTAGTAACGCTCTGGAATACCGAAAGAAGAAAATAAGAGTACCATCACGAAGATATTATCAACAGATAGGGCATATTCGACCACATAGCCTGTGATAAATTCTAAGGCAAGGTTATTATTATATAATGCGATGCTCCCCTCTAGATCGCCAGGAATGATTTTAACATCATGCAGATGGGCTTTGATGACTTGTTGTAGGTGATCTAGATCATGGATATTGTGCAATTCGTGGCCATAGTGCCGTAATACCCAGTAAAAGCCTAACGCTAAAAGTACCCATATGATACTCATGATAGCAGCACTTTTTAGGGATACAGTTTTGTCTCCTTTTGAAAACACACCTAAATCGATAGCTAACATTAAAATAATGAAGATTAAAAATCCTCCAAAAAACATGATCTCGTGACTCATTTTCTATTTTTTTCTTTCAGTTGTAAATTTGACAAGCTCTAGCAATCCTGTTTTATATTCATTATCAGGAAATTCATCTAATATTTTAAAAGCATCTTTTTGGTAAGCTAACATTTTTTCAGTTGCATACTCCAACCCGCCACTTTGTCTAACGAATGCAATGACTTCTGCTACTTTTTTGTTGTCTTCACTATGGTTTTTAACCAAATTGATGATTCTTCTTTTCTCCGACTTATCGGATTGGCTTAAGGCATATATCAAAGGCAAGGTCATTTTCTTTTCTTTGATATCATTACCAAGTGGTTTGCCGACATCATCTATTCCAAAATCAAACAAATCATCTTTTATCTGAAAGGCGATGCCGATTTTTTCACCAAAAGCATGCAGTTTTTTCACTGTTAGCTCGTTGGCACCGGATGAAGAGGCGCCACATGCACAGCAAGAGGCAATCAATGAGGCGGTCTTTTTACGGATCACTTCAAAATAAATCGACTCTTCAATGTCTAGTTTGCGCGCTTTTTCAATCTGTAATAACTCGCCTTCACTCATTTGTTCCACAGCTTCAGAAACAATTTTCAGTAAATCATATTCCTGGTGTTTCACTGAAAGCAGCAATCCTTTGGAAAGTAAAAAATCACCAACCAAAACAGAGACTTTATTTTTCCAAAGTGCGTTTACCGAAAAGAAGCCCCTACGCTCATTGGCATTGTCCACGACATCATCGTGTACCAAAGAAGCTGTATGTAGCAATTCGACTAACGAAGCACCACGATAGGTTGAGTCTTTTATACCATTACATAGACCCGCCGAAAAGAAAACAAACATGGGACGCATCTGTTTTCCTTTGGTTTTAACAATATATCCTGTGATACGATCTAACAGAGGAATGGAACTTTTCATTGAAGCTTTAAATTCAGTTTCAAAAGTTGCCAATTCCTTGAGGATGGGACGTTGTATTTCTTTTAATTTCAGCATGAAAGATGGTTAAAAACCACTATTATCTCCTTAAATGTCTATAAATATAAGCAATAGATTATAATGAATCTACGGCATTCTCTAATTTTTGGTACCATTCGTCACCATACTCTCGGATCAAGGGATCTTTAAGGAACTTGTACACAGGGACCTGTAGCTCTTTGCCAAATGTACAAGCATCTTTGCAAATATGCCATCGGTCATAGTGAAGCACATCAAATTCTGGGTAGTTTGTCGTACGGATAGGGTAGAGGTGACATGAAATTGGTTTTTTCCAATTGATATCTCCTAGCTCATAGGCTTTTTCGATCGCACATTTTGTGATTCCGTTTTCCCAGGTTACATACGCACACTCTTTATTGCCATCTACACAGGGCGTCGTTAGATCACCATCCATATCGACTACATGTGTCCCTTGCTCTTCTATTGCTTCTATGCCTTTAGCTGTCATGTAAGGTTTTACTTTTGGATAGATCTCCTCTAGTATAGCCAGCTCATTTTGTTTCAATGGAGCGCCGGAATCCCCTTCTATACAGCAAATGCCTTTGCATTTGGAAAGATTGCATACGAAATCATTGTTAATCAAATCTTCGTGCACTAATACATTTCCTACTTCTATCATGATATTATTTATTTTGAATAACTCGCCCTTTGGCCAAGTTTATGTTTCAAGCCATCGGCTTGTATAAGTTCTAATGTTACAGAACCGATCAAAATGTCTACATTAGCTTTCACCGGAATACGGTTGCCATCATTGGTTACCCAAAGATAGAGCTTACTGTTTTTCTTGAAAATTCTGCCTGGCTTTATCTCCGGACTGAATTTAAGACATTCTAAAGATCCTAAATCTGTTTTTATGGTTTCTACACCAATATAAGTAATCCCTAACGTCGCAATCTCGTCATTTAGGAAATAGGTTAATTTAAACGACTCTCCAGGTTTGACTGATGAAAGATCTAAGTTTCTTGCAAAATAGTACGCTGATAATAAATCAAAAGTTTGTGAAACTGTACTTTTAAAATTGCCCTTATTTCCGCTTACTGATCTGCTTTTTTGATCAAATGTTACCTTATCATTACGCCTGTAGCCACCTTCTCTGATATTTTCGGTATAGTAATAAGGAAGGTAAGATTTACCATCAATATATGAATTGTATTCGTTTTTTACAGTATAGAGAGCAAAAGCCCCTGCAGTTTTTCCCGTCGCATACAATCTGAATGCAGAGGCACCGTTTCCATTTTTAGTATCGGTGACCGTTAATAAACCTGTGGCTGCAGATAAAAATCCGTATTTCAACTTATATTGCAATTTTTCACCGCCTTTAAATGCAGATTCTTTTAAATGAGGGAGTTCTTGAGCAAATATCTGACCGCAGAAACTGAGTATTAAGAGTGTTAACGAGACTAGCTTTTTCATATACGTAAGAATACAAAAATATTTTGAAATTACGAATACCGCTATTTACGTTTAAACACGGGAACGGTAGAACATGGTTCCCCATACATGATACTTTTAGCTACTTTGGCCAAGCTCGTCGAGAATTGTACAAAGGCAGATTCAGGAATTTTGATATCGCCGCAACCTTTCACGACCACCCGCTGGTCTGTATATGCTGCCATATCGATTTCAGCAATAGCTTTGGCATAGAGAATGCGTTCTAGCTCTGCAAGATCTCCAAATACAACAGTTGCTGCAAATGGCTCTAATTTGGTTGCCAATAGCATATAGGCCCAAGTTTGAACGATCGCATCAGATGAACATGTAATCGCCACATGTTTGCCTGTATAGGCTGACCAGTCATGGTTTTTGATAAAGTCTCTAAAGTCCTTCTCTTTTAAGATCAAGCCATGAAAAAGATTATCCTTGATATCGTACTCCACAAGTTCACCTGTCGGTTTGAATTTAGCCAGATCTACAGTGATGATACCACTTTGAGCAACTTTATTTACAATGTCAGTTTGAATATCCATATCAAATAATAAAAAAGCCGGACGATATACTCGTCCGGCTACAAAGTTAATTAAAAATATTCTAAAAGAATTTCACGCGATTGTCAGTGATTTCTGATTTATCTTGAAGCGCTTTGAAAATAGAAGCCCATGAACGTTGAATTTTTGAAGCTAATATTTGTTTTTTTCTGTGCATTTAAGTCAGGAATAGCTGCAGGATTAACAAAACCATTTACTTGAACAGCATACACCCCTTGTGCTCCTTCAATTGCTTTAGAAGGTTTATTCGGCTGTAAACCAAATACGGTACCCACTACTTTATTTTCCAAAGATACACCAGGGATTACAGGATTTGCCAAAACGATATTCTCAACTGCTACTGGAGTTTTACCTAATTTTTGACCTACTTGATCAAGCGAAGCGGCACCACTTAATGCAGCATTCATTTTCTCTGTCAATAATTTTGCTTTAACAGCATTCTTAACAGCAGGCTCAATATCTTTTTTCACAGCTGTCAACGGTAAAACACCTTTAGGTTGAACATCCACAAGATGTGCTAAGATATAAGATTGTTCTGTTTCGAAAACGCGATCCGAGATCTCTCCTTTTTTAGCGTCGAAAGCCCATTTGATCAATTCTCTAGGAGCTTCATTGCCATCCAATGTATTATCCATGGCTAATACACGAGAAGCTGTTGCTGCTTTTAAACCTAATTTTTGAGCTTCTTGAGCGAAGTTCTGTGCTGTAGCAACGGTTAAGAAGGCATTCGCTTTGCTATGTGCATTGCTTAATGTCTCTTTACCACTAATGATTGCTTTATCTACGATGGCAGCTTTAACATATTTTGCAGAACCAATTTGATTTTCGATTTTGATGATATGGACACCATATTGTGATTCCACTACTTTGATATCACCCGTTTTTCCATTGAAAACTGCATTATCAAAAACAGGGACCATACGACCACGTGCAAAAGTTCCTAATTCTCCACCATTAATTTTACTACCCTCGTCAGTACTAAATTGAACAGCTAGTGAAGCGAAGCTCTCCCCTTTAGCCAACAAACCTTTGATCGAGTCAGCTTTTGCTAATGCTTTCTGAACACCACCTTCTGCAGTTGCATTTAATAGGATGTGGCTCGCTTTTACTGAATCAGGACCTACGGTTGTTTGAGTTACTTTTGCAATTTCAAATAAACCATTAGACTCATAAGGACCTACTATTGTTCCAGCAGGAACATTGAAAAGCACAGAGTCTAAAGCAGGACTTAATTGACCTTTCTTAACAAAAGTATATGGGTATTTATTGTCGGAGTTGATAGAAGCAAATAAGGAATCGTTAGTAGAAGTCGCTAATTCTGTTTTTAGCTTGTTGATTGTCTCTTTTGCAAAGTTGATGTCTTTAGCTGTTGGACGAGCATCTACAACAACGTATTCTACAGTGCGCGTTTCTTCTTGATTTTTAAATGAGTTTTTATGCTCATCGTAATACGCTTGGTAATCGGCATCTGTGATTTTGATTTCACTATCTTTAACCGATGCATAATCCAATAATACGTATTTGAAATTTGCTAATTTGTTACGTTGTTGGTATTCATCGTTAGCCTCTAACGAAGTAACATACACACTATTATTTAATAAACTTGTGTATTTGTTGTTCAAACGTTCTTCTTTAACAGCAGCTAATAACATTTCCCATTGTTGAGCAGCTTGAGCATTGCCTGAGCTGTTCACTTGTGAGATGAATGTGACAAGCTGGTTACGATTAAATTGACCTGTTTGTGGATCTGTAAAAGCTTGAACGATTTGATTCGAAGGATTTTGACCTGTTACCAAATCATTTAATTCATTTTTACCAACCTCTAAACCGATTTTTTCGATTTCACCTTTTAGGATTTCTTTTTGCAACAATTGATTCCATACCTGTTGTACAGCGTATGATTTCATTTGAGGAGTCAAGTTTCCACCCATTTGTTGTTTAAACATTTCTGCTGTTTGATCAACTTGTTGGTTGAATTCTTGTACATCGATTTTCTCTCCGTTTATTTCTCCTACGCGATTTTGGTTTTTAGCCCAAAACGGAGTTCCAGATTTGACAACATCTCCTAATAAAAATGCTAGAATTGCCACAGCCATAGCTCCTGTTAATATGAAACCAGCTCGGTTGCGCAAAAAGCTCATTAATCCCATAGTCTGTTTATTGTGTTTATTATTGTTTAAATACTTGTTAATACCATTATTTAGGAAATAGTATGCCTAAATGCGGTGCAAGATACAATTTTTATAAAAAAAAGAGTAATAATTTCTGATTAAGCGAAACTTATTTCATTCAAATTTGTTTTGAACGGTTTCTACTGACCAAATGAGGGAAACATACTATTGTCTTTTACGATCATCACTCCGGTCGAATTTTGAATATTTATTTTCTTAAAATCCTTATCTGAAGTGAATGAAGAGCCTTGTAGATTTCCTCTATTGTCTTTGAAATAGGCTGTTATAGGCATATGATTATAAAAGGATTCATGAGCTTCGTCGTATACGATTTCATCCGTTTTGATAATTGATCCATCAGCCATGGTTACCACAACATTCTTTTTAAAAGTTGTGGTCTTTGCAGCTTCGTGCTGAATGGCATAATCCGAGGTGATCCGTTGCGTCTCGCGTACATCCTTATCGTAGAATATGATTTTTATTCCCTGCGGGAACTCATAGACCTGTGTACTATCGTGTTTGATACGCATTTCGGGGGCACTCATTTCTGCTTTTACGACAGAAGAATCGCTGTAGATCACATTGACATGACGAGAAATATCCACGGCCTCTTCTTTTTTAAGATTGGCAATGCGGTCCACTTCCTTAAGATCGGGTTCACATGCCGTAAAGAATATTGCCCCTACTGCAAGAAGGAGCAGTAGAGGCAATGTATCATGCTTTTTTGAGGCAATTGTATGCGTTGCCATAACGATATCTTGATTAATCAATTGAATTCTTTCTAAACCAACGGTCATTCAAGGTAAAACCAACATTTAAGTTTACGTATCTTTCTCTGATCAAGCTGTTGTTGATAGTACCCATCTGTCCCAATTCTGCCGAGATATTAATTTTAGAAAAAGCCCCTGAATATGGGTTTCTTGCTAAAGGAAGGCCGACACCAAAGGTGATCGCCATATCATTGATATCCTGTTTATTGATATAATATTGTGTTTTATTATAACGGAAACCGATACGATAATCCATCAAGTTGGTATATTTAAATGAAGTTGGATCGGGTGTGATCTGCCCACCAATAGCAAAACCATAGTTTGTTTTTAGGTTTGCTTCACCGGTTCTGACTTGAAACTTAGACCAATCCGCATATTTAAATTCAGCACCAACTAACCAACGGTTCGTTTTTGCAAATGTAATCCCGACGTTGTGTTTCAAAGGAAGGTTTAAATCCCTTCTGACACGATCTGTGCTATAGATAGTATCTAATGCAATATTGGAATCTTCGCTATTTGCCGAAGGAGCTATACGAGTGGTATAAGATGTCGTACGGTCATGGATGGCATTGTTAAGTGATCCGGAGTAACCGATCGTCAAAGAGTACTCTTTTTTAATGGTTGCATAATACTGTGCACCGTAGTCAAAACTCATACCTTGAATCTCACGTTTATCTTGCAGCTGTACATTTAGCGCACCATAATTGTACGGGAATTCTGTTCGGCTAAAATCATTTAATGTTCCGAATAAATAAGAAATATTGGCACCCACGCTCAAGTTTTTCGTCACATTAACACCATATCCGAAATATGCTTTTGTAAGACCACCTTCTCCTGTGAATACTTTTCTATAATTGATGGAGTCTAATTTTTGTACGCTGTTCGAGTTGTATCCCAGATCAGAATAAGGTAAAAGACCCATACTAATACCACCCGCTTTTTTCATTGGAAAAGTCATGGTGATATGACTGAAAGCAAAATCTGCGGTATTATCAGTCTTGTTGCTACTGCTCAATTGCGTAAAGTTGCCATATAATCCGGCATCGAAAGTACTGAACTGAGCTGCAGAGTAAGAAGCTGGATTGCTTGGATTGGTATTGTAAACTGATCCAAAATAACGAATCGCAGTTGATAAACCACCCATAGCACGTTGCTGTGGAAGTAGATCTTCACGCATTTGGCCAAAGCCAAACTGTGAATAGGGAGATGCAGACGTCGACTTCTGCGCAAATGCTGCTGACGAGCTGTATAATAAGCCTAAAGTCAATAACACTTGAGGTACTTTATTTGTAATGGAGCTTAAAAAGCGTTTCTGCATGATTATAGATTAAAGTTGCGAAACTTATATTTTATTTAAATGATATTAATTTTTTGTGTTCAAAGATTCTAAATATATGCGAAAAGACCGTAATAATGGGTCAAAAATCGAATCCAATTTATAATTTATGATGATCTTCTCAGCATACAAAACTATTTAATTTTTGCGACCTTGTAGAGTTGATTTTGTTAAAAAAGGTTAAACTACTGATTCCTAAAATTTTAGAAAAACTGAAAATACAAGATTGTTAAAATAATGATCGCATATACACTCTCAAAAACCCACTTCTTCTTCGCATGTGTGAAATAGTAAGCCATATAAATCGCTAAAGGTGGAGCACATAATAGAAAATGCGTTTCTGTTATTTGCTTGTTCCAATAGAATGAACCTAAGGCTAGTATTAACATAAAAAATAAGAGCTGAAATGATTTACGAATATGGACAACACTCTTGAAAAAATTATCTTTTAGAATGAATAGAAAAAGAATCAGGTTGAATAGAATGGGAATCAACACAAAATAATCATGGATTTCCATTTGAACGGTTGTCGGAAATGTCTTGGTCAAGGGGAGCCAGATGCTATAAAAGTCCTGTATTCTTCCTAACCACAGATAAATCACCGCAAGAATAAAATAAATGGTAGCAAAACCTAATAAAGGTGAGACCCACTCTCGCCAATTGAACGGTCTGAATATGATCAGACTGATCCACAGCAAGAGAAACATAATAATGAATGGGAAATAAATTAAGCTTCCGATTGCTAAGATCATACCCAGATCAAACATGAGTGCTTTAATATCTTGTTGGCGGTATAAGCTCAATAATTTGCTTAGCATCCACACGGAAATGAAATTACAGATTAGCGTAGGGGATATGACCAGGAAAGGTAAAAATAAACTGGCCAGAGTCAAGTACATAAGAGCCACCAAAAAACTAGGTTTACCCAACAAGTTGAAATGGCCGATGATACGATTGAGTATGGTCGCCTGAATAATTGTCAAACCTAATGTGACCAGCACATTCATTTGAGGAGATAGGGTATTGATCCCATCTTTCCCTAATAAATTGCCCAAAGCGGGTTCAAATAGAATAGGAGTAAGTTTTTCAGGTAGGTGAATGAATACGCCAAAGCATAAGAAAAACCCGATAAGGATAAGAAGAACAATATTAATGGGTGTGTATTTCCTAAATTGACTGATAATCATGTATACCCTTTTTCATTTATTACCTACAATATTACTATTTTAATTTCGAATTGGTATTGTAATAACCAACAATGCCATCATATTTTTCCTATGATAGCATTGCTTAAAAAATCTTAAATGGCAATTATTTCTGATCTTGTTTCTTCTCCAATTTTGTTATTTTTCTATCCAAGATAAACAAATAACTAGCCACTCCTAAAAATAGAACGAGCATAACCAAAACAACCACATATATTTTACCTGAACTTCTTAGCCCAGTAGCCATATCAATATCGCTTTGCGCAAATATATTCAATGTTGACATTAAAACTAAAGCGATTGACAGTGATAACTTTTTCATATCCAGTGTAATAAATTTTAAAAAACTAATTAATTTCATTTTGTTTGCTCTCGATGAGGCGCATGCGGTAGCGTAAGGAAAGCATCCATGCGCCGATCAAAATCCAACCAATAACAGCTGTGTAAAATATCGGGCGCAACTGGTTGTTCATATCCAAAGTCCCAAAAGTTGAATTACCACCACTTCCCGGATGTAAAGAATCTGTTAATTTGGGTAAGATATAGAGCAAAACGATCATAATCGGGAAAGAGAAAATATTATAAACAGCAGATATTTTTGCTCTTTTTTGTTCCTCTTCAAGGGCATTTCTTAATACCAAATAGGCCAAATACATCAAGGTGGCAATAGCAGATCCGTTGAGTTTCGGATCATTGGGCCATGGATCTCCCCATGTTATATTAGCCCAGAGCATGCCGGTAGCCAAACCCATAAAACAAAAGGTAATACCCGTATTGACGGCTTCTACAGCCATGAAATCATACTCTTGCTTACCCGTATTCAGGTATTTGATGCTGTAGATGACGGAGATGAAATATAGGACAAGCATAGCGGTCCACATCGGGACGTGGAAAAATACATTTCGGATGCTTTCATGAAGAATAGGTAAGACAGGTACAGGAGCAAGTAGACCTGCGATTATGACTAATGAAATTAAGACTACTGCCAAAATTTTCCACCAACTTTTTCTCATTATAATGAATATTTAAAAACTGTAATTGAGCAATTAATCCCGCCAAAGGTAAGGAAATAACAATAAAGAAACAGTTATTGTGATGATATTAATTGCAATTAAAACGACGATTTCATTTATACTTTGTGCCCGATCTAGTCCTTGCATGGCATTTTGTGACAGCTTAATCAATACAATTAATAAAGGGATGATCACGGGAAAACTTAAGATGGCCATCAGTGTACTATTGTTGCCCGCTTTTGACGTTATGCCAGATACCATCGTGAATACCGAAGCAAAACTAATGCTGCCGAGGATAACCGTAAAAAAATACAAGGAAGGATCTCCTAAAGGATTTCGGAAAATAATGGAATACGTTACAAATGCTATTATAGCTAAAAACGCCATTAAGCACATGTTGTAGAAAATCTTAGAAAGAATGATTGCTCTGGGGTTTACGATGGAATAATAATAGAGCTGGCGTTGTTGGCTTTCTTGGATAAAGCTTTTATTTATTGCATTGACAGATGCAAATAACATGATGATCCAAAAGAGTGCATTCCATATGGTAGCATCTACAGATTTGAATGCTTGGTAGCAAACAAATACTGTAGATATTACATATAGTAAAATGCTATTGATGGCATATTTAGACCGCCATTCTAAAATAGCATCTTTATAGACTAAAGTTTTTACCTGTTGTAGTAAATTCATACAGCACAAAGATACAAATGAATTGTAATATGCTGAGTGAATAGTGCAACGGGGAAGTAAATTTAAAAAGTATTATGCTTTATCAACTTTGCTTTTTGCTGCATCAACAGCATCATCAACGTGATCAGCTAATTTATGCGCCGCTCCATTGGTATTGTTCAACGCTTCTTTGCCTGCTTCTTTAGCTTTATATTTTAAAGCATCAAATTCATCAGAAGCTTTATCTTTTAATGATCCCAAACCTTCTGTAGCTTTGTTTTTTAAAGCATGTAATTCTTCAGAAGCCTGATTTGCTAATTTACGTGCTCTCTTTGCTTCTCTCTTTGATACGTCTTTTAAAGAACGAGTTAGATCTTTAATACCGTCATTAGCACGACTTAATTGTTTTTTACCGTCATCAGTACCTAATAAATACCATGCTGCAGCACCTGCTGCTAAACCTACTAACGCAAATGCTACTAATCCATTTTTATTTTTCATATCGCTCATATTTTATATTCTCTAATGTAGTTCATTCAACTATGATACCAAATAAACAGCTGAGTAAGAGAAAAGTTTTGAGAGTGATACTTAATTAACAAATTTTTACATTTGAACCTTTTGTTTTGACTGCAAGGAGTATAGATGATGGTAGAGCCCACTGCCTTTGCTCATCAGTTCGATATGATTACCCGATTCAGAGACGGTACCATTCTCGATCACCATAATCTGATCAGAGTCTACAATTGTAGACAGTCGATGTGCGATTATAATTGAAGTTCTGCCTTTCATCAGTTCTTCCAATGCCATCTGAACTTGTCTCTCAGATTCAGAATCCAGTGATGAAGTTGCTTCATCTAAGATTAATATGGCTGGATCTTTTAATAAAGCACGGGCAATAGCGATACGTTGGCGTTGACCACCAGATAATTTGACGCCTCTTTCACCAACGAGTGTATCATAGCCCTCGGGAAAGTTCATGATGAACTCGTGGGCATTAGCTCGTTTTGAAGCAGTAATAATATGATCTGCTTCGGCATCCAATCGGCCATAAGCAATATTTTCACGAATGGTGCCTCCAAAAAGAAGAACGTCTTGAGGTACAATAGCGACTTGATTGCGGATGTCGGTCAGTAAATATTCTTCACTGCTCATGCCATCATAAAGTATTTCGCCGCCATCGGGCTTATAAAACTGCAACACCAAAGAAGCTATGGTCGACTTTCCGATACCACTTGGACCGACGATAGCAATCTTTTGTCCCGCTTTAGCATGAAAAGTGATATTTTTTAAGATTTTAATATCTGGTCTACTTGGATAAGAAAAGGATACATTATTGAATGTCAGGTCACCATGAAAGTGTTTTCTGATTTCCTTAGAAGTTTCATCAATCGTGATGGGCTCTTGTTCCTCACTTAAGATTTCCAAAACGCGTTCACTGGAGCCCAAAGCTTTTTGAATATTGGCGTATAGCTCTGGAAAACTTCCCATCGAACCGGCAACAAACATCGAATATAAGATATAAGTGGTCAGATCTCCAACAGACATTTCTCCCAGAAACACGAGCGTCGAACCATACCAAATGACGGCAATGACAGCTCCAAATATGCAGAAGATAATAAAAGAAGCAAATGCGCCACGGTAAGTCGCCCCTCGCACTGCTAATTTGACAACTGCGTCGAGCTTATTTGAATAACGCTTGGTCTCATAATATTCATTTACAAAAGCTTTAACATTACTAATACCCTGTAAGGTCTCTTGAACGATGGTATTTGATTCTGCTAATTTATCTTGAGCTTGACGGGAGAGATTACGGATAAATTTACCAAAAACGATGGCTGTAACAACGAGTATCGGCAGTATACAAAGATTCATTAAAGCCAATTTTGGCGACACAAAAACCAATAAAGCTACGCCAAATGATAAACTGATGCATTGTCTCAAGATTTCAGCTAATGTAGTGGTCATGGTATCCTGTATCTGTGCTAAATCTGCAGACAGTCTACTGTTTAGTTCTCCAACGCGCCTATTTGCAAAAAACTCCATCGGAAGAGACATTAATTTTTGGTAAGAATCTCTACGTATACAAGCAAGAGATTTTTCTGCTATTTCAACAAAAATGCGAATTCTAAAAAAGGATACGATTGAAGTAAAGGTGAGGATAGCGAAAGCGATAGAGCCGATTTCGAATACGTTTGCAGGGAGCCATTTATAGGTTTGTCTTCCTTCCGCGGCGTCGATCATAGCACCCAAAAGTGCTGGGAACGTCAGCATAGCTAAACTAGAAAGAGCTAAAAAAAGCATACCTAACAAAAACTTCGTTCTAAAAGGTTTTAGATATGAAAGAATTTGTGCCGCTTTTTTAAATAATTCCTTATTAAGTTTCGGTTTTGGTAGTTCTTCTTCTTGTTTATTTCCGCTGTTAAATCCTCTTGCCATAGACCATCAATTTAATATTGAGACCTGCAAAAATAAGCACTCTAGGTCAATCACTTATCATCCTTTAGTAATTTTTTGGTTTTGATACAGCAAATAACCCAGTACAGCTATGATACCTAGGGCGATATATAGAAAAATATTTGTGCTTTTATCGCTGGAATCTATGTTGTCACGTTCTTTTTTGAGCTTTTCGTTCTCTTTTTGCAGTTTATTGATGGTCGCCATATAGGCTGAAACCTGCTTATCATATTCCGAAGCTAAGTTTTGAAATTTTTGTTTTTCATCATCTTTGATGCTGATAAGTCTGCGTGTTTCAAGAAAGATATTATTGTCGGTGATGACGATATTTTTTAAAATATCGATGGTCTTCTGCATATCATCTTTTGATTTAAACAGTCCAAATATTCCTGTTTTCTTCTCCAAACTCATATCATATTCTCCAAATTTTACCTTTCGGTCTTCAATGAGCTTATTGACACGCATTCGTTGTGCTTCAAAGGAAGTGGAGTCTGCGTTTTGAGC
The DNA here is from genome assembly GCF_023273895.1 of Sphingobacterium sp. PCS056. Lineage (NCBI taxonomy): Bacteria > Pseudomonadati > Bacteroidota > Sphingobacteriia > Sphingobacteriales > Sphingobacteriaceae > Sphingobacterium > Sphingobacterium sp. PCS056. Next base: position 532,884 of record NZ_CP096883.1, on the reverse strand, counting down.
AGAGGCAGATAAGCTTATTAAAAAGAGAAAAAGAACAGAAAGTCGCTTTAATGACTGCATATTAAGATATTTTTAAAACCTTCGTGTAAGACAGATGAATCGTGAAAAAGTTTAATAATCCATGGAGCAACTAATTGTGAAATTCGATCCGGATGATATGTGACTCATCGTCAAACAAGCCCAATAGTTGACTTGCATTGGCTTTATTCATGGCGATTTCCAAAAAATTGCTAATTCCAAACAAGCATAGTTTTTCTCCTTCGGTTACTTCATTATAATTCCAAGAAAGATTGGTGATGGTTTCACTTCTTTTAAAATATAAGGTGAAACTTCTTCCTTTTTGAACCCGATTGAAAAGTTCTTTAGAGATATTTGTGATTGCATTTCCAAATGCATCTACATAAACGACATTGCCACGAATCGTGTCGTTGTCGAATATCGGTTGTAAGGTCACTTTTTCTACTGTTTGGTCAATGCTATTGCCAATGTCAGTCAATTTACCTCCTTTTGCGATATGGCAGGCCGATTTGGTCAATATATCCGCCAGCGGGAAATGCAGGTATCGAAGATCCTGAATCAGGTTTATTTCGACAAGCTCCTGAGGTTGTTCTCCATTTAAAAGCAAGCTGAATATCCCATTATCAGCTCCGACAAAGAAATGATCGTTATAGCGCATTGCTACGTAGCGCGAGCCTTCGTGAAATAATGTGTTTATCCCGATAATGTGAACCGTTTTTTTTGGGAAATAATGATAGGCGTTAGCCAATACAAATGCCGCTCTCGGAATATTGAAGGCAGGTATTTCATGCGTAATATCAACAATTCGGACATCGGGGAGTTCCGATATCAAACTGCCTTTTAATGCTGCCTGATAGAAATCTTTATGTCCTAAATCTGTTGTTAATGTAATAACTCCCATTCTTGTTTATTTCCCTTTATGATATACCCTGTATTTCTTTTTGTTATGGATTTAATCTATCAACCAAAACCTCAAAATTAATGTAAAATTAACTCAAAAAAAAGAAAAGGTACACAAAAGTACGTAATGTCTTCTGATAAAAATAAATACAATCATCATATTCCATACGCTCCGATTACGAACTGACTTTTTAATCTTGATAGCCACCAATATAAAAATAAATAATGAACTCTTTTTTTTATTTTTATTGTATATTCTGCTGTCAGAATTCATATTAATACTGTATTTTTGAATATTGGTTGATGGTTGTTAGTATGTTACCATTACGGAAATAATTCACCTTAAATTGAATGATTTGAACGAATTGCAAATTACATTGGATGATGTCAATCTAGCGATACTTTGGGGTGCTCAAAATGAGCACTTTGACTATATAAAAAAGCAATATCCCAAATTGAGAATTGTCGCTAGAGGCAATGAAATGAAAGTGCTGGGTGATGAAAAACAACTCGAATCTTTTAAAAATTCCTTTGACGATGTTATCAGCCATTTGGAAAAGTACAACAAACTTTCTTTGATGGATTTGGAAAATCTGATGCAGGCAGCCTCTGGATCTGCAGAACAAGAGGAAAAGTTGTTAGCAGAAAAAGCGGCCTCGATCGGTGCGGAACCTATCGTATATGGTCCAAATGGGATTATCGTCCGTGCCCGTACACCAAATCAAAGAAAGATGGTGGATAGCATTTCTAAAAGTGATATCCTATTTGCAATTGGTCCTGCAGGTACAGGCAAGACTTATACAGCTGTTGCCTTAGCTGTCCGTGCGTTGCGCAACAAAGAAATCAAACGTATCATCCTAACACGACCGGCGGTAGAAGCTGGTGAAAATTTAGGATTTCTACCTGGAGATTTGAAGGAAAAAGTGGATCCCTATCTTCGTCCATTGTATGACGCACTCGACGATATGATTCCTCCTGAAAAATTGAAAGGATATTTGGAAAATAGAACAATTGAAGTTGCCCCATTGGCATTTATGCGTGGGCGTACTTTGGACAACTGTTTTGTGATCCTGGATGAGGCTCAAAATGCGACAGATATGCAATTGAAAATGTTTTTGACCCGAATGGGGCCAACTGCAAAATTTATTGTCACTGGCGATGTAACGCAAATTGATTTACCGAGAAAAAACCAATCTGGACTAGCAACAGCTGTCAGGTTGCTGGATAATATTGAAGGAATCGATATTGTTCATTTAAGTGGAGCAGATGTCGTACGTCATAAATTGGTAAAACGTATTTTAGAAGCTTACGGAGATATTTAATAGTCAATAATAAAATGGAGATAGTGAAAGACTATCCACTCATAATATGAACGCAATACAAGAAACAAATTTTAATTTCGAAAATCAAACCGCTTTTTATAGAGGTAAAGTACGTGATGTGTACACCATTGCACATGAATATTTGGCGATGGTTGCTTCCGACCGTATATCGGCATTTGATGTCGTGTTGCCAAGGCCTATTCCTTACAAGGGTCAGGTATTGAACCAGATCGCAGCTAAATTTTTGAAAGCAACTGAAGATATTATTCCAAACTGGGTAGTTTCTGTTCCAGATCCAAGTGTGACTATTGGTCGCATGTGTGAGCCGTTTAAAGTAGAGATGGTGATTCGCGGCTATTTATCGGGTCATGCGTGGCGTGAGTACAGTGCGGGTAAGCGTTCCGTATGTGGTGAATCATTGCCAGAAGGGCTGAAAGAAAATGATAAATTACCTGAACCTATTATCACTCCGACTACCAAAGCTGCTGTAGGTCACGATGAGGATATTTCAAGAGACGCTATTTTAGCTCAAGGAATCGTTAGCGAAGCGGACTATATCCAGTTGGAAAAATATACAAAAGCGTTATTTCAACGTGGTACAGAAATCGCAGCGGAAAGAGGATTGATCTTGGTCGATACGAAATATGAATTTGGAAAAAAAGATGGCGAAATCATCTTGATTGACGAAATTCATACACCAGACTCTTCACGTTATTTTTATGCAGAAGGTTATGCCGAACGTCAAGAAAGTGGTGAACCGCAAAAACAGTTGTCCAAAGAATTTGTTCGTAAATGGTTAATTGAAAATGGATTTCAAGGTAAAGATGGACAACAAGTGCCGGAGATGACAGATGAAATAATAAAATCAATTTCTGAACGATATATCGAACTTTATGAGCATATTGTAGGCGAAAAGTTTGTCTATCCAAATGAGGAAGACGTTTTAAACCGTGTTGAACGTCATGTTGCACAGGCTTTAAAACAATTAAAGTATTAATTGAAAGAATCTAAATTATGAAATATACGATTGATAAGCATGACCGTTATATTGTGATAGAACCGCTTTGTGATAACCTTGATGCAGAAAAAGCCGTAAAACTGAAAGGTGAATTTCTGCTGAGAAATACGGTTGGTCAGCGTAATATCATTTTAGATCTATCCAATGTGCGAAAAATAGATGAAAGCAGTATTCGTCTAGCGCTATTGGCGAATCGCCTTTGTGATTCAAGTGGTGGACTTTTTATTCTTGCAAATTTAGACTCTGAAGTTCTCGATGTATTGGAAATGACACATTTGCAAACCCGATTTATCATTGTTAATTCGGTTAAGGATGCCGAAGATCGTGTTTTTGCACATGAGTTAGAACTGGATTATAGAGGCGAGAAAGAAAAGTAATATGCGATTTGAAGTTTTGATTTTAGGTAATAGCTCCGCTACGCCTATGTACGATAGGCATCCAACAAGTCAAGTCATAAACTTCAATGAACAATTGTTTTTAGTTGATTGTGGAGAAGGTACTCAGATGCAATTGACGCGCTATGGAATTAAAAGCAATAAGATTAATCATATTTTTATCAGTCACTTGCATGGGGATCACTATCTCGGTTTAGTCGGGCTATTGTCCTCCATGCACCTGATAGGACGCAAGAGTGATCTTCATTTATATGGGCCAAAGGGTCTAGATGAGATTCTTGCAGTCCAATTCAAATACTCGGAGACTATACTTCGCTACGATCTGATCTTTCATGAAACTTCGGCTGAAGAACCGCAGGTAATTTTTGAAAATCGATCCATTAAAGTAAGCACTTTTCCGTTGACACATCGTATTGCATGTACGGGATTTCGTTTTGATGAAGGACCGCGTTCGCGGCACCTTCTCGTAGAGGAGATCGAAAAAGCAAAAATACCGGTAGCCTATTATCAATTGTTAAAGAATGGAGTAGACTATGTCCGTGAAGATGGACAGGTATTCAAAGCTGATGCTTTTACTTTACCAGCACCATTATCCAGAAGTTATGTATATTGTTCTGACACCGTTCGTACAGCGAACTACCTGCCTTATATTCAGGATGCGACATTGATTTATCACGAATCTACCTTTCTCCATGAAATGGTTGATCGCGCAAAGGAAACATTTCACACCACGGCTTTAGAGGCAGGAGAAATTGCAAAAGAAGTACATGCCAGCAAATTGTTACTCGGGCATTATTCTGCACGATATAAAGATTTACAACCCTTATTAGTAGAAGCGCAATCCATATTCCCGGATACCATGTTATCTCAAGAAGGAAAATGGTTTAGCGTATAATGATATCGGTTGATTTTCTTTTTATTAAAAAAACTCAAAAACCTAGGGAAAACTGGTCGTCACAGCACCTATTAGAAGATACATTAAAGAGCTATGCTACCGAATAATTTTGCTTACATCCGCAAATATGATTGTGTATCTAAGCAAATTTATCTAAGTTTACGATTTAAAATTTAATAAATTAATGGACACTCCATTCAACTTAACGAAACTATTACGGGAAAATATTAAAAATCTCGTACCTTATTCTTCTGCTAGAGATGAATTCAAGGGGGAAGCATCAATATTAATTGATGCCAATGAAAACGCTTTTGGTTCTCCTTTAGCGCATAACTACAACCGTTATCCAGATCCTCTTCAACATCAAGTAAAGCATAAGTTGTCACAGATCAAAGGTGTTCCTGCAGCGAATATGTTTTTAGGTAATGGAAGTGATGAAGCCATCGATATCCTGTTTCGTGCATTCTGTAATCCGGGGATCGATAATGTGATTTTAGTGCCACCTACATATGGTATGTATGAGGTCTCAGCTAACATCAACGATGTTGCTTTTCGCAAGGTCAATTTGACACCTGATTATCAATTAGATCTTCCAGCGATAGCAGATGCAATTGATGAACATACCAAATTGATTTTTATTTGTTCACCAAATAATCCTACAGGAAACAGTATCAACCGTCATGATATCGAAACGGTCTTGAATAATTTTGATGGTTTGGTTGTAGTGGATGAGGCATATATCAATTTCTCTCCAATAAAATCATTCACTCAAGAACTTGCTGAATATCAAAATTTGGTCGTTTTGCAAACTCTTTCGAAAGCTTGGGGACTAGCTGCTTTACGTTTGGGAATGGCTTTTGCCAGTTCCGAAATTATAGCGGTATTCAATAAAATAAAGCCTCCTTATAACATTAATCAAGCGACACAAGACATCGTACTAGAAGCGTTGGAACATGTCGATCAAGTCAATGGCTGGATCAAGCAAACCGTTGAAGAGCGCGAGAAATTGGTGCAAGCTTTGCAGCAACTTGAAATGGTGCAACATATCACCCCTTCAGATGCAAATTTTATTTTAGTAAAAATGAACGATCCAAGAGGTGTTTACACGCATTTGGTGGAGCACGGTATTATTGTTCGTGACCGTTCGAAGGTAGAACTGTGTGCAGGGTGTCTGCGCATTACCATTGGCACACCAGAAGAAAACCAAATATTATTAGAAAAATTAACCACATTCAATATTTAAAATAATGCCTAATCAGCTCAAACGTGTATTGTTTATCGACCGTGATGGTACTTTAATTTTGGAACCAGAGGATCAACAAATTGATTCTTTTGCTAAACTTAAGTTTTACCCTGGTGCATTGCAATACCTTCCACGCATCGCGAAAGAATTAGATTTCGAATTAGTATTAGTATCCAATCAAGATGGTCTAGGTACTGAAGTGCATACAGAGGAAAATTTTTGGCCTGTCCATCAATTTATTATAGACACATTTGCAGCAGAAGGAGTTGTTTTTTCGAAAGAACATATCGATCGCACGTTTCCTCATGAAAATGCGGCAACGCGTAAACCTGGTATTGGCATGCTCTTGGATTATTTTGATCCTTCAAAGTACAATTTAGCGCAGTCTTTTGTTATTGGTGATCGTGTAAATGATGTGAAATTGGCTCAAAATTTAGGTGCCAAAGCCATTTGGTTACGCAATAATGATGATCTTGGTGTTTTGGAGAATGTACTGATCGACAGTGAAACAATAGGTTTGGAAACAACCGATTGGAAGTCTATCTATGAATATTTGAAGTTGGGTACACGTACCGGTGAACATCATCGTAAGACGAATGAAACCGATATTTATATCAAATTGAATTTAGATGGTTCGGGTAAAGCAGATATAGAAACAGGATTACCTTTTTTTGATCACATGTTAGATCAAATAGCACGTCACGGTGCGATCGATTTGACTGTCAAAGCAAAAGGAGATCTACATATTGATGAGCATCATACCATAGAAGATACAGGTATAGCGTTAGGAGAAATATTTTTGAAGGTATTGGGTGATAAACGCGGTATCGAGCGCTATTCTTACACTTTACCAATGGATGATTGTCTTGCACAAGTCGCACTGGATTTTGGTGGACGTAACTGGATTGTATGGGAAGCTGAATTTAAGCGTGAGAAAATTGGAGATATGCCAACAGAAATGTTTTTCCATTTTTTCAAATCATTCTCCGATGCTTCAAAGTCCAATTTGAATATTAAAGCTGAAGGCGACAATGAGCATCATAAAATAGAAGCGATCTTTAAGGCATTTGCCAAATCAATAAAGAAAGCAGTACGACGTGATGCTGATTATATGGAGCTGCCGAGTACTAAAGGAGTTTTGTAGAAATAGAGGAGAGGGGAATAGTATAGCTATTGTCTCTTATTGGCGGTCTGGTATCTCAGATCTAAAAACAATAAAAATGATAGGAATTATAAATTACGGAGCTGGTAATATTTTTTCATTGACAGCAGCTTTAGAGCGCGTGGGCCTTACCTATGGTATGGTCAATCAGGAAGAGGAGTTAGATCAGTACGACCGCATCATCATTCCTGGAGTAGGACATGCGGGGGCAGCAATGCAAAAACTTCGTGCTTCTGGATTGGCAGAATGTATTCATACGATTAAAAAACCAGTATTGGGTATTTGTGTGGGAATGCAGTTGCTGACCGATTTTTCTGAAGAAGGAAATGCAGACCTACTCTCCATCATTCCTTTAAAGACTTTGCACTTTGATCAAAAAATCAAAGAGAAAGTTCCCCATATGGGATGGAATAGCGTATCCATTAGAAATGACAATCCATTATTCAGCAATATAGAAGATAATGCTTATTTTTACTTTGTACATTCCTATTTCATTGAATATGATACAGCATACACTGCTGCGATGTGTGCATATGGACTACCATTTTCGGCCGCTATAGCGAAGGACAATTTCTACGGTGTACAATTTCACCCCGAAAAATCCGGAAAAGTAGGGGAGCAGTTATTATTGAATTTTTCAAAATTAAGTTAGCAAATAAAAAAAGTTTACAATGTATATTATACCCGCTATTGACGTATTAGATAAGAAAGTTGTTCGTTTGAGAGAAGGAAACTATAATGACGTCACTACTTATGAGATCAGTTTAGAAGAGCAGATTGAGAAATATCATGCAAATGGTACAGAATTGGTACATATCATTGATCTTAACGGTGCAAAAGGTGATTTTAGTAACCAAGAATATTTATTTGACATCATTCAAAAAACAGAAATGAAAATTCAGTACGGTGGCGGTGTTCGCAGTATTGATAAAGTTAAGGAATTAGTGGATGCTGGTATCTACCGTGTTATTGTAGGTACGCAAGCAATTACTAATCCATCATTTTTGGAAGAGTTGAGTACCTTGAACGAAGGCAAAGTAAAATATGCTGATCATATCGTGATCGCTATTGATGTATTGGACGAGGTGATTAAGTATTCCGGTTGGTTAGAGTCATCTCCGATCAAATTAATTGAGTATATCGATAAATGTCTTGCATTAGGCTTTTATAGATTCTTATGTACTGATATCAGTAAAGATGGTAAATTAGGTGGTGCAGGAGTTGAGTTGTATAAGAAATTATTAGATCACTCCCCAATTATCAAATTAATAGGATCTGGAGGTATTAGTTCTATGGAAGATATTAGCAATTTAAACGCATTGGGAACGATGGAATCTGTTGTGGTTGGTAAAGCAATCTATGAGAATAGGATTACCATTGAAGAAATCAAAGATTGGAATCTGAAATCGTTAATTAACTTCTAAGGATGTTAGCAAAGCGTATAATTCCGTGTCTTGATGTTAAAGATGGTCGAACAGTAAAGGGAGTCAATTTTGTTGACTTACGTGATGCAGGTGACCCTGTTGAATTGGCTTGGCAATATTCCCAACAAGGAGCAGACGAATTGGTCTTTCTAGATATTGCGGCCACACATGAAGGCCGTAAAACAACGATCGATTTGGTGAAAGCAGTGGCTCGTCAAGTTAATATTCCATTTACAATCGGGGGTGGAATTAACGAAATGAAGGATGCTGAGATACTGTTAAATTCGGGTGCGGATAAGATTTCGATCAATTCGGCAGCAGTGCGTAATCCCCAGTTAATTAATGATCTCGCTGCAGCTTTTGGAGCACAATTTGTTGTTGTCGCAATTGATACGCGGTACCTAGAAGGACAAAATTTTGTTCATTTAAGTGGGGGGCGTATCCAAACAGAACTAAAGACTGAAGATTGGGTTCGCGAAGCGCAAGAGCGGGGTGCAGGTGAAATTTTACTGACATCTATGGACCATGATGGTACAAAAAACGGATTCGATAATGGATTATTGAAAAAAATCAATGATTCGATTACGATTCCTTTAATTGCATCTGGTGGAGCGGGAAATCAACAGCATTTTGTGGATGTATTTCAACAAGCCAATGTTGATGCCGCTTTAGCAGCTTCGGTATTTCATTATGGGGAAATACTGATCCCAGCATTAAAAGATACGCTAAGGAGCAATGGGATTGTGGTAAGATAAGGTGAGCAGGTTAGAGGGGGAGAAGGTTAGATAGTTAGGGAAGTTAGATCGTTAGTAGGTTTAGAGCGTGAGTGCTATGAAGTTAACCTACTCAAGACTTCCATACAATATAAAAATAGAAATGTTAGATTTTTCAAAAAGTGACGGACTTGTCCCAGTGATTGTACAAGACGCCCAAACATTGGAAGTGTTGATGCTCGGCTATATGAATGAAGAAGCATGGCAAAAAACACAAGCCGAAAAGCGCGTTACTTTTTTTTCGAGAAGTAAAAATCGATTGTGGACTAAGGGTGAAGAAAGTGGAAACTTTCTAGAAGTGGTAGGATTGCATATTGATTGTGATCAAGATACGGTATTAATTAAAGCAAGACCAGCAGGCCCGACTTGTCATACCGGTAGTCGCAGCTGTTTTAATACAGAATTTAATCAAAATTTCGTATTGGAGCTCGAACGTATTATTAAGCATCGTTATGAATTTCCTTCTGACGAGTCTTATGTCAATCGTTTACGTTCAAAAGGAATTAACAAGATCGCGCAAAAAGTAGGTGAAGAGGCTGTTGAAACTGTTATCGCAGCATTGACAGAGACTGAGCATGATTTTATCAATGAAACCTCAGATTTATTATTCCATCTGTTGGTTCTATTACGTGAGAAAGGTATTTCTTTGGAGACCATTGCTAAAAATTTAGAAAGCAGACATCAATAATACGCTAATTTTAAAATACAGCATAAAATTAGGGTCACATGAATTATATTCTACGCGATTTTACTCCAAGAATTGGTGGAAGCTGAAGATAATAAAGATGCACTGAGGTGTGCTTTCAGAAAATAGCAGATAAATTTACTTTTATAGCATAATCATGATATAAAAGTAAATTTATCTAAGTTTGTATACGGCAATTTTTTATTATGGATAAATTCGAAATAGAGCTAGCAGCAACATTAACAGGACATCAAAATCCCATCTTCGCTTTAGAAAAAGGATATTTTGCGCATACATTTTTTTCTGGGGGCAATGATAAAGGTGTGGTTGAATGGGATTCTCAAAACAGAACATTCAAACGCATTTTATGTGCAGTTAGTTCTTCGATTTATGCATTGCATTTAATACCCAATACATCTTATCTTGCCATCGCACTTCGTGAGGGGAAGGTGATGATTGTTGATGTGGAAAATCAGACATTAATAACCAATCTGATGGTCTCCAATAAAGCTATTTTTGCGCTTCAGAGTATTCCTGCTAAAAATGAATTGGTAGCCGTAGGAGAGGATGGTGTCGCGAGTGTATGGTGCCTGAAGGATTATAAAAAAATATATGAATTTGCCATTTCATCAAATACCATTCGGACCATTGCCTTATCGCATGATCAAAAGAAAATTGCATTTGGAGATAAGAACGGTGATATCTTTTTATTTTCTGCAGAAGACTATCATTTCTTGCTTGCCAATCAAAAGCACAGCATGCCCATTACAAGTCTTATCTTTTCGCGTAATAACCTTAAGCTCATTAGTGGGGCAAGAGATGCTGCTGTTAAAATATCTGATGTTGCGAGTTTAAAAGAGCAATACAGTTTTGTGCCCCATATGTTTACCGTATATGGCATCTATCCGCACCCCAATTATCCTGTTTTTGCAACAGTAAGCCGTGACAAATCATTCAAAATTTGGGATGAGGAAACATTTTCTTTGCTTAAAGTGATCAACCGTGATAAATTTTATGACTCCCATACGCTATCCATCAATACGGGACTTTGGATTGATGGAGGTCAATATTTCTTGACAGCAGGAGATGATAAATTGATCAAGGTTTGGGCATTCAAATGATGTCAAACCTGTCTATGACAGTAAAGAAACGATTTCAGTTAAATATTGAGCATCAATTTCATCGAAAGCGTTTAACTCATCGCTATCGACATCCAATATGCCAATGATGCTATTATCTTGATATATCGGAATGACGATTTCTGATTTTGATAGGGAACTACAAGCAATATGTCCAAGGAATTCCTCCACATTAGGTACGATTATGGTTTTGTTTTCTTTCCAGGAAGTGCCGCACACTCCACGACCATATTGAATACGTGTACAGGCTACAGGTCCTTGAAATGGACCGAGCACCAGCTGTTCACCCTCGATTAAGTAAAAACCCACCCAAAAGAAATTGAACTGTTCTTTCAGTGCCGCAGCAATATTTGCAAGATTAGCTATTTGATTGGTCTCACCTGTAACCAAACCTCTGATTTGAGGAACTAAGCCTATATATTGATCTTTCTTCGTTCCTTTGTTTATTGTTAAATCTTCTGCCATAAAAAAAGCGCTATTATGCTGCTCAAAGTTAACAGAATAATAGCGCTTGTAAAATATAAAAATTCTTTCCTTAGCAGATTACAATTTCTTTAAGGCCAATTTGATCATACCCTCTACTGTCAGATTTGGATCTGTTTGAATCACAGCATTCAATACTTTCTCAGAAGTAGCTTTGGTGAAACCTAACATGACCAAAGCAGATAGTGCTTCGTCTGGTAGAGACTGTGCCATCGGAATCGTTGAAAGGGATTCTACACCTTGTTTTTTCAATTTATCTTGCAATTCTAAAATCAAGCGTTGTGCTGTTTTAGGACCAATACCTTTTATTTTCTGAATGAGCGTAACCTGACCATTGACAATGGCAGATTGAATTTCTTCTGGAGTATTGGATGAAAGAATCATACGTCCTGTATTTGGACCGATGCCAGATACCGAAATCAGATTTTCAAATAACTTCTTTTCTCCTTCAGTTGCAAATCCGTAGAGCGTATGTGCATCTTCCCTTACCTGAAAAGAGATGAATAGCTTACACTGCTCCTGGTCTTTTATTAAGGAAAATGTATTTAAGGAAATGTGGATATAATAGCCAATTCCACCCACATCGAGAACGACGTGAGTGGGGGCTTTATGTGCTAATTTCCCGTTAAAATATGCATACATAGCGATACGGAAAAAGAATTAATTACCTTGTTTTTCATGTGACTGTACATCGACTACAGCAATAGTAACCATATTCACGATTTCGCGAACTGAACTATCTAATTGTAATACGTGAACAGGTTTGTTCATACCCAGTAAGATTGGTCCCACAGCTTCTGCATTGCCCACTTCTTGTAACAATTTGTAGGCAATATTACCTGATTCTAAATTCGGGAATACCAATGTATTTGCTGGCTGTCCTTTCAATGTACTGAACGGGAAATTTGCTTCTAACAAATCACTATTCAGAGCAAAGTTTGCTTGTAAATCGCCGTCAGCAACAATTTCTGGATGATCTTTGTGAACGATTTTAATGGCTTCACGTACTTTAGTTGGTGTATTTCCTTCGTTAGAACCAAAGTTAGAATAAGAAAGTAAAGCAATACGAGGGCTTACATTCATTTTTCTAACAGCTTTGTCCAATAATACGGTAATATCTGCCAACTCTTTTGCAGAAGGCTCTTTATTGACCGTAGTATCACCTAAGAAGATCGGACCTTTTTTGGTCAACATCATATACATACCAGCGATACGGCTACCTTCTTTAGCACCGATAACATGGATCGCAGGTTTGATGGTATTGGCATAGTTCTTTGTTAATCCAGAGATCAATGTATCAGCATCTCCAAATTGAACCATACTTGCTCCAAAGTAATTGCGATCAATTAGAAGTTTTTTAGCATCTAATTTAGAAAGACCACGACGTTGTCTTTTTACAAATAAATGTTCAACATATTCATTGACACGTTCTGACTCCATTTCTTCCAATGGATCAATGATTTGTACATCAGCCAATTCAAAACCGAATTCGTTAATTAACGCATTGATTTTTCCTTTTTTACCCAATAAAATAGGAACTGCAATACCTTCTTCTTTTACGATTTGTGCCGCACGAAGCGTTTTGTAATTATCTGCTTCAGCAAATACAACACGTTTCGGATTCCGTTTTGCTGCCATGGTCAGATTGCGCATGATCGCATCATCCTGACCTAATCTCTTGCGAAGTGTTTCTCTGTATTTATCCCAGTCTTCGATGATATGTTTTGCAACACCCGATGCAATTGCCGCTTTCGCTACAGCCACAGAAACCTCAGTGATCAAACGTGGATCATTAGGTTTTGGAATAATATAATCCGCAGAGAATTTTAGGTTGTTGGTGTTATAAGCTAGATTAACTTCTTCAGGAACGGGTTGTTTAGCTAGATCAGCGATCGCTTTTGTCGCAGCCACTTTCATTTCTTCATTGATAGCAGTAGCACGTACGTCTAAAGCACCACGGAAGATATAAGGGAAGCCTAATACGTTGTTTACCTGGTTTGGGTAATCTGAACGTCCTGTACCCATAATCACATCGTTACGCGTGGCAACTGCTAAATCGTAAGCGATCTCTGGGTTAGGATTAGCCATAGCTAATACAATCGGCTGATCAGCCATGGTCAATAACATTTCTGCTGTCAATACGTCTGCAGCTGAAAGTCCGATAAATACATCAGCACCATTTACAGCATCAGCAAGGGTATGGATATCACGATCAGTGGCATAAGTTGCTTTCATCGCATCCAATGTTTCACGATCACGACGGATCACACCTTTACTGTCTAACATGACAATATTTTCTTTTCTAGCACCAGCAGATACGTACATTCCAGTACAGGAAATAGCAGCAGCACCAGCACCATTTACAACGATTTTTACATCCTCAATTTTTTTATTGATTAGTTCACAAGCGTTGATCAGAGCAGCACAAGAGATAATAGCTGTACCATGTTGATCATCGTGCATCACTGGGATATTCATTTCAGCTTTCAAGCGTCTTTCAATTTCAAAACACTCTGGAGCTTTAATATCTTCTAAATTAATACCACCAAATGTAGGTTCCATTGCTTTCACAATGTTGACAAACTCATCTACATTTTTAGTGTCAAGTTCAATGTCAAAAACATCAATATCAGCGAAGATTTTAAATAATAAACCTTTACCTTCCATAACTGGTTTACCAGCTACAGCACCGATATCACCAAGACCTAATACGGCTGTACCATTACTAATTACCGCAACTAAATTACCTTTTGCGGTATATTTGTAAGCGTCTTCATTATTTGCAGCGATAGCTAAACAAGGCTCAGCAACACCTGGTGAATAAGCTAGCGATAAATCTCTTTGAGAATTTGTTGGCTTTGTTGGCACAACAGCTATTTTACCAGGTCTACCCATGGAGTGGTAGTCTAATGCCGCTTGTTTACGATTTACATTACTCATTTTAATTCTTTTATATAGTGCTAGTTTGTTAAACTAAGGTTACAAATGTATCATTCTTTTTTTGAGAAAGAAATGATAAATAGTCAAAAATTTATTCTGAAGGGTCAATTTATTTTAATACATCAAGAAGGGTGAACATTCGTTTGCGCATGGCGGTGGCTGATCCGGAATAATTGTTGACTAAAAGAGTAAAGGTATATTTCTCTCCTGAACTGTTATTTTGGATGCCAGTATAGCCCAATGCACCTCCGATGGTGCCACTTTTCATCTTCATATTATTATATTCTGGTAAACTTTTATAGAATTCGGGGAACCAGGATTGCGATTGAGCGTACTGCATGATTTTGGTCATTGCTGCTGTCGTAACTCTATTTTGAGGAGAAAGACCTGATCCATCTTGATTGTTAAGTTCGCTATTGTTAATCTTTAATTTAGTTTCCCAATATTTCTGTATCAAAGATGCACCTTCGCTTGTTTCTGTCTTTTGTGCAGTTTGATAAGCAATTGCCTTTAAGAGTGCTTCGCCATAAAGATTGATGCTCTTTTGATTGAACCAATAAACAATGGCAGCAAGATCAGGTGACTCATGCGTGTCTAAGTGATGTTTTACGATCGTTGTTCCGGCAAGAACTTGACCGTTACTTGCTGATGTTGCTGTTTTGATCCCGACGTGATCCAGTGCTTTTTCTAATTGAAAGGCTACATCATATGCGGGATCGGGAACGGAAATCTCAATAGTCTTTTTAAGGTCTAAGCCATAAGTTCCGCGGATGTAGATGGTAGAAGCATAGGGGCCCGAATAGGCATATACCTGATCACCAGATCCGTTTTTACCTGTTGTCACCTCATTTATAATTTTGAGATAAGAAAGATCTGCGGTCAAATTTTTAATAGGAGCGGGCTTGCCGATCGCATCATTGGGAGAGAAGACCACACCTACTGCATTCTCTCTCCAGTTAAGTGAAGAGACACCGGCACCATAATAATTTCCAATATCAGACCAGATCCAACCTCCAGGCACTTTGTACCCTTGATAACGTGTGTCGTCACCTATGATACGGCCTTTTATTTCTTTAATACCTGCATTTTGAATGACGTATATCCATTTGTTGATGATCTGTTCTTCCGTTGACTCGGGATAGCGGCTACTTCCTAAAGTAGGATCTCCAGATCCTTCAATAATAATATCGCCTTCTAGTACACCATCTGCCTGAATAGTTCCTGTGTACGTTAAAAGTGTTTTGAA
Source organism: Sphingobacterium sp. PCS056 (assembly GCF_023273895.1). Classification (NCBI taxonomy): domain Bacteria; kingdom Pseudomonadati; phylum Bacteroidota; class Sphingobacteriia; order Sphingobacteriales; family Sphingobacteriaceae; genus Sphingobacterium; species Sphingobacterium sp. PCS056. The sequence continues at coordinate 517,241 of NZ_CP096883.1, read as the reverse complement.
TTTATAATCCTTTCCCAAAATGTCAAATGCGGTAGCTGAAGTAATGACTTTCATCGTTGACGCAGTAGCCAAGCCCACATCTTGATTGTGTTCAAAAATAGGTGCTCCAGTACTTGCATCTAATACGGTCAAAGAAGCTGTTGCATTTTTTAATGAGGGATCATTTTCAAATTGTCGATAGGCTGCTTCAATTTTGGATTTTGATGCGGATTGTGAGAATGCGGATGTATGGAGTAACGGGAATAAGCAAATACTAACAAGGGTTAAGGTTGTACTGGTTTTCATTAATGATAATCTTTTCTGTTTTCATAAAGATACTATTGTTTGCTCAGAAATGTTTAATATGAAAGTCAAAAAGTAATACTTTAATACCCCTCTCTATGCCTGTCTGTAAACCTAACTAGGATCTATGCCTATTTTCATAAAAATGGAAGTGCTCCTTGATTTAGAATTGTTATATTGAATATGATCCGACATGCTCAAAAACGGCTTATCGGTCGTGTCCTTATGTTTTTAAAAGCAATATGACATATTGGAATGTTTACCCAAGCGGATAATATTTCGTTGTAAATCATGGATTTAAATTAATAATAAGTTAAGTTTTGACTGTTGTTGTCATGCTTTTCTTTTTCTTGCTAGCTAAATATAAAAATCCATAATCTTCCGCTCTGTGCTCCGCGCTATTATCAATATGTTTCATCTAAAAAAATGGCTCTAAGTTATGTTCGTGTCATTAATTGTGATGAATGATAGATTCTAATAAGTTGATTACTAATGATTGATCTCGTATTTAGGTGATAATTGCAGATGTTCAGTGCTTGATTTTATTAAATCTTTTGATAAAAAACTTAATAAAATATTAAAAATGCATTAACCTTATGTTATTTTTGGAACGTTAATTTTGAGTGTTGATTCATCGTAATCGACCTCCTATTGGGTATTATATTAATTTAAGTAGATGAGAAAGAACTGGCTTTATGTGCTAGGCTGCGTGGCTTTAATGTTTTCTTCATGCCGTAAGGAAACTGACCTAATTTCAAAGTATACCTCCAATCAGGTATATTTTTCAAGTAAAATTGCGGGTCTTCCGCAAACAAGAGTTCAAGGAACTCAATGGAGTGCCCATGATGCCATTGGAATTTTTATGTTCCAAAATGGTATGGCTTTAAACGAAGCTTCTATTGTAAACAATGGCTTTAACCAACCATACACAACTCCTGGTAATGGTAATTTTTCACCTCAAAATGCACAGGCTTCGCTAGAATTTCCACGAGGAAGTAAAGTGAGTTTTGTTGCATATTATCCTTATCAAGAGCATGGTACATTAACACCTTCACTAGACATCAAGAATCAGGAAAATCAAGCTCAACTTGATTTCATGGTAGCACGAAATACAACAGGATTGACTTCGGGGCAAGGTCCGGTAGCCTTATCGTTTGACAGACAAATGAGTAAACTGGAACTTAAAATTAAGGGAGCGGATCTACAGGGTTTAAAAGCTGATTTTATAGCCCTGCCATCGAGAGCGAGTTTCAATCTTTCTTCGGGACAATGGATAAAAGGTAATACAAACACAGATATTGCTGCTCGGGTGTCACAGAATTCGACGAATGAAATGATCGTCGAATGGACAATTTACCCAGGTACACTTACGGCAGAAAATAAAATCGTATTTACAAAGGCCGATGGGAAATCTTACACTTGGAGCATAGGTGAAGGTAAAAGCTATGAAAAGGGTTACCGATATCAGTATGACATCACACTGGGGAAGGACGGAACTGTTACTCCGCAACCTACAGCAGCCTATATGGAGCTGCCGGTAATATCAGAAAGTGGCACGGTCAAGTACAATCTCAAAATGTCGTCTTCTACAAAGAGAAATTACTCCATGTTGTATGATACCGAATATAAGGTGGCTTATTGGGTAGCTTATCCATTAAGCAAGGATTATCTCGGAAGTCAGAAACGGACAGATGTGTGGGCCTACGATCCCGCATTTTCATCAAATTTTCAAGCAAATCTCGAAAAGGGATATCCCAATAATGCGACGTTATTGCTCGACCGTGGTCATCAGCTACCGAGCGGAGACCGGACATACGATTTCGCTGAAAATGCATCCACGTTCTATTATACAAATATGACGCCGCAGAATAGATCCTTAAATCAAGGTTTATGGGCTGATCTTGAAAATAAAGTCCGTACCTGGACTACCCAGTCGGGAGTAGATACCATGTATGTAGTGACGGGTGCGATGGTCACGACCGCAACAGACAAGGTCGTCGATTATGTGAAGGATAATTCTGGGAAAGATGTCGCAAAACCCAAATATTATTACAAAGTATTGGCTATGAAAAAAGGTTCCGATTATTATACTATAGGATTTCGTATGAACAATGTGACGCCGACTAATACAGATTACATGAGCTATACGGTGACGGTTGAATCTCTGGAGAAAGAAACTGGATTTACATTTTTCCCTGCATTAGATCAGGAAACTAAATCGACTATCAATACACAGATATGGCGTAAATAGCGATATGATCATACATTATTAAATCAATTATTCAGATATAAAAAACATGAAAAAGAACCAATTTCTAGGTGCTGCACTGGCACTGATTGTTGTAGGACATTCTTGTAAGAACGATGACTATCGCGATTTGGGAACAAATGATAACGCACAGGTGCAATTTACTTCTTCGATTGCGGGTAGCGTAGCTACACGTGTCACAGGTAATGCTTGGGATGCTGACGATGCTGTAGGTGTATTTATGAAACAAGGTGATGGATTGTCTAATCCATTAGCCGCCAATAAAAAATATAGTACTGGCGGTAATGGTAATTTCTCTGGACAAGGAGCAGATATCATCAACTATCCACAGACAGGATCAGTAGATTTTATTGCATACTATCCATATACAACAAATCTTGAAGGAGCGATATTGCCTGTCACCGTCGCAGATCAGAGTGCTCCAGCTGCTATTGATGTGCTCTACTCCAACAATGCAACAGGCTTGACAAAAGCTAGTGGAGCTGCTAATCTTACTTTTAATCATAAACTGACTAAAGTCGCATTAGCTGTTAAACCAGGAAATGGTTTGACAGATGTAAATGGACTACAGGTGGTCTACCGTAATGTCAATACTACAGCAGCATTAGATCTAGCGACCGGTATATTGAGCGGAGCTGCTGCTGTGCAGAATGTTACAGCAAAAACTACAGCACAAACGGATGCACAGTTGGTGGAAGCAATCCTGCTTCCTGGTGATTTTTCTGCTAAAGAGTTGGTTTTTACATTAGCATCAGGCACCTTTAAATGGACTTTGCCAGCTAATACGACCTTTGAAGCAGGTAAGAAATATACTTACGATATTGTTTTGTTGAAAAATGATGGAGGTAACCAAGTCGCAGTAACCGGCAATGGTACTATTACAGACTGGACAACTGTACCTGGGGGATCTGTAAATGTAGACATCGATGGCAGTCAGACTCCTACTGATCCAGGAAAAGAAGAAACACTTTTCTTGGAAACTTTTGGTGATCCTGATCCTAAAGCATCAAAAAAGGATAGAATTGGTACCTATGCAGGTTATACTGCAACAGGCGTGACATATTCGGATCTCTACACAGCTACATATGCAGATGTGCGTGCTACTTCAACAATAAATGGACATGTGTGGCTACCAGCAAACAAAGATACCGGGTTTAAAATCGAAGGAATTAATGCTGCCGGCGTTACCAATCTGAAGTTATCTTATAAATTAGCTGGTAACGCAGTGAGCTTGCCAATGACAGGGGTAAAAGTTCGTGTTAATGGTGTAGAACTCGCTGTCCCTACAGGAGTACTGGGTGCTGAAGCAAATACATTTTCAACTATTGATATCTCAGGCATTGCAAATAGTAACAGCATCACACTCGAATTCTCTAGCGAAGAAACAGACAATACAAATGGTTACCGTATTGATGACATCAAACTTGTCGGTACAAAATAATAGGGTTGATTAATACATGAAGTTGTAAACAAGAAGAGGATCCCTTTCTCTTCTTGTTTATTGTTTATCCGTAATTTAGGTATTCTCAATATTTTTCCTACCTCGGTCTATTTTTTTAAGATTTATATTAGATTTTATTTTAACGTTACACATGCGTAGTTTAATTTATTTATATAGTTGTTTTGTTTTACTTTATGTCACGAGCTGCGCAAAGAGAGAGGATGATACCATTGCTCCGATAGCTTCTCGTACGGTGATGGTCTATATGGCTGCAAACAATAGCTTATCATCTGAAGCATATCAAAATCTCAATCAGATGGAAGAAGGATTTGTGGGTATCGACGGTAAATTGTTGGTCTATGCCAGATTATTTGGTCAGCAGCCCAAAATATATGAAATTCAGTACGATACTAGTCCAGAGATTAAAAGTAAGGTTCTTAAAACATATAGTGATCATGATTCTTCCGATCCAGAGATGATGAAAATCATATTTGCGGATATGAAGGGTCTCTCTCCGTCGCATTCGTATGGAGCTATTTTATGGTCTCATGCAACCAACTGGGTTCCTGCGAATCTTGGTAAATTGGGTACTAGGTCTTTTGGCGATGATCATTTTAGCCGTATGGATGTACAGCAGCTTCAATCAGCTTTACCTCAAGGGTTGGATTTTCTTATTTTTGATGCTTGTTCTATGGCATCTGTAGAAGTGTTATATGAACTTCGTGAGGCTGCACCCTATATCCTCGCATCGCCAACTGAAGTATTGAGTGTCGGCATGCCATACCATCAGATCAACTCCTTATTATTTGATCGTGATGTTAAACATGGATTGACCGCAATCGCAAAAGCATATGTCGGGTATTATCAACAAAAAATAGGTTTGGAGCAGTCTGCTACCTTTTCGCTGGTAGATACTAAGCAATTGCCCCGGCTCGCACACAAGACCGCGCAATTGTTGTCGCAAAATCCACAGTTCTTGTCGGCGATAAACAGAAATAATGTACAGCGCTTAGATCTAGATCCTAATACTCCTGTCAAAGCATATGATTTTTTAGATCTATTTGAGAAACATCTTCCATCGGACCAGTTATTGTCTTTTAAGTCTGCGATCGACAAGGCCATTATATTTAAAGCGAATACCCCCACTTTCTTAGGTAAACCCATTACTAATTTTTCAGGGCTGTCAAGCTATATACCTGCCCCCGAAGAAAGTTATCTTTTTCCCTTTTACAGGACGCTAGCTTGGTACGGTGATGCGGGATATAATAGCTTATTTTGACAAAATAACCATAGACGTAAAAATATCGATTAGTGGTTTACTTCTTCAAATTTTCCTAACTTGCATGATCAAATTAGAGAAACAATGACGCATTCAGAAAAACTAGCGGCAATAAGAAGTCTGATGAAAGATCAAGGTGTTGATGGTTACATTATCCCTTCTTCTGATCCGCATATAAGTGAATATTTACCAGATCGTTATAAATGTATTGCGTGGACTTCGGGTTTTACGGGTTCAGCAGGAACATTAGTGATCACACAAGATTTTGCAGGTTTATGGACGGATGCCCGTTATTTTGTTCAAGCAAATGAACAATTGGCTGGGACTGGATTTGAATTGGTAAAATTAAAAGTTCAGGGCAATGCCGAATATGCAGAATGGTTGGGCGAGAAATTAGCGAAAGGAGCAAAGGTTGCATTTGATGGAAATTTAGCTTCTTTATTAGTCGCACAATCGGTAAAAGATATATTAAAACCTATTGATATTATTGTTGACGGTCACGTTGATTTATTATCATCGCTTTGGGAGGGAAGACCTTCTTTACCTACTGCAAAAGCATATTTATTGGCGGATACAACAACAGGACAATCAACAACATCTAAATTAGCTGCAGTACGTGCTGTCATGGTCAAGAATAGAGCGCAGGCGCATCTTATATCTTCTCTAGATGATCTCGCTTGGCTGCTCAATATCCGTGGTCGTGATGTTCCTTGTAATCCAGTTGTTTTAGGTTTTGTTTATGTAACAGCTGATGAAGCTATCTTATACATTGAGCCTGTTAAATTGGATGAGGATACAAGAATAAGTTTACAATCTTCGGGGGTGCAGGTGAAACCTTATGAAGACGTATATACTCAGGTTAGCCATTTAGCGGTCGATTCCATATTGATCGATCCGAAGAGAACCTGTTTTGCGATCTACGACGCTATACCTGCTGCGGTTAATATTATTGAAAAAATCAATCCTTCGACGTCTTTAAAAGCAGTGAAGAATGAAGTGGAAATTGCACATACGCGTGAAACCATGATCAATGATGGCGTTGCGCTGACCAAATTTTTTAAATGGTTGGAAACGGCGGTACCACAAGGTGATCAATCTGAAATATCTATTGCAGCAAGATTACAGGAGTTTAGAGAGGAACAACCTGGTTTTAATGATATTAGTTTCAATACCATCGCTGGTTATTTAGACCATGGTGCATTGCCACATTATTCTGCAACTATTGAGAGCAACTATACGTTAAAATCAAAAGGATTGTTACTCGTGGACTCTGGAGGCCAATACCAAACGGGTACCACAGATATCACACGTGTCGTGTCGTTGGGTGAGATCACGCAGGAAGAAAAAGAAGATTATACCATCGTATTAAAAGGAACTATAGAAGGTAGTCAGGCCATATTTCCGCAAGGATCTAAAGGTTATCAGATTGATGCGATCACCCGTCGCCCGATTTGGGCCACACTTCGCAATTATGGACATGGAACTGGACATGGTGTAGGATTTTTCTTGAATGTGCACGAAGGACCGCAAACTTTCAACTCTGCAAATATTGATGTTGCTATAGAATCGGGGATGATCAGCTCTATTGAACCTGGTTTATACCGCGAAGGAAAGCATGGTATCCGTATCGAAAATTTGGTTTTATCGCGAAATGCGGAGTCTTCTATATTTGGTGATTTTATGGATTTTGAGACGCTGACTATCTGTTATATCGCTACAGATCTAGTTGATAAAACCTTATTAGACCAACATCATATCAACTGGTTGAACCAGTATAATCAATGGGTTTTCGATAAACTGAAGAGTCGATTAAATGAGGAAGAGCAAGCATGGTTAAAAGATAAAACGGCAGCGATTTAATAGGTCGGCATAACTACTAGCATAAAAAAGGAGATTATATGATCTCCTTTTTTGTTATAAAATAGATGTGCTATAACGTTTTAATTGTTTGAAAATAATCCTATTTTTGTTGAAAGACCAAATCATATCATGCGTAAAATCCTATTTTTAAGTTTTATCTTCTTCTGTTCTTTATCTTCATTCGGACAGCAATATATCATTCCGATGCCGCAACATGTGGAAGTACTAAAACAGCCTTCATTTTCTTTGCAAGGTAATCTTGTGATCGGAACGGGCTCATTTGAAACACAGGCTAAATATTTAGCTAATCAACTGGAAGGTGTATTGCGATCAAAAGTTAATCTTAAAAAATCGGGAACGATACGTTTTCAGAAAATAAATCATCAGGTGGCAGGTCAGCACGATTATTATGAATTAAAAATCGATGCTAAAGGTATTGTCATTTCTGCATCTACAGAAGATGCAGCTTTTTATGCTGTGCAGTCCTTATTACAGCTTGTAGAGGAGCATCGGACAAAAGGTAGTATACCGGCATTGGAAATCAAGGATTATGCTAAATTTACATATAGAGGGGTTCATCTTGATGTGAGCAGACACTTCTTTACTGCCAATGAGGTCAAATCATTCTTGGATTATTTATCGCGCTATAAAATGAATAAATTTCATTGGCACCTAACCGATGATCAGGGATGGCGTATCGAAATTAAAAGTCATCCAAAGCTAACAGAAATTGGTGCTTTTCGAGCGGTAACACAAGATGTGAAAGATTCCAAATTGACAAAAGATGGTCGCTATGGCGGATTTTATACACAGGAACAGGTAAAAGATGTGGTAGCCTATGCAAAAAAGCTGCATATCGAAGTCATTCCTGAAATCGAGATGCCAGGTCATGCGCTAGCAGCTTTGGCGGCCTATCCTGAACTTTCTTGTACCGGTGGACCGTTTAAAGTAGGAACATCTTGGGGTGTCATGGATGATATCTACTGTCCAAAGGAAGAAACCTTTTCCTTATTGGAAGATGTAATCGATGAAGTCGTTACTTTGTTCCCGAGTCATTATATCCATATCGGTGGTGATGAGGCTCCGAAAACACGATGGAAGGCCTGTGCACACTGTCAAGATCTTATTAAGAAGGAGGGATTGAAAGATGAATTTGAATTGCAATCGTACTTCATCAAACGGATGGAGAAATATATCAATGCAAAAGGTAAAAGTATCATCGGTTGGGATGAAATTTTAGAAGGCGGCTTGGCTCCCAATGCTACGGTGATGAGTTGGACAGGTATCGAAGGTGGTATTCATGCTGCTAAGACGGGACATGATGCGATAATGACTCCTGTAAGTCATATGTATTTGGACTATTATCAAGGAAATCCACAATCTGAACCGTTAGCTTTTAATGCAGAACTGCGTTTGGATAAAGTATATTCTTTTAATCCAGTTCCTAAAGAATTGAGTGCGCAAGAAGCGAAACATATTTTGGGGCCACAGGCGAATATGTGGACCGAATATATTACAAATTTTAAGCACGTCGAGTACATGCTTTTTCCTCGATTGCTAGCTTTATCCGAAGTGGCTTGGGGTACATCCAATCCTGACCAATATAAGTCTTTTGAGAAAAGAGTCATCCATGAGTTTAATTATCTTGATCGTAAGAGCATCAATTATAGTAAGGCTATTTTTGAACTAAATGGCAGCATTGTTTCTAAGGAGGGAAAGATGTACTACGAATTGTCGACAATAAAGAACGATGGAACGATACGTTATACAACAGATGGAACTGAGCCGAATATCCAAAGTCCAATTTACATAAGTCCAATTTTAGTCGATAAAACAGTAACCATCAATGCGGCAAACTTTGCTGTTGATCGGATGATTGGATCGGTATTGAAACAGGATTTTGTTATCAGTAAATCGACTGGAAAATCGATCCAATTGCTGCATGAACCAAGTGAAGCGTATTATGGAAGCGGTGGTGCGACCTTGGTCGATGGTGTTTATGGAAACAAGCAATATTTCAAAAAAAATTGGCTAGGTTTTAATGCCAAAGATTTAGTAGCAACGATTGATCTTGGTACAGCAACGACATTTTCAAATGTTGAACTGAATGTCGTAGATCAAAATGCGAGCTGGATTTATTATCCGCAGTCGGTAAAAGTTTATGTATCCAACGACAATCAAAATTTTACGCTTGTAAAAGAGGTGGGAAAAGAGTTGATTTCCGAATCGAAAGGAACCATCAAATTACAGTTTGATCAGCAGACGGCAAAATATGTAAAGATTGAAGTTCAGCATTTGAATCAAATCCCATCAGGATCAACAGGTGCGGGATCTGCAGCTTGGTTATTTGTTGATGAATTGTCGGTTTATTAATGTACGTTTTGTGCGCATCAGTTGGTACTGAAGCGTGTAAGTTGGTATAACACTGATACCAAGTCAAGCGTCAGCTAGTTAAAAAAGAGACCAGAAAAATAATTTTTCTGGTCTTTTTTGAGATTATTAAGCTGGTGGATATATCAATCTAACATCAACAAAAACTATTTTGTGATGCATTTTTTTTGGAGGCAGCTGATTCTGATGAGTAACGTTTTCCTATACTTCGGAATTTAGTTGACGAATCAATTCGTACAGTTTCGATTTATCTATCGGCTTCAATAAATACCCGTCGATAAAAGGATAATGTGCTATCTGTTCCTGATCGCTTCTACTGGTTGATGAACTGATAATATATATGTTCATTTGACTTAAAAAATCCGAACCATAATGTTCTAATTTATCCATCATTTCCCAACCTGTCATAAATGGCATGTTGATATCGACGAATATGATTTCTGGAGTCATATCTTGCTGTTGTTTTTTATTTTCAAAATAATCCAATGCATCGAGTGCATTTTCAAATAGGTTGATCTCAAGTGGGAAATCTGGAAAGCTTTTAATCATGTTGTTAAAAATAACACGTAGAATGGCATTATCGTCCACTACCGTTATCATGCTCTTTTTTGTGGAATTAGAAGTTTTCATGTTGTTGTTTTTAGAAATCTCACTAAAAAAGTAGTGCCTTTACCTGGAGCGCTTTTAATGTCTATTTTACCACCTAGGGCTTCAACTTGATACCTTGTGATAAATAGACCGATACCTTTACTATCAAAACCACGATGAAATACTTTTCGAAACATGAAAAGTTGTGACTTATACTTAGGTAAGTCAATTCCTATGCCATTGTCTTCTATGCTGAAAATGGGGGTGTTATCTTCAATGTAGGTTCTGATATGAATCTGAGGTGATATATTTGGATCTGTAAATTTTAAAGCATTACTGAGTAAATTATTGAAAATACTTTCCAAATACTTTGTAGGATAGTGGATGTTTTCAACTTGGAAATCGGCTGTTAGTTGGGCGTTTTTACTTTGGATCTCGCCGATAAATTGACTGTAGATCTTTGTGTAAATCAAAGAAAAATTACAGTTATCTTTTAAAATATTTGTATTTTCTCGTAATTCCAATATCTCCGATAATTCTTCTAATGTATCGGTCAAGCTATCATTGCTGGTTTTTAAAAGATCTAAATATTCATTTTTAACATCAATGTTACTTTCATCTTTCAATTCGCTAAGGAGCATATGTATATTGCTAACAGGTCCTCTTAAGTTATGGGCAACAATCTGATTGAAATCTTCCAGCTGTTTAACTTTTGTTTCCAATTCAATTTTTACCAGCTCAAGTTCATGTTTTTGTCGTTCGAGAATCTCGCGGTTCTTTTTAGCATCGGATATATCCTGTAGCTGAACGATAAAAAAAGAGAGCTCGTTAAATTGATTGTGAACCGCTGAAATTGTAACAGAACACCAAATGTAATGCCCTAGCTTGTGTTGATAGCGTTTTTCTAAAGTAAAGCTATCAATTTCTCCTCTGGCAAGTCTTTGTCTTTGTTTATAGTCAAATTCAAGATCGTCGGGGTGTGTATAATCTAAAAAATTAATGGTAGACAATTCCTCTTGTGAAAATCCCAAGATTTTGCTTAGGGTTTTATTTGCTTCAATGCAATTGCCTTGTAAATTGGTCAGAGAAATGCCTAGGCCGGAGAAATGAAATGCTTGATTAAATTTATGCTGGTTAAATCTTATTTTTTCTAGTGATTCTACTTTTTCAGAAATGTCGGATACCACAATGGCAACACGGTCTTTGGTTAAATGAATAGGCATTACTTTCATTTTGTACCACTTCCCCTTATGGGTGTCGAAGTTGGATATGAACTCCATTTTGCAAACCTTATTTAAGGTAAGTGCTTTGTCAATCAATTCTAAGGCTCTCTTAGAAATCGGTAGTGGAAATAAATCCTTTAGGTTTTTGTTTAAAAATTCATCGGGTTTGTAAAATAATAGATCTGAATTACTCGTCCAATAGTTTGTAAAAACACCTTCTTTCGTTACTTCAAATACAAGATCGTCGAGCGAAGCGACAAGAAGCTGAAGATGCTTTTTTTTCTCGAGCAGGTCTTTATTTTCTGTTATTAATCTGGTCACATCGCAAATGGCGATAATCATATGCATGTCAGATCTTTCGGGTACTATTTTAGAGCTAAAAGAGAGCCATTTAAGATGTCCTTCTTCTGTCATTATGCCATAATTATGATCAATCTGTTTTTCACCGGTTTGTAATGTATTATAAAAAGAGAGTTCTTCAGTAGGGATGATACGCTGATCTTCTACAGCATAAAAAATCAAGGCCTCTTGAAATTTTTTATTGCCAATTTTGTCTATAGGTAATAAAAGCTTGACTTGCTCATTGTAGGATAGCATATAACCATCTTTATCAAGCGCTAATAAGCCCTCAATCCCTAAAGTTATCGGGTAGGAGTACTGTTCGTTCAATGCGTGGTAGTCAGGTTCCATTCGTGGATCAAGTTAGAAAGCCTTTTAATATTGAAGCATGCAAAAGTGCACATTTTATTCAATTTAATGATTAAAATTGAGCATTTCGGTATTATATTTAGATGTTGTATTGATTTTTTTTAATTTTTCTTTTCTATCCAGATGCTATTCAGCCAAAGATGTTCACTTCCTTCTTTCTTGAATGATATCTTTTGCGGGCCCGTATGATCGATTTTAATAGACCCTAAACTGGTATTGACAAACTCGTCTGTGTAGTTGTTTTCATTGGGTTCAACGACCATTTTTCCATTTGACTCTAGTTTTTCAGTTATGGATTGTGTCCCTATTTGAATTGAAATAGTCGAGAAGATTTTATTCGGATTATGTGCAGATATATCCACTTTATAAACACCTACTTCAGGAAAATCAATCATCCATTCGATCGTCTCATTGTTAGTCTGAATATGCTGTGGCCTCTTGCCGTCATATTTGGTTATTTGTAATTTATCTTGATGAAGTGCATTTGTACTATTTAAAGCAAAGCCTCCAAATGTAGATTCCGCTACGATCTCTTTATCGAGCTGTAAGGGTTCATTGTAGGTCAGCGAAATAGTCGATACAAAAGGATCAGGTTGTTTTGCTGGCAATTGTATATGTAATAATCCACTCTTCTGTTTAAACTTTAAAGAGGTTTCAGATGCACCAATTCGAACGGAGACTTGTGAAGGTTTTGATTTTATTCCAGATATCCGCAATATCCGATCAAGGGGCCAATTAAAAATCTGTGCATACACCTGTGTTTGCTTGCCATGTGTTTTTGTTGTGAGGTAGCCCCAATCGTGCTGATTGACTCTTAAATCCAATCCAGTGGCACCATAAATGCTCTCTCCTTGTCGTTGGAGCCACTTGCCTATATCTTCAAGTCTGGAGATGCTCTCATAGGGTAGTGTTCCATCTGCACGTGGTCCGATATTTAAAGTATAGCCACCGTTGAGACTGACATTTGATATCAATGAATTGAAGATCTGGCTTGTCGATTTCCACTCGTTCTCTTGTCCATTGTATCCCCAAGAGTGAGCGATTGTACCGGGAGTTTCCCATGGATGGTCAACATAGGTAGTTCCAAACTGATTGTCACCGAATGTTTCAAAATCTATATTTTTTTCGTCTGTTGGTAAACCTAGTCTGGAATTGATCAAGCACTTCGGTTGCAGGGTATGAATGAGTTGAACGACTTGTTGCAGCTGTTGCTTTTTAATAATTGATTTTTTATATGGAATCCACATATCAAACCACATCAGTGCGATATCGCCATAGTTTGTTAACAGCTCGCGCAATTGTGGGATTACTTTTTCCTGCCAGTATTGATTATATTGTTGGTCGGTAACATGTCCTGTCAATTCTTGGTTATGATTCCATGCATACGGATGTTCCCAATCGATCCAATGTGAATAGTAAAATCCAAGTTTCATATCATGCTTCTTGCATGCTATAGCTAATTCTTTGATGATATCTCGATTGGTGCCGCTTAATCTACTTAGGCTGTAATCACCGATCTTAGTATCCCATATCGCTACTCCATCATGATGTTTGGCCGTCATGATGATGTACTTCATTCCAGCTTTTTTGGCGAGTAGTACCCATTCTTCTGGATTGATCTGATCCCATACAAATCGCTTTGCCAGTTCACCATATTCCTCTTTGGAGACCCGATTACGATAGCGTAGCCATTCTGCATAATTGTTTGCATAGCGCAGTTTTTCACCTTTCCACAATCCTTCGGCTGCACTATAAAGTCCCCAATGAATAAACATGCCAAAACGGTCGTGGCTAAACCATTGTGTTTTTGAATTCTGCTGTGCAAAAAGTGCAGTCGTAAATATGAAAAATAGACAAAAAGCAAATAGAATTCTTTTCAAGGACTTCATCATAGCGGTTACGGTCTTAAGATAGACGTAAGATAGTAAAAATATTCCATGTAGCGCAAAACAGTTTTTAAGTTATTTTATATCATAATAGGCGAATGAATTAAGTGTCAGCATAAATTTTGATGTGAGATTGGGGCGAGATACGAAATTTATATTAGATTAAGATCTCAATTTGTATGTCTACATCATCATCTAAGGGATACCTACTAGGGATTGATCTGCTCCTTAAATTTAGCGATGATAGCTGTGCTTTAGCGATCATCGCTCATGGTGTCTGGTCGATGCTGACTTTCATGCTGATACAAATCCATTATCATGTTATATGTTTAGTTGCTAGTCCAAATTTTAGACTGCAAATGCGCCTATGATGGCCGTTGGATGTAATTCTTTATGATTTAGCAGTATAAATCTGTCCGCGATCACTCCATAATATTCAATACTCATCGCTACAATAGCTGACTGGGCTTGTCTTGCAGTGCAGTCAATTAAAAATTGATGTTTGTCCTGTACTTTTGGTCCGTTAACAAGATCAAGATCCAAATGCTTTTCTACGATATTAAAGACCGTATGGGTATCGAAATTATAGATCCCTACTCCTATTTTGATACGAATGGAATGGGTGTAAGGAGGCCTATATAGATCATTTTTTATATTAAAGCTCGGAAATTGTATCTGTAGCTGTTGATCAACTTGCATATTCAAGGTGGGATCAAAGTAGAGAAAATCATGCATATGGCACTTTTCATTAAATTGGAAGTTCAGCAAACGGTCTAGTTTTCCAAGATGTATAGTTTTTTGCCCCAGGTATTGCCCATTTGCACGCATGACACGTTTAAGATAAGTGATGAGGCGATTATGCATCGTACTGTCATGGAATCCCAGATGGAGGCCATTAAATGTGCGTCTTATTAATGAACCCGCTTTGCTGGCTTTTCCAAAGTCAATGGAAGCTGCTACTGTCCACCTGCTTTGCCTGGTTTTGGAGCTGCTCTTAGTTTGGACGATATTTTTGTTATTTACTTTGCGATGTACGAGTCCTCCAAGTGACCCACGTAGATAGCCGTCGTCAATATATCCCATAATTATAGCTAATAAAATGATTCATATCGATGAAGTTAATGAAATAAATAATTAAAAATCAGACTTTTAATTATTTTTATAAAAATTGAAATGATGAAGTATTAATCATTTTTAAATTTATAAATAGAGAGTTCTGTCCATTATAAAATTGTTAATGGAGCTCCTTTTTATTGTTAGTTAGAGCAAATGCAATTAGCGGATATCCCTATAGGCCAATATTGCTGCATATCGGTATCGTATGTCGAGGTAATATGATCATGGTACTAGGGAAAAGTACGATCTAATCATTAGATACGCAAGGTCCCTCCGTTGTATATGCGTGTTAGATCCGTGGTAAGTCCGAGTTAAACATGGAAATAATATGTTTACATCATTCTGTCAAGATTCAAATACCTACTGTTACATACCAAGAGGACATATACTATCATTGGTCTTATGATAAACATGTACTGAATATGTGCATAAGACACGGATGTGATATAGTTTAAATCGGTTTATGTAAATAATTGATGTTTATTTTGGTTTAATAAATGAACAAATGTATGTTAAATCTATATTATTTATTTTTTATTTTCAATATTATTTTTACATTTGTATAGAATATCTGTACATTTTAATAATTTTTATAAAACTTGATTATGGAACTTAACACTCAGTTTTTAGTTGATCGATTGGTTCAGCGGATGGACGTCGATCGCATTTTTTTGTTTCAATTTTTAGATGAGGGCCGTAAAAGCCCCCATCTACTGTTAGTTGTCAACCCTATCAAAGGTGTTTCTGTCAGAAGCGTTTCACCTATTATTCATCTTTGTATGGCGGATATGCCAGAGATTCCTTTTACTGTTATTTGGACTAGTGATTGGGTCAGTCAATTGAAAAAGGGAAGTTTATATTATACTTATGCTTCGCTGCCTTCGCATCAGCTTTATCAATCGGGAAAGAAAGGTTATCCAACGGTATCCAATAAGCTTGTAAATAGTTTAATGGAGATGTTTGTGTTGGACTATGCTCAAGGAAAAAAGGTGGCCGACGAGTTTATGGTTGCTTGTTATTCTTTTAGATCAAAGATGGACTTTTTTCAGGCGACTGTCATGTTGCATCAGTTTGTTATGTTGCGGTTAAAGGGGTTTCAAAGCATGGTAGGAGGGGCTATTGGGAAGTCGCAAAATCTGGAACATCTGCTGAAAGTGATGCGCGGAGCAGTGCCCGGACTTTTCGAAATTTTTACTTATGATGTCCATAGTACACGTCTGCTCAGACTGCTGGATAGCAGTTATCTATATTCGAAAAAAAAGGATCGTATCGATATTTTGGAAGAGGAATTTGAGTTTTTATTGGTACAATGTCAGGCTTTAGGAAAAGCTATGGATGACATGGTTGATTTTATGAATGATGGTGTAGCTGCCTATCGTAAAAAGCAAAGTGATCGCATCGCACAGGTTACTCAGTTGGGGGGTAGTGTTGATAAAATCTCTGTTGTAGATCGCAAGCAGAATAACAATATAGCTGTAGATTCTCCTATTTTAAAAGATTTTTCTGGTTTTCCTTGGCCGCAAAAGTACAAAGATGATGCTCATATCATTATCGATAAGATCTTTTCGAGCTATCGGCCCGAACAAATTTTATTGGTTAACTATCAAAGTGCTGGATTATCAAAAGGCAACCCTTTTCAAAACGAGGAAGTTCATCAATCTGATGGTGTCAAAATTCAGCTTTATCTGGTCGTCCTGACTAAGAAGAACTTGCCATTTTCTTTTCGACAGCGAAATTTTGGTGATGTTGGAGCTTCTATGGTGTTTTTGGATTTACCTCATGTGGAAAAGCATCTGGCACTCGGAAGTCGGTTTGTGAATATCGTTTGGGAAAAATCTTGGATTTTAAGGCAAAAGTCTACTTTCCATACGCATTTGAAAGCTCAACAGATAGATTGGAGCGATCAACTGGAGCACATTAAAAGCTGTTCTGAAAATGCTGGTTCTGTTATGCGTAATTTGTTGATGACGATGACAGATGCGCCTCAATTGATGCCTGACACGGCTTTGCTATTGCTACGTGAACTTTATATTATCGGTATACAAACTTATGTGCAGTGCGCCATTGGATATATTCCTAAAAATATGGATCTCTCGGATCTTATGGACTGGTCTGCTGTTGCAAGTACAGATGTTATAGATGGCATTATGAATACTCATGATCTGAATAAGCTGATTCTGTCAATTATTTTAAAACCTAAAGATATATGGTGGAAAAGTCCTGCTATGGATATGGATGAAAAGCACAAAACTTTGATCATAAATCAGGCCCGTGCTATTGTTGAGCTGTACGAAAGACTGCTTAAAGGTGTCGTTTTATCTATTGAACAACGAATTGTGGAAGCAAGTTAGGGACTGCGAAAATTTTTCGAGAATATTAATTTAAATTTTTTGAAGATTTTCGCTAGGGAAAAAGCGTTTTGAGGAACCTTATTATATAAGGATAAATGGAAACTTGTTATTTGAAGAAACCAAAGCCTGTTGGCGTAAATACGTATATCCGGGATCGATGCATAGTTGCTTTGTATCTATTATATATCTCAAAAGTATTTGACATGCTTAGGAGCTGTTTCATTAAGACGTAGTAGCGCAAGGAGTTTTTGTTTATTGGTAGATCCTGTATCACTAAAATTCTTATTACATAAAATCAAAGCATGATGAAAAATACGGATTCGGAAACTATCGTAATACCAACAAGTTTTAGATATGCTTGTGAACTTTTTGGTATTGCGGTACCGGATTTTTTGCAACTATATGTGAATCATTTTTCTTATATGGATCAAAATTTCCATGATCATTCGGTTTATAATTTGGTTACTAAATCTTTTGAATATGTGCGTCAGGAAGATGAAGGTCAAAATCAAGTCCTACAGATTAAACTGAATAAAGAAGATCAAGATAAGGGTGTGAAGCTCATTCAAAGTCAAATCAAATTGTCCATAAACAAAAATTACAGCAATGCGCAAAAGAGAAGCAAAGGTAAGTTGTTGACTCATCGACTTTATGATATCTTTTCGAAAGGTCTTGAATTAAAGGAAGTTATTTATCTTGATGAGGAGAATACGATTACGTTGAATAAAGATTTACTGTTTAAATCTATTCTTACCGGCATTTCAGTGACGCAGTTTTTGAACCGAATCATGGAATGTGTGGCTATACCTGAGCATTTGGCAAGATTACATCTAAATAAAGCTGTATATAATCCAGTTTTAGGAGTGTATATGCGTGTTTATGACGGTTATGGTCATATCTGTGATCAACTATATCAAAAGTCTCCGAAATGTCGATTACTTATTATGGAAATTCAGGAATTGGATAAGCGTTATTTCTTTTGTCGTGATTTACAGCAACGAACTGTTTTTTATCAAGAATGGTTAGATCACTATATGAAAATTAATGCTTCAGTTTACTAGCCTTTAATGGTTGATAAGTCTCCATTTGTTTGCCGCTGGACTATACGAATTTTGTAGTATATCGTTCAAATTAGAACCTCTTTTAAAATTTATTCTTATGAAAAACTTAGAAACTATTAAGCTTACACAAGAGTTTAAGCAATTTTGCGATATTTTTAATTTTACTCCGCAAGAGGTGCTTCAGGCATTTATCGATCAGGTGGATATTGCACAGTATATGTGTTTTCCCTTGGATCCTGATCGATGGGCTAATCTATTTATGATGGAATATCTTCTGAAGTATACAGATTCGGAAGATACGTTGAGAGCATACGGTGAATTTGGTGAAAAGTGGGTGAGGATAATGGAAGCTGGAGGTAGTGATGTCGTTGCGCATACTAAAAAACTTTTAGAGGATTGGCATCAATCTGTTTTGGAGGATCGTATTAACAAGATTATGAATGGTGAGTTGGATGATGATCAATGAAATTCTGCGTCGTGCTATTGTAGCTTCATAAGCAGGTACTTTTGTGCTTAGCCATCTTTTTTGTAGCAATTTGTGCAAGAGTGACGTTATCATAGGACTAACACGATAAACTATGATAAAAAAAATGATCTATGCGATTGTTCTCTTCTCTTTATTGACAAATTGTGCAAAAGATAAGGGTACGCCAATTTATGATGATCCGAAAGACTTTCAAAAAATATTATCTACCTATATCTGGCAACCCATACATGTCAATGAGGGGTCTGAAAATCAACTGGTCAACTATAATCCGGATGACTGTGAAATGGACAATAGCTATCTCTTTTTATTTCAGGACGAATCCAATGAAATGCGGTTGGATAAAGGCGCTAAAAGTTGTACGGCGCAAGAGGGTATGTTTGAACTAGGTATTTTTAAAGGAAAAAATACAAATGGTTTTACTTTCAACAAAGAGAAAGCTACCATCAAATTTTCTGATAGCGATCCGTATTCTTCTTATCTCGTAGCGTTTGAGGGAAATCGATTGATCATTACCTCTCAAAATAATAATCCGGCTGCGTTTGTTGTTCCTGTAAAATATTATTTTAAAGGTGTAAAAAAGTAGTTGAATCGATTAGGACCGTATTGTATAAGAAATACTGGCTTAGCCATATAATATGGCATAAAAAGGATTTTGTGTAAACTGCTCTAAAAAGTTAGAAATTGTTTGAAGGTCGTGTAGAACTATCATCTTTTTTATGTCTTGTATTTTTGTTGATATTATTTCACAAGACTGCTTTTTTTTAAAGCTAAAACGTTATTTTAGTAGTTTACAAACCGACTACTTATTGTTTTTATACATTTAGAATGAAACTTAGCAGCATTTTTTTTAGTGGAATGATATTTTTGACCATTCCTAATCTACAGGCACAGCAAATCCCTTATAAAAATAGTAAAATCCCTGTTGAGAAACGGGTTCAAGATCTTTTGGGCAGAATGACAACTGATGAAAAAGTTGGTCAGTTGTCTAAATTATTGGGCTGGGAAATGTATGATAAGGGAACTGATGGTATATCGGTAAGTGCTAAATTAAAAAAAGCGGTAAAGGATCAACATATTGGTATGCTATGGGCAACATTTCGTGCTGACCCTTGGACACAGAAGACTCTTTCAAATGGATTGAGTCCAGTTGAAGCTGCTCGTGCTACGAATGCGATTCAACGTTATATGTTGGACAGCACACGTTTGGGTATTCCTTTGTTGTTATCGGAGGAGGCTCCACATGGTCATATGGCTATAGGTGCTACTGTTTTTCCAACAGCTATTGGACAGGCAAGTACTTGGAATCCGAATTTGATTCAACAGATGGCGGCTACTATCGCACAGGAAACCTATGCGGTGGGTGGTAAAAATGGCTATGGTCCTGTCTTGGATCTCGCTCGCGATCCGCGCTGGTCACGTACCGAGGAAACGTATGGTGAGGATGCTTACCTGATTGGTCAGATGGGAAAGTCAATGATAAAAGGATTTCAGGGTGATATGCTTGGTCAAGAGGATAAGATCATTGGGACACTTAAGCATTTTGTGGCCTATGCTGTTCCTGAGGGAGGGCATAATGGTGAGGCTGTTTCTATTGGGGAAAGGGCCTTAAGACAACATTATTTATATCCTTTTGAACAGGCTGTAAAATCTGGTGCTGGTTCGGTCATGACTGCTTATAATAGTATTGATGGTATTCCTTGTTCGTCAAATCCTTGGCTTCTGAAAGATATATTACGTGAGGAATGGGGATTTAATGGATTTGTTGTTTCGGATTTATTGAGTATTTCGGGATTGAATGGTGGACATGCTACTGCCTCTAATGGTGCTGAAGCTGCTTCACAGAGTTTACATGCTGGTTTAGATGTTGATTTGAGTGGTACTGGGTATGGTGCTAACCTGCAGCAGGCAATAAAGGATGGACTTGTTGAGGGTGCTGTGCTCGATACTGCCGTAGCTCGGGTACTGCGAATGAAATTTAATTTAGGCTTATTTGATCGTCCTTTTGTGGATGAAAAATTGGTTGTTAAGAAGGTGGGAACGGAAGTGAATCGCGCTATGGCTCGAAAAGTTGCGCAAGAATCTATTGTACTGCTTAAGAATGAAGGTAATCTTTTGCCGCTTAAAAAAACAATTAAGCGTATCGCTGTTGTAGGGCCTAATGCCGATAATGTCTATAATCAGTTGGGGGATTATACTGCGCCTCAAGCGGATGGGAAGGTCAAGACCGTATTGGATGGTATTCGTGCTGCGGTGGGAAAAGGTACTCAGATTGATTATGTGAAAGGATGCGCTATTCGGGACACTTCGAATAGTCATATTCAGGAGGCAGTTGCAGCAGCTAAATTGTCTGATGTTGTGGTCGTTGTGCTAGGTGGTTCTAGTGCTCGGGATTTTAAAACTTCTTATCAGGCGACTGGTGCTGCTAATGTGGATATCAATGCGGTGAGTGATATGGAAAGTGGTGAAGGTTTTGATCGCGTATCATTGGATATGATGGGTGATCAATTGCGATTGATCCAAGAATTAGAAAAATTAGGTAAACCTGTGGTTTTGGTTACGATCATGGGTAGACCTTTGAATCTCAATTGGGCTTCGGCTCATGTGCCTGCTATTGTGAATGCTTGGTATCCTGGGCAAGAAGGCGGATTGGCGATTGCTGATGTGCTCTTTGGAGATTACAATCCAGCAGGGCGCCTACCCGTGTCTATTCCTCGTTCTGTAGGACAGTTACCGGTTCATTATAATCATAATAAACCTAAACATCATGATTATGTCGAGATGACGGCTAAACCTTTATATGCTTTTGGCTATGGATTGAGCTACAGTAAATTTGAATATTCTAACCTTTTGGTTGATGTGAAAGAGGGAGCTAGTGATTTTGTGTGCACGGTTTCTTTTGATGTGGAAAACAAAGGGCTACTGAAGGGTGATGAGGTGGCTCAATTGTATGTGGTTGACGAAGTTAGTTCTGTTGTTACTGCTGTAAAGCAATTGAAACGTTTTGAGCGTAAGAATATTGGAGCGGGAAAGCGTGAGCAAATTTCTTTTCAGCTCACGAAAGAGGATCTAAAATTATGGGCTGTGGATAACAGGTGGAAAACGGAGAAGGGAAAATTTAAATTACTGATCGGGTCTGCATCGGATGATGTGCGCCTTGAAGGGGTTCTTGAATTGAAGAAAGATTATTTGTAATAAAAAAAGAAGATGTTTCGAAATGGCAAGGGTATTTTAAAGAACTGCCTAAATACTTTGCTTCTTTTCGATAAAGTAAGTGTGGCACTTTTGGCCACACTTACTTTTTTATTTTAAAACGATGTGCTTTATACTTTTTCTGTTCCAAGTATAGGTGATGTGTATCAAACCTTGTGGGTCTTGTATGATGGTCGGATAGGAGTATTCATCGCCAGTTTGGCCGTCTTCTAATATCAATGCGTCGTTCCACTTGAGACCATCTTTTGATAATGCTACTCGAAGCTTAGTACGCCCCTCCCACCAATCTTTTCCGGCAAGATCTGGATTATAAACGATCATAAACTGACCATTTTTTAAACGTATGGCATCTGTTGCAGCATTTGGATTAAGCAAATTTGTAGCTTGCCAAGGTTGCCATGTTTTTCCATGATCATTGGAAAAGGAACTCATGACTTTGTTTTCTTTACTACGGCATAATACTTGAATTTTTCGATCCTTATGTTGTAAAATACTGGGTTGTATGACTTGAACTGGACTTTCATGATTAATTTCAACGATCGACCAAGTGGTTCCACGATCTTTGCTGATCTCTATATGTGCTTTCCAAATTTCATCTTTTGACTCGGTGCTTGACGGTGATAATATTATTCCGTTGTCTAAAGTGATTGGTTTATTTTTGATTGGCCCAAGAACTCCTGCTGGTAGGGCTTTTGCTGTTGACCAAGTATTTCCTTTGTCGAGCGAATATTTAACATATCCTTTCCATTCTCTTGGGTTTGGTCCTATTTTATAATAGAGATATAGCGTGTCAGATTGTGGATGCTGATATAACACTGGATTCCATGTTGGATACCTTTTTTCATTAAGATGACCATCTGCAACCTGAACTGGTGTTTTCCATTTTCCATTTGTATAGCGCGATGTCCATATGACGACATCTGGATTGGACTCGTGTGTTCCGCCAAACCAGGAGGCAATTACGCTATCTTTACCTATCGATTGAATTGTCGAAGCATGGCATTGTTTGAAAGAAACCTGACCTTCTTTGAAAATTTGTGATGATGTTAATAATACGGGTTGATAGCTGCGACATGAAGAGAGTATAAGTAGGATGACAATCGTTAGGGCTAGTTTATTCATAAAAAGTTAATGTATGTTGGCATTTGATGTATTCAAATTTTAAAGCTTTGCAATTTGAGTCTTATATCCAAATTTATCTATGCTTTTTGTTCTATTTATTTTTATCGTTTATCAAGTTGATTGCTTCTCTATCTTTCGATGGTTATTTTTGGATTTAGAGAATGAAGGATTATTTATTAGTTTTTGTGATTCTTGTAAAATAGTCATCTTGATAAAAAAGTCTAAAACAAAGAAAGCCACGTGAGTGGCTTTCTTCTAGTGGTTTGTCTTTCTAATTAACGTCCCAGAAAATTTTGGTATTAACGTTATCTTTGTCTTTTACAGTATTGTAGTTAGCCAAGTTGTATGCTTGCTCAGATTGTGGCAAAAACCATTTCACAGGTACTGTTTTTTGGAGATCTGAACTTTCAACTCTAAATGTGAAGGTTGGATAATCTAGTCTTCTTACTTCAGCCCAGTTTTGAGTTGATTGAATAATATTGAAATGCAACCATTTTTGAGTTGCAATAAGTTGAATATTATTCGTTCCCCATCCTATTTTTGTGATATAATTTTGAATTTCTAAATCAGACGGTGCAGGTGCTGCAGCCACTAAGCTATTGTTTGAAATCGCTCGAAGGCGTTTTTGTAAATCAATTGATTCTTTTATTCCGGTTTCGAAATTTTCCTTTGCTCCTGCAGTATTTCCTGAATTATTTTTGAATTCAGCTATTAAATATTGAACTTCTGATGCGGTAAATAGAATTCCTGGAAAATTTTGATTTCTCGAATATGTGGATCTGTTATAAATAGCTATGGTGCTTGGATTAGCAGGTGTTCCGGATATCAATGTAGTCTGATTTGCTGAAGGTAATGACTGGTCTAATCCTATGAAAACGCCGTTTGCACCAGCACCAGGTTCAAACATAAATGGTAATCTTGGATCTCCATTTGAAACCATATGATCAATCATTTTTTTACTTGCAATATTATTATTCCAGCTTTCTAAAGCATCTAAGAAATCTCTTGAATGAATATCAGAAGCGTTATTAAAGATATCAACTTGAATATTATCATCATTTTTCAATACGATAGGATTTGTTGTTGGATTATTAATAATTTCTGCAATTTCTTGATTAGATCTGCTTGCAAAAGAGGAAGATTTGTTGACGCGAGTTAACATTCTTAAGCGAAGTGAATTACAATATTTCTTCCACAAATCTAATGAACCTGAATTAATCAAATCTTGCGTTTTGAATGAATTTACTACAGCAGTAGGAATCGTTAATGAATTTAAATCAGCACTGATTGCCTTTAGATCATCTAACATTGTTTTGTAAATATCTTCTGCAGCATCATATTTAGGGTAGGAAACTGTATAATCACCACCATTTGTACTTAATCTCCCTGCCTCTGACCATGGAATATCACCATGTAAATCTACTTGTTGTTGTGTTTGGTCGTAAAAGAATATTTTGGCCGCTAAAAAGAATATTTTTTTGTCAGCTTTTTCCAATTCTGGAGCTGCATTATAAATTTTTTCTAATTCTCTGAATTGCGCTAAACCTTGATAATATTTTTCCCAACGATCAGTTATTGCTGCTGCACCAGGATTTAATTGATTTTCCGAATTTGCCCAACCTATAATTTGTGTATAGCGATGAATAGTTGGCGCTAAAGTGACAAAATAATTTCTATATGTTGGAATAGTGAGTTCTCTAAAAGTATATTGTAAACCAGAAAATTGTTTTTCTACAGAGGTTGATGTTACTTTTGATGGGTCACGATAAACATCATCGAAAGATTCTTTTTTACAAGAAGTTATTGTGGTTAGTGATGCAGTACATAGTCCTGCGATCACAAAAAAGTTATTTATTTTCATATTATTAGAAACTTGCACGTACCATTAAACCATATGTTCTAGTTGCTGGAGAAGTACCGGCATTCGAAACATTATTAATCCAGTTAGATCCTCCTGTCATTTGCTCAGGATCTAAGTCTTTAATTGATCTGTAAAGGAAGAAAAGATTTCTACCAAAAGCTGAGATCTGAACATTTTTAGCTCTTAATTTTGCAGCTACTGCAGAAGGTAATTTGTAGCCTAAAGATATTTCGCGCATTTTAAAATAATTGTTTTTTTGTACATACAAACCGTAGTTTGAGTTTGAGTATTGAGGGCCTCCCCAGTTATACGTTTGTGCATAATAATATGCCTGCGAAATAATGTTTGTATTGGTCGAGCCATCTGCTAAGACACCTTGTGTTAACATACCATCATCGTAAACTTTTTGCCCGTTAGGTCCTGATGTACCATTATAGGCAACACCTTTTCCATTTCCATCAAGATAATAGCTTAATCCACCATGTTCAGCATCCATATTTGTTAAGGTTTCTTCTAATAAACCACGGCTTTTCATCCAATTAATACCTGTTGGCATAACATGTCCGCCTAAACGAAAGTCAATTAGGGCGTCAAGTGTGAAGCTTTTGTACGTAAATGTATTTATAAATCCTCCAACTGCTTTTGGCATAGCGTTACCTTTCTTCTCCCATTTATCCGCATCAATTTTATATAACCCATTTGCTTGTACAATTTTGTTTCCACTGTCATCTAATGCAATTGGGTGTGTCATGATATCTCCCATAGGTTGACCAACTTTGGAGATTAATTGTGCAGCCGCTCCGTCATAGTCTCTATGTAATAATTCCGTAGCACCTCCAGGAAGTTCTTCCACCACGTTTTTGTTCATTGAGAAGTTTAATACGGTATTCCAACGGAAGTTTCCATTTTGAATTGGAGTTCCAGTTATTGCAAATTCCCAACCTTTATTTCTTAAAGTACCTACGTTAGCAAGAATAGAAGTTGAACCTGTTGATATAGGAAGCGTGTAATTTAAAATTTGATCAACGATTTTACCGTTATAGTAGGTAATATCGAAACCTAAACGATTATTAAAAAGGCGAGTTTCTAATCCGAATTCTATTTCATGTTTTGTCTCTGGTAAAATTTTCTCATTTCCAAAACTTGAAGTAGGTATGTTGGTATATAATACCGCAGTTCCAGAACCTTGATTACCTAAGGTCGCCTGAGTATAACTTAAAGCACTTTGATAAATTGTAGGATAATTACCAACGATACCCCATGATCCTCTTAGTTTTGCATAGTTAAATGCTGATGGTAAATCAAAAGCTTCAGAAAGAATTAAGCTCGAGTTTACAGATGGATAATAAAGAACATTATTATCGGGATGCATTTGAGAAATACGCTCGCGTCTTAATGTTCCTTCAACAAACCAGTAATCCTTGAAGTTAAAGTTTAATGTTCCAAAAACGGCATCTCTTAATGAATTTAGTTTTTGATTCGTAGTTCTAGCTTGATTTACAGAAGCGTTTATATCAAACCAATCACGTACACTTAAACCACCATCGGTATAGCTGTTCATATTTGTTGTTTGCGATTTCGTTGCTGTATAGCCTGCCATAGCTCCCAACTTGATGTCAGGAGTAACACTTTTACTATAAGAAGCCAATAAATCAGTATAATAAATATTAGCTGACTGATTTTGTAGTGAATAGTAACCTGTGTTTTCTAATGAAATTGGTCTTTCATTTGGTTGTTTATCATCGATTTTATTATTCGTCATATCCGCTGAAAAACGTCCTCTGACAGAAAAATCTTTAGTAATTTGCCACGTGTTTGTTAATGACCCAATTAGGCGATTTGAATTTTCATCATACTGTCTTGCTTTTGTATTCCAGATATAATCTAATACATCTGTTTTATAACCATTGTATGTTAAATTTTCTTCTGGTGTCAGACTCGGATTTGTTCCAGTTACGAATTTGTAACCTTGACTTGTTTTATAACGATCTAAATACCATTCTGGATTATCCCAAGTTGAAATCATTCCTGTAAAATTGTTTATTAAACGATCGGTCAAGAATGGTCTATTGTGCGTATGTTGATTGATATAATTTACGACAACATCAGTTGTGAAATTGTTCCACAGTTTGAAAGAAGAATTTAAGTTGGCAATGTTTTTCTTATTATAAGAGTCAAGAGATGTCATTTGATTATCTTGACGCGTAATTGAAAAACGGGTGTTTGAATTTTCTGTTGTATGCCCTAAAGCTAAATTGAATGTTGTATTATTCGGATTATTAAAGAATTTATTGTAAGAATTTTGTGCCTCATATGGTCTAACTGTTCCGTCCCATGCAATTGTAGGCTGTCCATCGAATTTTGGTCCAAAATTAATAGTTGCTGGTAAAACTCCTCTTGTCACACCGTTTATTGCCCTGTCTTGACTATAATAGAAGAATTTGTCTTCTGCTTGTCCACCATTGGCGTAGGCTAATGAGTATCCGGGGCCTCTAACATCTTGAAATCTTGGTAAATAGGCGATTTGATCATGTGTGTAAGTTGCATTGAAATCGACTGAGAATCCTTTACTCCCTTTTCCAGATTTTGTAGTAACCAATACGACACCATTCATGGCCTCGGATCCATAAAGCGCAGCAGCAGAAGCCCCTTTCAGAATCGTAATATTTTCAATATCCTCCGGATTTAAATCTTCTAAACCATTACCTCTAGCTCTTTGATCACCCCAATAATCAGAGTTGTTAAATGTTGTTTGACGCATAGGAACTCCATCAATAATGACCAGAGGTTGTGAGTTTCCTGTAATGGAATTTGTACCACGGATATTGATATTGATACCCGAAGTTGCTCCTCCCGGAGCTGCTGAAATCCTTACCCCTGGTGCTTTACCGTATAATGCACCAGCAAAGTTAGGGCTACCTGTTTTGGTTAGTTCTTCTGCGCCTACGGTACTCATTGCATACCCTAATTCTTTTGGAGCTCTTTTAATCCCCATCGCTGTTACGACTACCTCATCTAATGCTGATGCATCGTCTGTCAAAGTAACGTTAATCGTTTTAGTTGAGCCAACAATAATTTCTGTTGCTTTGTATCCAATGTTAGAAAAACGTAGTGTTTCTCCTTGCGCAGCCTGAATGGTAAAACTACCATCTGCTGCTGTTTGTGTTCCGCGTGAAGTCCCTTTTACGGAAACCGTTACGCCGGAAACAGGTCCTGTAGCATCTGTTACCTTTCCTGTAACAGATTGCTGTGCGAATAGGGTAGAGGCACTAAATAAGGTGCATAATGCTAATCCCGCACTTTTTGTGTAAAAATAACTCATACGAATTGGTTGAATAATTTAATTAGTTGGTTTTTATTAGTGTTTGTATTAAGTTTTCGATAATAAAGGCTGCTGTTCCTACGCTTTGAGCTTGTTTATTCGTCTCCGATATTCTGATTTGCGTTGCTTGTGCCAATCGTGGTATGCAAAATTCATTGATCGCTGTTTGAATCTGAGGCATCAGAATGGTTCCTGCTTTGGCGCCTCTTCCGCTAATGATAATAACTTCTGGATTGAGAATATGGATTAATGTAGCTATTCCTTTTCCCAGCATATAACCAATTTTACCTAAGTTGGCAACAGCAAGTTGATCCCCATTGATGGCACTTTCTAATAATGCGTCTCCCTGCGCCAAAAGATTGTTTTGTTGTTCGGATTCTAGACTGGATTTTTCTCCGGCATTTATTGCTGCCTGCACATTTTTTACAGCTGCAGTTAATGATGCTTCGACCTCTAAACAACCTTTTTTTCCACAGGAACATAATTCGTTACTATCACTAAGTGGTATATGACTAAATTCACCAGCGTAACCGCTTGACCCTTTGAATATTTGTCCATTTACGATCATGCCCAGTCCAACACCCCAATTTAGATTGATGACTAATGAACTTTTTACATTTTTCGCTGCGCCAAATTTTTGTTCTGCAAAAGCGATACATGTAGAGTCGTTTTCAATAATGGTCGGCATATTGAAATGCTCGCTGATATGTTTCTTAATGTGGTGTAATTTTGATTGTTTATCAAAAGAATCATTGATTCCCTTTTCCGTATCTACAAAACCGGGCATACTAATGCCGATGCCTAAGAAGTTTGCTGTAGGTATGTTAGACAAAGTGATCAATTCTTCTGTTAGACCGATAATGATATCTAGGGCTTTGTCTTTATTTTTTAGAGGGTTGTAAATGTCGACGTTTTCTGCTATGATATTGTTCTCTAAATCAAAGATGTAAATGGACGTGTAATATTGATCTAAGGCTATAACTAAAGTATACTTTAATAAATTATTATTGATCTTAAATTGAATAGCTCTTCTGCCCCCAGTAGAAGCTGCAAGATCATTGCCCTCAATTAAATTCATCTCTAATAATGAGTTTACGGACTTGGTAATAAGAGGTATACTTTTGTTAAAAGCTTTACTAAGCTGTGCAATCGATTGCAGCTTTTGAAAGTAAATGGCTTTTATAATTTGATCATTCATAATTTGGATTGGTTTTCCGTAATAGTAAAGTTACAACAATATTATTAAAAGATACAAGAACTTTTTACTTTTTTTTAAGAAGTTAATTTTCTTATACATGGGAATTAATATGATTTAAATATTTTTGGAATATTTAACTTAAGATTTGTCTTTATTTTATGCACGAAGAGAGGTCTGAACCGGCTTTTTCAAAATATTATTTTGATGTTATTTTTTTAGAAATACGTTATAAAAAATAGTATACTAGGGCAGTATATATAAAAAGCCTACTGTGATGCATCACAGTAGGCTTTGAAAATGATTTGGAAAAATATATTTTATTTACTCTTGATTTGAATTACTGTTGCATAATTTAATTTTGTATTTGGATTTGTAACGGTCACTTGATTGTTTTTTTGTGACCATTTTAATTTTCCTTTATGACCAAGTATGGATAGATCTTTAATTTTGAATTGATCGGGCAGATTAAAGACATATTGTGTGGGTTGCTGGTAGCTTTCACCTTCTACAATATGAAATATATTAAGTGTTTTACTGTCTTTACTTCTGGTATAGTAATAATCTCCTTCATGGAAAGGAGCAACAGGACGGGTAGCATATACGGCTCCTTGATTAATCTGTATCCATGCCGCTAATTCTTTTAATCGATCATAAGCTGCTTGATCATAATCACCATTTGGTCCTGGAGCAATGTTCAGAAGATAGTTACCTCCTCTTGCAATAATTTTGATCAACGTTTCCACAATTTTTTTGGTGGGTTTATATTGATCATTGGGGACATAGCTAAAAGAATCTCCCATGGTGATACAACTTTCCCAAGGTATATCTAAGGTGTGTTCAGGTATTGCCTGCTCTGGCGTAACATAATTTTCCCATTTGCCGGGTACAGTGCGATCAACGACAATAATACCAGGTTGATTTTTACGAGCCATAGTACCTATGCGATCCATATCAATATCCTGCTCCACTTTAATGGTACGCTGCCATTCGACAGATGGGTCAATGGTTTTAAATGGTCGTACCCATCCGCCATCTAACCATAGGATATCTACTTTTCCGTATTCTGAAGTAAGTTCATTAAGTTGATTGTATGTATAGTTTTTAAATTTCTCCCATCTTTCTGGGTGTTTTGCGGGGTCGTAATTTACGTTACGATCTTTAGGCGGGAAATAATTCCACCAATAAAAATCGGTATGCCAATCTGGTTTGGAAAAATAAGCCCCTATTTTAAAACCATCATTTCTGAATGTGCTGAATATTTCTTTGGTGATATTTGCTTTTGGATTTGTTGAAAATGGTGTATTGGGAGATGTGACTTTGTAATCAGATTCTTTTGTATCGAACATGGCAAATCCATCGTGATGTTTAGTCGTGAATACTACATATTTCATTCCTGCTGCTTTGGCTGCATCGGCCCATTTTTGAGGATTGAAATCTGTTGGATTAAATGTTTTTTGTAGATTTTCGTAATTCTTCACATAATCGAAATAGTTTTTTCCATGTTCAGGTTTGCGCTGTGTCCAGCCTTCGTCTTCGGGACATAAGCTCCAGCTTTCGACAATACCCCATTGACTATATGTGCCCCAATGCATGAAAAGGCCGAATTTCATGTCTTGCCATTGTTCCAGATTTTCGACGACCATGGGATCGGTTGGCTTTTGATAACCTGAAGATACATTGTGCGCTTGACCAAAGCTATACTGTCCCATACAGATAAGGGATACAATAGTAAGTATATTTTTTAATTTCATATGGTTATAATGTATGATTATAAAAAGAAAGCCACGCGAGTGGCTTTCTGGTATTTAAAGGTATTAAAAATTAATTGACGTCCCAGAATATTTTTGTTGTTCTGGTATCTTTTGCTTTTACTGCTTCATAATTTTTACTATTGTTCGCAGTTTCTTCAGAAGGATAGTTTAAGCGCATCGGTGGATTTGCAAAATTGACTAATCCAGCAACCGGGAATGTTAATACAGGATATCCTGTTCTTCTCAATTCGGCCCAAGCTTGTTGAGCCTGAAGAAATCCGTAGTGTAACCATTTTTGAGTTAAGATCAATTCTAGATCTTTATTTGTATTTCCAGTAAATTTGATTGATGAGTTATCAACAAAATCGGCAATCATACTTTCAGTAGGTTTGGTTTCCTTTTTCAGTTCTACATCATTTATACTATTTAAATAATAATAAAATGATATTGATTGTTTTACTGCCGTGTTGTAAGCTTCTTTTGCCAAAGCTGCTGAACCCCATCTCAATTGTGCTTCTGCTTTTATAAAATTTGTTTCACTTGCAGAAAAAACGATCCCCGGTAATCTCTTGTTATCAGCAAAAGTGGTAGAATCTAAAATCGAATAAAGTGCAAAGTTTTGCTCTACTTCAACTGAAGTAAAAGTAATTGGCATCGCTTTATATTCTTTGTTTGCCACAAATTTTCCATCAACTGTTTTTCCAAATTTATCGTAAAATACTGGAATACGCGGATCTTTTGAAGGTAACATCACTTTATTTAACATATAGTCTGTTGCGTAATGATTGGTGCCTTCAATCAAAGCTTGTCTTAATGTTGAGGTGTTGTTAGTCAAAGGGGCTAATAAGATATCGGATTGATCGGGTTTGTAATTAGCATCATTATCACCGTCTGTAAGTGGGTATTGACCAGGATTGTTTAATATTTCCAAAATTTCAGTTCTTGCTTTTGCTTCATCAACGTTGGAAATTCTCATTAATAATCGTAGTCTCAATGAGTTTGTATATTTTCTCCATTTAGTAATATTTCCCTTATTAAGGATATCATATTTACTAAATTCAGCGGAAGATTGTGCCGTTGTAAAATACGTATTGATTTCTTTTAAATCTGCTATAAACTGATAGTACAATTCCTTTTGTTCATCAAATTTTGGTAATTTAATCTCATTTGTAGCGGGTAAACTCCCAGCTTCACTAAATGGTATATCTCCAAAATTGTCAATTAATTTGGATGCTTCATCGTACATGACAACTTTGGCTGCCTGAAGGATTACTTTAGCACTAGATTGTTGTGCTTCTGGAAGCGCGTCATAAGCTTTTTCCATAGAGCGATATATGCCCAACACACCAGGGGCATAAAAATCAGTCCAATATTGATAGGAATAACTATCGCTTGGCTGATACATGGAGTTTGACGGTGTAAAAGATGCCGTCTGTGTATAAATTGCTTGATTGGACAATATAAATGTACGGTAATGCCAGTATGATGGTCTTACACGATCGTTATTGAGAAGCTCTGCGAAGAAGGCCGATACACTAGCCTTTTCTGTCGCATCGGGATTTTGGAACTTGTCTTCCAATTGTTTTTTACAGCTGACCAATGTCGAAAAGACTGTAACTAATGTAATTATAGCAATGAATATTTTTTTCATGATTTCCTTAGATTAATGATTAAAAGTTTGCATTTAATGAAAAACCAAAACTTCTTGTCGCGGCTGATGAACCAACATCCACTCCTTGTGACCACCACGCGTTTCCAACTGGTGCCTCTGGATCTAGATTTTCTAAAGTTCTATAGATGTAAAAAAGGTTTCTACCAATTAATGAAAATCTTAGATTGTTCATTTTTATTTTCTTTGTAAAGCTATCTGGAATACGGTAACCAATGGATAATTCTCTCAATTTAATAAAGTCATTGTCGTAAACGGCACCCTTCTCAGACCACGAATCATCTCCCCAGTTAAATGTATTGAAATAATATTCTGCACCGCTTAAATGCACATCATTTGTTTTACCTGTATTGGCATTAACTCCGGGCAATGTTACTCCCGTTTCTCTATATGGAAGCGTGTTTTCATATAGACCAGAAGCCATTCCATATTTTAAATTTTCAGAAACCATCTTACCTCCAAATCGGTAATCAGCGGTAAAGTCTAACATGAAATTTTTGTAGGTGAATGTATTTGTCCATCCGCCAATCGCTTTAGGCATAATGTTACCGACCATTTTGTATTTGGTTTTGTCTATTACATAATAGCCTTCATCTGAAATTAAATTATTGCCATTATTATCTTTTGCAATGTCATAAACATAGATATTACCTAGTTTTTCACCAGCTTTTGCCGTTATTTTTAATGAATTGGCATCGGCACTATAAAAAACAAGTTCGTTAACACCAGCCATTAATTCTTTTACCCGAGAATTATTGAATGAATAGTTTAGTCTTGAAGTCCATGTAAAATTATCATTTTGGATTGGTGTACCATTTAAAGATAATTCTAACCCATTATTAGCTATTTTTCCAATGTTTAGGATTTGGGAAGTCGCTCCGGTAGATGATGGAGTTGTTAAGCCTAGGATTTGATTTTCGATGTAATTATTATAATAACTTACATCTAGTCCTAATCTGTTCTTTAAGAATTTTAATTCTAACCCAAATTCCATCTCATATTTTCGCTCTGGTTTAAGGTCTAAATTACCATATCTGTTTTTATATGTTAATGACGGTATGGCTCCATTTACCGTTAATAAAGGTGCTTGTGTATAAGCGATGTTGGCTTCATAAATTGCGGCATCATTTCCAACAATACCGTATGAAGCGCGTAGCTTACCGTAGGAGAATTTATCTGATTTTAAGTTGAATGCGTCACTGAAGATAAAACTTCCGCTAACGGAACCATATTGATAATTATTGTTTTGTGAAGGAAGCGTAGAAGAATATTCTGAGCGATAAGTACCATCAAGATAAGCATAACCTTTATATCCCACATTTAGTGATCCAAAGTACGCATATTTAAGCATTTCCTTGCGATTGTTTGTTGTTAATGGTTGTGCTAAACTGTTACTGATACTAAACCAGTTTTCTGTAACTAAACCGGCTTCTGTACTGGAATATTGATCGTCATAATTTTCTGAACGTGACTGGAAACCAACACTTGCTGAATAGTCAAAATCCTGATTGATTTTGTTGCTATAAGTCATCATTAAATCTCCATACAATATAGAATAAGCACCTTTTGTTGTAGCATATCCACCTGTACTTCTGTCTGAGGCATTATAGATGGTGGCATTCTCATTATACTGCTTGTTAGTGCTAGTTGCTGATGTAAAGTCATTACCAATTCTTCCACGAAATTTTAAATGATTGACAATATCCCAATTTAATGTAGCACTAGTCAAGAGACGGTTTTCAATCTCATCGTAACTATTTTTGTATTGATTCCAAAAATAATCTAAAAGATTTGATGCTCTCATAGTATAAATAAAGTCTTCTGGACGTCCTGTTCCGTACTTTGAATATTTATATCCATCTGAGGTTTGATAGGCATTTTTCATTGCTGCCATATCTTCTGTTCTACTGAAAAATCCATCAAAACTTCCCAACACATTTCCGAGTAAATAAGTACGGTTATGTGTGTTGGTATTGATGTAGTTGGCAACGATATCTGTTGATATTTTATCGCTCAGCTTAAGGGAGCTATTTAAATTAAATGTGTTTTTATTTTGCTTGCTACCTGGACTTGTACTTTTATAGTCCATACGGGTTGCGCTTAAGCGGTAATTTAGTTTTTCAGTTTGATTGGATATCCCAACATTTGCTGTTGAATTGTAACCTTTGTCAAATACGTCATAATAGTTGTTTTCACGAGCGACATAAGGTCTCACTTGACCATCCCACCATAAAACATCTTCTCCGGTAAATTTAGGTCCAAAACTACCATACGATCTGAAATAAGGTCTTCTTCCTGATGGAGATTTGGGATCTGCAATCCAACCTTCGGCAGTTGCACCATTTGTTGTGTTGATGGTCGCGTCATAACCTGGGCCGTACTCGTTTTGAAATTTTGGAAGAAAAGCAGCTCTCTCTAATGAGCCATTGTAATTGAAATCTACACCAAGACCTCGACCTTTTGTTCCTTTTTTTGTTGTAATAACAATAACGCCACTTGCTGCGTCAGAACCATATAGTGCACTTGCAGCTGCACCTTTTAAGATGGATATATTATCGATGTCTGATGGGTTGATATCTAACATGCCATTTCCTCGGATCCGCTGGTCATTGTTGAAATTGTTATTATTCGCACCACCAGCACCATTCTGTTGATCATTACGAATGATGATTCCGTCGACAACATATAATGGTTGACGTTGGTAATTCAACGAATTGATTCCACGTATTTGTACATTCACAGCACTAGCAGATCCTCCAGGGGCAGTGGTAATCTTTACGCCAGGTGCTTTTCCATATAAAGCAGATCCAAAGTTTGTATTTCCAGCTTTTGTAATTTCTTCTGACTTGATATTGCTTACCGCGTATCCCAATGCTTTGGCGTCACGTTTAATGCCCATGGCTGTCACTACAACTTCTTCTAAAGCTGAAGCATCTTCATTAAGGGTTACATTAATCGTTTTAGTTGATCCAACAATAATTTCGGAAGATTTGTACCCTACGTTCGTGAAGCGTAGCGTTTCACCTTGTGCGGCTTGAATAGTAAAGGTGCCGTTTGCACTTGTCTGTGCAGCGCGCGATGTTCCTTTTACAGAAACGGTTACACCTGATACAGGTCCTTTGGCATCTACTACCTTTCCTGTAATAGATTGCTGTGCGAATAAGGACGATGCACTAAATAAAGTGCATAATGCTAATCCCGCACTTTTTTTGTAAAAATAACTCATACGAATTGGTTGAAAATTTTAATTTAGTCTGTTTTTATAAGGTTTTGCAATGTGTTTTCTATAATAAAGGCTGCAGTTCCAAGGCTCTGCGCATGTTTGTTCATTTCTGATATTTTTAATTGCGTGGCACTTGCCAATCTCGGTATGCAAAATTCATTGACAGCCGTTTGAATCTGGGGCATTAAGACGGTGCCTGCTTTAGCACCTCTTCCGCTGATAATAATGACTTCTGGATTTAGGATATGAATCAAGGTGGCAATTCCTTTACCTAGCATGTAACCAATCTTTCCAAGACTGGCTATTGCCAATTGATCACCTTGGAGCGCATTTTCCAATAATGCATCACCTTGTGCTAATAAATCTTGATATTTCTCGGATTCTAAACTTGATTTTTCTCCTGAGCTTAAGGCGAGCTCTACATTTTTTACAGCAGCGCTTAAGGATGCTTCAACTTCTAAACAACCATTTTTCCCACATGAACATAGTAGATTGCTCGTGCTCAATGGAATATGACTGAACTCTCCCGCATAACCGCTTGATCCTTTAAATATCTGGCCATTCACGATCATACCTAAACCTACTCCCCAATTTAAATTAACCACCAATGCGCTATTGGTATTTATGGCAAGACCAAATTTTTGTTCAGCAAAAGCAATGCAGGTGGAATCATTTTCAATGATGGTAGGAATTTTAAAATGATCTTCAATATGTCTTTTTATATGATGAAGATTACAATTTTTATCATATGAATCATTGACTCCTTTCTCATTATCTACAAATCCAGGCATACTGATACCGACGGCCATAAAATTTGCTAATGGAATTTGAGATTGAACGACTAATTGTTCGGTATAATGAATGATGTTTTTTAATGCACTGGAGCTGCATGCAAGAGGATTGTATTGATCTGTAATTTGTGCAATAACTTTATTTTCAATATTAAATATATGGATAGATGTATAAAATTGGTCAAGTACGATCACAAGCATATGGTGTGAAAGATTGTTGTTTACTTTAAATTGAATAGCCCGGCGTCCTCCAGTTGAAACAGCAAATCCGCTTTCCTCAATAAGCTTTTGTTCTAATAAAGAATTTATTGCTTTTGTAACAATGGGGATGCTTTTGTTAAAAGTTTTACTTAACTGTGCAATTGATTGTGATTCTTGAAAGTATAGTGCTTTTAAAATTTGGATATTCATTATATTGATTATACTCAGGTTATCGCTTTATAGGGGGTAAAGAAATGTAAATTCTTTTATAATTACAAGAACTTTATAATGTTTTTTAATAAGTATGGCACTCTTATTTATTTTTTACCAATATTTTTGATGTTTATACTTTATAATTTTCAAAAGTTTTATACTGAATATAGCATGCTTAAAAAAAATATTTAATGTTATTTTTTAAGTGTTTTGCTAACTATATGGTTTTTTGTTTTGCAGATTGTTGCTTTTTTGGCGTTGCCAAACGAAAACGAGGCTTTTTTTCTGTTCTAAAAAGAATATCTTTGGCTTAAACAATCTAGATTATGAAACAACGTTATTATTCACTTGATGTATTTCGAGGAGCGACAGTTGCTCTGATGATTATGGTCAACAATCCCGGAACATGGGCACATATGTTCGCTCCTTTACAACATGCCAGCTGGCACGGTTGTACACCTACTGATTTGGTTTTTCCTTTTTTCTTATTTGCTGTCGGTAATGCGATGTCTTTTGTCATCCCTCGTCTTCAGGAGGCTGGTGATGCTATGTTTTGGAAAAAGGTAATCAAAAGAACTATTTTAATATTTGCCATTGGTTTATTTTTGAACTGGGCTCCTTTTATTCAATGGAGTGGGGATACACTGGGGTTTAAGCATTGGGTCAATCCGGAGAATCCAGAAAAAGGAATTCGAATTTTTGGGGTTTTGCAACGCATTGCTTTGGCGTATTGTTTTGCTTCTATATTAGCTTATTATTTTAAAGAGAAAGCGTTGATCTGGATTTCAACAATTATCTTATTGGCTTATTGGGCTATCTGTGCTTTTGCAGGACAGCCTGGTGATCCTTATAGTTTAGCGGGCTGGTTTGGAACTTCTATTGATATCAAATTATTGGGAATCGCACATATCTATAAAGGGGAGGGTGTGCCTTTTGATCCGGAGGGTCTGATGAGTACTTTGCCAGCGATTGTGCAAGTGGTATTTGGTTATTTGGCTGGTACATTTATTAAAAAGCAGGGACAGGTGGATTGGTTATGGTCTAAAGTTCCTACGAGTAATGAGCCTCATTTTAAATTGCTTTCGGGTTTATTTGTTACTGGTTTTATATTGGTTGTCTTGGCGTGGATCTGGTCATTAGGATTTCCGATCAATAAAAAAATATGGACAAGCTCGTATGTACTATATACTACAGGGCTAGGTATCATGACGATCGGAGGGATGATTTGGTTTATTGAGGTGCAAGGAGTGAAAAATGGTTTAACCAAGTTTTTTGATGTTTTTGGTAAAAATCCACTCTTCATATTTGTTTTGAGTGGTGTGCTACCTCGTTTGGTTGGACTCATCCGCATTCCAAATGGCGTTGGTGAGGATGGAACGCAGGTATATACGAGTGGTTTTACATGGTTTTATACTCATATTTGTAAACCATTTCCAGGACCTCCTGAAGTGGGGTCATTTTTTTATTCTTTATGTTTTCTTGCTTTTATGTGGGTGATCTGTTACTATTTGGACAAAAAGAAAATATACGTTAAGGTTTAATGGTTATACTGCGGTTTATGATTGCCTTTGAATCATAGGATTTAAGGATACTTTGAGCTAAATTTAGCAAATCTGCGTCATCTATTCTGAAGGGCTACTTGATTTTTAATCTGCATTTAATTTGCAAAGTAAAGTTTAAGTACTACCTTTGCAGTCAATTAACAAAAATTTTTAACGCTTTAATATTATTTCAGAGATGTATTTAAGTAAAGAGTACAAAGCAGATATCTTCGCAGAATTTGCAGGTTCGGCAACGAACACAGGTTCTACAGAAGGACAAGTAGCTTTATTCACTAAGAGAATTGCTCACCTAACTGAGCATTTGAAAAAAAACAGAAAAGATTTTAACACACAACGTGCACTACAAATGTTAGTAGGTAAACGTCGTTCATTATTAGCTTACCTGT
The DNA here is from genome assembly GCF_023273895.1 of Sphingobacterium sp. PCS056. Taxonomy (NCBI): domain Bacteria; kingdom Pseudomonadati; phylum Bacteroidota; class Sphingobacteriia; order Sphingobacteriales; family Sphingobacteriaceae; genus Sphingobacterium; species Sphingobacterium sp. PCS056. The sequence goes on along the minus strand of NZ_CP096883.1, from coordinate 477,790 downwards.
ACAAAACTGACATCAACCGTTACCGTGCGATCATCAAAGGTCTAGGTCTACGTGATATCATCAAATAAGCTTTTAGTATAAAACTTTAGAAAAGCCGTCTTCTTTGGAGACGGCTTTTTTTTGCTCTTTTTTTTCTAAATTCCGATTTTTGATATATTTGTTTTTTTAATGTAGATTTTCTACACTAGGATAACAGGAGATCTTTGCTGTTATTGATCAATTATAATTGCATAGAAAAGCAACTGATCTGAGTTTGATTATGAATATTTTACCTTATCTTTGCGGAGAAATTAAATATTTTTATATATTAGGTACGCTGCCAAAAGATGAAAAGCGTATCGCAAATAACAACGAATGAGTTATAACGAAATCAAAACAGTAATTGATATGGGCAATGGCTCCCAGATCGAGCTTTCTACTGGTAAATTGGCTAAACAGGCTGATGGTGCAGTAGTATTAAAACAAGGTGACACGATGCTTCTTGCGACAGTAGTTTCTGCTAAGGAAGCGAAATCTGGGGTTGACTTTTTGCCTTTATCTGTTGACTACCAAGAGAAATACGCGGCTACAGGTCGTATTCCTGGTGGCTTTTTACGTCGTGAGGCACGTTTGTCAGATTACGAGATCTTAATCTCTCGTTTAGTCGACAGAGCTTTGCGTCCATTATTCCCTGAAAACTATCACGCAGATACGCAAGTAATGATCTCTTTGATCTCTGCTGATAAAGATATTATGCCAGATGCATTGGCTGGTTTAGCTGCCTCTGCTGCGATTGCAGTTTCTGATATTCCTTTCAATGGTCCTATTTCTGAAGTTCGCGTTGCGAAAATCGATGGTCAATTGGTGATCAATCCAAAAATGTCTGAATTAGAAAGAGCAACTTTAGAATTTATCGTTGCTGGTTCTGCTCAAGATATTGGTATGGTTGAAGGTGAATGTAGTGAAATCTCTGAGGCTGAAATGGTAGAAGCTATTGCTTTTGCTCATGAGGCAATAAAAAAACAAGTTGCTGCTCAAGTTGAATTAGCAAACTTGGTCGGTAAGCATGTAAAACGTGAGTACAACCACGAACCGACAAATGAAACATTGAGAGCTGAAATTTTCAGTGCTACTTACGATAAGGTTTATGCTGTTGCTGCTTCGGCATCTGCTAAACATGATCGTACTGAAGCTTTCGCAAAGATTGCTGAAGAATTTAGAGCGACACTTCCTGAAGAATTGGATGAGGATACGAAATTTTTATTCAAAAAATATTTTCACGATGTACAATACGATGCTGTTCGTAATTTAGTATTGGATGAAGGAAAACGTCTTGATGGTCGGGATGTACGTACTGTACGTCCTATCTGGTCAGAAGTAAATTATTTACCTGCAGCTCACGGTTCTGCTGTATTTACACGTGGTGAAACGCAATCATTGACTTCTGTTACTTTAGGTGCTAAAGATGCAGAGCAAATGATCGATGGTGCATTCATCAACGGTTATAACAAATTTATCCTTCACTACAATTTCCCGGCATTCTCTACAGGTGAGGCTAGACCTAATAGAGGTCCTGGTCGTCGTGAAGTAGGTCACGGTAATTTAGCATTACGTTCATTGAGACAGGTACTGCCTCCCGTAGCTGAAAACCCTTATACGATCCGCGTTGTTTCTGATATCTTAGAATCTAATGGTTCTTCTTCTATGGCAACTGTTTGTGCTGGTACTTTGGCTTTGTTAGACGCAGGTGTTAAATTGAAAGCACCGGTTTCTGGTATTGCTATGGGATTAATCTCGGATGAGAAAACAGGTAAGTATGCTATTCTTTCGGATATTTTAGGTGATGAAGATCACTTAGGAGATATGGACTTTAAGGTAACAGGTACTGAAAAAGGTATCGTGGCTTGTCAAATGGACTTAAAGATCAACGGTTTGAAATGGGAAGTGTTAACGCAGGCTTTGGATCAAGCGAAAGAGGCTCGTCTTCATATCTTAGGTGAGATGAAGAAAACGATTGCTGAACCTCGTGAAGATTACAAACCTCATGCTCCTCGTATCGTTCAGATTATCATTGATAAAGAATTTATTGGTGCTATCATCGGCCCTGGAGGTAAAATTATCCAAGAAATGCAACGTGAAACTGGTGCGACTATTTCCATAGAAGAGGTGGATGGTAAAGGTATCGTGCAGATTTTTGCGGATAATAAAGCTGCGATTGATGATGCAAGTACACGTATTAAGAATATTGCGGCTAAACCTGAAGTTGGTGCTACTTACGAAGGTAAGGTGAAGTCTATTATGCCTTTTGGTGCTTTCGTTGAAATCATGCCAGGAAAAGATGGTTTATTACACATCTCTGAGATTGATTGGAAACGTTTTGAGACCATGGATGGTATATTCAAAGAAGGTGATCAAGTAACGGTTAAATTGTTGGATATCGACAAACAAGGTAAATTGAAACTTTCTCGTAAAGCTTTGTTGCCTCGTCCTCCTCGTGAAGATAAACCTGCTACAGATGCACCAAAAACTGATGCACCACAAGCATAAGTTTTTAAGAAAACTTAATCATATACAAAAGCTCACTTTTCAGTGAGCTTTTTTGTTTTTAACAAAAACAGGCTGTCTAATTGACAGCCTGTTTTCGTTTTGTTATAACATGATAACGGATTCTATTTTTGATACTTCTTTGTAATAATCAATTACTTCATCGGCATTATTCACAAAAGTCTCTACAGTGATGGATTTATATTTACCACCTGATGATTCTTTTTCAGCGTATTTGGTGCTCGCATGTGTAAATACCTGTTTTACCTGCTCTATTTTCTCCAAATCGGCTTTAACAATGAATTTGAATTTGTACAAGGATGGAAACTGTTCTACAGCAATCAATTTTTCTTTGAAATTTGTATAGAAATCTTGCTGATTATTTCCGTCTTCAATATCTTGGATATTGATGTTGTTGTTTAATTCTGACATTTTTAATCTCCTTTTGTTGATTATTATCAAAAGCTATTCCATAAATAGTTGCCTGACAGACTTGCAGTCTAATTGTCTACGGCAATGGGTCTATCTTGTGGTGCTTTTCCCCAATTTTTATTTGGAGTACTACTCATTTCAATTTCAATGTTTCCGCCTTTTAATATTTCATCATATGTAATAAACGATTTTGAGTATGCTACCCCATCACGTTTGATACTTTTGATATAGCTATTTTTCTTGGCTTGATTTTTAACTTTTATGGTTAATTGTTTTGCATTAGGAAGTGTAATGGTCGCTTTTTCCATCATTGGAGAACCGAACACATAAACTCCACTGATCGGATTTAAAGGATACATTCCCATTGCTGAAAATACATACCATGCACTCATCTGTCCGGCGTCGTCATTTCCACATAAACCATTCGGTTTGCTTGTGTAGAACTCCATCATTGCTTTGCGCACAAGTGCTGAGCCTTTCCATGCTTCTCCTGCATATGCATATAGATATGGTACATGGTGATTCGGTTCGTTACCTTGTGCATATTGACCAATCAAACCTGTAATATCATTGGATGCTTCTTCACCTAACTCAGATGACATCGTTGTAAATTCGTCTAATTTCTTTAAAAAGTTTTTATCTCCTCCAAAAAGATTGATCAATCCTTTAACATCTTGCGGTACCAACCAAGTATATTGCCATGCATTTCCTTCACAGTAGTCATTTTCACGATGCTTTGCCATTAATGGATTGAATGGTCGTCTAAATTCACCGTTTACTTTTCTACCTACAAAGTGTCCGACTTCTTTATCGAAGTATTGTTCATAAAGTTTATATCTTTTCTCAAAGTAAATGGCATCTTCTTTTTTTCCTAATTTTTCTGCCATTTTGAATGCACTATAATCTGCAATTGCATATTCTAATGCCCAAGCTACTGACTCATGATCCATGCTGTCGATGGGAATGTATTTGAGATCGCGTACATACTTTAAGCCATTTTCATAGCCCATGGCTGTTGTTTTTACTGCTTCCCAAGCCAATTCATAGTCTTTTTCATCCAAGATACCTTTTATGACTGCATCTGCTACTACTGGTATCGCTGGTAGACCTACCATGGTGTTTGTTTCATTACCTTGTAAATGCCAAACCGGTAATTTCCCTTGTTGCTGATAGATGGCAAGCATCGTTTTGATAAAATCTTGATTGATTTTACGGTCTTCTAGCAAGTTCATCAATGGATGTAATGCACGGTAGGTATCCCATAATGAAAATACGGTATGGTTGGTAAAGTCTTGTTTTTCGTAAACTTGTTTGTCTGTCCCTAAATAATCACCATTGACGTCGTTAAAGATTGTTGGTGCAAAATAAGTATGGTACAAGGCGGTATAAAAAATGGTCTTTGTGTCCGCATCTCCTTCAAATTGAATTTTATTCAGAGTGCTGTTCCATTTGTCGTTTGCTTGTTTTTTTACTTGGGCGAAATCCCATGTTGGGGTTTCAACCTGTATGTTTTCTAAAGCGTTTGTCGTACTGACAGCTGAGATACCAACTTTAATTTCAATGGTTTTATTTTTGATTGCATCAAAAAATAGGGCAGCTTTTATTGCTTGACCTTTTACTGTTGAAGTACCAAATTTTTGATCTTTATCGTCGTAAAATTGTACTTTTTGAATAGGTACAGATGTTTTTAAAGCAAAATAAACTTTTTGATCACTTGCCCATCCTGAAGAAAATCGATAACCAACAAACGTACTATCATTGATCTGCTTGATATAAGAATCGGTTGTTTTGTCCCAGTTCATCCTAAAAGAAAGATCAATGAATAAGTGGGCATTGTCCGATTTATTGTATACGTATTGATGATAACCTACACGCTCTGTAGCTGTCAAATTTGCTTGTACTTGGTAATCGTCTAATAGCACACTGTAAAATCCAGGTTGCGCAATTTCATTTTCTTTTTTGAAGCTCGAACCGTAGCCTGTATTCATTTTGTTGAATTCGGCTTGCTGCAATTGTACCTTGCCTGTAGCGGGTACAATCATAATGTCATTGAGATCTCCAATTCCAGTTCCGCTAAGGTGGGTATGGGTAAAGCCTAATATTTCTTTGCTTTTGTAATTATAACCACTGCACCAGTCCCAGCCATTAAATTGATCCCATGTCTGTGCTATTTGCGAGGGACCTAATTGTACTGCTCCTAGCGGTACATTAGCGCCTACAAAGACATGTCCATGATCTTCGGAACCGATGAAAGGATTGACAAATGATGTCAAATTTTGTTGTGCTGCTAAACCTAATGGTGTGAATGCAAGAATACTTAGTAAAATTTTATTGTAATTCAATCGAATCATAAGTAATTAGTTTGGTCTTATTTAGGGGCGAAATATAGTATTTTTTTTGCTTAATAAATCCTTTTAGCTTAAATATTTTTACAATAAATAGCTTTATTACTTTATTTTTTTTTAGATTAGTAACTCAAATTTATAAACATATACGACTTAATGAAGAAGAGAATTTTGATCAGTGACATCGCAAAAGCTTTAGGGGTTTCGGTTACTACAGTATCTTTTATATTGAATGACAAAGCCAAAGAAAAGCGCATCAGTGAGTCGTTGACCAAGCGTGTTCTTGATTATGTGAAAAAGGTAGGCTATAAGCCTAATGAACTTGCTAAGAGTTTACGTACTGGTAAAACCAAAATTATAGGTTTGATTATCGAAGATATCTCAAATCCTTTTTTTGGAAATATTGCACGCCTTATTGAAACAAAAGTCTATGAACAGGGGTATCGTATTATTTACTGTAGTACGAACAATGATAGTGAAAAGACTAAGGAATTAATCGGGATGTTTAACGATCGACAGGTGGACGGCTTTATCATTACGCCTTCAGAGGGAATTGAGGATACGATTTCTAATTTGATCCAATCAAATGTACCTGTTGTTTTGTTTGATCGATACCTGCCTGATGTGGAGACGGATTATGTTATTGCTGATAATTTTCAAGGGGCTTTTGATGCGACTGTCCATTTCAATGAGCAGGGGTATAAGCGGATCGGTCTAGTTTCTCTTTATTCCGATCAAACACAGATGCGTGATCGTTTGGGAGGTTATATGAAAGCAATGGATCAGTTTAAAAAGCAGGCTTATATTAAAAAAATACAATTGGATGCATCAGAATCAGAGGCGATAGATGAATTGCATGAGTTTGTTGTTGACAATAGATTGGATGCTGTTTTGTTTGCGACCAATTATCTAGCGATTACGGGCCTTAAATCTGGTAAGAAGCATAATTACAAACTTCCTGCATTGATTGCGTTTGATGACCATACTGTCTTTAAATTGCATGAACCTGCTATCACGGTAGTTTCGCAACCTATCGAAGAAATCGCGGATCATATTATTAATATTTTACTGCTAAAATTGCAGGGTAAGGCCAAAGCGATTAAACACTTGACATTACCCTGCGAGCTAAAAGTGCGCGAATCTTCTATTTTAAAGGCGTAGTATCTGCGACAAATTTCATAGAAATTGAATTAACACAGTGGCGTATGTTTTTATCGGTTAATCTTTCTCCGATAAAAACATGTCCTAAGTGTGCTCCGCAAGCATTGCATAGAATTTCAGTTCTTCTTCCGTCGGCGTCTGTTTCTTTACGAACGGCGCCTGAAATCTCATCGTCAAAGCTTGGCCATCCACAATGCGAATCGAATTTGTCTTCGGATCGATATAAGGGGGCTTCGCATCTTTTACAAATGTATGTCCCCATTGCCTTATTATCTAATAAGGTGCCCGTATAGGGACGTTCTGTGCCTTTATGAAGAATGACATATTCTTCTTCGGGACTTAACTGGTTATATTTTGCTGACTCTTCCATTATTTTAAAAATTGCTGTTTGTTTTTGAGCTGGAGTTTGGTGTTTGTTGCATGAGGTCATCAAAACCATTATGCTATATAAAATTAAGGATTTTCTCATCTTATATTCCTATCTGTAAAGTTACAATTCTCTAATCAATTCTTTGTCAATGTACTGTTAGGAAGAATTTGGATCCCAATAAATTTAAAGTAGTGGAGCTTTTTTTATGTCATATTGAAGTCTTATATTTGAAGTTTATCGATTTCCGCCTCGAAGTACAAGAGGTGGTTTAAATCTGCCTTAAATAGTCGTTTTGAAATAATTTAGAACGATTATAAATTGATAAATAACGTCACAAAATTGTCAGGGATTTATTAATAAGTTATACTTTTGTGGCATTACTAGGCAGAGTGTGCTTTGTCTAGAATGGTGTTTAAATTTTTATATTCACAAATAAATAGTATAAAGTGTTAAATATGAGAAATATCTCATCCGTTTTGGGAAAACTTGCGAGGGTAGTATCAATGAGTTTGGTGCTGTTGTTTGCCGTTGCGACGCTGCATGCGCAAGATGTCAAGGAAGGTGAAAAAATCTTCAAAGCTAAATGTACGAGCTGTCACAAAGTTGATAGAAAGGTCGTCGGTCCTGCCCTAAAGGGTATTACTGAGACAAAGTCTGAGGAGTGGTTGATTAAATGGATCAAAAACTCTCAAGCGCTAATTGCTTCTGGTGATAAAGATGCAATTGCCATTTTTGAGGAGTATAATAAATCCGTGATGACTTCTTTTACAGATTTATCTGATGATCAGATTAAGTCTGTATTGGCTTACATTAAAGCTGAATCTGCTGAGAAACCTAAAGATGCGACTAGTCCTGGTGAAACTGCGAAAGATGACAATGCTAATTTATTTATGATCTTCGGGTTATTAGGTATAGTTGTTTTGGCCATTGTTGTTATCGTTGTTTTAAACCGTGTAATCCGTACTCTGGAAAGGGTGATCGCAACTAATCAGGCTGCTGTTGAAGCGGAGGAAGAGCCTAAGACTAACAAGAAATTCTTGGCATTTGCACAGGGTTTTGTTAAGAACAAGAAATTGGTCGGATTTGCTGTGTTGATGTTGGTTGCGTTGTTGGCTGTTGGTGGTTGGAAAACCATGTGGAATGTTGGTGTTCATACAGGTTATCAGCCCGTTCAACCGATTAAATTCTCTCACCAATTGCACGCTGGTGTCAACAAGATTGAATGTCAGTATTGTCATGGTGGTGCTTTTAAATCTAAAAATGCATCTATTCCTTCAGCGAATGTTTGTATGAACTGTCACAATACGATCACAGGTTCTGAGCATTATGATGGTGAGACTTCGCCAGAGATTGCTAAAATCTATCGTGCATTGGATTGGAATCCAGAGACTCGTACTTATGGTAACAACCCTAAGCCGATTCAGTGGGTTCGCATTCATAACTTGCCAGATTTTGCTTACTTTAATCACTCACAGCACGTTACAGTGGCAGGAGTGGAGTGTCAGACTTGTCACGGTCCAATTGAAACCATGGAAGAAGTATACCAATACTCTCCTTTGACGATGAAATGGTGTGTGGATTGTCATAAGGCAACAGATGTGAAATCAGATAACAAATACTACGAAGACTTGATCAAGGCGCATGAAAGCATCAAAAAAGGTGAAAAAATGACAGCGGCGATGATCGGTGGTCTTGAGTGTGGTAAATGTCACTATTAATAATTATTCAGAAATACGCAATCTTATATACAGCTTAAATGGATAGCAATAAAAAATATTGGAAAGGTTTGGAAGAATTGAAACAAACACCTGCTTTTGTTGAAAAGAGTAAGGGTGAGTTTGCCGAATCTATTCCTGTAGAAGATGTCTTAAATGAAGCAGGGTTGAGTACAAAAACTCCACGCCGTGACTTCTTAAAAGCATTAGGTTTTGGTGTTGGGGCTGTTACTTTGGCAGCATGTAACAGCACACCTGTGCATAAAGCAGTTCCTTATTTAATTAAACCTGAGGAGATTACTCCTGGTATTCCTAACTTTTATACTTCGACTTTTAATGGTCAGAGTATCTTAGTGAGAACACGTGAAGGTCGTCCTATTAATGTAGAGGCTAACCCGAATGCAATTGGTTTAAATCAAGGTACAGATTCAGGAACTGCAGCATCAGTTTTAGATTTATATGATGAGTCTAAATTAAAAACTGCTCAATTAAAAGGGCAGGATGTTGAATGGTCTAAATTGGATAGCACTGTTATCGCTGCATTAAACGCAGCTGCTACTGCTGGTAAACAAATTACTATTGTTTCTAGTACAGTAAATAGTCCTACTACGTTAGCTGCTATTGCCAAATTAACGGCTAAGTATCCTACAACTAATTTAGTTCAAGTAGATGCTGTTTCTTACAGCGCAATTATTGAAGCGAACAAAAATGCTTTTGGTAAAGCGGTCGTTCCTTCTTATAATTTTGATAAAGCAAATGTTGTTGTCTCTGTAGCTGCTGATTTCTTAGGAACTTGGTTAGCGGGAGAAGAACATACACAACAATATGTTAAAAATCGTGACTATAAATCATTGAAAAATGGTAAGATGTCACGTCATATTCAATTTGAGTCTGGTCTTAGTATGACGGGTTCAAATGCGGATGTGCGTATTGCCATTAAACCTTCGGAAGAAGCTGCTGTATTAATCTCTTTATATAATGCGGTTACAGGTTCTTCTTTAGCTGGTGGTATTACTGCTAAAAGAGCACAAACTGCTGTTACGCTAGCAGCAAAAGAATTGTTAAATAATAAAGGTGCTGCAGTTGTAGTGGCTGGTTCGAATGATATTAACATTCAAACTTTAGCAAATGCAATTAACAGTGCTTTGGCTTCATATGGATCTACAATTGATTTAGATAATTTCTCTAAACAACATCAAGGTTCTGATGCGGCATTTGCACAATTCCTGACAAACGCTAAGGCTGGTCAAGTTGGTGTTGCGATGTTCTTAAACAGTAACCCTGTTTATGATTATTTCAAATCTGAAGATGTGAAAGCTGCATTGAAGAAAGTTGATTTTACATTATCTTTCTCTCAACGTGCTGATGAAACAGCTTCGGAATTGACGGCTATCGCTCCAACGAATACATTCCTAGAGTCATGGGGTGATGCTTCTCCAAAAGAAGGTCTATTCTCTATAGTTCAGCCAGCAATCAATCCGGTATTCAACACTCGTCAGGCAGATCAATCTTTATTGGTTTGGGCTGGTGATACGACTGATATCTATACATTTGTTAAAAATCTTTGGACTTCTACAATTTTAGTTGGTAGTACGAAGAACTGGAATAGCGTTTTACAAACTGGTTTTGAATATAAGGGTGCTAAAACAGCAGCTGCTTATTCATTCTCTGGTAATGTAGAGGCTGCCGCTAGTGCTGCTATCGCTGCTGCAAAAACAGTAGTCGGTGATTTCGAATTGAAATTATATGAACCAAGTGCTTTGCGTGATGGTCGATATGCAAACAATGCTTACTTACAAGAGGTTCCAGATCCAGTTTCTAAAGTAACTTGGGATAACTATGCTGCTTTAAATCCTAAAGATGCTGAGAAATTGGGATTGGGTGAAGATGCAACAATTACTGTTGAAGCAAATGGTTACAAAGTTGAGTTACCAGTTGTTCAACAACCGGGACAAGCTTTGGGTACTGTTTCAGTAGCTGTTGGTTACGGACGTACTAAAGTTGGTAAGGCTGGTAATCATGTAGGTAAAAATGCTTACCCTTTTGCAAGCTTAGTAAATGGTACTATTCAATTTGTAGCGAAAGCAACTCTTGCAAAATCGAATACGATATACCAATTAGCACAAACTCAGACGCATCATACTATTGAAGGTCGTAACATTGTGCGTGAAACTACTTTCGCTAAATATTTAAAAGATCCTAACTCTGAGTCAGGTCGCTTTACGGATAAACACAAAACATACGATTTGTGGAACAAGTATGAGCAACCAGGTCATAAATGGGTAATGGCAATCGATTTGAATGCTTGTACTGGTTGTGGCTCTTGTATTGTTGCTTGTAACGTAGAGAATAATATTCCTGTTGTAGGTCGTGATGAGGTTCGTCGTCGTCGTGAGATGCACTGGTTACGTATTGACCGTTACTACACTATTGAAGAGGATGGTAAAGAGTATACTAAGGAAAAAGAAATTCAACATATCAATGATTTCGAAAATGTAACTGTTGTTCACCAACCGATGTTATGTCAACATTGTGCTCATGCACCTTGTGAGACTGTATGTCCAGTATTAGCTACTGTACACTCATCAGAGGGTCTAAACCATATGGCTTACAACAGATGTTTCGGAACACGTTACTGTGCGAATAACTGTCCATATAAAGTACGTCGTTTTAACTGGTTCAACTATTGGAATGATTCACGTTTTGATAACTACTTGAATAATGAGTTTACGCAATTGGTATTGAACCCAGATGTAACAACACGTTCACGTGGGGTTATGGAAAAATGTTCAATGTGTATCCAACGTATTCAAGCTGGTAAGTTACATGCGAAAATGGAGAACCGTAAAGTAAAAGACGGTGATATCCAAATGGCATGTCAACAAGCATGTTCTGCAAATGCAATTATCTTTGGTGATGCTAATGATCCAGAATCGGAAGTATCTAAAGCATTACGCAATGAGCGTGTTTATTACGTACTTGAGGAAATCAATGTACAACCGGGTATCGGTTATATGACAAAAGTTAGAAACACTTTTGAGGCGTAATCTTGTTCATTATTTGAAATAAAAATACTATGTCATCGCATAACGAATCAATATTAAGAGAACCATTAATGACCGGTAAGGACATTACGTATGCTAAAATTACGGATGATATCTTACTACCGGTTGAAAATAAACCGAATAAAGCATGGTGGATCGGTTTCACTGTAGCCGTATTAGGTGCTTTATTATGGGTAGTCAGCGTTAGTTATACCTTCTGGACAGGTATCGGCGCTTGGGGTCTAAATAAAACTGTAGGCTGGGCTTGGGATATCACCGACTTTGTATGGTGGGTTGGTATCGGTCACGCTGGTACTTTAATTTCGGCCGTATTATTAATTTTCCGTCAAAACTGGCGTAACTCCATTAACCGTTCAGCAGAGGCCATGACGATCTTCGCCGTTATCTGTGCTGCAACATATGTCGTTGCCCACATGGGTCGTCCTTGGTTGGCTTATTGGATTTTTCCATTGCCAAATCAATTTGGATCTCTATGGGTTAACTTTAACTCGCCATTAGTATGGGATGCATTTGCGATCTCTACTTATTTCACGGTATCCTTGGTATTCTGGTACTGTGGTTTATTACCTGATATCGCGACTATCCGTGACCGTGCTACTGGCCTTAGACAAAAAATTTACTCTGTGCTATCTTTTGGATGGAATGGATCTGTAAAGACTTGGCAACGTTTTGAGATTGTGTCATTAATTTTGGCAGGTATCTCTACGCCATTGGTACTTTCGGTACACACGATTGTATCTTTTGACTTTGCAACTTCTGTTATCCCAGGATGGCATACAACAATCTTCCCTCCATATTTCGTTGCTGGTGCGATCTTCTCTGGTTTTGCGATGGTGCAAACTTTATTGTTGATCTTACGTAAAGTCATGAATTTTGAGAACTACATCACGATGTTCCATATTGAAGCCATGAACAAAATTATCATGACGACAGGTTCTATCGTTGGTATTGCTTACTTAACGGAGTTGTTCATTGCGATGTACTCTCAATCTGAATACGAGATGTACGCTTTTGAAAACCGTATGTTTGGTCCTTATGCTTGGGCTTACTGGTCGATGATGACGTGTAACGTAATCTCACCACAGTTATTCTGGTTTAAGAAAATTCGTACAAGTATTCCCATTTCCTGGATATTATCTATTGTGGTAAATATTGGTATGTGGTTCGAGCGTTTCGTAATTATCGTGACTTCATTACACCGTGATTATTTACCATCATCTTGGGCGATGTTTTACCCAACATGGACAGACGTTGGTATCTTCGTTGGATCTATCGGTTTATTCTTTACGTTGTTCTTATTGTTCTTACGCTTCTTACCGGGTATCGCAATCGCGGAAGTGAAGTTATTGTTGAAAAGCTCAAGTTTACAACATAAAACTAAATTGGTTAAAGAAGGTGCATTCCCAGCAGAACAAGTGGAATACTTTAGAGATTCTTTAGGTAAATATGATTCGGTAACAGAACAAGAAATTAAAGAGTTAAAATAATAGCAATGGGCAATACAAAATATATATTAGGTAGTTTTGCTGATCCAGATGATATGATGCATGGGATCGACAAATTGCAGAAAAATAATGTAAGCATCTATGATTGCTTTACTCCAATGCCAATTCACGGTATTGAAGCTAAATTGGGCGTTAAACCTTCGCGTTTGCCAATTGCAGCATTTTGCTTTGGAGCGTTAGGAACCTTATTGGGATTTAGTTTATTGTATTATACAATGGTACATGACTGGCCAATGAATATTGGTGGTAAACCTTCATTCGCAATTCCGAACTTTGTTCCTGTGACATTTGAGGTTACTATTTTAATTTGTGCCTTGGGTATGGTGGCGACTTTCTTTTATCGCAATCACTTATTCCCGGGACGTACTCCTCGTGTTATGGATTTAAGAGCTACTGATGATCGTTTTATCATCGCTATAGATGCTCGTGAAAACACAGACCATGCTTTGATCGATACTATATTGAAGGAAACAGGTGCTGTAGAAGTTAAGTACAATGATAGAAAATATGTTAGTTATGAATAAGAAGAATTTACTAGTTACAGTATGTGCAGCTCTGTCGTTGACAGCAGTCGTTTCTTCTTGTGGTGACAAGACTACTCGTAGTACAGGTTGGGAGTTTTCTCGCAACATGTATGATCCGATTGCGTACAATCCTGATCAACCAAACGAGAATTTTAAAAATAAACAAACTGCGCAAACACCACCAAAGGGTACAGATCCAATTGGTTTTACCAGATTTGAATATGCCAATACTTTAGAAGATTATGAACGTGCGGGTCGTGAGTTTACTAATCCGTTAGAGTTATCACAAGCAAGACTTGAAAAAGGTCAAGCTTTATTTACTACTTACTGTGCTGTTTGTCACGGTCCTGAAGGTAAAGGTGATGGTTCTATTACGAAAGACCGTGAAATTACAGATTCTAAAGGCACTCGTAAGCTGGAGAATTTTCCTAATCCACCATCTTATCACAAAACTGATGGCGCGAGCTCTTCACGTGGTGGTATGATGGCTGATTTGACAGATGGTAAGATTTACCATACGATTTATTACGGTCACAACTCAATGGGATCGCATGCATCGCAGTTGTCTCCTGAAGAACGTTGGGAAGTCGTTATGTACGTTCATGAATTACAAAAGAAATAATCTAACATCAGACAAATAAATGGGAACTCACAATCATCATCACGATTATAATTTCAACGAGCGATACGAGTTTGCTGGTAAAGCAAAAACATTCAGTATTATCGCAATCGTTGTTGGTATAGCTGCAGTAGCCTACGGAATGCTTATGGGCGATCATATTCTAGTAGAGCGTACTTATGCTAACTTATTATTGATGGGTTATTATTTTACATGTGTATGTGCTGCCGGAGCTTTTTTCGTAGCCTTACAATATGTAACACAATCTGCTTGGTCAGCTGGTCTCGTTCGTATACCACAGGCAATGGCAGGTATTTTGCCTATTGCATCAATCATTTTACTAGTGATTGTTGGATTAGGATTAAGCACTCACAATTTATACCATCATTGGTATGCAGAGGGTCTTACAGATCCTAATAGTCCTAATTATGATAGTATCATCGCTGGTAAGTCTTGGTATTTGAATTTTTCAGGTTTTTTAAGTCGCCAAGTAATTTTCATGGGACTTTATAGTATTTTTGCTATTATCTTGGCAAAATTATCATACAAAGAAGATTTAGAGGGTGGTTTGAATTCTTATAAAAAGAGTTTCAAATTGTCGGCTATATTTTTAGTTATATTTGGTTTTACAACTCCAATTTGGTCATTTGATACCATCATGTCATTAGAGGCACACTGGTTCTCGACTATGTTTGGTTGGTACAACTTCGCAGCAATGTGGGTAAGTGGTCTTTGTGTTATTACAATCATCTTAATTGTATTAAAGAAAGCTGGTTATATGAGTTGGGTAAACGAAAATCATTTACATGATTTAGGTAAATTGATCTTTGGTTTCTCTATCTTCTGGACATATGTTTGGTTTGCACAGTTTATCTTAATCTGGTATGCTAACATGCCTGAGGAGACTGTATATTTCTATAAACGTTGGGAGCCAGAATATAAACCATGGTTTTGGTTAAATATTATCATCAATTTCCTTGCTCCTTTATTATTATTGGTAGATCGTGATGCCAAACGTAAGCAAAATGCTATGTTGTTTGTTGCCATCTTATTATTGGCGGGTCACTGGTTGGATTATTATATCATGATCATGCCTGGTACAGTTGAATCACACCGCGGATTTGGTATTGTAGAAATTGGTACAGCTCTTGGCTTTGTTGGTTTGTTTACATTCTTAGTAATGAATAAATTGAGTAAACAAGGTTTAGTTGCTAAAAATCATCCTTTCTTGGATGAGAGTTTACATCACCAAATATAGTTTCGCTTTTAAAGGGATATTACGTAAAATCGTTATAAAGAAATGAGCTTTAAATTAAATAATAGATTCAAATCCATCTCGGGTTTTGTACTTGCAATCGGATTGTTCTTTGCAGTCCCATCATTCGCAAGTCAAGATACTGTAGTGGTAGATACGACTAAAGCTACGGAAGCTGTTGCAGTTGATGCAACAGCTACTGGAGCAAATGTTGTTGATTCGGCAACGACTGCGAAGACAGAAGTAGCTGCGTCCGCAGATGCGTCTACAACAAAGGTTGACGCTGCTAAGGAAGAGAAAAAAATAGACCCTCAGGTTTATAAAAACTTCATTTATTATGTTTTATTATTTTTAGTTATCTGTACAGTAGTTGCTGTTATTGGTAAAGTTATCTCGATCTATGAGTTAACAAATAAGATGAATAAAAGACATAATCCTTTAGCTTCAAATACGTTTCAAGCATCGTTATTATTCATCTTCTTATTTGTTTTCTTAGGAGGTGTTTATTATTCTTACTCGCACCATGGTGGCATGGCGTGGAGGGATGCTGTGACTGAGCATGGGGCTAAAATTGATACCATGTTTATCATTACTACTGTTATCACAACTTTTGTATTGGTGATTACTCACATTTTATTATTGACGTTCACGTTCATCTATAGAATGAAGAAAAATGGTAAAGCATACTATTTGCCGCATAACAATACTATTGAAAAAATCTGGACGATCGTTCCTGCTGTTGTTTTGACTGTATTGGTATTATTCGGTTTCTTTACTTGGAGATCAATTACCAATGTTCCGGAAGATTTACAGAAATCTGCTCTTCAGATTGAAGTATTAGGTGAGCAATTTGCTTGGAGTGTACGTTATCCAGGAGCTGATGGTGTGATCGGTAAACGTAATTATAAAATGACAACTCCGACTAATCCTTATGGTATTGATTTCAATGATAAAAACTCTTGGGATGATATTCAAGGTTCGGACATTGTAATTCCAGTTAATAAGTCTGTTCGTTTTCATATCGTTTCAAAGGATATTATTCACTCGTTCTATATTCCTGACTTCCGCGTTCAAATCAATGCTGTACCGGGAATGACAAATTACTTCCAATTTACTCCTACGGTAACTACAGAAGAAATGCGTGAGCGTATGAATGACTACAAATATGATTATGTTATGTTATGTAACAAAATCTGTGGTTCAGGTCACTATAATATGCAGAAAAAGGTTGTCGTTGTTACTGAAGCTGAATATAAAGAGTGGTTAGCAACGCAAAACAAATATTTTACTGAGGATTTACAGAAAGAGTTTGCCGCTAAAGATGCTAAAACTCCGCAGTTAAAAGATAGCGTAAACGTTACGGCTTCATTAAATTAATTAGAATAATTGAATTTTAAAAACGAATATGTCAAGTACAGTTATTTCTCATAGCGCTGAGCATCACGATTCGCACGGACATCATCATCAAGAGTCATTCATCTCGAAGTATATCTTCAGTGGTGACCACAAGATGATTGCTAAGCAATTTTTGATCACAGGTATTTTCATGGCGGTATTTGCTATGATCTTATCCATCTTATTCCGTATCCAACTTGCTTGGCCGGATAAAGAATTTCCAATTTTGGAAGTATTCTTAGGTAAATGGGCTGCAGGTGGTCGTATTGCTCCTGAATTTTTCCTTTCTTTGGTCACCATTCACGGTACCATCATGGTATTCTTCGTTTTAACAGCGGGTCTATCGGGTACTTTTAGTAATCTATTGATTCCTTATCAAATTGGTGCACGCGATATGGCGTCTCCTTTCATGAATATGTTGTCATACTGGATGTTCTTTGTAGCTTCAGTTATTATGATTGCTTCTTTCTTTGTTGAAAGTGGACCTGCTTCTGCCGGATGGACGATCTATCCTCCATTATCTGCAGTGCCAACGGCGATTGCTGGTTCGGCTACAGGTATGACTTTGTGGTTGGTCAGTATGGTGTTATTTGTAGCGTCGCAATTAATCGGTGGTATCAACTACGTGAGTACAATTTTGAATATGCGTACTAAAGGTATGGATCTTTGGAAAATGCCTTTAACAATCTGGGCATTCTTCTTAACTGCTATCGTAGGTATGTTATCCTTCCCAGTTTTAGTATCTGCTGTTGTTCTATTGATTTTTGACCGTTCATTCGGTACGTCATTTTATTTGTCAGATTTAGTTGTTCAAGGTCAGATCTTACCGAATGAAGGTGGTTCTCCAATCTTGTTCCAACACTTATTCTGGTTCTTAGGTCACCCTGAGGTATATATCGTTGTTATGCCTGCGTTAGGTCTTACTTCGGAGGTTATCTCAACAAACTCTCGTAAACCAATCTTTGGTTACCATGCGATGGTTTACTCGCTAATTGGTATTACAGTTTTATCATTTATCGTTTGGGGTCACCATATGTTTGTGACAGGTATGAATCCTTTCTTAGGTGGAGTATTTATGATCACAACATTGATTATCGCAGTCCCTTCTGCGGTAAAAGCATTTAACTATATGGCGACATTATGGAGAGGTAATATTCGTTTCACTCCAGCTATGATGTTTGCGATTGGTTTAGTGTCATTCTTCATCTCTGGTGGTCTTACCGGATTGTTTTTAGGTAATGCTGCTTTAGATATCAACTTACATGATACGTACTTTGTTGTAGCCCACTTCCACTTGGTAATGGGATCTGCTTCTATTTTCGGTATGTTATGTGGTGTTTATCACTGGTATCCGAAAATGTTTGGTCGTATGATGAACACGAAATTAGGTTACTTACATTTCTGGATGACTTTCATTGGTGCTTATTTGGTATTCTTTCCAATGCACTTTATGGGTATAGATGGTGTTCCTCGTCGTTATTATGCTTTTACAGAATTTGCTTTCATGGAGAAATGGGTTTCTGTAAACATGTTGATTACTTGGGCTGCTATCGTAGCTGGTTTGGGTCAAGTGGCTTTCTTATTCAACTTCTTCTATTCGATTTTCTTTGGAGAAAGAGCACCGCAAAACCCATGGAATTCAAATACTTTAGAGTGGACTACTCCTGTGGAACATATCCACGGTAACTGGCCAGGAGAGATCCCAACAGTACACCGTTGGCCATATGACTACAGTAAGCCAGGACATCATGAAGATTTTATTCCTCAGAATGTTCCTTTCTCTGAAACTATGAATTCTAACTTCCTTCATGATTTTGAAGGTAATGAAGAAGCTGAGCGTATCCAGACAGAATGGGATGCTCAAAATAAAAAATAATTAAATATGGTATTTGGAGTAAGTTGTGCGAAATGATTTATTCCAAATATTATTTGTAACATAAAACGGTAAAAATATGTTTCCAGCTGCTGAAAAGCGTTATATTAGATCTAATTTCATTACCATTATTGTTTTGTTTTTAGTGATCGTTGCTGGAGGTGTGGTGCGTAGTACTGGTTCTGGAATGGGATGTCCCGATTGGCCAAAGTGTTTTAATCGAATTATACCTCCTACAGATATTGCGCAGTTACCGGTTGGTTATGAAGAGCATTACATCACAGGTAGAGCTAAGAAAAATGAGCGATTTGCTAATATGATCGATTTTTTCGGTTATCGTGATTTAGCAAATAAAATTCGTCATGACAAAAGTATCCTTGAACATGAGGAATTTAATGTAGCAAAGACTTGGACAGAGTACATCAATCGTTTGGTAGGTGTTGTTGCTGGTTTTTGTTTACTGTTTACTGCCGTTTATTCTTTTACTTATATTAAATCTAAGCGATCAATTTTTATTTGGTCTGTGATTAACGTATTTGTTGTTGTTGTTCAGGCTTGGTTGGGTTCTATTGTCGTTTCGACTAATTTAACTCCTTGGGTAATCACTGTGCATATGCTTTTAGCATTGGTCATTGTGGCTATTTCCATCTATACTTATTTTAAGGCGACGACATTACGCGATAAGGGTATATTAATAAATCGTGATTCTAAGGGATTAAAATTGCTTGCAGCCATTTCTTTAGTTTTAATGGTGGTGCAAGTTGTCTTCGGAACGGAAGTACGTGAAATTGTTGATTCATTGACAGCTTCGGGTGTTGCTCGAGAAGATTTTATACAACGTATTGGCCAACATTTTGAAATACATCGTTGGCTTGCATATAGTTCTTTGATTTTAGTAATTGTATTGTTCTTTTTAGTGCGTACAAAATTTAGTGGGAGTACAGTCCAAGCAAAATATGCTACTATACTTTTTATTTTAGTTGGTATTCAAATGTTGTCAGGAATTATTTTGGCACGATTTGCTCTTCCGGCTTTCGCACAGACAACTCACTTAGTTATTGGTAGCCTCTTATTTGGATGTCAATATTATCTGATGTTGTTACTAGGAAAATCACAACGTTAATTGAATGAATGAAATGAATGTACTGGTAAGGTAGTTTTACTTTGTACACTCAAATAAAAAGAGGACATTTGTCGCTATGAAAGAATTTATTTCTGATTTCAAGAAATTAGTTAAGTTAAGACTGACATTAACGGTTGTTTTTTCGGCATCTATCTCTTTTTTGATTGGTGCTAAGCAGCTTGGTGGAGATATTCTATGGATGAATTGGTTGTTACTGACATTGGGAGGATTCTTGGTGACTGGTGCAGCAAATGGATTCAATGAGATTATTGAAAAGGATTTGGACAAATTAATGACCCGTACTGCCGACCGTCCCCTACCTTCTGGAAGGATGACGACAGGTCAGGCCTTGATTCTCAGTTTATTTATGGGAATCTTAGGTACTTTGGTACTAGTACGTTTGAATTTTGTGGCTGGGTTATTATCAGTATTTTCCATTTTGTTATACGCTTTTCTGTATACACCATTAAAAAGAAAATCACCAATAGCTGTATTTGTAGGAGCTTTCCCTGGTGCATTACCGCCATTAATTGGTTATTTTGCAGCGTTTAGCCAGGATGATTTAGCCATCTATAGCCAAACAAATGAGAGTGCAATCGTGATGATTCCATTTATCTTATTTGGTATTCAGTTTTTGTGGCAATTTCCACATTTTTGGTCTTTGGCCTGGGTGATTGATGATGATTATAAACAGGCTGGTTTTAGATTACTGCCAACGACAAAGCGTGATAAGATTTCTGCATTTATGGTTTTCTTTTCAGCATTGCTGATGATACCTGCAGCATTTCTGCCGATGTATTATGGTTTTGGAGGGTGGATCTTTACAACTGTTTCCGTAATTGGAGGTATTGTGTTTGCTTATTATGGCTTTATGCTTTTTAAGAATCAGGACATACCATCTGCTAGAAAGGTGATGTTTACTTCATTTTTTTATCTGCCAATTACACAACTGATTTTATTATTTGACTTTATACCTTTGAAATAATGTTAAATCAAGGAGAACAACCGACTGACGAGAAGTTAGTATCACGTAAAGCTCAAAAATTTAGCTTGTGGTTAGGGATGTTGGGTATGTTTATGATGTTTGCTGCACTGTCAAGTGGCTTTATCGTCTATACGGCGAGTGGCGTTGATAAGGGGCTCAAAACATTGCTACCCGATACTTTTATCTATAGTACGCTAGTTATTGTCTTGAGTAGTATTACTATCCATTTGGCTTATAAAGCGGCGCAAGTGGGTAATTTATCAAGACAGAAAGTTTTACTTTTTGTAACCCTAATTTTGGGTATTTTATTTTTCGTGCTTCAAGTTCATTCGTGGGAAGTATTGGCCGGACGAGGTGTTTATTTTGTAAATAATAATGCATCGCAGTCGTTTGTCTATATCTTTACTGGAATGCACCTAGCGCACATTATTGCGGGAGTGATCGTATTGATTACCGCTTTGGTAGGAGTGTATAAACCACTTCCTGCAGACGGCAATCAATTCCGCATGAATCTAGCCAGTATTTTTTGGCATTTTCTCGATCTTTTATGGATTTATATATATGTTTTCTTACTTTTGAATCAATAATAGTAAACAATGAGTACAACTGTATCACAATTGGATAAGGTAAAAACCGGTCCATGGAATGGTGGAAAGTCACCTTGGAATTTGGAATACGGAAAAATCATGATGTGGTTTTTCTTGGTTGGGGATGCCTTTACATTTTCTGCGTTTTTGGTTTATTACGGAACGCAACGATTTGCACATAGTACATGGCCAGATGCGGATAAGATCTTCCAATCTATACCAGGTATTGCTGAACACGGACAACCTTTAGTTTTCGTGGGTATCATGACTTTTATTTTAATTATGTCTTCTGTTACTATGGTATTAGCTGTAGAGGCAGGTCATCGTAATTCAAAAAATGAAGTTGTTAAGTGGATGCTTTGGACTATATTGGGTGGTATCTGTTTCGTAGGATGTCAAGCTATCGAATGGACTCACTTACACCACGCTGGTTTTTGGTTTGGTCAGAATCCAGGTACTGGCTTAGAAGGTGATGCCATAAAGGATGCTTTACAGCCTTACTTTACACATGATATCTCGTATACGTCAGCACTACAATTTGCTAATTTGTTCTTTACAATCACGGGTTTCCACGGTTTTCACGTTACAGTAGGTATTATCTTAAATATTATTGTATTGTGCATGACTTTAAATAATACTTTCCAGAATCGTGGATCGTATTTAATGATTGAAAAAGTAGGTTTATACTGGCACTTTGTGGATTTAGTTTGGGTGTTTGTATTTACATTCTTCTATTTAGTATAATTATAAGTTTTTAATTTTAGAAAAGCTATGTCACAACATCACGATAATATTGCTCACGATGAGCATGGACACGCAGAAGGAATGGATAAAAAAGGTATCTGGAGAATTTTCTTCGTCCTTTTAGCATTAACTGCTCTAGAGTTCTTAATCGCATTGGGATTTGTTCATCACTGGCAAATCTTAGCAAAAGGTGCTTTGGTTAATACAATCTATATTGTATTAACATTAGTAAAAGCTTATTATATCGTTGCTTACTTCATGCACTTGAAATTTGAGAAATCTAGTTTCATCGTTACTGTAAGTATTGTATTTATTTTCATTATTTATTTTATCATTTTAATGCTTACAGAAGGTAACTTCTTGTTGAATGACTTGCACCCTCACCAATTGTGGGAAAATAAATAACATAAATGAGCAAAAATACTGGAAAAAATAAAGGTATTCAAACGATCATGATCCTGGCAATAATTTTATTATTGCCAGGTTTTTTGTATGTAGTACTAAATAAAAGTGGTATGGCCAATTCGTACGCTACGCTACCTATCTTTGGCGATAAAGTAGTGCCGGGTACGACACATCGTAAGTGGGGAAGGGATATCATGGATACGTTATATCATGAAGTACCAAAAATTTCTTTTAAGAACTACGATGGTAAACCGGTCCACCTTTTTGAAAATGACAGTGCAATATCTATTGTACATCTTTTCTATTCGAAAGATAAGTCATTTTCAACAACTCTTATTAATAGCCTAAATAAAGTTTCTGGTGATTTTAGAAATAATAGAAGAATTAAGTTTTATTCTATTACTGTGGATACACTATATGATACTCCAGAGGTTTTAAAAAATTACATTAAGAATATCGATCCGTCTGATAAAAGTTGGTACTTTGTGACTCATCCTTCTTCGGATATTTTTAAATTTGCTCAAACTGGTTTGTTGCAGGATGCTTTGGCTACGGGTGATCCGAATAAACCTTTTGTAATTGGTTCTTCTTATATCTTAATTGATTCAAAAAGAAGAATAAGGGGATTCTACGATATCACGATGAAGAAGGAAGTGGAACGCCTGAGTGATGAGATTAAATTGTTGGCGGTGGAGGAGATCAGAAATAATCCACCTAAGATTGAAACGAAATAAAATGGGACAGACTGCAGAAGAAAAAAAATATAACAAGTGGATTATCGTTTTATCGGTAGTTATCCCACTTTTGGTGGCCGCTTTGTTTGGTGTTAATTTGCGTAAATTGGGCTATGATGTTGAACCGTTAGGGTTTTTACCTCCAATTTATGCGACTATAAATGGTATCACTGCTATTTTGTTATTTTGGGCTGTGGCTGCGATAAAAAAGGGAAATAAAAAATTGCACGAGCGATTAATCAAAGTTTGTGTTTGTTGCTCTGTAGCTTTTCTAGGCATGTACGTTGCTTATCATATGACTTCTAACTCGACATCTTATGGTGGGGAAGGTATTTTACGTCCTATTTACTTTTTTATTTTAATAACCCATATTGTTTTGTCTGTGATTATTATCCCTTTTGTATTGATTACTTATGTAAGAGGTATTGCTGGATCGTATGAAAGGCATAAAAAAATTGCGCGTATTACCTATCCAATGTGGTTGTATGTAGCGGTAACGGGTGTGATCGTTTATTTGATGATTTCACCTTATTATGTTCACTAATTAATTTTATGAGTATGACTAGTGCATGGGTGTATCAATCTAATCGTTTTTTTACAGATGAAGAAGCGATCTTGATTCAAAAAAGATTGGCTGATTTTGCTGCGGGATGGAAAGTTCATGGCGAACCTTTGTCAGCTCAGGCCGAGGTTAAGTCTAACTTATTTATTGTTCTTTCGGTTGATGAGCAAATTGCTGCCGCTTCTGGTTGTTCGATCGATAGTTCTGTACGTTTTTTAAAAACTTTGGAACAGGATTTTAATATTCAGTTATTTGATCGTATGCGTGTTGCTTACAAAGTCGGTGATCAACTTTATGCTGCTTCTAGAAGTGAATTTGAGGAGTTAGTTAAGATGGGGCATATTAATGATGATACGGTGGTATATGATAATACCATTACTTCTTTGGCTTCTCTTGATGATAAATGGGAAATACCTTTTGGTCAAAGTTGGCATAAGCGTGTATTTGGATAATGAGATAAAAAAAGCGATGAATTGATCATCGCTTTTTTTATCTCATTATGATCATTTCCTTAGATTAAGTGGCTGTTTGGATTACTCGGGTATTTGATAATGATCCATATACCGAACTATGCTATTTGCTCTACGGTTGACATATGTAGATGGATTTCGGGCATCCCACTGTCTTGGATTAGGCAAAATGGCAATGATCAGCGCAGCTTGCTTTTTTGATAATGTTGATCCTGATTTTTTGTAATAGTATTGAGATGCTGCCTCTGCTCCATATACTCCCTGTCCCATTTCGATGACATTGAGATAGACTTCCAAAATTCGTTTTTTACTCCAGAATGTTTCGATCAAAACTGTAAAATAGGTTTCTAAACCTTTTCTAAGCCATGATCTTTTTGGCCATAGGAACACATTTTTTGCGACCTGCTGACTGATGGTACTTCCTCCACGGAGGTTTTTTCCATCTTTGTTCTTTTCTATTGCTTTTTGAATGGCATCGGTATCAAATCCCCAATGCGTCATAAAGTGTGCATCTTCTCCAGCTATTGCAGCATGTTTTAAGTTGTCTGAAAGCTTTTCGTAATTTAACCAGTCTTTCTCTAGCTTAAATCCTTTGTCTGCGACCTGAAGCTCAAAACCTCGTTGAATCATGAGCCACGTGATGGGTGGATTGATAAATTTAAGTGCCAATACCCAAAATATTGTTATTGCAAAAAAACCTCCAATGATACGTAATGACCAAATTTTTAACTTTTTTTTCCAGCTTGTTTGAATCTTTTTTTTCTTAACCTGATTCGTTCTCTTAATTGCCATATCTTTTGAAAAACTATGCAAAGGAACGAAATATTTTGTCTAATTGTTTTGGTAGATCTGGTTTGTACGCTGCTTTTTTTCAATAACATGTTTTTTCGTCTAGGCTTAGGTGTATGGTATGATCGTTTAGTTGAGGATAGGAGCGATGAAAGATGTGTTAGAAATTAAAAAAGTGGATTAAGTTTTCATATTCTCTTTGATCGTTTGTCTAATCAGGTAGATTATGTTATTTTTACGGCTTATTATCATAAACGAAATCCAATTGGCAAAGGCAGAAAAAAAGGTAACTCCATTAATGCAACAATATAATGCAATCAAGGTTAAATATCCTGGTGCTTTGTTGTTGTTCCGTGTAGGTGATTTTTATGAAACATTTGGTGAAGATGCTATTAAGGCCGCCAGTATATTAGGTATTGTACAAACCAAAAGGGGAAATGGAACGGAATCTGAAACTGCATTGGCAGGTTTTCCGCATCATTCTTTGGAAACTTATCTTCCAAAACTTGTTCGTGCGGGTCAACGTGTGGCAATCTGTGATCAATTGGAGGATCCTAAGCAAACTAAAACTATTGTTAAACGTGGCGTAACGGAATTGGTGACACCTGGTGTGTCTTATAATGATAATATTGTTCAGCAGAAATCGAATAATTATCTGGCATCGATTTTTATTGATAAAACGCAAATTGGAATTTCTTTCTTGGATATTTCTACAGGAGAATTTTTGGTGGCGCAAGGTACTCAATCTTATATTGATAAGCTTTTGCAGGGTTTTAAACCTACTGAAGTTATTATGTCACGCAAGCAGTCTAAAGAGTTTTTAGATCTTTTTGGTAACCAATATTATACTTATACACTTGATGAATGGCCATATACTGGTGATTACGCATCGGAGAGTTTATTGAAGCACTTCGAAGTTAATTCGATGAAAGGCTTTGGTATTGATCGGATGCCTGTTGGAATTGTTGCTGCTGGTGTTGCCTTGCATTATCTAAATGAAACTGAACATCGCAACTTACAGCATATTTCAAATATTGCACGTATCGAAGAAGATCGCCATATGTGGTTAGACCGTTTTACGGTGCGAAATTTGGAATTGATCGGGTCTGCTAACGAAAATGCAACGACGTTGTCAGATGTATTGGATCAAACGGCTTCTCCGATGGGTGCTCGTTTATTGAAAAGATGGATTGTGATGCCGTTGAAAGATCGTAAGTCTATTCAGGAAAGGTTGGATGTTGTTGCGTATTTCACGGAGCATAAAGAATTGCGTGATGCTTTGATTCAAGAGATCAAATATGTGGGCGATCTGGAAAGGTTAATTTCTAAAATTGGTCTTCAGAAAGCTTCGCCTAGAGAGATTGTGCAGTTGAAACGTGCTTTGTATGCTATTGAGAAATTAAAGGAGTTGACCAATCAGGAAAATTCGGAGGCATTGCGCGTCATTGCTGAACAGTTGAATGTATGTGGGATCATCCGTGATAAGATCGAGAAAGAAGTTTTTGCTGAACCTCCGGTGGCTCTCAATAAGGGTAATGTCATTGCTGATGGGGTTGATGATGAATTGGATCGTCTGCGTAAAATAGCTTTTGGTGGTAAAGATTATTTAATTGAAATCCAAAAAAGAGAAGCGGAGGCTACTGGTATTCCTTCCCTAAAGATCGCTTTTAATAATGTATTTGGGTATTATTTGGAGGTGACCAATACGCATCGCGATAAGGTGCCTTCTGCATGGATTCGTAAACAGACGCTTGTCAATGCTGAACGTTATATTACGGAGGAGCTTAAGGAATATGAGGATCAAATCTTAGGAGCGGAAGAAAAGATTCAGGTTATCGAAAATCGTCTTTATGCTGAATTGCTGGTCGCTATTGCTGCTTATATCAAACCAATTCAGTTGAATGCCCAACTGCTTGCAAAATTGGATGTACTCTTGAACTTTTCTGTTATTGCAGAAAAGAATTAT
The DNA here is from genome assembly GCF_023273895.1 of Sphingobacterium sp. PCS056. Classification (NCBI taxonomy): domain Bacteria; kingdom Pseudomonadati; phylum Bacteroidota; class Sphingobacteriia; order Sphingobacteriales; family Sphingobacteriaceae; genus Sphingobacterium; species Sphingobacterium sp. PCS056. Next base: position 450,643 of record NZ_CP096883.1, on the reverse strand, counting down.
TATGTTCAACCGGAGATTTCTGAAAGTAAGGTCTTGGATATTAAAGGGGGGCGACACCCAGTTATTGAAAAGAAAATGGCTATTGGTGAGGATTATATCACGAATGATGTCTATTTGGATAACGACACGCAACAGGTTATCATCATTACAGGGCCGAATATGGCGGGTAAGTCTGCGCTTTTACGTCAGACTGCTCTGATTGTGCTGATGGCTCAGATTGGTTCTTTTGTACCTGTAAAGGAAGCTAAAATTGGTCTTGTTGATAAGATTTTTACGCGTGTAGGTGCTTCGGATAATTTGTCTTCTGGTGAATCGACTTTTATGGTTGAGATGAATGAGACTGCGAGTATCATGAACAACCTTTCGGACCGTAGTTTAATTTTACTGGATGAGATCGGTCGTGGTACAAGTACTTATGATGGTATTTCTATTGCTTGGGCTATTGCTGAGTTTTTACATAATCATCCTACTGCTAAAGCCAAAACTTTATTTGCGACTCACTATCATGAATTAAACGAATTGACGAATTCTATGCCGCGTATTAAAAATTATAATGTGACGGTTAAGGAGGTCAATAATAAGGTGATATTCTTGCGTAAGTTAGTTCCTGGCGGGTCAGAGCATAGTTTTGGTATTCATGTTGCTAAATTGGCTGGTATGCCTCCGAAATTGCTTTCTCGGGCCAATGAAATATTGAAACGATTGGAACAGGAGCGAACAGGTGGGGAACAGATCAAGGATAGTATGCGGAAAATTCAAAAGCAGGCTTATCAATTGCAGATGTTCTCAATTGATGATCCAGTGCTTGAGAAAATCCGTGATATGCTGAATAATTTGGATGTAAATACGTTGACTCCTGTCGAGGCTCTTATGAAGTTGGACGAGATCCAACGTCTACTAAAGAATTAAAAGCGAAAAAATAATTCTACGCTTCCGTAGTGATTATAGATGTTGCTCATGAGTTTACTATCCCATTGGTATGGTGTATAGTGATATCCAGCTTCTAATCCAATATAATTTTTTCCTTTTAATTGTCGCATGCCGGCTATACTTAGTCCAAGATGCATGGTATTAACGGTGTACAATTTTTTTGAATTTCCTCCGTATATATAATCCCCAAAAGAATCGTAGTATCCATCGGTATAAATGTCTTCGGATATTCCAGTATCTACCATGTCTATTCCTAAATTAAGTTTCGGGATGACAATAAATTTGGTGTTATCGTAGATTTTATATCCAAGAGCACCTCCGAAAAAAAGACCAAAGTCAGCATTTACAGATTCTGTCGTACCGTAATAATTGTAATCAAAATTTTTATCATTGCTATTGATCCGCACTTTAAATCCTCCTTCAAAAATAAATGATTTGGCTAAAGAACTCATGATGGAAAATCCGAGTGACATGTTTGGACCAAATGTTGTATTTGAACCTCCTAGTGGTCCATATACTCCTATATAAGGTAGAAAACCGATTCTTGACTTGTTGTAGTAATCTGCTATGGCTATTGGGTCTTCTTGTTCTTCTTTGATCGTGTTTTCGGTATGATCTTTTATGATTGTCTGGCTATTGTTTTGCCCAGTATCCTGGATTGCTCCTTGTTGGTTTTTTAATAATTCGTTGTTAGAAAAAAGGTTTAAGATATCGACTTCGGCTTCTGACAGGACATAGGATTGTGATTGCAATAATGCTTTTGACCGTGTTTTGATCAATAGGTCAATGGGGTGCCTTAATGGGAAATAATTATATTGCTGTTTATTGGACTCATATTGGTAAATGTAATCTTCTCTTTCGGCATCCCGAAATCGAATGATTAATTGTTCATCAAAACCATTTTCTATATATTTTTCTATCGAATTGCTACTTTGCTGCTGTGCTATAATTAAATTTATAATTTTGATCCGTTGGCCTAATTCGGTGGGACCACAGCTTTGCTCGATTTGTGCCACTATTGGTGTTAATTGAGCATATTGATTTGTATTTAATAATTTGGTTATTGCCTCAAGAGAATTTTTTATGGTAGATTCACATGTTTCTTGTGCTGCACAGTATGTGAAATTACTGATTAATGAAATGATACTGAAGAGTATGACAAATATATAACGATTCATATGGACTTTAGTTGATCGTATAAAGTAACGAAAATTTATTTAATTTTTATATTGATCTGACCAACACAACGGCTCTAAAACAATTATCTTTGTGGGGATGGCTTCTATATTTCAATTTAAAGAGTTTGCGGTGGATCAGTCGGATTGTGCGATGAAAATTAATACAGATGGTGTATTACTGGCTGCATTGGTTCAGATTGATTCTTCATCCCGTATATTGGATATTGGTACAGGAACCGGGGTAATCGCTTTGATGTTGGCACAGCGCTATGTTAAAAGTGAGGTGGTCGCTGTAGAGATTGATCCAGAGGCCGCTCACCGGGCGGTATTAAATTTTAGAAATTCTATCTTTAGTGATCGTATGGTGGTGCATGCTTGTTCATTTCAAGATTTGGATGATACTAAGCCGTTTGATTTTATTATTTCTAATCCACCTTTTTACACGGATTCTTTGCATAATCCAGATGCAAGAAAGAAATTGGCTAGACATACCAATTTAGAATTTTTTAATGAATTATTGCAATTTTCGGCTCAATCTCTATCTCCAAATGGGTGCTTGGCTTTGATCTTACCTACGTTATTGGCGGATGACTTGAAAGTAATAGCCGAAAAATTGGATTTGAGATTAGAACGGGAGATCTTGATCCGATCTTTTGAAAATGATGTGGTCATTCGTAAAATTGTTATTTATCAGAAGGGTTATTGTGGTGAGGCTGTAGTCTCTGATTTTATTATTTATCAAGCAAAGGGTGTTTATTCGGATATGTATAAAACTGCTTTGAAACCTTATTTTTTAGCTTTTTAGTATGACAAAGATTGGATTGATTTCTGACACGCATTCTTATTTAGATGAAGCTGTATTTAAACATTTCGAGCATTGTGATGAGATATGGCATATTGGTGATTTTGGTAATAGCAATGTTGCTGATCAGCTGGAGGGCTTTAAACCTCTGCGTGGTGTCTACGGTAATATCGACGATCAAGCGTTACGGCTTCGGTTTCCTGAAGATTTGAGATTTTCCTGTGAGGGGGTTGATGTGTGGTTGACGCATATTGGAGGGTACCCTGGTAAATATGCTCCGAGAATTAAGAAAAAGATATCCGAAGATCCGCCTCAATTATTTATTACAGGTCATTCACATATTTTGAAGGTGATGTATGATCAGAAATTAAAATGTCTACATCTGAATCCTGGTGCTGCTGGTAAACAGGGATGGCATAAGGTGAGAACACTGATGCGATTTGAAATTAATGGGAGTAAAATCGAGCATTTAGAAATTATTGAGCTCGCTGGAAGATAAGGCTAAAATTTATAAGCTATCGCGCACTTCCAATAAAAAGCTTTTTAATTTTTCTAAGGAATCAACAACTCGTTGATTTTCTTTTGCTTCTGATTTATTGGTGCGTAGATACTCTCGAGCACCTTGGAGTGTATATCCTTTATCTTTGACTAAGTTGAAAATAATTTTCAAATTAGCAATATCATCTTGTGTAAACAGACGATTTCCTTTTTTATTCTTTTTGGGTTGAATAATATCAAATTCACGCTCATAAAAACGAATTTGGGATGCATTGACATTAAACATTGCTGTCACTTCACCCATCGTATAATACAATTTATTAATTTCGCGCTCTTTGTAAGGCATACTGATTTACTAAGTTTTATATAACAAACTTAGATAAATTTACTTAGATAAGCAATTGTATTGTGTATCTAAGACAAATTTATTCGTTTTCATATCTATTCATATTTTTTATGTCATGCTTTGTTATTTTTATACTCTCTGTTGAACTGTTTGTTGCAGATCTGTCTTAGTGGGGGGCGATATTGATCTATCGCATTTTAGTAAAATTGAATTTTTAAATTTGAAGAGTTATGATTTTGGTTAGTCGTTTTTGGACAAAAATATTTTCATTTGGGAAGGCTGATGCCATTACTATTTATCCTTTTATTTTTCTGAAAAAGCGTATGTTTAAAGAGAATAAACAATTGATCAATCATGAGCGGATTCATATCAGGCAGGCTGCTGAGTTGTTGATTATATTTTTTTATATGAGCTATCTACTTGAATTTTTATTTCGATATGTACAATACCGTGATTTTCATACTGCTTATTTAAATATTTCTTACGAGCGTGAAGCTTATGCTAATGAGGCTAATTTTGATTACTTGTCGCAGCGAAAGTTTTGGGCTTTTGGACAATATTACAAAAAATAAGAGCGCTACCGATAGCGCTCTTATTTTAAAGCTAGCATGTCTGCCAGGTATATTTTTTATTGAATAGATTTGGATTACTTTACCAATCTTAAATAGGTCGATACTTTATCTTTCAATTGTCTTCTATCCACGATAAAATCCAAGAAACCATGTTCTAGAATAAATTCTGATGTTTGGAATCCTTTTGGAAGATCTTTTTTAATCGTTTCTTTGATCACGCGAGGTCCTGCGAAGCCAATTAGAGCTCCAGGTTCAGCGATATTAATATCACCTAACATTGCGTAAGAAGCAGTTACTCCTCCTGTTGTTGGATCTGTAAGTAAACATACATATGGTAAGCCTGCTTTAGCTAACAATGCTAATTTTGCGGCAGTTTTTGCCATCTGCATCAATGAAAATGCAGCTTCCATCATACGTGCACCACCTGATTTTGAGATCAACATAAAAGGAAGTTTATGTTCGATACAATAATCTATGGAGCGTGCAATCTTTTCACCTACTACAGATCCCATTGATCCTCCGATGAAGGTAAAGTCCATACAGGCAATCACTAATTCTTGACCATCAATCTTACCATGACCAGATCGAATAGCATCTACCAAACCAGTTTTTGCTTGGCTTTCTTTTAAACGTTCTGTGTAGGGCTTTGAATCGAAGAAATTTATTGGATCTCCTGAGCTTAGTGTAGGGAATAATTCAGTAAACTCATTATTATCAAAAATGATTGAAAAATAAGCTGCAGAACCAATTCTAAGGTGGTATCCACAGTATTGACAAACGTAATTGTTTTCGATTTGTTCAAGGTTCAACAACGGTTTTTTACATGAAGGACATTTGTTCCACAATCCGTCTGGCGCCTCTTTTTTATTTTCTGTTGCCGTGTTTATTCCGGCTTTATCTCTTTTAAACCAACTCATACGATAGTTCTAATTCAGTTACAAATAAACAAAATTATTTTGTTTAGTAGAAGTATTCCTTAAAATTGCTGTGTATTTACGATTTGTGAAAGGAAGCTACCCGAAATTTTGGGCATAAAAAATGGGTAAGCTCCTTTTATCGCACCGCTCAACCAAATACCCTTGCTTTGTTCCCAACCTGGGGGAGTCAATGGGAGCTGGTCGTAAAAGACTTACCCGTCACAAAAGTAGAAAAAAAATCCTTCTAAAGAAAGATTTTTTGCTATTTGTGCTTACTGTATTGATAGTCAGCTACAATAATTTTAAGTTTTGTCTTTTGCATACTCTCCACAAAGGGAATAATAGCCAAAAAGCCCTAATCCTAGTGATATAATCGGGGTCAAAATAAACATAATGATGATTCCGAATACTAAATCTTCTTGGTGACCGATCTTTATTTTGGGAATTGCGAGCTCAAAAAGGCAAAAGTATGCGGTGAAAAGGGCTAGGGCAATCCATAGAATGCCTAATATTTTTTTTAGATTATCCATTGTTGAGATGATTAGGTTTATTTTTTATATATAGTGATCCGATTATGAAGCATACGGCTGCAATAATGATGGGATACCATAGTCCTGCTAGATAAAATTCAGGATCTTGTGCGACTTGTGCATTGGTGGTCAGGTAAGTCGAAATCGCGGGTAATAGGCCTCCGAAAATACCATTTCCGACATGGTAGGGAAGTGACATCGATGTGTAACGTATCTTGACTGGAAACATTTCGACTAAAAAAGCTGCAATTGGACCATAGACCATGGTTATGTAAATAATCTGGATGAATATTAATGCGGTTAACCATATGCGGTTTTGGCCATGTACTGTGATATTCTTCTTGATAATGGTTTGTTTTGTGTTTGTTAGTTCACTTGTTTCTTGCATTTGAGTTCCATCTGTGTATTCCTTTATGGTAAGTTGTTGATTATTATTTAATTTTTGGATTTTACTGAAACTTATTTCTTTTGTTGTGGTATCTGCTAGTTGGTACATCGCTTTGTAAATAGGTCGGTAGGTACAAAGTGCGAATAGCATCCCTAAAAGCATAATCCACTTTCTTCCGACTTTATCACTTAACCAACCAAAAAGGATGAAAAATGGTGTTCCGACCAGCAATGCTGTTCCTAAGATCATATCTGCTTCGTCAGAATTGAGATGCATAACGGTTTTCATGTAACTCATGGAGTAGAATTGCCCGGTGTACCATACTACTCCCTGTCCCATTGCGGCGCCAAATAAAGCTAGTAGTACAAATTTAAGATTGTAACGATTACCGAAGCTTTCTTTTAAGGGATTTTTACTGGTTGTACCTTCTTGTTTGGCTTTGGCGAACTCGGGTGATTCGCTCATGTTTTTACGGATGAGATAAGATACATAGACCATGAGTATGGATAGAATAAATGGAACACGCCATCCCCATGCGTCAAATTGTTGTTCGGTTAAGATGTATTTTGTTACCAGTATAACAACTAAAGAGATAAATAAACCGAAAGTTGCTGTTGTTTGTATCCAGGATGTCCAGTAGCCACGTTGGCCTTCTGGTGCATGCTCGGCAACATATGTTGCTGCTCCACCATATTCACCTCCAAGCGCAAGCCCTTGTAATAAACGTAAAATCAGTACTAATAAGGGTGCGAAAAAACCTATGCTTTCATAACTTGGGATGCAGCCGATGAGGAATGTCGCACCTCCCATTAATAATAATGTAACCATAAATGTGTATTTTCTCCCAATCAGGTCTCCTAATCGGCCGAAAAAGAGTGCGCCAAATGGTCGTACGACAAAGCCTGCTGCAAATGTGGCTAGGGTGGAAAGGAATGCAGCAGTGGGATTGTCTGCTGGAAAAAATTTGGTTGAAATAACGATGGAGAGACTTCCGAAAATAAAGAAGTCATACCATTCGATGAGGGTTCCCATGGAAGAGGCTCCAATTACCTTCCAAATTGTTTTGGTGTTTGTATTTTCTTTCATTTAGTTTTATAAGGTTGTTTAGGTTTAAATTTTATATATTTTGCCAGGTAAAGAGGTGATATGACCATTCATCTCCATTTCGAGTAGGATCATCGCGAGCTTACTTTGAGGCCAATTGCAGTAATGCGTGATCTCATCAATTCCAGCTTGCTGTTTATCTTGTAAGAAAGTATAGAGATAAAGTTGATCACGGTTTAAATCGGTGGGTATCAGTGGTAATTGTACACCGATTTGTTCTTGCTGAGGTTCCCAATTCATGAGATAACAGAGGTCTTTGGCATCTCGAATTAGATGAGCACGGTTTGTCTTGATCAAATAATTGCATCCAGCTGAGTAGGCTTGATCTATAGCACCTGGAAAGGCGCATACATCTCGGTTGTAGCTATTGGCTATTTCAGCAGTGATGAGGGCACCTCCTTTTATAGCGGCTTCGATCACGATTGTTACGTCGGACATTCCTGCAATAATACGATTACGCATAGGAAAGTTTTGGCGGTCGAGATTGCTGTCGGAAGGGAATTCGGTCAGTAGACCTCCGTGCTGCAGCATGGCTGTTGCCGTTTCTCTATGACTAGCAGGATATATGCGGTCTAGCCCATGACCTAATACGGCTATTGTAGGTATCTGATGATGAAGTGCAGCTCGATGGGCCATGATATCAATGCCATAGGCGAGCCCGCTGACAATTGTTGTATTCAATGGTTGCATTTGTTCAATAAGCTTGTCACAAATTTTACGACCATAATTTGTAGCGTTTCTTGTACCAACGATACTAACGATCCGTTGTTTATTGAGATGAGTATTGCCTTTGTAATATAGAACAAGAGGTGCATCTTCGCAGTTTTTTAATTTCTGTGGATAATCTGAATTGTCGATCCACAGCACTTGTATATGATGTTTTTCAACAAATGCAAGTTCTTTTTCGGTTGCTTCTTGATAGTTTTTTGCTGCTATTTCGTTTGCTGTTCTACTGCTTACTCCCGGGATTTTTGCTAATGTGCTTGCTTTAGTCTCCAAAATCTCTTGCACAGAACCACAGTGAGCGAGTAAAATGCGCGCAGTTTTAGGTCCTACCCCCTTAATTTTGGTAAGTGCTATTTGATGGTAAAAGTTCATAGTTGGTATTTTAAAGATAGGCTTTAGTTCTGTGATTTAAAACTAAAAATTGATATATTCTAGTATATTTCAGCTGATGGCATTATTGATTTATTGTACTACTTGATTATATTATGGCTGAACATGGTCCTCTGAAAGAGGAAATGGAGAGAGGTATTGAATTACTCAAGAAAACCAATAACTTTGTCCATTAAATTTTTGCAATATGGAAATGAAAGAGCCTTTTGATATAGAAATTGAAAATGTTGTTTACTCGGTATTCCCGGAAGAAGAAGATACTTATGTTATTTTTAAAGAGGGGGTAGAGTATGTGCAGATTATTAAAGATACAGAGAATGTGTGGTTGAAAACTAATCCTGAGACGGGCTTACCGATGTTTGGTATGGACGAAGAGATCAATGCGATCGGTAAGAAAATTATTGAGGAATTGGGTTAGTCATTAAAGATTGATAGACAGTTAAACAAAGTTAAAATCGCCAATTATCTTTCTTTTGTTATTATTTTTAAATAACTCATTATAAAGAAATGAATACAGGTCGCTTATTTTTTTTGCTGTCTATCTGTCTACTTTTATCTGTTAGCGGTGCGTTGCCTTCATCTGCTTGTTTTGTCTTTTCCTTTCAAGATACCAGTGTTCGGAGTACAAAAATAATTAAGCAGGATACCACCATATTGGATACTGCACAAATAGTCGGGGAAAAATCATCAGCGGAAGAGAAAATGGCCGAAAAGCTGGTTACGTATAGGTCGATATACTTTTGGGGAGATACGAAAAACATGGTGACCTTACCCCATCAGGGTGGTTTGGCAGTTAATCTCAATAAGTTTTATAATCTTTTGAGCAGGCAAGGTCGTGCTTCTCGACGGCTTCAGAAGCAGTTTGAACGTGAGTTTGAACAGGACAAGGTCTTAGCAAAATGGGCTGCTTTAACTCAAGCATACACTGCTCTAACGGGAGACTCTTTGGTTAAGTTTCGTGCTTATTATGAACCTTCCTCTAGATGGTTGCGCAAGGCAGATCATTACGACCAGATTGCTTATGTGCAACACAGTTTAAAGAACTACCTTGATTCTGTCGAAATTATTCATCAACGTCTGAGTCTCCCTAAATTAGAGATTTTAAATCCCTAAATTACATCGGTACGTAAACCACAAATTTTGTTTCAAAAAAATCTTCTTTGAAATAATTAGATAGTGGGTGCAGCTCGGCCTTTAAGCGAGATTCTTTAATTTCTTCTGCTAAATCTCCACCTTTAAGGTATAAAATACCGTTTGGAATTCCATTTTTATCTTGTTTCAAGAACTTATTGCGAATCCAAGGAGCAAAATCTGCTAATCGTGTTACCGCTCGTGACACAATAAAATCGTATTTGTCATCCAATTGCTCGGCACGAATATGATCTGCTTCTACATTTTGAAGTCCTAGTGCTGCTGCTACTTCGCGAACTACTTTAATTTTTTTGCCGATAGAGTCTACTAAGTGAAATTTTACTTCGGGGAATAATATAGCTAATGGTATTCCTGGGAAACCTCCACCAGTGCCTACATCAAGGATACGTGTGCCTGGTGCAAAGGTCATGGCGTATTTTGCGATACCTAAGGAATGTAACACGTGGTGTAAGTAAAGGCTTTCAACATCTTTACGTGAAATAACGTTGATCTGATTATTCCAAAACGGGTAAAGTTCTGCTAGTTGTGCAAATTGTGTTTTCTGAACTTCTGTTAAGTTTGGAAAATACTGATATATAATGTCTACTGTAGGATTCAATGTGATTGTTTTAAAAATGAATATTATTTCCAGCTGATGGATTTCTTTTTTCGGTTGAATAAACCGTTGATGCAAATATAGAAATAGTAGATGATGTCTAATAATGGCAACCACCAAATGAGATCAAAAACTGCTAATTTTCGATATATTGATCTGAAAACTAAAATCTGTGTTATTAATCTGATGAGGTATGCGGCTAGTGGTATATACCAATAGTGTGGAAAAATAATTGCCGTAAGAATTAGTGCACAGTAGAATAAAAAGGACGTGATGAGCTGCGTGCCCAACATGCGCTGATGTCTTTTTTTGTAAATGACGGATGCTCCTGAGTGCCTCGCTTTTTGTTTGTAATAGGTTTTCCAAGTTGTTTTAGGTTCAGAATACACTATGGCATCAGGATGTATGGATAGGGCTACATTTTTTTTGGTTGCATTTTCATTGACGAAAAGATCATCATCTCCAGATTTGATATGCATGTGGGAAGCAAATCCTTTTTTACTGAAAAATAGTTTTTTTGTGTATCCCATATTTCTACCAACGGCCATGTATGCGTCTTTCTTTAAGGCATAGGATAGATAACTCATTGCTGTATGGGTTGTCTCAAAGCGGATGAGTTTATTTAAGAAGCCTTTATATTTGAAATATGGCGAATACCCGATGACAATTTCTTTGTTGGGCTGGCTTAGCGCTCCTGCTGTTTCTTTTAACCAATTGTTGGAGTTTGGACTACAATCGGCATCGGTGAAGACCAGTTTTTCGTAAATGGCTGATTTGATACCGAGTGTAACAGCGAATTTCTTTCCGTGTTTAAGACGAATATGTTCTTTTATATCAACAATTTTAAGGTTTTCATATTTTTCTTGAAAATCTTTTAAAACCCATTTGGTTTCATCAGTCGAATAATCATTGACAACAATGACTTCAAATTGAGGATAGTCTTGCTCTAAAATGGATGTTAAAAATTGTTGGAGGTTTTTCTGTTCGTTATGTGCACAGATGATAACAGAGATGGGATCAAATTGATCTTGTTCTTGATAAGAGCGCACTTTATGAAGACTTAGTTTTCCGTACACAAATATAATATAGTACAGCTGGATGAGCAGTAATAAACAGATGACGCCAAAGGCGATATAGGGGTAATAGATGGCGTATTGTTGTATGATGGACATAGTTTGCAAAGATAGTATGTTAGAAGGATATTTGCTTTAATAATGTTTTTTCTAGTGTAAATGTTAAAATCTTGTAAAAGGACAGTCATTGCATTGGTTTTTATAGTATTTTTGCAAAGATTTTTAAAAAAACAAGCTGGGGAATTTGTTTTCTGAAATAGTAAAAATCATCAAATTAGAGTCCCCAAAAATTAAATATTAATGAAATTCACCCTTCAAGTACAAGATAAATTTTCTAAAGCGCGTGCAGGTGTTGTTGAGACAGCTCACGGAAAAATTCAAACTCCTATTTTCATGCCTGTTGGTACAGCAGGTACGGTCAAAGGTGTTCATCAGCATGAGCTGAGAAATGATATTAAAGCTCAAATCATTTTGGGAAATACTTATCATTTATATTTACGACCGGGACTGGATGTTTTGAATAAGGCTGGTGGTCTTCATAAATTTAATGGTTGGGATCGCCCAATTTTAACAGATTCTGGAGGTTATCAAGTTTACTCTTTGTCAGACAACCGTAAGATACGAGAAGAAGGTGTAACGTTCCGGTCACATATTGATGGTTCAAAGCATTTATTCACTCCGGAAAATGTAATGGATACGCAGCGGGTGATCGGTGCAGATATTATTATGGCTTTTGATGAGTGTACACCTTATCCTTGCGACTATGGCTATGCGCGTCGTTCTATTGAAATGACTCACCGTTGGTTAAAAAGATGTTGTGATCGTTTTGACAGTACAGAACCCTTATATGGATATGACCAGACTTTGTTCCCAATTGTTCAAGGATCTGTGTATAAAGACTTACGCGAAAGGTCTGCTGAGAAAATTGCTTCTTTCAATCGTGAAGGAAATGCAATCGGAGGTTTATCGGTAGGAGAACCTGCTGAGGAAATGTATGCTATGACCGAAGTTGTGTGTCATATTCTTCCCGAAGATAAACCTCGTTACTTGATGGGTGTGGGTACGCCAATCAATCTACTTGAAAATATCGCTTTGGGTATTGATATGTTTGACTGTGTCATGCCAACGCGTAATGCACGTAATGGTATGCTTTTTACACGTCACGGAACGATCAATATCAAGAATGAAAAATGGAAGGACGATTTTTCGCCAATTGATCCTGATAGTGATCTGTACTCCGATCAAGTATATACAAAAGCATATTTACGTCATTTGATCCGTTCACAAGAACTTTTAGGTGCACAGATTGCTTCTCTACATAACTTACACTTTTATTTATGGTTGGTCAATGAGGCTCGTGAGAAAATTGTAGACGGTACATTCTACGATTGGAAAAATAAAATGGTTAAAGTATTGGGTCAACGTTTGTAATTTTTGCATCTTAGTAGTATTATGTTTTCTATAATCGATCGTTATATTATTAAAAAGTACCTGAGCACCTTTGTGTTCACGATGGCTATCTTTACGGTCGTCATGGTTATTTTTGATATTTCTGAGCGGTTGGATGATTTCTTGAAATATAATGCTCCTATGGACAAAATTATATTTGAATATTATGCTGGATTTATTCCGTTTTATTTGAATTTCTTATGTCCTTTGATCAACTTTATTGCTGTCATCTTTTTTACTTCAAAGATGGCAGATCAAACAGAAATTGTCCCAATATTAAGTGCTGGATATAGTTTCAACCGCCTTTTAAGACCTTATGCTTTTTCTGCTACGCTGATATTTGCTGTCTCATTTATATTCAACTTATATATTATTCCTCGAACGAATAAGATCAAGATCGGGTTTGAAAATGTGTATGTCAAGCCCTTGAAGGATAATACAAAGGTATCGACTCATATGCAAATTGATAAAAACAGTTATGTTTATATCGATAACTTTGATAATAATGCTAAGGTTGGCTATAAATTTGTCTTAGAGAAATTTAAGGGTGATACTTTATTGGAAAAGTTAATTGCTGAACGTATTACATGGGATTCGGTGACGACGAAATGGAAAATACATGATTATTCGAATCGTATCATTAATGGTCTGCATGAACGCATGGATAAAGGTACGGTCAAAGATACGACCTTGGATATGAAACCTAGTGATTTTGAACTTTATGACAATATTTTCACTGCTATGGATACCAAGGAGCTTAATGAGCGTATCTATAAAGAAGAAATTAGGGGGACTGGTATGATGACGGATCTTAAACTGGAAAAGTATAAGCGTTATGTATATCCATTTTCAGCATTTGTATTGACCTTAATGGGTGTTGCCCTGTCGTCAAAGAAAGTAAGAGGAGGTATTGGATTGAGTCTGGGTGTGGGTATCGGATTGAGTTTTACTTATATTGTATTTATTCAATTTGCCAATATGTTCTCGTTAAAAGGTGGGCTTCCACCATTGATTGCGGTATTGATCCCCAATGTAACGTTTTTAATTATTGCAATCTATCTGGCCATAAGAGCGCCAAAATAAACAAGTCCCTATATGTCTAAAATAAAAATTAATCAGAATGTTCTCATTCTGCATTTAACGATCCTAATATGGGGTTTTACTGGTATTCTAGGAAATTTGATCTCTATTTCTGCGATACATCTTGTGTGGTATCGCGTTCTCATCGCTGCTATTTCTTTGTTTATCTATCTTATCGTTAGTAAGCAACAGATTCTTGTATCGCGAAAAGATTTTATTTCTTTCATGATGGTGGGAGGTATAGTGGGATTACACTGGGTTCTGTTTTTTTATGCTATTAAGGTGTCTACAGTGTCGGTTGCTTTGGTTACTTTATCTTCTTTGACATTGTATACTTCTATTTTGGAGCCTCTGATCAATAGGAAAAAGATAGCCATGATGGATATGATCGTTGGAGTAGTGATTATCATGGGTATATATATGATATTTCAATTTGAATCTAATTATATTGAGGGTATTGTTGCGGGTTTGGCTTGTGCATTTTGTGCGAGTATTTTTTCTATTGCAAATGCAAGAATGGTAAAAAAATCGAGTGCTACATTAATCACTTTTTATGAAATGTTGGGGGCTTTCTTTTGGGTTTCGATTTTTATGGCTTTTAGTGGGGATTTCAATGAGCATATGGTATTGAATCAATCTGATCTGATTTATTTATTGATTTTAGGTGTGCTCTGTACTGCTGTTGCTTATGTACTTGGTGTCGCCGTGATGAAAGAATTGAGTGCGTTTACAGTAGCATTGACGACTAATCTGGAGCCTGTATATGGTATTTTATTGGCCATGCTGATTTTTGGTCAAAAAGAGACGATGAGTTTAGGTTTTTATGGAGGTGCTGCTATTGTTTTAGGTGCAGTCTTCTTTTATCCTTACTTAAAAACAAAGATCGAGAAACGGAAGCAGGATCTGGTGATCAGAAAGATTTATTAATAGGAATTTCTTGTCATCATGCGATAGTGATTTTTGTGTCCAGCTATACTTGATGGATAGTTATACTAACGTGATCATCTGTGCTTATCAATCTTGTTTTTTGATCATTATTTTTTTGAGAGACTCTGCTTAAATAATCGCATTTAGGGACGTGATGTGTAGAAATATGATGAAAGAATAAACCCCGTAAATAAATTTACAGGGCTCATTCTTTTCTATTTAGGATTGGTATTAAGCGTAAGTATGAATAGCTTCCTTGTTTTCAAGTTCTGACTGTCCCATTAGGAACTCGTCTACTTTTCTGGCGCATTCTCGACCTTCTGATATTGCCCACACAACTAAGGACTGTCCTTTTCTGCAATCTCCAGCAGTGAAGATATGATCGACGGAAGTTTGATAATCTTTTTCAGTCGCTACTATATTGCCTCTGGCATCGACTTTGACGCCTAATTGTTGTGGCAACTGCTGTTCTGTATGTTGATAACCGACTGCAAGTAATACGAGGTCTGCGGGAATCTCTTTTGGTTCTGATTGGCCCAATTGTGTTCTTCTTCCATAATCATCGACTTGATACTCGACTTCTATGATTTGAACAGCTTTGACATTCCCGTGCTCATCACTGAGGAATGCTTTGGTTTCGGTTGCCCAAAGGCGCTCACATCCTTCTTCTTGAGAAGATGACGTGCTAAATGTAACTTGATCCAGTGGCCACGGATTATTTTTTAATCTTTGTTTGGCTGGAATTGGTTTGCGTGCGATTTGTGTGATGCTTTGTGCTAGCTGACGATTGGAAGTTCCGATACAATCGGATCCTGTATCGCCATCTCCTATAATAACAACATGTTTGCCTTGTGCTATGATAGGTTCATCTGTATAATCTATGCCACTTACTTTTTTGTTCTGTTGTTTTAAAAAGTCCATAGCGTAATGAACACCTTTTAGGTCTTTCCCAGGAATGTCGAGATACCATGGTACTGTTGATCCTGTTGCAAGTATAACTGCGTCAAAAGCTAATAGCTCATGGGTTGAAATATTTTTTCCGACTTCTGCATTTACGTTGAATTTGATGCCAGATTCTTGCATAATGGCAATACGACGATCAATTATTTTTTTATCTAATTTAAAATCTGGTATGCCATAACGGAGTAAACCTCCAAGTTGATCATCACGTTCAAAAACGACAACTTCATGTCCAGCTTTATTGAGTTGTGCGGCTGCAGCTAAACCCGCAGGTCCTGATCCAACAATAGCAATTCGTTTATCTGTTTTGATATAACTTTTGTTAGGTTTTACGTAGCCTTTATTGAAAGCAATTTCAATAATATGTTTTTCAATTTCTTCTATGGTAATAGGAGAACTGTGTATGCCTAGTACGCATGCTGATTCACATGGTGCCGGACAAATTCTTCCTGTAAATTCTGGAAAGTTGTTGGTTGAGGTCAATATGTTGTATGCATCTTCCCATTTTCCATCGTAAACGGCATCATTAAATTCAGGTATTACATTGCCCAGAGGACATCCTGAGTGACAAAATGGAATACCGCAGTCCATACAACGTGCTGCCTGTGTATTGAGTTGACTATCTGTGTATCCTTTATTGAATTCCTGAAAATTCTGTATTCTGTAAGCTACCGGTTCTTTTTGCGGAAGCTCACGATCGTATTCTTTAAATCCTGTTATTTTTCCCATGATTTTTCCTCCTGATTATGCCTCAACTAATTTTGTACGTAATACCTGTTTGTATTCTTTAGGGAATACTTTGATAAAGCTGTTTTTCTCAGCAGTCCAGTTTTCGAGGATATGTTGTGCAATTTTGCTGTTTGTGAGTAAAATATGTCTTTTTAGCAATGCAATAATTGCTGTTTCATCTTCTTGCTCCAATGGATCAAGATCCACCATTTCGGTATTGCAATTGTCTCTAAATGTTCCTTGTTTATCGTAAATCCAGGCAATACCACCGCTCATACCTGCTCCGAAATTTCTTCCTGTAGGTCCTAAGATAAGCGCACGCCCCCCGGTCATGTATTCACATCCGTGGTCACCAAGGCCTTCTACTACTGCTGTTGCGCCTGAGTTACGAACTGCAAAACGTTCGCCAGCTTGTCCATTGATAAAGAGATGCCCCGATGTGGCACCAAATAGGGCAACATTACCGATGATGATATTTTCATGTGGAATCAATTTACTTTCTGCTTTTGGATAGATCGCTAATTGTGCGCCAGATAAACCTTTACCAACATAATCATTTGCTTCACCTTCTAATTCAAATGATAGTCCTTTTGTTGAGAATGCACCAAAGCTTTGTCCTGCTGAACCTTCAAATTTGTAATTGATGGTATTGTCAGGTAAGCCTTCGGATCCATAGAGTTTAGAGATTTCATTGGATAGTAAAGTTCCGATAGTTCGATCTGTATTTTTGACAATAAAGGTTCCAAATACAGGAGTTTTGTTTTCTAGAGCCTGTTTTGCTTGCTTTAATAATCCCCAGTCTAAGATCATACCCATGCCGTGATCTTGCTCTTCGGTATTGTAAAGTGACTGATCAGGGTCGTTGGGCTCCACATATAATATACCTGAGAAATCAATTTTAGAAGCTTTCCAATGATCTATGTTCTCACGTTTTTTAAGGAACTGTGCTTTTCCTACCATTTCATTGATGGTACGGAAGCCTAATTCTGCCATGGTCTCTCTGATTTCTTCGGCCATGAAGCGGAATAGGTTAACAATATCTTCAGGTTTGCCTGTGAATAGCTTTCTTAATTCTGGATCTTGCGTAGCTACACCTACCGGACAGGTATTCAAGTGACACTTCCGCATCATAATACATCCGCCAGCAATAAGTGCAGCTGTTGATACGCCCCATTCTTCAGCTCCTAATAAGGTTGCTACGACTATGTCGCGTCCAGTTTTTACCTGACCATCTGCTTGTAGTACAATACGGCTTCTCAGTTTGTTTTTTACTAAAGTTTGGTGTGCTTCTGCTAATCCCAATTCCCAAGGTAGACCAGCATGCTTTGTAGAACTGATTGGTGAAGCTCCTGTTCCTCCGTCAAATCCTGCAATAAGAATAACGTCTGCATGTGCTTTTGCAACACCGGCAGCAATGGTTCCTACACCGGCTTTTGAGACTAGTTTTACATTGATACGTGCAGCGCGGTTTGCATTTTTTAGATCAAAGATCAATTGTGCCAAATCTTCAATGGAATAGATGTCATGATGTGGAGGGGGCGAAATTAGGCCTACACCTGGTGTTGAATGTCTTGTTTTGGCGATCCACTCATTAACCTTAGATCCTGGAAGCTGACCGCCTTCTCCAGGTTTGGCACCTTGAGCCATTTTGATTTGTATTTCATCTGCCTGTGTTAGATAGTTGGATGTTACACCAAAACGTGCTGATGCAACTTGCTTAATTGCGGAACGCATGGAATCACCATTTGGAAGGGGTAGATAACGAAGTTCATCTTCACCTCCTTCGCCTGTATTTGATTTTGCACCGATGCGGTTCATTGCAATTGCTAATGTGCTGTGTGCTTCATGTGAAATGGAACCAAATGACATCGCACCTGTGGCAAAGCGTTTTAAAATATCACTAGCTGGTTCTACTTCTTCTAAAGGGATTGCGGTTCTGTGTCTTGCAAAATCTAATAAACCACGTAAGGTGAACATCTGTTCTTTTTGGTTGTTTATTTTTTCTGCATATCTTTTATAAGTTGCATAATCGTCATTTCGACAAGCTTGTTGTAGAAGATGTACGGTATCTGGGTTCCAAAGGTGTCCTTCTCCTCTTCGTTTCCATTGGTATAGACCACCTTCTGGAAGTAACGTTTGTGGAGTACGGCTTTCTTTGAAATTCACCCAGTGCTTTGTCAGTACTTCTTGTGCTATATCGTCAAGATTTAAGCCGCCGATACGGGATACAGCACCGCAAAAATATTTGTCTACGACAGTTTTGTCTAAACCCAATACTTCAAAGATCTGTGCACCATGGTAGGACTGTAGTGTCGATATTCCCATTTTTGAAAATATCTTTAATAATCCTGCATTTACTGCTTTTACATAGTTTTTAGAAAGTTCGGGCCAAGTTAATTCGGTTTCGATTTTACTTTGTTCTTTCATCGTCCGGATACTTGCTAAGGCCATATATGGATTAATGGCTGTTGCTCCGAATGCAAGTAAACAGGCAAAATGATGAACTTCCCAAGCATCTCCAGCTTCTACAACAAGACCAACTGCGCCTCGGTTTCCTGTTTTGATTAAATGGTGATGTACTGCGGATACAGCTAGTATGGATGGAATAGGTGCATGTTGTGAGTCAATAGCGCGATCTGAAAGTATTAATACCTCGAATCCATCACGGACAGCATCATCTGCATAGCGACAAAGACGTTCTAATCCGGCTTCAAGGGATCCACTTTGTCCATCTGCTCTGAAATATGATTGTAGGGTTTTTGCCTGAAATACACCTGTGTCTATTGATCTTAGTTTTTCTAATTCTTTTGATGTTAAGATGGGATGTTCTAGGGTTACGCAGTGACAGAATTTTTTGTCTTCAATAAGTATGTTGCCTGCATTTCCAATGAATGTTGCCAGACTCATGACTAGGCGCTCTCTTATTGGATCAATAGGAGGGTTGGTTACTTGCGCAAAAAACTGCTTAAAGTAACTGGATAGATGTTGTGGCTGATCGGACAGTATAGCTAATGGTACATCAGAGCCCATTGATCCTGTTGGCTCATAGCCGGTCAGCGCCATTGGCGTTAAGATTGTTTCTAAGTCTTCTCTCGAATATCCGAAAGTTTGTTGATACTTAAAGACTGATTCTTTGGATAGATATGTGTATGTAACACGTGGCTCAGCTAATTCTGTTAATTTGATTTTATAACTGTCTAACCAATCGCCATAAGGTTGTTGACGTACTAGGTCGCCTTTTACTTCTTCGTCGGATAAAATTTTACCCTGTTCCATATCGACTAAGAAAATTTTACCAGCTTGCTGTCTTCCTTTTTTGATAATTGTTGATTCATCGATTGGAAGTGCTCCTGCCTCTGAAGCAACGATAACACGATGATCTGAAGTAATTGCATATCGTAATGGACGTAACCCGTTACGGTCTAAGGTGGCTCCTATAGATTTTCCATCGGTAAAACAAAGTGCTGCTGGACCATCCCAAGGTTCCATTAATGTGGCGTGGTATTCGTAAAATGCTCGCTTTAATGGGTCCATTTGTGTGTTGCCATCCCAAGCCTCGGGTACTAGCATGAGCATGACATGGGAAAGGCTACGGCCACTGTGTAATAAAAGTTCTGCTACATTGTCTAAACATGCTGAGTCAGATTGACCACGATCGACAACAGGTAGGAGTATCTCCATCTCTTCTTCTGTAAAATAAGGAGAGGAAAGGGCACGCATGCCTGCGTAAAACCAGTTGAGATTTCCTGTTAATGTGTTGATCTCACCATTATGCGCTAACATACGGAAGGGCTGTGCTAATGACCAGGAAGGGAAGGTATTGGTTGAAAATCGTGAGTGTACTAATCCAAATGCAGAAACAACTCTTGGATCGCGTAGGTCTTTGAAATATGTGCCAACTTGGTAGGTGGTGAGCTGACCTTTATAAATAATTGTTTTGCAAGATAGGGAAGCGAAGTAAAGCGGTAGTGGGTATTCTTGATACTGTTTGATTTTTTGGATAATCAAACGTCTTAGGACAAATAATTTGCGTTCAAATTCTTCCGTGTTATGTACTGTCTCGGGTCTGTCGATAAAGAATTGAACTATTTCTGGTTCAGCGCTTAATGCTGTCGGGCCTATACCTGCTCTACTTACTGGCACATCCCGAAATCCAAGGAATTTCATATCCCTTTCGGTTGCTGCTTCTTGTATAACTGTTCTGCAAATTTTGTTCATTTCAGGTTCTTTGGGAAGGAAAACCATTCCTACTCCATAATATCCTGGTTCTTTAAGTTGTATACCGAGGTTGATACATTCTTCCCAAAGAAACTCATGTGGTAATTGAATCATGATACCTGCGCCATCTCCACTCTCTGGATCACAGCCACAAGCACCACGATGCTCCATATTTTCTAACATGGTCAAGGCATCTCTTACCTGTGCATGTGATTTTATTCCTTTTATGTGTGCGACAAAACCAACCCCACATGCATCGTGCTCAAAACTCGGGTCGTATAGCCCTTGCTGATTTGTGTTACTTTCAATCATCTTCCTTATTCAATTATTACTTTGCTAATATATGAACAAAATCATTAAAATTTTATAGAATTTATAAATTATTTTAAAATAGATTATGTTATTTATAAATTTAACTGTTTTTGTTGCTGATATTGCATTTTTATGTGATTTGTATTCAAGTTTTTGATACGCTGTAGTTCGTTTTTTGGGTCACCTGTCAGGGTTACTCTTTGTATTTGTATGTGGAGTTAGCCTTAATCTAGTTTTTAGTGTCTCTATTTTTTGATATACTTTATCTATCTTAGCTTTATTATGATCACCTTGTGAGGTGATCATATAAGATATTTTTAGCCATGAAGATCACTGAAATAGAAATTTATAGATTAAGTATTCCTATGGAACCTTTTGTCATTGCAACGGGTACAATGGATTTTGCCCAGAATACTTTTATTCGTGTTCATACTGATACTGGGATATTTGGTGTTGGAGAATGTTCTGCTTTTCCAATGATTGTTGGCGAAACACAAGATACTTGTTTAGTCATAGCTCGTGATTTTGCTAAAATCTGGAAGGGGAAAGATCCTTTGGAGCTTGAAGCTCGTCTTGCTGAGTTAAATTTGTATATCGCCAATAATACAACCATTAAATCGGCTTTTGACATGGCATTGTATGATATTGCTTCTAAAAATGCTGGCGTTCCTCTTTATCAATTTCTGAAAGGAAGTCCAAGGGAAATCGTAACTGATATTACGTTAGGTATTGCGAGTCCAGAAGAAATGGCAGCTAAGGCAAAAGAACTTTACAATGCTGGGGCTGCTATGTTAAAAATAAAATTAGGAAAGGATCCTAAAACGGATGTCGCACGTATTCGAGAAATACGTAAAGCTGTTGGTTTTGATATTCCTATTCGGATTGATGCCAATCAGGGATGGTCTTACGAGGGAGCGTTGGAGGCTCTGCAAGGGCTTGAACCATTTAAGATTCAGTTTTGTGAACAGCCCATGCGCACTTATCTGGATCATTTGCTACCTGCACTTCGTACTGAAACTACTGTTTTAATTATGGCTGATGAATCTGTTTATAGCCATCATGATGCTGAGCGCCTTTGCCGTGCTGACGCTTGTGATTATATCAACATCAAATTTTCAAAATCTGGTGGTATTCATGAGGCATTAAAAATTGCTGCGGTGGCTGCTGAGTTTAATATTCCCTGTATGATAGGGGGGATGCTTGAAAGTCGATTGGCTTTAGCCGCGAAAGTTCATTTTGCTTATGCAGCGCCGAATGTGAAGTTTTATGATTTGGACACTTTTATGGTCGGACATTTGGAAGATCCTGTTAGTGGTGGGATTCAATACAACGGTTATCATATCCATATTTCTGATCATATAGGGATTGGTGCGGATATTAAACAAGAATTTTTAGATCGTTGTGAACGTTGGGTGATTTGATGATCTTAAATTTTTAACATTTGTTAAAAAATGATGGAAGAGTTTGCTGTTTGCCAGTCCTCTGGGCTTAAAATAAATAATATTCAGTACCTTTGTAGCACTTATTATTGTATTAAAAGTAGCGAAATATTATGAGTACACAAAAAGGTCCTATTTCTCAGTTTATTGAGGAAAATTACCTTCACTTCAATGCTGCGGCATTGGTGGATGCAGCTAAAGGTTATGAGGCTCATCTATTGGAAGGTGGTAAAATGTTAATTTCTTTGGGTGGTGCAATGAGTACTGCTGAATTGGGAATTTCTTTGGCTGAAATGATCCGTCAAGATAAAGTACATATCATTTCATGTACGGGTGCTAACCTGGAAGAGGATGTGATGAATTTAGTGGCACACTCACATTATAAACGTGTACCTAACTATCGTGACTTGACTCCAGAGCAAGAAAGAGAATTATTAGATCAACATTATAATCGTGTTACAGATACTTGTATTCCTGAAGAAGAAGCTTTCCGCCGTCTGCAAAAACACTTGGAAGATGTATGGCATGCTGCTGAGGCAAAGGGCGAGCGTTATTTGCCACATGAATTTTTATATCAAGTTGTAAACTCTGGTGTATTGGAGCAATATTATGAGATTGATCCTAAAAACTCTTGGATTGTTGCAGCAGCAGAGAAGAATTTACCTATTGTTTGCCCAGGATGGGAGGATTCAACAACTGGTAATATCTTTACTTCTAATGTAATCAAAGGTAAATTGAATGTTCATACTGTGAAATCAGGTATTGAATATATGATTTACTTGACAGAGTGGTACCGTGCTAACTCTTCTGGTAAGGGTGTTGGTTTCTTCCAAATAGGTGGTGGTATCTCTGGTGACTTCCCAATTTGTGTTGTTCCGATGATGTATCAAGATTTAGAGTGGGAAGATGTTCCTTTTTGGTCTTACTTCTGTCAAATCTCTGATTCAACAACTTCTTATGGTTCTTACTCGGGCGCTGTTCCGAATGAAAAGATCACTTGGGGTAAATTAGATATTGATACTCCAAAATTTGTGGTTGAATCCGATGCGACTATTGTTGCTCCCCTGATTTTTTCTTACATTTTGGGTAAATAATAAAATATGTCGAATTTATTGACTTCAGATCCGATTGCTTTACAGGCATTTATGTCCGAGACTATTTTCGCGACAGCTGATGCTATCGGTAATCTTTCGGTAGAAACGGAGTCTGTATCTTCTTCTTTAATTCCTTCGCAGGTTCCTGCTCATCAGGAAGCTGTGGAGGAATTTATCTATCAAGGTTCTAAAACGAAAGGAATCTTGTTTATTTTAAGATATCCAAGTTTTCCTTATTTTTCACCTGAGGCTGAGGATGCTTTTATCAAAACAATTGGAGCCTTAAAATTGACATCTGATGATGTTGCTGTTGTGAATTTGGCTAATACTCATAATCCAAATGACTTTAAAAGAATCATGACTTTTTTCGCGCCTAAAAAGATTATTCTATTGGGTGTTGATCCTAAATCTTTGAAATTGCCTGAAATCGCACATAATTCTTATATGCATGGGCGCATAGCTACTGTATTTAATACTTATAGTTTTGAAGAGATGTTTGCTGATATGGTTAAGAAAAAGTCTTTTTGGGTGGAGTTTAAATCTTTAATTCAGCATCAAGGATAGTCTTTCTCGTCTATCATTAGCTATTTTCCTTTTATATTTCTACATTTAAATAAAATCCTATTCAAATGATTGAACTTATTTTTGCTACTAATAATGCCCACAAATTGGAAGAGGTGCAAGCTATGGTGGGAGAGCAATTTTTACTTAAGTCTTTGGCTGATATCAATTGTCATGACGATATTCCAGAGACTGGAGTTACTTTTTATGAAAATGCGAAACAAAAAACGGACTATCTGGTCAATAAATATAAACTAAATTGCTTTGGAGATGATTCTGGTTTAGAGATTGATGCTTTAGATGGTGAACCTGGAGTGTATTCTGCACGTTATTCGGGTACACGGGATATGGAGCAAAACATCAATTTGGTGCTGGAAAAATTACAAGACGCGGATGACCGTAATGCTCGTTTTAAAACAGTGATTTCTTTATATTTAAATGGAGAGCAATACTTTTTTGAGGGTAGCGTTGAAGGTCATATTATCGATAAACGCAAAGGTATTGATGGATTTGGTTACGATCCTATTTTTGTACCTCATGGTTATGCTCATACATTTGCTGAAATGACAGCGGATGAGAAAAATAAAATTAGTCATCGTGCTATTGCTATTGAAAAAATGGTTGAATTTTTGAGCAAATAATGATGAATACCAAGCGTGTATTTTTTAAAAATAAGAACTTTAAATTCGGGTATTATTTAAGAGCATTTTTTCGTGAATTTTCTTTTCTACCCTGGTACCGGTATAAAAGAAAAGTGCTCAACCGTGATTTGATATTATCTGATCAAAATTTTTGTGCTCGTTTAAATTATTATAATCAATTGGATCATGAACAAATAATAGGATCTGCTGGGTGTAGACTGAAAGATCTGAAACGCCCAGATCGTGGTTCTGTTTATTACTTTGATTTGAAGCAATATCTAAGGTATTTTAAAGGTGACCTGATGATTGATGTGATTCCAGGAGATGTTGTTCATGTGCCTGAAACTCCTGCAATTGTTAAGAGTAGACCTATTAGAAGCGGTAATAACAATGCTGTTCTTCTGAATTTGGATAAAGTGAGGCATTTTAATTTTATCAACGATGAAATTGCATTTCGGGATAAAAAGAATATGTTACTCGGACGTGCTACAGTTTATCAGGAGCATAGAAAAGCTTTTTTTAATCTTTATTTTGATCACCCTATGTGTGATCTTGGAGATGTCGCCAAAAGGAATAGGGATATGCGCTGGTTTAAGCCAACGATGTCGATATCTGAGCATTTGCATTATAAATTTATATTGGCATTGGAGGGTAATGATGTTGCGACAAATTTAAAATGGATCATGTCTTCTAATTCAATCGCAGTGATGCCGACGCCAAAATTTGAAACTTGGTTTATGGAAGGTTTATTACTACCTGATGTACATTACATACATATTAGGGATGACTATAGCGATTTGGAGGAAAAACTAAATTATTATATTTCGCATCCTGAAAAAGCTGAGGAAATTATTGTGTCTGCACAGAAATTTGTTCAACAGTTTAAAAATAAACACAGGGAAGATCTAATTTCTATCATGGTCCTTGATAAGTTTTTTGAGCAGACTGGTCAACGATCTTTACTTTAATTACTATTCTAGTTTTCGATGTTGCTCAAAGCGATCGTATTATTAGGGAATTAGTTTTAGCGATATTTAATAGGTGATCAAAACCATTGCTCCATGTTAATTGATATTCAATATCTTAATTCTAGTGCTTTTGAGGACGATTTTCAATCTCCTTTTTACCAAATTATTATGCTTAAAGAGCAGCGTAATTTTGCTGTTGATTTTACAAATTATATTTGTCCGCATTATTCTTTAGTTTTTTTGTCGCCTTATCAACATTTTGACTTGTACGATCTAGATTCAAGATTGATCAAGAAGCTAGAGTTTCATGGTGATTTTTATTGTATAGAATATCACAAGAAAGAGGTTGCCTGTAACGGTCTATTATTTAATAATATTTATTTGTCCCCTTTTGTGACAGTTACGCCTGCTTTATTTGAGGAAATAGAATCAATTTTTTGTAAAATATGCATCGAAAAGGCCGATGTTAGTCCTTTTTCTGAATCTGTACTCAAGTCATACTTACAATTGATATTGGCTTTGTGCAGTAAAGTGAAGTCTCCACAATTGATTAATACGCATGTTTATCAGGATGAATTAACGGTTGGGTTAAAATTTCAAAAATTGCTGGAAGCATTTTTTTTGATAGAGCGATCCGTACAATTTTATGCTCATGAACTTGCTTTGGGATTGGATTCATTTAGTAAAAAAATTAAGAGAGAGTTGGGAAAATCTCCTTCGCAATTTATTCAAGACCGTGTGGTGTTAGAAGCAAAAAAACTGCTGCACTTAACCTATTTATCGATTAAAGAGATTGCTGCAAAACTTGGGTTTGAAGATGAGTTTTATTTTAGTCGATATTTCAAGAAGAATGTCGGGATTTCTCCTTCTTCATTTCGAGAGCGTGTGGGTATCTCCATTGTGGCTAAATAATCTATTAAATTTACGGATTTGTCCATGCTATAGCTGCTTTATTAATTGGAAATTTGTACATATATCAAATATAGACAACTATGTACCGACTTATTTCTTTTTTAGCAGGATTACAAAATCAGTTTATTAATTTTTTGCGTTTTACCGTCTTTCTTGTGATGGTTTGGATAGGAGGTTTAAAGGCATTTCAGTACGAAGCTGATGGTATTGTTCCTTTTGTAGCCAATAGTCCGGTTATGTCTTTTTTTTACAGCAAGAAGGCGCCAGAATATCAACAGTATAAAAATCCGGAAGGCAAAACAATTCAAACAAATGTAGATTGGCACCATGTAAATGGCACTTATTTATTTTCCTATGGTTTAGGAGCTGTTATTGTAGGTATTGGACTTTGTGTTTTATTGGGTATATGGTTCCCGAAAATAGGATTGCTTAGTGGTATTTTGACATTTGGGATGTCCTTGGTGACGTTATCATTTTTGATAACCACCCCAGAAACATTTGTGTCAAATCTAGGTGGTGATTTTCCAACACCTTATTTCGGGTTTCCTTATTTATCAGCATCTGGACGATTGGTTATTAAGGATATTATTATGTTAGGTTCTGGACTTATCTTTGTAGCAGATAGTGCAAGAAGAATCATGCTATCTGTAAGTCGTTGATATTCTGCTTAAATTGTGTAAATTTAACCTGAAATGTTATAATTCTAAGGTGTCAATAAAGTGTTATTTTTGTCATGCAGATTTAATCAATTGCTTCTCTTTTTGAAGTCTAGCAATTTTTCAGATATGTTGAACTTATCATTAAAAAATGCGCTATGATTTTAAAATACATAACTCTCTTCGTTGGTTTATTTGTTTTCTTTTCTCATTCTTATGCTCAACATCATCACGAACAAGTTAGTAAATCGACTGTTTCGTATGTATGTCCGATGCACCCTGAAGTGACCTCTTCGAAAGCGGGAAAATGTCCAAAATGTGGAATGGAACTAGTCAAAAAGAATATCGACCAGCAAGATTCGAATCCTCATCATGCTGTTGCTGTTAATCCATATTTGGGAACTAATGATCGTTACACCCCTTTTAAAAATTTTGCTGTTCCAATAGCACATCCTACTACAGATCCATCTAAAATCCCTGGATTCACTATATCGAATCTTGAAAAAGATATTGAAACGAAAGCCATCTCGGGGGCTCGTGCAGGTTTGCACCTACCTCAAGGATCTGCTGATGTTAAAACTATTCGTTATGATTTATTCGTTACTGATTCAATTGTGAATTTTACTGGTAAAAAGCGTCAAGCTATTGCTGTAAATGGCAGTCTTCCTGCTCCTACCTTAGTTTTTACAGTTGGTGATACGGCACTTATTTATGTACACAATCAAAGTGATGAACCGACTAGTGTGCATTGGCATGGTATATTTTTACCTAATCGCATGGATGGTGTAGCACATTTGACACAACATCCTATACCTCCTCACAAGACTTATGTCTATAAATTTCCGGTGCTGCAAGATGGCACTTTTTGGTATCATAGTCATTTTTCTCTTCAAGAACAAATCGGGCTGTATGGTGCGTTGATTTTTAACAAAAGGACTGAACCTGATATCCCTACAATACCAGTTGTGTTAAGTGATTGGAGTGATATGAATCCGCACGAAATCAATCGACGGTTGCACGCGGGTAATGATTGGTTCGCTATTAAAAAGAAAACAACACAAAGTTATAGTGAAGCTATTAAAGCGGGGCGATTGGGCGTTAAATTGACTAATGAATGGAAGCGAATGACCGCGATGGATGTGAGTGATGTGTACTATGAAAAATTTTTATTGAATGGTGCTCCAACACAACATTTATCACAATTCAAGGCGGGTGATCAAGTTCGATTAAGAATTGTTAATGGTAGTGCATCTACTTATTTTTGGCTTAGTTTTGCTGGTGGTAAACTCAAAGTTATCGCCAATGATGCTAATGATGTAAGGCCTGTAGAGGTGGATCGTATGCTCATCGCTCCTTCAGAAACTTATGATGTGGTGGTTACTATTCCTGAGAATATGAAGTATGAATTTTTAGCTACTGCTGAAGATCGTACTAACCATGCTTCATTATGGCTTGGGTCGGGTATGGATATGCCTGCTGATAAATTGCCTAAACTGGATTATTTTGCGGGAATGAAGATGATGAATGGTATGATGAAGATGAACGGTGATATGAAACCCATGGGGCATGAAATGAGTTTACAGCAGGTCGATATGAATGCTGTTATGTATCCTGAGTTGAAGAAGTCGAGTTCAAATGTTGCTGATCATTCAACTAACAAAAAAGTGTATGTATGTCCCATGCATCCTGATGTTGTTTCTGATAAGCCAGGTACCTGTCCCAAATGTGGAATGGATCTGGAGTTGACGAAAGGCATTGAGGGAAAACAATTAGAGCATGACCACAATCATACAGGGAAGGGCGATTTACTAACCTTAAACTATAACATGTTGCAATCGGTAGAGGTCACAACGCTTCCTAATGGACCCTGGAAAGATCTAAGTTTTGAGTTGACTGGTAATATGAACCGTTACGTATGGACTTTGAATAATAAGACGGTTTCGGAATCAGATAAAATTTTGATCAAACGTGGAGAAAATGTTCGAATTAAACTCTATAATAATTCTATGATGCGACACCCTATGCATCTCCATGGACATGATTTTCGATTGGTCAATCAATATGGTGAGCGTTCGCCTCTTAAAAATGTGGTGGATATTATGCCTATGGAAACATTGACACTGGAGTTTGCAGCAACTGAGGACGGAGATTGGTTTTTTCATTGCCACATTCTTTACCATATGATGAGTGGTATGGGGAGGATATTTACGTATGAAAATTCTGAACCAAATCCAGAAATTCATGATCCAGTAAAAGCCTATAAGATGGTGCAAATGGATGATCGTATGTTTACTTTATCTGGTGAAGCTAGTGTACAGAGTAATGGTACTGAGGGATTGGTTACTTATTCAAACACACGTTGGCAGATTTCTCAAATGTGGAATGTGGGTTATAAAGCTTCCCAGGGATACGAGAGCGAAACAACGGTGGGACGGTTCATTGATAAAATGCAGTATGTGATGCCTTATGTTGGTTTTGATTATCATTATAAAAAACTAACTGGTCATGAAAAAAACTTGTTTGGGGATCCTGAACGTAATATGTTTGGTCAGAAGGCGAACAAAAGTAATCGTAAAGTTCCTGTATTCGGTGTTGCTTATACTTTACCTTGGTTGGTGATAGCTGATATGCGCGTGGATACTAATGGTAAACTACGTTTTCAATTGGGAAGGGAAGATATTCCGTTAACTCCACGTCTACGAATGAATTGGATGGTTAATACGGATAAAGAATATACTGTTGGTTCTCGTTATGTATGGACAAAATACATTTCATTGGGAGCTCACTATGATAGTGATATGGGTTTGGGAGCTGGTGTGGTGTTTACTTACTGATGAGGAAGACTATTCCTATTACATAAAAAAGGTCTGATAAGAGTAATCAGACCTTTTTTATGTAATAACTTCAATCAGGAGATGAATTTTGTAAATTCTGTTTAAATCAGATTTTAATTATCTTTTGATCGGTGTCTGAGTTGGGGAGACGGGTCTCGGTTCAACTTGTTTGATTTGTTCCTTTACTTCAATTTGTTTTTTCATCGTTTCTGGAACGTTATCTTCAATCTCTTTGTCTATATTTTTTAATATTTTTTCTTTCGGTTTTCCTTCTTTGCTTTCAGCTTGCGGTGCTTTTATTTCTTCTTTGGCAACTGATCGTTTTCGATTGAGTAAGTCTTGTTTTGACTTTGGTCTGTCTTCTGGTTTCCAAATAAATCCTGGAAGGAATTCTTTTTCTTGTGTCAACTGGGCAATTGGGTAAACTTTGCCATCTACCTTTCGTATGGAAACATATTCTTTTAATTTATTATTTTCCATGTAAATCTTAATACGACTACTTCTGTCGTGGAATAACTCTGTGGCGACATTGGTTTCTTCATTAACGACATAGATGATATTTTCGGCATTTCCATCAACAAACATGCGCTCTAAACTATTTTTATCAAAGAATCCTGTTATTTTACGTCCTTTTAATTGGTTATATTTGACAGAATCTAATGTAGCATTTACCATGAAGGCATTGCCTACAATCAAGGTGTTGTCCAATTTTTGATTGACAAATTGTAAAAAAATTGTATCTCCGGATATTTGTGATTTTTCGGCCCAAATCATTGGTTTTCCCATTAATCTGAACATGGAATCTGCCATGCCATAATAAACTGAATCCGCAACAGCTTGAAAATCTGATTTAAACATCCGTACATTATGATATGCTTTTACAATACGGGTTTTTGCCGTGTCGGGTGGACTTGCGGACTGCCCCGTATTATTTTTTGCAGATCGTAGGGCTTTATTAAAGATTTGATCACTAAAATCTGCTTTTGGGACGACTGCATTTTTTCTTAGTAGACTATCTGCTTTGCTGTTTTTTTCTAACTCAAATCGATTTAAATCTTTAATAACAGGTTTTGCAGGTGCCTTACTGGATGTTGAATTTTCTTTTTTAGTATTTTGTTTCGTCGATTCTTTCAGAATGGTGGATTTGTCTTTTGTATTTTTGGGGTTTACCTGTAATTTTACTTCTTTTTTTGCTAAGGTATCACCTTTCAACTGAAGTGAATCTAGACCTTCTGTAAAATTGGTACTTGTGCTATCTTCATCGTCACCATAGTCTTCATCGACTTCTACATCTAACTCTCCTCCATCACGACTTAGTTTGAAATTTTTTGGTATGTATGCGCTACGTAGAATCATTTTCGAGAAGAGTGTATCTGCGGTCATAAAAATAGAATCCATCTGAACAGAGTCTTTTGGCAATGTTACTGCGTCTATTTTAATAGGTTTATTGCCATTTGATTGATTTTCTTCTTTGGCAACAACTTCTTCTTTTTTCTCGTTTTTATCTTTTTTCTTGATTTCTTTGTTAGATGTGTTTTTGGATGTAGGTCTATCTGTTGAATCTCGCTGAGTACTATCTTTTTTTACGACAGAGATGATCAAAGGTTTGTCGGTCATGGTAATGGATTCGTCGGATTGGCGGTATAATCCTTTGTTCCCGTATGCGTAAAATTTGTCTGTGGTATCAATAAAAACAACGTTGCGAATCGCTTGTCCTTCCCCTGTACGTCTGTCATAGTGTAAAGTATCACCTTTAAGCATTTTACTACCTTCGGTATATAGGTTTTTCTTGGTGAAATTGGCAACACCGGTGTTTGTATTATAATCTCCTTTTTCTGTGTATAGATTTTCGCCTTTATTCCCTTTGATATTGGTCGGGGTATAGAAGTAAGTCATACTGCTAGGCGAATTATACTTCATGGAATCGGTATATATTTTGACATTGGGTGTTCGCACCACCACTTTTTTATTAAAAAAGGCATCTTGCGTATTTTCGAAATAAGTGGCATTGGTACTTGTGATGGTATCGGTACCGCTTGTAATACGTCCGCCTCCGTAATAATTACCCACACTACTCCTCATATTATACTGCAAATGATTGGTAGTCAAGATGGAAGATCGACTGACCATACGGACGTTTTGCGTTAGTGTTGCATTTTGTGATGCTGCATCATAGTGAAGTTTATCGGCAAATATTTGCGTTCCGGTTGGTTGTGTTATGATGACATTGCTATAGGCTTCAAAAAATTGTCTACCAATTTCGTCTTTATGTAAGTATCCACTATCGGCTGAGAGTGTCGATCCTTTATGCTCAAATACTGGTCGATAAAACATTGCATTATTAGACATACCAGTGATCATGTTTGAGGACGACAATAAACGGAGTTCATCTTGCTGTTGTGCAGATGCTAGCATGAGGCCGAGGGCCATAAATATAAAGGACAGAAAGTATTGTTTCACAGAGACAAAAATATGTATTTTAATTGAACTTGTTGATTAATGGTAATTTTTCATTTAAACAAATATATGCTCAATAAATATACATTATCTTTGATATATGAATTTGCTGGAAAGATTAACATTTTTTATCAAGGATAACAGTCTTTTTGAGGCTCATGATAAGATCTTGTTAACAGTGAGCGGTGGACGCGATTCGATGCTTTTGACCTTTTTATTGGCAAAGGCCGGTTATCAGATAGCTATTGCTCATTGTAATTTTGGATTACGTGGTGCAGAATCTGATCTGGATGAGTGCCTGGTTCGGGATTTTGCTGAAGCACATGGTATTCCTTTTTATGTTAAGCATTTCGATACAGAACAGGTGGCTTCAAAGAGAGGAATCTCTATACAGATGGCTGCCCGTGAACTGCGTTATTCTTGGTTTGAGGAATTAAGAGAAGCTTTAAGTTTTGACAAGATAGCTGTTGCACAGCACTTGAATGATCATATAGAAACAGTACTCCTAAACCTCTCCCGTGGAACAGGTCTTCAAGGTCTGCAGGGAATTCAGGCAAAACGTGACCGGTTGATTCGTCCTTTACTGTTTCTTAAAGCTGAGGAGGTATTGCATTATGTTCAGGAATACCAAATCCCATATCGTGATGATCAATCAAATTTTTCAACGAAATATGCTCGTAACAAAGTACGTATCGATATTATTCCTCAATTTAAGAAAATACAGCCTGATTTTGAGCGGGTATTTGAGCAGAACATCGCTCATTTTAAGGAAAGCTATACGTTACTGCAGCAGTTTATTGCTCCTCTTCGGGATTCTATTTTTTCTAAAGAGCATGATGAGTGGATTATCGAAAAAGAAGTGCTTCGCAAACATATAACGGATTTGCCTCTGCTATATGAACTGTTTTCCCCATTTTGTTTTAGTAAAAATGTATTGGCAGATCTTCAAACTTGTTTTGATAAAGAATCTGGTCGACTTTTTCAGTCGGAGTGCTATGATTTATTATTAGATCGCGATTTTTTGATCATTCGTGAAAAGGAGTATAAGCAGGATAATGAAACTGTTATTACTTCAGAAACTAAATCTGTATCTTGGAGGAATTATAATGTCACATGTGATTATAGTTTTGATTTGTCTATAGTACCAGATAAGCAGATGGCAAAAATAGATGCCGAATTGTTGGTTTTTCCATTGACGTTGCGTGCTTGGAAAACTGGTGATTTTTTCTATCCTTTGGGAATGACGGGAAGAAAGAAGTTGAGTGATCTTTTTACAAATTATAAGGTGAATGTTTTTGAGAAGGAAAATATTCCGATTTTAGTAAATGGTAACGGGGACATCATCTGGGTAGCGACTTATCAACTCGATAATCGATATAAAATAAGTGGAAATACTAAAAAAGTGTTTGTTTTAATTTGTAAATAGTATGATGAAAGAGGGACTTCTATATACTGAGAACCAATATTTGGGACGAGACCGCGTGTGGATAAGTGTGCGTTTGGTTCTTGCTTTGTTTTGTTTTACAGCAGTGTATCTAAATATTGATCAATTACTTTCTAGCCAATTATTTATGCTTGTTGGTATCGCGATCATCATTACATCTGTGGTTATGATGTATCTTTTATTGTACCGTATTGAGGTATTTGAGGGTAAGGTCATGTTAAGCGGATTATGGACAACTCGCTTGGTTAAAATCGAATTAAGTTCGATTGTCAAGATTGAAAAGAAGCCATTTAGTAAATTTTTCTTTAATAATCCGGTATATAATCTTCATATCAATGGGAAGATCAAATTTTATGCAGGTGGTAAAGATGCTGTTTGGCTTACGGACAAGGATGGTCTGGTATATGTGATCGGTACACAACGTCAAGATGAACTATTTCGCGCTATTGAACAAGCAAAGTCTTGTACTTAGAAATACTTAAAAATTGTTAAATCAAAATATACTGACATTTGTAAGACAAGTGATTTAAAAGAGTTTCATTATTTTTGATAAAATGACAACGAATATAAAGTTATGGCAGGATTATTAAAATTTTTATTGATTGCTTTCGCTGTATGGTATTTAGTTAAATTCTTAATACGATTATTATTACCA
This sequence comes from Sphingobacterium sp. PCS056, assembly GCF_023273895.1. NCBI lineage: Bacteria > Pseudomonadati > Bacteroidota > Sphingobacteriia > Sphingobacteriales > Sphingobacteriaceae > Sphingobacterium > Sphingobacterium sp. PCS056. The sequence continues at coordinate 416,106 of NZ_CP096883.1, read as the reverse complement.
TTTGCGATGCGTAAGGCTGCGGAAAAGCTTATGAAAAAAGCGCAGCAGCAAGGTGGCTCTACTTATACCAATGGAGGGGGTTCTTTCCATTATGAGACATTTGGTCAAGGTGATAACCGCTCACAATCGGCACCAAAAAACGATGGACGTATTTCGGTAGATTATGTTCCACCTAAACAGGAACATAAAAGAAAAGTGGCTGACGATGCTGGTGAATTTGTAGATTTTGAGGAAATAAAATAAATGACTTCCTGTTCAAAATAGCGTATCTTTGTGCTATGTGGTTGCGTCAGCTTTCAGTTTTAAATTTTAAAAATTATTCAGAATCTTCTTTAGAATTCTTGCCAGAGGTAAATGCTTTTGCCGGGGATAATGGTGTTGGTAAGACAAATCTGTTGGATGCTATCCACTATCTTTCTTTGTGTAAAAGTTATTTTAATCCCATTGACTCGCAACATATCAAACAGGGCCAAGATTGGTTTATGTTGCAGGGGTCTTTTGAAAAGGATCAGCTTCATGATGTGATATCCTGTAGCATCAAACGTAATCAAAAGAAACAGTTCAAGAAGAATAAAAAAGATTATCCTAGATTGGCTGATCATATCGGTCAATTTCCTTTAGTGATGATTTCTCCTAATGACAGTATGATTATTACGGATGGTAGTGAAGAACGCCGTAAATTTATTGATAATGTCATTTCTCAGACTGATAATAAATACCTGGATACACTTATCATTTATAATAAGATCATTGCCCAACGTAATATGCTGTTGAAGCAGGCTAAGCAAAGTGGTGTATTGGATTTGGGGCTTGTTGAGGTTTTAAATATGCAACTTGAAGAAGTTGGTACAGTAATATATGGTAAACGTGTTGCTTTTATGACTGAATTTCAGCCGGAGTTTGATCGTCATTATCTATATCTTACTGAGAATGCTGAGACTGTTCAGCTTGTCTATGAGTCTCCTTTAATGGAGGATTCGTTTTTGAATATTTTAGAGAAAAATCTTGATCGGGATCGCGCGTTGGAGAGAACTTCGGTTGGTATCCATAAAGATGATTTGATTTTTACGATTCACGGAGGCATGCCTTTGAAAAAATTTGGGTCTCAGGGACAACAAAAATCTTTTTTAATCGCATTAAAACTAGCCCAATATTCTTTCTTTCAACAAAAGAAAGGGTTTAAACCTCTTTTGCTTTTGGATGATATCTTTGATAAATTGGATGATAAGCGTACCCACAAGTTGATGCAGATGGTTTCGGATGATGAATTTGGTCAAATTTTTCTGACAGATACAGATGCAAAAAGAATTAAGCGAATTTTTGATGCGATTGCTAGTCCAGTACGTATCTTTGACATAGCAGGAGGTGAAGTTTATGTATGATAAGAAGTATAAAGGTGCATTGGAATATATTCGTTCTAGTGATGATATCACCATAAAGGAAGCTATTGAACGTCTTCTTGATGCATACAAATTAAAACGTAAATTTGAGGAAACTTCTATTTTGGCAGTGTGGCCGACATTGATTGGTAAAGCTATTGCTAACCGTACAAAGCAAATTTATATCAAAGATAAAAAGCTATTTGTGAAAGTCGAATCTGCAGTTATTAAAAATGAACTGGTTTTAATGCGTAAACAGATACTCGGGCGTGTCAATGAGCATGTGGGCCGTGTTATTGTCGAGGAGCTAGTGGTCCTATAATTTAATTTGAAATGATTATCTTCAATAGATGAATACATTTTTTGAATCCCAAATCATTCAACTTTTTGATATTTCTCCAAAGAACCTAACACCTATATTATCTTCTTTCTTGGAAGAAAATCTGTCAAAAGGCACCTATTTTTTAGAACAGTATAATCGTTGTGAGCGATTGAGTTTTATTCAATCTGGGATCGTAAGGGTTTTTAAAGAAACGGCCTCAGGCGAGGTTACACAATGGATAGGACAGGAGGGGTACTTTGTTACGGATCTATCTTCATTTCTTTTTGATCAACCTGCGCGTTGGAGCATCCAGATGTTGACAGATACTAAATTGCTTTCCATTTCTAAAAAGGATTATCTTCAATTTGAAACACATATACCTGACTGGAATCGTTTAGAGAAGCGATTTATTGCCAAGTGTTTTTTACAATTAGAAGATCGTATTTATAATTTTATAGCTCATACGGCTGAGGAACGTTACCATTTGTATTTTGAACAGAATAAAGCGCTGTTTAATCGTGTTCCTCTTCAATATATAGCTTCTGTATTGGGTATGTCTCCTGAAACTTTGAGCCGTATTAGAGCGAAGATAAATTCTTGATAAAAGTCAAGGGCATGGTTGTTTGAATATACTAGTTTTGGTATATGAAAGCACATATCGAAAATTCAATCACTATTAAAGCTTCAATCGAATCGGTTTGGATCGTATTGTCTGATTTTAATAAATATCCGGACTGGAGTCCTACAATAAAGCAGTTTTTTTCTATTCCAAGTGTTGGACAAAGATCTAAGGTTAGATTAGAACAGTCTAAGGGGCCCAGTATGAATATGAATCCTCTGTTTCTAAACATTACTCCTTTGAAGGAACTTCGTTGGAAGGGTAGTCTTATTGTACCAGGATTGTTTGATGGTGAACATTATTTTATACTCGAGAAAAAATCTGATCATGAAACAGTTTTGACTCAAGGAGAATACTTTTCGGGAGTGTTGATTTATTTTTTTCGAAAGATGATCTATGGTGTAACCTACAATGATTTTAAGTCTTTTAATGTGGCTTTAAAAGAACAGGTGGAGAATAGGAATATCTTATAGATATTCCTCTAAATTTCCTTTACCAGCTCTGATGATTTCAAATTCACCTTCTGTCAGATCTACAACTGTTGAGGCAACATTATCACCGTAACCGCCATCAATAACTAAATCGACCAAGTTTTCATATTTTTCGTGAATGAGTTCAGGATCTGTCGAATATTCTAAAATGTCGTCTTCATCACGAATGGAGGCTGTGACAATGGGGTTGCCCAGTACACGAACTATTTCACGTACGATATTATTATCAGGAACCCGAATACCTACAGTTTTCTTTTTTGAACTTAATAATTTTGGAACTTGGCTACTGGCATTGAATATAAAAGTGAATGGTCCAGGTAGAGCTTTTTTTAATACCCTAAAGACTGTTGTATCGAAAGGTTTGGTATATAGTGATATATCTGTCAGGTCATAGCAAATAAAGGATAGATTGGCCTTGTCGGCTTTTAACCCTCGAATTTCACAAACTTTTTCAATAGCTTTCTGATTCGTAATGTCGCATCCGATACCGTAAACCGTATCGGTGGGGTAGATGATAACTCCACCTTTTTTTAGAATATCAACTACTTGTTGTATTGATTTCTCATTTGGATTATTATCGTATATTCGGACTAACATAAGACTTTGATATATTGCTAAATTACAAATTATTTGTATATAAAAGAAAAGCGGCCAAAACTGAATGGGTTTTGACCGCTTTTTATGTGTTTGCTATTGATTAAAATTCTGCGTTGTTTGGCGTGCGCGGAAATGGGATGACATCTCTAATATTGGTCATACCTGTTACGAATAATACTAAACGCTCAAATCCTAATCCAAATCCTGAGTGAGGTGCCGAACCATAACGACGTGTATCTAAAAACCATTCCATTTCTTCTGCTGGGATATTAACTTCAGCCATTCTGGTTAATAACTTGTCCAGATTTTCTTCGCGTTGGGATCCGCCTACCATCTCACCGATACCAGGGAAAAGTATATCCATAGCACGTACTGTTTTGTGCCCGTTGGCATCAATATCATTTTGCTTCATATAAAATGATTTGATCTCCGCTGGATAATCAATGAGTATGACTGGTTTTTTATAGTGTTTCTCAACTAAATAACGTTCGTGCTCGGATTGTAAATCAGCTCCCCATTCGTCAATTAAGTATTTGAATTGCTTCTTTTGATTTGGTTTGCTACGTTTTAATATATCAATGGCTTCTGTATAGGTTACACGTTCGAAATCATTGTTGAGTACAAATGTTAATTTGTCGATTAGATTTAGCTCTGCTCTTTCTGCAGCAGGTTTATTTTTTTCTTCTTCTAATAAACGTGTTTTTAAGAATTCAATTTCTTCGGGGCATGTATCCAGTGCATATTTGATCACATATTTGAGCAAATCTTCTGCAAGATCCATGTTATCTTCTAATTCGTAAAACGCCATCTCTGGTTCAATCATCCAGAATTCTGCTAAGTGACGTGTCGTATTTGAATTTTCAGCACGAAATGTTGGTCCAAATGTATAGATGTTGCCAAATGCCATTGCAGCTAGTTCACCTTCTAATTGTCCAGAAACTGTTAAGTTTGTTGATTTGCCGAAAAAATCTTCTTTAAAGTCAATGTCACCACTTTCTGTACGTGGAAGATTATTGAGATCTAGTGCTGTCACACGGAACATTTCTCCTGCACCTTCGGCATCAGATCCTGTGATAATTGGAGTATGCATATATACAAAATCTTTATCATTGAAAAACTTGTGTACTGCAAATGCCAGGGCGTTACGAACTTTAAATACGGCATTAAAAGTTGTTGTGCGAAAACGTAAATGAGCGATTTCACGTAAAAACTCTAAACTGTGCTTTTTGGGTTGTAAAGGATATTTTTCAGCATCTGAATCACCTAAAATCGTCAATTCGTTTACTTTGATCTCAACTTTTTGACCTTTACCTTGTGATTCAACTAAATTTCCCTTTACACGTAATGCAGCACCAGTTGTGATTCTTTTTAACAAAGCTTCTGGTGTGTTTTCAAAATCAACTACTGCTTGGATATTGTGAACGGAAGATCCATCATTAATTGCTATAAATTGATTGTTACGGAAAGTTTTAACCCAACCTTTAACAATAACTTCATGCCCAAAATCAGTGGCATTTAATAATTCTTTTATACGAGTATGTTCCATTTTTATTGTAGCATTTCAAATAAGGTCTAAATATCAGATCAGGATCTTATTTTTTTATACGAGATTCAAAAATAGCGTATAATTTATAAAAATCAGTGATTTATTTAGAAATTGTATATATTTATTCAATTAAAAAAGCCTCTGAAAATTTCCAGAGGCTTTTGATATTGTTTTTAAAGGGAAATTAACCTTTTAATACTTTTGTTACTAATTCAGCAGCTTCATGTAATTGAATTGCAGAATAAACTTGTAAGCCTGAATCATCAATTAGTTTTTTTGCTTCAGCAGCATTAGTACCTTGAAGACGTACGATAATTGGTACAGGGATATTACCGATTTCATTGTAAGCATCAATTACACCTTGTGCTACACGGTCACAACGAACGATACCACCGAAAATGTTAATTAAGATTGCTTTTACATTTGGATCTGATAAAATAATATTAAAACCAGCTTTTACAGTTTCAGCATTTGCAGTACCACCTACATCTAAGAAGTTTGCAGGCTCACCACCAGCAATTTTGATGATGTCCATGGTTGCCATTGCAAGACCGGCACCATTTACCATACAACCTACGTTACCATCAAGTTTTACGTAGTTTAAGTTAGATTTACCAGCTTCGACTTCTGTAGGATCTTCTTCAGTTACATCGCGTAATGCTGCATAATCTGGGTGACGGTATAATGCGTTTTCATCTAAATCTACTTTCGCATCTACAGCTAAAATTTTATCGTCAGATGTTTTTAATACAGGGTTGATTTCGAACATCGAAGAATCTGTTGAATCGTATGCTTTGTATAAAGCAGCAACGAACTTCACCATTTCTTTGTGTGCAGCACCTGTTAAACCTAAGTTGAAAGCAATTTTACGTGCTTGGAAACCTTGTAAACCAACTTTAGGGTCGATTTCTTCTTTGAAGATTAAGTTTGGAGTTTTCTCTGCTACTTCTTCAATATCCATTCCACCTTCTGTAGAATACATAATGATATTACGACCTTTTGTACGGTCTAATAACACAGATACATAAAATTCTTTAGTTTCACTTTCACCAGGATAGTAAACATCTTGAGCAACTAATACTTTATTTACTTTTTTACCTTCAGCACCAGTTTGAGGAGTTACTAATTGCATACCGATGATATCTGTAGCACGTTGTGATACTTCTTCTAGGTTTTTAGCTAATTTAACGCCACCACCTTTACCGCGACCACCAGCATGAATTTGAGCCTTGATTACAACCCAGTCCGAATTGTATTCTTCTTTCAATTTTTTAGCAGCTTCTACAGCTTGCTCTGGAGTTTCAGCAACAATACCTTCTTGTACTCTTACGCCAAAACTTTTAAGTATTTCTTTTCCTTGATATTCGTGAATGTTCATTGCAAAAATGTTTGTGTTGTAAAAGTATTATTTTTTAAGTGAATGGTCAAGTTCTGGAGCATAAATTTAGCTTAAATTGACTTTTATTATATACTAATTGGCGGATATGGAGTTAAAAGGTCTTGATTTATTCAAAGGGTTTGTTCGTAAAAAATATTTAACTTTGTCATATGATGTTACAAGCCAAAAGTATTTTCAAATCATATGGTCCTTTGCCTATTTTAAAAGGTGTGGATATCGAAGTTGCAAAAGGTGAAATCGTGAGTATTGTTGGCGCCTCTGGGGCTGGAAAAAGTACGCTTCTTCACATTATCGGGACTTTGGATTTGGCTGATAAAGGTGAATTGTATATTAATGGGACTAATATTAGTGGTTTGAGCGCAAAAAAACTCAGTGCATTTCGCAATGAACACATCGGTTTTGTGTTTCAGTTTCATCATTTACTACCTGAATTTACGGCATTAGAGAATGTATGTATACCTGCTTTTATCAAAGGTGTAGGACGTAAAGAGGCAGAGATTCGTGCCATGGAGATATTGGATTTGCTTGGTGTAGCACATCGTGCCAGCCATAAACCTACACATATGTCCGGAGGAGAACAACAGCGGGTGTCGGTTGCGCGTGCGCTGATTAATAATCCATTTATTATCCTTGCTGATGAACCTTCTGGTAATTTGGATTCGGAGAATGCTACGGCACTACATCAATTGTTTTTTGATCTTAGAGATAAATTTCAACAAACTTTTGTTATCGTTACTCATAATGAGGAGTTGGCTCGTATCTCTGATCGCACCATTCATATGCGCGACGGGAATGTGATTGCATTATAATATATGTTGAACATCATGAATACTGTTGGCATACTTTTACGTGGTATCTCGTGTTTATGATAGCTTCAACGTTTTTAAAATCGAGTGAAACGGGCTCAATAATATCTACATAGCTAACACTCATTAATTAAATAATTATTCTGATGAAGAAAAGAATACTGATAACCTTTGGTACTAGAGGGTTAGGACAGCGTATTGCTAAGCTATTAGAGCATGAATTTGATGTTTTTTTTGCGAGTTCGGAAGAAATTCCATCGCTGTTATTAAATTCTGGAAAATATTTTAAAATTCCAGCTGGGCTAATGCCGACATATGCGCATGAAGTACTAAAAATAAGTTTAGACCAACATATTGATTACGTTTTGCCTTTGGGGAGTTATGAATTTGAACCTTTATCTGAGGCTAAAGTTTTATTTGAAGAATATGATATTAAAGTAATTGTACCCTCGCATGATGTATTGCAAGACTACTTTGTAATTGAGAATCCGAGCAAAGAATTGGCTTTGGTTTTATTAATTGCTGGTAAATCTTTACTTAATGATTTTGAAACGGTTGATTCATCCATGGACGGTTTGTTTATAATTTCTGACTCGGGCGATGATTTCGCTCTGTGTGCTGTGGCAAAAGATTAATTTTTATGTTAAAATATCAGGACTTTCCTTCAGATAAAAAAGTTTTTATTTTTGAATTGGATGACGTTATTTATCCAAAGCGAGATTATGTATTACAGGTGTATTATCTCTTTGCTAACTTTTTGGAGTTTACGGAGACTTTTCCGCCTCAAGCTGATTTGGTTTCTTTCTTTAAAGATCATTTGGAGCATCAGGGTGAAGAGCTAATTTTTGAGCATGCGGCAGATAATTTTCATTTTGATCTGAAGTATAAAGAGCATTTTGAGCGACTATTTGTCAACGCGGTACTACCAGTTAAATTATTGATGAAGGATGGTATCATAGAATTGTTGAACGCTATTGTTACTGATGGTAAACAGATTTGTATTTTGACAAAAGGTAATCCGTTAATGCAATTGAATAAAATAAAGCATATTGAATGGGGTGCATTGGCTTCTAAATTAAGGGTATATTTTGTCGATGAGTTGCAGTTTCGTAATCTGGAACCCTTGGATTTTATCGCTGAAGAACTTCAAATAGCTAAAAGTGAATTTGTACATATTGATCGGTAGTTTTTCGATTTAGCTATTGATAGTCAATTGTTTATAATTTGCATTTAAATCTGTCTTTTCTTAAATAAAACTCTTATTCTAAAAATATGCTAAAAAATGTTATATTTATCGGAATGTAAATTTAGTGAGATTCGACTATGAGTATGCAAGGGGATAAACCAACCACAATCAAAGAAATAGCTAAGAAGCTAAAAATTTCGCCATCTACTGTATCTCGAGCATTGAATGATCATCCAAGTATTGGGTTAGTGACGACCATGCGTGTGAAAAAAGTGGCTGAGGAATTGAATTACGAGCCAAATCAAACGGCTATATTTTTTAAGCAACGAAAAACGTTTACGATCGGTGTTTTATTACCAAGCCTTTCTGAACCATTCTTTTCTTCTGCAATTAGTGAAATTGAAAATGTGTCTAATGATCGTAAGTATACCGTAATCATGGGCCAATCATTGGATGATGCTGAAAGGGAAGAAAGGATATTGAAAACATTTAAGAGTCATCGTGTTGACGGGGTTTTGATGTCAGTAGGAAAGAATACAACAAACTTAGAGTTTCTAGAGAAATTAGAAAACTCTGGAACTCCTATTGTATTTTTTGACTGCGTTCCTGATATTCCTAAAATCAATAAAGTGGAGAGTGATCTTGCAACTGGTATGAATGAGGCAATTGATGCTTTTGTTGCTCGAGGTCATGTTAAAATAGCACTTATCAATGGCCCCCAATTGCTTCCTGCAAGTGAAGAGCGCAAAAATTCTTTCTTGTCTGCATTAAAGCGTAATGGTTTGGATTATGATGAAAAATATATTGTAAATACAGATCTGACTACTGAAGGGAATGAGGCAGCTATGGAAAAACTGTATGCTCTACCGGAAAGGCCAACTGCTGTTGTTTCTTTCAATGATTTTGTGACCTTGGATGTTATGAAGGCAGCTCGAAACAGGGGACTGGTTTTAAATCATGATATTCATTTTATTAGCTATGCTAATTATCCTTTATGGAAATATATGGAAAATCCTCCAATGGGTTGTATCGAACAATTTCCAGGAAATCAAGCCAAAAAGGCTGCAGAGATTTTATTTGAGAAAATAAATAATGCAGGCTTGGCTCCACAACAGATTGTTTTCAAATCAAGATTGATTATGTAATCCTTCTTTTTTAATATAAAATAGAAAGAGCTTATCACATGATAAGCTCTTTCTATTTTATATTAATCGTGTTGATGTTATAAATGAATCACTTCATCATAAGCATCAGCACAAGCTTCCATGATCGCTTCACTCATTGTAGGGTGAGGATGGATCGCTTTAATCATTTCATGACCAGTTGTTTCTAATTTTCTTGCTACCACAATTTCGGCAATCATTTCAGTAACATTTGCACCAATCATATGGGCTCCTAAGAATTCACCGTATTTTGCATCAAATATAACTTTTACAAAACCATCTTTCGCTCCAGAAGCTGACGCTTTGCCAGAGGCTGAGAAAGGGAATTTACCAACTTTAATATCGTAACCAGCTTCTTTTGCTGCTTTCTCTGTATAGCCTACAGAGGCAATTTCAGGAGAACAGTAAGTACATCCTGGGATGTTGTTATAATCGATTGGTTCTACATGAAGACCTTTGATCGCTTCTATACATAAAATTCCTTCTGCTGATGCTACGTGCGCCAACGCTTGTCCTTTTACAATATCACCGATAGCATAGACACCATCAATGTTTGTTTTATAATAATCGTCAACCACAACGCGACCACGATCTGTATTTACTCCAACTTCTTCAAGACCTAAATTTTCAATATTTGGCATGATACCTACTGCTGATAGGACTACTTCAGCTTCGATCACTTCCATACCTTTTGCAGACTTGATATTTACTTTGCTTAAAGTACCTGATGTATCAACAGACTGTACTTCGGATGAAGTTAAAATGTTAATGCCTTGTTTCTTTAAGCTTTTTTCTAATTGCTTTGATATTTCTTCATCTTCAACTGGAACAATTCTGTCCATGAATTCTACAACTGTTACTTTCGTGCCAATGGCATTATAGAAATATGCAAATTCGATTCCGATAGCTCCAGAGCCAACGATAACAAGAGATTTTGGTTGTTTTGGAAGAACTAGTGCTTGTCTATATCCGATAATTTTTTTACCATCCTGAGGCAGGTTAGGTAATTCACGTGAACGTGCTCCAGTCGCTAAAATCGTGTGTTTGGCTGTGTATTCTTTTGATGAACCATCTGCAGCTTTTACATCGATTTTACCACCTTTTTTGATCTTTGCAGTACCATTGATGACGTCAATTTTATTCTTCTTCATTAAGAATTGAATACCTTTGCTCATTCCATCAGCTACGCCACGACTTCTTTTAATAATTGCATCAAAGTCAGGCTCACCGCCTTGTACATTGATACCATATTCAGCAGCATGATTTAAATATTCAAAAACTTGTGCACTTTTTAATAGAGCTTTAGTTGGTATACAGCCCCAATTTAGACAAATACCTCCTAAAGATTCGCGCTCGATGATAGCAGTTTTGAAACCTAATTGTGAGGCTCTAATGGCAGCAACATATCCACCAGGACCACTACCAATTACAATGATGTCGTAATTCATAAAATAATTATTGTGTAGTTGAATGCTCAATCTATTTTGAATTTCAAGATATTCAAAATAGCAAAGCTTGTTTCAAAAGTACGCATTTTTTCTGAATGTTATAAATTACATCGACATTAAATTGGCAGATTCTAATAAACAAATGCGATAAAAATTTTAATTATGTCAAAGGAGGGTCAAACCATTAATTATAAAATATTCATCTCATTAAATAATTCTATTTTTGAGATTAGACATTTTTAAATCAAGTTTTTATGCTCCGTATTTTTAGACAAATTGCACTTTGGGAAGCGATTTCAACTATTTGTTTGTTTTTTTTGGCTATGCCACTGAAATACTTTTTTGAAACTCCTGAAGCGGTAAAGATCGCTGGTTCAATTCATGGATTTTTTGTGGTTATTTTTGTCATTATGTTGATTATGTGTACCGTGGAGTATAAATGGAATTGGAGACGTCCATTGGTTTATTTATTAGCTTCCCTGATCCCCATAGTAGGTTTTTGGGTGGAGCTGGATGTAAAAAAGATAATAACAGGTCAAAAGAAATAAATCATAAAAAAAGGATGATTTAACTGTCATCCTTTTTTATTTTATCAATACCTACGTAAGCATAAGTAATTTCTGTCCGTCCGTGTGGGGTCGGTACTCCCTCCTTATTGAGATTGACGAATACTAATTTGTCAATGGAGAGTATCGTTTTTCGTGTAATTTTATTTCGGACCTCACAACGCATAGTGATCGATGTTGTTCCAAAATTAATTGCTTCTATTCCTAGTTCTATGATATCACCTTGTTGTGCGGAGCTTACAAAATTGATTTCAGAGATGTATTTTGTGACTACATATGAATTTGAAAGTTGTACGATAGCATAAATAACAGCTTCTTCGTCGATCCATCTCAGCAGTGTTCCTCCAAATAGCGAACCATTAGGATTTAAATCTTCTGGTTTTACCCATTTTCTTGTATAGAAGTTCATGTGTTTTTTTAAGCGATGTAAGAACTTAAAAAAGAGGAAAATGTTAATTTCCCCCTTTTATATTTTTTAAGCGTGAATTGCTCTATTTGCGGTTGCCGCTAAAGCAGCTTCTTTTATTGCTTCAGTGTAGGTCGGATGTGCGTGGCATATGCGGCCTATATCTTCTGCTGATGCACGGTATTCCATAGCGACTACTGCTTCTGCTATCATGTCTGCAGCTCTTGGACCAATCATATGTACTCCAATAACTTCATCAGTTTCGGCATCGGCTAATATTTTTACAAAACCATCTGTATCCATTGAAGCTTTGGCACGACCAGAAGCTTTAAATGAGAATGAACCAGTTTTGTATTTAACACCCGCTTCCTTTAATTGCTCTTCAGTTTTACCAACTGAGGCAACTTCAGGCCAAGTGTAAACAACACCAGGGATTAAATTATAGTCGATATGTGGTTTTTGACCTACAATGCGTTCTGCTACGAAGATACCTTCGTCTTCTGCTTTGTGTGCAAGCATAGCACCTTTTACAACATCTCCAATTGCATAAACACCTGGAACAATTGTTTCTAAATGATCATTTACAGTAATTTTTTTACCTCTTTCTTCAACCGTAATACCTATGTTTTCTAAACCTAGGTTTTCAGTATATGCTGTACGTCCAACGGCTACAATACAATAATCACCTTCTAAAGAAATGATTTCTCCTTTTGGATTCTCAGCTGTAACGGTAACTGCTTTACCTTTTGCAGTAGCACCTGTTACTTTGTGACCAGTATAGAATTCCATTCCTACAGATTTTTTCAAAACACGTTGTAATTCTTTGCCTAAGCCACCATCCATTGTACCGATGATCGACTTTGCAAATTCCACAACGGAAACTTTAGAACCTAGACGAGCGTAAACAGAACCTAATTCAAGCCCAATTACACCACCTCCAATAACGATTAAGTGCTTAGGGATCTCTGTCAAATTTAACGCTTCTGTAGAAGTAATAATTCTCTTTTTATCTACTGGTAAGAATGGTAAAGAGGTCGGTTTTGAACCTGTTGCAATAATTACATTTTTACCTGTGATTTGCTCGGAAGTACCGTCTTCTTTTGTGATTTTAATGGTATTTTTATCTACAAATGAACCAATTCCTTGAAAGCTTTCAACTTTGTTCTTTTTAAAAAGATATGTAATACCTGCGGTATTTTGGTTGATAACATCATCTTTGCGAGCAATCATTTTTTTCATATCAACCTTTAAATTACTTAAGCTGATACCATGTGCTTCGAAGGAATGTGCAGCATTGTGGTAATGTTCTGATGAATCTAACAAAGCTTTTGAAGGGATACAGCCTACATTTAAACAAGTTCCTCCAAAAGTGCTATACTTCTCAATGACAGCAGTTTTTAACCCTAATTGTGCACAACGGATTGCTGCTACATATCCGCCTGGTCCACTTCCAATTACTATTACGTCGTATTGCATCGATTACGTTTTAAATGTTTCAGCAAATTTAGTTATAATTAACTTTATAGGAAACCTATTTTTGTTAAAATCATGTATAAATTTGAAATAAAGACCTGTTGTTAATTTCATTAAAAATGTAACGTCATAAAAAAGGCACCCCTTGTTTTAGGAATGCCTTTAAAGTCATATTTCTTATTGATTATTCTGCAACAATTTTTCCTTGCATTACACCATAGTGTCCAGGGAAGCTACAGATGAAATCATAATTTCCTTTTTCCAATGTAAAAGTAATTTTGTCTGTTTCACCAGGTCCTAATAATTTTGTGTGTGCAATTACAGAGGAAAGAGCCGATTTTGGTACATATTCATCCGCTTTTGCTCCAGCAGCTTCACCACCAAATGTAGCTAGATCAGTTCCTGGTTTTAAGATAACGACATTATGCCCCATCGATTCTTTAGGCATTGATCCTACATTTTTAAATGTTAATTCTACAGGTTCTCCTGCTTTAACGCGGAATAAATTTTTGTCAAATTTCATCGCATCATTTCCTTCTAATGCTAGTGTGTTAGAAAGTTCAACATTTTCAATTCCAGGGATCGTTTCTGCTACTGTGGCATCTGCAGGCGTTTGCTCAGTTGTTGCACTGTTTTCTTTTGTTGTTGAATTGCCTCCGCAAGAAGCAAAAGATATTGCTAAAGCAATGGCTGGTAAAACAAATAATTTTTTCATTATGTTATTATATTTTTTACTAAAAATAGGCAAAATATTGCTTTTAATTGTTTCTTTTGCGTAATAATTTTTCAATCATGGCATGTAGATGGTTTGGATCAAATGGTTTTCCGATCACTTTGTTTGCTCCTGCCTCAAGCGCTTCTTGTTGTTCTGCTTCTAATACGGATGCTGAAATTGATATAATGAGAATATTAGCGATATCAGGATTACTATGCTCTCGTATCCTTCTAATCGTTTCAAAACCACTCATAATAGGCATATGAGAATCCATGAAAATAATATCGAATGTTTTCTCTTCCACTTTTTCTAATGCTATTTTTCCATTACTTGCCGTTTCAATCTGACAATTCCAAGTTCTTAGAATATTGGCTAACATGAAACTGTTTAGTTCATTATCTTCAGCAACTAAAATTTTTAAATTGTCAAAACTGCTTAATTCTGAATATAATATCTTTTCGGGTTTCGTTTTTTTGACCGCTGTTGTTCGATCGAACCAACATTCAAAAGTAAATGTGCTACCTTTTCCATATTCGCTCGAAGCTATGACTTTTCCTCCAAGTAATGTAGCGAGCTTTTTTACAATGGCTAATCCTAGTCCTGTTCCACCAAATTTTTTGGTTATACCGTCTTCTCCCTGTTCAAAGGCAAAAAATATTTTTTCCAATGATTGCTCTGGTATCCCTATACCTGTATCAATGACGATAAACTGTAGATATAATTTGGATGTATTGCTATCAATAAGATTAATGCATAGATCAATACGACCATGGGCAGTGAACTTGAAACTGTTTGATATAAAATTCGTAAGAATTTGTTTAAGTCTCAGAGGATCCGCTAAGAAGAAACTATCGATTTTATCATCTATTTTGATAGAGAAATTTAATCCTTTATGTATTGCTTTGTGTACAAATAGATTTTTTAAATCGTCTGTAATATCATGTACGGAGGTCGGTTCGAGTTCGAGTTTCATCATACCCGAATCAAATTTTGACAGATCTAAAATATCATTAACGATATTAAGTAAATTCAGTGACGCACTGTTTAATTTGTTGACCCAATCTTGTTGTTCTATAGATAGGGGGGAGTTTTTGAGCATTTGTGCGATACCCATTACCCCATTGATAGGAGTGCGTATTTCGTGGCTCATATTGGCTAGAAATGTTTCTTTAGATTTTCGAGCTAATTCAGCTTCTTCTTTTGCCCGTATTAATTCTTCTTTAGACTTTTCTAAGGCATTATTTTTTTCTTTGATTTCATTTTGAGTCTGTACCTGCTGCACGAAAGATTTTACCTTAGCAATTGTTATTTCTGGGCTTAGTGGTTTATATAAATAATCTACAGCACCACTATTTAATCCTTGAATGAGGTACTTTTCCTCTTTAGAGATAGCTGTGACCATAATCGCAATAATGTGACTGGTCTTAGGGTTATGTTTTATGAGGGATACAAATTCAAAACCGTTGATTTCAGGCATCTGTACATCTACCAAAGCAATGTCAATATTTTGCTTATAACATAAGCGAAGAGCTTCATTAGGATCCTGGCTACTTATAATATTGATATTTTCAATATCATTTAAAAGCGCTGTTAAACTAATGATATTTTCGATTTTATCATCAACTATTAATAAGTTTATGTTTTTCATTTATTAATCAATTTAATTGATGAATGTACTTGACAATTTCTTCAGTCGTATAAATATGATGCTGGGCATTTATGTCTATTGCTGCTTGAGGCATTGTTGCAACTTCTGCAGAATCGGGATGCTGTACGATACCTATTCCCCCATTATTTTTAATCGCTAATAATCCTTTTGCTCCATCTTGATTTGCTCCAGAAAAGAGGATTGCAATACAGTTTTCTTGATAAACTTCAGAAGCCGATTCCATGGTAACATCTATGGAAGGTCTTGAGAATTGAACTGGTTCAGAATTGTCCAATGCGAGTTTGAAATCTGGTTCTATTAATAAATGATAGCCTGGAGGAGCAAAGTAAACTTTTCCCCCTTCAATTGTTTCTTTGTCCTCTGCGGATTTAATTTGTATGGCAAATGTATTTTTTAAAACATACTCAAAATTAGATTCAAATTTTGGATTTCGATGGACAATTACAACTATTGGGATTGGGAAATTTTTAGGAATTGATTTTAATAAGTTTAAGATCACCCCAAAACCTCCTGCAGACCCCCCCAATAGCAATATTTTATTTCCCTTTTTCATCAGGTTGAATTGTTTTTATCAGCGATGTGACCATTATGAATATTTTATTCATGATGTTTTCATTACGCTATTTTTTGATAAATATTGTTTTTTTTATCAATTAATTTAAATAGATGCGCACGTTTATAGTTAATCAATGATTCCTTTGAGCCCAAACATAGAAATCCTAATTTGCAAAGTGAGTCATAAAATAGATCAAATACTTTTTCTTGCAATTGGATATCAAAATATATTAAAACGTTGCGGCAAGTAATGACTTGAAACTCATTGAAAACACCATCTGTAATCAGATTATGAATTGAAAATAAGAGGTGTTTCTTTACATCATTTTGAATGGTTGCTGCGTCATACATGGCCGTATAATATTCTGATAATGAATGCTCAGCTTTTGTTTTAATAAAGTTTTCTGAATATTCTTTTAACTTCGTTAAACTATAAATGCCTTGTTTGGCTTTCTCTATAACGAGATGGTTAATATCAGTGCCATATATGAAGGAACGGCTTAGTAAATTGCATTCTTTTAATAAAATAGCTAATGAGTAAACTTCTTCTCCCGTTGAACATCCTGCACTCCAAATTTTTATGTGAGGATAAGTCTCCAGGTACGGAAAGAGCTTCGTTTTTACAGCAATATAAAATTCTGGATCTCGGAACATCTCTGTGACGTTAACAGTCATTTCAGGTATAAAGTAATTCAGGAAACCTTCTTGATTTATTAAATTTGATTTTAAACCGACAAGATCCAATTTATTAAGATCCATAATTCTAGTTATTCGTCTTTTTAAAGATGCTTTTGAATATCCAGATATATCCAAACCATGAAAATTTTTAATGATTTCTATTATTTCGTCTAATTCGGTATAGTTTAGCATATTTAATTTATTTAACTAACCCAAACACGGATTAATGAAATTAATTTATCAATATCTATTGGCTTACTGACATAGTCATTAGCCCCAGCCTCGATTGCTTTTTCTTTATCACCTTTCATCGCTTTGGCTGTAATAGCAATAATTGGTAAATCAATATATTTTCTATTTTTACGAATTTGTTCAATAGCTTCGTAACCATCCATTACAGGCATCATAATGTCCATAAGGACCAGATCAATCGCATTATCTTCATTAAGGATATCTAATGCTTCTTGTCCATTGTTGGCAATTTCTACTTGAATATTATAGCTTTCAAATGCACTAGTCAATGCAAAAATATTTCTCATATCATCGTCTGCCAATAAAATAGTTTTATTTTCTAAAGTTTTTTCAAGCTTAAAATCTTTTATTTTATTTGTAATACGGCCCTTATCTTCTGGTTCCTGATTTATTTTATTTAAGAATAAGCGAACTTCATCGATGAGTCGATCATTGGATTTGGCTGATTTAAGAACCATAGCTTGTGAATGTTTCAAAATTCTGGCTGTTTGTTCAGAAGTCAATTCCATCGCGGTATTGATTATAATTGGTGTTTCTCTGTACGTTTCATCTGATTTTATTTCATCCAGTAATTCAACACCTGATTTATCTGGTAAGTTTAGATCTAAAATAATGCAGTCATATTTATTCGCTTTATTTGCTAATAATTCAAGAGCTTTGTTGGCGTCGTAAGCTTGATCAACTATTATTTTTTCTTCTTTAAGTCCATGTTTTATAAAGTCACTTTGGATGTGTTGATCTTCAATTAATAACACTTTTTTTACTGAGTTTTCAAGCATTGCTTGAATTTTTTTAAACGTTTTTTCTAATGTTTCTTCAGATACTGGCTTAGCCATAAAGCCAATTGCTCCGGCGATAATAGGTTCATTTGCCAAATATGTACCAGCAGACATCATATGTACTGGAATGGCAGATGTATTTGGATTGGCCTTTAAAGATTTAAGTACATTCCACCCATCTATTTTGGGTAGCATAATATCTAAAATGATCGCTTTTGGTTTTAGAAAAAATGCTTTTTCTAGCCCTTCTTCACCATCATGTGCTAATATGACCTCATAATGGTGCGCTTCGGCATAGTCTTTTAGTATATCGGCGAATATGAGATCATCTTCAATAATGAGTAATGTATTTGAATTTTCATCACTATGAATTGTAGATTCATTTTTACTAATTATTGGGGAAGTGGAAGTTTTTATTATTTCCCGCGGTTCTTCAATCACAATTTCTTTCATTTTTGCGATAGTTGTCGATTCATTTAACGGCAACGTAAATGTGAAAGAACTACCTGCTCCAACTTTACTTGTTAAAGAAATTTTTCCTCCTAATAATTTTGCTGTTTCTCTACAAATTGACAAACCTAATCCCGTACCACCATATTTGCGGCTTGTAGAACCATCTTCTTGTTTAAACGCTTCGAAAATTAATTTTTGTTTGTCTGCAGCGATACCAATACCTGTATCTGTCACTTTGAAAGACAGGCCGCCATCACCATCCAAGTCGATTTCCATGATTACATCTCCGTTTGCATGCGTAAATTTGAACGCATTAGAAAGTAGGTTTTTCAAAATTTGTTGTATTCGATATTCATCTGAGAAAAAGTGAATAGGGACATTGGAAGATGTTTTTATTTTAAAATTTATCTTTTTATCTTCTGCTGTATTTTTAAAAAAAACTTCAATATAATCGATTAGATCTTTCGTGTCGATATTTTCTTGAGATAACTCAACTTTACCAGACTCAATTTTTGCTAAATCAAGGAGGTCATTGATGAGATGCAAAAGATCTGTTCCTGCATTGTGAATCACATTGGAATATTTAATCTGTTCGGTTGTCAGATTTTCTTGTTTATTATCTTGTAATAATTTGGCCAAAATTAAGATACTATTTAGCGGAGTACGGAGCTCGTGGCTCATGTTGGCCATAAATTCAGACTTGTAATTGGAAGCTAATTCTACTTCGCGAATTTTTAGAGCGATTTTGTCTTTAGCTTTCTCCAATTCATTATTTTGTTCTTGGAGTAATTTCGCTTTTTCATCCAATTCATTATTTGTTTGTACTAACTCTTCTTGTTGTACTCTTAGTTCCTCTTCTGAAGCTTCAAGTAAGTTGGTTTTGTAACCAAGTTCCTCATTTGTTGTTCTTAATTCCTCTTGCTGTGCTTCGAGCTCTTCCGTTTGTTGTTGTAATTCTTCATACAGCTCTGCCATTTTTGTATGTGCTTGTGCAACTGTTAAACTGATCGCAAGTATTTTGCTTACACTATTTAGATATTCGATCAGTTGTTCTTCCTTTTTGCTTTCCATTTGACAGATTAACTCGATGATGCCGATGGATTCATTTTCATATACAATAGGAATAAGATATAAGTGTGCTTCAAATTTATTGATCAAAGAAGAAGCAACGTGATATTTATCCGCATTGACATCACGAATTATCTGAAGTTTTTTGTCTTTCATGACATCACTCAATATGCCATCACCTTCTAAGATTATATTTTTTATGTTAGTCTCTGCCGGAATACCCTTTTTTGCTAAAAGATAGAAATTAGTGCTATTTTCTTTTTTTACATATACTGTACCGGCTAATGCATTAGTCGTTTTACAAATATTATTTAAACCAATAGTGGCAATCTCTTTTTCATTAAAATCACCTCTTAAATCTTCGTCTAATATATTAATGTTGTTTAAAATGGCATTATTCTGTTCGACTTCCGTTGAAAGTTTTAATAATGCAGCATTTGATTCTTTTTGATCTACAATGCTCTTTTTTAATGTCTTAAAGACATTAAGTACAACAATGAAAATATAGACCATAATAGCAAGACCAACGAATATTAAAAAGTAAGTGATAAACATGGTCTTTTCTAATTGATCTGTTGACTTTTGTATTAATTCTTTTCTTTTATCAATGAGTTCTTTAGAAATTATAGATATTTGATTTTGAATATCTGATCGCTTATTGTTAATATTTAAGACATGATACTTGTTCTTTTTACTGAGTTCAATATCACGGTCGAAATCATAAAATTCTAGCAGTGAGTTTTTTAGGTTATTTAATTTGTTGCTGTCAAAAATAAAATATGTATCTTTTTTGCTTAAGTTTTTTATAACTTCTAAGGGTAGGTTGATTTCATTGACATAGGGCATAAGTGCACTTTCTTTTTCTTCAGTATGGTATTCAAGTTTTGCATGATTAACTTTCGCAATACTGTTTTTGACTTTATCGATCAGATCAAATTTGGCTTCAGCATTCTGAATAACATCTCGTTCGTAAGTTGAGTGTTTTTCCAATTGAACAAAAAGAAAAAGTGATGCGGATAGTATGATGAGAAATGAAAATATAATTCCAATGATAAGTTGTTGCTGAAAACGTAGCTTTTTCATTCTGGTATAGCGATTAATATGTTGAAAATGCATTAAATAGATCTCTAATTGATATTAGAGATGAGGTAATTATTATTTGTTTTTTTTACTTGCTATTTTGCAAGTATTCTTTTTTTGAATACTTATATATGCTTAATATTTAGCGGTTTTTAGAAAATCTTTATTGAAATCTCACAAATTAAAATGATTATATATGATCAGTAAAAGTAGTAAAAAAAATGAGTAAGTAATCGTAGATTTTATTGTTAATTTTTCCAGTATATATGAATGCTTGCTGTATTATAACTTATTACTTTTTGATTATTTATCTTCACTTTTCGATCTACTATAGTATATTTTTGATCATTATTTAATATCTTTAAGAAAATTACTATTTAATTAATCTAATCAAATGGATCCAAATTTTTCTTTTGCTTTAATGATTGTAGGCTGTGTCGTGGCCTTATTTCTTTTGCTTTATTTATTACCTGTCAATCTTTGGTTTACGGCTCAACTTTCTAATGTAAAAATAAGTTTATTGAATTTGGTCTTGATGAGGTTGCGTAAGGTACCACCATCTTTGGTGACAAATGCAATGATCACTTCAACAAAAGCGGGTTTAAATATTACATCAAATGAAATTGAAACTCACTATTTGGCTGGTGGAAATGTTAATAAAGTGATTAAAGCTTTAATCTCAGCAGATAAAGCTAATATTCCTTTAAACTTTAAACTTGCTACAGCGATTGATTTGGCTGGTCGAGATGTTTTTGACGCTGTTCAATTATCGGTTAATCCGCAAGTAATTAATACACCTCCAGTAGCTGCTGTTGCAAAAGACGGAATCCAATTAATAGCAAAAGCAAGGGTTACGGTTCGGGCAAATATTAATCAATTGGTTGGAGGTGCAGGTGAAGAAACGATTTTAGCTCGCGTTGGTGAAGGGATTGTCACAACAATCGGATCTTCGGAAAGCCACAAACAGGTTCTCGAAAACCCAGATCGTATCTCAAAAACTGTTCTATCAAAAGGACTAGATAGTGGGACAGCTTTTGAAATATTATCTATCGATATTGCAGACATTGATATCGGTGAAAACGTAGGTGCTAAATTACAAACCGATCAAGCTGAAGCTGATTTAAAAGTTGCTAATGCAAGAGCTGAAGAGCGCAGGGCTATGGCTGTTGCAAACGAACAAGAGATGCGTGCTAAGGCGCAAGAAGCAAGAGCGAAAGTTATTGAGGCCGAAGCACAGTTGCCATTAGCGATGGCCGAAGCTTTTAGAAATGGAAATTTAGGCGTGATGGACTATTATAAGATGCAGAATATTCAGGCAGATACAGATATGCGGACTTCTATTTCCAAACCAGGTCATGATACGAGAGGTCATCAGAAGGATTAAAATCTGATGTAACAGTTTTTTTATACGATTTAACAACCGATTGCAGTTACAATGCAATCGGTTGTTTTTTTTCTGAGCGTTTTTCACAGTTCTATTTTCTTATTCCTATCAGTATATTTAATGCTATAATTAATTGTTATAGACATGAAATCAATGAAAAAGTTATTAACTCTATTTCTCTTTTTAAATTTAGCATTTGTATATGGGCAGACGACTGATATAAAAAAAGAGAGTTTTGTACCCATAGGTGGTAATAGTTGGGAATACCCAAAAAACAACCATAAAGAATCGATCTTGAAAACTGGAAATATTGAGAATTGGAAAGATAAAAACCGTTCGGTCAAAACATTTGTTCGTTTTGGCAAGACAGGTCAAGTACATGTTGCTATTCAAGTATCTGCAGCAAATGAGGGTGGTGAATTTATTTTTACATTAGGAGACAAAAGTGCCAGGTTAAATATCAAACCAAATCAAAAAGGATCAATATCTATTGCTGATTTTACAATTGCAGATACGGGTTACTATGCGATGGAATTAAAAGCAACCTCGGATGCTTCGTTGTATCCAACTGTAGCAGGGTATGTTTTGACTGGGACTGCTTCAGAAGGTCATATGAATTTTGTGCGAAATAATGAAGACAACTTTTTTTATTGGGGAAGACGTGGTCCATCTACGCATATGGGATATCAACAGCCAAAAGATAAACAAATTGAATATTATTATAATGAAGTAACTGTTCCTAAAGGAAATGATATTGAGGGTTCATATTTTATGTCTAATGGATTTAATGTAGGTTATTTTGGCATGCAAGTCAATAGTAGCACCGAACGTCGTATTTTATTTTCTGTGTGGAGTCCTTTCACAACAGATGATCCTAAACAAATACCTGACGATCATAAAATCATACTGAAGACCAAAGGAAACAGCGTTCATACTGGTGAATTTGGAAACGAAGGGTCTGGTGGGCAAAGTTATTTGAAATTTAATTGGATAGCTGGAAATACCTATAAATTTTTGTTGCGAGGCAGACCTGTCGAGAATAACTATACTGCATATACGGCATGGTTTTATGCTCCAGAAGTAGGAAAGTGGCAAATTATCGCCGAATTTGAACGTCCGCAAACGAGTCAATATTTAACGGGATTTCATTCATTCCTCGAAAACTTTAGTCCTGAACAAGGCATTTATCAAAGAGAAGTACACTTTTCTAATCAATGGGTAGCTGATAATCAAGGAAATTGGTACCCTTGCACGGAAGGTCGATTTACTGTTGATAACACAGGACGAAAGGGGTATCGGATGGATTACTCTGGAGGTGTCAATGAAAAAGGATTTTATTTGAAAAATTTTGGTTTTTTTAATAATTATGTACCTGCTGATAGTAAGTTCACTAGAAAAGTTACTGGTGAGAAACCAAAGATTGATATTAAATCGCTACCACTTAAATAAGAAATTAGAATACTAATTGATAGCTGTTAACAACTGTTTGCAGCTATTTTTTTTTGATTGCTAGTTGTTTAAAAAACAAAACCCTGATGATGGGCATCAGGGTTTGTTACTAACCAATTATAAACCTAAATTATGAAAAGACATTTTAAATAAACCACCATCTTTAAGGGTGATTTGATACTACAAAATTAATGATAAACATTTGATTTAATGTTATATGAATGTCATTTGAACTATTTATTAATGACATGCTACATTACTTTTTTGTAATAGATAACCTTAATTATCTTCTACAAAGATACACCTAAATAGCTGTTTCTACCAAATGTTTTTGAAAGAAAGTTGTTAGCGCAACAACTGTTATGACATTAAAATGATTTTTTGTCTAATTGTGATAATTACTTGTCTTTTATTAAGAAAAATTTAAGATTGATCTATAGCATTTCAAATTATATATTACTTATTTTTGAAAAAAAAGAACTATGATTTTTGATAATCTAAAAAGGGTGAAAGCTTTTGTATTGGATGTGGATGGGGTATTGACGGACGGTCGTGTACTTGTTAACGAAGCTGGAGATCAGATGCGTACTTTTAATATTAAGGATGGTTATATCATGCAACTAGCCGTTAAACGAGATTATCCAATCATCATTATTACAGGTGGCAATTCTACAGGAGTTGTGAAAAGGCTTGCGGGGCTTGGGATTAAAGAAATTCATTCAGGAATTGTTAATAAAATTGAAAAGTTGAAAGAAATTTTGATTTGTTACGACTTGACTTTTGGTGACATTCTGTATATGGGCGATGATATGCCAGATCTTGAATGCATGCAACTTGCAGGTTTAGCAGCTTGTCCAGCTGATGCTGTGGAAGAGATCAAAGCTATTTGCCACTATATTTCTCCAAAAATTGGTGGAGACGGAGCCGTTCGCGATGTAATTGAAAAGGTAATGAAAATACAAGGAAAATGGCAGATTGACAGCACTGTCAAAAGTAATTAGGTATGATCGATTTAAAACAAAAAAATATAATATTGGGTTCTCAATCTCCGAGAAGAAGTCAACTATTAAAGGAATTAGGTTTGAACTTTGAGGTAATAGTTCGCGAAACGGATGAAGTCGTCGACTCTAAATTAAACGCTCGAGATGTAGTTTGTGCAATTGCACAAAAGAAGGCAGAAGCTTTTGGAAATGATTTTATTGATGCATATGTTATTACAGCAGATACGATTGTTGTTACTTCAGCACAGGATATATTGGGGAAACCAAAAAATAGAGATGAAGCGTTTCAAGTATTGAAAATAATGTCCGGAGATATTCATGAAGTGATTACTGCCGTCTGCATTTTGAATAAGGGTAAAATAACTACTTTTTCGGAATCAACTGAAGTCGAATTTTATCCATTAAGTGATGAAGAAATTATGTATTACATCGATAGGTATGAACCTTATGACAAAGCGGGTTCTTATGGTATACAAGAATGGATAGGACGTATAGGGATTAAAAGTATAAAAGGAGAATATACGAATGTAGTGGGGTTGCCGACAGCTCGGCTTTATCAGGAATTAAAAAAACTAAAATAAAAAAAGGAACGTTAGTTCCCTTTTTTATTTTAGTTGATATGAAATCTTACACCGGTATAGAACATTCTTCCCGTTAGTGGTCCCCATAATAGAGACGTGTCAAAGTAAGAACCAAATGGATCATCAGCCCCTAAAATTGGATTATGTTGGAAATAATTTGTTAGGTTTTCACCGCCGACATAAATTGTGAAATTTTTATTTTTTCCAAAATCTTTACTTACCTGTGCGTTCATCGTCACATAAGCATTTGATTTTGTTGCTACCTGATATTCAACTGGGTTTTGTGTTGTGGAAGGTATTCTTTTGTCTCCTACAATATTTAGGGTATAGTCAAAGCTCCATCCTGATGAAGGTAATGTATAAGCTAGATTAGTAAAACCTCTGTGTTTAGCCAATAGCGGTTTACTTTTTCTGCCACTTTCAAAGTCAGTTTGGACATCGAGTAAACGATATGCGAGTCTTGTTTCTAACCGAGGTAAAGGATTGAAGCGTAATTCTGCCTGAAGGCTATTTGAATATGATTTACCTGTTAAGTTATAAAAAGATATTTCTCTAGGGTTTTCATAGTCGACCACAACCTGATTTTCAAAACTATTTCTAAATAGCTCAACTGATGCAGTTGCTTCTCTGTTGAACAATCTGAAACTTTGATCAATTGTAAAGCCAGTATTCCAAGAAACTTCAGGATCTAATCCGTAGGCATTTTTAAAATTGTCTGGAGATTTTATAATTAATGTACGGCTACTTGCTAGTGCAGACATATTTTCTGCAATAATGTTAGCCGTTCTTTGCCCTCTACCAGCACTTAAGCGCATTGTATTGCCTGTAAAAGGTGCATAACGTAAATTTAAGCGAGGTGTAGTAAACCAACCATATAGTGAGTTATAATCTTGTCTTAAACCGACTACGGCATCAAACTTTTCATTCGGACTAAAAGTATATTCTACAAAAGCACCTGAGACAGTTTCTTTTCTTTTGAAATTTTGAACATCCAAATATAGCTCATCATAGTTATCATAATTAACCGAAGCCCCTACTCGGTATTTGTGTGCTACAGTTCCGAGTACATCTTGAAAAATTAGATTGGCATATCCATTCTGCTGTTCACCATTATAATTCTTCAAACCAAAATAGCTTTTTTGATTGTAGTTTGAACCTGCTAGTTGTAGACCTATACTTCGGTGTCTGTTTTCTGGAAATACATATCCGATTTTAGCAAAACCTTCGATTCTTTCAATATCAAAACCTAAACCATATCTGTTAGTTGTTCCTTTATCTGTTTTTTTGTTAAAATCTGTTTGACCACCTGTACGGTCATCATTTAAATATTTTATTCCAAACTGTGCCATGAAGCCTTTTCCGTTTTCATAGTTCCAACGATTTACACCCGAAAAGAGGTTTCCAACAGGGATATCACGAAAACCGTTATCACTGAAGTTCATGGTTTTATTATACATGAAATTATCATGTAATAGAACAGAGGTAGACCAGTTGTTGTTAATTTTTTGAGCCAAATTTAAGTTTACATCTGTTCTTCCCATGTTGTTAGCATAGGCATTGAAGTAAAGTCTGTCCGAATTTTGAGGTTTTTTAATTTCAACATTAATCTGTCCAGCCATGTTTTCATATCCATTTGCAACGGAACCAATACCTTTTGCAATTTGAATAGATTCGATCCAGCTTCCAGATATCGAGTTTAGACCTAGTGGAGCTGCTAACCCCCTAGGGCCTGGTAAGTTTTCTACAGTAAGCTGTGTATATATACCGCTTAATCCTAGCATTTGAATCTGTTTAGAACCTGTTACAGCATCATTACTTACGACATCAACAGAAGCATTTGTTTCGAAACTTTCACTTAAATCACAACATGCTGCTTTAAATAGTTCTTTAGTTGTTAATACCTCTACTCGCGCAGGATTCATTCGATTGATGAAGTTTGATCTTCTGCTTCCTGTTACGACCACCTCAGATAAGACATTGCTTTTTGCATTTATCATCAATACTTCATGCAAGTCTTTTATCGTAATCGTATCTGATTGCATACCTGCAAAACTCACAACGATCTTCTTAAAATTTCCATGATGCTGTAATTTGAAAACACCATTTTCATTTGTTCTTGCATTTTTGCTTTTATCTTCTAACCAATGGATATTAACACCTGTGATTGGATTGAGGTCTCCTTTTTCATTTTCTTCAACAACTACGCCCGTTAGAATGTGGTTGTGGTCATGATGATCATCTTTCTTTGCTTTTACAGCCGTAATTTTACCGTTTTCCATTCTCGGATATAAACAACATTCATGTAATTGTTCATATACTTGATCATCGGCACGTACATTGTCTACATCGTGTCCAACGGCAGCAATGCCTTTTTTTATTTCTTCTAAAGGTGCTTTTTGATGATTATGTTTTACTACCAGCTCTTTTGTGTTTACATCCCAGATTGCTGATGTAACACCATTAATAGTTGCCGCAGTTTCGATTCTTTTTTTACATAGAGCACAGTTTCCTGCTACATGCATAGTGGTTGTGCTATCAACAGAAACGGTTGTTGTAGCACTACTATTGTTTGTGGTAGCACTAACTGTTAATGGCGAAGCTTGAACTTTTTCTAATCTAGGATATAAGCAGCATTCATGCAATTCGGCATATGCTTGATCGTTTCCTCGTACATTCTCAACATCATGTCCGACAGCCGCAATGCTTTTTTTAATCGTTTCTAATGTTGATTTTTTAGCACTATAAGTTAATGCCAGCTTCTGGGTATCTTCACTCCATACGGCGTTCGACACCCCCGGAAGATTGGCTGCTTTTTCAATACGTTTTTTACACATACCGCAGTTTCCAGCGACATGTAATGTTACCGTACTGTCTTGTTTAGCAATATTAGATGTAGCTTTCAGCGAAGTATTTGCAAGAAAAATAAATAAAGGTATAAGTGCGTATTTTAATAATTGTTTCATGATTTTTTTAAAATTTTGAAATAGTAGTATACTTCAGCTTTTATAGCTAAAGTGTGACCTTGGTTGTCTTTAAAGACCTATTAAAAAATTTAAAAATCAGATTCTGAAGTTACAGTTTATCAAATAAGGAGAGATATCAGATGCTGACATCGGTTTATTTGACGCGAAAACACATTTGGAATTGGCAATGTTTTCGAAGTAGTTTTGATTTATAATAATCCAGTTTAATACTAGAATAGCAGGACTGATAACTGGATAAACCTTTGCACTATCTGATGAAAAATGATTGTCATCAACGTTTTTTAAATCGACAGAAACATTTTTACATTTATTATCATCAGTGGATTTATGCTCTTCCGAAATAGGACTTTTATGGCAGGAGTCGTTTTTTTTGCATAATGTACATTCTGCATGTGATGACTCGTCTTTATTCAGAGAGATAGATTGTGTCTCTCCGTGGCAAAAATGAAAATACACAGTTGCACTAGTCGCTGTAAGAGAATAGTGAAAAATCAAGATAAGTATGATCAACTGTTTCATTTCTACAAAGCTAATAAACAACTAGCGCTCTAAAAAATTCTAGTTGTCATATTATTGCTACAATATTGATCTTAAAGAATTTCATAAGTAAAAATAAAAAAATCCTTGCGCAGGCAAGGACTTTTTTATTAACCTTTTATTGATTTAATAAAATTTGGAATTTCGTCCAAATAATTTTCTTTAGCCAATAGTTTGACAAATGCAGTTCCAATAATTGCTCCTGTTGCATAAGTTGTTGCTTGTTCAAAAGATTGTCTATTAGAAATTCCAAAGCCAATTGCTAAAGGACTTTTTAGATCCATATCTTTTATGCGTTGAAAATAGGCAGTTGTCTTATCTCCTACGCTTAATTCTGTTCCTGTTGTTGCATTAGAAGATAGTAAATAGATAAAACTGTTAGAAAGGTTGTCGATCTTTCTAATTCGCTCTTCAGAAGTCTGTGGAGTAACGATAAAAATATTGGCAACATCATTTTGTTCAAAAACATTTTTATACAGTTCCTCATATTCATACATGGGTAAATCCGGTACGATAATGCCATCAACACCAACTTTTTTACAGTCGGCACAAAATCGTTCTACGCCATATTGTAACAAAGGATTCACATATCCCATTAGAAATACAGGAATAGTGACATGTTTACGGAGCTCTTTTAACTGTTCAAAAAGAGTCTCTACGGTCATGCCGTTTTTTAGTGCTATCTCTGAACTATGTTGGATGGTAGGACCATCAGCAACAGGATCAGAGTATGGAAACCCTATTTCTAAAAAATCAGCTCCTGATTCTTCCAATTTCTTAGCGATAGCCACTGTACTGTCCAGCGTCGGATATCCGGCCGTAAAATATATAGATAGGAGACCCTGATCTCCTTTTTTTTGTATTTTTCTCATTGTATTAAAAACCGAAATATTTCATATAATTGTCCAAATCCTTGTCTCCACGACCTGAAAGACAAATGACCACAGTTTCTTCTGGTTTCAATTCCATCTTTTCTAAATATGCTAGCGCATGAGCACTTTCGATGGCTGGTATGATCCCTTCAAGTCTTGTCAATAACAGTCCAGCTTCCATTGCTTCTTTATCAGTTACGCTCACATAGTTGCCACGGCCAGATTTAAATAACCAGGCGTGCTGTGGACCAATTCCCGGATAATCCAAACCTGCAGATATGGAGTATGGTTCTATGACTTGTCCATCTGGGGTCTGCATCAGAAGCGATCGGCTTCCATGTAGCACACCCTCTTTTCCAAGTGCTGTTGTTGCGGCAGACTCGCCAGAGTCTACACCTAATCCTGCAGCTTCTACAGCAATCAGTTTGACGGATTCTTCGTCTACGAAATGGTAAAACATACCTGCTGCGTTGGAGCCTCCTCCTAAACATGCTATCGCATAATCAGGATTGTATTTACCAGTTTTTTCAAACAACTGTTTTTTTGTTTCTTCTGATATGATCGACTGAAAGCGCGCAACCATATCGGGGTAGGGGTGTGGGCCTACAACAGAACCAATAATGTAATGTGTATCTACAGGATTATTTATCCAATCTCTAAGGGCTTCATTAGTAGCGTCTTTTAGTGTTTTACTTCCCGACTCTGCAGGGATAACTTCAGCTCCCATCATTTTCATACGAGCAACATTCGGTGCTTGTCTTTCAATATCGATCGCGCCCATATACACGACACATTGTAAACCTTTTAAAGCACATACCGTAGCAGTTGCCACTCCATGTTGTCCGGCGCCTGTCTCAGCAATAATTCTTTTCTTACCTAATCGTTGTGCTAATAAGATTTGACCGATGGTGTTGTTTATTTTATGCGCACCCGTATGATTGAGATCCTCTCTTTTTAAGTAGATATTACTCCCATATTTTTCTGAAAGACGGCTTGCATAGTATAGCGGTGATGGTCTTCCAACGTAATCTCTCAAAAGTTGATTAAACTCTTGCTGAAAACTCGGTTCTTGAATGATATCTAAATATTGTTCACGCAGTTCTTCTACATTTGGATATAGCATTTCTGGAATGTAAGCACCACCAAACTGCCCATAGTATCCTTTTTCATTAACCTGGTATTTGCTCATAACTCATGTTTTTCAATGTTTGTTCTAATAATTCTACATTTTTTATCCCCGATTTAAATTCAAATTTTGAATTTAAATCGAGACCATATAAACGATGATCAGGAAATTGGCTTGCTGCTATCACATTTTCAGCACTCAAGCCCCCACTCAAGAAGTATGGTTTTTCGAGCGTGTAATTTTTTAATAGGTTCCAATCAAATTGTATTCCCGTCCCACCGTGATTGACGCTTTTGGTATCAAATAAAAAATAATCA
This sequence comes from Sphingobacterium sp. PCS056, assembly GCF_023273895.1. Classification (NCBI taxonomy): domain Bacteria; kingdom Pseudomonadati; phylum Bacteroidota; class Sphingobacteriia; order Sphingobacteriales; family Sphingobacteriaceae; genus Sphingobacterium; species Sphingobacterium sp. PCS056. The sequence goes on along the minus strand of NZ_CP096883.1, from coordinate 385,205 downwards.
ACTGCGTCATCGTATTTCTTCAATGATTGCCAGTCAAAACTTTCATCAATGCCAAAAGACTTGATGACCACGATACCTCGGGATTTAAATTGTAAACAAAAATTTGGATCTTCATGTCCATGAAGTTGTATTCCAGTTAATCCGAAAGTATCTATTTTTTCTAAAATTTCTTGTTCAGTCGCATTAACAAAAACCCCTATTTTTTTTATTCCTTGAATGGATTTTATAAAATGGGCATCTAGGCTGCTGACATATCTTTTTGATTTCTCATAGAAAATCAAACCCATATAGTCTATCGGTAATTTAATCAGATCAAGCATATTGTCAAGATCTTTCATACCACAAACTTTAATTTTTAAGCTCATGTTATTTAGTTATAAGTTTTTTGAAACTATTTAATGCTCTTCCACTTTGTAATGATTCTTCAGCTTCATAAAAACAGTCAGCAAAGGTCTTCTCAGGATCAAATGTTTTAATTGCAAATGCAGCGTTTGTAAGTACGACATTGTTTTGAATATCATTACCCTTATTGCTGATAATGGCTAAAAATGTATCTGCGGCCTCATTGATGGTCTCTCCACTGGCTAATGATGCTGGTGGAACAATATCAAATCCTAATTGTGGGATACTGTAATATTGTTCACCTGAGTTGGTGATGACTTTAAAATCACCTGTTAAAGATATTTCATCATAGCCATCAAGTGCATGTATAATAGAATATTGTTTCGCTGACTCCTGATAAAGATAGCCATACAATCTGGCTAACTCGAGACTGAAGACACCTACTGATTGAAATTTTGGATTTACAGGATTTGTTAAAGGGCCCAACATATTAAAAAAAGTTTTCACTCCCAATGCCTTTCGAATAGGGGCAACTGTTTTCATTGCAGGATGAAATAATGGTGCATGTAGAAAGCAAATATTTGCTTCTTCAAGTTGTCTGGATAGTTCGCCCTTATCATTTGTAAATTGATAACCTAAATACTCCATGACATTGGAAGACCCACAACCCGAAGAAACACCGATATTACCGTGTTTAGCGACATGATAACCTGCCCCAGCTACAATAAAAGAAGCTAAAGTAGAAATGTTAAAGGTATTCTTTCCATCGCCTCCTGTACCGCATAAATCGATTAGATCATAACCGTTAAAATCCAGTTTTAGGCATAGGTCGTACATGGCATCTCTAAATCCACCTAGTTCTTCCACGCGGATACTTCGCATGCCATATGCGGTCATGAATGCTGCGATTTGATGACTATCATATTTTCCCTCCGTAATATTGATCAGGATGTCATAAGCCTCTTTTCTGCTGAATGATTTATATTCGAATAAATGCGCTAATATTTTTTTCATGCTGCTATTAAAATAAAAAAAGGCTTACCTAAAAAGGCAAGCCTACTATTTTGATGTATAGATAAATCTAAGCAATAGTTTTTTGCCACAACAGTTTAACTGTTATGCCACCACCAAGACTTATTTAATACCTTTATATTCATTTTGTTATTGTTATAGCAAATATGGTTGATTATTTTAAAAAAAACAAGTGATTTAGCGAATTATTTTTAATATGTCACAAAATGAGCTAAATTATTGCCTTTTGACACTAACGTAAAAGATCCAATTTTCCCGGAATCTAAGTAAAGTGATACAACCAGCCTATCCTTTACTTTTAGGAAGTAAATATGATTTGCATTTTTTCCTTCTAGATCGATGTCCCTTGTTTCCTTCTTCGGAAGTTGATAATAGTTGATATATTGTATTTGATTGCTGTCTTTCATTTGTATATTGAGTCTCACTTCATTCAAACTTGCTTCGAGATATTCAAAATATTCATCTGTTAACTCCTTGTTGATCGTTATATATTGACTCAATATGACGTCAGTGGCCAGAGATTGATCATAAAGTGCCGCGACAAATTTCTTTATAAAAACTAAATTCGTGTCAGCAGTTTCATATTCTTGACCAAAATTAATCTTTGGTGCTATGAGTAGTAGAAGTAAACATATACCTTTTAAGTATGTCATCATAATAATTAAGACTAAAATATAGTTAAAAGGATTAATAGGTATAAAAAATGCCTTACAAATCATTGTAAGGCATTTTTTATTAATACTCGTCCTCGTTAAAGAAGAAATCATCCTTAGTAGGATAATCTGGCCAAATTTCTTCTATATTTTCATAAGGCTCACCGTCGTCCTCTAAATCTTGTAAATTTTCGATTACTTCAACAGGAGCACCAGAACGAATACCATAGTCGATTAATTCATCTTTTGTTGCCGGCCAAGGGGCATCTTCTAAATGCGAAGCTAACTCTAATGTCCAATACATAATAAAAACAGATTAAGTTTTCAATTTTCGCAAAAATATAATTTAATTTGTCTTTAGCAAGTTATTTGTTATTTATTTTTTATGAAAGACATTAATGTATTGATATTCAGTTTAAAAAAATATCGTGAAGTAATCGTCAATATGTTAAATATTTTCAAAATCGTCACCTTTTTCTTCTAAAGCGGATAATCGAGGAGAAACTGATTTGATATCTGTATTAGGATAATCAGCCTCTATTAAACCATCTCTCATACGGACTATTCGATGTGCATGTTGGGCGATATCCTCTTCATGCGTCACCAAGATAATCGTATTTCCTTTCGAATGAATTTCTTCTAAAAGTCCCATGATTTCAATAGAAGTCTTGGTATCCAAATTTCCTGTAGGTTCATCAGCGAGTATGATAGAAGGGTTGTTTATCAATGCACGTGCAACTGCCACACGCTGCCGTTGACCACCCGAAAGTTCGTTGGGACGGTGGTCTATTCGATTCCCTAGGCCAACACTATTTAAAGCTTGAGTAGCTTTTTCCTCTCGTACACTTTGTTTAATACCGGCATAGATCAAAGGAAGAGCAACATTCTCCAATGCTGTACTCTTAGGTAATAAATTGAAAGTTTGAAAAACAAAACCGATTTCTTTATTTCGGACTTCGGCCAATTCATCATCAGACATTTCACTAACATTAATACCATTTAGAATATATGCACCATGATTAGGTGTGTCCAAACAGCCTAAAATATTCATTAATGTTGATTTTCCAGATCCGGATGGTCCCATTAATGCAACAAACTCCCCTTTCTTTATATTTAAAGAAACAGATGTTAATGCATGTATAGTTTCTGTTCCTATTGTATACTGTCGGGCAATTTCTTGAATTTCAATTAATGTTGAGGAAGCCATAACGAACGTTTTTTAATTTGGTGATTAAATTACAATTTATTCTGCAATTTCCAATGTAATAGCATTTTATTATAAACGTAATCTTCTAAGTCTGAAGCATTCTTTTCATTGTATTGCAGTGTATTTATTGGCGCAAATACTTGTATTTTTACTATACCAGGGTGGGAACCTAATTGATGACCATCATCCCATAAGATCTCCCAGGCATTTTCAATCACAATAGGTATGATCGGAATATTATTTTCGATTGCCATACGGAATGCACCTGATTTAAATGGATGTATTGTTGGAGGGTATTGTTCATCAATTTTTCCCTCCGGAAATATGGCTAGCGTCTTTCCCTCTTTTAACATCTCATTAGCCTTTTTGAATGATCTAAAAGACGACATTTTACTTTTACGATCGACCGGTATATCAATGGTTTTGAAGAAAATTCTTGTCACAGGATTCTTTAATAATTCAGCTTTTCCAATAAAAGTGATCGCTCTTGGTGAAATATAGGTCATCGCTGTAATGTCTAAAACCGAAGTATGATTAGCACAGAGGATATATGGCTTAGACCAGTCTATTTTTTCCTCAAACTTGACGCGATAGAAAATACCTGTAAAGTAGGAACCGAGTAAACTCATCCATCTCCTAAGAAAAGCTATTTTAGTATAATTCTTTATTGGATTTCTTGCATACAACCATATTAAAGGGAAAAGAAAGCAGAAAATGATAAAAACACTTGTGAAGTAAAAGTAGCGGTGCAGTTTCTTTAAGAATATAATCATCAAATAGTAAGGTGTCTTAATTTAGGGCTAATATATTATAAAAGGGGGATATGTAATCCCCCTTTCTTATATTTTCGTAAGTTTTTACTTACTTAATTCAGCATAGTATTTATGAAATAGGGGAATCGTTGAAATACCTTTCAAATAATTCTCAATACCGTATTTTTCATTAGGAGAGTGTAAGTTGTCACTGTTTAATCCGAAACCTAATAAGACTGTTTTTAAACCTAAGACTTCTTCAAATAAAGCAACAATAGGAATAGAACCACCACCACGAGTTGGAATAGGTTTTACTCCAAATGTTTCAGTAAGTGCTTTTTCGGCAGCTTTATAGGCTACACTGTCTGTAGGAGTTACTACCGGTTCACCGCCATGATGAGGTTTAACTTCTACACGAACATATTTTGGAGCAATTGCTTCAAAATGTTTTTTGAATAAATCTGTGATACGTTGTGAATTTTGATTTGGCACCAAGCGCATGGAGATTTTAGCAAATGCTTTAGAAGGAAGTACAGTTTTTGCACCCTCTCCAATATAACCACCCCATATACCATTTACTTCCAATGTCGGACGAGTACCTGTACGCTCTATGGTAGAATAGCCTTCTTCACCCCATAATGCTTCTACACCTAGATCTTTTTTATATTCTTCGATTTCAAATGGAGCTTTATTCAATTCGTTACGTTCTTCCTGAGATAGTTCTATCACATCATCGTAAAATCCAGGAATTGCAATATGATTATTTTCATCATGTAATGATGCGATTAATTTTGCTAATACTGTAGCAGGATTTGCAACCGCGCCACCGTATACGCCTGAGTGTAAATCTCTATTTGGACCAGTTACTTCTACTTCAACATAGGATAGTCCTCTTAGTCCGGTCTCTAAAGATGGAGTTTCTAGACTAATCATAGAGGTGTCGGAGATAACAATGACATCAGCTTTTAATTTTTCCGTATTTTCTTTGACAAAAGTTCCTAAATTAACAGATCCAACTTCTTCTTCACCCTCAATCATGAATTTAATATTGCAAGCAAGTGCGTTATTTTTCATCATGTATTCAAATGCCTTTACATGCATATAAAATTGTCCTTTGTCATCAGCAGAACCGCGAGCGTAGATTTTGCCATCACGAATAGTTGGTTCAAATGGCGGAGTATCCCACAATTCATATGGATCTGCAGGTTGCACATCATAATGTCCATAAGTCAATACTGTAGGAAGTGCAGGGTCAACGATCTTTTCTCCGTATACAATAGGATTACCAGCAGTTTGACAGATTTCTACCTGATCTGCGCCAGCTTCCTTTAGTTTTTGTGCGACAAATTCCGCAGTCTTTTCAACATCTCCTTTGAATTTTGGATCAGCGCTTACTGACGGGAGACGCAATAAATCAAACAACTCATCTAAAAATCGTTGTTTGTTGGCCTCAACATATTCTTGTATAGTTTGCATAGTATGAATGTATTTATAGCAAAAATAGGTAAAACATTATAATTTCACTTTGATAATTATGGTTTTAAGATCATTATTAAAAGATTTAAAAAAAAGATTAAAATTGTTGTAACATTTCCATTGAAAGCCCATCTAATAGCTATAACAATACAATATATTTGAACAGTTTTATTAACCAACGTGATAATAATAGTTTTTTAGATGAAAAGAAAAACAATTTTCCATTTGTTATTGCTTTTACCTATGCTTGTGAGCTTCTGCTTTGCTCAGAGCAAAATTCATGGTAAAATTAGCGATTCCAAAGATCAGCAGAAGTTGTCAAATGCAACAATTATGCTCTTGAGTGCCAAAGACTCTATTCTTCTAGATTTTACAAGATCTGATGAGAATGGTAACTTTTCTTTAAATACACCTACTCAAAGTGAGAGTGTACTGATTGTAAGTTATCCAAAATATGGCGATTATTATACCTCAATATTACCAAATCAAGACTATTCAGCTTTAAAAGTTGGTTTGACAAGCACTGCCCAACTTTTACAGGAAGTTATTGTGACAGGTCGTATTCCAATCACTATAAAGGGGGATACAACAGAATATGATGCAGGTAGCTTTAAAGTTGAAAAAAATGCTAAAGTTGAAGACTTGTTGAAGGTATTGCCTGGTATCACGGTTGATGCTTCGGGCAAGATCACTGCTCAAGGAAAGACCGTTAAAAAAGTATTAGTGGATGGAGAGGAATTCTTTGGAGATGATCCTACTTTGGTAACGCGCAATTTGCGTTCTGATATGGTCGATAAAGTACAAGTTTATGAGAAGAAATCAGATCAAGCAGAGCGAACAGGAGTGGATGATGGTCAGCGTGAACAAACCATTAATGTTAAATTGAAAGATGGGGCTAAAAATGGTATGTTCGGAAAAGCATTGCTAGGAGTGGGCACCGATGATTATTACATGGGGCAGATCATGGTCAATAAATTTAAAGGTTCACAAAAAATATCAGCCTATGGTCTTTTTGGTAATAACGGTACCACTACGATGAATTGGCAAGATGCAGACAAGTATGGTGGTGACTCGGGTGTGAGTTATGGTGATGATGGATCTGTTTCATGGTCAAACTTTACTGATCCTTTCTCAGGACAAGGAGTTGTTGGTATTCCGAGAGCGATCAATTCGGGTATTAATTTTTCGGACAAATTTGATAAAAACAAGCATAATGTTAATATCAATTATAAGTATGGGCGGATCAGTAGTGACGGTCAAGATGAGACCTTGATGAGTGGTCTTATCAATAGCCGTACCGTAAAAACTGTGGATACAGAAAATGATCAACATCGGGTAAACCTAAAATATGACCTGAACTTTGACTCTTTGAATACGTTGACTATTCGTGGAGGAGCCTCGCAAAAGAATTTATGGTCTGATAATAAACGAGAAGCCTATCAGTTTTCTGCAGAATTAGATTCAGTTATAACCGAAAAGACAAGGGAAGTTGCTGACAATACGGTAAAAGCATTTAATTTAAGCGCTTTATTTACCCATAAATTTAAGAAAAAAGGAAGGTCGTTGACATTTAATGGAGAGATCAGAAAAGATGAAACTTCGGGTGGTGGATCGCTCTTTTCTACGGTACATAAATATGAATTCGATACAGACTCTATCACAGATCAACGTAAAAATAGATTACAAAATGTTACCAATAACCGTGCTTCATTAACTTATACAGAACCCTTGTCTAAAGTTTTAAATTTATCTATTGGTGCCGGTATTGAAAGTAATAAAAGTTCTTCTCTGGTTGAATCTTTTAATGAAGGATCGGGAGATTATGATGACCTTGACGAACGTTTCAGTAATGATTATGATTTTGATAGAACAAGTAGCAATTACAAGGTGGCTTTAGGGTATACCACAGAGAAGTTAAGGTTTAACTTTACCAATAGTTTTAACAATGATGATCTACAGCAACAAAATAACAATACCAAAGCATCTTTCTCAAGAAATTTCTTCACCTATAATCCATCTTTAAGTGGAGGTTACTCTTTTACCAAAGGTAAAAACATGTGGTTCAATTATAATGGTCGCAATCAATTACCTTCTTTAAATCAGATTCAACCTATATTAGATAATTCAGATCAATTGAACCGTTATCTTGGTAATGAAAATTTGAAACCAGCATTCAGTCACAATTTTAATTTAGGATATAATACGTTTAAATTATTGACAGGAAGTTACGCATATGTTGGAGGTAATTTAAACCTTGTAAAAGATCCAATTTCACAAAATATCACAACTTCAAACGGTATCAATACTTACGAATGGAATAATATAACGGGGAAAACAAATATTTCGACAAATTTCTGGTCTGGTTATTATTTCAAACTCAATAAGAAACTGGGATTAAGTAACTCTCCACAGTTGTCATGGTCACTTTCTGAAAATTATAATTTCTTCAATGGTGAGCTTAATAAAGTGAATACAACCAATTATAACTTTACTTACACGTTTACACGTGACACAAAAACAGGATTGAACTTTAATATAAATCTAAGTCCACAATATCGTATAATGGAGTCTAATTTGCAGCAAAATTCAAATAGTAACGGATTTGTATTCGGCTCTTCTGGTAGTGTTGAATACTTTTTCACTAAAACACTAAAAGTATATACGAATTACGATTATACATATGAAGCAGCCACACAAGCATTTGATCAGAAATTTGAGCAATTTTTGGTACATCCAGGAATTAGTAAAAAATTCTTGAAAAATGAATCTTTGATTTTAGACTTTACAGTTAATGATGTCTTAAATCAAAATAAAGGCTTTAGCAGATCAGCTGCAAACTCTGTATTTACACAAAGAAGATATGATACTATCAGACGTTATTATATGTTGAAGTTATCATGGGATTTTACTAAAATGTTTTTATAAGATGAGACACATGAAAATACTTAATTATAGCATTCTTTTTATATTATTATGCTGCAGTACGTTTGCAAAAGCGCAGTATACACTTTTTTCTAAGGTTGGTTCGATATCTTTTGATAAGACAATGTATATGAAGAATATTGTAAACAAACAATTTATTGCTAAAGCTGACGGAAATTCAAAGGATCAATTTGAACGTATGCTTCCAACAATACCAGAAAATGTAGTTTTGAAAAAGACGTTAAAGTTTAATGGCAACGAAACCCTTTTTCAACCTGTCGTTGGACAAGAATTGGATATGAAAGTCAAGCAATTAATTATGATGTTTGCTCTTGATTTTGATGCACAAACGCTTTCAAATTTGGCTACTAAAGACTATAAACGATTTAATGATGTGATGGGCGATAAAATCATCATCCAAGATTCTGTGAAAACAGTAAAATGGCGTATCACAGACGAGTACCGTGAAATAGCTGGCTATACTTGCCGTAGAGCTAATGGTTTTACCTCTGATTCAACTTATGTCATCGGATTTTATGCCAATGAAATTCCAGTTAGTGGGGGACCTGAGTCTATAAATGGTTTGCCGGGTATGATCTTGGGATTAGTAGTTCCAAGCCAGCACGTGTCTTATTTTGCTACTCAAGTCGAACTAAGCAATACGATTGTTATGGATAAAAAGGTTTTTGAAAATAAGAAAACTAAATCCATGACACGGAAACAGATGGTCGATCAATTTACAGAGACTATATCACAATGGTTGAATAAAGAGACCGTAAAATACATCATGCAATTGGCAACTTTGTAATTGAAGAACTAGCCCGTAGTTACCTAATAAAGCCCTCAATGGTTCATTTGAGGGCTTTATTTGTGTTCAAAAATACTATTTAAAATAAAAGAGGCTATCCTTTTGAGACAGCCTCTTTTATTTTAATAAGATAAATAATAATTATTTACCATCATTTTTCTTAGCAGTAACTTCGTTGCGAATTTCCTGTGCTAATGTTTTAATGTCCTGTAATCCTTTGCGTACACGAGTACCAGCAGCAGAGTTACCATTGTTGAAAAATTTGTCTGCATCTGCTTCGATTGATGCTACTAACTCTTTTAATTTTACGTAGTTTTCCATTTTAATAATTATAATTTTAGTTTTATGGTCCTGTTTATTACTCTAATTAACACAATAAATATACAAAAACCAATTTAATAGAAAATATTTTTTCTGAAAAAAATCTGTTAAAAATTGTAAAATATTATTATTCTACAATTTTTAATTCATTTATGATATTGGTCGCTCCAGCAAATTTGTCAATAACAAAAAGAACATATCGAATATCAACAGATATTGTGCGTTGCAATTTGTGATCAAAAATGACGTCACCTGCCATTGCTTCGATATTACCATCAAAAGCCAAGCCAATTAATTCACCATTTCCATTTATTACAGGAGATCCCGAATTTCCACCAGTAATATCATTATCACTTAGGAAGTTAACAGGGAGATAACCAGCTTTATCAGCGTAACGGCCATAATCTTTATTATTCTGCAGATCGATCAATCGCTGCGGTAAATCAAACTCTTCGTCTCCTTTTTTGTACTTCGCAATTGTACCTTTTAAAGTCGTATAGTAGTTTTCTGCCGCGTCATTACGTTTATCTGCAGGTAGTGATTTAATAGAACCATACGTTAAACGTAACGTGCTGTTTGCATCAGGATAAAATTTACCTTTTGGATTTGAAGCCAATACACCAGCTACATATTTACGATGTGCTGCTTCAAATTTATCTGTAGCATCTTTATCCGCAATTGCAGATTCACGATATTTATTTAATAAAGCTGAAGATAATTTGTAGAGTGGGTCATTGTCTAATGCAATGGCTGTAGGATTACTTAAAAAGTTATTCAAACGCTCTTCAGATGCAAAAATACTATTTTTGATAGCCTCACGAATGTACGAAGTTAAATCATTATTGTTTTTGCTTGCCAATTCTGAAACGTAAGGCGCAATGTTACCAGCTTTTTTTGCATATAGGTTTAGTTCATCAATTAAAACATCTTCCTCGAGAGGCAAGTACATTTTTTCGTAGCCAGATGCAATAGCTGCTTGTAATCTTGGTAACAATTCTTTACGTTTTGCCTCATTCGACTTCACATACATATCTAGACCACTACCTATAGAATACGGCAATGCTGCCAAGGTACTAGAACGGAGCATGCCACTTAAATAGTTGTCATGACGTGCCTTCTCGTTGGTTGCGGCATAATAAGCATTGATTGTAGCAATAACGTCGCCATATTGTTCTTTATTTTCTTTTTTATTAGCCCATTTATTGAATTTTGCTTCATCCTGCGCTTTAGTAATGGCAGTTTTATGTAAAGTTAAAGCATCGATCATTCCTTGACGATTTTTCCAGTAATTGGCGACTTGAGAATATTTAGAAGCATAGTTAATTTTAACTGCTTGATCTTTGTCCATGTATTTTTTCATGGCATCCATTCCTGTTTTAGAAGCTTCAACCCAAGCAGGATATGCAAATTTTACATTCTGATCAATTCCACCAGCAGGCATCCAACGGTTTGTACGACCAGGGTAACCTAAAATCATAGCAAAGTCACCCTCTTTAAAGCCCTTTAAACTGATTGGTAAAAAATGCTTTGGTTTCAAAGGAACGTTGTCCTTAGCATATTCTGCGGGATTGCCATTTTTGTCACCATAAACACGGAAAATAGAAAAATCTCCAGTGTGACGTGGCCACTCCCAGTTGTCTGTGTCACCACCAAATTTACCAATACTGTTAGGAGGAGTGCCCACTAATCGAACATCGTTAAAATCTTGATAAACGAAATAGTAATATTCATTTCCATTGTAAAATGATTTTACGTTCACGATGTACTTGCCATTTTCGCTATTCTCTTTTTCGATTTTAGCAATTTCTTGATTAATGATTTTTTGACGTTCAGATTCAGACATCTTATCATTTACTAACGATAAGATTCTTTTTGAAACATCATCCATACGAACAAAGAAACGAACGAATAACGACTTAGGTTTGAGCTCTTCTGATTTTGTTTTCGCCCAAAAGCCATTGGTTAAGTGGTCATTTTCAGGAGTTGAAAGTTCGGCGATAGCTCCATAACCACAGTGATGGTTTGTGAATACTAATCCCTGATCAGAAACAATTTCAGCAGTACAACCACCATTGAATTGTACGATTGCGTCTTTTAAACTAGAATTGTTGATACTGTAAATTTCTTCAGCAGTCAATTTCAATCCTTTCTTTTGCATATCAGCCTCATTCAGGCGCTTCAAATGCATTAAGAACCACATTCCTTCATCAGCAAATGTGGTCAAACTTGCTGTAATAAGCAGCAATAAGATCCATAATTTTTTCATACAAACTTGATAAAAAAGTTTAGTTATTTACTACAAAGGTGGTTTAATTCTGCTTGAATTCAAAATGTAGCTTATGCAACAGCTACTTTTGAATAATAATGAAATAGTTATGTCAATTTTACGTCAATCTCAGAATCATTTAAAGCATAGGATAAGCAAGTGAATGCTTTTCATTACCTTTGTAAAATGCAGCAAACATTTGAAAATTTTAAATTGAATAAGCAGCTTTTGAACGCAATTGAAGAGGCAGGTTATTCGGTTCCAACAGAAATACAAGAAAAAACGATTACACCAATTCTTGCTGGTCAAGATATCATGGGAGTAGCACAAACTGGCACTGGGAAGACTGCTGCATTTGTCTTACCTATATTAATGAAATTGAAATATGCACAGGGGCAAGATGCACGTGCATTGATTTTGTCGCCAACACGAGAACTTGCGATGCAAATCGAGGAAAATATTCAAACATTTTCTAAATACCTTGATTTACGTACGGTAGTATTATACGGCGGATTAGGACCTAAAACCCAAATTGAAAATCTTGAAAAAGGAGTAGATATCATTGTAGCTACACCAGGTCGATTTTTGGACTTATACTTAGAGGGACATATCAACGTAAAATCGTTGAAATTTCTTGTAATGGATGAAGCCGATAAAATGATGGATATGGGGTTTATTTCTAAACTTCACCGTATTTTAGAAGTCGTACCCCGTAAAAGACAGAATTTATTGTTTTCAGCAACAATGAGCGAACTGGTTCGTAAAATTGCTGGTGATTTTTTAGCTTTCCCTACTATTGTGGAAGTTTCTGAACAAGCAACACCAGCCTCCACAGTAAGTCAAAGGGTCTATTTTGTTCCTAATCAAAAGACAAAGTTAAATTTACTACAACATTTATTGAAAGATGATGAGTCATTTCACCGTTTAATTGTTTTTTGTAAAACGAGGACAGTTGCAGATAATGTTTTCGCTTTTTTAGAACGTAAATATGGAAAAGATCAAGTACGTGTCATCCATGCCAACAAAGGTCAGAATACTCGAATTAACTCTATTAATGCGTTTAAAGAAGGAAATATTAGGATCTTAGTAGCCACAGATGTAGCTGCCCGTGGATTAGATGTAACCAATGTGTCCCATGTTATTAATTTCGAAGTACCCATTGTTACAGAAGATTATGTTCATCGTATCGGACGTACCGGACGTGCATTTAATTCTGGCGATGCTATTACTTTTTGTAATGATGCAGAAAAGCATTATTTCAGAAAAATTGAAAAGTTAATGCGCCAATCTGTAGATGTTGCACCTTTACCAGATGAAGTTTTTGTAGAAGAAACTCCTTATTTCGAACGTCAAATCATTGCTAAAGAAATTGACAATCAAAAGCGAAAAGATGATCCAGATTTTAAAGGAGCTTTTCACGAAAAGAAATTTGTGATTAAACAGAAAGAAGCAAAAGCATCACAACGTGCTTCAGGGTTTAAATCCAATAAAAAGGGTCCTAAAACTTCGACTAAAAGAAATTATAGAACGAAATAGTGAGACTAACACCCATTAATATTGTATCGGCATGCCTGATAGCTTGGTATTTTGTAGAAGATATGGCAGACGGAAATCCGTTGCTAACTATTACAGCACTCATCAGCTTACTTGTTGTACTTCTATTCGTGGATATTTTCTTTCGTGTTATTGTCAAACAAGATAAGAAGTTATGGCTTTATGAATTATTTTTTATAGTAGCAGTAGCGATATTGACTTTGATCATAAAAATAACATAATCCCATTTATACATAGCATTTATAAATGGATATACTTTTAATATATTCATAGGCTTTAAAACCGAGTGAAAAGAGCTGTTAAATACAGCGATCAGCATTCACTCATTATTAAAACAAACAATATTATAATGAAAAAAGCAGAAATAAAATTACAGATTGAATTGGACGAAACCAATGTTCCAAATACAATAACTTGGTCTTCAAATGATGGTGAATCTTCTGATGAACTACCTGCAAAAGCCATGTTTTTAGCATTATGGGATTCAGCATATAAAAATTCAATGCGTATCGATTTGTGGACAAAAGATATGCCTTATGATGAAATGAAACGTTTTTTTTACGAAACATTACAAACATTAGGTGATTCATTTCTTCGTTCTTCTGGAGGAGATCCTATGGCAGAGAAAGTCATCGCTGATTTACGTGACTACTGTGCACATTTTGCGGATAAAATGGAAGTATTAGAGCAACAAAACTAATTTTTTAATATGAATTACTTTTTGGTCAAATCAGAACCCTTTAAATACAGTTGGGAACAATTTAACAAGGATGGTCAAACCTTTTGGGATGGTGTACGTAATTATCAAGCACGTAATAATCTCAAAGCAATGAAAGAAGGTGATCTTGTTTTATTCTACCATAGTAATGAGGGCAAAGAAGTAGTAGGTATAGCAAAAGTTGTAAAAGAATATTATCAGGATCCCACAACTGAAGATCCGAAATGGGTTGTTGTTGATTTAGCTCCAGTCGAAACATTCAAAAAATCGGTCACTCTTGAACAGATAAAAGCTGATGAATTTCTTCAAGATGTTGCTTTAGTTCGTCAAGGAAGATTATCAGTGATGCCACTAAAAGCCGAAGAGTTTGATCGTATAGTCGCATTAGGGAGTGAGTAATAAGTGACTCCCAATTAGATTGAAAAAGCCTCAAATGATAAATTTGAGGCTTTTTCAATTAACCTTTATGATCAAATAGATTGACTAGGTTTTTCAATTCTGTCGCTTTACTAGGGTCTAGTTTACCACTTAAGATTAAGCGCAACTCACGGCGTCTCATGGCTTCGTCATAGAGTCTATGTTCCAATTCCGTTTCAGGAATAACTTTTGGAATAGGTTGCGGTTTCGCATGTTCATCTATAGCTACAAAAGTGTAATATGCTTCGTTGGATTTCTCTTTAGTACCCAAAGGTAAGTTTTGAGCAAATACTTCCATTCTTACTTCTATTGAAGTATTAAAAGCACGTGTCACTTTAGCCTCAATAGTAACCACTTCTCCTAATCGAATAGATCTTTTGAACGATACGTTATCAACAGATACCGTCACTACTGGACTGTTACAATGTTTCTGAGCAGCCATAGCCGAACAGATATCCATCCAATACAACAACCTACCACCCATCAAATTTCCAAAAGTGTTGGTATCGTTTGGCAATACCAATTCATTCATTACTGTAGTCGATTCTTTTGCACATTTATCCTTCATCTCTTTTTTATTATTAACGGAAGATTCCGTATTGTTGATCAATTATTTCTAAACTCACTTTGAAGGGAGTCGGTTCATAACCTAAGATTGATTTTGCTTTTGATAATATAAAACCAGTTTTCTGAGGACGATTTTCGGATTGATTGATTTCTGAAGCTGTTAATTCAAAAATTAAAGATTTATCCAGTTTCCAAAAATCCGCAATTTGGTAAACAGCTTCTGCAATTGTAAACATTTCTTCTCCGCTAATGTGGAAAACCCCAGTTACACGTTTTTTAATTGCTAAAATACATGCCTCTGCCAAGTCATCAACAAA
Organism: Sphingobacterium sp. PCS056; assembly: GCF_023273895.1. Lineage (NCBI taxonomy): Bacteria > Pseudomonadati > Bacteroidota > Sphingobacteriia > Sphingobacteriales > Sphingobacteriaceae > Sphingobacterium > Sphingobacterium sp. PCS056. Next base: position 369,853 of record NZ_CP096883.1, on the reverse strand, counting down.
AGTTGGCATACGCCACTGATCTTTTACTACATTTATTGATTCTTTACTAGATAGTTTTTCTTTTGCCCAAAGTACTAAATTAGAGCGTTTTGGGTTTGCATTTATTCCATATACTAGTATAGTTCTTAAAATTGCATAGGCGCATCCCGTATTGTGGATAACTTGTTCAGAACGTAACTTGCTCTTCCCATATTCACTCAATGGATGAGCCAAATCCTCCTCTTTATAAGGACCATTTTTTCCATCAAACACAAAGTCTGTGGATAACTGTACTAAAAAAGCATTTGATTGCTTGCAGTATTGGGCTAGCTGTTCGACAACATCAACATTCATCTTCTGGCACTTAGCCTGATCAGCTTCACATGCTTCAACACTTGTGATAGCCGCAGTATGTATGATATAGTTAGGTTTAAATTCTGATAAATAGTTATTTAGAAGTTCCGAATTCATTAAATCCAATTGTTGAAAATGATAATTTTCCTTATTTGGATTCTCATTTTCATGCATAGAGATTGCAAAAGTATCGTAGCTACTGTCTTTACTAAGACGATCAATCAGTTTTTGTCCTAAAAAACCATTAGAACCCGTTATTAACACTTTGTTGGAAACCATCATTAATTTGTGAATTGAAATTCTAGTTTTCCACTTTGTTTTAACATATTGTTGATAACCATGACTTCGAAATCAATGATACCATTCAATCCAGTGTAATTAATTTTATCTGGGTCATCTGTTGGCATATGATAATCTGGGTGACCACCGGTGTGGAAAAACAAAACAGGAATATTTTTTTTGTAGAAAGAGGTTTGATCTGAACCACCATTTCCGTCATGACCTGTATAGAACTTAATCTTTGGAGCAATGCCTTCAAAGATTTCTGGCCACTTTTTACTTGTACCATATCCGATTACAGCAACACCCTGTTCAGGATTTAATCTTCCGATCATATCCATGTTCAACATGCCAGTTATCTTATCTAAGGGTAGGGTAGGGTGTTCGGTAAAATATTTGGATCCTATTAATCCTAATTCTTCTGCACCGAATGCAATAAATAGAAAATTATGATTTTCCTTTATATTATTTGTGCTATAGTAGCGTGCTAACTCCAATAAACCAGCTACTCCAGAAGCATTATCATCAGCTCCGTTATGTATTTTACCAACACCTAACGAATCTTTTGAACTTCCTTGATGACCAGTTCCTAAATGATCATAATGAGCGCCAATAACAATAGTAAGCGGTGCACCATTATCTAAAAATGCAATGATATTATCTGCCTTACGAATGCTGTCACTCACTTTAACTTTCCAGACTTTAGCTTCAAACGATTGACGAAATCCTTTTTCACCTAGCGGTTGTAGTTTAAGTTTTTTAAAATATTTTTCGATATAGTCAGCTGCCTTAAAGACTTCTTTACTACCTGTACCTCGACCTTTCATTTTATCACTTGCAAGGTAATGAATATGTTTTTTTACTAAATCTGGATTGCTATATTGAGCAATGCTGGGTAAACTAAAAATAGTTAGAAGTGCCAATATTGCCCATTTCATTTCTAATTTCATTGTCTTAACTATTGTTATTGAATAAAAAAAGCCTTGAATTTTCAAGACTTAAGGAAGTCATTTTTAATCTTCTACAATTTCACTATGGATACTTGTTTTTTCTTCTTTTTCTTCTTTAAAGTATTTTTTTTGAAAAAGTAGAATCAGAATTACGCCCACCGATATTGCAGAATCAGCGATGTTAAATACAGGTCGGAAAAATAAAAATTCCTGACCACCCCAAATTGGTAGCCAAGAGGGAAAGGTACCTTCAATAAGCGGAAAATAAAGCATGTCCACTACTTTTCCATGAAAAATAGTTGCATAACCACCACCCGAAGGGAATAAGGTCGCTTTGTCATACCAAGTACTTTCACTAAAGATTAAACCGTAGAAAGTAGAATCAATTATATTCCCAAGTGCTCCTGCAAATATTAAAGCAATATTGAGAATAAATCCTCGATTATATTTCTTTTGAACCATGTAATGTAGACCATAGCCGATTGCTCCAACAGCGATAATACGAAAAAGAGTAAGCATGAGTTTTCCAAATTCTCCACCAAATTCCATTCCATACGCCATCCCATTGTTTTCTATGAAATGAATTTGTACAAATTTACCAATCACTTCATAGCTTTGACCGATGGTCATATTTAATTTAACCCATAGTTTTGATATTTGGTCAATTAAAAGAACTAGAATTATTAAAATTACGGGTTTAGTATAGCCTTTCATAGTTGTAAAAATGGTCTTTACCGACAGTAAAGACCATTATCTTTTTGTATTTAAATAATATTAATACTGCTTATTCTTAGCTTCAATACTTAATGTAGTGTGCGGGACAGCTTTCAATCTTTCCTTTTGAATCAATTTTCCGGTCTCTCTACAGATACCATATGTTTTATTTTCAATACGCACTAAAGCTGCATCCAAATTGTCTATAAATTTTCGTTGACGCGCTGCTAATTGATTTGTTTGTTCTTTTTCCAAAGTCGCAGAACCATCTTCTAGTGTTTTATAGGTTCCTGCAGTATCATCTGTACCATTTGCATCACTATTGTTAAGTGAGGCAGTCAATGCTGAAAGTTCTTCTTTTGCTATTCTTAATTTTTCTAAAATAATGCTTTTAAATTCTTGTAGCTCTGAATCGCTATAGCGTGTCTTTTCGTTATTAGTTGCCATAATTTAAATTTTTTCGATTAAAACATTCAATTCCTTACCATCGATATCAATGTTATCTCCAGTGGTTAGTGATTCTTCGAATCTCAATGAATCCGCTAGAATTTCGGTACAAATATAAGATAAATTTTTATTCGTGGCTTGCTCAATATCAGCATCTTTACTAACGAAAACAACGATACGGTCAGTAACTTCAAAACCCTTATCTTTTCTTAGGTTTTGGATACGGTTAACCAACTCTCGAGACAATCCTTCTTGTCTTAATTCGTCAGAAATATGAATATCTAGCGCAACGGTTAATTTAGCTAAATTAGCGACCTGCCATCCCGCAACATCTTCTGCTATAATTTCTACATCAGTTAATTGGATCGTATACGGCGTATCGGCTAACATTATTTCGCCATCGCGTTCCAATTTCGCAACCTCTTCCATAGAAAGCGCATTGATTTTTGCAGACACTAACTTCATGTCTTTACCAACTTTCGAGCCAAGAGCTTTGAAATTTGGCTTTATTTTTTTCTTGATGATACCTGTAGTATCCGTAATGAATTGAATATCTTTGATATTAGTCTCCGAAAGTATCAAATCTTTTACCTTTTCAACCCGCTCTTGGAAACTATTATCTAATACTGGAAGTAATATTTTATTTAATGGCTGTCTAACATTGATGCCTACTTTTTTGCGCAGTGACAGCGTCAATGATGAGATATCTTGAGCCAAGGACATGCGTTCTTCCAAATCTTTATCAACCAATTGCTCGTGATATATTGGGAAATTAGCTAAATGTACAGATTCAAAAGTTTCTTTTCCTGTTGTGTTATTCAGATCCAAGTATAATTGATCTGAAAAGAAAGGAGATATCGGAGACATTAACTTTGCAATGGTATCCAGACAAGTAAAAAGTGTTTGGTAGGCAGATATTTTATCTTCCGAATATTCGCCCTTCCAAAAGCGACGTCTGCAAAGACGAACATACCAATTACTTAGATGCTCATCAACAAAATTTTGTATTGCACGAGCGGCTTTTGTAGGTTCGAATTCTGCATAATACTCATCTACCTCTTTCGTTAAACTATTTAATAATGAAATTACCCAACGATCGATTTCAGGACGATTCGCTAGCTCGATATCTGCTTCCGCATAACTGAATTTATCAATATTCGCATATAAAGCAAAGAAAGCATATGTATTATATAAAGTCCCAAAAAACTTACGACGTACCTCGTCCAATCCCTCTTCGTTAAACTTTAAGTTATCCCACGGAGATGCATTACTGATCATATACCAACGAGTAGCATCAGCACTATATTTATCTAACGTTGCAAATGGATCAATACCATTACCAAGACGTTTAGACATTTTATTACCGTTTTTGTCTAAAACCAAACCATTAGATACCACATTCTTAAAAGCAACAGATTTTTGAAGCATCGTGGATATCGCATGAAGTGTGAAGAACCAACCACGTGTTTGATCCACACCTTCAGCAATGAAATCTGCAGGAAATGCTTCTTTATATCCATCTTTGAAAGGTAGCGCTTCTCCATTTGCTAATTTTTCATAATCCAGACCCCATTGTGCATAAGGCATAGCACCAGAATCAAACCAAACATCGATTAAGTCTGGTTCACGGAATAATTTTTGACCAGCATCGGATACCAAGATGATATCGTCTACATATGGACGGTGTAAGTCAAGTTGCTCCGTACCGAATTTATCTAAATATGATTTGTTTGTTTCTTTTTCTTTTTCTGATAAAACATCTGATATTAAAGAAGCCTCTAATAAAGATTTTAATTCAGGCATAGAGCCTACACATATTTCTTCATTTTCATCTTCAGAACGCCAGATTGGAAGTGGAGTACCCCAGTAACGAGAACGTGATAAGTTCCAGTCAACTAAATTTTCTAACCAATTACCAAAACGCCCTGTGCCAGTTGCCTCAGGTTTCCAATTAATAGTTTTATTAAGAGCAACTAGATCATTTTTAACTGCTGTAGATTTAATAAACCAGCTATCCAATGGATAGTATAGAACCGGTTTATCTGTACGCCAGCAGTGTGGGTATGTATGTTCATATTTTTTGACATCAAAAGCCTTGTTGTCTTCTTTTAGTTTAATTGCAATGAGTACATCAGTAGGACGGAAATCTTTATCAGCACGTTCAGCATCCGAATAATATTCTTCTTTCACAAAACGACCAGCAAAGTCAGTAATTTCTTTTACAAAACGACCAGTACGATCTACTGTTGGAACCTCTTTTCCATTTTCATCCTTAATCAAAATTCCGGGTACACCTTGTTCTTTAGCTACTCTAAAGTCATCTGCACCATAAGTAGGAGCAGCATGTACGATACCCGTACCATCTTCTGTAGTTACAAAATCACCTGGGATTACACGGAAAGCCCTTTCTTGCAGTTCATCTGAAGTAATATAGGGCATTAATTGCTCATAACGTAGACCAACAAGCTCCTCACCAGTAACAGTTGCGGCCACTTCCCAAGGGATAACTTTATCCCCTAATTTATAATCTTGAAACGAAGCGTCTTTTCCTTCAGCCTTGAAATGTTTTGAAATTAAATCTTTTGCCAGTATAACAGAAACTGGTGCACCTGTATATTGATTGAAAGTTTTAATTTTTACGTAAGAGATTTTTTTCCCAACAATCAAAGCAGTATTGGACGGAAGTGTCCAAGGTGTAGTCGTCCATGCGATGAAAGCTACATCCTCGGCTGTATCTTCTACCAGAGTACCGATTGCTGGATGTAATTGATTGTTGATGAGTCTAAATTGAGCAACAATAGTAGTATCCTTCACATCTTTGTAAGTACCGGGCTGATTTAATTCATGCGAACTCAATCCTGTACCTGCAGCAGGGGAGTAAGGCTGTATAGTGTACCCTTTATAGAGAAGGCCTTTTTTGTAAAATTCTTTTAAAAGGTACCAGAGTGTTTCGATATACTTATTTTCATATGTCACATATGGGTTTTCAAGATCTACCCAATAACCCATTTTAGTAGTCAGATCATTCCATACATCAGTATATTTCATGACCTCCGTACGACAGGCATCATTGTATTCTTCTACAGTTATTTTTTTACCGATGTCTTCTTTTGTAATCCCCAATTTCTTTTCGACAGCAAGTTCGATTGGAAGCCCATGAGTATCCCATCCACCCTTACGTTTTACTTGAAATCCTTTTAGAGTTTTGTAACGGCAGAAGATATCCTTAATCGTACGACCCATCACATGGTGAATACCGGGCATACCATTAGCCGAAGGAGGGCCTTCATAAAATGTGTAAGGTTTATTTCCTGGACGGTTTGTGATACTTTTTTCGAATATTTTTTCCTGTTCCCAACGGGTCAATATTTCTTTGCCTATTTCCGGCAAATTAAGCTGCTTATATTCTTTATACATCGGTGTCTCGTAATCTTTTTCTAAAGGTCGCTAATTTAATCAATTAAGCTGAAAGCTGAAAGTTAAAAAATGAACAGTTTTAAGGCATATGTATTCCTCTTTGACGCAGAGTTAATGTACTTTTTAGTCAAAAAAACTACATTTGTAGCATTCGGTATTGATCAGAAGGTACGTTTTTGTAAAACGAACAAAGCCCAATATCCAGCGAATATCGGGCTTTGGATTATATCTTTAATTTTTTATGCGGAGAAAGAGCTTCCGCAGCCACATGTACTTGAGGCATTGGGATTATTGAAAGTAAATCCACGCGCATCCAGGCCATTTCTGAAGTCAACTTCCATTCCTGCCAGATATAAACCGTGTGCTTTATTCATAAAAACTCTAATTCCTGCAATACTGTATTCGCTATCCCCTTCTTTTTTCTGGTCGAAACCTAAAATATAGCTCATTCCAGAACAACCACCACCTTCAACACCAATACGTAATCCAAAATCATCTGAAATTTCTTGTTGATCTTTCAGCTTTTTTAATTCCTTTATTGCTCCATCAGTTAATGTTAAAGGAGCTTTCTCTGTTATAGTCTCTGTACTCATCGTGATAATATTTTAACCAACTTAAACAAAATTACATAATTTTAATAGAAAATAAGAGAGCTACAAATTTATGACATTGATTATACACTGCTATAATTCTGATCCTTACCTTTTGTGCAACAGGACTTAACGAGCAGACAAAAAATTTGTGATGACCTAACATGTCAATATCGATAATCTTTATTATACAACTTGTGTCGCTTCTTCAAGTCTTCTTGTTGATGACGTTGAAGTAATTCGTTACGAATTAAGAATATTGATTTTGTCATATTTTAATAAATTAGGTGATTTTATGATATTTTGTAATAATAAAGGGCGTTTTGTGAAGCCTTTTTTAAGTATTATACTATCTTTGTAGACTAAAATCATAATATTCATATTTTATACTAGATTAAAACAATGGAAAGAGATCAAGCCATTTTCAATTTGATAGCTGATGAGCTTAAACGCCAAGAAGAAGGTATCGAATTAATTGCATCAGAAAACTTCGTTTCAAAACAAGTTATGGAAGCTGCAGGTTCAGTTTTGACAAATAAATATGCTGAAGGCTTACCGGGAAAACGTTACTATGGTGGTTGCGAGGTAGTCGATGAAATCGAAACTATTGCCATTAATCGTGCAAAACAATTATTTGGTGCTGAATGGGTAAATGTACAACCACATTCAGGAGCACAGGCAAATGCCGCTGTGTTTTTAGCAACGATCAAGCCTGGTGATAAAATCTTAGGTCTTGACTTATCTCATGGCGGTCACTTGACGCACGGTTCTCCAGCGAATTTATCAGGTAAAATTTACCAACCTTTGTTTTACGGTGTAAAAGAAGAAACTGGTCTAATTGATTATGAACAATTAGAAGAAACGGCACTTCGTGAAAAACCGAAAATGATTATCTGTGGTGCTTCAGCTTATTCTCGTGACTGGGACTATGCACGAATCCGAAAAGTTGCTGATGAAATTGGCGCTTTAGTTTTAGCCGATATTTCTCATCCAGCAGGACTTATCGCAAGAGGATTATTAAATGATCCACTTCCTCACTGTCATATCGTAACTACAACTACACATAAAACCCTTCGCGGACCTCGTGGTGGTATGATTATGGTTGGCAAAGATTTTGAAAATACTTGGGGAGTAAAAACACCAAAGGGCGAAACTCGTACTATTACAAAATTGTTGGATCTAGCTGTTTTCCCTGGTACACAAGGAGGACCTTTGGAGCATACCATCGCAGCTAAAGCAATTGCTTATGGTGAAGCGCTTTCTGACGAATATATGGAATACATTGTTCAAGTTAAGAAAAATGCGGCTACTCTAGCACAATTCTTCGTCGAAAGAGATTATAAAATTATTTCTGGTGGTACAGATAATCATTTGATGTTGGTAGACCTACGAAATAAAGATATTTCTGGTAAAGAAGCAGAAGCTGTTTTAGGAAAAGCAGGTATTACTACAAACAAAAATATGGTTCCATTTGATTCTCGTTCTCCATTTGTTACTTCAGGTGTTCGTTTCGGTACAGCTGCGATCACGACACGTGGTATCAAAGAAACAGAGATTATCCAAATTGGAGAACTAATTGATGCAGCTATTGTAAATGCATCAAATGATTCAGAGCTTGCTAAAATCCATTCTAAAGTAAAAGAATTGATGGCAGCATTCCCTCTTTACAAATAAAATATAACATATTGCTATATGGAAAAGTGCCTTAGAGTTGAATCAAGGCGCTTTTTTTTGTGCAAATGTTAAAAAGTCTTAAATAATATTGTAATAATTTGATTACTCGATAATTTTCTCTTGTTTTGAGTATACAAAAATTGATCACTTCATAAATATCTTACTATACGGAATACATTTACTTTTTTGAACAGGTTTTAGTTAAATTAATTTGGTAACTGCTAAAAATAGGTGAAGTATGAGTGTTTTAAATAAAAAAACGGATCAAGAATTAATCCATATATATTTAGATGGTAAAGAAACAGCGTTAGCAGCTTTGTTAGAACGTTATAAATCTAAAATATATACCTCCATTTATATGAAAGTAAAAGATGAATATCTTGCAGAAGATATTTTTCAAGAAACTTTTATAAAAGTAATCAATACATTAAAAGGCGGTAAGTATAACGATGAAGGTAAGTTTTTACCTTGGGTTATGCGCATTGCACACAATATGATTATTGATCATTTCAGAAAAGAGAAAAGAGCTCCGAATATTGTCAATACCGAAGGATTTGATATTTTCGATGTATTAGACTTTAGTGATGAAAATGTAGAGTCCAAAATGCTCAAGGAGCAAAGGGATATTGATTTGAAAAAAATGATTCAAAAACTTCCAGATGATCAAAAAGAAGTTTTAATTATGAGACATTTTTGTGATATGAGTTTTAAAGATATTGCAGATATTACTGAGGTAAGTATCAATACAGCATTAGGTCGTATGCGTTATGCATTGGCAAACCTAAGAAAAATGATAGAAGGACAAAGTTTGATGTTGCAGATCGGATAAGACATACTGAAAAAATAATAATTTGTAAAATGGGATGAACTGCAGAAGTTCATCCCATTTATTTTAACTTTATCTGTAATAATGTCATATTTTTGTTTCACTTATCGTTCCATTATGGATTCGCGGATGATTTTAGTACATTAGTGTATGAAATTTTGTCTACTATGGTAAGGTGGAATATATTTTGATTAAGCATTTACAAAAACAAGGAAAATATTATGTATTGGATTTTATTTATAGGGATCATGGTGGTGAGCCTGATCGTACAAACCCGATTTAAAAATAAGTTTAAAAAATATTCTGAAATTCCATTGACAAGTGGATTGACAGGAGGGGAAATTGCTCAAAAAATGTTGACGGACAATGGGATCTATGATGTGCAAGTAGTTTCGATTCCCGATCGTTTAGGGGATCATTACAACCCAGCTGATAAGACGGTAAATTTGAGTCCTGAAGTGTACAGCGGCAGAAGTATAGCAGCTGCTGCAGTTTCTGCTCATGAATGTGGGCACGCTGTGCAACATGCTACAGCATATAAATGGTTAGGATTTAGATCAGCGATGGTACCAATGGTGAGCTTCGCCTCAAAATTGACATCATGGGTTTTGATGTTAGGTGTTATATTAATGGCCTTTTCACAAAATTATATTGTCTTAGCAATAGGTGTCGCAGCGCTAGCCATTACAACAATATTTAGTTTCGTGACGCTACCTGTAGAATTTGATGCGTCAAATCGTGCAAAAGCTTGGTTGAGTAATAACGGTGTAACACATAGTGCGGCAGAAGATGAAGGTGTCAGAGATGCCTTAAAATGGGCAGCTATGACCTACGTAGTAGCAGCATTAAGTGCGTTAGTTACTCTATTATATTATGCTTCCCTATTATTTGGAAGAAGAGATTAATTGTTTTAAGTATACTTACAGCATAAAAAAGTGAATATTTTTATCAATATTCGCTTTTTTTTATGTTTAACGCTTGGAATTGAATTCTATATGCTTCAGCTTCCGACAATTTTTTTAACTTTGCTTTTTATATTAGCATAGACTTACAATTATCATGTTTCAAAACTTACAGGATAAATTAGATAGAGCCTTTAAGGTTTTAAAGGGCCAAGGTAGTATTACCGAGATCAACGTTGCAGAAACGATGAAAGAAATTCGTAAGGCATTATTGGATGCCGATGTGAATTATAAAACTGCAAAGACATTTACTGACGATGTTAAACAAAAAGCATTAGGAGAAAACGTACTAACAAGCATTTCACCTGGACAATTGTTGACTAAGATCATGAATGATGAGTTGACAGCATTAATGGGAGGCACTGTTACCGAGTTAGAAGTTTCTAAAAATCCGACAGTTATACTCATTGCTGGTTTAAATGGAGCAGGTAAAACGACATTCTCGGGAAAGTTAGCGCTATATCTAAAAGATAAAAAAGGAAAGAAACCATTATTGGTAGCTGGTGATGTTTATCGTCCAGCAGCTATTGACCAATTGGAAGTGTTAGCTAGCCAAGTTGGTGTTCCTGTATATGTAGATCGTCATTCAACAGATCCTATTGCGATTGCAAAAGCAGGTGTTGAAGAAGCAAAGAGAAGTGGACACAATGTTGTTATTATTGATACAGCAGGTCGTTTGGCTATTGACGAACCCTTGATGGTGGAGATCACAGCTGTAAAAGAAGCTACACAACCGCATGAAATTCTTTTTGTTGTCGATTCTATGACAGGACAAGATGCTGTTAATACTGCAAAAACCTTCAATGATCGATTAGATTTCACTGGTGTTGTTTTGACAAAATTAGATGGTGATACCCGTGGTGGTGCCGCATTGTCAATTAAATCTGTTGTCAACAAGCCAATTAAATTTATAGGTACGGGCGAGAAAATGGATGCATTAGACGTGTTTTATCCAGAACGTATGGCTTCCCGTATATTGGGTATGGGTGACGTCGTATCTTTAGTAGAACGCGCACAACAGCAATTTGACGAAAAACAAGCTGCTGAACTTCAAAAGAAAATCCGCAAGAATAAATTTGACTTCAATGACTTTAAATCACAAATCCAACAAATCAAAAAAATGGGTAACATGAAAGATTTGATGGGAATGATACCAGGTGTGGGTAAAGCGATGAAAGACATTGAAGTAGATGATAATGCATTTAGACCAATTGAAGCAATTATTGATTCCATGACACCATTTGAAAGAGAAAATCCGGATGCTATTGATCAAAAAAGACGCATTCGTATCGCAAAGGGATCAGGTACTGATATCAATGAAGTAAATAAGTTGATGAAACAATTTGGTGACATGCGTAAAGTGATGAAACAAATGTCAAATCCTGCAATGGCAGCAAAACTTATGAAAAATATGCCTAAAATGCCAGGGAAATAAGATAGAACATATTTATTAAATCATTGTACCCTAAAAATTGACAATTTTTAGGGTATTTTTTTAAATGTCATTTAGTAAAATTCTAAAAAGATATCCAATTTAGTTCTGCAGATCTGATAAGGGAAGATGCAGAAATCATAAAAACATGAAATTATAATTTTAGGCTTTTACAAATCGTATTTATTTTTTGTATTTTAGACTTAGTACTAATTGTAATAGAATTATTTTTTAACTTTGTAACACAATGGATGACCCCGGGCAATTATCGGAATACGGAAAGATACTTATCATAATTTTGATAGGGATATTTTTAGTCGCGATGACCATTATGGCAGCACGATTACTGTCTGTTAATAAACCTACACCACAAAAATTGAGTACATATGAATGTGGTGAAGATGCCGTAGGCTCTTCTTGGGTACAATTCAACCCTAGGTTCTATGTTATTGCACTCATATTTTTACTCTTTGATGTCGAATTAATTTTTATTTTTCCTTGGGCGACCGTTTTTGGACAAGCTGAATACATCGCAGCCGATGGGAGGTGGGGTTGGTTTACATTAATTGAAATGGCATTATTTGTCGGTATATTGATCATAGGATTGATCTTTGTTTGGGTAAAAGGTGATCTAGAATGGGTAAAACCGATTCATCAACGTCCACATGTAAAAGTAAATATTCCAAGTACAGCTTATGATATGCTGAACCAAGCAACCTATCAATTGCGAAATCATAGAGAAGATCTGCAGGAAGAAACAGTTATAGCAAAGAGTGATGTCGTATCCGCTTCTCCAAAAGTAGCTTTTAAGCCGAGATTTAAAAAACCAGGAGCAACATCATGAGTTTAGAAAGTCAAATACAGAATAATGGTGTTATTGTTGCCAAATTGGATGACCTACTCAATTGGGCAAGATTATCATCGATGTGGCCAATCAGTTTTGGAATAGCCTGTTGCGCTATTGAGATGATGGGAGCCATGGCTGCAAATTATGATTTGGATCGTTTAGGTGTATTTCCTCGTCCTTCTCCGAGGCAGTCAGATGTGATGATTATAGCGGGTACAGTAACGTTCAAAATGGCAGATCGTATCCGCAAGCTATATGAACAGATGCCCGAGCCAAAATATGTGATCTCCATGGGATCATGCTCAAATTGCGGAGGACCTTATTGGCAACACGGTTATCACGTAGTCAAAGGTGTTGATCGCGTTATACCCGTCGATGTATACGTGCAAGGATGTCCCCCAAGGCCCGAAGCATTGATCGGTGCTTTTTTAGAATTACAAAAGAAAATTGAAAAAGAAAGTTTACTGGGAGAACAGTTGTTCAATCAGAAAGCTTAATAGAATAGATATAGAAAAATAGACATGGGAAAAGATTTTTATGGTGATTTGCAATTAGGTGTTCTTGGCGGTGGTCAATTGGGCCGAATGTTGATTCAAGAGGCCATTAATTATAATGTTAATGTTCATATTCTTGATCCAGATAAGAATGCTCCTTGCCGTAAATTATGCAATCGTTTTGAGTGTGGCTCTTTGAGCGATTTTGAAACCGTATACAATTTTGGAAAAGATCTCGATATGATTACTATTGAGATTGAAAAGGTCAATGTGGATGCGTTGGAAAAATTAGAAGAAGAGGGTGTTCTAGTTTATCCTCAATCGCGTATTATCAGATTGATACAAGACAAAGGTTTGCAAAAACAATTCTTTAAACAAAATGACATACCTACTTCGTTATTTCAGCTGATTTCTACTAAGGAGCACCTGAATAATGCTAATTTAAGTATACCTTATATTCAGAAGCTTCGTAAAGATGGTTATGACGGTAAAGGTGTGAAGAAAATTAATTCATTAGCGGATTTAGAAACTGCTTTTGATGAACCATCTTTAATAGAAGAATGGGTAGATTTTGAGAAAGAGATTGCTGTCATTGTCGCAAGAAATGATAACGGTGATGTATCGACCTTTCCTATGGTAGAGATGGAATTCAATCCAGATGCGAATCTAGTTGAATTTTTGATTGCCCCATCTACTTATGGTTTTGATATTCAGCAACGGGCAGAAGAACTAGCAAAAAAGATTGCCAATGATCTACAGATAGTCGGATTACTTGCCGTTGAGATGTTCTTAACAAAAGATGGAGAGATATTAGTCAATGAACTAGCACCTCGTACACACAATAGTGGACACCAAACCATCGAAGGAAATTATGTATCACAATTTGCACAACATTTAAGAGCAATTTTCAATTTACCTTTAGGTGATACTCGCTGTCGTACAAATGCAGTAATGATTAATCTGTTAGGTGAAGAAGGCTATGAAGGATTAGCAAAATACGAAGGCGTTGAAGAAATTTTAGCTATGGAGGGCGTATACGTACATTTGTATGGAAAAAAATTTACAAAACCTTTCCGTAAGATGGGGCACGTTTGTATCATCAATGACGATCGAGAGTTAGCGATCAGCAATGCAAGAAAAGTACAAGAAATTTTGAAAGTAAAAGCTTAAGATATATGTCAATAGTGAACCAAGCCTTAGTAGGGATTATTATGGGAAGTAAATCAGACTTACCTGTTATGCAAGATGCGGTAGATGTATTAAAAACATTAGGAGTACCTTTTGAGGTGACTATTGTTTCTGCGCATCGTACCCCACAGAGAATGTTTGATTATGCACAAGATGCCGCAAAAAGAGGATTGAAAGTTATTATTGCAGGGGCAGGCGGTGCCGCACATTTGCCAGGTATGGTAGCATCAATTACGCATTTGCCCGTTATTGGAGTTCCTGTAAAGTCTTCTAATTCGATCGACGGTTGGGATTCAGTATTATCAATCTTACAGATGCCCAATGGTATTCCAGTAGCTACAGTAGCTTTAAATGCGGCTAAAAATGCAGGTATTCTAGCCGCTCAGATTCTTGGAACTCAAGATAAAGCAATTGAAAAAAATATCATTGCTTTTAAAGCTGATTTGGCAGAAAAAGTAATTGAAACAGCTGAAGAAGTCGAAAAAATGACCTTTTAATAGTCGTTAAATATGATAACAAAATAAAAGGGGCCAAGCCCCTTTTATTTTGTTATCATATTTTCCCTAAATGCTCCTGTACGTAGTCGTAGCTCTTTTTTAAACTCTCAAACTTGTTAGGTATATAAATGTCATCTTGTTCTACAAAAGCATATTTTAAACCTGCTTTTGCTTTCGCTTGAGCGATAGCGATGAAATCAATATGACCAGTACCCACCTCTGTATATTTCACTTCTTTCGAGATCGCACCGAAATCTAATTTATCAAATTCAGGACCGACAATTGTTTTAGTAAACCCTTTATCCATGTCTTTGATATGCCATAATTTGAATCGATTAGGGAATTTCTCAAACAAACTGACTGGATTCATTCCCGCTTTTTCAGCCCAATATAAATCAAGCTCAAAATCAACCAGATCAGGTTCAGTAAATGCTAATAGAACTTCCTCACCTCTAGTACCATTACCTAAATCCCTAAATTCCCAAAAATGATTATGGAAAGCAACTTTCAATCCATGCTTTTTAGCCTCTTCACCAGCCTTATTCAATTGTTCTGCTATGTATAGATAATCATCTTTCTTCAAAGCCGAAATGTCAAACATGGGAGATACTGGGGCTATGACATACTCTTGACCAAGTTCTTTTGCGGCATCAAAGTAGATATTCAGATCCTCTTTATCCTGATGATTACGACTAAAGTATTTTGACATGTCGTAATGACCACTGTGCGACTTTAATCCATTATCATCCAATACTTTTTTTAAGGCTTTGTAATCTAGACCCCAAAAAGATTTTGTAGCGGGATCTATTCCATATGTCTCTACGTGTTTATAGCCAATCTTTGCAACCTGCTGTAAGGAATCTGTTGGATTTGTTGCCATCAGATCACGAATAGAATAAAGCTGCACCCCTAGGTTGGTAAAGGGAGAATCAATACCCATTTTTTTATTTTCACAAGAGAGTAACTGTGGTAGGAAATATGCGGCAGAAAGTCCAAGACCAGCTTTTTTGATAAATTGACGGCGTGAATTATTCATACTGTTTAATTTGTTTTTAGTTTAGTAAGGATTAAGTTACAACTAATTTTAAAGAAAAGTATTATTATAAACAAAAAATGGGGATGTATTACCTACATCCCCATTTTTTGTTTTCTTTTTTATTGAAGAAAATTATACCGTCATGATATCTTTTTCTTTTAATTCAGCTAATTTATCGACTTTTGCAATAAATAAATCAGTCAATTTTTGAACCTCAGCTTCACCAACTTTAATTTCGTCTTCAGAAGCTCCGTCATTTTTCAACTTTTTCAAAGACTCATTAGTTTCTTTACGGATATTACGAACGACAACACGGCCTTTTTCAGTTTCTTCTTTTGCCTTTCTAACAAGGTCGCGTCTTCTTTCTTCTGTCAAAGCAGGAATTACCAAACGGATGACAATACCATCGTTTTGTGGATTTACACCAAGATTAGCATCAGTAATAGCCTTTTCAATCGCATTGATCAATTGTTTTTCCCATGGTTGGATAACAATTGTACGTGCATCAGTTGTATTAATATTACTAACTTGAGACAATGGAGTTGGAGATCCATAGTAATCTACGGAAATACCATCTAACATAGCGGGCGAAGCCTTTCCGGCACGAATTTTTGTTAATTCTGATTCTGTAAAAGAAACAGCTTTGGACATACTCTCCTTACAATCGTCCAATTCAAGTGAAATCAATTCATTCATATCTTAATATCGTTTTTTTCTTTTTTATGATTAGCGTACGATAGTACCTACTGGTTCTCCATTTGCTAATTTTGACAAGTTACCAGGTTTGTTCATATCGAACACAATAATCGGTAAGTTGTTCTCTTGACACAATGTAAAAGCTGTCATGTCCATGACATTTAGACCCCTTTGATAAACTTCTGTAAACGAAATTTCATCAAAACGAGTAGCAGAAGGGTCTTTCTCAGGATCTGCCGTATAAATACCATCCACACGAGTACCTTTTAAAACTGCATCAGCGTTAATTTCAATCGCACGAAGCGAAGCTGCAGTATCTGTTGTAAAATAAGGGTTACCAGTTCCCGCTCCGAATATCACAATACGTCCCTTTTCCAAGTGACGAACAGCTCTTCTACGAATAAAAGGCTCGCAGATCTGTTCCATCTTGATTGCTGTCAACAAACGAGTTTTTAAACCTACTTTTTCAAGACCATCTTGCAGCGCCATACTATTGATGACAGTTGCTAACATGCCCATATAATCCGCTTGTACACGGTCCATACCAGACTGCTCTGCACTTAAACCTCTATAGATATTACCTCCACCAATAACAATAGCAATTTCTAAACCTTGAGTATGTAACTCTTTGATATCTTTTGCATATTGTGCAACTCTCTTGATGTCAATGCCATAGCTTTGATCTCCCATTAAGGATTCGCCGCTAAGTTTTAATAGGATACGTTTGTATTTCATAATTGTTTTTTTGGAAATTCTCCAAAGGCCAAAGATAAAATTTTTTTTTCATCCGATAAGGACGAAAGTTATATTTATTAGGAATTTTTAACTTTTTCTATCACTTCTCTATAATATTCTTCATACTGGGGCATGATATTACTGAGCTGAAATGTTTTCGCGCGTGCTAATGCAGCATCTTTAAATTTTTCTAGACGATCATTATCCTCTAATATATAGATCGCATTTTTTGCCATCTCATCCACATCACCGATGTCACTTAAAAAACCCGTCTCACCATTTACATTCAGTTCCGGTAATCCCCCTGTATTGGTAGAAATAACGGGAACTTTACAAGCCATTGCCTCCAAAGCTGCAAGACCAAAACTTTCGGAACTTGATGGCATTAGAAAGAGATCCGAAACCGATAAAATTTCTTCTACAGCATCCTGCTTTCCTAAAAATCGAACATCTTGACATACACCCAGATCACGACACAATTCTTCCGCGTTGGTTCGTTCAGGACCGTCACCGACCATCAATAGCTTACTCGGAATATGTTCATTTACTTTTTGGAAAATACGAATAACATCACCTGTATTTTTTACTTTTCTGAAGTTTGAAGTATGGATCAAAATACGCTCATTGCCGGGAGCAATTGCTCTTTTGAAATGAGAGCGATCTTTGATACTGAATCTTTCCAAGTCAATAAAGTTTGGAATAACTTGAATATCTCTTTTAATATCGAAAAATGTAAGCGTTTGATCTTTTAAACTTTGTGATACCGTCGTTACACCATCGGACTGATTGATGGAAAACGTCACAACAGGGCTAAAACTTTTATCCTTACCAACTAAAGTGATATCTGTACCGTGTAGTGTTGTTACAACAGGAATATTAATGCCATATGTTAACAAAATTTGTTTAGCCATAAAGGCCGCTGAAGCATGTGGGATGGCATAATGAACATGAATAACGTCCAATTTTTCAAAACGGACAACATCCACCAGTTTACTCGCCAATGCCGATTCGTAAGGTAAAAAATCAAAAAGTGGGTATTGTGAAACAGCGACTTCATGATAAAATAGATTTTCCGAAAAAAAGTCTAAGCGCGCAGGTTGCCGGTAAGTGATGAAATGAACCTGATGTCCATGCGTAGCCAAAGCCTTTCCAAGTTCTGTCGCTACGACGCCACTACCGCCGAATGTTGGATAACATACAATCCCAATTTTCATAATGCTTTTTTATTTACTGCAAATTAAAGATTATTTTGTAAAACAGCCTATCACACGAATGCAATAATTTTTTTAAGCATAACTCAGAGTCATGAGATGTTGTTGACACTTTATTGATTGAAAAAAATTATCTTGTACCGTATTAAGAAAACATATTATGAAGACTTTTGTAAGTAGCATATCAGGAAAAACTTTTCCGATCAGTAGTAAAGTCCTGGGATCAACATTAAGAAGCTCCATTTTTGATCTTGTTAAAGAAGACTTTCCACAATTTTCCAAAGAATCGTTGATTTCATCTAATGAATTGGACGGATATAAAGAAAAATATATTTCCACAATTTTAAAAAATGAATTGGGAGAGTTGAAACAGCTTGATAAGTTAGTGGTTGAAAGTTTAAGTAACAATCAAGTACTCAGTGCTTCAATCGACCAAGAAGAAATCAAAGAATCTTTTGGTGAGCGCATAGCAGACAAAGTCGCTAATTTTGGAGGAAGTTGGACCTTTATCTTATCTTTTCTGGCATTTTTGATGTGTTGGATCTTTTTTAACATTTATTGGTTAAATGATAAGGGATTCGATCCATATCCATTTATTTTGCTCAATTTGTTATTATCATGTATAGCAGCACTACAAGCACCCGTCATTATGATGAGTCAAAATAGACAAGAAGATAAGGATCGAAAACGTGCTCAAAATGACTATATGATCAATCTAAAGGCCGAATTGGAGATTCGTACTTTACATGAAAAAGTTGATCATTTATTGATTCATAAAGAGCAAGAATTAATCGAAATGCAACAGTTTCAGCTCGATATCATTAAGGATCTAATTGAAAAAATAGATAAATTAGAGAGAAATACTCATGATAAATAAGGAATTATTAATAAAAGAATTAACATTCAAATTTACGCGTTCAGGTGGCGCAGGTGGACAACATGTTAATAAAGTGTCTTCCAAAGTGCTATTACAATGGCCCGTTTTGGAAAGTATGTGCCTAAATGAAGATCAGAAAACATTGATTACGGATGTTCTAAGTAATAGAATTAATAAAGAAGCGATATTTCAGTTGGAATGTGATACTGATCGTTCCCAATTAAAAAATAAAGAAATAGCTATAGAACGTTTTTTGCATATCGTCAATACCGCTTTGACGCCTATGAAATCTCGTAAGAAGACAAAAATACCATATCGTAAAGTTTTAGATCGATTAGATCGAAAGGCTAAACAGGCCGAAAAGAAAAATAATCGTCGATGGAGTGGAGATTAAAAAAGTATCTGTGCTTCCAATCATTAATTTTAAATAGCTACTCCACAGCATTTAAAATTATTCATGATCGTTAACCCCCTTATTATTTTAACGCTTTAAATCAAAACACGGGATTTAGAGAAACTTCTTTATAAAATATATGGAAATCTTTAATACAATTATAGATCCTAATTAATTTTATATTCCTCATTATTAGTGTTTTAAATACAATAACTAATCTTTTAGTTGGATAACTAAATTTTTAGTTTTATACTTGTTATATAATCGATTATCGGCAGACGTGCCTTTTTATTAAAAAGAGTTATGAACGAAATTAAAGAACTTACAAAAGCTGAAGAGCAAATTATGCATGAGCTATGGGAAATGAATGGAGCCTTTGTTAAAGAAGTGATCGATCGTTTACCAGAACCAAAACCAGCATATAATACAGTTTCTACAATAGTGCGCATTTTGGAAACCAAGGGTTTTCTGGAGCACGAATCTTATGGGAAAAGCCATCGTTATATCCCAAAGATTTCAAAAGAAGAATATAAAAAACTAATAACAGGAAAACTATTGCATAATTATTTTGATAACTCAGCTACGAGTATGCTATCTTATTTTTTAGAAGAAAATAAGTTGGACCTTGGTGAAGTCAATGAGTTATTAGAGATGATTGCAAAACAAAAGAAAATGTAGTGTTTTTCAACAATTAAATCCCATATTATGATCGCTTATCTCATTTTAGCCAATTTAAGTTTAATTGCATTCTATATCATTTACCATGTGTTTTTGCGCAAACTAACTTTTTTTCAGGGAAATAGAGTTTATTTATTGAGTGCAGTAGTATTGTCTTTTACTCTACCAGCGATACGGTTTATAGATTTATCCAATCTAGCTTATAAAGCGAAGTTAATGCCTGCTATCTCTCTCGAATTGGCCGAATTGAGTATTCCTGAAATCAAAATCGTTCATCAGCATCATTTTTCGCAATTAAACTGGAATTTTGAGCTCATATATTGGCTTTCGATATCCATTGCAGTTCTGTATTTTTTGATTCGATTAATCAGACTTTATCAGCGATTTAATCAATCAGAGGGAAATACATCATTTTCTTTTCTAAGTTTTATTTATATCGGTCAGGAAGCTAAGCACAATACCATCATTTATCGTCATGAATTGGTTCATGTTCAGCAAGGTCATTCTTATGATATTTTATTAATAGAGATCGTCCGAATTTTTAACTGGTTCAATCCTGTACTCTTTTTTTATATCAAAGAATTGAAATTTCAGCATGAATGTATTGCTGATCAACTTTGTGCTGCAACAGATAAAACATCTTATGCAGAATTATTAATCGCAAATGCACTTCGCGTGCCCACTCATATCTTATCACATGAGTTTGCCAGTGAGTCCATTTTAAAAAAGAGAATTATGATGTTATTTCAAAATAGATCAAAAAAATCCAATCAATGGAAATATACTTTGATGATTCCAATTGCTGGTATCATTGGTTTTGCAGGACTTGTTTTAAATAATACAGTCGATGCTAAGACCGAACTGATTAAAGTCATAGATGTAAAATTACCAGCAGTGTCACATGCCGTAAGTTCACTGATTGAAATGCCAGAATTAGAACAAGAGGATAAAATTTATGCTAGACCTGAAGTCTTACCTCAGCCAGTTGGAGGTATGCAGGCTTATATGAAATACATTGGTCAGAATTTCAAGTATACAAAAGAAATGACTGACAACCATATAACAGGTACAATTTCAGTAGGATTTACTGTTGAAAAAGATGGTCGCGTAACCCATGTGAAAGCAAAAAATGATTTAGGATTTGGATCTGCTCTAGCAGCTGAAGCCGTTGTTAAAAATGGGAAAAAATGGAAAGCAGGAATTCACAAAGGAAAGCCCGTACGTGTTGCATTTACACTTCCAATTAAAATCGATCATGTCAAATTTCCTCCTCCTATAGTCACTAAAGATCAGGTATCTCATGATAGCAATCAAAAATACATTTTGCAGAGCTCATCAACAGTTCAAGAAGATAGTAATCCAGGACCAAATACCATATTTAGTGCTGTCGAAGTAAAACCTAATCCCCCTCAGGGCATGGGAGAATTCATGAAATATATTGGTGCTCATTATAGCTATCCTTCCGAAGCATTGAAAAACGGAATAAACGGTGTAGTAGAAGTTAGTTTTATTGTTGAAAAGGATGGAAGCCTTTCCAATGTAGAAATTAAAAAGGATTTAAAGTATGGAACCGGTCAGGCGGCAGTTGATGTCATTAAAAATTATCCTGAAAAATGGAGGCCTGGCATTCAAAACGGACATACTGTGCGCGTTGCTTACACATTGCCCATCCGATTAAACACAATCATTCAATAAACTTAAAGGCTCCTTCCAGGGAGCTTTATTTTTGACATATCATGAAAATTCTTGTTATATTATTTACAGTGAACGTCTTGATTTCATGCCGATCATCCTATCAGTTTACGCCCAAAGGGTTTATAGTCGAGGGGGATGAATATTTTGTTAATGTTGACCGCAATATGTCGGTATATGTGGGGAATCATTTCTTAAATTATGATAAAAAGACAAAAATTGGATTGCAGACCGGTCATCTGTCAAAAAGTGATAAGCAGCTCATCCAGAAACTCGGTTATTCCACTTCTGGCTATACTGTTTTATTTAGTGGGCAGAGTACTGGTGATAGCACATTCAGATTGATTAGTTTAATCAATAATAAAACTAGTGAACGTTTTAAAAATACAAAAAATTTAATCTCCAAAGATGGATTTTCAATTAAAAGAACTGAAGAAGGAAAATATTATTATCAAATAACTACATTTAAAAGACGTAAGATCTATCATGCTATAATTCCCTTTAAGCAGGAATTAGGAAAAGAAGAGTATGTAAGCTTGATCTATATTATTCCGGACAGATATAATGATCATTTTGATCAAATAGAAGATCTTGCCATTTCAAATGCCGCCATGTATAGTCAGCATTATATTTTTACACCTAGCCGCACGGAGATTCTTTGTCCTGATGATAGTAGTAGAGGTCATTTTGATTATAAAATCCCAACTGATTTCATTCAACGAGAAAATTACACATTGATGAAAGGTTTTTTGCAAAATGGCGATGGCGCAACGAAACTAATCATCTATAGACTTCTACAGCCAGGCCAATCATATGGATCTTTTGTTGTTTGTAAAGGAATATATCAGTTAGAATTAACAGATCTGCAGCATCGTGTTATTTGGCGAAAGGAAGTAGTTGTTAACGATGATCATTTAGACCATGATAAGCATTGACCAATACAGCTTAAATCTTGGAATTATGTGTCCCAAGATTTAAGCTGATTTTTTAATCGGTACAATTCATGTTGAAGTGCCTCTACTTTTTGAATAAGATGATGGGCAACCTCTATACCAGCGGGATTGACATCCAAATCATAATACCAATCCGAAAATCTTTCCAAATCTTTAAGTTGATCTTCTTCGATATATTTTTCCTCTTGTTCAATGATAATGTGAAGAAGACCATATTCATTTAGCGTGTCAATAAACGTGATTTCAGCTTTCCCTGAAAGGCAGTAATCCGATAATTTTATAAGAGTCCGTTCCATGAGATTATTTTTTTAGATCAGCTAATTGTTGGAATAGTTCCTTTTCTTTATCCGTTAGATTAGTCGGGATAACAATATTTATAGTGACATATAAATCACCGTATTCACCTTCTTTTTTATAGATAGGGAAACCTTTTCCTTTTAATCTTACTTTGGCATTGTTTTGTGTTTCCGGATGAATTTTAAGTTTTACTTTACCACCATATGTCTCAAGAATACCCTCACCTCCCAAAATAGCGGTGTATAAATCAATATCTAAAGACGTATACAGATCATTTCCCTGTCTCTTGAACTTTGGGTCGGGAACAATGTGAAAAGTGATGTAAAGGTCGCCTTTGGGCCCTCCATTGAGTCCCTCACTGCCAAGACCCTTTAGTTTTATTTTTTGACCATCTTCCATACCAGCTTGGATGGTGATGCGGATATTTTTTCCATTAATGGTAAAGGTCTGTGCATGCGTGGTGTATGCTTGTTGTTGTGTCAACTCTAAGTCGGCATTCAGATCCTGACCACGGAAATTATTTCTTCTTCCACCACCGGCTCTGCTACCAAACATTTGTTCAAAAAAATCAGAAAATTGTCCATCGTCAAAATTACCTGAGTAGCTTTGAGATCCACCATAGGTATTGCCTCCCGATTGACGATACTGCTGCTGTGCTTTCTCATATTCCTCACCACGTTGCCAGTTTTCTCCATATTGATCGTACTTTTTACGCTTTTCACTATCTGAAAGCACTTCGTTTGCCTCATTGATTTCCTGAAATTTTTGTTTCGCAGCCTCATCGTTAGGATTAAGATCAGGATGATATTTTCGCGCTAATTTGCGATACGCCTTTTTCACATCATCAGTAGATGCGGTTTTTTCAATACCTAGTACTTTATAGTAATCTACAAATGCCATATTTAATATATTTGCTATAGTTTCAACAAATCAAAACCATGTTTGTTTAATTTTTCAATTTCGTTACTTTAAATTTATAAATATATCCCAATAAAAAGTATTGTCTCAAAGTAATAGTATTTTGGAAATAAGTTGTATTTCCGCTGTTGCCCCAATAGTTTTGTCTATTTTGATTTAATATATCAAAACCTGTTAACTTAATTTGAGAATTATTTTTCAGGGTATAGTAAAAAGATGAATTTAAGATATGATAATTTTCTCTTTCATTTAAACCACTTGCTCTATTTTCCAAAGAATAAGAAGTTTCCAAAGAAAATCCTTTTAAAGGATTTATATTTAGTCCCGCTCCGATTTTGTGAGTTTCATAAGCATTCTCTAGAAAGTCAGGATTGTTTTTAACAGAGTTCATGGATTTATTCCAGCTATACGTGTATTTCGGTGTAAAACCAATTAGATTTTTCCAAGTAATAGAAAATTCTTGCGTCAGATTTATACCTAGGTTTGTTAATTTATTATCCACATTATTGATAGACGCATATTGCTGATAAGTGTATAAACTAGTATTTTGAGAAATATAAAAAGTCCAATCTTTTCCTGATTTAAAATTGTATCTTCCATAGAGATAAAAGCTTTGGTTACTTGTAGATCTAGCTTGAAATGATTGGACCGTATAGTGACCATTAGATACATCTCTCCAACTTTTGTAGCCTTCACTTTTATCTTTATAATTTATATTGATATGAATACCGACCTGGTATTTTTGTTTGTATTTATTAAAGGAGAATCTAGCATTTTGCCGAAGAATATTTTCGTAAAAAAAAGATGGTAATCGGGTTATCAGCGGATTCAAAGTATCTGTCACAACCTGAGTTCTATATGTCGCTGGTGACTCCAGATCTTTTGACCAAGAGACATCAAAATCATGAAATCGGATATTAATATTAGGAAGCCAATATCCATTGGATGTCGATTTTCGCTCATTAATCTTCAATAAATTAAAGTGATTATCTTTAATTGCATAGGCAGTGCCAAAGTTTACGAATAATTTTTTGACGGGTTTCCAAAAGAATTTAATTCCAGATATATATTCTTCCGATTTAAACCGATAGCTATTCTCAAATTGTTCACCATGTACGATGCCTGTACTATCCCGGTCATAGTATATACTTTCTTGTGGGCCTTGCTCAATTGTGTTAAAAGAAATGTAAAAGTCAAAATTTAATTTTTCAATACTTTTATTATTATATCCTAGAAAAGTATTGGTACTATTTGATTTTTCGTTTTTCCTTTTGTTTTCAAATAAACTAGAACTTGGAACTGGGTTTTGAAAAATTTGAGTCCATTGATTTCCGTTTTCTTCTTCTTTATCATTTCTAATATTGATGTTATTTCTTAATGAGATAATATGGTTTTTATGTAATAGTTTTTCAATATAAAACCCATGATCATAGTTGAAATTAGACCTCTCGGTCTTGTTGTTATTGATACTATAGTTTAACGAGTTCTCTTTTGTATACGTCCTCATCCAACTATCACTATGTCCATCATTATTGTTGATCGAAATCTTAGGGATAAACTCAAAATAGGCGGTAGTATCCATCCTATATCTAAAAAGAGAATTGACATTATGTGATAATGAATTGTTGTACGTATTATATTCATTTTCATTAAATTGTTCGACATTGTCAAAAAGAGCAGTTTGATTTCCGGTATTTTGTCCTTCTTCTTTCTTGTATTTTAACATATACATGATATTTAGCTTACTTTTTTTTCCCCAGTCATTATTGAGGTTAAATCCTGCTGCTATATCATTTGCTTTTCCATTATAATTTCGTCCGCCAAAATCGTTAAACCCATAATTTTCGGATCTTCCCAGTCCACCATGTTGATTAAGTTCATTATAGTCGAAACTTTCCCGATTGATATTATTACCAAAACCTATAAAACTCACTTGTAGTGTATCTCGAAAAGTATTGAATAGTCCCCCAGCTTCATAGCGATCTCTAGTACCCGCACTCCCATATAATTTGCCAAAACTAGCTCTGAGAAAATCTTTTTTGAATTTTAGATTGATCGTGATTGGCAATTTTTCTTCATCTTCCACTATCTTTTTGGATTCACCTTTATCACGATATACTTGTACCGTTTTAATAAGAGAAGCATCTAGGTTTCGAGTTGCTATGCGTAGGTCGCTTGCAAAAAAATCTTTTCCATTTACTTTTACTTGCGACACCTCTTTACCTTGATAATAAATAGTACCATCCATATTGATTTGTAGTCCTGGTAGCTGCTTTAAAAGTTCTTCGGCATTAGCATTTGGTCTTGTTTTAAAAAAATCAGTATTGTATTCAAGAGTATCTTTATTCATCCGGACAGGGGGAGCTACTGATATGACCACTTCATCTAAAAGCTTACCTCCAAGTTTGATTGTATCTAATTGTTTTTTTTCTTCAACAGCCAATACAATATCTTGATGATGGTTATTGCTGTTGATATGAGAAATGTATAAGATCAATTTTTTATTCGCAGGAAGCTTAACAAAGTTGAATTCCCCCTTCCCATTGCTTAAAGAATAAGAGAGTACAGCTGAATCTTGTTGCATGAGAATAGAAACGGTAGCCTTTTCAAGAGGTTTATTGTCTTGATCAACGACAGTACCACTCAAACTTCCAGAGTTTTGGGAAAAGGCATAATTAAAAAATAAGCATAGCAATACGATTAGATATAGCTTCATAATTGATCTTAGGGTAAAGGTTGGTTTATTGCTCTCTAAGATAATTGATTTTTTATGTAAAGGTTATTAATTAACTTATTTTTAACAACTCGTGGGTATTTTGCTCGTGGTTGACCAAACAGCTATGCATAAGAGGTACTATTAAAGAGGTGATTTACAGATGATATCTTCAATATACAATTAAATGATTAGTTCAGGGCTGTCAACTGGTAGTCAAGATCGATACGTGCACGCTAACGCCATAGTACATCAAATAAATAATATTAGCCATAAAAAAAGTGGCCTCCTTCGGAGCCACTTTCAAATGTTATCGTATTTTAAGACTATTCTTTTTGACTATCTACCGCAGGTTTTTTATCACGATTTGCAACATCCCATGCAGTTTGAAAAATAAACTTCTCTCTTTTAACCATAATAGGGAAATTAATTTTATCCACAGTATCATCCGGTGTGTGATAATGAGGGTGTAAGCCAGAGAAGTAAAAAATAGAAGGTATACCTTTCTTTGCGAAATTATAATGGTCCGAACGATAATATAATCGCATAGGATCTTGAGGATCATCATACATAAAATCCAGTTCCAACTGGCTAGACTTAGCATTCGCTTCTTTATTGATGGTAGCCAATTCTGAGCTTAATTTATCTGCTCCAATAGCATGTATATAGTTATGATTACCATTTAAATGTTTATTATCAATACGGCCGATCATATCAATATTAATACAGGTAACCGTATTGCTCAGTGGAAAAATTGGATTTTCAGTATAATACTTAGAACCTAATAATCCTTTTTCTTCGGCAGCATAAGTGATGAATAATATACTTCTTCGAGGACCATTACCTTCAGCTTTCGCTTGGCTAAAAGCTCTCGCCAGTTCCAACACTGCAGTAGTACCAGACGCATTGTCATCGGCTCCTGGGAAGATTGTACCATTGGCACTCTTACCATCGTGATCATAATGTCCACCAATCACAATGATTTCATCTTTTAGATCAGATCCTTCAAGCAGACCCAATACATTTGGATCTGTGAATTGTTCTGTTACTATACCCAATTGCGTATTAATAACTGTCTTGATTGCAAAAGATTGTGGTTTTTGATTGCGATTTATTTTAGCCGTGATATTTGCAAGGCTAGTTTTTCCTTGATTCAGAATATAATTTGCTACATGGTCTGTAATATTGACTACGATTGGCATTGGATTGGTTTCAGGAGGAGCTTGATCCTGAGCTAAATTGAAGCGACCTTCAGTAGCACGATCACCAGCATTTTCTAACCATGTGCCAAGATCCTCTGTATACGCTAATACTAATTTAGGCTTATGTTTCAAAATCTCTCTGATTTTCTTATTGCGGACGGTGGACCATTCTGATAGTTTAGATGTTCCAGTAATGACAGATTTCCCCTTTTCATCAACAGGTTCTTTGTCATTAAGTAGCAGTACGACCTTATCTTTCAGATCAAGTCCTTTAATATCCGAATATTTAGGGTCATCGATGCCATAACCAATGAAAATAATTTCATTATCGTTGATGGATTTTAGTTCATTATTACCCAATGCCAGTAGATCTTGTCCATTAATAAAAGGGCGTCCATCAATTTTGAAATTTTTAACTTGATAACTATTTTTCAATAAACTCACAGGTTGAAAATATTTACCATCAACCGGTGCACTTAATCCCAATTTTTTAAATTCATTTGCAATGTATTCAGTAGCCAGCCTGCCACCTTTTTGACCCGTGCCACGTCCCTCAAAATCTACCGATGCTAGAATGGTAAGATGTTTTTTTGACGATTCTTCAGTAATCAAATTAGCATACTTGGCCGCTGGGTTTTGGGCTACGGCACAGCTATAGATAGAAGAAATAAGACAAATTAAACTAAATAATTTTTTCATTGTTTTTTCATTTAGAACAAATAGAACAAAAAAAACGGAGAAAAAGTATATGCACCTCTTCTCCGCTTATTAAATTATGTTAAATTAACAACCACAGGCCATTTTATTAACTCGAGTTGCATGTCTGCCACCTTCAAAATCAGTTGTCACAAATGTTTTTACGATTGATTTAGCAAGATCTAGGTCGATAAATCGAGCGGGTATACATACGACATTTGCATCGTTATGTTGACGTGCTAAAGCTGCAATTTCTTCCAACCAAGCGATTGCAGCACGTATCCCCTGATGTTTGTTTGCTGTAATAGCTACGCCATTGGCACTGCCACAAATCAATACACCTAGTTCTGCTTTTTTATCCTCAACTTGACTTGCGACAGGATGAGCGTAATCTGGATAATCAACCGAGTCGCTGTTGTATGGTCCCAAATCATTTACTTCGTAACCTAATTCTTTTAATAAAGCTACGATAGCTGTTTTGTATTCAAAACCTGCATGATCACTTCCTATTGCAATTGTTTTTAACGTACTCATTATATATTGTTTTTTTCTTGTGCTAATTTTTGTTTTTTCACCTTAGCCGATACTAAGATACTAATTTCGTATAGAAGGAACATCGGAGTAGCCACGGTCAACATCGTGATGACATCAGCAGTAGGAGTGATGATCGCTGCAACAACCAAAATAATTACAGTTGCATATCTTCTACTAGCGCGCATAAACTCTGGAGTCATAATACCTAATTTTGAAAGAATAAAGATCAATATTGGTAGTAAGAATACAATACCACAACCTAATGATAAAGTCGCTATTGTTGATAGATAAGAGTCTATAGTAATCTGATTGGTGATTTCAATACTTAAAGAAATATTAGCTAAGAAATTGACCGATAAAGGCACCACGACGTAGTATCCAAATAAAACCCCTAATACAAACAATAAGGTTGCATAAAAGACAAATCCGCGAGCCGATCTTCGTTCGATATCTGTTAGTGCAGGTTTAATAAAAAGCCAAATTTCAAATAAAATATAAGGAAATCCCATTAATAAAGACATGAGCAAACAAGAGTTGATTTGCAACATAAACTGTCCCGCTAATTCGGTATTGATAATATTGAACGGAATATGTTCCACACAGAACCCATCAATATTAAACTTGTTCCCAACGATACACATCATTCTGTATGTCCAGAAATTCAAATTTTTGGGTCCCATGATGATCTCGTTGAAAACGAAATCATAGAAAGTAAATGATAAACCTGCAAAAATACAAATCGCAATCACCGAACGCACCAAATGCCATCTCAGTACTTCGAGATGATCAAAGAATGACATTTCTGCTTCTAAATTTTTTCCTTTATCTTTTATAGATTCGACTAGGCTTTTCCGTTCTGTAGTACTCATAAAAATTGTTTGTAAACAAAAATACCATTCTTATTGAAAAGAATGGTATTTTTTATCTATGTAAAGATAATTTTATTATATATGATCTTCTGAAAGGTCAAAACTTTCCATAAACTTAGTTGTAAAGTTACCTGCTCTGAAGTTTGGATCACGCATTAATCGCAAATGAAGAGGGATTGTAGTTTTAATACCTTCGATAACGAATTCGCTCAAAGCTCTTTCCATTGTCGAGATAGCTTCTTCACGTGTTTGCGCCACACAGATTACCTTAGCAATCATCGAGTCATAATATGGAGGAATCGTGTAACCAGCATATACGTGCGTATCGATACGTACCCCATGCCCCCCAGGTGAATGAAAATTAGTTATCTTTCCTGGTGACGGGCGGAAGTTGTTAAATGGATCTTCAGCATTGATACGACATTCGATCGCATGCATCGTAGGTTCGTAGTTTTTACCAGAAATCGGAATGCCGGCAGCGACTTTGATCTGTTCTTTGATCAGATCAAAATTAATGACTTCTTCCGTTACCGGGTGCTCCACCTGAATACGTGTATTCATTTCCATGAAGTAGAAGTTACGATTTTTATCAACTAAAAACTCCACCGTACCTGCACCTTCATAGTTAACAGCCTTAGCGCCTTTGATTGCAGCTTCGCCCATTTTCTGACGTAGCTCAGGTGTTATGAAAGGAGAAGGAGCCTCTTCCAATAATTTTTGGTGACGACGTTGAATAGAACAATCTCTTTCCGATAAATGGCACACAGTACCATATTGATCACCTACTACTTGAATTTCAATATGTCTTGGCTCTTCTACATATTTCTCTAAATACATACCGTCGTTACCGAAAGCAGCAGCCGATTCCTGACGAGCAGAATCCCAAGCATGTTCAAATTCTTCTTCTTTCCATATAATACGCATACCCTTACCGCCACCACCAGCCGTAGCTTTAATGATAATAGGGTAACCGATTTCTTTAGCAAGTTTAATACCTTCTTGCAATGAGCTTAAAAGACCATCTGAACCAGGCACCGTAGGTACACCAGCTTCCTTCATGGTTGCTTTTGCTTGTGATTTATCGCCCATTTTCTCAATTTGTTCCGAAGTTGGACCAATAAATTTGATACCATACTGTGCACATATCGCTGAAAAACGCGCATTTTCTGCTAAGAAACCATATCCAGGGTGTATCGCATCTGCATTTGTTAATTCTGCAGCCGAGATAATATTGGGGATGTTTAAGTAAGAATCTTTACTGGCAGGAGGACCGATACAAACAGCTTCATCCGCAAAACGAACGTGTAAACTATCTTTATCAGCTGTTGAATAAACAGCTACACTTTTAATACCCATTTCGCGGCAAGTGCGAATAATGCGTAAAGCGATTTCTCCTCTATTAGCTATTAATATTTTTTTAAACATTGTATTTTCTGTAAGTTTTGAGGTATGAGTGCACAGTTACTGTGTGCTCATGTGGATCGACAATAAAAATATTGACGACTGTTTATCTAGGATCTACCAAGAATAATGGTTGATCGAACTCAACTGGTTGAGCATCTTCTACCAATATTTTAACAATTTTACCTGAAACTTCAGATTCAATTTCATTGAATAATTTCATTGCTTCAATAATACACAATACATTACCAGTATTGATTTCATCACCAGCATTTACAAATGATGGCTTACCTGGTCCCGCCGAACGGTAAAAAGTTCCGATCATTGGAGATTTGATAGTGATAAAATTAGATTCCTCAGAAACTGCGACAGGAACAGCTGCTGGAGCAACGGCTGCAGGTTGAGGAGCCATTGGTGCTGCTGCAACTGGAACCGAAGCTGTTACATATGTAGGCTCCTGATTCGTTTTTATCGTAATTTTGAAATCTTTTTCTTCGATTGCTACTTCATTCACACCTGATTTTGAAACGAATTTAATCAAGTCTTGAATTTGTTTAATGTCCATACCCATAGTTATGCAGGTTAAATATTTTAGTGTTAATTTTTAAAATTCTTAAAACAGCCTTCAAAGCTACAAAATAATATTTGTAGTTAGTAAGCCCATTTTAAGTATATTGATCCCCAAGTAAATCCACCACCGAAAGCCGCTAAAATCAGGTTATCACCTTTTTTCAATTTACTTTCCCATTCCCATAAGCATAAAGGAATTGTAGCACTTGTTGTATTACCGTATTTCTGGATGTTAATCATGACCTTTTCTTCGGGTAGACCAGCACGTTCAGCAGTCGCATCGATAATACGCTTGTTTGCTTGATGGGGTACTAAATAAGCAATATCTGAAGCCTTAAGATTATTTTTTTCCATAACCTCAGCAGCCACATTCGCCATATTCGTAACAGCAAATTTAAATACTGTTTTTCCCTCTTGATAAGCGTAGTGCAAACCAGCGTCTACAGTAGCATGCGATGCAGGGTTTAATGAACCACCACCTTTGATATTTAAATATTGGCCACCAGAGCCATCAGTTTTCAAGATACTATCCTGAATACCCATTCCTTCTGTATTAGGTTCCAATAATACCACACCGCAACCATCGCCAAATAAAATACAAGTATTACGATCTTCGTAATTTACCACCGAAGACATTTTATCAGCACCGACTACCAATACTTTTTTGTGTTTTCCAGATTCAATAAATTGAACACCTGTTGTCAATCCAAAAAGAAATCCAGAGCAAGCAGCCTGTAGGTCATATCCCCAAGCATTTTTAGCCCCAATTTTATCTGCTAAGATATTGGCTGTAGCTGGAAAAAGCATATCAGGAGTACTCGTACAGAAGATGATTAAATCAATATCTGTGGCAGCTATTCCTCTTTTTTCCAATAATTGTTGTACCGCAGGTACAGCAAGGTCTGAAGTCGCTTTACCTTCTCCTTTTAAGATTCTACGTTCTTTGATACCTGTACGAGATACAATCCACTCGTCATTGGTTTCAACCATAGTTTCCAGCTCTTTATTTGTGAGGATATAATCAGGTACATATCCCCCCACTGCTGTAATTGCAGCATGAATTTTTGACATAAAATTTAATTAAAAGCAGATCTGATTTTGTCAATAAAATCTGACTGGATCATATCTCTAGATTGTAAAACCATATTTTTAATAGCCTGAGGAGTCGAAATTCCATGGCCTATTATAACAGGAGCATTTACTCCCAAAACAGGACTGCCTCCATATTGCTCGTAGTTGAATCGATCGAAGAATTCGTCCTTGAATCCTTTTTTCAAAGTTACTACGTAAAATGATTCTGCTAGCTTTAACACAACATTCCCTGTAAAACCATCACAAACATATACGTCAGCAATATCTGAAAACAGATCTCGACCTTCAGCATTTCCGATGAAGTTAATGCGATCATTACTTTTTAAAAGGGGATAGGTGGTTGTGGTTAGGATATTTCCTTTTTCTTCTTCTTCACCGATGTTTAATAAACCCACTTTTGGCGAAGGGATGCCAAACATGTGCTGCGAATACAAACTTCCCAAAATGGCAAATTGATTAAGCATTTCGGGTTTACAATCTGCATTAGCACCGACATCAAGCAGTAATCCAAAACCAGATTTTAATTTGGGTACAATTGTCGTGATAGCAGGTCTTAGTACGCCGGGTACTGTTTTTACACTAAAAATTGATCCGACAAGCATCGCACCAGTATTGCCGGCAGATGCAAAAGAGTCAATTTCCCCATTTTTTAGCAATTCAAAGCCTTTGGCTATACTAGAATTGGGTTTTTGTGTAATCGCTTTAGTAGGGTGTTCACCCATACTGATATTCTCGGGTGCATGTATATATTCAAAGTCTGAAGGATTACCCCCCGCTTTCTCAATAAGTATCTTCGTCTCTTCCTCATCACCAAAAAGAACAAGTTTTTGATCCTCTGATAAGAGTTGTTGAGCTTCTATAGCACCTAATATTGTTGCTTTAGGGGCATAATCGCCACCTAAAATATCTAAACCAATCTTCATTCGTGATTATTTTTCAAGTCAATAATACGCAAAAAACATCCCAAATTAAAGTATAATTTGAAAATTATACTCATTTTGGGATGTTTTATGTTCTGAAAGATCTAAGTTAGACAACAGCTGTATTTTCAATGATTAATTTACCGTTGTAGTACAAATTACCATCTACAGTGTATGCACGATGTGGTAAATGAACTGCACCAGTTTCTTTACAAATGCTTAAGCTAGGTCTGTCTGCTTTATAATGTGTTCTTCTTTTGTCTCTTCTTGATTTAGAAGTCTTACGCTTTGGATGTGCCATCTCGTATTTCTGTTTTAGTTATTTTTAAT
This sequence comes from Sphingobacterium sp. PCS056, assembly GCF_023273895.1. Classification (NCBI taxonomy): domain Bacteria; kingdom Pseudomonadati; phylum Bacteroidota; class Sphingobacteriia; order Sphingobacteriales; family Sphingobacteriaceae; genus Sphingobacterium; species Sphingobacterium sp. PCS056. The sequence goes on along the minus strand of NZ_CP096883.1, from coordinate 335,389 downwards.
ATTTCTTAATGCGGCCCAACGTGGGTCAATGTTTTCTTCTTCTGCTTGATCTTCCTTTGGTTGCTCAATAGATATATGTGCTAACATTTCAGGATCACAAGTAATATTTCTTCCTTGATCACTACATTTCGTAAACAAAGGGACAGCTAAATTGATATATTCATATAACAATTCAGTCAGGTCTAGCTCATGATCGCTTTTAGATAATACCAATACTTCTTCTGTATTATCAGTCCAGTCTTCAGCTGTGAATTTGACTAATATCCGTTCTTTTACTGTTATTGGCGATGGAAACTCGCTTAAACAAATATCGCATGTCAATTGGATATCGCCAACAATTGTGAAATTCAGAATAAGCAGATTCTCTTGCTTCTGTAATTCGACATTTGCTGTTAGATGACCATCTTTAACAATGGAATGCTCAAAACAATCAAAGAACTTTTTATTTATTTCAAACTCAAAATTGTGCTTCCCTGCATTTAGCCCCGAAAACGGTATTCTGTATTGTTTTAGATGTTTCACAATCTTGCATTTGAGCCTGCAAAGGTATATATAAATAAGTTAGAATTGAAACTTTTTTTAAAAATATATTTCAATCTGGATTCATTTATATGCCTTTCAGCAAGCAGTTATTCATAATAATTTTTACCTAGTTCTATTTTTTCTCTACCAGTCTCCATTCTCCATCGATTGGTATCTCGTAACGAGTAGGCACAGCCACAGTATTCTTGCATATAGAAACGTTCTTTTTTAGAAATTTCTAACATTCGAATGGCACCACCTTTCTTTCTCCAGTTGAATGTCCAATAATCCATACCCTCGTAACGGGATGCAGCACGAACACCACAATCGTTGATTTGATCCATGTTTTTCCAACGGGAGATTCCAAGTGAACTTGAAATCACATCAAATCCATTTGCAGCAGCATATTCTGCTGTTTTCTCAAAGCGCATATCAAAACACATCGTACAACGAATACCCTTCTCAGGTTCGTTTTCCATTCCTTTTGCCAAATCAAACCAGTGGTCCACATCGTAGTCGGCATCGATAAAAGGAATATGATGTTTTTCTGCAAAACGAATATTTTCCTCTTTCCGCAAATCATATTCTTTACGAGGATGAATATTGGGATTGTAGAAATAGATCGTGAATTTGATATCCGAGCTGATTAAAGCCTCCATTACTTCACCAGCACAGGGTGCACAGCATGAGTGTAAAAGCAAATTCTTGCCCTCATTAGGTAATGTTAACTTTTCTCTGATGAACTCCTTCTCTTCCATTGCTATTTTACTGATAAAAGTTTGGCAATTTTACTCAAAAAGTACTGAACTAACAAATATTTGAGAAATAGAATTTATTGCCACACACTGAATCTCTCTTTTTTTATCTTTATATTCGAGCATATTTGTAGATTTGTACCTATATCAGATTAAAAATGAAATCACTATCAGTATATATAACGCTTCTTTTTTTTGCGATTGTAACATGTTTAACTTCTTGTGTTCGAGAAGATGATGAACCAGCATTGGCAAAGATTTCCGTTTCTAGACTTTATATCTCTTTTTCCGAATTTCAATTGGACGAATCTCGGCCTCCCTACAATAATATTGATATCATCGATCGTGCTGATACTTTAACTTTTGAACCCGCTTTATCCTATAATTCAGGAATAAAAGGCGGAGCTGCAATATCCTTTAGTCCAATTGCAAAGTTTATTTTTCAAAGCAGTGCTAATGGTGCTGGCTCGGTAAATGATACAAGTATTCAAGTCATGTCTGTAAATGCAAAGACCGGAGCTCCTGCTTATAAAGGCTTAATTTCAAATGGTTTATTGAGAAATGTGACGGGCTTAGCCTATCATTATAATAAGGGTTCTGAAAATCTGTACGTGTCTAATCTTGGTGCTGGATCCAATCCTTCACATATTTACTTATTTCAAAAGCCTGGAAATTTCAGAGGAAAAGCTAAAAGATCTCAGGAAATAGCCTTAGGAACACTTACTCCTTGGACGATGGCTTTTAAGAACACCGAAGATAATGCCGATTTATTAATGTCAGTCACAGGGGAGAAGAGAGGAATAGCCATATTTCGAGATATATTGAGAAAAAATCTTCCAGCAGATTCAGTTTTAACAGCAACTCAATTTCCACCAAAAGCGGTTTTAACGATCGCAAATCAGGGTGAAGTGAGAGGATTTAGTTATTCGGCACGCCAAGATTTATTGGCGGTAGCCTGTTATACAGCAGGAACTGGAGGACACCCAAATGTTGGTCGGATCTTATTGTTTGAAAAGGCTTCTTCCTTATTATCGGCCACAGGTGATCGTGCAATTGACCCCACACGTATTATTACAGGTAGCACAACAGGTTTAGTAAGACCATTAGATGTTGCGATAGACAATCGCGATGGAGCAAAATACCTATACGTAGCTGATGCCGATTCGAAAATTGTTTCCCGTTTCTTAATTAATGATACAGGTAATGTAGCACCAAATAAGATCAAACAATATACATTGACACCCGTTGCCTTATCATTGGATGCAAGAGGACCTGGAGAAGATTTCTAATCTCCTATTCCGCTAAGAGTTTAAAGAGTATTTCGACTTCTTGTTTCTTGCTGACACTTTCATTTTGTTCGTAAGCAGTGATCAGATTGCGTAATACTCTTTTTAGTATCATTACATTATCACAAGGCATCATAAATTCTTTTGATAGTGGAAGATTAAGCTGTTTCAGAAATGAAATCACATCGGCTTTTTGCATCACTTGCCCCTTATTAAAGGCATTGATATAAAACAATAAATGATCCTCAGTTTGGTTCTCAGCTAAATAAGATAAAATAAAATGTTTAGGCAGATTAATGCCGAAAATCGGGATATCTAATTTTTGAGCAATGATGCTATAAATACAAGAAAGTGTCAAAGGATTCCCCTTTTTGGATTCCAGCACCCTTCCAATAAACGAATTTTGAGGATTATGATAGTCATTTGTATTTCCTGAAAGACCAAATTTTTCAAATAAAATATAATTTATCAGGGATACCTTTTCGTAAGGAGTCATTTCATAGCGCAGTTCCATCCATATCTCTCGTTTTAACTCCTCTATGGTAATGCGTATGAGATTATTATTATAAGATGGGTACTGGTAGCTGTTGATAATCAATAAGCCCTCTAGAAGGTTAAATGAGTTGCTCATTTTCCAAACTAAAAGTTCACTCTTTGTTTGATCAAATTGTATCGCGTGGATAATTTTTTCTAAACGCTCCTGGATATAAGGATCAAATGCAGATTCCCAATATTCTTCAAGAGATGGAATGATATCAGGACCTAAACTTAAAAGCTTATTTTCGATTTCCTCAGCAATAAGTTGATCCGGATCATCCAATAGGTGTACCAAAGCCTGTAATTCTTTTTCATCCATATACAAATTTAATAAAAATCCCTGCGATATGCCAAATGATGCATATGCAGGGATATATTTAGGTATATGGTTAAAAAATTACTTTAATTGACCATCCAGCATGTGGATGGTTCTCTTACCATAAGTGGCATTTTTTTCAGAGTGTGTCACCTGAATGATGGTGACTCCTTCGGCATTGAGCTGCTGAAACAACTCCATGATTTCTTCCCCCTGTTTAGAGTTTAGATTACCAGTGGGTTCATCAGCCAATAGGAGAGAAGGAGAACCTGCCAAAGCTCTAGCAATACCTACAATTTGTTGCTGTCCACCAGATAATTGTGAAGGAAATAAATCTTTTTTTCCTACGATGTTAAAACGATCTAATAAATCGCTGACGATAGATTTACGTTCAGACGAAGATTTGTTTTTATAGATCAATGGTGTTTCAATATTTTCATATACGGTCATCTCATCGAGTAAATGATAAGATTGAAAGACATATCCCATGTGCGATTGAAAAAGTTGTGTTCTTTTCTTCTGTTTTAGATCCAGAACATTTTCACCCTGAAAAAAGTACTCACCTTCATCTGGAGCATCCAGCATACCGATGATGTTCAACAACGTTGATTTTCCAGAACCTGATGGTCCCATGATCGAAATAAATTCTCCCTGTTCAATAGTTAGACTCACATCTTTAAGTACAAATGAACGAGTACTTCCAACATTATACCATTTAAATAAGTGCTTTAGCTGTATCATTTTATCTATCTTTTTGTTGGTTATTTCTAATTGTTAACAATGCCAAAAGCATTTTTTATATACTTACTAATAAGTTCTTGTTTTATCGCGATTTCAGTCCGTATTTAGGTCAATACCTGACATCATGTATACCCTATTCATTTCTTAGACTATCTATCGGGTTTGCTTTTGCTGCTCTTAGAGTTTGGTAGCCGATGGAAATACAAATGATAATGAAAATAATTGCCAGGGCAATCGTGAAGTACCACCATTGCAGTTCAATTCGGTAAGCGAAATTTTCCAACCATTTATTAAGGATCAAATAAGTCAGAGGAATAGAGACTAATCCACCAATAACAAAAAGTTGAAAAAAGGGCTTATTCAGCTGTATGAAAATCGTCTTAACAGAAGCACCTAAAACTTTGCGTACACTCATTTCCTTTTTACGTACGGTTACTTGATAAGCAGCCATACTAAAAAGACCAAGAGCGGCAATGATAACCGCCAAAAAAGTGAAGCTATTAAAAGCAGTCTGCATTTCTTCTTGCTTTTTGTGCAACAAAGCATATTGTTGATCCATAAAAGCATATTCAAGAGGCAGTGACTTTGTCGATGGATTTTGTTGCCATTCTTTTTTTACGATCTCAATAGCCTGATCAACTTTTCCTTTGACCGCTTTTACCATTAATGTGCCCTGAGGTCTGACTGTTCCACATTCATTTTTATAAGAGTAGACAGTCGGTTTAACATTATTCTCAAAGCCGTAGGCTTTTGTATCTTTTACTACCGCGACGATTTGAAAATTCACATCACAGCCTGCTATCTGAGCCCCGATAGGTTGATCTACATTTAAAAATGCTGCTGCAGATTCATTGATCACAGCATAGTGTGACGATGAGTCCTGAAGAAGTTGTTTGATTGAAATAGGTATATCTCCTTTTAGTATAGCTATATTCAACGTATTAAAATAATTTTTATCAATTCCGATATGTTCCAGATCAAGTTGCTTGTGATTATGTTTAAATTGTACTGTTAGTGGAAGCTCTGCCTCTCCAGGTATATTTGTAGCCGAAGCTACTGATAAGATACTGGGATCTTGCTCCAGCCTTTCCTTTAAGTTTTGGTAAGTACCATCCAATTTATTATCATAATACATCCCCAAGCCCTTAAAATTGATGACTTGCTCAGGTTCGAATCCTTTATCCGTGGTTTGCATATAGTTGATTTGACTATGTATGACAATCATCCCGCTGATAAAAAGTAATGCTACACTGATTTGAAAGACCAACAAACTGCTTTGGAGCATACTTTTGCCCTGAGTGTGATTAAGTTTACCTTTTAGCAAATGAACAGATTTGAATCCCGAAAGAACAAAGGCAGGATAAATACCGGATAAACAGGTTGTACCCACGATTCCGATGGACAGATATAATAGCGTATCCTGATTTAATATATATTGTTTCAAGTCGTCATTAAACCATTTTTGTAATATATTTCCTGTTATATTCAGGATCATAAAGCTACAGGCAGCCGCGATAAAGGTGAGTATAAACACCTCTAAAAGTAATTGACGAATGATAGCCCAACGAGAACTCCCTAAAATCTTTTTTAATGCCAGTTCTTTGATTCTTCGATCAGCCTGTGCAATGATCATATTGGCAAAATTAGCTGAAGCTAAAATCAGGATGATAATGGATATACTTCCGATTATCCAGAGCATCAGATAAGGGGTATTGCTACCCGTTTTAGGTCTTAAATGCAAATGAGATAAAGGATCTAAGTAAATTTCACCTTTAATCAAAGTCGGAGGTTGTACTTTTGAAGCGATTTTGTCTTGGTAGAGGGCATCGATTTTTTTAACCAATTCAGGAATATTTGTTCCATCTTTTACCTGAATATATGTTTGGTATGAAAAAGGGTTTTCGCCAGCAAACACATCCTCAGGTTCCTTTATAACAAGTAGATCATGATCAATCAAAGAAAGACCATTATCTTTACTTATTCCATAAATAAATTCATGTTGATCCAGCTGTAAACTTAAAACAGGAATGGATTTGGGAGTATCAAAATTTAGATCACCTTTTTTGAATATTTTTTGTGCAACAGTCTCCTTTACTAAGGTAGCTTCATTTTGTATTTTACTTCTATATAAGTTGCCCGTCTTATTTTCTACTTGAAAAATATGTGCAGCTGCCGAATCTATCACTGCAGCATTTTTAACCAATACTGTATTTTCACCAAATAGTGGATAAGTCCCAAAATTATAATTGATTTTTCGACCAGCGGTTACGATTTCTGGTAGACTTTCTTTTAGTAAAGGAGCAAGCATGACGTTTGTTTCATCCGAAAAACCACCTTTATCCGCTAGTCCAACCAAATAGATTTGATCATAATTCGGATTCCATTTATCATAACTTGTTTCTCTATTAATATATTGATAGTATAAGAGAAAACCAGTAAAGCCTAACATCAATCCAAATATATTTAACAAGGAAAAAGCCTTGTTCTTATAAAGGCTCCGCCATGCAATTTTGATTTCATTTAAGATCATATTTCGCTTATTTTTTTATAATTAAAAATGAAATTTGTGTCTTTATTCTATAAATAAAAGAATACAATTGCTTTGCCATTTTAATTACAGTCTAGTTATCAGTATGTTATTGTTTCTATACCTGTTATTACTGTTCAATATCGAACAGTAAACGTTCAGTTATGGACAACGTGTTTTTACGAATTGAAGACATCTCTGCGTCCAACAGAAGATCCATTAGTTGCGCTTAACTATTCATTTCTTAAGCTATCCACTGGGTTAGTACGGATCACTTTTATTGTTTGGAAACTAATCGTCAATAAGGCGATCAAAATGGCAGATCCTCCAGCAACAATAAAATATACCCAATTGATATTAATTCTGTAATTAAAATCAGCAAGCCATTGGTTCATTGCCCACCAAGCGATTGGTATGGCAATGACAATGGCGACAAACACCAGTTTTATGAAATCCTCTGACAGTAATTTTAACAAGCTCATATGGCTCGCTCCAAGCACTTTTCTAATACCTATTTCTTTAGTCCGCTGTTGAGTAATATAGGTTACCAAACCAAATAAACCCAGTGAAGCGATAAAAATAGCAACTACAGCAAAGCAGGTGAACATATTTTTTGTCCGTTTTACATCTTGATATAAAGCTTCAAAACCTTCATCCATAAAACTATAATTGATCTTTTGGTTTGGACTAAACTGATTCCAAACCTTGGTGATCGAAGCCAATGTTTCGTCCATGTTTTGAGGCTGTACTTTAATGGACAACAGAGAAGGGCTATCGCGCAACACCAAACCGATAGGAGCAATGCCCTCACCTTTTAAAGATTCAAAAATAAAATCATCGACCACACCTACAATCGTCCAGGTCTCCCCATTTGTGATTTTTGAGCCAATCGGATTTTTTATGCCCAGTTCTGCTATCATTTGTTTATTGACAATGATGCCCATACTATCCGAAGCCATTTCCGGATTAAAATTACGCCCTTCAATCAATTTAATTCCATAAGTGTCAAGATACTCTTCATCTATTCTCCAGAATTGCCCCTGTGTTGCCAAGTCTTGTTCTCGCTTCCCATCCAACCAAAAGGCATTACCATTTCTCTTCGCTCCATCGATCGGAACAGGCAAATAGTCGCCAATAGAAACATGGGTGACAGTAGGAAGGGCGTAAAGTTCACGTTTAAGTGGGCTTAATTTATCGTCGACAGCATTCAATCCACGAAGGACGATCACCTGATCTTTGCTAAACCCCAGATCTTTTTGAAGGATATATTGTATTTGTTGATTACTGATGAGTGCTCCAATAATTAAAATAATGGAGGTCGCAAATTGAAAAATGACCAAACCATTTCTCAGCGAGGGTTTGCGTACGTTACCGATTAATTTATTTTTTAATGCCGCGATAGGTCTAAAACCAGAAAGGTAGAGCGCAGGATAAATACCGGCTACAACACCGATGATAACAGTAGAAAGTACCAATGAAGGAATGAAATACCAGTTGAACCATGGCATCTGAATTGATTTATTAGCGATGTTATTGAAAAGTGGTAATAGCAGATTTGCTAAAAGAACACCTAAGAGTAAAGATAGAAAGCTATAGCTTAATGCTTCGATCATAAATTGACTGATCAAACTATTCCTGCTCGAACCAATAGTCTTACGAATACCTATTTCCTTTGCTCTATTTGTTGCATTAGCAGTTGATAAGTTGACAAAATTAATACCTGCAATCAACAAAATAAAAAAAGCTACCGCAGCAAAAGTCCATACCATACGAATATCACCACGATTCAATGTTGATACGCGATCATCTTCGATGTCTGCTGAATATAGGTGGATATCCAGCGCATTTTGAAGCTTGATTTTAATTTGATTCACGATAGGACCAACTTTTCTTCCAGCTTTGATCAGTTCAGGAATATAATGTCCGGAGATGTAAGTTTTGAAAATTTCTTGCTCTGCGAGGCTGACATTTGTTTCAGGCTTCAATTTGATATAGATCGTATAATTATTGCTCGTCCATTTCTGCTGTTCACCTGGATAAAATGGTTCACCAGCCAGTGACATGAAAAAACCATAACCAGATAATGTAGAATGGCTAGGGGTATCATCGATAACCCCTGTGATGGTGTAACTCTTGGATTTGTCATTGTTCAAATAGATCTGTTGTCCAATAGGATTTCCTTTAAAATATTTAATTGCCTTACTTTTTGTCAGAACCACGGTATTCGGTTTATCTAACGCATGTTGCAATTGACCGTATTGCATAGGAGAGGGAAACATGTCCAATATGGATTGATCGATATAAACAAATCCATCATCATAATGACTTTCAGGCAAACTATTAATAGTCAATTGATTGCTACCTGCACCGAATTGAGGATTAGGAAGCATACGTCCCGAACTTTCTATAGCAGGAATTTCATCTTTTAATGTGGCCGCACCAGGAGCAGAAAGAGATACCCATCGATTGATTTTATTACCTTCTGGTGCCTGAACAACAAGACGATAAACCCTCTCCATAGCAGGGTACAACTTATTGTAACTAGTTTCATGTTTAATATAGAGAACAATCAATAAACAGATAGCAATACCAAAAGCAAATCCACCAATTTTGATACTGGAGTACAATTTATTCTTTGTGATATTCCGCCAAGCGATTTTAAGATTATTTACAAGCATAACAATTTCATTTTCGATAAATCCTGTCAAATCATGATGAGAAGGAGTCTATTATCATGAAAACAATTGCATTGCCAAATCTGTATGTTGCTGTTGGTTAGTTATTTGTGATTTTTAAGGGCCAAAATTTTGTACGATAACGAACAGTTTACGTTCAATATCGTACAAATGTCTTAATCAGCTATTAATGGAAGAGCTCATATAGCGGCTAAATACAAAACAAAGTATAGTCTATCAAATAGATGCGGTTAAATTGAATCTTTTAGACGTAGGTCTTCACATAATTTAAGCATCATTTCATTCGGATCACTATCAATTGCTAGCGCAATGAGATACATTTCATCTAATCTTAATTTTGCCGTATCATTCATGGTGAGTTCGTTGATTCGTGCTTTACTTAATCCTGTCTTGCGCGCTACCATTGATTTATTGACAGATTTTTTTGCTAGAATTTCTCCAAGTTTTGTCATACAGTATATTTATTTTTCTATTCATGTGTATAGCTAAATATATTAAATGTTGTTATTATATATACAAATATTTTGAATATTGCTAGTTATTCCTTTCTTTTGTATAGAATATCTATATAAATTGTAATTATGAAAAAGAAGCAATCTCCCCCAACAATTCAAGAGTACAAAATTCGGTGTAGTGAAATTGAAATCATCATTTTATACCGCATGATGCTACTCCGGACAGCAAAAAATCTATCTACAGAAGAAGTTTCATTTTTAATGGGAAAAGAAGATGACTTTATTGAAAAAATAGAAAGTTTCAAGATAAAGAGTATTTATGCCCATGATCTCTTCGTGTTTACACAGGTGTTAGATTATAATGCTGGCGTAGTTTATCCTAATTCTGTTGATATTGATCATCAAAAGTTTAATTATAAGATGTTTAAAACTATTTGTAGTGATCGTGTGATTTATGAGCTCAAACAGCTGGATGAAAACAAAGAAGCTTTTAAAACCATTTTTTTGTTAATGGACTCCAGACATGATATTGATAGCTTTAGCAATTCAACCGCTAATGAAATAGAACAATTAAAGAATTTAATGGATAAGCTATTTGAGAAAGGATATTTTACACAAGAAAGACTCGCATATGAAATATTATATAAATGTCAAGATGCAATTGATAGCTCTATAGCTCCTAAAAATCTGAAAGTTGTTTTACAAAATTATGTAGATAATAAGGAAAAATATCATTTGGAACAAAGGATTTCAAGTAAAAAGAATTTTTCTGGCGTTGCTTATTTACAGGTATAACAGTTCACGAAAAGATAGAGAATCGAGCACTGTTTTTAAATTAGGCTCGAAGTCATCTCAAAATCTTAAGCCTTACAAGCACCATATTTATACACCGACTGATAATTGATCGGTGTATACTTTAGTTAGCATCTTATGTTTTTTTTATTCATCTCTCAATTTTTCAATCGGATTAAATCGTGTAGCACGATATATTATACCTATGATCAATGTGCCCAATAATAAAGTTAAAAAACCCAGTGGAAGCAAATACGTGAGTAAGTCAATCTCGATTCGACTGCTATAATTTTGTAACCAGATATGCATAAGTATATAACTAATAGGTATCGTCACTAATAAAGCCAAAACAAAAATCATGTAAAATTCTTTTGAGAAAAGTAAAATTAAATGTGATAGTGAAGCTCCCAGAACTTTGCGTACACCTACTTCTTTATTACGCAAATTTATGGACAATGTAATCAAACCAATTATTCCCAACGATACAATTAAAAGAGCAGCGATGGAAGCGACTTGTGAGGCACGCTGTAACTGGAGTTCTGTCTTGTACAATTTCTGAATACGTTCATCCGTAAATTGATATTGAAACGGAGCATCCGGAAGTAACTCTTTCCATTTTTGTTCTAATGCTGACATAGAAGAACTCAAATTTCCAGCCTTCAACCGGAGACTAAAATAACGAAACTGCAATGATTTGTTTATATCTATCCATACAACAGGAGCGGTTTCTTCCAGCATAGAGTTGGGAATAAAATCTGCAGTTACACCCGAAATCGTGACATATTGATGTTCATCATCCAATCCAATCGTTTGTCCGACAGCTTCGTCAGGTTGTTTAAATCCCAACGCAAGCATCGCCTTTCTATTGATCACAATATAAGAAGTCTGATGATCAGCTGTGTTTTTAGATAAAAATGTTCCAGCTAATATTGGAATTTGATACGTTTTTGCAAAATGGTCATCAGACATGATCACTTTCGTATTGACTTCTTTTTCTGTTTTATTGTTTATTAATGTACTGTTATTCCCTCCAATGAATCCAGGGATTTCATAAGAAAGGCTTAGCGATTCGATTTGCGGAAGCCTCTCAAACTCATTTCGAGTAGTTTCCATTTTCTTTAATCCTACTTCACTCCAATCACGAGGTACCTGTACCGTCAATACCGATTCCTTATTATACCCAGAGTTGCCATGTAAAAATAAATCGATCTGTTTGGATATAATAATAGTAGCCATTAAGATAATAATAGCCACAGCAAATTGTATAAAGATTAATACCCGACGAATAACCTGTTTATTGTTATTTTGAGTGAATTTATTTTTTATAGACTCCAATATACCATTGCTTGATAGTTTTATTGCAGGATAGATCCCAGCAAAAAAGCCGACCATACAAGCAAATAGAAATAATAAAATAAAAAATGCAGCAGGAAGAGCTGTCAATGTCGGTAGTTCACGCATAAAGATACCTTCAAACACGGGAGTTAACAATACATACAAAGGAAGGCTCAATATAACAGCAATAATTAGCGTAATCACATATTCAGTAAGTAATTGAGCTATAATCTGTGTACGAGATGAACCCATTACTTTGCGCACCCCCATCTCTTTAAGGCGTGAGAAGTTTTGACTGATCGTGATATTGATGAAATTGATGACAGCCATTAGTAAAACGAAACCTGCAATCCAAAGTAAGGTAGAAATCATTTTACGAATAGCCCCGTTGTTGTCATCTAAAAAGTAGCTTTTTAAAGGTTTTAGATCTGGGGTATAGTTTAAAGAAAATTCCGCATCCATATTCCGCTTTATGAGATCCTGAATAGGAGCATGTAATTGATCAGGAGTAATTCCTTTTTGAAGCTCGATAAAAGAAACGATATAAGGATTGTGCCAGTTGTCGATAGACCTTCCAAAATAAGATTCACTTGCTATAGGTAGAAAGATATCGGATTTCATGGCATCATTTAAGTGCATTACGGAATTCTGTGTATTTTCTATGATTACACCTGTGATCGTGAAAGGCTGCTTATCGCCATTGAAGTTTTTGATTTCCAACGTTTGACCTAAAACATTTAGTTTTCCAAAATATTTTTTAGCGGCTTTTTCGGTGATGACTACACTGAATGGTTTTGTTAATGCAGTTGTTGAATTTCCTTCAAACAATTGGAAGCCGAACATGTCCAATAAGGTAGGATCTCCAACAACTGTACCTTCTTCGAATATCTGCTGACCATGGGAAACAATACAGGTCAATCCATCGATTCGATAGTAATTTGCCACCAATTGAGGATATTCTTCTTTTAAAGCCTTTGGCAAAGCACCAATACTTGTTAATGGTATACCAAAACCTTCTTTTTTATAATTACTTTGTAGTAGGTACTGCTGTTCTTTATGGCGTAGTTGGCTGTTAACTTGATGTACTTCCCAGACATAAGCCCCTACAAGTATGACAAAAGTAATACTACAAATCAAACCCACAAGATTGATTAAACTTTCGTATTTACGCTTTATAATATTACGCCAAGCGATTTTTATATTGTTTTTTAGCATTATCCTGTTTTTTGCCTTCGATATTAGTTGATCTCATTAAAATAGTAACCGCGTCCATCAGATTGGGTTTACGTAGAACATATTTTTCTTACCGCGGATCGTTTTATTCTCATAACACACTTACTCATCCCGCAAACTATCAACAGGATTTGAAAGAGCAGCTTTAATCGTTTGGAAGCTAATGGTGGCTAAACTGATCAAAATAGCCATCAATCCAGCAGCAGCAAAATACTGCCATTGAATTTCTATGCGATAATTATAATCCTGTAACCAATTATCCATAACCCACCATGCTATTGGCGATGCAATAAGGATGGCCATAAGCACTAATTTAATAAAATCAACAGAAAGCAAAGATGTTAATTGTCCAATAGATGCACCCAAGACTTTCCTGACAGCAATTTCTTTCATACGCGTTTCTGCCATATAAGCAATCAAAGCAAATAAACCCAAGCAAGAAATAAAGATGGTCAATACCGCAAAAAGCATAGACAGAGTACCAATAGATTGCGTCTCTTTAAATTTAGCTTCAAAATTTTTATCAATAAACTTATACTCAAAAGGGTAATCCGGATTGAATTTTTTGAAGATATCCGCTACCGTTTTTAAATTATTAACAGTACTATTGTTTGGGTTCAATCGGTAGTGGATATTTGTAAACCAAGATTTAGGACCAAAAATAATCATCGGTAAAGTTTCACCATATGGTGAATCAACGATGAAATCTTTGATTACACCTACTACAGTCCAGTCCTCTCTATCTCCATGGATAACCTGACCAATCGGATTTTGTAATCGCATGCTTTTAACAGCAGTTTCTGTCAATAACATTGCATTACTATCAGTTTTATATTTATAAATATCAATATCTCTACCTGATAAAAGTGTAAATCCTAAATTTTCAACCGCATCAGCATCCGTACTGAAACGATTGAACGATACTTTTTTATCGCTTTCGCTACTTCCAGGCCAGGAAAACCCCATGCCATTGCTATATCGATCAGTCACTGGCGACATATTTTTAGAAACAGAAACAACAGCATTGCTAGCCAGCAATTCGTTACGAAGATTTAAATAATTCTTTTCAAGTTCTCCAGAAATACTGCTCACTAATAACCCATTGTCATCATAACCCCGATCCCGATCTTTAGTATGCTGAATCTGTTGGAATATAATAATGGTTGCTATTGTCAGAATAATAGCAATTGAAAATTGCAAGATAACCAGAATAGAGCGTACGCTTAAGCCCCTTTTATAAGAGTTTAATTTTCCCTTTAACGTTTTTAGCGGTTTAAAAGAGGACAGGAAAAATGCAGGGTAGCTACCTGCCAAAACACCTGTAATAATCGTGAAAATAATTAAAAATAACCAATTGCTGCCAGAAAGTAGGGAAATATGAAGATTTTTCTCAACTAAATTATTAAATGCCGGAAGAATTAAGATGATACAGCCTACTGCTAGTATCATGGCGGCAAAACTGATTAAAACACTTTCTACAATAAACTGTGCAATCAGACTTTTACGATCAGCACCTACCACCTTTCGAACGCCTACCTCTTTAGCCCTTCGCTCAGAACGAGCAGTACTCAAGTTCATGAAATTGATACAAGCCACCAACAAGATAAATGAGCCAATCCAAGTAAATAAATGCACCAATTGAATGCGACCAGCAGTATAAGCGCCATTAACACTTTTGTTGTACAAATAGGCATCTTGATAAGGGAATGCAAAGATTTCATTTGTCGACCTGATTTCATTATTGCCCACATTAATATGATTTTGACTAACAAGCCTTATTTTGTTGTTAAAGGCTTCTAATGGTGTTGTCTCCCGTAGCAGAACATATGTTTCGATGGAGTTGTTCTGCCAGTTTTCATCCGTATAGCCAATTTTTTTAGCATATTCCCATGACAGCAAATAGTCAAATTGCATACTGGTGTTATTGGGTAGATCTTGTAATACAGCATCCACTGTCACTAAGTTTACAGAATCTATTTTGATGGTTTTGCCCACAGGATCAGAGTTTCCAAATAAAGTCTCAGCAAACTTTTGTGTCAAAACAACGGAATTTGCATTTTGAAGCAATTTATTTTTATTACCCTTGACTATAGGAAAGCTAAACATATCAAAAAAACCAGGATCAACAAATGCGACTTGAGATACGATTTTTTTATTGTTATAGGTCGTTAGAAAATTATTAAATTGATCATAACGCGTGAATTTTTCAATATCTGGAAAATCTTTCTTCAACGTAGGCCCCATAATTTTTGGTGTATTCACCCAAGCCCACACCTGTCCCTGATTCATATCCCGATTACTGATCACGTACAGTCTATCACCCTTCATATGAAAGCGATCCATACTCAGCATATTTTGTAACCAAAGTGCGATCAGTAAAGCCCCTGCCATACCAATGGCCAATCCAATGATATTGATGCTTGAAAAAGCTTTATTTTTTAGCAAATTACGCCAAGCGATTTTAATATAGTTATTGATCATTGTTATTTTATCAAGAGGTGTCTATTCAAAATGACTATTTTATTCATCTCGTAAGCATTCAACAGGATTGATAATTGCTGCACGTATAGTTTGGTAGCTTATCGTTAAAAAAGCAATTGTTAACGCGACACATCCAGCAAATACAAATACCCACCAATCCAGTTCAATATGATATGCAAAATTATCCATCCATTTGTACATCGCCAACCAACCAAAAGGAACACTGATCAGTAAAGCAAATACGACTAATTTTAGAAAATCAAAACTTAATAACTTAACTATTTTTAATACAGACGCACCCAATACTTTACGGATACCGATCTCTTTGATCCGTTGTTGAACCGTATAAGTGGAAAGAGCAAATAAGCCCATACACGCAATGGTAATGGTAATAAATGAAAACAGTTGCATCGCTTTGGTAGTCTGTTGATCTTGGAGGTAAAGTTGATTATAGTCATCATTAAGAAAGTGATATTCATAGGTGTTTTTCGGATCAATTTCTTTCACGATCGTTTTTACTTGATTGATAGCATCCTGCATCGGAACTTGTGCATTAAGCTTGATGAATATATTTCCAAAATAATCATACTCGGGGAAGAGGACAACAGGGCTAATCTCATTATGCAGTGAGGTGAAATTGAAGCTTTCAACAACTTGTTTAATAGAACCTTTACGACCATTTAAATTTATTCTCTTACCGACAGCCTCTGTAGGGCTCCAGCCCAGCGCTGATGCCGTTAACGTATTGATAATAAAACTATTTTCAGGAGATACGGTATCTCTTGCTCTTAATATGTCCGTATCCGAAAGAGGGGAGCCAGCAACTGATTTAATATTAAATAACGATACAAAGTCTTTTTCAATCGGGATAGCCGTTACATTAATAGAAAAATCCGTCGGTTGCCCCTCCACATCACTGATGCTATAACCGCCTTGTATATTTACAGGATTGTCATAGGAAGCAGTCATTCCTTTGACACTATTTAACTGACTCAACTTGTCTTTCAGTAACTGACGTTCTTTGTCCTTCCATCCCCGTCCATCAATCACCAATATATCAGAGCGATCCAATCCAGTATTTTTAGATTGAATAAATTCCATTTGTCTACTTGCAAATAAAGTACAAATGATAAAAAATATAGAAATACAAAATTGGAAAGCAATCAGTATTTTACTCAGCGATATTCCAGTTCGCTTTTCACTCAGTTTACTCTTAAAGATTGAAATCGGTTTTAAGCTAGAAATTGAGTAAGCTGGCCATCCGCCAGCAAGTATTGATAAGGCAATAAAGAATGTCGATAAGGATAGATAAACAGCAGGTTTGTCCCATATATTAATGCTGATATCTACCCCCATAAAATGACTAAAAACCGGCAAAAGAAGAAAAGTTGCCAATATACTCAGCAATAAGGAAATTAAAATCATCACACTGCATTCCAATAAAAATTGGAAAAAAATGTTTTGACGGCGGGCTCCCAACACTTTCTTTACGCCGATCTCTTTTTTGCGCTCTATAGCATGTGCAAGGATTAAATTTGTAAAATTAATGCAGGTCAAGACAATTAGCGCAATACCTAAGGCTCCTAGTATGTAGACATAGAGTATATTTCCAGTACCTGATGTTTTTGAGTGCAGATGAATATCGGTTAATTTTTCTATTTGGAAACCAAATTGATAACCTTGTTTAATAGCATCATTAAACTTATTCTTGACCAGATTATCCAGCTTAAGTTGAACTGATTGGAAGCTCATCTCATTGGCCAATAAGGCTATGGTGATATCATTAGCAGAAGTCCAGGATGATTCTTTGTAACGAGCTAAACCCTGATTAGATAAGATTGCAGAAAATTGCAACTGCGTATTGCTCGGTAGATCCTGTATAACTCCAGTCACTTTCCAATTCACCTTATCAATGACCAAAGTTTTGTTCGTGGCAGGTTCATTCGGAAAATATTTTTTAGCCAAACTCTCCGTAAGCACAATTTGATTCGGACCTTCGAGTACATGTTTTTTACTTCCTTCGATAAATTGGTAATCCAATATTTCAAACAAATTATGGTCTGCATAGTAAAGCTTATTTTCTTTCAAAGATTGGTCATCAATATCAATTAATCCCGCTTGAGTGTAAGCATATAAGCGGCTCGCTTGCTCTACCTCAGGAAACTCTGATTGTAGGACCTGTTGTAATCCAGTGGGCGTTGTGCCCGATGAGACCAATTCAGAACTATTTGGAGATTTGTAAGATAAACTAAAATAAGCAAGCCGATCAGCATGAGAGAAAAAGCGTTCATAACTGGATTCGTGATAGATATAAGTAGCTAATAGAAGAAAGCAGGTTATTCCCATTGTTAACCCAGACATATTGAGTAATGAAAAGCCCTTATTCTTCCGAATATTACGCCATGCTATTTTGATATGATTCTTGATCATTATTTTATGCTTTTAAATTCTTGTATTTTGTAAACTAGCCCATGCAGATTTGTTGATAAATTTTCGATTAGATTACTCATCTCTCAATGTTTTTACAGGATTTGTATTCGCAGCTCTAATCGCTTGTGTACTGACCGTTAATATCGCAATCGTTAATGCCGCAATACCAGCGACTGCAAAGATCCACCACTGAATTTCGATGCGGTAAGAAAAATCTTCTAACCATTTATTCATGGTCCACCAAGCAATAGGTGAAGCAAGCAGAATCGCTATAAGTACCAGTTTTACAAAATCTCGCGACAGCATAGCTGTTATACCTGTTACAGAAGCACCCAATACTTTACGAATACCGATCTCTTTTGTTCTTAATTCAGCAATATACGACGCTAGTCCAAGTAAGCCTAGACAAGATATAAAAATGGCCAATCCAGAGAAAATAAGTGCCAACTGAGCAGTTTGCTGCTGTTCTTTAAACTTGGTCGCAAATTGCTGATCAACAAATTTATATTCAAAGGGATACTCTGGATTAAATTTTTTGAGTATCTCCTCCATTTGTTTCAAGTTATGGTCTATTGGCAAAGATGGGTTAGTACGAACGACCATATTTAACATCCACTCTTTAGCAGGGTAAATGAGAAGAGGGGTAACAGGACTGTAGGGAGAATCATTAATGTAATCATTAATGACCCCTACTATCGTAAATGTGTTGCTTCCCCATTTCAGGATGCTACCAATAGGATTTTTCAATTTCATTTCTTTGATAGCAGCCTCGTTCACCAGCACCGATAGACTATCGGAAGCCAACCGTTCAAAGTCGATGTCACGACCTTCCAGTACCTTTAAGCCAAGAGTTTTAACAAAATCACTTTCTGCCTTACCAATATTGAATACGATTTTCTTTCCTTGTTCAGGAGTTGCCCCTTCCCATGAAAAATTACCACTTGAGTTTGACGCATTTCGGGTTATCGACCACCCCGTACGGGTTACAGCATGCGCAATATTTTTATTGATCAATTCAGATTTAATGACTTTATAATTTTTTGTCATATCACCTTCCATAGGAATTTCGATCAGTTGCGAAGGAGAATAGCCGATATCACGTTTTCCAGCGTATTCAATTTGGCTACGGACAATCAAGGTTGCAATAATTAAGATAAGCGCAATTCCAAATTGGAATACGACTAATACTTCCCGAAAATTTAAAGCCAGTTTTTTAGATTTTCCAAATACTTTGAGAGATCTTATAGGCTTAAATGAGGATAGTACAAATGCAGGGTATAAGCCTGCAAACACTCCAGTTAACAGGATAAATCCTACTAATGAGACCCAGATTATTGGATCTGTAATGGAGAAAACTAACGGTTTATCTAGGATTTTATTAAAAAAAGGAAGTGCCAAGAAAGTTAATCCGATCGACAGAATTCCCGCAATGAATGAAAGCAATACCGATTCCGTCAAAAATTGGGCAATTAAACTACTGCGTTGCGCACCCACCACTTTTCGTACCGCTACTTCTTTGGCTCGTTTTTGGCTACGAGCAGTGCTGAGATTAACGAAATTGATGCAAGCGATCAATAGAATCAAAAATCCCAAACCAGCCACCAATTTAACTTGATCAATTTTACCACCAACTGGTACACCCTGTTCAAATTTTGAATACAAGTGCATTTTAGATAGCGGATATAAAAATAGGGAACCTTTTAACTCGTTATTTGTCTTTTTTGCAATGATATTTTTTAGTTTTTTTATTAAAGGCATCCACATCTGTACCATCTTTAAGTTGGATGTAGGTCATGAATGTACTTGTATTCCAGTTTGGAGAGTAATTATCCGCCTTAGTTAGGGGAATCAAATAGTTAAAATCAAAATCGGTATTGCTTGGCAAATCGGCAATAATTCCAGATACTTGATAAGGTTCCTTATTGTCCAGTATAAGGGTTTTATTTAAAGGATCCGTATCGCCAAATATTTTCTTGGAGAGGCTTTCTGTTAAGATGATGTTTTGTGGACCAGAGAGAACTTGACTGCGATTACCCTTTAAAAGTTTAAAATCAAACATCTCCATAAAAGAAGGATCAACCTCCGTGCCTTTAGACTTAATTTTATTCTCATCAAAAGATAATAATCTATCCACATTCCAATACACACGTGCCGCATGCTCTACCTCAGGGTATTCAGCTTTTAAAGTAACAGATGCCGGGCCTGAAGTGATATTACTCATGCCGATTTGACCTACATCTTCATATTTATTCCAAACACGATATAAGTTGTCTTTGTTACTATAGAAATTGTCAAATTGTGATTGATTCTGTACCCAAATAGCAATCATCAAAACAGCCGCCATTCCAATAGCTAATCCGATAATGTTAATGGTTGCATATCCCTTACTTTTCAGTAGATTTCTCCAAGCGATTTTGAAATTGTTCCGTATCATGGTATTGTACTTTAGGCTGTTGTCTTATTTTTGTTTTTAAAGTTCAATACCTAAGCCATTGTTTTAAAATGCTGTTTTTCAGCACCTTAATCTATGTATTGGTCTTCTGTAAGTGTACGCTTTCGAACACTTAGCGTTCGTAAGCGTACATGTGAATCATATTCTTATTCATTCCTTAGTGTATCTATAGGATTGGACAAAGCAGCTTTGATTGCTTGAAAACTTACGGTTACTAGCGTTATCAATAAAGCGATGCTCCCAGTAACGATAAAAATAGACCAGTTTATAGAGATACGATAAACATAATTTTCCAACCACTTCTCCATAAATAAGTATGCTAATGGTGCAGCTATGAGAAAACCAATTAATGTAAGCCAGATATATTCGGTAGATAAGAGTCTCCACAGACCAATTTCTGAAGCACCCAATACTTTGCGAATTCCGATTTCTTTTTCACGCTGTTCGGTCAGAAAGGAAACAAGAGCATAGAGCCCAAGGCATGAGATCAAGATTGCAAGACACGTAAATAGACTGGTTAGACTTCGAATCATTTCCATCTGAGTAAATTCTTTGGCATACGCTTGATCTGTAAAAGTATATTCAAATATAAGGTTCGGATCCGTTGCCATGAATTTTTCTCCAATAGCTTTAAGTGTTTGACTTTGATGCTCATAATCTTTCAAGCCAATGGTAATTTTGTTTTTCGGAAGAAAATCCAAGAAATACGCTGTAGGCGTGATCGACTTAAACGGAGATTCCGAAATGGTGTTTTCAATAACACCCAATATCTCATAAGTCTTTCCGCGTTTACTTAATGTTTTGCTATTCAACGATGTCAAACCCATAAATTTTGCAGCGGCTTCATTAATAATAACCCCAGACGAATCTGTTTTGAAATCTTTAGAAAAGTTTCGCCCTTTTAAGAAATTCCAGCCTACCGTATTGCCAAAGCTTTCATCAACTGTGCATATTCCCAATATAGAGCCCTCAATAGGATCATTACCTTCCCATGTAAACCCACCACCAGATAGTCCAAGTCTATTCACAAAACTCGAAGAAAGGGTTGCATCTTCAATAAGTCCTTTATTTTGTAAGTCTCTTTTGAGAACTTCAAAATTTTTCCTGATTTCTGGACTGCTGCTGATCACATTGATTAGGTTTTGGTTATTATAGCCGATCGGGCGTTCTTTGACATGGTACAATTGCTGTATAACCAAATAAGTGGCAATCATCATAAAAATGGAGATCGCAAATTGAATTACCACCATGACTTTACGTGGTTGAAATCTACCTTTGCTAAGTTGTAGTTTTCCTTTAAGAGCAAGAGTCGGGTTGAAGGAGGATAAAAATATAGAAGGGTAGATGCCTGCTAATAATCCGATTACAAAGATTGCCGCAAACGAAATAGCATAAAATAAAGACGAACTTAATGGAAGTTCGAGCTGTGCATGTGTAAGTTTATTAATCCATGGTAATAGGAGGAGTGTGAATAGCATTGAAAATACAAACGAAATACCAACAGACCAAACGGATTCTACTAGAAAGCCTTGAATTAATTGTTTTCGATTGACGCCAAATGATTTGAGTACTCCGACTTCTTTACCTCTTTTTAGACTTCTGGCAGTGCTCAGGTTGATAAAATTGATACACGCCAATGAAAGGATCAAACAGCTGATTAATGCAATCATCCAAACGTATTGAATCTGTCCACCATTATTTTTACCATTTTTAAAAGACTCGTACAAATGCCATTTCTCCATAGGATGCAATAGTATTTCAGGATTGATATCGGTGAGTTTTGTTTTGAAAACCGCAGTCAATTTTGATTCAATAGTAGGAATCAGCTTACTATTGGTAACCTGCACATAAGTATTAAAGTAGCAATTGTTCCATCCATCAGCAATCCCTTCGTTTTTTGCTAAATAATCTGCAATCGGTAAAATATAGTCCAATTGGTAAAAAGTACTATTCTGAGGAAGATCTGCATATACCCCTTTAACGAGATATTGATCCTTTCCATTGAGCTGAACGATTTTTCCAATCGCACTTTGGCTTCCAAATAAGCGAGAAGCTAATGATTGCGATATGATGAATGTATTAGCGTCAGTAGGAGTGGAGACCTCACCCTCAATAGTTTGAAAACTAAAGATCTCCGAAAATTTACCTAAAGCATAGCAGCCACTGGCACTTAGTTTTTTATCCCCTGCTTTGAAAATGGTACTTTCCAATCCTGTTGATAAAGTGACTTGTTCCATTTCATCTTTAAAATCAGATTCGATCCATTTTGCCAATGGAATTGAGGTCGATGGATCGGTAGACATTTCGTCATTGAAAGTACCTGTGACCATGACTTGATAAATGGTATCGTAGTTTTGAAAGTTTTTATCAAAAGAAAACTGTTTCAATATCCAGAGGGTACTGATTAAAGCAACGGTAAAACCGAGAGCAAGACCGATGATATTGATCGTTGCGTTCCATGGATTACGTTTTATATGGCCTAGAGAAGTTTTAAAAAATAGCTTTATCATAATTCTTAATCAATTGTCTTATTGTAGGAATCTTTTTGATACTTGATAATTATTCGTTTCTTAAACTATTTGCAGGATTGATAATAGCAGCTTTAATAGATTGAAAGCTCACAGTAAGTGCCGTGATGAGCAATGTCAGAATTCCTGAAAATAAAAATATCGATATTGGTAGAGTTGTTCTAAAAGCAAACCCTTGGAGCCAGTCGGTAGCACAATATAAAGCAAGAGGAACTGCAATAATATTCGCTATAATTACTAAGATGAAAAACTCCTTATTAAGCATCCGTATAATCTGGAAAACAGTCGCGCCGAGCACCTTTCTAATACCAATTTCTTTTGTTTTTACCTGCGCCGTGTACGTACATAAACCTAAAAGACCTAAGCAAGAGATTAATATGGTTATGGCAGCAAAAAAATTAAATATGGTACCCTGCTTTTGTTCACTTGTGTATAGTTTTTGATAACTATCATCTAGAAAATTGTAAGTGAAAGGCATATCATTATAGTATTGCTTCCAAATTTTTTCCATAGCATTTATAGCAGCAACAGTTTCATTCTCTTTCGTTTTTATATAAAGCTGCCGAGAATTCTTGGGATTAAACTTAAAGACGATAGGTTCAATCTTCTGACGTACACTAGCATAATTAAAATCATTCACGACACCAATAATAGTTCCAGGCACAGTTCTGATTCTCAAACGAGTGCCAATAGGATTTTTTAAACCCATCTCTCTGACAGCTGTTTCATTGATGATAAAATGGGTAGAGTCTGCTAATGAACCCGTGAAATTTCGTCCCTCTACTAGTTTTATCTTAAAGAAATCGAGTGTATGTTGGTCTGAATGGGTGATACTAAACCATAAGTTTGACTTTGCAGGTTTTCCTTCCCAATCGTTATCTCCAGTAGCATCACCGCCGTGGATCATATCACGACCAAGTCGGATCACATCATTTATGCCTCCATTTTTTAACAATTCATTTCGGATAGCATCAAAATGTTCGCCCATTTTTGATCCCATAGGAACCGTGAAGATATGTTTTTTTTCGTAACCGAGATTTTTGTTTCGTATAAACTCTAGTTGACGCCCAATCACAATTGTCATGGTTATCAGAACAATAGAAACTGTAAACTGTAATACAACCAATACTTTTCTTGAACTTGATTTTTTCATGCCCAGGTTACCTTTTAAGACTTTGATCGGATCAAAAGTTGATAGTAGCATGGCTGGATAGATGCTAACTAAGATTAATGTTCCAACAAGCAAGATAAAAATGTACATCCATAAATGAATATTAGATAGATCCAGAGATATTTGTTTACCAGAGAAGGTATTAAAAATGGGCAAGAACATGAAAACAACAGCTATTGCAATGGTTACTGCAAAAAGAAATAATAACGTAGTTTCTATGATAAATTGAAAGAAAAGTTCTTTTTTGCCAGCTCCAATAATTTTTCGAATCCCAACCTCTTTGGCCCTATTTAAAGAACGTGCAGTTGAAAGATTAATGTAATTAATACTCGCTATTGTTATAATCATTAGCGCGACACCCATAAAAATATGTACAGCACCGATACCCCCATCAGTACCATCAATACGGTACAAATGAACTTTAGACAATGGTTGTGCGACATAAGGTACAGGAGTATCTTCTGGTTTATTGCGTTCATGTATCTGCTGCAACTTTTTGGTTAAAGCAGTGAGGTTCGCGTGAGGACTTAACAGCAGATAAGTTTCAAAGGAAAAACTAGACCAATCCATATCCATAGATGACAAATATGTTTTGTTGTCATAAGTGGTTTTGTTTTTTACATAGGCTTGCTCATTAAACCTCGAAAGGGGAAGAAGTACCTGTATTTGTAAACTTGAATTCTCAGGATAGTCTGCGATAACACCAGATACCATACAAAGTTCATCTAGACCTATCGTCAAAGTTTTACCTATGGGGTTTTCATTACCAAAATAACGACGGGCAGTACTTGCTGTGATGACAATTGAATTGTTGTCCGGAAAAGGCAACTTTTGATTGCCTTTTATTAAAGGAAAGCTAAACACATAAAAATAACTTGGGTCTACAAAAGCAAAGCTTTTTTCGATAAATGTCTTTTCTTTATACTTGATGGGGCCGTCACCGATTTTGAATATACGTACAGCATCTTTTACTTCTGGAATCTCTTTTTTCGCAAAAGTACCAACAGGAGCAATGATACTCTCAAATATTTTTTTTGTTATTCCAGTTCCACCCTCAATACCAATTTTATAAATCATGCGCTCATTTTTATGAAATCGGTCAAAGGATAGTTCATCTTGTATCCAGAGGATCAGAAATATGCCTACGACTAATCCCGCAGACAATCCTAAAATATTAATGCACGTATAAAATTTGTTAGAGAAAATACTCCGCCATGCGATTTTGATATAATTCTTTATCATCATTTTTTTGATTGTAACAGGTTAGTCAATATGATTACTCATCTCTTAGACTTTTAATGGGGTTTCCAAAAGCAGCTTTTAATGTTTGATAGCCAATAGTCATCAGTGCCATGATTATAACCGTAAATAAAGCGGTTACAAATGCCCATATGGGCATTTCAATACGATAGATGAAATCATTAAGCCAATTATTAAAAAGATAATAAGCAATAGGACTAGCAATTAAAAATGCCAATAAAATGATTTTTAGATAGCTTGATGAAAGCAAGTTTAAAATTCCTATCGTACTTGCACCTAGTACTTTCCGTATTCCGATTTCCTTACTCCGGAGTTCTGCAGTATATGCCGCTAAACCTAAAAGACCAAGACAAGCAATAAACAATGTCAACATGGAAAATACGGTCATAACTTTAGAAGAACGTGTTTCATGCTCATATTGACTTTGGATATATTGATCTAAGAAAGTGAAATCGAATGCAGCTTCTGGAGCAATAGAAGAATACGCTTTTTTGAGTTCCAACAAATACGCCTGCAGATCTCCTGCTTGATATCGAATGAGTAAATTTCTCGGAGATTCAGGTGATTTATTCATCGTGTAATAGGTGTAGCCACCAATTGATGATTTTAAATTTGAATAATTGAAATCTCTTACAACTCCTCTGATAATGGAATTTGTAGCACTCATTTCTGTGATGATGGGTTTCCCAATAGCTTCTTCAGGTGTTCGATATCCTAAAAAATGAAGAATTACTTCATTTATCAACACGTAACAAGTCGAATCTGGTTTACCAATAATACTCGGTAAATCTGAACCAGCTAATAACTGCAAGCCTAGTGTTTCAATAATTGGTCCGAATGTAACGGCTGTTTGTGTAGGTAAGCCCTGTTTGTCCGTTAGAAATTTATATACGGTCTTACCACTTTCATTATAACCTGGAATGGATTGTGCGTAAGTGGAAGATTTAGTAGCAGGAATATTTCCTATCGCATGGCTAAGTGCATTGATTTTATCCAAACCTTTTATGGATCGAATAGGGATCGATAACACACTTTGAGGCTGATAACCCAAATCTTTATTTTTGACAAAGTTCATTTGTAAAAGCATAATGATGATGCCAATGATGAGGGTAATAGATGTCGCAAATTGAAACAGAACCAATAGCTGTCTTGTTAATACTTTTTTTGTTCCATTATTATCACCTTTTTTCATTAAAGTAATGGATTTAATTTGGGACAGATAGAGAGCAGGATAACTTCCAGCTATCAAGGTAATACTTAACCAAGCTATAAACACAGGGCTTACATTTTGCCAATTGAGTATTTGAGAAATAGCAATATCGTTTTGACTGATGGCATTGAATAGTGGTAATAATAAAATGGCTAAAAATATTCCGATCGCCATTGCAATTAGGCTGATGGTTGCGGTTTCAATATAAAATCGAATGATGATTTGTTTTCGACTAGCCCCTAAAACCTTATTGATGCCCACTTCCTTACTGTTTTTTTGAGATTTAGCAGTTGCTAAATTCATATAATTCACACAGGCAATTATAATAATCAAGAAAGCGAGGACAGAGAGGGTTCTGATCGTTTGAATATCTCCAGTACGCGTAGTTGGTCCAGTTTTTAGATCTGATGAATATAGATGCACTTTTGGTAAGGGCTGTAAAAAAAATGCTGTAAAAAAACGGTTATCTTTTTCAACATACTTATCGATCAACTTCGTAGCCTGTTGGGCAATATCACGAGGATCTGTACCATCTTTCAAGTGGATATAGGTTTCATAACTCGCGTTACTCCAATATACATTTTTACCCATCCAAGAGTCCATGATATTAGAAATCATCTCACAATCAATTGTGCTATTTTTTGGCAAGTCTAGATATACAGCACTCACTTGAAATGTATCTCTTTGATTTACACAAATCATTTGATTTAAAGCAGATTGGCTTCCAAACATTTTTTCCTTGGTAGATTGAGATATCGCAATACTTTTAGGTTGATGAAATACCGTCTCTTGATTTCCCTCAATAAACTGAAAATCAAACATGGAGAAAAGAGAAGAATCTGCTAGGTACAAATTTTTCTCAATAAAATTATGATCTCCTGCGCGGATAGAAGCAGGGGCGCCAAAATCATTTTTCACCAAACGTGTCATTTGTTGTACGCCCGATAAATCCTCTTTTACAGCAGGACCTACGGCATTTGGTAAAGCAATCCATTTTTCCTGATTATATTCTGGAGAAGTTTGCATATAGACACGGTAAATGTTTTTGCCCTTCTTGAACATAGAATCATAGCTCAATTCTTGTTGAACATAAGCAAATAATAAAACGGCAGTGCAGATACCAATTGCTAATCCAATGATATTGAGAATGCTGAAAAATTGATGATTCTTAATACTTCGCCAAGCTGTTTTGATATAATTCTTTATCATAATTTTTTCGATTGTCAATCGTTGTACAATATTCTTTTTACTTAACAGACAAAGCCGTCGACTTCTGAAATCGACGACTTTGATCTTTACTTAACACTTAAACACCACTAATTAAACGATGATCACTCATCACGTAAACTATCGATCACATTTACTTTCGCAGCACGGATAGCCTGATAGCCAATTGTCATTCCTGCGATTAATAAAGCGATACTTGCTCCAACTAAAAAGATCCAGAGACTCAATTCTGTTTTGAAACTGCCATCCAGCTTTGATATATTTAAAAATCATAATAATAGTTTTCGACAGTTTGCATTTTAGGTTTTTTGTTTTCGAAATTTATAATGCCAATCCTTAAGCCATAATTTTAATAAACTTATTTATAGGTTTTTATGTTATTGCTAGCATCTATGTAAGTGTACGCATCCGAACACTTAGCGTTCACATGCGTACATATTAAGCTGTATACTACTGATCCCTCAAACTTTTTACAGGATTAGCTCTTGCCGCTTTTAAAGCTTGGTAACTGACGGTCACAAAAGCAATGACCAAGGCACTCACACCCGCTATGGCAAACATCCACCATTGCATATCAATATGGTATGCAAAATTGTTCAACCACTTGTTCATCGCCCAATAGGCGACAGGTATCGCAATACATATGGCTATAATAACCAGTTTAATAAAATCGATGGATAATAATTGTATAATGCCAAAAACACTAGATCCTAAAACTTTACGGATGCCAATTTCTTTAGTTCGTTGTTGTGCGGTATACGTTACCAATCCCAATAGGCCCAAACATGCTATAAAAAGAGCAAATCCTGAAAAGGTGGTGAAAATTCTTTGGAATCGATAATCCGCTTCATATTGACGTCTAAAACTCTGATCCAAAAATGTATAATTGAATGGAATTTGAGGAGCGACACCAGTCCAGATTTTCTTGATACGGGCAATAGTTTCCGGAAGATTTCCTTGTTGCAATTTGATCGTTATAAATTTGCTGCTCCAAGGTTCTAAGCGTAAAGCAAGAGCTTCAACTTTGTTGTGTAGCGAGAGGTAGTTAAAGTCTTTTACAACTCCAATCACTTGTCCCTCTTTGCCCCATTGCGCAAAATGTTTTCCGATGATCTCTTGTGGATTGCTATAACCCCATAACTTAGCAGCAGCCTCATTAATAATTAAGGAGTGTGCACTGTCAGCAGGAAAATCTCGGGAATATGCTCTTCCTGCAACCATTTCAATACCCATATTTGGGATAAAATCGATATCTACTTCAAAGAGAGCTGGACTCAATATCGTCATTTTTCCTTCAGTAGATTCTATTTCTGTACCTGCATTAGGAAAAAATGCACCTGGAACACTACGTGATGATGATACCGCAATGACGTCCTTATCTCTTTTAAACTTATTTTTAATCGCTTCTAAATTTTTGTTGACATCATTGTCAAAATTGTAATCAATGACAAGCATCTGATCTTGTTGAAACCCCAGATTGGTATGCTGTAGATGATGCAATTGCGAAAAGACAATACAGGTTCCGGCAATAAGCACAATGGACAAGCCGAATTGGAAAACCACTAATCCTTTTCTTAAAAATTGTCCTCCAGCAGCAGTTTTAAATGTACCCTTTAATACTTCAACAGGTTTAAAACGTGCTAAAATAAATGCAGGATAACTTGCTGCAATAATACCAGTAATCGTTACAATGGCAAGGAAAATACTAAGTGTAGTCATATTGAATAGACTGCTCCATGCAAAATTTTTACCTGCAAAGGCTTCCATGGACGGAAGAAGTATAATAACCAATAGCAGTGCTAGCAGTGCAGCGATAAAAACTAAAGCTAAAGATTCACACATAAATTGTAGGATCAAATTGCGATGGTTAGCACCAATTGCTTTGCGGACACCAACCTCTTTTGCTCTTTCCATGGATCGGGACGTAGCCAAATTCATGAAATTGACACATGCGATGAAAAGTATAAATAGACCTATGATAGCAAATATATACAGATTCTGTACACTGCCCGTTACACCTGGCTGTCTGCCTGCTGCCGAATGCATATAGGCATCTAGCATGGGTTCGAGATAGAAGTTAAACTTATCCTCCTTAGAGGCACCATGCTTTTTAAGAAATTGAGGAATTTTTTTATTGAAATTGGGCAGATTAAATTGATCAGAGACCAGCACATACGTATAAAAATCTACATACCCCCAAGAGTCAAAAATATCTGAACGTGCTTGTTTAAAGGTACTCATGGATAATAAAGCATCAAAAGTAAAATGAGAATTGGAAGGTACATCTTCAATAACCGCAGTGACCTTATATAGACCTGGGTTAGCACGACCTGCTGCAAGTCCCCCTTCCAATGTTTTGCCAATCGGGTTTTCATTGCCAAAGTATTTTTTAGCCATACTTGCTGTTAGAACAGCAGTATAAGGAGCGGTCAAGGCTGTTTTTGGATTACCAGCCAATACTTTCCAGCTAAAAACGTCAAATGCCGTTGAGTCCATAAAAAAAACACGCTCTTCCTGAAACACCTTCTCTTTATTCTTTAAAGAAATGGATGTCACTCCAGAAAATTGAACCACATTTTTCACTTCAGGGAAATCTGCTTTTAAAGCAGGTCCTATTGGCGCAACTCCCCAGACATCATTGCGTGTGGTTTGCTCTTTTTCCTCCCAGGAATTGATCACACGGTAAATCCGGTCTTTGTTTACATGGTATTTATCATAAGATAACTCATCATGAATATATAATACAATTAATAAGCAGCATGCTAACCCTATGGCTAGGCCAATGATGTTGATGGAAGAATAACCTTTGTTTTTCCAAAGATTTCTCCAAGCGATTTTTATATAGTTCTTGATCATTTTTAATAATTTAGAGTCGTGGTTTATTTCAGACTACATATACTTTGAATGGTTTTACTCATCTTTTAAACTATGGACAGGGTTGACTAATGCCGCACGTATAGCCTGTGAACTGACTGTCAATAGCGCAATCACAATAGCCAGAATTCCGGCAATCGCAAACATCCACCATTTGATATCAATGCGATAGGCAAAATCCTGTAACCACAAATTCATCATCCACCAGGCAATAGGAGAGGCAATGATGATCGAGATGACTACCAGTCGGATAAATTCAAAAGATAGCATGCGTGCAATGTCAGGAACACTGGCACCAATTACTTTTCTAATACCAATTTCCTTTTTACGTTGGTTTGTCGTGAATATAGCTAAACCCAATAATCCAAGACAAGCCACAAAAATGGTCAGGGCTGCAAAAATGGTTAAGAGCTGACCCGTTTTAAGTTCCGATTGATACGTCTGATTATATCGCTCATCAAGAAAAGAATAATCGAAAGGAAGATCTGAAGGAAATGCTTGGTAATGTTTTTTTACTGTTGCCAATAATTTTTCCATGTTTGTCGCTTTTGTTTTGATAATCAAATTTCCCGCTTGATCACTCAATACCATCACCAGAGGCGCTATAGTCTCATGTAACGGTTTGAAATGAAAATCCTCAACCACACCAATAACCTGCAGCACCTTATTATCTTTATTGGTCAGTGTCCGTCCTATAATGTTGTCTTTCCAACCCAGATTTTTAGCTGCTGTCTCATTAATCACTACCGAAAGACTGTCGTTGCCATATGCCTTTGAAAAATTACGTCCCTCTTTGATCTTCATGCCCATTGCAGGAATGTATTGTTCATCGACGTCATAGCGAAGTGTTTTCACCCACTGATTTGGATTTTCTTTCGGATAGATAAAGAAATTGTTATTGTAGCTATCACCAGCCGGTAAGTAGGAGGAATGAGAGATGTGCATGATGCGACTATCTTGAGCGAGCCGCTCAGCAAATGCTTTTTCATTTGCCCCCAAAGGCCAGCTTTGTATGATAATTACATTTTCTTTATCATATCCCAATTTGATATGGCGCATATAATCCAACTGACGGCTCACGACCACTGTACAGAAAATCAATCCAACAGAAATCATAAATTGAAAGACAACCAAGCCACTTCTTAAGCTCAATCCTTTTTCAGAAAGGTTCAGCCTGTTCCTTAATATCGATAAGGGGTTGTAAGATGATAAGTATAATGCAGGGTAACTGCTGGAAAATAATCCGATCAGTAGGCCAAAACCAATTAAAAACGGAATGGTGGTGAAAGGGGAAAGCTGTGTTATTCCTAAAGATTTACCCGAAAAGTGATTGAATAAAGGAAGGGCAACAACAACAATACAAACAGCTAAAAGTAAAGCAATATACGTGATTAAAATACCTTCCGTGAAGAACTGGATTAACAGTTTTTGTTTTCCAGCTCCCAATACTTTTCTTACCCCAACCTCCTTAAATCTTCTGGATCCGTTAGCAGTAGATAGATTCATAAAATTGATCGTAGCGATCAATAACATAAAGAGTCCAATAACACCAAAAATATAAAGATATTTGATATTTCCGGAGGGACTTAAATCATAGACGAAATCTGAATGTAAATGAATGTCAGTTAAAGGTTGTAAGTAAAGTCCGATTTTATTTCCAGTCTTTTTATACTCTTCGTAACTCATTCCGAAACCCGCCATAAACTGTGGCCCGACATGCTTATCAAATAGAGTAGCAAGTTTGGTTTCTACCTGTCTGATCGCAGCATCTTTTTTCAATAAGGCATATGTATAATATTCAGAAGTCATCCACGAGGTGGATTTTGCATCTTCGAGCGCTTCGATAGAAGTGAAAATATCAAAATTGAAATGAGAATTTTTGGGTATATCTTGCATGACACCCGTTATTTTTAGAATAGATTCATTTTCTTTGATCGGCAGTTCTTTGCCGATCACATCAATGGTATTGAAATATTTTCTAGCCATCGTTTCACTTATGATGGCGGTATTTGGTTGTGTTAGAGCCGTTAAATGATCGCCCTTTAAAAGCGGTAATGTAAATATGCGAAAGAAAGCAGCATCGACATAGGCCAAATGTTCGTCGTGGAACACTTTATCTCCCACCATAAAGAGTGGAGCGCCTCCGATTCGCAGACGAGCAGTTTCTTCTATATCTGATGATAATTCAGCCTTCATCGTAGATGCTACAGGAGGCATAACATGTGCTTCTTTGAGATCACCGCCCTTTACTTTACCCTTAAATACCACACGCACGATACGGTCGGCATGGTTATTAAAACGGTCATAACTGAGCTCATCGGTAATATACAGACTGATCAGCAAGCAGGTGGCGATACCTAGAGCCAATCCACAGATATTAATTAAGGAAATAGTAATATTCCGCTTTAGGTTTCGCACTGCTATTTTAATGTAGCTCTTGATCATGGCTGCTATATAGTTAAAATGTTAATTTTAATCGCTTACTTTTGCCTTTATTCATCTCTTAAGCTTTCTACAGGATTAGCTCTTGCTGCTTTGATGGAATGGTAACTCATGGTGATAAATGCAATAATCAACGTAATGACCGCTGGGATGGCAAACATCCACCAGCTCAGATTAATTTTGTAGGCAAAATCATTCAACCAATGGTGCATCGCCCACCACGCAATCGGTGAAGCTATCAGAATAGAGAGGAAAATTAATTTGAGATATTCCTTAGATAGTAATTGGACAATTCCCGAAATTTTGCTACCCAATACTTTACGGATTCCGATTTCCTTTGTGCGCTGGGCTGTCGTTATCGTCACTAGCCCAATAAGGCCTAAGCAACTTAATAGGATGGTGATCGAAGTAGAAAGATTGATTATTTTTGAAAACTTTGTGTCATTTTCGTATTGATTTTTGATCTGCTGGTCATAAAATTCATATTTAAAAGGAGCATTCGGATAGTATTTTTTCCATTCCTTTTCAATCTGTTGCAAAGCAGATGACCATTTTTCTTGATGGTCTGGCAATTGGACACTAATCGTTTTTAATTGGCCTTTTTTGTTTGAAGGTCTCAGTTCTAAAGGACCAATTTTACTGTGCATATTCTTGCTATGAAAATTATCGATCACCGTAACGATTTGCCTATCCTTGTCATCGAGCTTAACGAAAGAACCAATAGCCTCCGAGGCAGACTTGAATCCTAGTTTTTCAACAGCAACTAGATTTAGAGCTATACCTGAAGTACTATCCGCTAGTTTGATCTCTCGACCAGCTAGAATCCGTATATCATATAATTTAAAATAATCTTCATCGATAAACTTAAACTGATGGTTAATCCGTATTTCTCCGGTATCACTTTTTGCAACGATTGAATTGCCCCAATGATCAGAACTCATCGGAAGGTGACCTAATGAAACACGTTTGATAGCCGAAAGCCCAGTCAATGCATGTTTATAAGTAAAAGGATCCGTGTCAGCACTTTGATAACTTTTGTAGGGCAGCTGCATGGTAATAATTGCGTCCTTATTAAACCCAAGTTTACTATTTAACGAATGTTTAAGTTGCATTCCGATAATAAATGTGGAGACAACAAATACCTGAGCAATCACAAATTGAAATACGATCAGCGCTTTTCTTAAGGACAAGCCACCCATATTTACTTTACTACCCCCCGTAATTTTAATAACTTCTGAGATTCTAACTTTATTTATGAGGAGGGCAGGATACCAACTTGATAGGAGAGTGATCAAAATTGTTGTTCCAGCTATAAATAAGAGTACCGTTAAGTTGTCAGCAAAATTGTACATTTCTTTAGGAATGTAAGAACTTAAAATGGTTTGGATAAATTGGACTAATGGCCACGATAATAAGAGAGCCAAGATAGCGATGATAAATGTCTCCAGAAAAAAAATGAAGGTTATTCTTTTTTGACTTTCACCCAACGTTTTTCTGATACCTATTTCTTTTGCTCTATGAGGGACTTGTGCTGTTGTTAGATTGATATAGTTGATACAGGCAAGGACCAATAAAAAGATTCCGATACCAATAATACCATACATTGTTTTTTTGTCAGTACTTTCTTGTGCGAATGATGTAAAATGTAATTCGGATAACGGAATTACATTTGCAGACATGCTGAAACCATACTTTTTAAATTCCTCATGGGTCATTTCATGAGCTTTAGCATTAATCGACTTTAATAGCGGTGTGATCACCTGGTTCGATTTGATTTTAATAAACAATTGCCAATCCGAATTTGAATTTGTCCAAGTGGTACTGTTCCAATCTTTCGATGGAATTTGAATAAATTCTTTTCCAATAAAACTACTTGGGTAAGTTAAGTCTTCCACGATTCCAGTAACAGTAAATAAGGTACTATCGTAGGATAAGGTTTTACCCATAATATTTGCTAATTCCTGCTTAGGAAAGTATAATTTTGCTCTTGATTCAGTCAACACCACCTCATTAGGTTGCTTAAACACATGGTCTTTATTTCCCTGTAGCCACCTGTAATCAGTTAACTTGAAATAATCTGAAGTAGTACCAAAAATATTTTTTTGATCTTCAAATATTAATGGATTATTAGCTTGATTTGGTCGGCTAACTCGTTCAAAATATTGGTTGAAAATAGGAACAGATAGGGCCATATCAGATAAATTATCCTTTACAAATGCGGGTAATGGAGCTGGAATTCCATCAAAATTATCCGTTTTGTTATTTTCAAGATAGCTCGTATGGACTTTGTAAATTAATTCTTTATCAGGTTGTTTTTGATCAAAACTAAATTCATAATTGACAATACGGAATATCACCCAGCATGCACTGATACCGATAGATAATTCGACGATATTAAGTAAGGTAAAGAGGCGGTTACGCCATAATTGTCTGAAAATTAATTTAAAATTGTTCATTACATTTAGGTTTACTTTGTCCAGAGCATAGCACTCTAGGCAGTTTTATTTGTTGGTTTTTAAATCAAATTATCCTATACGGTTAGTGATTGTAATTTATCCTGCCATCAGTTAATGCAGATTACACAGTAGCAACGGCTTTATCTATAGATCCGTAATACATATTTCCCCCTTTTGATTAACCGATTTCAACTTTATCCATTTTGTTTTAGTGCAGATGTCTCCATGATCACCTGACCATCGAGCATACGGATTACGCGGTCAGAAAATTTGGCATCATGCTCACTATGGGTTACCATAACGATGGTTGTTCCTGCTTCATTTAGTTCTGTTAATAACTGCATGACCTCGTTACCATTGTTGGAATCTAAGTTACCTGTAGGCTCATCGGCAAGTATCAGTTTTGGGTTATTAACTACAGCTCGGGCTACGGCTACACGTTGCTGCTGACCTCCAGAGAGTTGTTGCGGAAAGTGGTTGCGTCGGTGCATGATCTGTACTTTCTCCAGTACCTCTTCAACACGGCGTTTACGCTCTGCTGCAGGAACATTGGTATATACTAAAGGCAGTTCTACGTTTTCAAATACGGTCAATTCATCAATAAGGTTAAAACTTTGGAATACAAAACCAATATTATGCTTGCGTAAATCTGAACGGCCACGTTCTTTGAACTTAGCCACTTCGATGTCATTAAACAGGTAGCTTCCTTCATCCAAATCATCTAGAAGCCCGATAATATTGAGCAGCGTAGATTTGCCACATCCAGAAGGTCCCATGACAGCAACAAATTCACCCTCCTTAACATGGATATTCAAATTGTTGAGTGCCACGGTTTCTACTTCTTCTGTACGATAGTACTTTTGAAGGTTACTGATTTTGATCATATTTTTTGTGCTCATATCTTTATGTATTGTTTGTAATTGTTCTGTTGAATTATTGATCTCTTAATGAGTTTGTAGGGTTAGATAATGCCGCTTTTAAAGCCTGACCTGAAATCGTTATGATGGCGATAAAAAGTGCAAGTGCTCCACTGATTAAAAACACTGTCCAGGAGATATCAATGCGATAACCATAATTACCTAACCACTGATTCATCATATACCACGCGATCGGAAATGCGATCAGGCAAGATAACATAATGAGTATAATGAATTCCCGGTTTAGCATATTTATCAGCCGTGTAACAGATGCACCCAATACTTTTCGAATACCAATTTCTTTTGATCGCTGTGCAGTTGCAAAAGCTGATAGTCCAAATAGACCTAGGCAAGAGATAATAATAGAAAGTATCGAAAACACTGAAGCTAGTTTTTGAATAAATAGTTCAGATTGAAATGTATTATTAAAAGAATCATCTAAAAACCGATATTCAAAAGGATAAGAGGGATTATGTTGTTTTAGAATTTTTTCAATTTGTTGTACAGTAGATGGAATGTCAACTCCAGCTTTGGTTTTGATATTTAAAATACCAGTAGGGGCCTTAAAAGGAATAAAGATAAGTGGGCTAGGTGCTTCATAGACACTGTTATATAGAAAATTTTTAACAACACCTGCTATTCGAAAGGATTCTGTTCCATAGGTAATTGTACTTCCAGCAACCATTCCATCTTTTTTGATCATTTTTGCGAGAGTCTCATTTACGATAATAGATGTACTATCTCCTAAAAAATGCGGATTAAAATTACGTCCATCGATCATCTTCATGTCCATACTTGGGATAAATTCATCATCAGTTCGTAACATACTGATCAGTATACTGGATTTAGGATCTTTTCCTTCCCATTCAAAGCCACTTGAATTGCTACCGATATTTAAAATACTCATATCGCTAATGCCTATATGTTCAATACTGCCTGTAGCCTTTAACTGATCTTTAATTAAATCAATATGTTGCGCTAAATCTCCCTGTAGATTTGTAGTAATAACTTGACTACGGTTGTAACCTAAATCTCGACCTTTAGCGTGGTTTATCTGTTGATAGATAATAATGGTGCTAATTATAAGTACGATAGACGCTGTATATTGTAATACCACCAATCCTTTTCGAATGAAAATAGATGCCCCTGTTTTTTGTTTATGTCCTTTTAATGTTGAAATTGGATTGAATGACGAAAGATAAAATGCGGGATAACTTCCAGCAAAGATGCCACAAGACAATACGATAATGAGTAGGAATAATAAATGGTTTGTACTCAATAAATCTACTTCGAGTTTTTGATTGATAATACTGTTAAATGGTCCAATCGAGATGTAAACAAACACAATCGCTAATAGTGCAGAAAGAAAGGCGAAAATCAACGATTCTCCTAAAAATTGTGTAATTAGAGAATTTTTAGTAGCTCCAACCACTTTGCGCATACCAACTTCTTTGGCTCTTTTCTCAGATCTGGCTGTAGCCAGATTCATGAAATTGATACAGGCGATTAGTAACACGATGCCAGCGACAAAACTAAATAGTTTAACATTTTTAATTCTTCCCTCTTTTTCGTTTCCATTTTTGTCGAAAGTATTGTAAAGACGCCAGCGATTCATTGGGTAAAGGTAGTTCTTGGAAAATGTCACTTGACCATTTGTTTTATTTTTAACAAAATCTAATAGTTTAGCATTGATTTGATTAATGTTGGCATTTTTTTCGACTTGAACTAAAGTCATTAAACCATTATTTCCCCATTCTTTTAACCATTCCTGTCCTGTCTCAAATTTTTTGAATGGAATAATCCAATTGAATTTTAAATTGCTATTATTTGGAAAATCTTGTACGATTCCAGAAACAATGTACGATTCATTGTTACCTATACGAACTGACTTTCCAAGTGCAGGTTCATCACCAAATAGCAGTTTTGCCCCATCCGAACTGAGGATAATATTATTTGGATCTTTTAGTGCTTCAGAGCGATTCCCCTGTAGAAAATCGACTGATAATAAATCGATGATTTCTGGATCAGCATGATAGCCATTGAGGTATAGGTTGTTCTCTCCATTCGAAAATAACAAGGAATTATTTGATGCCATTCTTACTGCATATTTTATACCTGGAATTTCCTTTTCAATGGCTTGGCTTAAGGGGCCAGGGATAGACTCAAATACAAAGGTTGAGCCATCATAAGTTTGCTTAGATTTAACAACATAGATGTCATCTACATGAGCAAAGTGCTTATTATAGTTGACTTCATTTTCTACCCATAGAAAAATTAAGGCTGCTGCGGCAATGCCAATAGCGAGCCCAAAAATATTAAGAAAGCTGTAGCTTTTGGTTTTCCAAAGATTGCGAAAAGTTGCTTTTATAAAATTTTTAATCATTTTAATTATGTTTTGGTATGAGGTGTAATGGATGACATACACCTCATTGTTAAAATATTTTGATTATTTACCTGCTATCAGCATCTTATACTAGCGTTTAATATTCAATTCTTGTACTTTATCATAAGTCTCATAGCTGGAAACGATTACTTTATCTCCAGGTTGTAAACCTTTGATGACTTCATAGTATTCCGGATTTTGCCTTCCCAATTGAATGTCAACACGGTAAGCGGTAGTTCCATTTTTATCCAATTTGAAGATCCAGTTACCACCAGTCTGCTGATAAAAACCTCCTTTTGCAAGCAATACCGCTTTCGTTTCGTCGCTCAAAGCTAATCTGATCTGTAAAGTCTGCCCTCTACGAATACCTTTAGGTACTTCATTGACAAATTCCATATCGACTTGAAAACGACCATTAGTTACTTGCGTATATACTTTTTTGATTTTTAATTTATATGCTTTATCACCAATGGTGAACTCGCCTTGCAGATCCGGAAATATGCGATTGATGTAATGTTCGTCAATATCAGCACGAACTTTAAATCCTGTCAGTACGTCAATCTGTCCCAGACGTTCACCTGCATTTTTATTCTGTCCAATTTCTGCATCAAATGATGTTAATTGACCATCTACTGGGGAACGTACAATCAAATCCCCAATTTTTCGCTTCATTAATTCCAAAGCACTTTGTGTACGTTGATAAGTCTCTTTATCTTGATGTGCCTTTTGATTGGTCGATACCTCATCCTGTCTAAGGATTTGTTTCGTTAAATTAACACGTTCTTTTTGGTAGTTATATTCATTTTTGGATTTTTCAAATTCTTGTGAACCAATTGCTTTTTCATTTAATAGCTTTTGATTTAATTGATATACACGCTCAGCTTCTTTATAAGCTTGTTCCACATCAGCCATTTGATTGCGGTTATTGATCGAAACCTGTTGTGCATTGGTTTGAGCGATTTGTGATTGTGTTAATAAATTTAAAACCTGAGTTTCTTGTTGAATCAGATTAAGTTCCTGATCGGTATTGGATAGACGCATAATGGGATCGCCCTTTTTTAAAATTGCACCATCTTCTACATATTTTTCTTCCATACGTCCCCCTACAGATGCATCTAAATAAATACTGCTGATGGGCAGAACAGTTCCATTAATTGGAATGAATTCCTGAAAGTTGTCTTTTTTAATCTCAACGATGGATATACGGTCTGCTTCTACATTAAGCTTACTTTTGCCACTTGTAAAATAAAAGCTTGCAGCGATAAGGCCGACCAAACCTGTAATTCCAACTAAGGTTAATATACGTTTGTTATTCCATTTCTTCTTTTCTAAAGCTCTATCCATAATGCTTTTCAATTTTCTTATTATCTATGAAAGATGTGCCATAAATGTAATGTGTTGATATTCATTTTGTTATTTGGTTTTATCGGTTTGTCTAGTGTTCGTAATCGAACACTAATTGTTCGTCAACGTACAACTTGTAAATTATGCTGTTGAAAATAATTTTTTAATAAAGAGATTGACATCCGTATTCAGGTGTTCGAAAGCGAACACCTGAATGTACGAAGATGAACATATATACTTCATGTTTATTGTTATTTGATTGATAATTAATGTGTTATTGGTTTGGCATGGGCTGTGGGTAAAGATTTGGAAAATATGATATATGAAACAAATCTTGATATACAGTTTGTGTTTTCTTTGTAGCTTGACTTTTGTGCATGCACAAGTTCAACAACGGTCGTTGAACGAGTGCATACAATTAGCTGTAAAAGCAAATCCTGCTTTAATGCAAAATGAATTAGATGTAAAACGGGCGGATATTAATTTAAAGCAGGCAAAAGCTAATCGATTGCCAGATGTAAACGCAAATTTAAATCATGCCTTTAGTACTGGACGTATTCTGGATAAGGCTGTTAATCAATATACAACAACAAATAATTCATCCGGAGGTTCATCTCTTGGAGTTAGTATTCCCGTATTTAATGGATTTCGAATTTTGCATGATGTTCGGATGAAAGCCGACGCCAAAGTAGCGAGTAAATTGGAATTCGATTCGCAGATCAATACTCTTAAATTGGACGTAATCGAATCATTTATCCAAATATTAACCGCACAAGATGTGCTGAAACAATCAGAACTGCAAACTGATGTAACGAGGGAGCAAGTGCGGAGAGCAGAGGTTTTACATAAAGAAGGAGCAATTAATCCTGGAGACTATTTTGATTTGAAGGGTCAATTGGCAAACGATATTAACGCCATTGACAATAATAAACAAGTCTTATATCTCAACAGGCTAAAGTTGGCAAATCTGCTAAATTTGGATGAAACAAGTTTGGGTGAGTTGAGGCCATTAGAATTTAAACAGGATGCCGAACTACGAACAGCTGCTCAATTATTTAATACTGCAAGTGAAAATTTGCCTAACATTCCAGCATTGGATTGGCGTATCAAAGCTGCTGAGCGTAATATCAAAGTAGTGAAAGCAAGTTATTGGCCTTCACTGTCATTAAATGCAGGTTTATCAACGAATTATTCGAATTCAGCCGATTTTGGATATTTGAAACAATTTAATAATAACCTTGGAAAATCAATTTCTTTAAATCTAAACATCCCAATTTTTAATCATTTGGCAGTTTATAATCAGGTTAAATTGGCTAGGCTTGATTTGGAAACGGCCAAATTTCAAAAAGATATAGCTTTAAATGACTTGCGTCAGGAAACAGCTAAAGCAGTTTTTAATTTAAAAAACGTCAGCAATAATATTGTGCAGCTGCAAGAACAACAGCAGAGTTATTCCGAATCATTTCGTATCG
Source organism: Sphingobacterium sp. PCS056 (assembly GCF_023273895.1). Taxonomy (NCBI): domain Bacteria; kingdom Pseudomonadati; phylum Bacteroidota; class Sphingobacteriia; order Sphingobacteriales; family Sphingobacteriaceae; genus Sphingobacterium; species Sphingobacterium sp. PCS056. The sequence continues at coordinate 293,547 of NZ_CP096883.1, read as the reverse complement.
CACAAGTACACTTTGAAGCAGGGAATAGTAATTCGGTATTATTTTTAACCGCAAAAAACAAACTGGATAGCAGTCAGATCCAACTCCTTGTCAAACAGTATGAATGGCTGTTGCAAAAATATATCAATGATTATTATGCAGGTGCGTTAAATTTATAGTTACCTTAGTGTCTAAATGAAACCTGTATGGGCATTCCTCATAAAAGTATGATCATAATTTGCTCATGATAGTCTCATTGCCCATAAAGAACAAATTATTTTAATGAAAAAAGCAGCAGTTTTAGTCGTCGATGATGACCATGATTTATTAACAGCCGCACGGATTTTACTCAAACCTAAGGTGAGCCATGTGCAGGTAGAATCCAATCCAGAAAATCTGATGAGTCATTTAGATAAAATGTCTTATGATGTGGTTTTGTTGGACATGAATTTTAAGAGTACCATTAATACTGGTAATGAGGGTTTATTTTGGTTGTCCAAGATCAAGGAAAAATATCCAGCAATTCGAGTCATCATGATCACCGCTTACGGAGCCGTTGATTTAGCAGTCAAATCACTTAAGCAGGGCGCCTCAGATTTTGTCGTAAAGCCCTGGATCAATGAACAATTATTGGCAACCATAGAAAATACACTGACAGAAAATAAAAATCGAGATAAAAAGGTTAAAAATTCCCTACTCACCAACGATGGTACTCCAGACTTGATCGGAAGGTCGGTCGTCATGGACGAGTTGCAATATAAGCTAGAGAAAATTGCACCAACTGACGCTAATATTCTTATTTTAGGAGAAAATGGTACTGGAAAGGATCTGATAGCGCAAGCCATCCAAAAGCGTTCCCTCCGTTGCAATGATGTGTATGTAAAGGTTGATGTAGGCTCATTGACAGAAAGCCTATTTGAAAGTGAATTGTTCGGATATAAAAAAGGAGCTTTTACTGATGCACGAGAAGATCGTCAGGGCAGGTTTGAAACAGCTAATGGCGGAACCTTATTTTTGGACGAAATCGGTAATATTTCTTTGCATCAACAGTCCAAGTTATTGACTGTACTCCAGAATCGTTATGTGACACCGCTAGGATCACATCAGATGATACCTGTTGATATCCGTCTGATCACAGCTACAAATGTAGCCTTGAAAGTGCTTGCCGATGAAAATAGATTTAGAAAAGATTTGATTTACCGTATCAATACGGTGGAAATTCAGGTTCCTCCTTTAAGACAAAGGGGAGATGATATTCAACTCTTGGCAGAGCATTTTTTAGCCGTTTATGCTAAAAAATATAATAAACGTATCGACGGATTTGAGTCTGATGCCTTAAAAAAATTATTCTCTTATCATTTTCCTGGTAACGTTCGTGAATTGCAATATAGTATCGAACGAGCGGTAATTATGGCTGATCAGTCGAGCATCAGAGGTAATGATATCTTTTTTTCTCCTATAGAGCAACAAGTCGAAGAAAGTCCTTTTGAAACAAATATTGCAGGTACAAATTTAGAAGAATTAGAACGAAAAGCCATCAAATCAGCTATTGAACGATTTAATGGAAATATAAGTAAGGCAGCAAAAGAACTGGGACTGACTCGCGCAGCTCTTTATAGAAGATTGGAGAAATATGATATCTAACCTATGAAAGGTAATCGATTTATTAATGTAATTAAACTTATTTTTTTATTAGTCGGATGTACTGTAGCGTCCTACTTCGTATTTAAGGGATGGTATACGTACGCTGTATTCCTTTTTTTGTTCATTTCTGGTTTCGCCTATCGCTTTTATCAACAGATACATTATCTATCAAAGCAACTCGTCGAGTTTTCTGAAGCGGTAAAATACCACGACTTTACCCGCAGATTTGTCGTTAAAAATCCAAAATCAACAGAAGGAAAGCTTTTTACTGCTTTTAATCAGATCAATGATACATATAAAGAGATTAGTATAGATAAGGAGATCCAGCATCAATATCTGGATCGGGTGATCAATATGCTGAATTCTGCTATTATCTTTTATCAATTGGATACGGGTAAAGTAATGTGGGTAAATGATGCTTTCAAACAATTGTTTCATATGCCGCATTTAGGTAATATCTCTGCCCTTAAAAAAAAGCATGAAGAACTTTATGAAAAAACGATGCGCTTGGATGTTGGGCAGCAACAGATGGAATCTGTTCAATCGAATAAAGGAAAAATAAAGTTGCTTATTCAAAGTTCTAGCTTCGAAACACAAGATGCGGTATTTCGAATTGTCGTTTATCAAAATATCAATGAAGCAATGGATGAAACTGAAACAAAAGCATGGCAAAAGCTTTTAAGGGTATTGACACATGAAATCATGAACTCGATTGCTCCCATAAGTTCACTCGCTGAAACGCTAAATGGAAGACTAAATCACTTCAGAGGTGTGGAAGATATTGAAGATTTGAAAGTCGGTATTTCTACAATTCAAAGAAGAAGTCAAGGGCTGTTACATTTTGCGAAAAGCTATCGGATGATCAATAAGGTAGATGAGCCTTTGCTTACACCTATTGCTGTTGCTCAGCTTTTTGAACATATCTATCAATTATTGGAACCGACCATCATTCAGAAGAATGTAGATGTTGATATTATACTTAAGAATACCAGATTAGTGTTGCACGCAGATGTTAATTTGATCGAACAGGTTATCATCAATTTGATGCTTAATGCGATCGATGCTGTGAAATCAAAAGATGATGCCTATATCAGTCTTTCTGCCATAGAGATGGATGGTAAAATACAGATACGGATAGAGGATAATGGTATTGGTATAGCTGCGGATTTACAAGAACAGATTTTCACACCTTTCTTTACAACAAAAAAAACTGGAACAGGAGTTGGATTAACATTAAGTAAGCAAATTATGCTTTTGCATAAAGGGACGATCTTTGTAAATAGTGAAGAAGGAAAAGGAAGTGTCTTTATTTTGCAATTTTAGATCATCCTTACAATATATTATCTTAATCGCTAACAGTTCTCCACTGGTTAGCCTTTGTGCTTCTGCATTTTCTAATCGGCCATCCTAAAATGTTCCATGTGAAATAGGAATACATGAGTATCTTATATTTTACCTGCTTAAGCAAAAAATTTCATTAGTTTTTTTCTTGATCAACATCCTACTAACTTTGTATCAAATTCTACTTTAACAGAGATATAATAGGGGGTTAATAGGGGGATAGTAGGGGGTTAATAGGGGTAAAACCCTATTAACCCCCTATTATCCCTAAACAATGGGGTAGTTAAATCTATGTTAATACCGAATTTGGTATTCATTTAATAGGAATTTGTATTACTCTATGTAAATTTGTCCTCTACATGCAGTATTATCTAAAATCTTTACGTCATTATTTAGTTTCTCATAGTCGCCATGGAACTCATTCACCTTTTGTATATCAATTGGTCGATCAAGTTCTTTATCGAAAGCCTACGGTTGATGAGGTGAATGCTGTGCCGTTATGCTATAAAAGGGCAGGGAAGAGGGAAGAGAAGAACTATTTATTTGTAGAGCGTTTGCTAAGAACGTTTCCATTTGGCACCTATAAAATATCCGATAAATCAAATGATCCCGATCTGGTCAAGTTATTTGAACGTAACTGTACGATCTTGGCCCAGCGAGCAATTTATTATATCAATACGGTCGATGATTATCAAAAAATACTATTTGAGATGCAAGAAGATGATATAATCATTGTTGATAGCCCTCATCTTTCAAAAGATCAAGAAAAGTCTTGGAGATTTTTAAAGCAGCATTCAAAGGTTGTCGTGACTATCGATCTTTTCCATCTTGGATTGGTTTTTTTTAGAAAAGGGCAAAGGAAAGAAGACTTTATCATTCGTTTTTAAAAGGAAAGGCAGTTGTGAAATTAGGATCGATCACCTTATATGAAAAAAAGGTGATCAAAACACCAGGAAATATCTTTTTAAAATGCTTCACTAAGTGACAAATAAAATCCAGATTGTCGTTTTTCACCAGGCCGCCGTTCACCATAAGCATAATCAAGACGGATATTGCTATTATGCTCCAGACTGAAGAAGTAGCGTAGCCCACCTCCATAGGAAGGAACAAAACGCGCCTGATATTCTTTAGAAAAGACGGAACCTATTCCTGTAAATCCTGCAACAGCAAATCTAGGATGAAAACGGTAACGTAATTCGGCTTGCGAGGCGAGATAATTTTTATCCTTATAACGACCGATATAATAACCACGCATCATCATGTCACCACCAAGATCTCGATATGCATAGTATGGAATCGTTTTCCCAAATGTTGTTCTATAAATAGCCTGTGCCGCTAGTGTTACTTTTTTGTGTAAAGGAAAAAAACCGCGAAGGTCGACATCAACATTAGCTCCTTCAAAATCTTCTTTCGTCCATAATTTGGGCGCATAGGCTAATTTTGCTCTAGCATAATAACCATGAGTTGTATAAGATACATGGTTTCGGTTGTCATACAATTGAGAAATTCCCAAAAGTAATTGCTGACCTCCATTTTTCCCAATGATAGCAGTTTGATCAAATATACCACCGGGTTCTCGATCATGAAACTGGACATAATCATATTGTATATTTACTCCCGCATAGTAATTAGAAGCCATTCTTTTTTCTACTTCTAATTTTGCTCGGAATAATTTTTGACTGATTAAGTCTTCATCTACCTTTTTAGTATCCATGCCTATACCATAAAAATTAGATGGCCAATTGCGATAACGGAGTTCTGAAATAATATGGTAATCGTTGTTGTCCGTCCAAATGTCGGCTTGTAATTTGATATTTGACTGTTTTTTGGTTGTATATGTACCCATCAATAGAATGTTTGATGATCTGATACTGCTATCTTTTTTATTCAAATAGAAGTTGTAATTGCTGGCAATTCCATATTCGGCACCTGTCTCTTGTGCATAACCTAATGCTGGCAAAATCATAAAAACTCCAGATCTGGTCGAATCTTTGGAGGTGGAAAAGACTTTTTTAGTTACTTTTTCTAGTAGATTTTGAGCTTTTAAAGTGTTCGTAATGGTGATAAAAACAATGAATAGTATCGATACTAATATTTTGATCACTTTATTTTGATCTGGATTTTGCATGGCCAAACTTAGATAATTTTTTTTATTTACAATTTTAATTGCGTCATATAGGAAACAAATTTATTCATTGGTATCGATTTTTTAGACTTATGATGGTGATACCATTATGGGTATGGTGCCTGTCAATAATCCTAATTTTATAATGGATCTATGAAATTTTGAGCCAACATTCTAAAATGTCATATTTTCATTGAAATTTATTTATCTGCGTATCAGTAGTGTTGTGAAAAAGACGTGTTTTTTTTAAAAAAATATTTTTGTAATGTGGGTTTAGTGTATATCTTTGCATCAGCAAACGGGGAAATAGCGATGCTACTTCAGAAAGTTTGATAGTTCTTTTAAGAGTGAAAAAAAATAAAAAAAAGCTTGCACATGTCGAAATTAAAATAGATATTTGCACTCGCTAAACAAAAGAAATAAAGTTTAGAGATTAAATGCTTTTAAATAGAAACGCCTCTTTAGCTCAGCTGGTAGAGCAACTGACTTGTAATCAGTAGGTCATTGGTTCGATTCCGATAAGAGGCTCAAACATAACTTTATAGTTATGGGGGGGTTCCAGAGCGGTCAAATGGGACGGACTGTAAATCCGTTACTTCGGTTTCGAAGGTTCGAATCCTTCTCCCCCCACACCAAACAGTTTGCGAGCTGTTAGTAGATGAAAGTCTAAAGTAAAATCGCAAACAAAGCGGAAGTAGCTCAGTTGGTAGAGCGATAGCCTTCCAAGCTATAGGTCGCGAGTTCGAACCTCGTCTTCCGCTCAAATTTTTAAGTATTGATTTTTAGTCTCTGTCTTCTTTGATAATATTATATCTAAAGGTGGAGGCATTAATCTGTAGAAGGAATTTTCGAAAAGCCGAAGTAGCTCAGGGGTAGAGCACTTCCTTGGTAAGGAAGAGGTCGTGGGTTCAAATCCCATCTTTGGCTCGTACAACATTGTATAACAAATAGAGAAATATTTATAATTACTAATTCGCATAAACATGGCAAAAGAGAAATTTGACCGTAGTAAACCACACTTAAACATTGGTACAATCGGTCACGTTGACCACGGTAAAACTACTACAACTGCAGCTATTACTAAAGTATTAGCAGACGCAGGTTTATCAGAAGCTCGTTCATTTGATTCAATTGACTCTGCTCCTGAAGAAAAAGAGCGTGGTATCACTATTAATACTGCACACGTTGAGTACTCAACAGCTAACCGTCACTATGCGCACGTTGACTGTCCAGGTCACGCCGATTACGTGAAAAACATGGTTACTGGTGCTGCTCAAATGGATGGCGCTATCATCGTAGTTGCTGCTACTGATGGTCCTATGCCTCAAACGCGTGAGCACATCTTATTAGGTCGTCAAGTAGGTATCCCTGCTTTAGTTGTTTTCTTAAACAAAACTGACTTAGTAGATGATGAAGAATTATTAGACTTAGTTGAAATGGAAGTTCGTGAATTATTATCATTCTACGATTATCCAGGAGATGATGTTCCAGTAATTAAAGGTTCTGCTTTAGGAGCTCTTAACGGTGAGCCTGAGTGGGTTGCTAAAATTATGGAATTAATGGATGCTGTTGATAACTACATTCCAATCCCTCCACGTTTAACTGAATTACCTTTCTTAATGCCAGTAGAGGATGTATTCTCGATCACAGGTCGTGGTACTGTTGCTACAGGTCGTATTGAAAGAGGTGTAATCAACTCTGGAGATCCAGTTGAAATCTTAGGTATGGGTGCTGAGAACTTAAAATCTACAGTAACTGGTGTTGAGATGTTCCGTAAAATTTTAGATTACGGTGAAGCTGGTGATAACGTAGGTTTATTGTTACGTGGTATTGAGAAAACTGATATCAAACGTGGTATGGTTATCTGTAAACCAGGATCAGTAACTCCTCACGATTATTTCAAAGCTGAGGTTTACGTTTTATCAAAAGCTGAAGGTGGTCGTCACACACCATTCTTTAACAAATACCGTCCTCAATTCTATTTCCGTACAACAGATGTAACTGGTGAGATTTCATTAGCTGAAGGTACTGAAATGGTTATGCCAGGTGATAACGTTACGATCACTGTTAAATTGATCTCTCCTATCGCTATGGAAAAAGGTCTACGTTTCGCTATCCGTGAAGGTGGTAGAACTGTAGGTGCTGGTCAGGTAACTGAAATTTTATAATCTGAAAAGATTCTAAAATCACCATATAGTAAGCTAATCAGTTCATACTGATTAGCTTATTTTTTCAATCTGAAATATTGATTAAAAAACAATAAAAAAAGATTAAAAATATTTGCAGGAGATAGTTTAAAACACTATATTTGCATCATCAAAATAAGAAATACACGGGAATAGTTCAACGGTAGAATAGAGGTCTCCAAAACCTTTGATCAGGGTTCGAATCCTTGTTCCCGTGCTTAATAAATAAACTGAAAATGGCAAAAGTACTTGATTTTTTTAAAGACTCTTATGTCGAGATTACAGAGAAGGTTACTTGGCCTACTTGGGGTCAGTTACAAAACTCCGCTGTGATCGTACTTGTTGCTTCTGTTATCATAGCATTATTGGTTTTTATAATGGATAAAGCTTCAAGCAACGTATTGGAGTTGTTGTACGGTATTGCTTCTTAATTTCATCAAACATTATTTATGGCAGATCAAAGTTTAAAATGGTACGTAGTTCGTGCAGTGAGTGGTAAGGAGAAGAAGGTAAAGCAATATATTGATGCCGAAGTGAGCCGTTTAGGGATTGAGCATTTGGTTACTCAGGTGTTGATTCCTATGGAGAAGTACTATTTGATGCGTGATGGAAAAAAAGTGGCTAAGGAGCGTAACTATTATCCTGGATACGTTTTGTTAGAGGCTGTTTTGGATGGTGAGTTAGAGCATATCATTAAAGGAGTTAATAGTGTTATTGGATTTTTAGGAGATAAAGCAGGTAATGCTATTCCTTTACGCCAAGCGGAAGTTAATCGTATCTTAGGTAAAGTAGATGAGATGGCTGAGCAAGGTGAGACCATTAATGTACCATACTACGTTGGTGAAACAGTGAAAGTGAATGATGGTCCATTTAACGGTTTTACTGGTGAGATCGAAGAAGTTCACGAAGACAAGAAGAAATTAATCGTGATGGTGAAAGTTTTTGGAAGAAAAACACCATTGGAATTAAACTACATGCAAGTAGAAAAAGAATAATAAAAAGAGCAAAGTTTAACCTTTGCTCTTTTTATGTTGAAAAATATTTGTATTTAGTTTTTATTATACATATCTTTGCACCTCATTTGGTGGTTAAACGCAAGTTAATAGCCAAGTGAAATAATAAATGTTACGTTATTTGCTTCCAACTTACTAACAAACATTTAATAATTTAATTCAAAACAAGATGGCAAAAGAAGTCAGTGCGTTAGTAAAATTACAAGTTAAGGGCGGAGCTGCGAATCCATCTCCACCAGTAGGACCTGCGTTAGGTGCTAAGGGTGTGAACATTATGGATTTCTGTAAACAGTTCAATGCTCGTACGCAAGACAAACCAGGAAAAGTATTGCCTGTTGTCATTACAGTTTACGCCGATAAATCTTTTGATTTTATCATTAAAACTCCACCAGTTGCTATTCAATTGAAAGAAACTGCTGGTTTAAAAAGCGGTTCAGGTGAGCCTAACCGTAAAAAAGTAGCTTCAGTTACTTGGGAACAAGTAGAAGTTATTGCTAAAGATAAAATGGTAGATTTAAACGCGTTTACTTTAGATGCTGCTATGAGAATGGTAGCTGGGACAGCACGTAGTATGGGTATTACTGTATCAGGTAATGCTCCTTGGAACAATTAATTAAGAAATCAATTTAAGAAAAGTGGCTAGATTAACAAAAAATCAAAAAGCGGCACTATCCAAAATTGAAGCTGGTAAAGCATACTCTTTAAAAGAAGCTTCGGCTTTAGTTAAAGAAATTTCATTGACCAAATTCGATGCTTCTGTGGATATCGACGTTCGTTTAGGCGTAGATCCTCGTAAAGCAAATCAAATGGTTCGTGGTATTGCAACTTTACCTCACGGAACTGGTAAAACTGTACGTGTTTTAGTTTTATGTACTCCTGATAAGGAAGAAGAAGCTAAAGCAGCAGGTGCTGATTTCGTAGGTTTAGATGAGTATATCAGTAAAATTGAAGGCGGTTGGACTGACGTTGATATCATTATTACAATGCCTAGTGTGATGGCTAAAGTAGGTAAATTGGGTCGTATTTTAGGTCCAAGAAACTTAATGCCAAATCCTAAAACTGGTACTGTAACTACAGAAGTAGGTAAAGCAGTAACAGATGTAAAAGGCGGTAAGATTGATTTCAAAGTTGATAAAACTGGTATCATCCATACTTCAGTTGGTAAAGCGTCGTTCGATGCAGACAAAATTTATGAAAACGCATTAGAGGTATTACAAACTATCTCTCGTTTGAAACCGTCTGCAGCTAAAGGAACATACTTTAAAAGCATTCACATTTCATCAACTATGAGTCCTGGTATTCATATTGAAACTAAATCAGTAGCGGGTATTTAATCATGAGAAAAGAAGAAAAACAAGAAATTGTTCAAGCTTTGGCCGAGCAGATTAAATCTTACGGTAATTTCTATATTACTGACACTTCTAATTTATCGGTAGAAAAAGTGAATGGCATTCGTCGCAAATGTTTCGAAAGTGATATTGAAATTAAAGCTGTTAAAAACACTTTAATCAAAAAAGCATTAATCGAAGCTGGTATCGATTCAGATGAGATCGTAGGTACATTGAAAGGTGCGTCTACAATGATGTTTTCTGAAATCGCAAATGCTCCAGCGAAATTAATTCAAGCTTTACGTAAAGAAGGTGACAAACCTTTGTTAAAAGCTGCTTATATCCAAGAAACTGCATTTGTAGGTGACAATCAGTTGAAAGCATTAGTGAGTCTTAAATCTAAAAATGAGCTCATCGCTGACGTTATCGCTGCATTGGAATCTCCTGCTAAGAATGTTATTTCAGCTCTTCAATCGGGTGGAAATACAATTTCAGGTTTAGTAAAAGCTTTAGAACAAAGAGGTTAACGAATACTCTTTTTAAATAAAACATTCGTTCTATTATTAATAACAATTTTTCATAACGACATTCAAAAATTCAAAATAAAATGGCAGATTTAAAACAACTTGCTGAACAGTTAGTAAACTTAACAGTAAAAGAAGTTAAAGAATTAGCTGATATCTTAAAAGACGAGTATGGTATCGAGCCTGCTGCTGCTGCTGTTGCAGTTGCTGCTGCTCCAGCTGAAGGTGCTGCTGCTGCTGAAGAGAAAACATCTTTCGATGTTATCTTGAAAGAAGCTGGTGGTGCTAAATTAGCTGTAGTTAAATTAGTAAAAGATTTAGCTGGATTAGGCTTGAAAGAAGCTAAAGATTTAGTTGATGGCGCTCCTAAAGAAATCAAAACTGGTGTTTCTAAAGATGAAGCAGAAGCTTTGAAACAACAATTAGAAGAAGCTGGAGCTGTTGTTGAGATTAAATAATCTTACATAACAAGCCCTCAAAAGGTTTAGACTCTGACGTATTTTCGTTAGAGTCTATTCCTATTTATGATATTTCACTACTAGTCTATGTGTGTGCTGAACATAGTCCAAATGTAGTAATAACAGCATAGTTAAGCTCAGTTTTTTTAAAACTAAAATTCATATCCCCTTGGCAAACAATAATATTCAACAAGAAAGAGTAAATTTTGCGACAAGCAGGAAAGTTCTGGAATATCCAGATTTCTTAGATGTGCAATTGCAATCTTTCAAGGAGTTTTTTCAACTAGAAACTACTTCTGACAACCGCCATCAGGAAGGGCTGTTCAAGGTATTCTCGGAAAACTTCCCTATTTCTGATTCTAGAAACATTTTTGTTCTCGAGTTTTTGGATTATTTCATTGATCCTCCTCGCTATGATATACAAGAATGTATCGAACGTGGGTTAACTTATAGCGTTCCTTTAAAGGCAAAGTTAAAGTTATCATGTAATGATGAAGAACACGAAGATTTCGAGACTATTGTGCAGGACGTATATTTGGGAACTATCCCATATATGACACCGAAAGGTACTTTCGTGATCAATGGTGCGGAGCGCGTAATCGTATCTCAATTACACCGTTCACCTGGCGTTTTCTTTGGTCAAAGTAGACACACAAATGGTACTAAACTTTATTCTGCAAGGGTAATTCCTTTTAAAGGATCTTGGATTGAATTTGCAACTGATGTAAACAACGTCATGTATGCTTATATCGACCGTAAGAAAAAATTCCCAGTTACTACTTTATTACGTGCTATCGGTTATGATTCTGATAAGGATATCTTAGAATTATTTGATCTTGCCGATGAAATTAAAGTAAGTAAGTCTGGTCTAAAAAAATACGTGGGTCGTCGTTTGGCGGCAAGGGTATTGAAAAAATGGATTGAAGATTTCGTTGATGAGGATACTGGTGAAGTGGTATCAATCGATCGTAATGAAATTATCCTTGAACGTGAGACTGTTTTAGAAGAAGATCACATTGATTTGATCATCGATGCTGGAGTAAAATCAATTATTTTAGCAAAAGAAGATGCTTCAAACAATGCTGACTATTCAATTATATATAACACATTACAAAAAGATACGTCTAACTCTGAGAAAGAGGCAGTAGAGCATATCTACCGTCAATTGCGTAACGCTGAACCACCTGATGAGGAAACTGCTCGTGGTATCATCGATCGTTTATTCTTCTCGGACAAACGTTATGATTTGGGTGATGTAGGTCGCTACCGCATTAACCGTAAATTGAAATTAAATACTCCTGATGAAACGAAGGTACTGACTCGTGAGGATATCATCGCAATCGTGAAGTATTTGATTAACTTAATCAACTCTAAAGCTGAGGTGGATGATATTGACCACTTATCTAACCGTCGTGTACGTACAGTAGGTGAGCAGTTGTACGCACAGTTTGGAGTAGGTCTTTCTCGTATGGCTCGTACCATTCGTGAGCGTATGAATATTCGTGATAATGAGGTTTTCACACCTACTGACTTAATTAATGCACGTACGTTATCGTCTGTGATTAATTCTTTCTTTGGTACTAACCAGTTATCACAGTTCATGGATCAAACCAACCCTCTTGCGGAGATCACGCACAAGCGTCGTCTTTCAGCTTTAGGTCCAGGTGGTCTTTCTCGTGAGCGTGCAGGTTTCGAGGTTCGTGACGTTCACTATACGCACTACGGTCGTTTGTGTACAATCGAGACTCCTGAGGGACCAAATATTGGTTTGATTTCTTCATTAGCAGTTCACGCTAAGATTAATAATTTAGGTTTTATCGAAACTCCTTACCGTCGTGTTGAAGATGGTCGTGTTGTGGTAGAAGAGCCTGTTCATTATTTATCTGCTGAGGACGAAGATGAGAAAACAATCGGTCAAGCCAATGCGCAGTATGATGATAATGGTAATTTTATCGATGCTAAAGTAAAAGCAAGATATTTTGGTGACTTCCCGGTAATCGAACCTACACGTTTGGATTATATGGACGTTGCTCCGAACCAGATTACATCTATTGCGGCCTCATTGATTCCTTTCTTGGAACATGATGATGCCAACCGTGCATTGATGGGATCAAACATGCAGCGTCAAGCTGTTCCAATTTTGCGTCCACAAGCTCCTATCGTTGGTACTGGTCTAGAAGCACGTGTTGCGAAAGATTCCCGTACATTAATTAATGCAGAGGGTAATGGTGTGGTTGAGTATGTAGATGCAGATGAAATTAAAATTCGTTATGACCGCACTGATGATGACCGTTTAGTGTCATTTGATGATGATGTCAAAACATATAGATTGATCAAATTCAAGAAAACCAATCAGAATACGTGTATGAACTTAAAACCTATTGTAGGTAAAGGTCAACGTGTGACTAAGGGTCAGGTATTATGTGAAGGTTATGCAACTGAAAATGGTGAATTAGCATTAGGTCGTAACTTAAAAGTTGCATTCATGCCTTGGCAAGGATATAACTTTGAGGATGCGATCGTTATTTCTGAGCGTGTAGCAAAAGAAGACTGGTTTACTTCTCTTCATATTGAAGAGTTTGAATTGGAAGTTCGTGATACAAAACGTGGTGAAGAAGAATTAACGGCAGATATTCCTAACGTTTCGGAAGAAGCGACCAAAGACTTAGATGAAAACGGTATTATCCGTATTGGTGCTGAAGTTAATGGTGGTGATATCTTGATCGGAAAAATCACTCCTAAAGGTGAGTCAGATCCTTCTCCAGAAGAGAAATTATTACGTGCAATCTTTGGTGACAAAGCTGGTGACGTTAAAGATGCTTCATTAAAAGCTTCTCCTTCATTGAAAGGTGTTGTAATTGATACGAAGTTATTTGCACGCGCTAAGAAAATGTCTAAAGAAGTTGAGCGTAAAACATTAGAGAAATTGGAAACAGCACATGAAAGAGCTGTTAAGATTTTGAAAGAACGTTTGGTAGAGAAATTATTTACAATTGTGAATGGTAAAACTGCTCAAGGGATCTATAATGTTTATAAAGAATTGTTAGTAGCTAAAGGGGCTAAGTTTACTCAAAAAATCTTAGCAGAATTAGACTATAATAATATCAACCCTACAGGTTGGACAACTGACGAAGATAAGAATGAAATGATTAAAGCTTCTTTACACTTCTATAACATCAAGTTAAATGAAGAGTTAGGTGCTTTCAAACGTGATAAATTCGCAGTTTCTGTCGGTGATGAGTTACCATCAGGTATTGTTCAAATGGCTAAAGTTTACGTTGCTAAAAAACGTAAATTGAAAGTAGGGGATAAGATGGCAGGTCGTCACGGTAATAAAGGTATTGTTGCACGTATTGTACGTGATGAAGATATGCCTTTCTTAGATGATGGAACACCAGTAGATATCGTGTTAAACCCACTGGGTGTACCTTCTCGTATGAACTTAGGACAGATTTACGAAACTGTTTTAGGTTGGGCTGGTCAAAAATTAGGTGTTAAATTTGCAACTCCTATTTTCGATGGTGCCGAAAAAGAAGAGGTAGAGGACTGGGTTGCTAAAGCTGGTTTACCTGCTTCAGGTAGAACTTACCTTTACAACGGTTTAACAGGTGAGCGTTTTGACCAACCAACTACAGTTGGTGTGATCTATATGTTGAAATTAGGTCACATGGTTGATGATAAGATGCACGCTCGTTCTATCGGACCATACTCATTGATTACACAACAACCATTGGGTGGTAAAGCTCAGTTCGGTGGTCAGCGTTTTGGTGAGATGGAGGTTTGGGCATTAGAGGCATTCGGTGCATCTAATATCCTACAAGAAATCTTGACTGTGAAATCGGATGATGTTGTTGGTCGTGCGAAAACTTACGAGGCTATCGTAAAAGGAAACAATTTACCAACTCCATCGGTACCAGAATCGTTTAACGTATTGGTACATGAGTTACGTGGTTTAGGTTTAGATATCACATTGGATTAATTAAGCAAAAAGGAAGTTTTAGTGATCGCTATGATCACTAAAACTTTTTCATAAAGCTTTAACTTTTGAATAAGTATGTCTTACAAAAAAGATAATAAAATTAAAAGCAACTTTACATCAATTACTGTAAGCTTGGCGTCTCCAGAAACAATCTTAGAGCGTTCAAGTGGTGAAGTTGTAAAACCGGAAACGATTAACTATCGTACCTACAAACCAGAACGTGATGGTTTATTCTGTGAGCGTATCTTTGGTCCTGTAAAGGATTATGAATGTCACTGTGGTAAATACAAACGTATCCGTTATAAAGGTATTGTATGTGACCGTTGTGGTGTTGAAGTTACGGAGAAAAAAGTACGTCGTGAGCGTATGGGACACATTTCATTAGTGGTTCCTGTTGCACACATCTGGTATTTCCGCTCTCTTCCAAATAAAATTGGTTATTTATTAGGTCTTCCTACTAAAAAACTGGACATGATTATCTACTACGAAAGATATGTAGTTATTCAAGCTGGTATTAAAGAGGATGATGGTATCAACTATATGGACTTCTTGACTGAAGAGGAATATTTAGATATTTTAGATACATTGCCTAAAGAAAACCAATATTTAGATGACAATGATCCTCAAAAGTTCGTTGCTAAAATGGGGGCTGAGGCATTAGAAGAATTATTGAAACGTATTGATTTAGATAAATTATCTTATGATTTACGTCACCAAGCGGCTAACGAAACTTCTCAGCAACGTAAAAATGAGGCTTTAAAACGTCTTCATGTTGTAGAGGCATTCCGTGGTTCAAGAGATCGTATTGAAAATCGTCCTGAATGGATGATCGTAAAAATCGTTCCTATTATTCCACCAGAATTACGTCCATTAGTTCCTTTAGATGGTGGTCGTTTTGCGACTTCAGATTTAAATGATTTATATCGTCGTGTTATTATTCGTAATAACCGTTTGAAACGTTTAATTGAAATTAAAGCTCCAGAAGTAATTTTACGTAATGAAAAACGTATGTTACAAGAGGCTGTCGATTCATTATTCGATAACTCACGTAAAGTTAACGCAGTGAAAACTGAAGGTAACCGTGCGTTGAAATCATTATCTGATATCTTAAAAGGTAAACAAGGTCGTTTCCGTCAAAACTTATTAGGTAAGCGTGTGGATTATTCGGCTCGTTCGGTAATCGTCGTTGGACCTCACTTGAAATTACATGAGTGTGGTTTACCTAAGGATATGGCAGCAGAACTTTACAAACCGTTTATCATTCGTAAGATGATCGAGCGTGGTATCGTGAAAACTGTAAAATCAGCTAAGAAAATTGTAGATCGTAAAGATCCAGTTGTTTGGGATATATTAGAAAACGTGTTGAAAGGTCATCCGGTATTATTAAACCGTGCACCTACGTTACACAGATTGGGTATTCAGGCTTTCCAACCTACTTTAGTAGAGGGTAAAGCTATTCAATTACACCCATTAGTGTGTACCGCGTTTAACGCCGATTTTGATGGTGACCAGATGGCAGTCCACTTACCTTTAGGTAATGCTGCAGTTTTGGAAGCTCAAGTTTTAATGTTGGCAGCGCACAATATTTTAAACCCTGCAAATGGTTCTCCTGTAACAGTACCTTCTCAGGATATGGTTTTGGGTCTTTATTATATCACAAAAGGCCGAAAAAGTACTCCAGAACAAATCGTTCATGGTGAAGATATGATTTTCTATTCTGCAGAAGAGGTTATTATTGCTTTGAATGAGAAGAAAATTGATTTGCATGCTTTTATTAAGGTAAAAACTAAAATCAGAACTAAAGATGGTAGTATCGTTGATACTTTATTAGATACAACAGTTGGTCGTGTTATATTCAACCAAGTTGTTCCTCATGAAGTGGGATTTATCAACGAATTATTAACGAAAAAATCTTTACGTAATATCATTGGAGAAATTGTGAAAACTACGGGTATGGCTCGTGCTGCACAGTTTTTGGATGATATGAAAGAATTAGGTTTCCAGACAGCTTTTAAAGGTGGTCTATCGTTCAACTTGCAAGATTTGAACATTCCTGATGCTAAAGCTGATTTAATTCAACAAGCGACAAACGAAGTTGAAGAAGTAATGAATAACTATAACATGGGTTTCATTACCAACAACGAACGTTATAATCAAATCATCGATATTTGGACACGTATCAACAATAAGTTGACATCACACGTAATGGATATCTTATCGAATGACAACCAAGGATTCAACTCTGTATATATGATGCTTGATTCTGGTGCACGTGGTTCGAAAGAGCAAATTCGTCAGTTGTGTGGTATGCGTGGTTTGATGGCTAAACCTCAAAAATCAGGTTCAGCAGGTGGTGAAATTATTGAAAACCCGATTTTATCAAACTTTAAAGAAGGTCTTTCAGTATTAGAATACTTTATCTCTACCCACGGTGCACGTAAAGGTCTTGCCGATACGGCATTAAAAACGGCGGATGCGGGTTACTTAACTCGTCGTTTACATGACGTTGCACAAGATATGATCGTTATTGATCAAGACTGTGGAGGTTTAAGAGGTATTTATACAACGGCATTAAAAGATAATGATGATGTTGTAGAACCATTATACGATCGTATTTTAGGTCGTGTATCGTTGTACAATGTATATGATCCA
Source organism: Sphingobacterium sp. PCS056 (assembly GCF_023273895.1). NCBI lineage: Bacteria > Pseudomonadati > Bacteroidota > Sphingobacteriia > Sphingobacteriales > Sphingobacteriaceae > Sphingobacterium > Sphingobacterium sp. PCS056. The sequence goes on along the minus strand of NZ_CP096883.1, from coordinate 276,318 downwards.
GAAACAGGTGAGTTGTTAGTAGAGGCTAATCAAGACATCGAAGAAGATATTGCTGAACGCATTGAATCTTCAGGTATTGAAGGTGTTGAGATTCGTACCGTGTTAACATGTGAATGTAAACGTGGTGTATGTGCTAGCTGTTACGGTCGTAACTTGGCGTCTGGTAAACGTGTTCAATTGGGTGAAGCTGTAGGTGTAATTGCAGCACAATCAATTGGTGAGCCAGGTACACAGTTGACACTTCGTACGTTCCACGTCGGTGGTACGGCTTCTAACATTGCTGCTGAGTCCCAGATTTCTTCTAAATATGCCGGTACAGTTGAGTTTGAAAACTTACGTACGGTATCTCAAGAAGGTGAAGATGGTACGCATCAAGTAGTATTGGGTCGTTCTGGTGAGATCAAAATTTTGGATGAAACTAGAAAAGTATTATTCCAACAAAATATCCCTTACGGTTCTCAATTGTTCGTTGAAGAAGGAAATAAGGTTGCTAAAGGTGATAAGTTAGTATCATGGGATCCATATAATGCTGTTATTATCTCGGAGTTTGCTGGTAAAGTGGAGTTTGATGCGATTGTAGAAGGTGTAACTTTCCGCGAAGAGTCAGATGAGCAAACTGGTCACAAAGAGAAAGTAATCATTGAAACTCGTGATAAAACGAAAAACCCTGCGATCAAGATCTTAGACAAAAAAGGTGAAGTAATTCGTACGTACAACATTCCAGTAGGAGCTCACGTTTCTGTAGCGGATGGTGTAACTGTAAAAGAAGGTGGTATCTTAGTTAAGATTCCTCGTTCTACAGGTAAAACTCGCGATATTACGGGGGGTCTACCTCGTGTAACGGAATTATTCGAAGCACGTAACCCTTCTAATCCAGCTGTAGTAACTGAAATTGATGGTGTTGTAACTTTAGGTGGTGTTAAACGTGGTAACCGTGAGATTTCTATCGAATCACGCGATGGCCAAATTAAAAAGTACCTTGTTCCACTTTCGAAACATATCTTAGTACAGGACAATGACTTTATTAAAGCTGGTATGCCTTTATCAGATGGTTCGATCTCTCCAGCAGATATCTTATCAATCAAAGGTCCATCAGCAGTACAGCATTATATCGTAAATGGTATTCAAGAGGTTTACCGTCTTCAAGGTGTAAAAATCAATGATAAACATTTTGAAACAATTGTTCACCAAATGATGCAAAAAGTGAATATTGAAGATCCAGGAGATACACGTTTCTTAGAGAAAGAGGCTGTTAACAAATGGGACTTCATGGAAGAAAATGATTCGCTTTACGACAAAAAAGTTGTGGTAGAGGCTGGTGATTCTAATGATTTACGTCCAGGTCAAATTGTTTCTTTACGTAAGTTGCGTGAAGAAAACTCAAGCTTGAGACGTCGTGATTTAAAATTAGTAGAGGTCCGTGACGCAATTCCTGCGACTTCAAGTCCTTTATTACAAGGTATCACTAGAGCTTCATTAGGTACGAAATCATTTATCTCTGCAGCATCTTTCCAAGAGACTACAAAAGTCTTGAACGAAGCAGCTATAGCAGGTAAACGTGATAATTTATTAGGTTTGAAAGAGAATGTAATTGTGGGTCACTTAATTCCTTCAGGTACAGGTCTTCGTCAATATGGTAACATTATCGTAGGTTCACGTGAAGAATACGATCAATTATTAGCTTCGAAAGAAGAAGATTAATAATTTTTTAATCATACTTGAAAGGGTTGCAGATTTTGTCTGCAACCCTTTTTTTATGATGTAGGATGTTATCAATTGCTGCTCTATTGCCGTGTGTAGGTATCTATGTGGTATCAGATCTTATTGTTGGTTTTTGTTGCAAAATGATTCTTGACGTAACACTCTAAGACCAATATCAGCAGTATTTGCTCAACCTGTCTATGGACATCTGTTTAATAAGAGTAGATTCCTTCTGCTGCTATTCCCAATCATGATGGTATATCGTTGAAAGGAACAAGTAGGAGCAAGGCCGTATAGGAACATTTTTCAGCTTAACAGCCCGATAACCTGAAAAGATTATACTCCGCCGATCACAGGAAAGTTCGAAAAAAAGTCCGATATCTTTATTATTTCTGTCGGGCACAGTCTTTTTTTTGCAGTACCAAATAGGCAGATACAGTAAAATCAAAAAATTTGCACAACAAATAAGCCCCAAAGAACAGTTGCCAAAAACATCTCCGATCAGCTATTAACCTCCCGATATTCCCGGATAGGCCACACTATCGGAACGCTGCTTGCAAATCAATCACACAATGTTACAGCAAGTTAAAGATAATATGAACAAATAAGACAGAAAACATTAGGAAGTGAAGGATAAAAGTTCCTATCTTTGCACCACTCCGCAAGGGAGGAACGGCTGATCCGAAAGGGGAAGCACTGAAAAAAGAAGGGTTTAATTTAGTTTAAACGCAGAAACGAAAGGAAAATAAAAAAATAAATTTTCACATTTATTTTGGAGATACCAAAAAGATTTCTACCTTTGCAGTCCCAACGGAAACGAAGGGGAAACAAAACAAGACCGATACCGGCGCAATGCCGACATCATATAGAGCCGAAGCGAGATGCGGGAGCGAAGAAAGTTCTTTAAAAATATAATCATGTAACGTAACGAGTAGTGTTGAGAAACAACGAAAGTTAAAAAAAATCAACCTGTTCAATTTTAGAATTAGAAATAAAATACAAGACAATTCTATTTATTATAAATAGTCTTGATCTTACACTTCATTTTACAATGGAGAGTTTGATCCTGGCTCAGGATGAACGCTAGCGGCAGGCCTAATACATGCAAGTCGGACGGGATTGAAATTAAAGCTTGCTTTGATTTCATGAGAGTGGCGCACGGGTGCGTAACGCGTGAGCAACCTACCCATATCAGGGGGATAGCCTCTCGAAAGAGAGATTAACACCGCATAACATCATTTACCGGCATCGGATTATGATCAAATATTTATAGGATATGGATGGGCTCGCGTGACATTAGCTAGTTGGAGGGGTAACGGCCCACCAAGGCTACGATGTCTAGGGGCTCTGAGAGGAGAATCCCCCACACTGGTACTGAGACACGGACCAGACTCCTACGGGAGGCAGCAGTAAGGAATATTGGTCAATGGAGGGAACTCTGAACCAGCCATGCCGCGTGCAGGATGACTGCCCTATGGGTTGTAAACTGCTTTTGTCAGGGAATAAACCTTTCCACGTGTGGGAAGCTGAATGTACCTGAAGAATAAGGATCGGCTAACTCCGTGCCAGCAGCCGCGGTAATACGGAGGATCCAAGCGTTATCCGGATTTATTGGGTTTAAAGGGTGCGTAGGCGGTCCTATAAGTCAGTGGTGAAAGACGGCAGCTTAACTGTCGCAGTGCCTTTGATACTGTAGGACTTGAATCTATTTGAAGTGGGCGGAATAAGACAAGTAGCGGTGAAATGCATAGATATGTCTTAGAACTCCGATTGCGAAGGCAGCTCACTAAGTTAGTATTGACGCTGATGCACGAAAGCGTGGGGATCAAACAGGATTAGATACCCTGGTAGTCCACGCCCTAAACGATGATAACTCGATGTTTGCGATACACAGTAAGCGTCCAAGCGAAAGCGTTAAGTTATCCACCTGGGGAGTACGGTCGCAAGATTGAAACTCAAAGGAATTGACGGGGGCCCGCACAAGCGGAGGAGCATGTGGTTTAATTCGATGATACGCGAGGAACCTTACCCGGGCTTGAAAGTTAGTGAATGATCCAGAGACGGATCAGTCCTTCGGGACACGAAACTAGGTGCTGCATGGCTGTCGTCAGCTCGTGCCGTGAGGTGTTGGGTTAAGTCCCGCAACGAGCGCAACCCCTATGTTTAGTTGCCAGCACATTAAGGTGGGGACTCTAAACAGACTGCCAGCGTAAGCTGTGAGGAAGGTGGGGACGACGTCAAGTCATCATGGCCCTTACGTCCGGGGCTACACACGTGCTACAATGGATGGTACAGCGGGCAGCTACATAGCAATATGGTGCTAATCTCTAAAAGCCATTCACAGTTCGGATTGAGGTCTGCAACTCGACCTCATGAAGTTGGATTCGCTAGTAATCGCGTATCAGCAATGACGCGGTGAATACGTTCCCGGGCCTTGTACACACCGCCCGTCAAGCCATGAAAGTTGGGGGTACCTAAAGCATGTAACCGCAAGGAGCGTGTTAGGGTAAAACCGATAATTGGGGCTAAGTCGTAACAAGGTAGCCGTACCGGAAGGTGCGGCTGGAATACCTCCTTTCTAGAGCATTCAGGATTGAAGCTCGTTACGTACACACATGATTTATATAAGAAACAAATAAGAAACAAAAACATTTGAAGAAATGTGCCCATCCCTGATTGGATGGTCCAGAGAGATAGAAAGATAAGCTAGTCCCGTAGCTCAGTTGGTTAGAGCACTACACTGATAATGTAGGGGTCAGCAGTTCAAATCTGCTCGGGACTACCATTAACAACACGGGGAATTAGCTCAGCTGGCTAGAGCACCTGCCTTGCACGCAGGGGGTCATCGGTTCGACTCCGATATTCTCCACAGGTATCCGCGCCGTATAAGATATTTACGGCAGATAAAGCGGAAACAAAGAGTTCTTTGACATATTGAAAGAAAAAAAATTACAAGAGAAGACAACAGTAGAGACAATACTGTGGTGTGCCTGATGTATTATGAAGACCCTCGGTCAAGGCCGAACGGATTAATGCGTAGCACCATGGTTATATATCAAAAAGCAACCCATAGTAGCAAAAGGGCTATGAGGTGAAGAAAGTAAATAAGGGCACACGGGGGATGCCTAGGCTCTCAGAGGCGATGAAGGACGTGATAAGCTGCGATAAGCTTCGGGGATTAGCAAATGTGAGATTGATCCGAAGATTTCCGAATGGGGCAACCTAGCATACTGAAGGTATGCTGTAAAATACGCGAACGCGCTGAACTGAAACATCTAAGTAGGCGTAGGAGAAGAAAATAATAATGATTTCCCAAGTAGTGGCGAGCGAACGGGAAAGAGCCCAAACCAACTTTGTTACGGCATGGTTGGGGTTGTAGGGCTGCGAAGTGGCATTAGCAAACAGAAGTGGAATGGGATGGGAAGCCCAGCGATACACGGTGATAGCCCTGTACACGTATAGAATGCTAGCCTAGCAGTACCCTGAGTACCGCGGGGTCGGAGACGCCCTGTGGGAATCTGTCAGCACCATCTGATAAGGCTAAATACTCCTGAGAGACCGATAGTGAACTAGTACCGTGAGGGAAAGGTGAAAAGAACCTCGAACAGAGGAGTGAAAAGAACCTGAAACCGTGTGCTTACAAGCGGTCGGAGCTGGCAGGTCCAGTGACGGCGTGCCTTTTGCATAATGAGCCTACGAGTTACTCTTGTCTGGCAAGGTTAAGTGGTTCAGCCACGTATCCGAAGCGAAAGCGAGTCTTAATAGGGCGCATAGTCAGATGAGGTAGACGCGAAACCTTGTGATCTACCCTTGGGCAGGTTGAAGTTGCAGTAACATGTAATGGAGGACCGAACCGATAAACGTTGAAAAGTTTCCGGATGACCTGAGGGTAGGGGTGAAAGGCTAATCAAACTGGGAAATAGCTCGTACTCCCCGAAATGTTTTTAGGAACAGCGTCGGCATGGAGTCTTATAGAGGTAGAGCTACCGATTGGGTGCGGGGGAGTCAAATCCTACCAAATCCAGACGAACTCCGAATGCTATAAGATATGGCCGGCAGTGAGGCTTTGGGTGCTAAGGTCCAAGGCCGAGAGGGAAAGAACCCAGACCATCAGCTAAGGTCCCTAAATATACGCTAAGTTGAACTAACGAGGTCCGATTGCCTAGACAGCTAGGATGTTGGCTTGGAAGCAGCCATTCATTTAAAGAGTGCGTAACAGCTCACTAGTCGAGCGATCGGGCGTGGATAATAAACGGGCATCAAGTGTATTACCGAAGCTATGGATTCATACTGAAATATGTATGTCTGGTAGGGGAGCATTCTATTTACGGCGAAGCGGTCTGGTAATGGTCCGTGGAGTGGATAGAAAAGCAAATGTAGGCATAAGTAACGATAAGGCGGGTGAGAAACCCGCCCACCGAAAGACTAAGGTTTCCTGATCAACGCTAATCGGATCAGGGTTAGTCGGGGCCTAAGGCGCATCCGAAGGGAGTAAGCCGATGGACAACTGGTTAATATTCCAGTACTTTTTATAACTGCGATGTGGTGACGGAGTAGTGACACTGCCGCGAACTGACGGAATAGTTCGTTAAAAGGCGTAGGTATAGGGACGGTAGGCAAATCCGCCGACCCTGCTGAAACCCAATAGTACAGCAAAGCTTCGGCGGCGCTGATAGAGCAGGTAAACAGACTTCCAAGAAAACCCGCTAAGCTTCAGGTTATAAAAACCCGTACCGTAAACCGACACAGGTAGTCGAGGAGAGAATCCTAAGGTGCTCGAGTGAATCATGGCTAAGGAACTCGGCAAAATGGCCCTGTAACTTCGGGAGAAGGGGCGCTTCCTCCAGCAATGGAGAAGCCGCAGTGAAAAGGCCCAGGCGACTGTTTAACAAAAACATATGGCTTTGCAAAATCGAAAGATGAGGTATAAGGCCTGACACCTGCCCGGTGCTGGAAGGTTAAGAGGGGATGTCATCGCAAGAGAAGCATTGAATCGAAGCCCCAGTAAACGGCGGCCGTAACTATAACGGTCCTAAGGTAGCGAAATTCCTTGTCGGGTAAGTTCCGACCTGCACGAATGGTGTAACGATCTGGGCGCTGTCTCAGCCATGAGCTCGGTGAAATTGTGGTATCGGTGAAGACGCCGATTACCCGCAACGGGACGGAAAGACCCCATGCACCTTCACTATAGCTTAACATTGGAATTGGGTACAGGATGTGTAGGATAGGCGGGAGATGTTGAAGTGGCTTCGCCAGGAGTCATGGAATCAACCTTGAAATACCGCCCTTTCTGTATTCGGTTTCTAACTCGGTTATGCCGAGGACATTGTTTGGTGGGTAGTTTGACTGGGGTGGTCGCCTCCAAAAAGGTAACGGAGGCTTTCAAAGGTAAGCTCAGTACGCTTGGTAACCGTACGCGGAGTGCAATGGCATAAGCTTGCTTGACTGTGAGACCAACAAGTCGAACAGGGTCGAAAGACGGACATAGTGATCCGGTGGTTCTGTATGGAAGGGCCATCGCTCAAAGGATAAAAGGTACGCTGGGGATAACAGGCTGATCTCCCCCAAGAGCTCATATCGACGGGGAGGTTTGGCACCTCGATGTCGGCTCGTCACATCCTGGGGCTGGAGAAGGTCCCAAGGGTTGGGCTGTTCGCCCATTAAAGTGGCACGCGAGCTGGGTTCAGAACGTCGCGAGACAGTTCGGTCCCTATCTGTTGTGGGCGTTGGAAGTTTGAGTGGATCTGTCCTTAGTACGAGAGGACCGGGATGGACTGACCGCTGGTAAACCAGTTATGCCGCCAGGTGTACGGCTGGGTAGCTACGTCGGGAATAGATAAGCGCTGAAAGCATCTAAGTGCGAAACTAGCCACGAGATGAGACTTCCTTATAGGGCCGTAGTAGACTACTACGTTGATAGGTTGCAGGTGTAAAGGTAGAGATATCATAGCTGAGCAATACTAATCACCCGAAGCTTTCTCAAGCAACGCAGACACTGTTGTCTTCCTCTTTTAGTTTTTCTTTCAATTGTCTATAGATTAGTATGTTGGATGGGATATTGTATATTTCATTCTTATGACTAATAAAAACATTTTAGGTGCCTATATCGGCGGTGTCTACCTCTTCCCATTCCGAACAGAGCAGTCAAGCCCGCCAGAGCCGATGGTATTGCCGTAACAGGTGGGAGAGTAGGTCGGTGCCTTTTTTTATACAGAAGCCCTTGCTAAGCAGCAGGGGCTTTTTTGTGCTCTAAACTTTTTCGATTAATTGTTATTATATCGATTCTTCTTATATATGCTAACTTAAACTCCTAAATTTATTATATATTTGAAATGCTTTTATTTCAGCACTGATGTCACAAATAACGATTATAGAATTAGCAGAACGTTTAGGTTTATCCAAGTCAACGGTATCACGAGCTTTTCGGGATGGTAATGATATTAACCCCAATACAAAAGAACGTATTTTAAAAATGGCGGATGAATTGGGATTTTCACCCAATATGTATGCCAGCAACCTAAGAGCTAATAAAAGCAATACGATTGCGATCATTATTCCTGAATTTGGTAATAAATTTTTTAGCCAAGCGATTAAAGGTATTGAACTGGTAGCTCGATCTAAAAATTATCATACTTTAATTTATGTGACGGATCATCGGGTAGATAAGGAAGCATTAATAATCAGATCGCTAATCAATGGTCGTGTGGATGGGGTCATTATGTCTGCTTCGGGTGAAGGTCATGATCATAGTCATCTTCAAGTTTTAAAAGATAACAATATCCCCATTGTGTTTTTTGATAGAACTTACGATGATGTCAATACATCTTATGTAACAGGTAATGATTTTGAAGCTAGTTTTGCGGCGACGTCTCATTTAATCGAAAATGATTGTAAACGTATAGCCTATTTAGTGATTAATCAAAATGTTTCCATTGGAAAAGTACGTCTGGCAGGATATCGAGCTGCCTTAGAAAAATATCAAATTCCTTTTGATAAAAACTTGATTCTGGATACCGTTAATGAGTCTGATGGTAATATGGAAGACATCAAAAATCTGTATCGTATACAGCAACCTGATGGACTATTTGCATCGGTGGAACGCTTGGCCATTTCGGCTATGCGTGTGGCCAAAAACGAAGGAATATGTATTCCTTCAGAATTGAAATTGATCTGTTTTTCTTGTTTAGATATTGCGGATCTGTTAGAACCAGCATTAAGTGTCGTGAAACAGCCAGCTTATGAAATGGGTAAGATGGCGACAGAATATCTTTGCCAATTGATTGCTAAACCGATTATCTTCTCTAACCAAGAAGTCACTTATCTTGAGTCTTCATTAATTTTTCAAAAATCTAGTAAAAAAAATCACTAAAAAGTTTGGATTTAACTCTTTAGCTTTCTATCTTAGATAAATATTGGGAACGTTCCCAATATGAGATTACCAATTGTAAAGGGATTTTTGCTTTTAATTTATAGTATATTTTTCGAATAGGCTATCTTTTTATACCAAGTATTGGGAACGTTCCCATTTTTAAGTGTACCAATTATAAGGAGTTATGAAACATTACTTTATTTATGTATTTTTCAGTATATCGATTATTTTTTTTGGATGTAAAAAAAATAATCCTAGTGCTATAGTCGTAGATGAAGGAATAGCTCCAAGTGAGGTCGGCTTACTAACAACCAATAAACTATTTAATTATTGGGATGAATCAATTACTTTCTTTTTTGATGTCAATAAGGGTAATAGCGCATTGGTCTCCACTGATGGTCCGCTGTATCTACATATCGGTCTTATCACATCCAATAGTAAAGATCAGCATGATTGGAAGGAAGTTGCAACAGATTGGTCAAAAAATGAAGATGCCTATAAACTGACTCGTCAAACAGATGGTAGGTATAGCATTACGATCAATCCGAGTCAGGTCTTTAAAGGAATTAGCAGTAGTCAGGTTATTAAAATCGCGTTATTGCTACGAAATGCTGATGGGACTAAAGTTCAAAGAAATAAAGATGGTTCGGATATGTATGTTGACATAGCCACAAAAGGTGAAACGAATATTCGATTTTTAAAACCTTACACGCAACCTACATATTTGTTAAAAGCGGAAAAAGATGCTTATTTAATAAATGAAGAGCTCGCTATTGAGGTGTTGTCCACAGTAGCGGGTAAACTTTCTATGAGTATTGATGAGGTTGAGCAAGAAAGTATGAATGGTGCATTGCATCAAACATTTAAATGTAAATTTGCTACTGTTGGTTTGCATCTGATAACTGCTCGTATTGAAGTCAATGGAAAGAAATTCGTAAGACAATTACAGGTATTTGTTAATGATAAAGCTGAAATTGCAGCATTACCAGCTGGTATCAATAAGAATGGTGTAACGATCGACAGGCAAAAAAAGACAGTGAGTTTTGCTGTAACAGCTCCAGGTAAATCAACTATATTTTTATTAGGCAGTTTTAATAATTTTCAACCGGAATCAACCTACGTATTGAAACAGACACCTGATGGAAATACGTGGTGGTTGACCTTAAATGATCTCGATTTTTCAAAAAAGTATGCTTATCAATTCTTAATTGACGGTCAATTAAGAATAGCTGATCCATACAGCAATCTGGTTTTAGATCCCCTATATGACAGTAGTCTAGGAAGTTCAATTGCTGACTTACCGTCATATCCAATACAGCAGACGACAGGTCAGGTCAGTATATTAGAATTGAATCGTGCGGAGTATCCTTGGAAAGTAGAGCATTTTAATAAACCAAATCCTTATGATCTAGTCATCTATGAGTTGCTCACGCGTGATTTTTCAAAACCACATAATTTTAATGCTATCCGCGATTCAATTCCTTATTTGAAACGACTGGGTATTAATGCTGTCGAATTGATGCCTGTTCAGGAAAGTGAAGGGAATTCAAGTTGGGGTTACAATCCTTCTTATCATTTGGCATTGGATAAGTATTATGGTCGTGCGCATGAACTGAAGAGTCTCGTAGATCATCTTCATGAGGAAGGTATCGCGGTAATCCTAGATGTGGTGCTTAATCATGCTTTTGGACAATCACCATTGGCTCAGCTGTATTTTCAAGGGCAAACATCAAATTCAAATAATATCTGGTTTAATAGGACGCCGACCCATCCTTTTAATGTAGGGTATGATTTTAATCATGAAAGTTCCTATACACAGACGTTTGTGAAGGATGTCTTGAAGTATTGGATCCAAGAATTTAAGATTGATGGTTTTCGTTTTGATTTATCAAAGGGATTTACACAGCAAAATACGGGTACTTCAGATAGTAACGTCGGCTCTTGGTCTGCCTATGATGCTAGTCGGGTTTTGATTTGGAAAAATTATCATGATTATCTTAAAACTCTTGATCCAAGTTGCTACGTCATATTGGAACATTTTGGTTCTGATCAAGAGGAGCAAGAACTGGCTGCGGAGGGGATGTTGTTGTGGAATAATTTAAATGGAACTTTTAATGAAGCAACAATGGGCTATAATAATGGTTCAAAATCGGATCTAAGTAGATTATTTGCTGAATCTCATGGTTTTCAAACACCTAATATGGTGACTTATATGGAATCACATGATGAGGAACGTATTCAGTTTAAGAATGCGCAATATGGTTATGTGGATGGATCCTATTCTGTAAAGGATCTTACAACGGCATTAGAGCGAACCCAAGTGGCTGCAACATTTTTGCTAGCTAGTCCTGGACCTAAAATGATCTGGCAATTTGGTGAGTTTGGTTATGATGTATCGATTGATGAAAATGGTCGGACAGGTGAAAAACCACTGAAATGGGATTATTTAGCAAATGTCTCACGTAAACGTTTATTTGATCATTATGCAAAATTGATCCAGTTGAAAAGAGCAAATCCAATTTTTAGAAAAGCAAGATTATTATCGTCTTCACTGCAAGAGGGATTAAAATATTATCTGATGACTGATGGTCATCAGACCATATTTGTTGTCGGAAATTTTGATACCATGAATAGACAATTTCAAATAACAGCAGGCTTAGCGGGGAATTGGTATGATAATATGGCTCAATCAAATCTAAATTGGGTTCAAAATGATCATATTATAATTAAGCCTGGTAATTATTATCTTTTAAGTAAAACTAAATTAATAAACTAAACAATAAAAATCAATTACATTATGAGCAAATTTACATTACGAGCTGTAATGACCTTTGGTCTTTTGATGATGCTTTGGGTGAATGCTTTTTCTCAAAACTCTTCACTTTCAGGTAAGGTGGTGGATAATAAAGGGGAAGTACTGCTTGGAGCAACTATTATCATCAAAGGAAGTCCAATTTCGACAGCAACAAATCAAAACGGGGAGTATAAGATTAGTCAAGTACCTTTAGGTAAGACGACTGTCACTGTCAACATGATTGGTTATAATTCCATGGATTTACCCATTCAGATTGTTAGCGGTGCAAATGTCTTGAATTTTACATTGAGTTCGAGCACAAGTGATTTAGAAGAAGTTGTTGTGATTGGTTACGGTGTGGCCAAGAAAAAACAAATTACAGGTTCTATCTCTAGTGTAGGTCCTAAAGAATTTAATACAGGTGTGGTCAGTTCTCCGGATCAGTTATTGGCCGGTAAAGTAGCAGGTTTAACAGTGAATAGATCGGGTGGAGATCCTACGGCAGCATCAACAATTCAACTGCGTGGCCCATCTTCATTGACTGCGAGTTCTGCTCCCTTGTATGTCATCGATGGAGTTGTAGGTGCTAATATTGAATTGGTAGCACCGGATGATATTGTATCGATGGATGTGATGAAGGATGCTTCTTCCACTGCAATTTATGGATCACGTGCCGCAAATGGCGTTATTTTCGTGACGACAAAACGTGGTAAGGCCGGTAAACCTGTTTTGGCTTATAGTGGATATGCTGCTATTGAACGTGTTGCAAATCGTGTGAATGTGCTAAGTGCTGCTGAGCATAAGCAATTTGTAGCAGACAATGGATTAACAGTCGCTGCTTCTGAGACGGGGTTTGATACCGATTGGCAGGATGAGATAACACGCACGGGAGTTTCTCATAATCACAATTTATCGCTAACAGGAGGTTCTGAAGGTACACGATACAATGCTTCTGTTAATTATTTTAATAATCAAGGTATTGTGAAAAGAAGCGATCTGGAAAGAGTGGTTGCTCGTGTTGGTATCGATCAAAATGCATTTGATGATCGCTTAAAACTAGCGCTTAATGTTGCTAATAGCATGAACAAATCTAACCATGTGGACTACGGCATTTTTAATGGAGCAGCTCGTTATCTACCAACTTCACCAGTACGTTCAGATGATGCCGCTTACGCCACTTATGAAGGGTATTTTCAGGTACCAGGAAGAACAAATTATTTCAATCCGGTAGCGATGTTGAACCAGCGTGATGAAGAACGAAATAACAACACTTTACTCGCCAGTTTGAAAGCTGACCTTACTATTTTCAAGGGATTGACCTGGACTAATGTCATCTCTTATCAGCAAAATCAATTTGATAAGAAATATTATATGCATCGGACTGACTTTGATTCGAAAGCATTGGGCAGGGGTTTTGCGGAGCGTTCAAATCTGAAAAATATCGATAAAATTTTCGAATCTTATGTTAATTACAATGTGACCAAGAATCTTCATTCTTTCGATGCGATGGCTGGTTATTCTTATCAGAAAACAAAAAATAATGATGGAGTTGTTGCTTCTTCTGTAGGATTTATGTCTGACGATCTAGGGGGTAACAATCTAAATTTAGGCACATTGCCAGATGGTTATAATCCTTATAGTACCTATCCATATATTTTGGAGTCTTTATTGATTTCAGTTTATGGTCGTGTGGGATACAATTATGATGAAAAATACTTATTAAGTGCTTCTGTACGCCGTGATGGTTCATCAAAATTTGGAAAGAATAATAGATGGGCGACATTTCCTTCGGTTTCTGGAGCTTGGAGAATTAGCAGAGAAAGCTTTATGCAAGACCAAGATTTATTCAGCGAATTAAAGTTACGTGCTGGGTACGGTATCTCGGGAAATCAGAATATAGATCCATATCGTCAGATTATTATTTTCGGTCCTCAAAATGGTCAATTTCTCTATAACGGTAATTGGATGAATGCTTATGGTGTGAACCAAAATGAAAATCCGGATTTAAAATGGGAAAGTACATCCATGTTTAATGCAGGATTGGATTTTGAACTCTGGAGAGGTCGTTTGGGTGGTAGCATTGAATATTACAATAAAGAAACGAAAGACTTATTGTATGAGTATGATGTACCATCGCCACCTTATCAGTTCAATCGTTTATTGGCTAATGGAGCAAGTATGAGCAATAAAGGTGTGGAGATCACTTTAAATGCGATGGTTTATCGCAATAGTAATTTTTCATACAATACAACAGTCAACTTTGCCCGTAATGTGAATAAGGTTGGATCATTATCTTCTAATATTGAAAATATTGGTGTATCAGAGCGTTATGAAGGAAGTATTGGTCTTGATGGCTGGACAGGTCAAACGGCAGCAATTGTTTTACCAGGTCAGGCTTTGGGAACATTTTATGTGGCTAATTACATCGGTTATGATGCAACTGCCAAGAAAACAATTTATCAAAAACCATCGGGTGAACTTGTAACACAAGATCAGATTTCGGCACCTGATGATTATATGGTGATGGGACACGCACTTCCTAAATTTACCTATGGTTGGAATAATAGTTTTCAATATAAAAACTGGGATTTGAACTTCTTCTTACGTGGTATGTATGGCAATCAAATTTTTAATGCTACACGTGCTGATCTAAGCCGTCTACAACAGGCTAATGTGACCAATATCTCTAAAGATGCAGTTGAAGAAGGCATATTTGAAACACCATTAATTGCTTCTAGCAGATTTATCGAAGATGGTTCATTCTTAAGATTAGATAACGCCACATTGGGTTATTCGTTTAATGTGAAGGAATCTAAATATTTTAAAAATGCACGATTGTATGTGTCAGGACAAAATCTGTTCACGATAACCAAATATTCGGGTGTAGATCCTGAGGTAAGTTTAAGTGGTTTAGCGCCTGGCGTTGATAATAGAAATTATTATCCAAAAACAAGATCGTTCTTGTTAGGTGTAAAATTAGCTTTTTAACTTTTAATCACAGTTAGTTATGAAAAAGAGATTCAATAAAATTAATTTATTCTTATTTGCCGGACTATTGGTAGCAGGACAATCTTGTACCAAATTTGACGATAAGATGTATTCAGCATATACAGAAGATACATTTCCTAAAACTCCAGAACAATTTATTGCTGTAACAGGTCCTGTATATACAAGCGCAAGAGGATATTTTGACAATTACTTTAGTCTGCAGACAGCGGGTTCGGACGAAGTGATTATCCCAACAAGGGGTGGGGATTGGTTTGACGGTGGTAAATGGCGTGATATGCACTATCACACTTGGTCAGCATCGCATGAAGTTGTTCAAAATAATTGGGATTGGGGTTTTAATGCTATTGGTACTTGTAATCGTGTACTCAGTATTTTGGAACAATCTCCAGAATCGAGTACAAAGGCACAGACTGTTTCTGAAATAAAAGCCATGCGTGCCTGGTATTATTTCTTGATGATGGATGCTTATGGAAATATTCCTTTAGTAACCAGTTTTGATACTGGTACAGAATTGCCAGCGACTAAACCTCGGGCAGAAGTTTACCAATTTATTGTACAGGACCTAGAAGAAAACTTGGCCAACTTGAGTGAAGAAAAGACGGAAGCTACTTATGGTCGACCGACCAAATGGTTTGCACATACCTTATTAGCAAAAC
The DNA here is from genome assembly GCF_023273895.1 of Sphingobacterium sp. PCS056. Classification (NCBI taxonomy): domain Bacteria; kingdom Pseudomonadati; phylum Bacteroidota; class Sphingobacteriia; order Sphingobacteriales; family Sphingobacteriaceae; genus Sphingobacterium; species Sphingobacterium sp. PCS056. The sequence continues at coordinate 260,789 of NZ_CP096883.1, read as the reverse complement.
TGTATTTAAATGCGCAGGTTTATAGTGGTACTGCTAATTGGAATAAGGTGGTGGAACATAGCAATGCTGTTATTAATTCTGGCAAGTATGCTTTGGAAAATGATTTTCTGACACAGTTTAAACCCGATAATGGAGCATCAAATCCTGAACCGATTTTTTCTATTCCTTATGATGCTTCTCGCGCGACAGGAAACACTTTATTTAACCGTGTACTACATTATGCTCATCGCCAAACCTTTGAGTTGAGTATAAATCCTTGGAATGGATGGAGTGCACAACCTGCATATTTTGATTTGTTTGATCAAGCTGATAATCGTAAAAAGCAATGGCTATATGGCCAACAATATAACTCTACTGGACAACCGTTGAATTATAATGGATTGAATGTGGTGTTAGATCCCTATGCGTATACCTTATTACCGGGTTCTGATTTTGATATTGGCGGAGCAGACGATGTAGGTAGATTGGCAGGAGCACGTTGTATCAAATATTATCCAGATAAGAACCAAATTAGTAATAATGCAGGCAATGATGTGGTGGTATTTCGTCTTGCAGATGTGCTGCTGATGAAAGCGGAAGCTGTTTTGAGAGGAGCTACAGCAGCAAGTGTTGCTCAAGCTGTCGATGCGGCCAATCAAGTTCGCAAACGTGCTTTCCCAGTTAATCCGGAGAAACATTTTACGGCTAGTACATTGACTTTGGATGCTATTTATAAAGAACGTGCCTTGGAGTTTACTTTTGAATTGACTAGAAGAACAGATATGATTCGGTTTGGAAGATGGGAAGATGCTCAGTTGTTTAAACCCGCTAATCCTGGCGAAACTTATAAACGACTGTTTCCTATTCCAGCAAGAGCAAGAGCCAATAATAATAAATTGGATCAAAATCCTGGTTATTAATTTTTAAATGAATAGAAATTATGAAAATGTCTACTATATTTCGATTGCTATTAGTTTTAGTTATGGGTACTTCTTCTCTTTTATACTCTTGTAAAAAAGTAGAACACGGTACTGATGTGCCAATCGTGTCGATCAATGAAAATACGGTTTCGACCATTCAAGTCGGTAAAAAGTTGAAAGTTGGTTTTATCGCTAATCAGGTTACGGATTTTACATTCTCGATTGTGCCGGTAGCGGCCGGTGAAGCTTTAATGACTGAAAATATTACTGTTGATCCGAACACCTTTATTGTTTCAAAAGAATTTGATATTCCCAATCAAGTATCTTGGATCGGTGATGCCCTATTGAAGATTTCATATACTTCGGAGGGTCAAGTCATCGAAAAAACAAAACCAATTACTTTTACAGAAAGTAATCCGCAAATGTTTGTTGTTGGGGGGTCTATTGCTTCAGGATGGGAGCCAACACTTTCGATTCCGATGACGCTATACGATAAGGACAGTAAATCAAAGTTTGAAGTCTATGAGTATGTCACTGTCGATGGTTCTGGATTCAAATTTTTACCGACTAATGTGGATTGGACAGATGCATTTGGAAAAGGAACATCTGATGGTACTTTATTACAAAGTGCTGATGCGGGTAATATTACGGTTGCATCGGATGATTTTTATAGAATCCGAATGGATGCCGAAGCTAAAACCTATGAATTGTTAAAATCAACATGGGGTGTTATTGGTAGTGCAACCCCAAATGGTTGGGATAGTGATACCGACATGAAGTTTGTGGGGAGTAAAGGCATCTATACATGGAAATTGACCGTAAACCTAACTGTCGGTGAATTGAAATTCCGAATGAATGATGATTGGATCATTAATATCGGTGGGGAACTCTCTTCTTTGCAACAAGATGGTGCCAATATAGCTATTGCTACAGCTGGCAAATATGATATTGAACTGTCACGAACAGCTTCGGGCTATTCAGCAAAAATTTCTAAAAACTAATACTATGGGGAGCATATGGCTCCCCATTTCTATAAACTTTTATTGAATGATGATACGTCTATTGTTAAGTAGTGTTTTTATACTACTTCAGCTTTCTTATGCCTTTGCTCAAGGTGATTTTTCTATTCAAAGAGTCGAACCTTTGCATTGGTGGGTCGGTATGAAATCTTCTGATTTACAGTTGATTATTTATGGTAAAAATATTGGAAAGAGCAAGGTTAAAATCCAGATGAAAGGCTTAACCTTGATCAAAACTAATCCAGTTGAAAATGCTAATTATTTATTTCTAGATCTGGTCGTTGAGTCTGGTGCTACTGCGGGTTTGTATCCGATTGAATTTTATGAAAATAATAAGTTAGTAGGACGATATGATTATGAGTTAAAAAATAGAGATGCTTCTATCGTGAAAGCTCAAGGTATCCAGGCGGAAGATCTGATTTACTTAATCATGCCGGATCGCTTTGCAAATGGGAACAAAGAAAATGATCAGGTAAAAGGTTTGCGGGAGATGCAAGTAAACCGTGATTCGATGTATGCCCGTCATGGCGGTGACATCGATGGTGTTATTCAGCATTTGGATTATTTGGCCGATCTAGGGGTTACTTCTGTTTGGTTGACACCTGTATTGACCAATGATATGCCTCAGGCTTCTTATCATGGATATGCTAATACCGAAAATTATCAGATTGATCCAAGATTGGGAACCAATGAGACCTATCGTAAACTTGGTGAGGAATTGCATAAACGTAAAATGAAACTGGTTCATGATGTCGTTCCGAATCATGTTGGACTTTACCACTGGACTGTAATCGACAAACCTTTTAAAGAATGGCTGCATGAGTGGCCAAGTTTTACACAAACCACTTATAAGGATCAGACTATTTTCGATCCCTATGCTGCTGTTGCAGATCGAGACCGAATGGAAAAAGGATGGTTTGTAGAGACTATGCCCGACATGAATCAAGAAAATGAATATGTTCAAAAGTACATTTTGCAGAGCCATATTTGGTGGATTGAATATGCGGGTATCGATGGGTTTCGAATAGACACCTATCCATACAATGATTTGGCTTTTATGGCAAAATGGACAACAGCTATTCAAAAGGAATATCCTCAGTTTTCATTCTTTGGTGAAACATGGGTACAATCCGTACCTAACCAAGCTTATTTTTTAGGTGGTCAGCGTGTTGGACAACCGATCGATACAAAACTTGATGGTGTCACTGATTTTCAAATGAATTATGCTATTGGAGAAGCTTTGAATAATGAAAAAGATGGTGCCAATAGATTGTACGCAACATTAGGTTCGGATTATCAATATCCTAATCCATTAGCTAATGTGATTTTCTTGGATAATCATGATAAGGATCGTTTTTTCTCTGTGGTTGGAGAGGACATAGAGAAATATAAATCTGCATTCTCTTGGTTGCTGACATCTCGTGGTATACCACAGATGTATTATGGTGCAGAAGTATTGATGAAGAATTTCAATAAGCCAGATGGATTGCTTCGGGAAGATTTTAAAGGTGGATTTGTGGGGGATACTGTTAATAAATTTAATGCTTCAGGCCGATCTGATGCAGAAAATGAACTGTTCGATCATATTAAAAAGTTAGCGAATTATCGTAAGAATAATGCCGTATTGCAGTATGGAGCTACTCAGCATTATGTACCTGAGCATAACGTATATGCGTATTTCAGGTCTAATGAAACTCAAGTTGTCTCCATTTTTATGAATTGCAATGATAAGGAAGTCAAGTTGCCTTTAGCTCGATTTAGAGAGAGTCTGAGAGGTGCAACACGAATGAACAATATCTTAAAAGGGGTAGAGCAAGATATACCACTAGAAATCACATTAAAACCTCATCAAACGGTCGTGTTTGAATTAAAAAAATAGAAAAATGAAAAGTGCATTGGATCTTTTGAAGCGTGTAAAAGGAGTAATTTTTGATCTCGACGGTGTTTTGGTTGATACTGCGGTATTCCATTTTCAAGCTTGGAAAAGGCTTGCCCATGAATTGGGATTTGACTTTACAGAGATTGAAAATGAACAATTAAAGGGCGTAAGTCGGATCGCTTCGCTGGAAAAAATTTTAAAATGGGCTGGCGTCGATGCTGCTGATCGTGAAAAATTAGACATGGCAGAACGTAAAAATCGGTGGTATTTGGAATTAGTTCGAGAGATGCGAGCAGATGAAGTTTTACCAGGATCAATGGAATTGCTGCATTGGTTAAAGCAAAATGATTATCGTATAGCATTAGGATCTGCGAGCAAGAATGCACCGCTTATCTTGGAGAAAACGGGTATGATTTCCTTTTTTGATGTTCTTGTAGATGGTAATAGTGTCAGTCTTTCTAAGCCACATCCAGAGGTGTTCTTAAAGGCTGCACGAGACCTACAATTGCTTCCTGGATCATGTCTGGTATTTGAAGATGCGCAGGCAGGTGTAGATGCTGCTAGGGCAGCAGGGATGGGTGTGATTGGCATCGGTTCCAATTTGAATGGAACAGATTTGTCCATCAACAGTTTGGAGAAAGTTTTAAATTAATTAGTTGATTTTGCAATGAAGAATTACATTGTCCACGATGAGTGGAATATCATAGAAGAGGGGTTTCACCCTGCGTATAATGAAGTCTCGGAAAGTTTATTTTCTATCGGAAATGGTAGAATGGGACAAAGAGCAAATTTTGAAGAAGATTATAGTGGCAAATCATTGTCTGGATCATATTTAGCAGGAGTTTACTATCCTGACAAAACTCGTGTAGGCTGGTGGAAAAATGGTTATCCCGAATATTTTGCAAAGGTTATTAACTCCATTAACTGGATCGGTCTTCATATCCACGTGAATGGCGAGATCTTGGATCTTGCAACATGTAAAGTACAGCGTTTTCAACGGAAGTTAGACATGAAGCACGGATTGTTAATGCGATCTTTTGATGTCAAACTTCAAAATGGTGTGGAGATTCGTGTGAAAAGTACAAGGATATTTCATCTATTTCAATCCGAAACCGCTTCTTTAAAATATACCATTCAAGTGTTGAATGGGGAGGCTTCTTTACAGGTAGCGTCTTATTTGGAAGGAGATGTTGTCAATAGGGACAGTAACTATGATGAGCATTTTTGGAATTTCATTTCAAGTGGTGCATTAGATTCTCAGTTAAATGTGACTATGAAAACAAAGAAGACCGATTTCATAGTACGGGCTGATTTGGTCAATAGCTTTATCTTAAATACTGAAACCCTAGCGCCCAAACAATCAACAGATGGGGCATATGTTTCTGAAACTATAGCAATTTCGTTAACACCTGAAGATGTATTTTCCATCGAAAAACGTGTTTCAATGGTTACTTCTCAAAATCATAATGAAGCTGAATTGGTCGCCGCTGGACGAGCAAATATAGAACAGGTTTCTGCTTTATCATTTGATGAGCTGAAAACTAAACAAGCTTTAGCTTGGGGAAATTTCTGGAATGAAAGTGATATTGAAATCACTGCAGATGTTGCCTCACAGCAAGCGATCCGATTTAATATCTTTCAATTATATCAAACGTATACCGGCGAAGACTCTAGACTTAATATTGGTCCAAAAGGATTTACCGGAGAAAAATATGGCGGTGTGACGTATTGGGATACGGAGGCTTACTGTGTTCCTTTTTATCTTGCCACGCAGCCTGCTGATGTCGCTCGCAATTTATTACTTTATCGCTATCAACATCTGGATAAAGCCATTGAGAATGCAGAGAAACTTGGTTTTTCAAATGGCGCTGCTTTATATCCTATGGTCACGATGAATGGAGAAGAGTGTCATAATGAATGGGAGATTACTTTTGAAGAGATCCACCGTAATGGCGCAATTGCTTTTGCCATCTATAATTATCAGCGCTATACGGGTGATCGGTCATATGTTGAAAATTATGGTCTTGAAGTATTGATTGCGATCAGTCGTTTTTGGGCACAGCGTGTGAATTGGAGTGCTGAAAAGGAGAAATATGTCATATTGGGAGTCACTGGTCCTAATGAATATGAAAATAATGTCAATAACAACTGGTATACTAATACAGTTGCGGGCTGGTGTTTGAAGTATACGCTGGAATCGATAGAAACCTTAAAAGAGAGTGATCCTAGTAAACAAATAACCTTGTTTGAAAAAGTGAATTTCAAGGAAGAAGAATCCGTTTCATGGCAACATATCATCGATCATTTATATTATCCGATAGATAGCGAGCAGGGCATATTTTTACAACAGGACGGTTATCTGGATAAAGAACAGGTATTGGTTTCCGATCTACCGGACAAGGAGCGACCTATTAATCAAAAGTGGAGTTGGGATCGTATTTTAAGATCATGTTTTATAAAACAAGCAGATGTACTTCAGGGTTTATACTTTTTTGAAGATCAATACGATCTGGATACGATAAGAAGAAATTATGATTTTTATGAACCCAGAACGGTTCATGAAAGTTCTTTGTCGCCCTGTGTTCATGCTATTTTAGCATCAAAACTTGGTAATGAAGCTAAGGCATACGAGTTTTATCTCAGGACTGCTCGGTTAGATCTAGATGACTATAACAACGATACCGAAGATGGTTTACATATTACATCTATGGCCGGAACCTGGATGTCTATTGTAGAAGGTTTTGCGGGCATGCGTGTGAAAAACAATACATTAAGTTTTCAAACTTTCATTCCTAAAACATGGGATAGCTATGCATTTCATGTACAGTTTAGGGGAGTTAAATTATTTGTAAGAATAAAACATCATGATTTTGAACTGATAAATAAGTCTAATCAAGAAATTAATATTATTTTTAACGGAGAGGAAATCTCTGTTAAGCCACGTGCATAACCACCTAAGTAATAAAATTATGATTTCAAAACTGCATAAGCCAAAACTGTCAACCGTTCAGATTATCAATATGAGCATAGGCTTTTTGGGTATCCAAACAGGATTTGCTCTTCAAAACGGCAATGCATCGCGCATTCTCCAAACTTTTGGAGCTGATGTCGAGCATTTATCGCTTTTTTGGTTAGCAGCTCCCATTACCGGTATGATTGTACAACCAATTATAGGTTATTACAGTGATCGTACTTGGAATAAAATTGGGCGTCGTAAGCCATATTTTTTGATTGGCGCCATTTTAACAGCGATAGCACTGATATTAATGCCCAATGCTGCATTATTTACGGCTATTTTGCCACCTTTATTAATAGGTGCTGGTATGCTAACGATTATGGATGCATCGATCAATGTCACGATGGAGCCATTTCGGGCTTTGGTCGCGGACAATTTGCCGAGTTCACAACGTAGCCTAGGCTTTTCTATTCAGACTTTTATTATCGGCTCTGGAGCAGTTATTGGTTCTTGGTTACCTTATGTGCTCACCCATTACTTGGGAGTTGATGGTACAGCAGCAGAGGGAGTAATTCCTCCAAATGTGATATATTCTTTTTATTGCGGAGCAGGCATATTGTTGTTATCCATCTTGTGGACTGTTTTATCTACAAAAGAATATAGTCCCGAACAATTGGCTTCTTTTGAGGATACGGCACTTGAAGTAGAGACGATTGCCAAACATCGGTCAGGATTATTTACCATTGTTGATGATTTTAGGACCATGCCAAAAACAATGAAACAATTGGGCTTGGTGCAGTTCTTTTCCTGGTTTGCACTTTTTATGATGTGGGTATATACTACGCCAGCTATAGCAGAACATATCTTTTATCTAAAAGATGGTGATAAATCTAAACTCTATATGGATGCTGCCAATTGGGTAGGCGTATTGTTTGGGATCTATAACGCTGTTTCAGCAATTTATGCTTTGTTTTTAGCCAAAATAGCAGCTAAGTTCGGGCGTAAACAGACTCATGCTTTTTCATTGATAATGGGAGGTCTTGGATTGATCTCGATATTTATCATTAAGGACCCCAATCTACTGATTATCCCTATGATTGGCATTGGTCTAGCATGGGGAAGTATTTTAGCGATGCCTTATGCTATTTTAAGTGATAGTTTGCCCGCTAAAAAAATGGGGGTTTATATGGGTATTTTTAACTTTTTTATCACCTTTCCTCAAATCGTATGTGGTTTTTTTGGAGGATATATGATTAAAATTTTCTTTGATAGCAATTCTGTTTATGGTATTTTATTAGCGGGCGTTTTTATGTTGTTGGGCGCCTTAGCTGTGCTGCGGATCAAGGACAAAATTTAAGATAAACAGCGCTTGATCAAGGAGCTTCTCTATGGGAAGCTTCTTTTGTTTGTTCAAAGTGAAAGATATTTTTTAATTTAGAGATTATCTGTTAAAAAATTCGATTTTATGTATAGCATTCAAATTACTTCTATTCTATTTTTTCTTTCCTTTATCTTTTCATCTTCATCATATGCGCAAAGCCAAGATCAAGCTTTAGATGATGGGGTTATACGAATATTAGCTATTGGAAATAGTTTTTCTGAAGATGCTATTGAAAACAATCTATATGAATTGGCAAATGCGCGTGGGAAAAAAATCGTGATTGGAAATCTCTATATTGGAGGCGCTCCCTTGGATTTGCATGTTAAAAATGCAATTGGAGATAGCAGCGCCTACAGTTACCGCAAGATAAATGAGTCCGGTGAAAAAAAGGTGCTGGAAAAGATAAAAATATCGACAGCTCTTACCGATGAGCCATGGGATTATATCAGTTTTCAGCAAGCGAGCCCACTATCGGGTAAGTATGATACTTATGCGAAAGATCTACCTCTTCTATACGCATATGTCACGCAACATGTAAAATACCCCGACACCAAGTATATTTTGCATCAAACATGGGCTTATCAGCATGACTCTGATCACAGCGGTTTTAGTTTATATGGACGTGACCAAACTGCGATGTATCATGCTATCGTATCTACATCTGAAAAAGTATACAGTTGGGGCAATTTTTCCATTTTAGTACCTGTTGGTACGGCCATACAAAATGCAAGAACTTCTTATATAGGCGATCATTTTACAAGGGACGGATACCATCTTAATTTGAATTATGGTCGGTTTATAGCAGCATGCGTATGGTATGAATCTTTATTTCATGAAAATGTACAAACCAACGCTTACGTACCTTTATCAATAAGTTATGTAGAAAGTAAAATTGCAAAGGAAGCGGCACATTTAGCGGTTAAAAGCCCTTACCGTGTAACTACTTTATCTCGTTATAGTATTTGGAGTTATTGATCATATTTTTCCGATGAAATGTCGATGTTTATCCGTTACGTATCAGTATATGGTGTGTAGCATTTTATTTTTGTTGATTAAACCTGAGCTCGTTTTTTCACAGGGTTATCCACATATTGTCAATTATCGGGTATATTTTGCAAACGTATCGTACCAAGGACGACCATACATAGGTATTAGGACTTTTCGTAATCAAAATCTTGATTATATTTTAACCGTTGATCCCAATACTTTGGAGACGTGTGTGATAAAAAGTGCAGATTGCAACAGTACTGAGGTAAGTCATATTCAAAATATTGCTCATTTTTCTGGATCTACCTATGCTAAGAGCTTTCAACATGTTCGTGATCATGAATATGCCCTTCAAGATGCTGGCATTGACTATGCCTTTCCAAAGGAGAGGGGGATCAATCTGACCATCGATTTATGCCCATCACATAAACCATTGGACAAAGTAGTTTTTGAATCTTTATTTTCAGCTTTTAGAGGTATAGAAAGTTCACTTCCTATTGCTATTTCATTGTCTGGAAAATGGATTTTAAATCACGAAGCCGACCTGCAATGGCTGATCAATCTCAAAAATAAAGGACTGTTAACAATTACATGGATTAATCATACCTATAACCATCGGGTAAATAAAGATCCTCTTGATCATAATTTTTTACTGGCTGCAGGAACTCATGTTAATGCCGAAATTCTAGACAACGAAATGCTCATGCTTAAAAAGGGCATTGTTCCTTCCGTTTTCTTTAGATTTCCTGGTCTTGTCTCCAGTCATGAAATTATGGAGGAAGTATTGGGTTTTGGATTGATACCGATTGGCTCAGATGCATGGCTAGCAAAAGGGCAGCATGCTCAGGATGGGAGTATTGTACTGATTCACGCCAATGGTAATGAAGAAGTAGGAGTCCAGGATTTTATTCAGTTGTTAAATAGTGAACAAAAAAACATTAGAAATAAGCGTTGGATTTTACATGACCTTCATGAGGGAATAGAATATTAATTTCAACCCATAGCAGTAAAGCATTTTTATAAAAAAAGATTATGAATGTTAAGAAAAGTTTTTTAATTGAGTTAGAAAGAGAAACGAATAATACAGGCCGTATTTTAGATCGGATAACTGATGATCACCTTGATTGGCGTCCCCATGAGAAGTCGATGAGCGTAAGAGAATTGTCCGCTCACATCGTTGAGCTGCACAGTTGGATTTCTAAAGCCATTCCTAAGGATGTCTTTGACTTAAAAACAGATTTTCAGCCATTGAAAATTGATTCCGTATCAGAACTTAAAGTTATCTTGACCAAGGGATTAATTGATAATAAGGAAACAATAGCGCAATTACCGGATGATGATTGGTTAAAAGAATGGGTTTTAAAAGCTGGAGATTGGGAGATCGCCCGATTGCCTAAAGGAGGAGCGATACGCCACATCATTACCAATCATATTATACATCATAGGGGGCAGTTGACTGTTTATTTGAGGTTGCTGAATATTCCTGTACCAGGATTGTATGGTCCATCGGCAGATGAGTAAATTAATTTTAAACCGAAGTCAAAAGCTTCGGTTTTTTTATGTTCCTTCGTAAAAGGAATACATTTCCAATATCTGTTAACAACACCAATTATTTTTTTAAAAAAAAGTATGTAATACTTCGATACCCTTGCGTGTCTTCTATATAAAAGCGATTAAAATTTATGAACCAGGAAACCTTTAAAACGACAGTCTTCATCCATAAGGATCGGTTATTTCGTTTTGCAAATAGGTTTTTACTTGATCAAGATGATGCCTTTGATTTGGTTCAGGAAGTATTGCTAAAATTGTGGGAAGCGAGAACTGAACTTTTAAAAGTAGCGAATATAGAGGCGTATGCTATGCGAATGACAAAAAACTTAGCATTGAATCGCTTGAATCGTGAAGGAGTAAAAACAAAATATATGGCTCAGCTGGATCAGGATATTCAAAAAGAAAGCTATCCGTCATTGACCAGGGAGCTGATCTTAAAGTTAATCGATCGTCTACCAGAAAAGCAGCGGTTGGTTATGTATCTGAGAGATATCGAGGAGTATGAAATTGCTGATATTGTAAATTTAGTTGGGATCGATGAAAATGCAGTCCGTGTAAATTTGTCCCGTGCTCGAAATGTAGTAAAAGTCAATTTGACAAAAGTATTTGATTATGAAGAAAGAAGAATTAAAGCAATTAGAAGCTAAATATTTAGCCGGCGAGACCACTCTTGCAGAAGAAAGGTTGCTGAAGGAGCATAGTGAGGATGGATATTTTTCGCTATTGGCTGAAAAAAATACAGATGAGATGTTAATGGATTTTGATTCTTTTTTAGCTCGTACTGATGAAGCTCCGAAAACAGTTCATAGGCTACCTCAACGAAAGATCTGGACGATGTTCTCTTCAATAGCAGCTGCAATTTTGCTGATTTGTTTGGGGATTTGGTATTTGCCTAGTCAACAAGTCGTGTCGCCTATTGAGCAGACTGCAAATCTGAATAAGCCGTTGAAAAAGGCGTCCGAGCCAGATCGCATTAAAGTAGATTCATTGGTAGAGAATAGACAAAACTCCGAAAAAATGGTGACTCAGACAGCAGCAGTAAGGCATAGGGTCGTCAAACATCGATCATCCATATTGGAAGTAGCTGTTGATACCGCTGCAAATCAAGTTGCTGAAGAGGAGTTTTATGTTGAAGTAAATGGTGTTAAGATTACAAATGAGGAAGAGGCATTAAAAATTACAGAAAATGCCTTACTATTTGCTTCCTCAAATTTAAAAAAGGGAATGAAAGAAGTCGAAAATATAAAATGTTTAAGTATTGAATTATAGAAATTATGAAAACGATATTATTAGTAATTGCACTGTTGTGCTCGAGTTTAGCACACGCTCAACTATCAAAATTGGATGAGATTTTTGAGCAGTATAAAGAAGGAAAGGGTGTAACTTCTATCAAAATTGGAAAACCCATGTTCAGTATGCTCAATAAAATGAAGCTGTCCGATAATGAGGTTAATAGCATCAAGCCGCTGCTTTCTAAAATTAACAGCATTAAGATGCTGATCTTAGAAGAAGCCGATCTAGGACTGCAATCTGATGTTTCAAAAGCCATTAATAAGTTGAAATATGAAGAGTTGATCACGATCAATTCTGAGGGTAATAAAATTAAGTTTTTGGCAGAGGATACAGCCACAGATGTAATAAAAAATCTATTGCTCAGTATACAGTCCGATGGCAGTACCATTTTTATGATTCTCGATGGTAAGGTCAGTTATGATGATGTGAATAAATTGGTTAACAATAAATAACGGTACTATGAAACAAATACTAACTATCGGGGCACTGCTCATGTTCTGTCTGACATTGCAAAGCTGTTTTGTGAAAACCAGTCCAAATATGTCTTTTATAAGTAAGCGCGACTTGTCAAGTGATACAGAGGTTGCTTCAGTAAGGGTACCTATGTTTTTGACGAGAACATTTCTTAAAAGTAAGATTAAAGAATTGGATGAAGATGATGCCGTGGCTGCATTGGCTTTACGGAAAATCAAGAAGTTGAAAGTTATGACGATTTCTGGAAATAAAAAAGATAATCTGATGACTAAGTATCATGCCTATCTGGCTAAGAATAATTTTGAAGAGCTAATGAGTCTATACAGTGATGGATCAAAAATTACGATTAATACAGAGATGAAGAAAGATCATGTGAAACGTGTGCTATTGGGGATAGCTGATGAGGAGGACTATGTATTTGTCGATATTAAAGCAGATTTGGATCTAAATGAGCTGTCTAGGATGATTGAGTATTATGAAAATAAGAAGGAAAAATCTAAAATTATAAACTAGTTATGGAAAAATTAATAGCTGCCATCATACTTGTCTTTAGTGTATTCAACGCTCAAGCGCAACTATCAAAAGTTAATGAATTTGTCAATTCATTACCCAAAAATCAAGAAGGGATACAAATTTTTAGATTCAATGCCTCTAATATAAATGATGTATCCAATCTTAAGAAAGAAAATTTATTAATTGATGTCAAACAATTTTTGCCAGATTCTTTATTAAAAGATATTCAGGATATTACCATCTGCCAACTGGGGTCAAAGCAAGTCAAGGAATCAAAATCTCTGGAGAGTGCGATCAAGAAAGCCGATCTGAAAACGATCTACGCTATGGAGAACGAAGGGATGTTAATTCAGGTTTTAGCATCAAATTTTGAGAACAATAGTGCTCAGGATTTACTTATCGATGTTAAGTCTGAGGATTATTCTCGAGTTACAGTGATCTTAAAGGGCAATCTTCCATTAGATCTTTGATAAGTCTGGATTAAAAAAATAAGGATATAAAAAATGCCTTGAAATTAAAGTTTCAAGGCATTTTTTATATGTTATATAGCTTATGCTTTTTTAGCTAATTCTTCAGCGATTGCTTTTCCAATCTCAGCAGGAGATTGTACTACACGGATACCGCACTCAGCCATGATTTTCATCTTAGCAGCAGCAGTATCGTCTGCGCCACCAACAATAGCACCAGCGTGACCCATACGACGTCCTGGAGGCGCTGTTTGACCTGCGATAAAACCTACTACAGGTTTAGTACCATGTTCTTTGATCCAAAGAGCAGCTTCAGCTTCCATACCACCACCGATTTCACCGATCATGATGATTGCTTCTGTTTCTGGATCATTCATTAATAATTCTACCGCTTCTTTAGTTGTAGTACCAATGATAGGGTCACCACCAATACCGATAGCAGTAGTAATACCTAGACCAGCTTTTACAGTTTGATCAACAGCTTCGTAAGTTAAAGTCCCTGATTTGGAAACAACACCAACATTACCTTTTTTGAAGATGAAACCTGGCATGATACCGATTTTAGCTTCATCAGCAGTAATGATACCCGGGCAGTTAGGTCCGATTAAACGAGAATTTTTGTCAGTCAAGTAAGATTTTACTTGAATCATATCTTTAGTAGGTATACCCTCAGTAATACATACGATTACTTCGATACCTGCTTCTGCAGCTTCCATAATCGCATCAGCTGCAAATGCAGGAGGTACGAAAATAATAGAAACGTTAGCACCAGCTTTTTCTACAGCATCTTTAACAGTATTGAATACGGGACGGTCTAAATGTGTTTGACCACCTTTTCCTGGCGTAACACCACCAACTACGTTTGTTCCGTACTCGATCATTTGACTTGCATGATAAGTACCTTCTGTTCCAGTGAAACCTTGAACAACTACTTTTGAATCTTTATTAACTAATACACTCATTTCTTCTTAAAATTTTGCATCACAAATCTACTATTTTGCATTGGAAATAGGAAGTAATCTGCATACTTATATGTCCTTAATTGATAAAAAATTAGCAGAACTTACTTTTTTGAATAAAATCCCAAGTTACGATGCCAATTGTGACAGAAACATTGAAGGAATGTTTCGTTCCAAATTGTGGAATTTCGATGCAATGATCTATTTGTTCCATCACCTCTTCATCAACCCCATTTACTTCATTGCCAAATACCAAAGCATACTTGGTATCTTTAGCGGGAACAAAGTCCTGCAAAAGGATACTATTCTCCGCCTGTTCGATTGCAATAATGGTATATCCTTGTTCTTTCAATGTGCTAATCGCTTCGGTCGTTTCCTTGACATGTTCCCATGGAATAGATTGTGTTGCACCTAAAGCCGTTTTTTCAATTTCACGGTGTGGAGGTGTAGCTGTGATCCCACACAAGAATATTTTTTCTATAGCAAATCCGTCAGCCGTTCTAAAAGCTGATCCGACGTTGTGCATACTCCTCACATTGTCTAGCACTAGTGTGATGGCTGTTTTCTCTTGGTTTTTGAACGTTTCAACATCAGCACGTTGCAGCTGATCCATGGATAATTTTTGCATGATGCAAAGATAAGTATAGAAAACTTTAAAATAGATTTTGAATATTAGAAATAAGATGTTATTTTTGCATTCCGAATTTTAAGTAAAGAACGAATAAAAATTAGCTAAAAAATGGCAAATCATAAATCAGCGATCAAAAGAATTAGAGCAAACGCTACAAAGCGCTTAAGAAACCGTTACCAAGCAAAAACTACTCGTAACGCAATTAAAAAATTACGCACTACTGCTTCAGCAGAAGAAGCTAAATCATTATTGCCTCGTGTGATTTCTATGCTTGATCGTTTGGCTAAGAAAAATGTAATCCACAAGAAAAAAGCTTCAAACAACAAATCTAAGTTAACAAAATTTGTTAACGGATTAGTTTAAGCTATCAGTATAATATATAAAGGGATACAGTTCTCTGTATCCCTTTTCTTTATGTTTTTACTTTACCCTGGATTTTCTCTTTTCCAAGCGAATGAATGTAAAAAAAAGTGTCGAGTTTCTCGACACTTTTTTTATGCTTTTATTTTTGCATAACTGCTGCAATAGCCTTTTTTAGCTCTACAGAGTTTTTCATATAAGGTTCCAGATTATAGATCTCCACTTTTTTGAAATCGATAGGATGGCTTTCACTTTGCAGTGAAATGGTACCTTTACTAATTAACTGACCATCTTTCTTTTGTTTTGGGTCAAAGTTGCTGACATTTCCACCACCATATTGTGGTTTTTGGTACTCCAAAACCAAATCCCCATTCACGTAATGTTGAATAATAGAATCACCTAATACCAAAAAATCTGCTGTTACCCATTGATCACCATGATAGGTTTTAGATGTTGAGCTGACACAGTGTGGGGTAAATAATTTTTCTTTCATCACGACATTCGTACCCGGAGTACAAAGATTGCTTGTCGTACGTTCGTTCGTGCCATCACCGCCTAACAATTGACCTTCAATTGAAATTGGGAAATCTTGATCTTTAAGCATCGTTTTTGGATCTTGACCATGCAGCATAGCTCCACTATTGCGGAGTGCCCAACCTTCTCCTCCTTTTGCCTGCTCACCCACAAATCGGTATTGAACACGTAGGATATAGGCAGAAAATTCTTTATTGTAAAATAAATGACCATATTGTTGATCAAATTGGTCATAGCCATCGTATCTGACTTTCAATAGACCATCTTCTACACGAAAAGTATTTGCGTAATTATCGCCAACCTCATGTTTGCTGATTTTTGGCGTCCAATTTTTTAGATCTTTCCCGTTGAACAGTTGTATTGCTTTGGGTTTTTTGTTTAATGAACTAGCACTAATTGAAATGCATAGGGCTACTCCTGCCAAACTAAAAAATAGTTTTTTATAATTCATGATTAAGATTTTAGGTATTAGAGACCTAAAATACTTAAAAAAATTAGATTAACAATTGTTTTTGCTTAACATATTCGCTTGGTCTGACCCCAATTACTTTATTGAATGTGTTACTAAAAGTAGGTAGGCTGCTGTATCCAACCTTGAGTGCAACCTCATTGACACTTAATTTTTCATCTAAAAGAAGTTTCAGCGCTGTCAACATTCTCAATATGGTATAGTATTGAATAAAAGACATGTTTAATTCTTTTTGAAAGAGCCTAGCCAAAGTGCGTTCACTGATATTGAATTTCTGCGAAAGCGTTTTAAAACTGACATTCTCTTCGATCCGACTCTCTAGGAATGTGACGATGTCCTTTAATTTTTGATTACTTGGATAGGGAAGTGCCAAGGGCAACTCATGTTGTGATATTTCGGGCAACAAGAGTTTGAAGGCTTTTGCTAACGAATATTTTGGCTCTTCAACTGGAAAAATATTACCATTCCATCGATTGGTAAACATGATCAACTCATTGAGCAGATCATCGACCGGGTAGATATTTATTTTTTTGTAAAATTCTTGATCGGTATCATATTTTGGAAAATATAGATTGCGCATCACGACATCAGGGGTGCTCGGATGGATACTGTGACGGATCCCTGCTGGTATCCAGATGTAATGCCTTGCTGGAAGAAAATAAGATTTTTCGGCTGTCTTTAAAAAAACAACCCCACCTTCCGTATATAAAAATTGATCTTTGTTATGAGCATGTTCGGTAATGAAACTTTCGCCAATTATGGCATGGTGACAGTAGATACTATCCTCAAAAGAGTCCACTTCTGTTACGTAATAACGATTGACATATTTTGGATCTTTGATATCGCTTTTTTTATTCATGATTTCTTCCCGTTTCCGTTGCAAAGTTAAAATTTTTATACCAAAGCTGTACAATACTTTATGATTGTAAGTTGATACTCACCTATATTGTTTGTGAAATAAGACTTGTAGGTAAGTGTGTACTAATTTTTTTTAATACACAAAATAATTAATTTGCTGATTACTAATGTTTTAGTTATATTTTTGAAATTTATTTTATAACTTATTTTGTATGATTAAAAATATGAGATGCTGATTTATAAATAATTACAAATATATCGTCTTTATTGGATAATTTTGTGACTAATTGCAATAAATTGACACAGAAAAAATACGTTAATATTGTTTGGTCTAATATTTAAACAATTATTAATAAATCTGTTTGCTAAATATTAGAGAATTTGAGAAATAAGTTAAAGGGATATGTCGTACGATAGAATTAAACTTAAAAGTTTACATGACAAAGTAATTACAGCTGAGCAAGCTGCACTACTCATTAAAAATGGTATGATCGTTGGCTCTAGTGGATTTACAAAAGCTGGCGATAGTAAAGTTGTATTACCAGCATTGGCGGACCGAGCGAAAACCGATCCTTTAAAGATTACGTTAATTACAGGTGCCTCATTGGGTCATGGCACTGATGGCAAATTGGCTGAAGCAGGTGTACTTGCTAAGCGTATGCCCTTTCAGGTGGACCGTATATTGAGAAATAAAATTAATGCTGGTGAGGTGCTGTTTATTGATCAACATCTCAGTGAGACAGCAGAGTTATTGCACAATAAAAATTTGGCGGCAGTTGATATTGCCGTATTAGAAGTAGCAGCTATTGAAGCCGATGGTAGTATTATTCCAACGACTTCTGTGGGCAACTCGGCTACTTTTGCTGCTTTAGCAAAGCAGGTCATCTTGGAGATAAATACAGCCGTACCGATGGAGATACGTGGTATTCATGATATCTATCAAGCTGAAGATTATCCAAGAAGAAACGTCATCCCTATTGTTGCTCCTGAAAATAAAATTGGTCGTAAAACAATTGCATTAGATCCATCAAAAGTCGTGGGTATTGTATTTACAGATATCGAAGATAGTCCTGCAGATATTGCCGAACCAGATGCTAAGACAACCGCTATAGCGAGTCATATTTTAAACTTCTTTGAAAAAGAAGTAGAAATGGGACATCTATCTTCGAGTTTGTTACCTCTTCAAGCCGGTATCGGCAAGGTTGCCAATGCTGTTTTGATGGGATTTAAAGATAGCAATTTCCGAAATTTAACGATGTTTTCAGAAGTGCTACAAGATAGTACCTTTGATCTGATTGATGCAGGTGTTATGGATTTTGCCTCGGCTTCTTCCATTACGGTTTCAAAACCTTGCTATGATCGTGTATTTGGTAATCTAGATAAGTATCGTGATAAAATGGTACTGCGACCACAAAATATATCCAATACACCAGGTCTGATCCGTCGTTTGGGTGTTATCGCCATCAATACGGCGATTGAGTTTGATATCTATGGTAACGTCAATTCGACGCATATATCGGGCACTAATATTATGAATGGTATCGGTGGTTCAGGTGATTTTGCAAGAAATGCTTACTTAAGTATTTTCGTCACCCAAGCCGCATCTAAGGACGATCGTATTTCACACGTATTGCCTATGGTGTCGCATGTGGATCATACCGAACATGATGTTGATATTTTAGTAACCGATATTGGACTGGCGGATTTAAGAGGCTTGGCACCTCGTGAGCGTGCCCAAGTTATCATTAACAACTGTGTGCACCCAGATTATAAAGAACAGCTACAGAGCTACTATGATCGTGCCTCTGAGCGTGGTGGTCATACTCCACATATCCTAGAGGAGGCGTTTAGTTGGCATATCAATTTGCGCGATCAAGGAACCATGAAAAAATAATGATACGGTATTCCCATAAACAGCAAAGCAGCTATTTTAATTAATAGCTGCTTTGCTGTTTATGGGAGTACTTACCAGAATCTTTGGATTGTAAGTATTTAGATGATCTTCTATAAGAACCTATCTTAGTAGCATCTTGATGTGGGGCTACGATTTGTTGCTGTGCGCTTTCTAATGCTGTGATTATTGAATGAACTTGGACGTAATATTTCTTTTTTTGATATAAAAATCTAAAATTCGTCCAGCTTCGATCGGTCGATCTGTACTTAATATATCGGCACCATTTTCTATAAAACGTGCATATAATTGATCACCTTTTTGTTTGGCCTGTCTATCTAAATTGCCTAGCGTGCCCAATATACACATGATACCATGGCCATGAATCAGATCTATTAAACTTTTTTCAGCCTCGCTGGTACCTATAAAAGCAATCAAGCGATTATCGGGAATATCCCTATCATTCAATCGAACTAAGTCAGAGACATTTTTTATAGGTGCCGAAAGCATTAGATCTGGTGCTAAGTTGTGCACAGCAGCAGCTTGGTTTGCCGAATAAGTAATGATAACAGTATGGCTTTCCGATTTTTGATTACGAATAGCGCGAATCACTAAATCATAAGGAACTCCTTGCTTCACATCGAGCGTGAAAATAACTTTTCCTTTACCCCATGCAAGTGCTTCTTCCAGCGTGGGAATTCGGTAAGGAGTTAATTTTCCATTTGGATCTTTCAGTCTTAAATTTTTCAGTTCATCCTTTGTTTTTGTATCAACTTGGCCTGTACCATTAGTTGTTCGTTCTAAGTTGCGGTCATGTATCAGTACTAAAGCAGAATCCTTTGTTAGTTGGACATCACATTCAACGATGACGGGTCTGTAACTCGCATTAAAAGCAAAGGTTTCGATTGCATTTTCTGGATAACCAGTTGTAGGGCCACCTCGATGCAGACTGATCAGCGGGTATCGGTTTTCATCATATGTTAAAAATTGATAAAGCTCTTCTACTGTCTTTAAATTTAGATTTTTATTGTTGGCTAAGACATCCGTTGATGTCCCATTTCTAAAGCAAGCTGTTAGAAATACAGTAATAAATGTTAAAAAAAGAAAGAGATTTATTCTTTTAAGCATAGAGTAATATGGTTATATGTGGTTTTTCAAGAGTACGACAAGATCTTCAACAGGTGTATTGATCTGATCGATGATCAAGTGGGCTTGTTTATAAAACGGCTCTCGTTCTACTAATTTTTCACTGATAAAGTTAAATAATTCTTCATCAGTTTTTCCTATTAAGATCGGTCTTTTGTTGGGCTTTGACTGTGACAGTCGATCAAATAACGCCTTAGGTGTCATTTGCAAATACACCGAAATACCATTTTCATTCATCCATTGCATATTGTCAAAAAAGCAAGGTGAACCACCGCCTGTAGAAACAATCGCTTCGTGCTGCGCTATTTTTTGTAAGTGTTCACGTTCGAGTGCTCTAAACTTTTCTTCTCCATGAAGCTGAAAATATTCCGTAATGGACATCCCGACTTCCTTGACGATTTCATCGTCTGTATCGATAAAAGGTAGTTCTAATTTATTCGCTAATTTTTTGGCTAAAGTAGTTTTTCCACTTCCCATATAGCCAATTAAAAATATTGGTTTTGGCATGTTGTTATTTATCTAGACTTAAGTATTGGTCCTCTATTTCTTTCGCATCAGGGATATTATTATAATGCCATTTGTTGATGACTGTTCCTGATTTTAATAGCAGAATTCCTGGATTGGCACGTACCATACTTTTTAGTGGTATCAGATCTGCATAAAATATTTCCGAAATTAAGTGCAGTTTATCACTTAAATAATCTGATTCTTCAGATGAACTAGCTGTCAACAGCACGATGCGCAGGTTATAATCTTCGGTTAATTTTGTAGCGATTTTATTGATGTTATCTAACGCATCTAGATTTGCTTTAGATAAATCCTTGGCTACAATAATTAAATTATAGTAAGGATTATTGATGATTTCTTGCGTATGGTCATTACCTTCTGCATCGGTAATCAATAGGTCGGTTATGGGGATCTGATATCCTTTTTTAACCAAAGTACTTTTGGGTTCACCTACGATTTCCCAATTAGTATCTTCCCATACTTTTTCTGACATGTAAATTTTATCAGTGATGGTTTTTGTCTCGCCGGTTTTTATATTTTTCATGTTGTAGACCTGTTCGTAGACATCTCCTTCTTTTCCTTCTGGCAATACCATAAGTGAAGGGATGTTATTACCGATCTTATACGGAAGAAAGTCAATAAAGGGTAAGTACATCACGGTGTAAATCCCGATTCCGAATGATATAATTGCCGTCAGCGTCGCTACCAAGCCTTGTGTAAATGAATCTTTGATAAGGGGTTTAATTTGATTCCGATAGATAAAGATAATTAAGATCAATGCAAGCAGCACCAGATCTTTACCAAAGGATTGCCATGGAGTTAAGGGGATAGCATCACCAAAACATCCACATGAAGTGACCACCTCAAAAAAAGCAGAGTAGAAGGTCAGGAATGTAAAGAAGATAATCAGCAGCAATAGCCCCCAAGCTACCAGTCGTCTGTATAAACCGAGTAATAGCCATACACCCAATATAATTTCAAAGGCACAGACAATAATGGCTATTGTGGTCGCATAATCCATTAAAAAGTCGGTATGAAAAACATGGAAATATTCCTCCAGTTTATAACCAAATCCAGTTGGATCATTGGCTTTGATAAATCCAGAGAAAATAAATAATAGGCCTGTCAATAGGCGTGCAAATCCAAGTAGGTAATTTGTTTTTTGCTTTTTAGCGTTGAAGAGTTCTGACATAACTTTAGTTTGTTTGAGCTAATCCCATTTTTATAAGCGCAAAAACGGCATAATTTAACATATCTTGATAGTTGGCATGGATACCCTCTGAGGCTATTGTAGCGCCATTATTGTCTTCAATTTGTTTGACACGGTGAATCTTCATGAGAATTAGATCGGTCAATGAAGTAATGCGCATTTCTCGCCATGCTTCGCCGTAATCATGGTTTTTTGCAAACATGAGATCACGTGTTTCAGTTACCTTTTCGTTGTATTTTTGATTGACAAAATCAGGACTTAAATTTTCTTCACCATCTTCGCCCAACTCGAGTTGGATCATACCCATAATACAATAGTTGATAATACCGATATATTCTTCTAGAATACCTTCTCCTACTTTGGATACTTTTTTAACTTCCAAAGTGCGGATACGCTGTGCTTTTATATAGATCTGATCGGTTATAGAAGAGAGACGCATAATGCGCCAAGCTGTTCCATAATCTTTCGTTTTTTTGATAAATAAATCTTGGCAGTGCTCGATAACTTTATTGTATTCTTGAGTCGTATTCATATATTGTTTGCGTATTTCACGAGAAAGTGATTGAACTATTGTTACAAATATAATTAGAATTAACCATTTTTATACGTCACAATTATGTCCAATTTGGATGAATAGGTCTATTAAAAAATAAAAATGTTGATATTTGATTTAAAGATTTATCGCTTGTGTATCGGTAAATTATAAAAGTATTACAGATGACTATCAAAAAACCTGAAATAAGAGAAGTAACCATCACACGGTATATTCAACCTTTTCGTGAAGGCGGATCTTTACCTGCATTGGTGGATGCTGATGATGGGTTCAATTATGTTATAAAATTTAGAGGAGCCGGACAAGGAAGAAAGGCGCTCATCGCTGAATTGATCGGTGGCGAATTGGCGCGTATTCTCGATCTCAGAATGCCGGAACTTGTCTTTGCAGATTTAGATGAATCTTTTGCACGTACAGAGCCTGACGAAGAAATTCAAGATTTATTGAAATTTAGTGTTGGTAAAAATCTAGGTGTTCATTTTCTCAATGGTGCCATTACTTTTGACGCTAATGTGGATCAGATCACAGCTGGTGAAGCGTCCCGTATTGTATGGTTAGATGCTTTGTTGATGAATGTTGATCGGACAGTACGAAATACCAATATGCTCATCTGGCACAAAGAATTGTGGTTGATCGATCATGGTGCGTCTTTATACTTTCATCATAGTTGGGATAACTGGGAGGAACAAGCTCTAAAACCGTTTATCCAGATTAAAGATCATGTGCTGTTGAAAAATGCAAGTGATGTCGAGTTGGTCGATAAGCAGTATCGATCATTGCTGTCAGAAGAAGTGATCCGAAATATTGTCGATATTGTCCCAAGCGAATGGCTGATTGATGAGTCCCGAGATTTAACTGCTGCAGATGCTCGTGAAGTATATGTGTCATTTTTTATGAAACGTTTAGCACATGCCGACCATTTTTTAAATCAGATTAAAGATGCCAGAAAAAACATTATATGAATATGCTGTGGTGCGTTTGGTACCGCGTGTGGAAAGAGAAGAATTTATTAATGTTGGTGTAGCACTTTATTGTCGAAAATACCGGTTTGCCAATGTCTTGTTTGAGATTGATGAAACAAGAGTACGATCTTTATATCCAGATATAGATATGGATATGATTCGGGCACATCTGCAATCTTTTGTGAAAATCTGTACTGGTGCTCAAGATGGTGGCAAATTAGCCACATTAGACCAAACGGAAAGATTCCGATGGTTGACCGCAAATAGAAGTACTGTCATCCAATGTTCGGCGGTACACCCAGGACTTTGTGTGGATCCTGCCGAAACATTAAGGCTCCTTTTTGATAAGTTAGTTTTATAGCTACTATATTTTATCTATCATATAAGTATAGTACATTTGTGTTACCATATAAAATAGGGATTAAACCCATGAATAACTTTTACGAACATATTTATCAAAAACAGTTGGAGGTGTTTGAAATGCCGTCCAATAAAAAAATATCAGGTTGGGCTGTCGGTATTCTTGATCTCTTATTTCCAGAGCGCAATGCAGGAGGTATAAAATCTGTTGCAGAGGTACAGCATGCTTTTGAGCAAGCTGAAATCGAATTAGAGCAGTTATTGAGCAAATCAAAAGCCTGTGAGGTCTGCGATCACTTTCGTGTTGCACATGATTTTTTTCAATCGCTACCTCAGTTATATGAATTGATGTGTTCAGACGCTGATGCTTTGATCGCTGGAGATCCTGCGGCCAAAAATCAACGAGAAGTTATTCGAACCTATCCCGGTTTTTTTGCGATTAGCATATTTAGAATTGCAAATAAACTACATCAGCTCGATGTGCCGTTGATACCTCGTATTTTGACCGAACATGCACACTCTAAGACAGGTATCGATATTCATCCTGCTGCTACGATTGGACACCATCTGTATATTGATCACGGAACGGGTTTAGTCGTAGGTGAGACCTGTGTAATTGGCAATTATGTAAAACTGTATCAAGGGGTCACTTTAGGAGCCTTGAGCGTAGATAAAATTTTGTCAGATGTCAAGCGACACCCTACGATTGGAGATCATACAATTATTTATTCAGGTGCAACAATATTGGGTGGTGAGACCGTGATAGGACATCATTCTGTAATAGGAGGAAATGTTTGGCTGACCAATTCCGTTGAACCCTACACAACCGTATACCATCAAGCAAATACTAAGTTTATAGATTCCAAACCTTTAATTTAAATATGGGAAATATCATCGATACAATTGGAAATACACCTTTAGTAGAAATTACAAAATTTCATACCAATAGAAAGGTGAAGATTTACGCGAAAATGGAGGGTAATAATCCTGCAGGAAGTGTAAAGGACCGTGCTGCACTGAACATGATTCGATCTGCCATGGAAAGAGGGGAAATTACAAAAGACAGTAAATTGATTGAAGCCACTAGCGGTAATACCGGGATCGCACTCGCGATGATTGCGGGTATCTATGGTCTCAGCTTAGAACTCGTCATGCCTGTTACATCTACGCGTGAACGTACACTAACAATGGAAGCCTTTGGGGCAAAAGTGACGTTGTTGGAAACCATGGAAATTTGTCGTGACTATGCAGAAGAGAAAGCTGCATCAGGAGATTATTTTATTTTGAATCAATTTGCCAATCCAGATAACTATAAAGCTCATATCAAAACCACCGGGCCCGAAATTTGGCGCGACACAGCTGGAAAGATTACCCATTTTGTAAGTGCTATGGGAACTACCGGTACAATCATGGGAAACTCCATTTATTTAAAAGAACAAAATCCAGCCATT
Organism: Sphingobacterium sp. PCS056; assembly: GCF_023273895.1. Classification (NCBI taxonomy): domain Bacteria; kingdom Pseudomonadati; phylum Bacteroidota; class Sphingobacteriia; order Sphingobacteriales; family Sphingobacteriaceae; genus Sphingobacterium; species Sphingobacterium sp. PCS056. The sequence continues at coordinate 235,479 of NZ_CP096883.1, read as the reverse complement.
CAGATCGTAGGATGCCAACCTACAGAAGAATCTTCGATTCCTGGTATTCGTCGTTGGCCACAAGAGTATTTGCCAAAAATATTTGATCCTTCACGCGTAGATCGTATTATTGATATCTCACAGAAGGAATCTACAGCTATGGCCCGCGAGTTGGTTAGTAAAGAAGGTGTTTTTGCAGGCATGAGTACAGGTGGAGCATTAGCGGCGGCGTTAAAAGTCGCAAATGAAATTGAAGAAGGAGTCCTTGTTTTTATTGCATGTGACCGAGGTGATCGCTATTTAAGTTCAGATCTATTTGCATAGATTATTTTATGTCGAAATAATAAAAAAGGGTTATCCATTAGGATAACCCTTTTTTATTGCAGCCCAGTTTTGAGAATCATAGCAATAGTGCTAAGCGCGATGATTTTTACAATGGCTGATATTCATACCCGTGTCGAGAGTGTGTTTTTAGTTATCCACATTGTGAATTGAGATTGTGGATAACTGTTTGGATTGCTTAATGGTTTTTCCACAATTATTATTTCATTTGTTAATAAGTGATTTGAACCTGATTTATGCGTTTATTCCAATTAAAGGCATATTATGCGGTGATTTATTCATTTCTTGTGATCATGGAAAATAAGTAGTTAACATTTCAATTTTCCTATGTCAGATATGATATAGATGTGAATAAAGACGGTAATTTACTCTATATTATGTGTATAAGTGACTACTCTAGACACGTGTCCTTCATCGTTATGAACAATTTTGGTAGGTTATTAACACTGAAATGTGAATAACTTATCGTTTGTGTATTTACGATTACGGTTAAACGTCACACTTACATTTAAATTACTCATTACGAGAATTTTATATATATTTTTTAAAAGTATATTAGATTTTCTTTTACGATATGAATAATTTCTATTATCTTAGATTGTGTACAAAATACAACCTTAGTGTTGCGTATACAGCACCAATTTAAACCCATTAAATCAAGTAAATTGTTTTGTTTGATAGCATATTGGATTTCTGAGCCAATAAAAGCAAGACGTACTCTTGATTTAATTCGTACAAACTAATTAAACCAAAACAGAAAAAATTATGAGCAATCTTAATTTAAGTCAAAACCAATGGAAAAAGGCTTTTTGGATGGGAGCAATACTCTCCTTATCGACAATCTGCCAATCTCCCGTGCTTGCAAGCACAAAAAGCCCTACTCTTATGAACTTGGCGCAAGAAAAGATTTCTGTCAGCGGAATTGTAACCAGTGCTGATGACGGAACGCCAATAGCAGGTGTTACGGTACTTGTTGTAGGTACTAACCTAGCGACCAAAACAAATCAAAATGGAGAATATGCTCTGGCCAATGTGCCTAGTAATGGAAAAATAAGTTTTCGAATGGTTGGAATGACTTCCACGGACGAAGATATCAAAGGTAGAACCAGTATTATGGTTAGTCTTGGGAGTTCCAATGCCAATCTAGATGAAGTCGTGGTGGTCGGTTATGGTGTACAAAAGAAAGAAACGGTTACTGGATCTGTTGTTGCTGTGAAAGGTACTGATTTGGCCAAATCTCCAGCACTTAATGTCTCCAATGCACTAGCTGGACGTGTACCGGGAGTAATCGCAACAAATGGCTCGGCAGAACCAGGTTATGATGGTTCGACCATTAGTATTAGAGGGACAAACACCTTGGGTAACTCCAGTCCATTAATTGTTATTGATGGAATTCCGGCTCGTCAAGGTGGTTTTGAACGATTAAATCCTGCTGATATTGATAATATTTCTGTATTGAAGGATGCTTCGGCCGCCATTTATGGAGCTCGTGCTGCTAACGGTGTTATATTAGTAACTACAAAAAGAGGAACCACTGGAAAGCCAAAATTTTCGTACAATTTTAATAAAGGATTTTCCCAACCAACAGTTATTCCCAAATTAACAGATGCGGTTGAATATTCAGAGTTGAGAAATGAACTGGAAATTTATAAACTGCCAGTAGCGGAATGGAGCGCGGCACAAAATGCCTTTAGAACTACAGGTAACTATATAAGACCCAATAGTACCACTGTTTCGGCTCCTTTTACACCTGAAGATGTACAATTATTTAAAGATGGAAGCGACCCTTGGGGGCATCCAAACACAGATTGGTATGGAGAGACTTTAAAAAATTGGTCTCCACAGGAAAAGCATAATGTTCAGATTGTGGGAGGTAATGATGCCGTAAAGTACCTCACTTCCATAGGATATCAAAATCAAGATGCGTATTATAAAAATTCTGCTACTGGCTATAAGCAGTATGATTTGAGGATTAATCTGGATGCTAAAATTAGTCAATACATCACCACTAAATTCGGCGTTTTAGGTCGTCAAGAAAATAGAAATTTTCCGACTAAGAGTGCAGGTACAATTTTTAGAATGCTGATGCGCGGCAATCCTACTCAACCGGCTTATTGGCCAAATGGAATGCCTGGACCTGATATTGAAAATGGTGAAAATCCTGTGGTCATCACGACTAATGATACCGGTTATGAACGAGATAAAAGATATTACTTTCAGACCAATGGGCAGATTGATATCACGATTCCTTGGATAGAAGGATTGAAATTTTCTGGAAATGCAGCAGTCGATAAGTATATTAAAAAAATCAAACGTTGGGAAACTCCTTGGTATCTGTACACTTGGCAAGGGGCTTATGAAGCTGATGGGGTGACACCACAATTGGTCGCGGGCAAAAGAGGGCCGGCAGACCCAAGATTAAATCAATCTGATGAAGATCAATTGAATATTTTGTTAGGTGGTGTGCTGACATATGACAAGGTGATTGGCGATCATACGTTTAACATATTGGCCGGTGTCAATAGAGAGACCATCCAAAATGACAGTTTCTCTGCTTATCGACGCTATTTCTTATCGGATAAGATCGATTATCTGTTTGCTGGTGGTGATGCCGAGAAAAATAATGACGGTAGCGCATGGGAGCGTGCAAGATTGAATTATTTTGGAAGGGTCAATTACAATTATAAATCGAAGTACATTGCGGAGTTGCTATGGCGTTATGATGGGTCTTATATGTTTCCTCAAAAAACGCGTTATGGATTTTTTCCAGGAGCGATGTTGGGTTGGGTCGCTTCAGAAGAAGGGTTTTGGAAGGATAATATAAAAGCTATTAATTATTTTAAGATACGGGCATCTTATGGTCAGATGGGAAATGATAATGTCTTTTATGATGATCTACTGCAAGAATATCAATTCTTCTCGACGTATAAATTCGGAACATATATCATAGGGGATGAAATGATCAAGACCTTGTATGAAAGCCGTGTTCCAAATAATTTCATCACGTGGGAGGTCGCGAATAACTATAACTTAGGTATTGATGCACAATTTTTAGGCGGCAAGATTAATTTTGAATTTGATGTTTTTAAAAATAGACGAAATTCAATTCTTTGGCGACGCAATGCATCAATTCCACAAAGTACAGGAATGACCCTGCCTGCCGAAAATATTGGTAAGGTAGATAACAAAGGATGGGAATTTAATTTAGGGTACCGTGATCAGAAAGGTGATTGGGGATATAGTGCTTCTATAAATGGTGGATATGCTAAAAATAAAATTGTTTTTTGGGATGAAGCAGCTGGAGCACCGGCATGGCAGCAAACGACTGGTCGAGTAATCAATTCGGGATTATACTATCAGTATGATGGGGTGTTTAAAAACCAAGAAGAGATCAGTGCAAATACGCTTGATTATTCAGCTATTACAAATAATCTCAGACCTGGTGATATGAAGTACAAGGATTATGATGGTGATGGAAAGATTACACCTGAAGATCGTGTCCGTACAGATAAAAACACTAATCCAACCTTTCAAGGAGGCTTAAATCTGGGCCTGCGTTACAAGAATTTTGATCTATCGATCTTATTCCAAGGTGCTACGGGGGGTGAAGTGCGGATCGCAACAGACGAATCTGGTGCAATCGGTAACTACTTGCATGAATTCTATGAAAATAGGTGGACGATTGACAACCCCAGTTCCGAACATCCACGTATCACAGACCGCTCCGATCAGTATTATTCCAGCGGCAATACCTATTGGTTACATTCCAATAATTATCTGCGCTTAAAAAATGTGGAAATAGGATATAATTTAAGTGCAAAACTTGTGGAGCGCTTAGGGATTTCAAGTTTCAGAGTTTATGCGAGTGGTATGAACTTAGTTACTTGGTCCAAATTGAAAATGTACGATCCTGAATCGACTAATACCTTAGGGCATTACTACCCTCAAGCTCGATTAATCAATACAGGTATACTTTTATCTTTTTAAATCGCTATCATTATGAAAACAATAAAATTATTTTATATACCGATTTCTGCCTTATTATTTACAGGGCTATTTGCCAGCTGTAATGATGATTTTGTCAATACAAAGCCACTTTCCGAGGTTCCACAAGAGCTCGTATGGACAGATGCTGGACTTGCTCAGGCATTTGTAAATGATCTGTACAATGGGTTTGGACAAGGAGGCTTTAACGAACAGATGTTGGCCTCGCTGACAGATGAGTCTATGTTTACCCATCCGGGTAGAGGTATCAATACCATCACGGAGAGTAGATCCAATCCTGCCGATCAGGGATGGATCGTTGATACCTATGAGTATAGCAATATGTATAAGCGCATACGTGCCACTAATATTGCGATCGAAAATCTTATTGAACCAAAATTCAATAATGAATCGCAGGCTAAACAGATGTTAGGTGAAGCCTATTTCTTACGTGCCTATTACTATCAGCAACTGTTACGCTTTTATGGTGCGGTTCCATTGATTACTAAGGTTTATACGCTCGAAGATACAGACTATACTGCAGCTCGAAATACGTACGAAGAATGCGTCAATTTCATTGTCAAAGATTGTGAACAGGCAGCGACTTTATTGAATGGGGCGGCAAAAGTAGATGGACGTACCAATGAAGCTGCTGCTTTGGCATTAAAAGCTCGTGTGTTGCTATATGCAGCTTCAGACTTACACGATATCCCAACGGCAAAGGCCAAATCAAATACGATTTCAGCCTATGGTAATCCCGAATACTTAGGCTATGTTTCTGGAACTAGAACAGAGAGATGGCAAAAAGCTAAAGCAGCAGCAAAGGCTGTGCTGGATAAAGCAGAATTTGCATATAAGTTAGATTTATCTACGAAAGAAACGCCAGCTGATGGACGTGCTAATTATATTGCTTTAGCCATGGGCGGAAGTTCAAAAATTGCTGATGCCGATGCAAAACGAGATTTAATTTTAGGAAGATTTTTCAATGATTTGAAAGATGAGGCAGGGGCATATGTTGGTCGTAACAATGGACCTAATGGCTATCACAATTGGGCTGGAAATAGTCCAACTCAGTTGCTTGTAGATGACTATGAAACTTTGTCTGGCGATAAATTTGATTGGAATAATCCTGCTCACGCAGCAAATATATATACCAATCGTGATCCTCGGTTAGGCGCTTCGATTTTATATGATGGCGCTACTTGGAAACCTAGAACAGATGATGTTAAAAATCGTGATCCTTTAAATCAAATTCAAACGGGTCAATATGAGGTGACCAATTCAGGAGGAGTTAAATCTATACAATATGGATTAGATACACGTAATTCTCCTGTGGAAGATTGGAATGGTAGTTACACGGGATATTACATGCGAAAATTTGTAGATGCCAATCCTGCAATCGTTGATCAAAATACCAGACAAAGTGTGCCATGGCCTGTACTTCGATATACAGAAGCAGTATTAAATTACGCCGAGGCTTGTATCGAATTGGGAGAGGATGCCGAAGCACGCACGTGGCTCAATAAGATTAGATTCAGGTCGGGTATGCCTGCTATTGCCGATAGTGAATCTGGACAAAAATTAAAAGATCGATACCGCAATGAAAGACGGGTTGAACTGGCTTATGAGGAGCACCGTTTCTTTGACACGAGACGCTGGATGAATGCTAAGGAAACGATAGGAAGACAGGTGACATTAATCAATATTTTCGGAACACTTAAAGCGGGTAAACTCGTAAGTCTTTACCAATATAATACGGACAATTATACCTACTCTTATAAAGTGAATACAATTGCACCAGGTATTGAAAATAGAAACTGGTTAGATAAAATGTATTTTATATCCATCCATCGCGATGAAATGAATAGAAATACCAAATTAATCCAAAATCCAGGATACTAATTCTGAACGAGTCACTCGTAATCGATTAGATCGTTAATGGTTAAAGAGGTTATCTGGAATAAAGTATGAAGCTTCAGCTGCATAAATTCATACTTGTTATTCGAGATAACCTCTTTTTTTATCCGCTAGATGAAAAAAGGAGATCATTATTTATCATGACGTGTAAGTATATCTTCTTGTTTTTCGTTAGGCTAAATTGCCATATCGAATATTTCAGATAACTTTTTTGTCCCGATGGGAATTAAAACCTAAATATGTTCTTAACCTATGACTAAAACAAATGTATTTTTACTAACTCCTCCCATTCATCATCGAGTGAACCTTTAAATTCTTCTTTTTTTGCTCGATTATACCAATATCGAGCATTCCAAAGATCTTTCTCTTTACGGTGTAAGTAAGCGTGTATATGGGCAGATTGAGCATCTTGTAAATGATCTATTAAATCATGCGCTTTTTGCCAATCGCCTTTTTTATCCCACCATAGTGACTCTAGCCAAATAGACAGATCCATAGGAGGCACAGCCAATGCTGTGGAAGATGAAAATTTTTCAAATGTTAACATATCTCTAAAATAACCAAATTCAAATAAAAAAGGGTGATTTTTACTTAAATCACCCTTTTTTATTATTTAAATCTGCTCGCTAAAGCGGCAAGTTTAGAAGCCATATCTGTTTCAGGTTCTTTTTCCTTTCGATCTTTTTGGTTAAAAGTCTTCTGTTCTCTTTTTGGTTTTGGAGACGAAGATACTTCGCTAGTTTTCATAGATAGTCCGATGCGATTTCTCTTTTCATCAATTTCCGTTACCGTCACCTCTACATGTTGCTGCACTTTAACCACCTCGTGCGGATCAGTTATATAACGATTGGAGAGCTGACTTAAATGGACAAGCCCATCTTGATGCACACCAATATCAACGAAAGCACCAAAATTAGTGATATTGGTAATAATACCGGGCAATTTCATTCCTACACGTAGATCAGAAACCGTATTTACACCATCTGTAAAGGAGAAAGCTTCAAATTTTTCACGTGGATCTAATCCTGGTTTTGCTAATTCGGCCATTATATCATTCAAAGTCGGGAGACCAACTTCATCAGAGATGTAGTTTTTTAATGGTATCGTTTTTCTTAATTCAGCATCTTTTAACAGGTCATGTACACTTGTTGAAAGATCCTTAGCCATTTGTTCAACCAATTTATAACGTTCTGGATGTACCGCTGAGGCATCTAATGGATTTTCAGCATTACGGATGCGCAAAAATCCTGCCGCCTGTTCAAAAGCTTTATCTCCTAGACGTGGTACTTTCTTCAATTCACGACGTGACTTGAATGGACCATTTTCTTTTCTATAATTGATGATCGATTGTGCTAAGGCAGGCCCTAATCCAGATACAAAAGCTAGAATTTGTTTCGATGCGGTATTTAATTCAACACCAACATTGTTGACACAACTCATGACAGTATCATTTAGGGAGCTCTGTAATTTATTTTGATCGACATCATGTTGATACTGGCCAACACCAATCGATTTGGGATCTATTTTCACAAGTTCTGCTAATGGATCCATCAATCGTCTACCGATGGAGACAGCACCGCGGACAGTGATATCTTGATCTGGAAATTCTTCTCGGGCTGTTTCTGAAGCCGAGTATATGGATGCACCGCTTTCATTGACCATGACGATAGTCACCTGATCCAGGTTGAGTTTACGAATAAATTCTTCGGTTTCTCTTCCAGCTGTTCCATTGCCAATTGCAATCGCTTCGATATCGTATTTTTTCACTAGGTACGGAATCGTACGCGTTGCTTCCGCAAGACCTCCAGCACCACTGTGAGGGAATATGGCCGTGTTTTCTAATAATGCTCCTTGTTGATCCAGCACCACCGTTTTACAACCTGTTCTAAATCCCGGATCGATCGCTAAAATTCTTTTTTGTCCCAGTGGAGCAGCCAATAATAACTGACGTACATTATCTGCAAATACCTTGATCGCTTCTTCATCAGCTTTCTGACGTGTCAAAACTCTGATTTCAGTTTCCATTGATGGTTTTAATAAACGCTTAAAACTATCCACCAATGCCAAACGGACCTGAGCAGAGGCTTCATTATTTGCTTTGACATAGATTTGTTCGATGACTGGGATGACCTCTTCTTCTGTCACTTCTATATCTAAATAAAGCAATTCTTCTTTTTCACCGCGGCGCATGGCTAGTACACGGTGAGAAGGAGCATTTTTTAACGATTCGGACCATTCGTAGTAATCCTTATATTTCAATGCAGCTTCTTCTTTTCCAGGTACGACTCTAGATACAAACTGACCTTTTTCTAAAAATATTTTACGTGCTTTATCTCTTACCTCCGCATTTTCCGCAATGGTTTCTGCAATAATATCACGTGCACCCGATAACGCTTCATCTACCGAGTTTACCCCTTTATCTTCATCAATTAGTGATGTTGCTAAAGCTGTGAAATCAGTGCGGTCTTGAGCGAGGAGGAGGTCAGCCAGTGGTTGAAGCCCCTTTTCCCTAGCCATACTTGCGCGTGTTTTACGCTTAGGTTTGTAAGGAAGATAAATATCTTCCAAGTTGGCCATCGTCTCGACACTCTTGATTTTGAGTTCTAGTTCTGGCGTTAATTTTCCCTGATCTGAGATGGATTTTAAGACCGCTTCCCTTCTTTTGTCTAAGTCACGTAGTTGTTGGATGCGATCACGGATGGTGGTTATTTGCACTTCATCCAGACTACCTGTCATCTCTTTTCTATAACGAGATATGAAAGGAACCGTAGCGCCTTCATCTAGTAAATCAATCGTTGTTTTTACTTGTTTTTCGCTAATTGCTAATTCCTTCGAAACTATAATTTCGTGTGTCATAAATAGAGAATGTAATATTTATTAAAATAGAAAGCTGCTGGAAATAATCCAACAGCTTTATTTGACAATATCTTATTGAAAATAAAATGCTTAAACTTATGCTTCTTTCGAAGGTTCTTCTGTATTTTTAAGAGGATCTGTTGTTGTTTTTCCGATAGATGCAGTTGGATGTTCAACAGGTGTTACTGGATTTTCAACAGGGGTAGTTGGATTTTCCTCTGTTACAGCGGTCTGTGCATTTTCTGCAAAATGATCGTTGTAGCCATATTGAAAATGATTCGGTTCTTCGCCATAATCAGGTTGGCGGCTGTATTGCATAGTGCCTTCAGGAGCTGTAAATTGAGGAGTCTTTTTCTCCGATTCATCCGTCTTTTCAGCTTCTGCATCATCTTTTACCTTTTGTTCCGCAGCTTGAACTTCTGCTAATGGATTTTCTTCAACTTTTAAATCAATATCTTTTTCGAAATTATTAATTTGATCAGAAATCTCTCTCTTGATACCCTCTGAAGCATCTTTAAATTCTCTAATTCCACGACCTAGGCCCCTTGCTAATTCAGGAAGTTTTTTACCACCAAATAATAAAAGAGCGATGACCAAAATTAACATCATTTCTGATGTCCCTATGTTAAGAAATGCAAATATTTGACTGTACATTATACTATCGTTTTAATAAATTATAAATGCTAAGTTACAGCAATATTTTAAAAATGAAACAGTGTTTAAGGAAATATTAACAATTCAATTGTAAAAATTTAGTGTGTTAATTTGACAATTTCATTATCATTTATTGATAGATAAGAAATGTAGGAGTGGGAAAATTCTCGTACTTTTGAAATCTTTTCAAATTTAGTAGCGGGAAATATGTTGAAGCGATTAAAATCTTACAAGCCTTATTATTGGAGCACTTTTATATTGGCTGGTCCAGTAGTGATTTCTCAATTAGGTCATACCATGGTGCACATGGCTGATAGTGTTATTGTAGGGCACTTTGCCGGTACTATACCCTTGGCTGCGGTATCATTGGTCAATGCTGTTTTTATGATCGTCATGGTGATCGGACTAGGGATTGCATATGGGATCACACCATTAATCGCACAAGAAAACGGACGTGGCAATAAAGAAGAATGTGCCAAATTATTATCCAATAGTATTTGGATCAATGCCATAGCGGGAGTACTGTTGTTTTGCCTTGTTTATTTTGGGTCGATGTTGGCTATTGATCACTTGGACCAAGATCCTGCAGTTGTGAAAGAGGCAAAACCTTACTTGCTGATATTAAGTTTATCGATTTTACCTCTGATGATTTTTAGCGCCTTCAAGCAATTTGCAGAAGGATTAGGATTTACTAAGCAAGCCATGAACATCACCATCTGGGGAAATGTACTTAATATTATTTTAGCGGTCATTTTTGTTAAAGGTATGTTTGGTATCAAACCTATGGGGGTTAGTGGAGTAGGGTACAGTACGTTGATCGATCGTGTCATGATGATGGTAGTGATGCTATTTTACGTCATGAAATCTTCTTATTTTCAACCTTACATCAGTAAATTTAAACTTTGGGCAGTAGATCTTATCCGTGTTCGAAAAATATTGAAAATTGGGGCACCTGTGGCGATGCAATATGTGTTTGAAATTGGCGCATTTGCCGGCGCTTCACTCATCGCTGGTACAATTGGTGCCATAGAGCAAGCTTCACATCAAGTTGCTATTCAGCTGGCTGCGATGACCTATATGATGGCAAGTGGAATTGCTGCTGCAGCAACAATTAAGACAGGAAATAGCTTTGGTAACAAAAATTTCTTTCGACTACAGCGTTTCGCAGTTTCGTCTTATCAACTGGTTTTGATCTTTATGACCTTGACAGCATCTATTTTTGCCATCTTTAATAATTATCTGCCTTTTATCTTTACAAAGGATATGGCAGTAGTCACCATTGCTTCACACCTATTAATCATAGCCGGATTATTTCAACTATTTGATGGAACTCAGGTGGTCGGTTTGGGCGTATTGAGGGGTATGGGAGATGTCAATATTCCGACCTTAATCACGTTTATTGCGTACTGGATTATTGGGTTACCAAGTGGCTATTTTATGGGCGTACATTTAGGAATGGGAGTCGAGGGGATCTGGTATGGTTTGACCATGGGCTTACTGACTTCTTCCATATTGCTATATTGGCGTTACCGTATTGTAATTCAAAAACATTTGAATTCTTAACAAAAGCTTATTTTAGACATAAAAAAATCCTTCTCTGCATGTATAGAGAAGGATTTTATTTATTCCGTATTGTTGTGGTTATATTTCGCGATTGATATCCCAATTTTCTAAATAGTCAGCGACTCTTTTCAAAAATGTACCGCCCAATGCACCATCAATAACCCGATGATCATACGATAGCGACAGGTACATCATTTGTCTGATACCAATGAGGTCACCATGTTCAGTTTCGATAACTGCAGGTTTCTTTTTAATCGTCCCTACAGCTAAGATCGCAGCTTGAGGCTGATTGATGATAGGAGTACCCATAATATTGCCAAAAGCACCGATATTAGTAAAGGTAAACGTACCTCCTTGCGTATCATCTGGTTTTAATTTATTAGCGCGTGAACGATTAGCCAGATCATTGACCGATTTGCTAAGCCCCACTAAACTTAATTGATCGGCATTTTTAATCACAGGAACGATTAGATTTCCATTAGGCAGCGCTGCTGCCATTCCGATATTGATATTCTTCTTTTTGATGATATGGTTTCCATCAACGGAAACATTGACCATTGGAAAATCCTTCAAAGCTTTAGCAATGGCCTCAATAAAAATAGGAGTGAAGGTAATATTTTCACCATCTCTCTTTTTATAGATTTCCTTTGCCCTATTGCGCCAGTTAACCAAATTGGTTACATCAGCTTCGACAAATGAACATACATGTGGCGAAGTCTGCACACTTTTGACCATATGATCCGCAATCAGTTTGCGCATGCGATCCATCTCGATGATTTCGTCTCCGCCGGAATTGATCGTATGAGCTGTCTCAACAGGTGCAGTAGCATATTGCTCTTTTTTATCGACAAGAGTAGTTGCTGCTGTTGGAGCAGTATTGGTTTGAGTAGAAGCAGGTTGTTGTTTTTTACTTGCTACATACTTTAAAATATCTTCTTTTGTTACACGACCATCCGACCCACTACCCGTCACTTGATCTAACTCCTGCTGGCTTAAACCTTCATGGGATGCTATATTTTTGACCAATGGTGAATAAAATCTAATTCCACTGTGAATGCTAGATTGGTGATGATCTACTGTAGGTTGAATCTGATTTAAACCAGGTATTTCTACATTTTTATCCTCGATCTGTATGGTTGTTGGCGTAACCTCGATCTGATTAACAATGGTTTCCGAAGCTTGTTCCGCATTTGACGGGATAGTCTCCTCTACATTCTGTTCACCTTCGATCTCAATAATAGCGATTATATCACCCACCTGTGCAACTTGATCGATTGAAAAAAGTTGTTCTTTTAATATTCCTTTTACCGGAGAAGGCACATCAGAATCGACTTTGTCGGTTGCGATTTCTACAACTGCTTCATCTTCGCTAATGGTATCACCTGGTTGTTTCAACCATTTCGTTACAGTAGCTTCAGATACACTTTCCCCCATTTTAGGAAGTAATAATTTATATAATGCCATAATAATTCAACTGCAATCCTTTTAAATACTAAGTTAGTTATTTTAAGGTTTATATTTTACAAAGTAAAATATAATTTTTGATAAATCAATTTTTGCGGAATAATATTTTACAAACTCATGCCTATCTGATGTTCTTTGACTAAAAGTTGCCAAAGCATGAAAAGTGCCAATTGTCGTGTTCGTTCAATATTAATTGTTCTGTCATTTTGAAATTGAAACTTCTTCGTTATGGTTTCCCTTTCACCTGCCACAGCTACCCATACGGTACCTACAGGTTTGTCTATGGTACCACCACCTGGACCAGCAATACCACTTGTAGATATGGCATAATGGGTTTCAAATTTCTTTTTGGCACCTTCTGCCATTTCTATTACAGTCTGTTCACTCACAGCACCGTATTGAAGCAACGTTTCTTCCCTAACACCCAAGAGCTGTTGTTTTAATTTGTTCGAATAAGGTATAGTACCGCCCACATACATCGCGCTACAACCGGCAATAGCCGTGATCATAGCTGCCAAGCTGCCCCCTGTGCAACTTTCAGTAGTTGTCAATGTTAATTTGTGTTCAATGAATTTTTGGATTAGAAATTCCTCTATAGTCGTATCATAGTTCGCAATAACATGCTCTCCAAGTCTGTGGATGAGCTGTTCAGCATAATATTTGGTACTGGCTGTTATTGCTTCTTGATCCGATCCTTTGCCCGAAAGACGAAGTCTCACAAATGTCAATGTTGGCAAGTAAGCCAATTTTATAGAATCGGGAAGCTCCGATTCTATATCGGCAATTTTCTCTGCAAGGTAGGACTCACCGATTCCACCAACAATTATGTTTTCCTGCGAAAGATAGGTGCTATTTTCTTGTTGAGTAAGTCGCGGTAATATTTGGGTATTCATTAAATGCTTCATTTCAAAAGGAACACCCGGCATAAAGACAAAGGTCGTGTCTTCCTTTTTTATGAGCATTCCTGGCGCTGTACCATACTGATTAAATAAAAGTGTGCATCCCTCCAAAACATCTGCCTGTTGCCTGTTTATCTCCAACATGGGTCTGCCTCGCGATTCAAAAAATTGAGTTACATGCTGGAGCACAGTTTGATCACGTCGCAATTGTGTATTAAAATATTTTGCTGCAGTTTGTTTCGTTATGTCATCTCTAGTTGGTCCGAGTCCACCTGTTATAAGCACGAGGTCTACTTGATTTTGACTATCGGATAACGCATTTAAGATGGCGTCCTCTTGATCCGATATCGAAAGAATTTGTGAAACACTTATGTTGTTGGCATGGAGTTGAGTCGCTATCCAAGCTGAATTGGTATCGACAATTTGACCAATTAAGATTTCATCTCCTATAGTTATGATTTGTGCTTTCATGGATATCTAATAAATCCGTATCTATGTTAAATAGCAAAAGCTACGATTTTTTTTCGAAGCTTTGTTTGATGTAATAAAATAAAGAAAAAAAAGCAGTTATTAATAATAACTGCCTCCTGAACTATTTCTTTTCGAAAGTTTCAAATCTTGTAGGATGGAAGATTTGGCCCTGATCGTAAAATTGTAACTTTGATATCTTCCAAATGGTGTCCATCCAATCGCGATATCCCAACAGTGAAGATCCCTGTAAATATTGAATTGTGTTAAGGTGATTTCCTTTGCTTTCAAATCAAAACCTGAATTAAAAGTAACCTTCCACTTAGGTGTTAGGCTGACATCCCCATGTATATTGACCGTACTAGTAATAGTTGAAACTTGACCTGGTTTAGAATATTGGAAACTAAATGATCCAGCTAAATTCCACGGAATACTAAAATTGACAAATGCATTTGGATCAGCACTGATACGCGACAGTGCCTGTGCCTGCTCTGGTGTCATGTTACTACCGATCTGACTACGCAAAGAATCAATATTATTATTTCTGTTTTTGGCAGCTTTAGGGTTGAGACTATAATCAAAAGATAAACCGAAGTTAGTCAAACGAGCAAGCTTACCCTCATTTATGACATATTTATTATAGCGTTGGCCAGCTTGATCGATGGCATATGGATCTAACGTACCATTGAAATTGACATTTATCTTTTCGCCGAATAGTGCTGTTCTACCAGAAAAGTTAAGCGGTGATAATTTCATCGAATCGGCGACAAAATTATAATTCCCACTTATGGATAATCCCTGGAGTAAAGGAACTTTTTTAAATCCGCCGTCCGTTGTATCAGACTTGCTCTTTATTTTTGCCTCAATATTATTATCCACGGAGAAACCAATTCCCATGGATTTCCCAGCAGATGGGCTGCCATAAACATTCTTATCAAAAATGGAATAACGATTAATCATTCCATACTGATCGACATAATTCTTGTAAAATCCATACATCGCGTCTGAGAAATCCGGTCTATAGTTAATATTGACCGATGGCGTGATGACATGTCTAATGGCTTGTATTTTACCTATTTTGGGGTACATACCATAGATTTTGGTCGATAATCCAGTAGATACAGAATAATCGTATGCTCTTCTGAAACCTTGGACTGTATCAAGGACCGCAATATACCCCTCTTTTGTATTTTCCATACGTTGACGAGTACTTTGCAGATACCATCTTTCAGTATAATTTACACTTGTGTTAAATTGAAAATACTTGAATGCATTTAATGATAGACTGATCGGAATATTATGTTGAAAACCGTTCGTGAATTTTTTTAAAGTCTGTTTTGTAAATAAGGTTGAATCACCTGTATTCAACGTATTGGTTCCTTGCAAACTATAACCAACATTGATGCGCTGATACCATTTTTGCTCATCTACACGGTCTTTTGAATCAAAAGGATTGAAAGAAGATACGTTTAAACTAAAATTAGGCAATTGCAAGTAAACATTACCCGTACTCATATCTTGGCGGTGACTCAGACTGGACGTGAAATTGACTTTTCCATCGGCAAATACTTTACCATAACTGATGGAAGAAGACATGTTGTTTTTAGTGATATCATTATAGGTATTGGTACCGTTTGCACCCGTATTTCTAAAATAAGATCCTGTTCCAAAATTGACATTAGCAGAGAAAGATGTTCCTGGATTTGCTTCTTGGCGTTGCGTATGGTTCCACGTGACATTAAAATCTTTGTTTGTACCATAATTATCCGTTCCCTCTACTCCGGCTTTTGTTGAAGCATAGCGGATATTGAATCCACCATTATATTTATAATTTACAGTATATCGCGTATTGATGGATGCTTCCCAAGATCCCTTAGAATATAAACTTCCTCGTACTTCACTGTCCCAGTAATCGTTGAAAGCTAAGTACCAACCAATATCACGCATCGCAAAACCACGGGTGTAATCTTCACCAAAAGATGGGAATAAAAATCCGGAAGATCTTTTATCGGGTTTAGGGAAAAAGGCAAATGGAAAACCGATAAATTTTAGCGGTATATTCTGCAATACGAGGTAAGAAGGTCCAGCGATGATCTGATTCTTAGTCACGATTCCTTTGCTCAGGAAGATCCCAAAATGTGTATGGGGCTCAGGTAGATTACAGGTGCTGTAAAGACCATGGTACAACGACATTTCATCGTATAAGTTTTTACGTACTACTTTTGCTTGAATGAATCCTCCTTCCACATCGGTCATGATTCCATAAGTATTACCCTCTTGTTTTTCATAATCGTATAACAGAGAATCTACTGTCTTAGGGCTCTCGGATCCCGTCATCACAATAGGACGACCCACATATTTGCCGTTATGGTCGATCACGCCCGAAGCAAATATTTGCTTTTTATTTCGATCTAATCGGATATAATCTGCTGACAGTTCAAAATCTTGGTATTTAACCTTAGCCCCTTTGTACAAGTGACTTATGTTTTTATCAACTTCAGTACGCTGCGAGTCACGAGCGATAATACTAACTTCCGCCTGTAATCCGCCTTTATTTTTGGTACTGTCTTTGTTTATTAGGGAGGAGTCTCGTTTCACACGAATGGAGTCAGGGGTTCCTATGACCGAAACAGAATCTTTTAGATTCTTTGACGTTGTCTTTACGGAAATTTTATCTTGCGAAAATGCTGAAAAAACACTTAGCGAAAGAATAAGGAATATGGTTAAAATGTGTGTTAACGACTTCAAAATTAAAGACAAATGTTATTTTTGTAAAAATATTAAACTAAGCTCGACAAAATTAGTCAAAAACAAATAGAAAGTGACGTTTTTTAACGAGATTAACATTTCCTATTTTTGTAGCACAATATTACTCATTACATTTTGTTATTAAATTACAGAAATTAAAAAAATATACATGAAATCAGATTTGAATATTAGAAAGCGGAAATTTATATTTTTTTTAGCCCCGGCGATTTTATTATTTATGGTTTTGACCAGTGCTACTCCACCAAAACCACATCCTGTACCTCCACAGTCCTATCAAATTAGAACAATTGTTATTGATCCAGGCCATGGCGGACGAGATTCGGGAGCAAAGGGTTCACGTTCTTTGGAGAAAAATATTGCTTTGGAAGTGGCATTAAAACTAGGAAAAGAAATTGAGCGACAGCTACCGGGTGTACGTGTTATGTTTACTCGACGTACAGATGAGTTTATTGATTTGTATAAACGTATTCGTATGGCCAATGCTGCAAAAGCGGATATATTTATATCTATTCACTGTAACTCGGCACCAGGAGGCTCTTCTAGAGGAACAGAGACTATTGTATCGGGCTCACATCGTTTAGGCGAGCAGACTGCCGCAATTCGTGAAAATGCCTCCCTATTGTTAGAGGAAAATTATAAAGAAAATTATCAAGGATTTGACCCCAAAGATCCAGAAAGTTATATCATCTTCTCATTAATGAAAAATCAATACCGTGAGAAGAGTATCAAGTTGGCCAACTTGATGCAGCAAGAATATGTAAAATCAGGTCGTGTAAGTAGAGGAATTTTAGAACAGGGATTAGCCGTCTTAGCGGAGGCGGGTATGCCTGCAGTTTTGACAGAAATAGGTTTTATGAATAATCGTACTGAAGAGGCTTTTATGCTATCGGACGAAGGACAGGAAGAGATCGTACAAAACTTAGTCGCCGCCATTAGTGCATTCAAAAAAAGCGTCGAACGATAAACTTATTTGCATTTGTCTTGTTTAAATGATAAATTGAATTCATATAAAACTTAAGAAAATATTATTTTGAAAATATCAAACGAGACTAAAGTCGGAATTTTAACTGTAGTTGCAGTTGCATTATTGTTTATTGGGTACAGCTTTTTAAAGGGTAATGATGTATTTAGCAGTGACAATACATATTATACATCTTATCAAGCTGTCGATGGTCTGACAGCCTCTAAACCGGTGTTAGTAAATGGATATCAAATAGGACGTGTGTCGAAGATGACCTTGCAGCCTGATGGTAGTATCTTAACACAATTCAAAATCAGTTCCGAATATAAGGTACCCAAAAATACCATAGCACGAATAGCCAGTACCGATCTACTTGGAGGAAAGGCGATCGTATTTGATATGGGGAATAGTGCGGAGTTGGCCAAAGATGGTGATATGTTAGCGTCGGGTATCCAGGCAAATATCATGGATAAGGTCGAGCCGATACAGAAAAGAGTTGAAACCATCACCATAAAATTAGATTCAGTATTAACAGTTGTCAATTCTGTATTGGACGATCAGTTTCAAAAAGATTTTAAGGAAAGTGTACATAGTATTTCAACATCATTAAAAAATGTGGAACTCATTACCAAAGATGTGGAAGGACTTGTGGGCTCGGAGCGTAAAAGATTAACAAATATCATCACGAACTTAGACATCATTACCAATACCTTTAAAAATAATAGCGGTCAAATAACAGCTATTATGTCCAATTTAAATACCGTTACTGATAAAGCCGCTAAGCTTGATTTTCAACAAACAATGGATAAAGCTAATATGGCTATGAGCGATTTCCAGACGATCGTTGATAAAATCAACAAGGGACAGGGCTCAATAGGCCTATTGATCAATGACGATAAGCTTTATGATAATTTAAATAATGCATCGCAAAGTTTAGATCATCTGATGAAAGATATTAAAGAAAAACCTGGAAAATATATTAAACTTTCCATCTTTGGAAAGAAGGGTGAGGAATAAAATAAAACGGGCTCGATATAATTTCGAGCCCGTTTTGTTTATTATAATGTTTCTTTTAACCAACCAAAAAATTCTCTTTGCCATACTTGGGCATTATGTCCCGATAGCACCCAGTGATTTTCATCGGGTAAATAAACCAATCTACTTTTAATTTTCTTTAACTGAGCAGCTTGGAAAGCTCCAAGTCCTTGTCCTATCGGCACGCGGTAGTCGTGACCACCTTGAAAGATCAAAATTGGTGTATTCCATTTCTCGATATATTCGGATGGATTGAATGTGGTGTACGATTTTTCATTTGCTTTATCCCAGTATGGGCCGCCCAGTTCATGGTTAGCAAAAAACATTTCCTCTGTCGTACCGTACCAGCTTCTCATGTCAAACAAGCCGTTATGCGCGATCAATGTTTTAAACCTATTTTCATGTACACCAGCGAGCATATAAACAGAATATCCGCCATAGCTAGCACCAATAGCAGCGCGGCGCGTAGTATCTACGTAATTTTCTTTCGATATATCATCAATCGCAGATAAGTAATCACGAATCGGCTGTCCACCCCAATCTTTGGAGATCGCCTCATTCCATTTCACACCCCATCCCGGCATACCGCGACGATTGGGGGCGATGACAATATATCCTTGAGATGCGATAAGCTGTAAATTCCAACGGAATGAATAAAATTGTGTTAAAGCCGATTGTGGCCCGCCTTCACAGTACAAGATCGTTGGGTATTTTTTTGTTGGATCAAAATCAGGAGGGTATATGACCCAAGAAAAAAGATCTTGCCCGTCAGAAGCTTTTGTAATTCTCGATTCAATCTTATTATCACTGATCTGCGCATACATCTTATCATTGACAGTGGTCAATGGAGTTAACTTTTTACTCTTTAAGTCATAGCGATACACTTCTGTAGCTCTTGTAAATTTTGTTGAAGTTACAATTAACTGATTATCGACCTGTCCAATAATTCCTGTAATATCAAAATTTCCTTCAGAGATCTGTTTGATGGACGCTAAGGATTTGTTCTTAAAATTAGTAGGAACAATTAATTCAAATAGTTGTACCGTTCCTTTAGCAGGTGCTACAAAATAAATTTTGCGATTGTCCTTACTCCAGGTAAAAGAGTTTACGGTACCATCCCAATGCGCGGTTAGATTTAGTCGTTGAGAAGATGCTTTGTCAAACACAATGATATCATTTTTATCCGCTTCGTAACCATCCGTTTTCATGCTCAACCAAGTCAACTTGTTTCCATCCGGACTGTAAGTTGGATTGGTGTCGTATCCAAGCATTCCTTCAGTTAGATTGGTTGTTTGCTTGGTGGCAAGATCATAACGGTAGATATCCGTATTGGTACTTACGGCATAGTCTGTACCAAATTTTTTCTTGCTCACATATAAAATCGCTTTACTATCGGGCGTCCATTCAAAATCTTCCGATCCGCCAAATGGCATTTGAGGACTGTAAAATGGCTCGTCTTGTAACAGATCAATTGCTTCACCAATTTTTCCATTATTATAGGAAGCAACGAATGGATGGTTAAATTTTCCATTATTAAAAGTATCCCAATGACGGTAGTCCAGATTGTCGAATACATAGGCATCGGACTTTGGTAAATCCTGATATTTATCTGTACTGTGATACTTTTTGATTAAAACAGCTTTGCTGAATAATATGTATTGACCATTTGGAGATAACTTGACATTTTCTAATTCAGTATCGCTATTTGTCAATTGTACAGCTTCACCCTTATATCTGTTCTTTTTCCAAAGCTGTCCTTTGAACAAATAAATGATATCACCATTTTCTGTTATCTGCACCACAGACTCACCGCCCTTTTCACTAGTTAGGGGAGTAGCGTTGCCTGTTTCCAATGATAAGGTGTATAAGTTTTTCTCTGAGCTGTTGGTCTCCACAGCATAATTTGAGACACCATATACCAGTGTTTTTCCATCAGGTGAAATTCCTTCGGCAGAAACACGTCCTAACTTCCATAATGTTTGCGGGTCTAATGGAGTTTTTGTTGGTGTTTCCATATTTACAGTCAGTTTGGTTTCTTTCTTTTCTTGCGCCATAGTTGCCGAAGCACATAGTAATACAGAAAGCGTTATTAAAGATTTTTTTTTCATCAAAATAATTTATTTTAATAAGGAGTGTGATCATGGATTGAGCTCTTTTCACTCGATTCATAAAAAATACAATTATGAGCATGCAAGATACAAAATCTACTTTATCTAATGTAATTCCTATTTTCTATTTAGGAAGGCTTTTGACGAAGTCATTTTATAAAGCTTTGAAAATTTTAGGTAGATACATATTATGTAATGATCAGGTGATCATATCCGTATTTTTGGGAAATTAAAGCAGAGTATCAAATAAAAAATGCAGATATGCTTGGCACAAACTATCGATGCATCTTTTGTGTATAGTATTAATATTGTGCTCGCAATTGGAAATAAATCAGGAGAGAACTATTGTTTAAAGTAGATATGATAAACGATAAATATACTTTTAAGGAATATAATTTTGTAAAAGCTTCAATTGTTCGAAAATAATAAACAACTGAAGCTTATTAGTAAAATAACTGAACTACTTTTTGTAAGCTTGATATCCTAATCTTTTTAATACCAATTTAGAGTATAACAAGCTGTGGATCTGATTCATTAGACTAGTAGATAAATTGCAAAGATCATGTCGTTCTGACTATCCTACTGAACAATTGGAACAAGCGTGTTTTTTTCTAATCGAACTGCTACATACTTGACGGAGGTAAAACCATCTTCTCTTGAAATAATGTTGGAAAGGTCTAAACCTCTTTTAGAAAAAGTACTGATGAGAGCCGTGCGAAATGTGGATTTGGAGGAACCCCAGCCTTTTTCCGATACCGTATCATTGTTGAGTTGTATCAGTTCATTGATGGTGTAATAACTGAATTTTTCCAGTAAGTGTTGATAAAGATTTGGTGTTGACATACAATTTAAAAATTTAAAGGATTAAACCATAAACTGTATCCAGATATTTTTGGTCGAAACCCATATTAATTTACCACCGCGGTTACTTAACTCGGTTGGTATTGCATCGTGCAATTCTGAATACTCTACAAAGTTAGTAGATTTTATTTTGAATCAAAATTTATTTTAAAATAATTAGCTGATATTCTTTTCCAGCATAGGTCTATTCTTACCTACATAGATTTTGCTATAGCTTCATGATCAAGTTTGATATGGATAATTTTTTGATGCAGTTACGCGATTCCTTTATTGGGGTAAAATACCGAATACCCGAGTTCTCAATGGTTAACTGTCTTGTTTTCTTTTAATTATTATTGTAGTTTTGGCCCATCACATGGATTCGTTTTGTCGATATTCGACAGAACGGGGATAAAAATGAAAAACAACTATAGCTCACTCGATAATTTAACTTTACAAAAGTTGATCCGAGCTGGAGACCAAGAAGCATTTAAGATCATTTATGAAAGGTATTGGGATAAGATATTTGTAATCTGTAATAACAGGCTTCCACAGACAGATATTGCGGAAGATATTTTACAGGATATCTTTGTTTCTCTTTGGAAAAACCCCAAACTTGACGAAATTCAAAATCTTGAAGCCTATTTGTTTCAGGCAACTAAATTCTCTATTATCAAATATTTAAACCGATCTTCTCGAGTTGAATATATTGATCATACCTCCTATGGTCTGTTGGATCGGATAGAAGAACTTAATTTGGATGATGCCTTGAATTCAAAAGAACTTCAGCAACTTATTTTTCAGGAGATAGAACGACTACCGGAGAAGACCAAAATTATCTTTAATTATTCTCGAATCGACAATCTCAATAGTAAGGAAATCGCTGAAAAATTGAATATTTCACCTCGTACTGTTGAAAATCAAATAAGTAAAAGTCTAAAACATTTGAGGATTTTTATAAATAATTTGAAATCTTTATTATTTTTTTAATTTTCGGCGTGCGTTGATTGATACTTGTGGTACTTCTATTATAGACCACGATTGTTAATCATATGAAATCGCAACAAGAAATAAAAGAAATTATTGCCCGTATCAACCAGGGTACGGCTTCTAAGGATGAGATCCGCCAATTTCAGCTTTGGTATAATAGTTTTGACGATAGTCAGACCGAGGTTGATAGCGATGTCCCTCTTGTTGAACTCCAACAGAAACATTGGGAAAATATAAACAATCGTATCGCTCCAGTGAAGATGAAGCAGATACAATGGTTATGGAAAGTCGCAGCAGCCATCGTGCTTTTTTCAGCAGCTGTTGCTTGGATATGGTTAAACCAACAATCTGACGTCGATAAACCGATATTTAGGTCAGCAGTTCTAATAACAGATGATACAGGTCAGAGCGAAGAGATCAGTGGCGACCTAAAGGATTTTCTTGATACAGCAAATTATGTGGATCTGAGGAACTATAAATCGTTGAGCTCATTAGCAACAGGTAAAGGTGAATTTACAAAAGCCATTCTTCCTGATGGCACCAAAGTAACTTTAAATGTGGGATCTAAAATTTCTCTATCCCCAGATTATGCTAGTTCTTCCCAAAGGACAATCTCCTTGGAAGGCGAGGCTTATTTTGAAGTAACGACCATTCCGGGACGGAGCTTTGTGGTCACAACTTCAGATCAGCAAATAAAAGTTCTCGGAACAAAATTCAATGTAAAAGCATATGCCGACCTTGAAAAAACAATAACCACACTGCATGAGGGTAAAATCGAATTGACCAATGGTCGTCAAAGCTTGATTTTAAAACCAAATGACATGGTGCTCAATACAGATGGCTCCTTCATTCGCGAAAAACTAACCAGATCGGATAAGGAGGCTTGGCGCAATCTAGATTTTGAATTTGATAATGAATCTATTAAATCAGTCCTAGACCAGTTGAGCAGTTGGTATGGTTTTGAGGTTGTATATCAGACATCTATACCTAATCAGCATATTTCCGGTAAAATAGCAAATGGTTCCAAAACCGCCGATGTGCTTGAGATCATGAAAAACCTAACGAATGGAAATTTCCAGCTTAAAGGAAATCTTCTGTATGTAACTTTTGCAAATAATTAACCTTAAATAAAATGAATGAAAAATTCTTTAAACGAAGCCCGGCTTTTTTAAAGCCCGAGTTGCTTTCGGTTAAACTCACTACCTTGGTGGCCATTGGATTGCTGACCTGTACTTCTCAGCATAGTTTTGCACAGCAAATTCAAGTAGATGGTACCAAAAAACCTTTAAAAACTGTCTTAAAGCAGATCGAAGACCAATCTGGTTATTCTTTTGTCTATGATGCTGATATTTTGGAAAACGATCCTGCTGTACAGCTTGCGCTCAATGAAAATGGGATTAAGGAAGCGCTAGCAAAATTATCCACAGCACTAAATGTTGAATATAAGATTGTCAATAAAACGATTACACTTACCAAGCCAAAATTAAAGCAGGGCTCTACTGTATTGTTGAAGGGGCGGGTAGTCGTTGATGATCAAGACGGAAAAACAGCTGCCAATCAAGCCGGTGTAAGTGTAGCCTTAAAAGGTACGAGCAAAGTGATCGGTACGGACAATCGTGGCGAATTCAATATCGTAGCACCTGTGGAAGGTACGTTGATCATCAGCTATATCGGATATAAATCGCAGGAAATACCTGTCAAGGAGATCATGAAAAACTCGCGGATTGTATTGGAGAAGAGTATGGATTACCTGGATGAAGTTATTGTCACGGCTTATGGAACCAAAGAGTCGCGTGAAAATCAGACGGGATCTGCTTTTGTGATCACAAGAAAGGAATTAGAAAATAGACCTACACTTCGTCTTGATGCTTTGTTGGAAGGTATTATACCCGGAGTAGAGTTCAATTCACAAGATGCGGGCACGAATAGTTCAGCCAGATCACGATACAGTACACGCATACGTGGTGAATCGTCCACTGTAGGTGGAACAACTTCCAATGAGCCTCTATGGGTGGTGGATGGCGTACCGCTCTATACCGGCGGAACGACCAATTCGATCCCTGGGATGCAGAACTCGATTAGTCCATTGACCTATATAAATCCCAATGATATCGAGAGCGTGACCGTCCTTAAAGACGCAAGTGCTACGACCATATATGGAGCCAATGGTTCAAATGGGGTAATCTTGATCACCACTCGTAAAGGTAAGGGAGCACCAAAACTTAATTATACATTCCGTTCAGGGATCAATAAACGTCCCACGACATACCTCAACCAGCTCAACGGTCTTCAATACCTGAATCTCGTCAAAGATATGGGAATGATGGATCAACTGGGTAAATTAGATACCAATCAAAATACAAATTGGGCAGATGTCTACAATCGTACTGGCTTGACAACCTTGCATAATGTAAGTCTTTCGGGCTCCACAGATGCAGCACGCTATTTCCTAGCTGCCAATGTGTACGATGAAAAACACATGATCATTGGCAACACCACCAAGCGGTATGATGTACGTTCCAATGTAAGTGGTAATGTCGGAAAACGCTTGATTATCAATTCAACCATGTCGGCTTCCTATACCAAAGACGATATGTTCAATCCTGGAAATGCTTATTTTCAATACAGTCCACTCATCAGTCCTTATGGACCTAATGGAAGTTATATAGAACGAGATCCAAATGGTAATTTGTTGCAAAATATGCCGGGATTATCTGATCAAAATGATCAGAAACAAGAAGCCGCCCATGTGCTTGGATCCTTAGGATTCAGCTATCAATTAATGGATGGATTAAAGTTTACCAATCTGAATGGAGCTGATTTTACCAGTGTCAATGAGGATATGTATAATTCGATGTATAATTATTCTGGTGCCTCAAGCAATGGAAGTGCATATCGAGGACAGTCACAAGTGCTCAATTTGATCAGTACCAATACATTGACTTTTGATAGGAAGATATTTGGTGGAGATTTTGACTTTTTAGTGGGTACCGAAGCGAGAAAAGAGGAGCGTCGTTCTGTTTCTGCGACAGGAAGCAATTTTCCCAATGACGATATCCGAGAAGTTGGTTTTGTGGCAGTAACAAGTCGTGTAGGAACAACAAGTCGTGACAAACAGACTCTACTTTCTTATTTTGGGCGGGCTGGTTATGTATATGACAAACGCTATGCGATCAACTACACCTATCGAAAAGATGGAAGTTCCAATTTCGGAAAGGATGTTAAATGGGGTACATTTAGTTCTGTAGGCGCTGCCTGGACTGCGAGTAATGAGACTTTTTGGCCTAAAAATAAAGTTATCGATT
Organism: Sphingobacterium sp. PCS056; assembly: GCF_023273895.1. Taxonomy (NCBI): domain Bacteria; kingdom Pseudomonadati; phylum Bacteroidota; class Sphingobacteriia; order Sphingobacteriales; family Sphingobacteriaceae; genus Sphingobacterium; species Sphingobacterium sp. PCS056. The sequence goes on along the minus strand of NZ_CP096883.1, from coordinate 209,345 downwards.
TCTTGAAATTTAAAGTGTCGTACGGGAACAATGGTAACTCTAGATTTAATTCATCTTATGCCAGCGGTATTTATAAATACGATGCCGACTATAGTTATGGCGGTAATTCTGGTACAACGATGACACGAGGTGTCAATGACGGACTGAAATGGGAAACAACCAAAATGCTCAACACAGGTATAGATTTTAGATTATTTGAAAGATTTAATATTGCTGCAGAATATTATCGTAATGTAACGCATGATATGATTGACAATGCCTATGTCTCGATGGTAACCGGATTTCGCCGTACCTATGAAAATGTAGGTAAAATGCAAAATACGGGACTCGAACTGAGCGTGAACGGAGATATCATCAAAAAAGAAAAGTTTAATTGGAGTGCCAGTTTTATCCTATCCTCCAATCGTAATAAAGTATTGGAGTTAAATGAAGATATCGATCGGGTATCCGGAACTACGATTATGCGTCCTGGTTATAACTCAAGATCTTACTATTTAGTACGTTGGGCTGGCGTAGATCCTTCTACTGGTGATCCGATGTGGTATGACGTAAATGGCAATATTACCAAAACTTTTAATACCAATGATCGAGTCATTGCTGGTGATGCGACACACAAATATTACGGTGGTCTGACTAACTATATTACATATGATAACTGGAACTTTTCTGTCTTTTTTAAATATGCAAAAGGAGGGCTTTATTTTGATCAAGCAGGAAGAAACAATGGTTTGGATGGTCTTAGTATTTTAAGCGGAAATCAATCCATTGATATGTTAAATTCTTGGCGTTTTCCAGGACAATTGGCCACTTCGCCTAGACTTTCGAATACAAGTACATCGTCCATCATGAATTCTACTCGCTTTTTATTGGATAGGACATATCTCAAATTGGACAACATCAGCTTAGGTTATACTTTTAAAGCCGGATTAATAGAACGCTTAAAACTAAGTCATATCTCAGTGACCGCTATGGCCAGCAATTTGGCGATATGGACACCCTATTCAGCAAAAAAAGGGACAATCAAGAATTATGAAACATTAGCTAAGCAATACGGTGTAACAAGCAGTAGTGTCGTAGATAATACCTATGCCAATATGCTTTCAGAATCCAGCCGAGTGCTTAATTATTCTTTGAATATCAATATTGGTTTTTAAAATAAGAATTTGAAATGAAATTATTTAAATATACGTTTGCTGCCCTCTGTTTTTCATTAGTAAGTTGTGGCAGCTCTTTTTTAGAAGTAGCGCCTATCGGGCAATTGGGCAAAGAACAGTTATTCTCAAATGTCAATGGCATGCGTGATGCCTTGATGGGTAGTTATAGTCTAACTTCTCGTTTTTTTCAGTCTCAATACGGCATCTATGGTGATCTGCGTGGCGACGATGTACAGCGTAGTACGACATCAACTCAAAATTATATGTTGACAGACTACAATTATAATGTTGATGAAGAGGATGGAACCGGTGGAACCATGGCTATCTGGTCTTCAGGTTATGAAGCCTTAAATAACATCAATAATATCATCAACTCTGCAGCAGGTATTCAACCTACTCTGAATGGTAACTTGGATGATTTTAATAGATATTTAGGGCAGAGCCACATCATCCGGGGCTTACTTTTCCTTGCACTTGCCAATGTATATGCACAACACTATACGTATACAGCTGATGCAAGTCATCCAGGAATTCCTATTCCAACAGTAACGCCTCTACCATCGCAAAATTTACCGCGCGCAACGATGAAGGACACTTACGCGCAAATCATAAAAGATATGGAGACGGGGATCCAGTATCTAGATAATTTGAGTCCCGCTACACGTATCTATGCTTCTTCAGACGCCGCTCGTGCCTTGTTGTCTCGTATCTATTTATATATGGGACGTTATGATGAAGCTATCCAATACGCTTCTGAAGTCGTGTCAAAAGGAAGCTATCCATTAGTTAAAAATGCTGATTATAAAGACATGTTTATAGCAGAGAGTCAGTTATCGGACTATAACAGCATCAAGTCTGAAGTTATCTGGCAACTGAATCTTAATACGAGATCAGCAAATTATATGTCTAGCTTTTATTCAGATCGCACATCCTTTTTGGCGTACCCAAGCAAAGCATTTTTAAATTTCTTTGAGACTACTGATGTGAGGAGAAACCTATATGAACTACAAGCCAGTTCGGGAAATTCTATTTCGCTTAAAAATGCAAAAAATATTGCTATACCAGATATCAACTGGCCGGTCAACTTTAAAGTGATCCGTACTTCTGAACTATACCTCAATCGTGCCGAAGCTTATTACCATACTAAACAGTATAGCTTAGCAGAGGAGGATATTAAAATGATCAGAGCAAGAGCGTTGAATAAAAATGTGGCTGACATCATCGTACAATATAGTTCTCCAGAAGAACTGCTAGACCAGATCAAAATGGAACGCCGCAAAGAGCTCGCGTTTGAAGGTCAACGTATCTATGATATTATGCGTTATAAAGAAAGTCTAAACCGTGGTACGGATTGCGGAGCAGCTAATTGCACTGTCAACTATCCCAATGATCTCTTTATCTTACCGATTCCGAAAACTGAACTGGACGCTAATCCATCAATTAAACCAAATCCTACTGTAAATAAATAAGACATGAAAAAGATGCTACTTTTAATAGGGTTTATGATGTTGTTATCTGTTTCTTGTAACAAAGAGCTGGAGACACCTTATGATCACCCTTTTTTCTATATACACCAAAATAATGATTCAGAAATAACCGTACAGTCAAATCGAAATGAACCGGTGGACTATAAGGTTTATTTCAGTACTAAAAGTCAGTTTGAGCCTGTTACTTTGACATATGAGATCATTGTAGGTGAGGGCCTTACAGAAGGGATTGATTACGAGATCTTGAACCCAAGCTCATCTTTACTGTTTAAGCCTGGATATGTCGAGATGCCTATCACGATTCGTTGGATCAATCATCCCATCCAAGAAGGAAAGGACAATACATTAATCATCAGATTGCTTAGTAATGACAAGGATATTACGATCGGTATGCCAGGTCCCGACCATAAACAGTCGAGCTTAAAAATTACTAAAATCTAGATGGGCATGGCATTTGTGAAAATAATAATAGGGTTATTGACCTTTATTCTTGTCTCGACGGGATTTCTGCAGGCTCAGAATCTGAAGCAGGATCCGAAGTTATTGCGTGGAAAATTGAAAAACGGATTTCAATATTTTATCTATCCAAATCACACCAATAATCAACAGACTGCTATCCAACTTTTTGTAAATGCTGGCAGTTTGCAAGAAGAAGACAACCAATTGGGGTTAGCCCATTTTGTTGAACATATGGCTTTTAATGGAAGTAAACATTATCCAAAAAATGAGATCATTACTTATCTAGAGTCTCTGGGAGTGAAATTTGGTGCAGATCTTAATGCACACACCTCCTATGACGAGACGGTATATAAAATAACGATCAATAGTAAAACGAATGAAAACTTGGAGAAGGCCTTGGATATCGTTAGTGATTGGGCTTTTAATCTAAGTTTTGATTCGCTCGAGATTGAAAAAGAACGTGGTATTATCATTGAAGAATGGCGCACAAAAGAAGGACTTTCTGCGCGATTAAGTGACCAAACTTTACCACTTATCTTTGCTAATTCTCGTTATGGCGACCGTAAACCAATTGGTACACTAGATATACTACGCCATTTTCAAAGATCAACATTGGTCGACTTCTACCAAAAGTGGTATAGACCAAATCTGATGGGGCTGGCAGTGGTCACCAATCAGGACCCCAAAGTTGTTGAAAAGATGGTCAAAAAGCTATTTGGAAATGCTAAAAACAGAAAACCAGAAGCAAAAAGAATTGCCTACCATTTGTCAAACCATGCAGATACGCTGATCAAGATCTATACAGACAAAGAGGCCAATACCATCGATTTCAGCTATATCGGAATTTTACCAGCGTCTAAAGCTGTGAAAACGGAAGCTGATTTTTTTGAAAATTTAAAACGGAATGCTGTCAATACGCTGATCAAGAAGAGGTTTGATCGTATTGGACAATTGGATGATAGTTACAAAAGTGCTTCTATGTCAGTATCGGATCTCTTGCTCAACAATGGATTATCTGTTGGTGGAGCTACCTTGTATGAGGGGCAGGTACAAGAAGGCATCGCTAAATTTCTGAAAGAGCGTGAGCGACTGTTGCGTTATGGGTTTAACTCTTCCGAGCTGAACGATTATAGAGAGCAATATAAGAAACAGTTACAGCGGGCGCCTCAAAATAATGAATTGAATGCCAATATAATGTTGAGCCAGTTAAAGGATGTTTTCTTTACGGGACAGGTATTGATGGATAAGGATGAACGCAATAAGCAGGTCTTGCGTGATATCGATCGATTGGATTCTTTAAATCTTTTGGAGCATCTCCAAGGTTATTTTAAGCCAGGAAACACAGCTGTCATGCTTACTGCTCCAGAGCGTTTAGGATCTAAAATCCCCAATGAAATTGCCCTCCGCCAATTATTTGCTCAGGCTAAACAGGCTGATCTGAAGAGGTGGACGGATAACATTGAAATTCCAACACAGTTATTGAGCGATAAGCCGACAAGTGGTCAGGTCATACAAAAACAATCGATCAATGAGATCGGCGTGACTAAATGGGAGCTCTCCAATGGATCAAAAGTCTACCTGAAGAAAAATGACAGTCGAAAAGACCATGTTCAATTAACGGCATTTAGAAAAGGCGGTTTTATCGCGGTAGACAGTACAGATTATGTAAATGCCGTTTACGCCAAAAATATCATTGGCGCTAGTGGTGCAGGTGAATTTACAAGAGCGGCATTGACCAAATATTTGAATGGAAATTCAGCTTCCGCTACCTTTATGATTGCACCCAATCGTGAAGGATTATCTGCTTCGGCAAATAGGAAAGATATCAAAACGATGTTCGAATTGCTATACTTAAAATGGACACAACCACGTGTCGATAGTAAGATCTTTGGTAGTGTCAAAAAACAGAGTTTGGATGCTGCAAGAAATAAAAAGTTCCAAGTCATGGAGGCTTATAACCTGGCCATCAATAAAGCGATCGGAGCGGATGATCTAGATGAAAGCAATCTATCTGCTGCCCGTATTGAAAAGGATCTACAGCTAGATCGTATAGTACCTGTGTTTAAAGAACGTTTTCACTCAGCTAAAGATTTTGATTTTGTGCTGGTGGGAGACTTTGATGCCGATAGTATTCAACCATTGGTTGAACAGTATATAGGAGGTCTTCCTAGCGGTCCTTATACCTCCGAACAACGTATTCCGGAATATACACAGCGCGAAAATCAAGAAATTATTCAATATGCAGGTCAAGCCGACAAAGCTACAGTAAATCTTTTTTACCAGACCACTTCCATTCAGTATGATTATCCTGATATCCTCAAAAATGAATTGATGGAGAATGTGCTTAAAGTAAAATTGCGCAAAAATCTAAGAGAAGAGCAGTCTGGGGTATATGGTGTAGGTGTGAGTGTCAGTGCGACTTCCGAACCAACAGCATTGATGCGTACGCGGATTAATTTTACTTGTGAACCTAGTCGAGCAGATTTTTTAATAGAACAGGTACAAGTTGAGCTTGAAAAGATAGCAAAAGATCCGTCTTATTTTACAGAAGAACTTGAAAATGCAAAGATTCAAATATACCAAGCTTATGAAAAACAATGGGGTAAGGATACATTTTGGAGTGCAGAGCTTCGTAATCACATCTATTTTCAATTTGCTAATTGGTCATTTTTTACGACATATAAGCAGATGCTAAACCAAATTAAAGCTGCTGATATTGCGGACTACACAAATAGTAAAATGAGTAAAGCCTATAAAGTGAAGGCAGTATTACTGCCAGAGAGTTTTAAAAAATAATTTAATTTAGATGAGATCATCGGAATTTTCAAACCAGCTGCGGTATGAAGTAGATCTGATGATCACATCGCTATAAAAAAATATAAGGATGAAAAAAAACTATTGTTTATATCTGTTGATGGCCATCTCTAGCCTAATCCTTTTCGGATGTAAAAAAGATGCGTTACTGGCCGATCATGTTCAGTTGCAATCCTTTTCTTTTGATCCATCGGCCAATCCTGGATTAAAAGAGGCAGTATTTGGAACTATTGAAGGTCAGCAGATTCATATTACGGTACCAAATTCAATCGATATCACTAAAGCTATACCTTCTTTTCATGGAAGCTCAGATAAATTGATTGCCTATGTTGGTCAGAAAGTTCAAGAATCAGGCATCAGTGCTGTTGATTTTACACAAACAGTTGTTTATCGATTTGTGACACCCGATGGAATGTCGCAGTATAGTGTGACGGCTGAAAAGGCCGGGTCTATCGTATCTTTCGGTTTCTATGCCGCAGACAATCCAGAATACTTGTTTAGAGATTACCCAGCAACCATAACGAAGCTTGATATTAAAGTAGACTTGCCAGTAGATGCTGATGTGACTAAATTGGTAGCTCGGTATACAAGGAGCAATGGTACCATTTTAAAGTATAATGGTACTGATTTCGTAAGTAAAGAAACCGTATTGGACTATACCTTACCACAAAACTTGGAGCTACAAGATGTGCAAAGTGGCACATCAGAAAACTTTGTCGTTACAGTCGGTCGACTTACTGCACCTGTTTGGTCTACCGTACAATTACCAGACTTTTTAAATACCAATAATGTCGCTGAGGCAGGGCTTGCTATTAACCCAGTAAACAGACAGCCCTATGTATCAGTACAATTTTCTGGAAGTACAGACGATCTACGTAAGGGGCTGATCACGACATGGAATGCCGATACCAAGCAATGGGAAACACTTGGGGCAAATACAGGTTTTACACCAACTCGAGCAGATCTTATTTCTCTTGACTTTTCGAAACAAGGGATACCTTATGTAGCATTTAGAGATTATACAGCTGGAACGAATGCGCAGTATGCATCTTTAATGAAGTATGAAAATAGCGCATGGTCATTTGTTGGAAATCAACAGAGTTCTTTCAATAGAGTTAACTACTTGACATTAAAATTGGATGAAAATGATATTCCTTATCAAGGATATGTCTTTACTCGTGCCTCATCTCCTTATCCAAATCGAGGTACCTATGTAGAATCTTTTAATGGATCTATTTGGTCCGGACAGACCTTTGCGCAATCGTCTACCGGGTGGTATGCTAAGATGTTTAAAGGAGGCGACAGTAAGCTTTATTATGTTGTAATGGATTTAACAAGTGGCACTGCTACACGTAAGCCTTCGGTTTATAGGTTGGACAATGGTGTGTGGAATCTAGTAGGAAATGTAAATGTAGGTCCTGCTGAGTCCAACTCCGGGGGGATAAATATAGATCTTGATGTGACAGCAGACGGTCAGATCTATATGGTTTATCAATCTAATTCGCCAGCTTATAAAACATTTGTGATGCATTGGAATGGTAGTACGTGGAAACAGTTTGGTGATGGAATTAGCCAATCCACAAGTAGCTCTGCCAATCGAGACAATGTTGCCATCTCTATACATCCGGACGGTCGCGTTTTCTTAGCTTATGGAGATGCTATCAACGGTATCAAAGTGTGTACATTTAATGAAAGTATTGGGAATTGGAATGCCGCTACACAACTATCGGCAGAAAATGGGAATAAATTTGTTATGAAGATCAGTAAAGAGGGTATCCCATATCTAATAACAGTCATAAACAATAAAGCTGCACTCTTTAAATACGATATTCCAGGATTGTAATAACAATAGATCGGACAGGCCATATCTGTCCGATCTTTTAGATTTAATACTATATGATTAATAGAATAAGTTATTTGTTGGCTTTGGCAGTACTATTTGCTGTGGAAGCAATGGCACAAAGCCCATCTGCAAAAAGTGTATGGGTCAAAGGTCATGTGTTTGAAGACAAAAATAATAATGGCATGCAGGATAGGGGGGAGAAGGGTCTTTCCCAGGTATTGATATCCAATGGTGTCCATGTAATAAGTTCCGACAGTCGTGGAGCTTATGCTTTTGAAGCAGAAGTAGGACAATCTATCTTTTCTATCCATCCGTCAGCATATCAATATGCACATGCAAACAAAATTGGTAATGCAAATGCATATTATCTAAATCCAAATAACCATATTTCGGATACGCTGGTTTATAACATGCCCTTGCAAAAAAGGAAAAGTGTCGCAACAGAATTTAATATTGCGGCAATTGGAGATGTTCAGGTCAGTGATCAAGAAGAACTCGGATTTGCAGCAAAAAGTATTTTTTCGGAGCTTCTAGGACGTAATGATATCGATTTGAATCTGGTCTTGGGTGATCTGGTCAATAATAATATGGACCTATTGCCTGATTTCGGGGCTATGCTTAATACCCTTCCGATGACATCATGGACTATGGTCGGCAATCATGATCGTAATGTTGACCATCCAGCTTATATGAATGACCGTTTTAATACGGTGTTTGGAGCAGATAATTATGCTTTCAATTATGGTCATGCGCATTTTATTGTATTGAATAATGTCTTTGCTACGGGCAAAAATTCTTATGAAGGAAGATTGACCGACGATCAATTGACGTTTTTAAAGAATGATTTGGCACATGTTCCAAAAGATGTTTTAGTTGTCCTCAGTCAGCATATACCAATGGCTTTTACACGAAATAAAGCAGAGGTGCTCCAACAGTTGGAAGGATATGAGAATGTCTTATTGTTGTCCGGCCATACCCATCAGGTGGATCGATATTTTTTTAAAAGCCATACAATACAAGAATTGGGAGCCGGTGCTACCTGCGGTAATTGGTGGCGAGGAGAAAAGGATGCTTTTGGTGTGCCAGATGCCATGATGCAATGCGGTAGTCCGAGAGGATATTTTGTGATCCATATTAAAGATAATCAGTATTCTTTTAAATATAAAGCGATTGGACAGGATGCACAAAAGCAAATGCATATTACTTTGAATGACGGACTATTGCAGGCCAACATATTTGGAGCTGGTGATAGTACCAAAGTTATGGTTCAACTAAATGATGGAGAATGGCTACAGATGCAAATTAGTAAAAGCATAGATCCACTTGTCGCCCATATGATAGAAAAAAACAATCAAAAGATATATCCAAGTCCTGGCAGTACAGCCAATCCTCTCCGAAAAAGAAAATCTAGCCATCTCTGGGAATTGGAGATGCCCCAGTTGAATGCTGATAAAAATAAAATCATTCGCATTAAGGCACAAGACTCCTACGGCTTTTCTGTTCAGAATGAGTTTATGGAGTATTTTTCCAAATAATGATATAATGGAAGATATAATTTTAGTCGTGCTATCACCAAGGAATTTTAATGCATTAAAAAAGTATCAAAATTTATTTTGTCTTGCAGCATTTTTGAATTTATCAATAGGCTGTATAGCTGAGTTTTCTTTTTTGACTCAATTAAATCGATCGTTCAGTCTATTTCATTGACCTTGCTTTTTGTATTTCTAATTTTATTTATTCTTGTTTTAGTCAGAATTAAAATATTAAAAAAGGAATATTTCTGTCGTATTAATGAAAAGTATTTGTATTTGGAAATTGATAATGAGATCAAAAAAATAGACCTTGTTGATATTGATTTGTACATTAATTTAGCTAGAATATCAGAAAAGGATTCTTACTCAGATTGGGGTCATTTTATTGAATTGAGTGATTTTAAAGGCAGACGTCAATTGCCGATTAGATTTGAATCTACGCTATTAAATATCTTTCCACAATCAAATGTACACTATAGGTGCAAAAGTCCAATTTTAATGACTGAGACTAGAAGCTTATTTAAATCTCTATTAAATCTGCTATGGGCAACTTCCTGAAGTATACAAAAAATGCACGCTATGTTTGTACCAGTAGCGTGCATTTGTTCATCCTATATACGGCAGTTTAACTCCGTATTTCTCTTCGCATAAAAATATAATAGGACCACGCAAAGCAGATCATTGTCGCTGCTAAAAGACCACTGACTTGAGGCCAGACCATCAAGAAACTATCCCTAAATGATAGAGGTGCAGGAATGGCACCAATCATTTGTTCCATCGCAATAGGACCGAGGCTACGTACAGATGGCATGAGCAGGGTTGTAGTCGCATCCATATATAGTTGGCTCGGTGATAACCGAAGCAAGTTTAATATCAATTCATTGTAGCTTAGATATTCCTGTTCCGAAATATAGTTTGGATTCGGTAAAAATGGCCTGATGGCTAGATTGACAAGAATCGGGAAGAATACAGTAAAAAATAGCCAAATACCGATTGCGGTTAAAGCTGAGGTCGCCGGTTGGCGAAACCGTATCGATAATAGTATCGATAGGCTCAACCAAAAGGCAACATATATAACACTGATAAGGGTAAAACCTATAATCCGCAAAAGTTCCTGAGGCTCTATCCGTACCCCTGTACCTAATAAGCCACCGCCAATCATTAGAAGTACTAACGCGATAAACATCGTCCCCACGACAGTGAGCGGAGCAAAGAATTTTGAAAACAAGAGGTTATCACGGTAGATAGGTTGCGCTATCAGACGTGTTAATGTGCCCCCATTGTATTCGGCATTGATCGCATCAAATCCGAGTGCTATACCAAGTAGTGGCGCTAGAAAATTCAGGAAAACATGAAATGGTGGAATCGAATTGTCCGTCGTGGTCAATAATTTGAGATATAAAAATGATTGATCTGGATCTTTCATATTGTTGACAGCCTCTTTCAACCCGGTGGAAGATACGTATAATGAGGCTCCAAACGTCAGTACAATAAGTAGGATCAGTATGATAAAACGCCAGCTGCGAATATGATAGGCAATTTCCTTATTTACCAGTACCTGAATTGGAACCGATGAGTGGCTAATTGTGGAGGAGACTGTGGGATTTTTCATGTTCAGAGTTGCTTGTTTTACTGTTCTCAAAATATGTATTATAGATATAGTCGAGTGCATAATCATGGCGTTGTACAGATAGGATGTCAGCACCGTTGTTGACAAGTAAACGTACTGCCATGGCAGTTATATCGCCATCTGTTTTGATCTCGATCGAGTTATCGCCAACAGAAAGCTTTCTGATACCAGGCAAGTTTTTTAATACTTCTTCAAATAGCGCTACGTTTGCATGTGTTTTTTCAAATGAAATCCATGTTGTTATGCCCTCTTTTTGCTGTAGCTTATGTGCAAGACTATCAATCGAGCCTTCTGCTAGTAGCTTTCCACCAACAAAAATACCCACTCTGTCACAAACGCGCTGTACCTGATGGAGATGATGCGAAGATAGGAGAACTGTCAGATTCTGTTCTCTGCTGAGTCGCTTGATCAATTCTAGGAATTCATCTACACCCTGTGGGTCTATACCTAAGGTAGGCTCATCCAAAATAGCAACTTCAGGATTCTTGATGAGGACTTCAGCAAGACCGAGTCGCTGCTTCATACCTCTCGAAAAGGCTCCAGTTTTCTTATGGATGTCCTGTCCCAGTCCTACTTGATTTAAGATGTCTTGCGCGCCAGACCTAGCTTTAGACTTTTGAAGTCCGTTTAATTCAGCTATGAAAGTTAGGTTTTCCAATGCGGTCATTTCAGGATAGAAACCCACATTATCTGGAAGATAGCCCACTTTTCTTTTAACAGCTATTGGATTTCGGGTGGCATTATGACCACAGACATAAGCTGTTCCTGTGGTCGGCTCGGTCAGTCCAAGCATCATCAGGATAGTCGTCGTCTTGCCGGCACCATTGGGACCGAGAAGACCGAATACCTCGCCTTTATATATGTTGAGATCTAAATGATCAACAGCCTTTGCCTTTCCATAGTTTTTTGTCAAACCTGTCAATTGGATGATAGGATCCTTCATGATGATTATCTTTTTTATTGAATGAAATAGTGCTATCGTCTTCCGTATTTGCGAATAAGATAATAAATCAGCCCGATAGCCAATAGGATAATCAGCATGCCGACCCAGCCTGAAAGTAAAGAGGTCTTGACTATCATACGAAATGAAATGTCAGCAGTACTGTTCGGTGATTTAACATCAAATTTTGCAGCATAGTCGCCAGCTATGGTTTTATCGGGTACGCGCAAGTCAACTTTTACATCTGTCGACTTGCCAGGCTCTAGCTGCTGTATCGTTGAAGGTGAAAAAGTAGCTTCCCATTTGCTGGGCAACTGAGCGCTCAGTTCTACCGCGTTTAAAGGAAGAGTTCCTGTATTTTTTACTTGAAGGAGGATTTCCTTGTTGCTGCCAGATACGACTTCATCACTAAGTCTTCCACTAGGTGTGGTGAGTTGGAGAGCATAGGAACCCTTTACAACAGCTTCTAGATCGAGATGCAGTGTATCTGTTGGGGATATAGCCTTTAACGGAATTTTATATGTGTTGGGCTTTGCAGTCAGCGGGCAGTTAATTTCGATGTTTATTTCTTGGACTTTGTTTGCTTGCATTTGAAGAGAAGTCACCTGGGATCCCTCTACTCGATAACTGATCTGCCATCCCTCTGGTAATTGGGCGTTTAGATTGTAAGTAACTGTCTGTGATGACCCATTGGTCAATGTGGTCGTGTATCGAAAGGGCTCATTGCTGGGCGCTTCAATATTGAGCAATCTTGCTTCAAAGCTTGATTTTGTTGCTCTGACCGTTTGCCCCGATAGGTAGAGACTGTTGGCCAGTATTAAAAATGAAATAAATAATGGTCTAAAAGATAGACCTAGGCGTGTAATTAGTAGTTTGTTTAACATGATCCAATAACTAAAATTTATATTTAAATAGAATATTAGCTTTAAAAAAATGTTGGTTAGGGTAGTACTTACCTTAAAAAAACGGTTCCAAATTAAATATCAATTTGAAAAAAATCAAGAAAAATCAAAAAATAATTGTAAAATAATGTTTACTTAAGTTTTTTCAATGTACTTTGTACCTAGGGGTCAATCAAAGTTAACTGCCCTAAAAGTCTTTTTTATAATGGCTTTAATATTTTCTCCCAGTTCATCGATTGTGCAGTCCAATGACTTTAGTTGTGTTTTTGTATTATTTTTCTCGTTCCGCATAAGCGCGATGCGTAAAAGTCTATTGCCCGATGCTTGACTATCCCACTTTAATTCGTCAAATAGTTCCTGAACTATTTTTTCACAACTGCTCAAATCAAATGTAGCAATCTGGATGTAACTATCATGACAGTACATCTGAACTTCAATATGATAATTTGATCGTTCCATATTTTAAAAATAATATCTTAATAAAATAGGATAGCCTCCATTGGGAGGCTATCCTATATATGGACTATTTTATGACTTATGATATTTCGATAAGTCGAGGCTCTTTTTGTTTTGCTTCTTCTTTCTTAGGTATGGTTAACCGTAGCAGACCATTTTCATAACGAGCTTCGATATTATCCTGATCGACTACATCTCTGTGAAGTTCAAAGCTGCGTTGGAAGGACTGATAGCTAAACTCCCGTCGGGTATAGTTATCCCGTTTTTCTTCATTTTTTTCTTCTTTTGCGGATGATATGGTCAGTAGGTTGCCATCTAGCGTGATCTTAAAATCGTCTTTTGACATTCCTGGTGCAGCGACTTCTACTTCGAAAGTATCGCCATCTTCCTTAATATTGACGGAAGGAACGGTGGTACTCGTAGAAGAATAGTTACTATTACCCCAGTTTAAAAGTTCTCGGTTGAAATCATTAAACATGGGCGAAAAAATTGAAAAATTGTTCAAGTTTCTTTTTGCAAGTTTCATAATAACCTCCTTTTATGAAGTGAAAAATTAATTATTTAAATCTTTCAGTCGGCCGACTGTATTCAATACTCCACAAAAAAAATACCGATCTCGTGAAACTGAAATTTTTTCATAAAAAATGACAAATTTTACATGATAAACTGACATGATCGCCTCTTGTAAACAAACTAAGGGAACATTTTATACGGTCCATCAACCATGTTTATTAGAAATCATAGCCCTACCTTTTACTACATTTCATGCTATCAAAATTGATTAAAGGAAAGAAATATTTGGTCATCACACATGGAGAGATCATGATGTATATCTGGTTGTAAATAGATGGATAAAATATTATAATATTACACAGATATACGAGAGTCATTATAGAGGGTTTCTATAGGGTTGCTATAGGTAAAACACTAGAAAACCTCTATGAACCCTCTTAATAATTTGTATATAATCACTATAATGATTAAATTAGAGTTTAAGGCTATATAAATGCGCCCATAGCAACTTATATATCTTAGTTAATTTCCAATTTAAATAAACCATTATGGCAATATTAAAAGCAGGTATAAATGGTCCTTTTTCCGGTAAAGTAGGAAGTGTGGTAGGTTATGAACTAAATGGTCAAACCGTTATTCGTTCTCTACCAGCAATAGTAAAAAAACCGCCCACCGAATTGATGCTCATCAATCGCAAACGTTTGAAGGCCGTATCTCAATTTTTGAAATATATTAAGAAACCAATAGCTTTTGGTTATAAAAATATGGCCCCTAAAGGTAGCCGTGTGGGTACTTTTCAATCCGCTCAATCCTATTTACTCAACAATTCGATTGATTATGATGCAGACAATAACCCCTATGTAAATCCTGAAAAAGTAATGGTTTTTAGGGGGGATATGCCACCTCCTCAACTCATTCATGTAACTATAAAGGACAATAAACTTTATATTGAATGGAATAAAGAGGCCTGTAAAGGAGAGCATCCATCTGCGGTGCTGGTATTGGCTTATGTTATTGAAGATTTTTTTGCTTTGAATGAAGGTGGTGCATTATCCACAGCAGGAAAATTGGTATGGGAGGATAATTTGTTCAGTAGAGGTGATCAAATTCATATCTATGTCGGTTTCTATGATATCGTTCATGATCGATTGTCTGACTCTGTTTATGGGGGGTGCGTATAGAAGATACTATTTATTTTGATCAAGCTATAAATAACACTTTCTGTTCAATACTTGTTTAGCAACAATGACAAAAATAGACAGAAAGTGTTACTTAGATTATTACTAAATGATTATATCATACTGCCTCATCTGACCCAATATTTTTCTTTGAATGTGATTGTATTTTTATAAATATTTATTGTTGTTTCGAACTCACGGGAGTCATAATATCTTCTTCCATTTTTTGTGCTTGTATAGTGTTTATATTCAATTGCATAGAATTGAAAATTTCCCTCTTTTGTCTTTACCCATATAGGAGGTTTGTCCCATTCTAAATCTTTGTAGGTTGTTTTGTAGTAAGTACTATCTTTTAAAAAAGGCGAACGCAGTAAACCATTAATCAATGTTTGCAAATCTTTTTTTGCGAGATCTATTTCAAATAAAGCAACATGTCCATCGATACCAAGACTAAATATATTTTTTTTGATAGCGAAGTCCTGAGGCAGTTTAATTTTAGTTATATTTTCAAATCTGGAATAATTTTTACTTTTTTCATATGATTTACAACTAGAAAATAGCAAAATGAACATTGCCACAAATATGCAACGTTTTTTTGCATAGACATAAATAAACGTCATATACATCTGAATATAGATTAAACTTTTCATGATATTATTTTTTATCGTATTGATACCAGTTGATTTTTGTGGATAGGCGCATCAGTATAGCCAATATAATAAAAATACCTACTGTACCTACGAGCAGCGAATAATCACGCAATTGCATCAGGATAAAGATAAAACTATAGAAAACGGCTAAAATTCCTGAAAATATCAAAGCGGACTTGCTGTCTTTTGTAATGGATTTAATAAATGATGCAATTAAAATAATAGTGGCTATAGCAGCTAATAAATAGGCTATATTGAAGCCGAGATGCTCACTAATGGATAATAAAAGAGAATAGAAGAGTACCATCGCAAATCCGATCAACAGATACTGAATCAGGTGGATACGTTGTTTTTTGATGATCTCGGTGAAAAATAATGCTGCAAATGTTAAAATAATAATCAATATTCCATATTTGGCTACGCGTGTAGTTTTTTGATAATTATTGACTTCTTCCAAGAAGTTGATTTGAATCATATCTTTTTCTGTCGCGATATTAGTATCAGTAGCTGCAATGGGCTCTGTCATTTGGCTGTACCCTTCGTGGATAGCATTGTTGATTTCGTAATTGTTTTTAATTTCATACAGCTTCTCTGCCTCACCAGCCCACTGTTGCGAAAATTTACGGTTGAAACTCGGGATATTCCATGTTGCTTCAAAGCTATTAGCTGTTATTTTTCGATCATCTGCTAAAATTGCTCCGTTGAAACTTGGATTTCCCCAATTTCCTTTGGTTTTAATGGTAGTCTGTTTTGCAAGAGGGAGAAAATTGATCGATTGAGAACCCCTTACATTGAACTTGATCTGGAAATCACCTAAGGTTGTTTTGGTGCCAGAGAGATCTATGGCTGCGATCATATTATTCTCAAAAGGATTTAATGCAGACATATTAGTCTCAAATTCAATTTGCTGTTGGTTGAATACTAGAGTTGGAGAAGCTCCGAGTCCCTTAAGATCGCTTAAACCAATTAATATTTTCGCATTTTTCCATTCGAGATCTACGCCATTCAAATCTATTTTATTAAAATCGATCGCATCAAACGATCCTTTTAGATCCAGTTGCGCATTGTACACCACACTGTTGTAAATACCTCTTTTCAATGATTCCGGTGAAATGGTACTGCTGATGTTTAATGCTTTTGGTAATAGGTATACGTATTGTGTGACGTAGGTATTCTTGGTAGAGACAATGTTTTTATCTGTTGTGACAATTTCTTTTACTACCTGGTAAGGGATGGCAATGATGGGACCTGAGATCACCTGTTGACCAGCCCATTTAAAAGCAATTTCATTACTGACTTCAGATTGCCTATTCTTTCTTTCTTCAATAAGGTCTTTGACCCAGAATAAAGGGATGAGTAGTAGTAAGACGAGAATTAAAATGGTAATTAATTTGGTGAAAACTGATGTACCAATACGGTCTAAGAGGGGTGTTTTATTTGTTTCCATGATTTTGGATTTTATAATGTTGTTAAATTATGGTGATTGAGATGTTTTTTTAAGTCAAATGCCAAGGAACTTTTAATTTCTTGTAATGGAATGTTTAATAAAGTTTCGAAATCCAAATCATGAAACTTTTGCATGGCATTACCTTTTGATAAAGCTTTTAGGTACATGTTGAAGTGTTCGGGGTAGAGGAATGTACCAATTGCGATCATCGCAAATTGATAAAGGCTGACCTTTCCATTGCCCAATAATAAATATTGCATGGCGACTTCATCCTGTATGTCGGTGCCAGATTCTGTAATGAGGTGAAATACATCATGATTTTCTAATTTCGGAACAACGTCAAAATCTTTTTCTTGATAGAATACGCCAAGATGATGGCCTAGCGAACCTTTAGGAAAGTTCAAAAAATCTTCTTTACTGATGTTCCAAGCTCGTTTATGCTGCTTGAAGAGCTGAGTATAAATTTTTTGACTCTTGTTGTACAAGACAAGCATGATGGATAAGCGTATTTTCATTTCTTTTCTTTTTAAAAGTACTTTGAAATTCAAAGTAAATGGATAAAAAAATTATTTGTACTGTTGTTTAATCAATTTTTCAAGAGCCTGTAGATGTTCTTCGAATGCTTTTTCACCTTCGATCGTTCTTCTATACCTGGTATTTGGTTTTCTGTCTACAAATGTCTTGAAAACTTCAATGTAATTTTCTTTTTCTAATGTCTTCAGATTAGATGCTAGATTACCATCTGTGACTTCCAATATGGATTTCAATGAATTAAAATCATATTCGTCATTAGCCATCAATACGCTCATGATCTGAAGACGGACTTTATTTTCAAATATTTTATTATACTGTGTTAAGTCGAAATTCACTATTCGTATTTTTTATGAACGATTATTCCATATATGATGTGCAAAACTCCAAATCCTAATGCCCAAAAGATAATTCCATTTCCAGGCAAAAGCAAAGCTAACAGTCCTAGCACAATTTCTAAAATTCCGAGTCCTTTTATTTCACTAAAAGTGTAATTGCTGCCAGCTGTGAGTGCAAGTCCATAAAAAATCAATAGGATGGAAGCGACCGCGGTATAGTTTTCTTTAAATATGGATATACAGGCAAATAATCCACCAGTACATAAAGGTACGGCCATAGCATACAATAAGGATCGACTGGTGGTATTCCAGATGCTTTGTCTGTTTCCTTTCGCTTTCTTAACGGCCATGAACACTCCTGTACAAATGGAAGCAAATAAAACGAATATAGCGGTTACGAGTAATTTGGCAATAATGACAGGTTCATTAACATAATGATCCCGATATCCCATTTGGCTATCAAATCCATAAATTTCATAGTAAGCATAGGCAGCACCTAGCAGGGCATAGGTACCGATTAGGACACTTGAAATTCCGCTAATGGAGATAAATTTGCTGGATTTTTCCATCAAACTGCGAATGCTTGCTATTTCTTTTACTAAATCTTCTTGTTTCATAAAAGTACTTTGTTTTTCAAAGTAAATGAATAAGAATGAATTATGCAAATTTATTTTTTGCTCAACAAAATAAATAAAAAAATAATGAAAATTTATTGAGAAAAGACTTGCATAGTATGCATATCGTTTCTATCTTTGTGCCAACAAGAAATCCTAATGCGGAAGTGGCGTAATTGGTAGCCGCACCAGACTTAGGATCTGGCGTCGCAAGACGTGGGGGTTCGAGTCCCTTCTTCCGCACTTGAATGTCCTCCCGAATTTAAATCATCGGGAGGATTTTTTTTATCAAAATAATGCGTAACGGTTTAGAAAGAGTATGAACATTTCACACGAAAAAGTTGACGCGATCAACGCAGTAATTAAAGTTGATTTAGCACCAGAAGATTATAACCCACAAGTAGACAAAGAAATCAAGGATCAAGCTAAAAAAGCGAAATTACCTGGATTCCGTCCTGGTTTAGTGCCTGCTGCACACATTAGACGTACTTATGGTAAATCAATTTTGTTAGATACAGTCAACAGAATTGTTAATGATAAAATTACAGCTTACATCGGCGAGAATAAATTAGAAGTTTTAGGACAACCTCTTCCGATAGAAGAAACAGCTACTTATAACTGGGATTATAAAGATAACTTCCAATTTAATTATGAAATTGGTTTAGCTCCAGAATTTGTAAATCCATTTACAAAGGACGCTGAATTTAAAGAATACGATATTAAAGCTGATGAGGAAACTTTAGAGTCTCGTATCAAAAATTTACGTCGTAGTTACGGTAAAATGACCAACCCAGAAGTTTCTGAAGAAGGTGATGTTTTATACGCTACATTGAAACAAGATAAAGAAGAAGGTATTGAGAAAACCACTTCAGTACGTACTGATATCATTGAAGATGCGAAGATTAAAAAATCTTTGGTAGGTCTTAAACAAGATGATGTTGTTAAAATTGATATCAAAAAAGCGTTCAAAGATGAAGACATCGCTCGTATTTTAGGTATTACTCCTGAGGAAGTTGAAGCGCTGGATGTAACTAAATTTGATTTAACGGTAAAAAACATTAACCGTTTGGAAGAGTCGGATTTAAATCAGGAATTCTTTAATAAATTGTTCGCTGAAGGAGAAGTTACTGAAGAAGCTGAATTCAGAACAAAAGTAAAAGAAGAAGTTGAAAATTTATTCAAACAAAATTCTGACCAACGTCTGCGTAATGATATGTATACGTTCGGTATGGAAAAAGTTGATGTAGCGTTCCCTGAAGAGTTTTTGAAAAGATGGTTAAAAGCAACGAACCCAAGCATCTCTGATGAAGAGTTGAATGAAGGTTTTGCTGATTTCTTGAACAACTTGAAATGGACAATCATTGAAAACCGTGTTGTTACTGAAAATAGTCTTGAAGTTAAATATGATGAAGTTATCAATTTAGCAAAAGAACGTATCTATGCACAGATCAAAATGTACAATATCAACGAAGAGCCTAGTGATGAGCAATTATCACAATATGCGATTCAATTATTGCAAGATAAAGAACAAGGTAACCGTTTGTTTGAAGAAGCAAAAGCACTTAAAGTGTTTGAATTCTTAAAAGGTCAAATTAAAATCAATAAAGAAGAGATCGAATACACAGCATTCGAAAAATTAGCGTAAGCTATCTAACTTCTGATCATTATATAAAAGCCTTTCCATTTTGTGGAAAGGCTTTCATTGTTTAAGTCCAGTTTGGATCTAGATAATGATCATGCTGATCCTAAAATGCTTTTAAATTTGATGTAGCATGGTTTTATAACGCTACATACGTACCTAGCTCCTATAGAAAGATCGGCTTTAGATTAAACGGAATATAGGATGCTTTGAAGATGTACTATGGTGTCTCTTTTTTCTTTTTTCCGAAAGGGAACATGCGTTTTAAGAATTCTGAAAATGAATTGAATTCTTGACGGTATACCAACCCTATTGCGCTCACATAATCTTCACTATTGGGATTGATAAGGAAGTTTCGTGTATTTAAGCGGTTAGAACCTCTCAATAATAGCCTACCGTCTTTACGAAGATAAAACAGAGCTTCAGCATCAGTAGATACACGATCTGAGAATACATTTAAGTCAGTCAATTGATTACTTCTATTGTCTGTAATACCTCCTGTCAAAATTAAACGGTCATTGAATAGTCTGAGCGATGCTGAGGCATCATTAAGAGATTTAATATTGATATCGAAAAAATTAATATTTAAAGATTCTGCAATGATATTGTTCAATTGATTGAAAGCAATCTCGGTACCTGCGGATAGTAGGGTATTATTGACCTCTTTTCCAAAATCGGTCTGAGAGCCTGGCGTAAAGCTTCGTCTAACAATTAAACTGAGGGCTTGTTGATTGATATTATTAACATCTGAAAGATAACCCTGAAGTTCATCTTTGACATAGGGATCTTGTGGAAAATTGAGATCAAAATTTATTTCAGGTTGACTCAATAATCCTTTTAGATTCATATCTGCTTGCGCTAGTATACGTTGCGGATTGTCCGTTTGCCCCGCAGCATTATAAAGGGGAGATAAGGAGGTTCTTTGTTGGTAGACCGCGGTTAGATTAATGTTGGCTTCAGCAGGTTTTCCCGCCCATCGAATCGTTCCGCCTTCTTTGAGATCAAAAATTTTGTTTAAATAATCTTGTGCTTTAAAATTGAATTTTCCAGAACTAATGATGTAATCTCCAAACATTCCGAAATCGCCCAAAGAAGTGATATTCATCGTGATATTACCAGTTCCACGTCCAGATACGCCGCCTAAGGAAGTATACAGATTCATCTCCGCATTTGGACTTAAGGAAAGATCCATATTCATTGTAATACCGTTGAAACTCTTTCGTTTTATTTGCTTAGAACTGTTTAAACTATCCGGAGAAACGAAATAGATAAAATCATTATCCGTAATCGTCATAGCACTATTAAACGGAATATTGATGATCGTGTTATCTTCAGATTTTGCTTTGATATCTATATTGATTGCTGATGTTAATCCTTTGAAATTGAAATCACCACTCGCATAGGCTGTACCATAATAGAGGTCGTTATCTTTGAGTGTGGTATTGAGTGCTAAGAAGTTATTTGCTTTAATCTTGATGTCGATATTTGGATCGGAAAGTTGATTTAAATCCACCATTCCATTTACGATCGCCTCATTGTTTTTCGGATCTAGAATTTTTAGGTTCTTAAGAAAAATACCATTGGAAACTACAATTACCTTATCGGTGAGGTGATAGGGCGTTTTTAAATAATTAATGACAAATGTGGCATCATTAAAACTGGCATTTCCGCTTATTTTAGGTTTATTGATATCGCCTTTAATCTCGAGTTCGGCATTCGCTTTTCCATGTAAATTTGAAACCAGTGATTTGAGAAATGGTTGAAAAAGAATGAGATCTGTATTTTGTAAAGAAGCCTTTAGATTTATTTTATCATTTTCTTCTTTGATATTATATGTTCCAGCCAGTGTTATCTGCTTGTTACCATCTTCAATTTTACTGTCAAGATGAACTACATTGGCATTTTGGTCATAATTAGCTTTTAAACTCAATTGACCTATTGGCAGTTGATTGTAAATAATAGGGCTAGTCTGCAGGTTGGCAATAAAATACGGTGATTTGAATAGCGAATTAATTTCAAGATGACCATTCATCTCACCAAGCATATTAATACCAAGTGGTTTTGTGATTCCATTTAAAGAACTGAGATTAAAATCTTTGAATAAAATATTTAACTGATCACTTTCTTCATTGGACAGTACACCATTCAGTAGTACGGTTTGTTCATCATGTTTTAAGGTTAAATTTTGAAGAAACCATTTTCCTTTGGATACTTTGAGCTCGGATCCTTGTGTGAGCGCCCATTTGTTTTTATTAATAATAATGGTCGATGGATCAAAGTTTATGAACGCCGGTTTTTGATGTGCAAAACGAATTACACCATTGAGATCTAAATTATTACTCGCATCGAGTTCTGATAATTTGACGTTGAAACGTAAGCTATCGCTGGAAAGTATATTCGCAATATTGATATTGTTGATATACGTACTATCGGTTAGATTGATACGGTCTGCGGATGCTGACACTGCCATAGATTCCGTATTTGAAATTTGATCTATAATCAGGTTAGAAATCTTTATTCCGCTATACTTGAATACAGGACTATATAAATTAAATTGCGCATGATGCTCTTCACTGGAAAATCTGGCATGAAGGGTGGCACCGCTATCTAGACTGATTTCTTTTTTAAAGAAGGTAGCGATAGGCTGAAAAGATTTGATGTTGAGGTTCAGCTCAAAATTCTGATTGTTGTAAGATTCTGTTTCAAAACCAATTGCTGGGGCATAGCGCATGGCAAGCATTTTAAAGTAAGGTGCTATTGTATTGAGATCGATCTGACCATTAAGAGAGGCGTCCACAACGTCTGAGGATAAAGTCAATGCTCTGTCCCGCTCATCTCCCACAGCTTTAAATATAATTTCTTTTACATCAAAATTTCCTTTTTTTGTACTGAATTGGAGATTATTAGCATATAAATCTCCGACCAGATTATTGACAGAAGTGCCGGTTAGATTAGTTTGGACTGCTGTGTTGTGTATAACGATGCCTTGTTGTTGTACCAGATGTAGTGCGTAGAGGTCTGTCTCGTGTATAGTAGCATCCAGATTATATTGAATGGCAGGGTTGGACCAGTCTATATCTGTTTGGAAATTAATTTTAGCATTGGGATCATTGATAGCACCTGATCCTGTAAACTTTTCGTTGACGATCGATCCTTTAACAGGGATGGATTGATAGCGATAATTTCGGAAATCGAAATTTTCTAGTTTTCCATCGACTGCTAATGATAGTGTTTTTGAGCTGCTGCCTTTGCCTTTTAAATCCAGATTAAATCCAGTTGTTTTTAAAAGAGTATTGTTCAATAATTTTCCAAAATCAAAAGATTTGGACTGATAAAGCCCTGAAAATTCAATTTCTTTTTGAAAATTTAAGGTAGATTTTGTGTTTATGGTACCTAAATCTGTTTTTACTTCTCCTTGAATTTGGAAATGGTTGTATAATCCATTCAAATCTCCTTGGTATGCTATTGTAGTTAATGATTTTACCAGTGGCGGAAGTTTGAAGCTCCTGTCATTACTGAGATTGGGAAGAATCGTTTGTAAGTCCTCGAAGGTAGATCGTACTTTGAGATTCGTGAGTTTAAAATCTGTCCGATCAATATCGGGAAGTCCCAAAATCTTAATATTTCCTTTTAATTCGGTTGATTTTTCAGTTTCAATATGTACATTTTGAGCGTCAATATGATTTACTTTTCCTTGTGCGATCGCCTGCTTTATTTTTAAATTAAACTTGACACGATGCATGGTAGAAGAAAAGAAGGCGATATCTTCTGAATGTAGTACTGAATTTTTTATCCTTAGACTGACATCAACACGATTGTTAAAATCTGAAAAGTCTTCGAAACTATTAAACTCTAACTTTACATAGTCTTTTATAGTAGATCTATTCGTGATTAATAGAAGCTTGTTCAATTCAATTTTCTTGTTGCTTACCAATGCGTTTGCAACTAATCCTTTAATCTGTAATCCTTTTTTTTCACGTAGATGTAATTGCTTAATATCAACTTGGATCGAATTGTCTGAAAGCTTTATATTTTGAAAATCAGCATGCAATTGTTTAACGTCCAGATCTCCAAAATCGACCACTTTTGCGTAATGCTTTTTGGTATGATCGATATAGCGAAATTGATTATTGACCAATTTCAACTGTTTTAAATCAATATCTAGTTTTTTTACTTGATCTTTGATCGTTTTTTTTAGGAGAGCTAAAGTAATTTAATAAAAATTTAATATTGGAGCTATCTTTATATACCTGATAATAGGCTGTTGTATTTTCTAAGCTCAGTTTATTGATTACTATTTTATTGTGATCCCAATATTGATTTAGATTGACGGTTGCATTTAATTTTTCAGCAATCAGAATGGTATCGCCTTTGGTGTCGTATAATTCAAAACCTTCAAGGACTAATGATTGGAAAGGTTTGAAATAAATTCTTTTTAAAGCAATTTTTGTATTTAATTCTTTCGAGAGGTAAGAAACTACTCTTTTGGAAATAAAATTTTGAACAGGCTCTAATTGTAACGATAGCATCAATGCACCTAGCAAAACGAGTATGCTAGCCAATGTAATGAGTGCTATTTTAATTATTTTTTTGATACTTTTGTACAATATTAATTACCCCAAAGCTATGGCTGTTATTTTAGGTATTGAATCATCTTGTGATGAAACATCTGCTTCAATTTGTATCGACGGTGAAATATTTTCTAATGTTATTGCTACTCAGGCGATTCATGCTAAATATGGAGGTGTCGTTCCAGAACTAGCGTCGCGTGCACATCAACAAAATATTATACCAACAGTTGAAGAAGCCATTCGCATTGCAAAAATACATAAAAATCAAATAGATGCAGTAGCTTTTACGCGTGGGCCAGGATTATTAGGTGCTTTACTGGTCGGAACTTCATTTGCCAAGTCTTTTGCAATGGCCAGAAATATACCTTTGATTGATGTCAATCATATGCAAGCGCATATTTTAGCTCATTTTATTGAAGATCCAAAACCAAGTTTTCCATTTTTATGCCTTACAGTATCTGGAGGTCATACACAGATTGTATTGGTCAAAGATTATTTTGAAATGGAAATTTTAGGACAAACTCTGGATGATGCCGCGGGAGAGGCTTTTGATAAAACGGCAAAAATCTTGAACTTGCCCTATCCTGGTGGACCACTAATTGATAAACATGCGCAGTTAGGTAATCCAGATGCTTATAAACTTCCTGAACCTCAAATTCAGGGCTTGGATTTTAGTTTTTCAGGATTAAAGACTGCAATTCTTTACATGGTGCAAAAAGAAGAGAAATCAGATCCTGATTTTTTGAAAAATAATATGGATGATGTCTGCGCATCTGTTCAATCACGTATTGTGTCTATATTGCTCAATAAGTTAAAGAAAGCTGCCAAGGAAACCGGTATCAAGGATATTGCTATTGCTGGTGGAGTTTCTGCAAACTCTGGTTTGCGTAAGGAATTGATTGCAATGGGGGAGCGTTACAGTTGGAATGTATTTATCCCTAAATTTGAATATTGTACCGATAATGCGGCCATGATTGCTATTGCGGGATATCAAAAATATTTGGTTCAAGATTTTGTTGGACAAGATGTAGGTCCATTGGCGCGTATGCACATGTAAAATAGGGACAAATGCTATAAAAAGAAAAGACAAGTTAACTAACTTGTCTTTTCTGTTTTATAATGGAGCACTGTAACCATATGCCTCTGCGATACTTTTAAAAACTCCTTCTGTTGATTCGTACAAATTGAGGTTGTATCCTTCGGCTCC
The DNA here is from genome assembly GCF_023273895.1 of Sphingobacterium sp. PCS056. Classification (NCBI taxonomy): domain Bacteria; kingdom Pseudomonadati; phylum Bacteroidota; class Sphingobacteriia; order Sphingobacteriales; family Sphingobacteriaceae; genus Sphingobacterium; species Sphingobacterium sp. PCS056. Next base: position 183,440 of record NZ_CP096883.1, on the reverse strand, counting down.
CCAAAATACCGTTGCTATTTTGATGGATTTATCAGATTGAAAAACAGATAATACCTGCAGATTTTCGAAGTCAAATATGCCACCATCATCTACGCGCCAAGTACTCATCTCATCATATTTCGCTGGAAAATCTAATGTGATTAACTGATCATGATGTAGATAAGATAGTACAGCAAGTGCTGAATCGTTTTTAACCTCAAATAATGTTAAGATGATTTGTGCTTGATCCTCTAATTCAGCGATGGTAGCACTTTTTGCTATTTTTCGATTATATTTTTTTGATAATATGGATATTGTCGGTTCCTCGGTCTTTTTGTCTTTCTCGATGAAAGGCATGACTTTGTTGTGATCAATAAAGTCCTGATTGACTAATAATGCAAAATCTCCTTGTTTTACGGGCTCTTTAAATGTGAAAAATGAACCGCCATTATTTGCGAAATTATGACTTGTTTGTCTTCCATTGGACGTTTGACTTTCTAGTTTTGTATTCGAAAAAATAATGGGAATGACCCTATTTTCAATAATCGCATGCGTCGCTAGTTCTGGTTTTATTTTTTCATCTTCGACGGGCAAACTAACTAAAGAATCTTTAGTTTCATTGAGAAAAGCAAAAGTTATGAAAGCTTGATTAGTATCTATTTTGAGATTGCTTTGTTTTTTTTCTTGCTTGATTTGTTTTGGTTTTTCTTGCGTGCAACTTGTTAATATTAAGGTGATTATACCTATTAAAAATACTGTATTAAAGGCTGTTCTCATTCTTATTATCATATTTTTCTTGTTATCTGTTTTTTAAAAATACGGTAAATTTTGTGAAAATTAAATTTTCATTTTTGTGGAATTTTAATTGTTGTGCATCATAGTTTAAAATATAAACTTAATTTTTAAAGCTATGCTAAACTCCAAATTGAATATTTACAAAAGAGAATGGTTAGAGGTTGTTTTTGCAGGACGTAACCAATCTTATGGCGCTTTTGAATTGCGTAATTTATCTACTAAAGCGACCAACTGGTCTATAGTGATTGTCCTAGCTGTGGTTACGATTGGTGTTGGTAGTAATGGGATCTATAATCGGTATTTTAAAAAGGCTGAGCTTCCTGTTGCTCAGTACATCAATGAGTATGATATGTCAGTACTAGAGGAATTAGAAAAGAAACATCAAGAGCCAGAGAAAGTTGAGGAACCAATTCCTGTTCAAGAAAAAGCGCCACAACAGGTTGCTCTGGATTTACCTAAGCAGGAAGTGGTCCGCTTTGTTGAGCCTAAAGTGGCTCCTAAGCAAATGGTGACTGAAGATGTTGTGACGCAAGACGAGCTTAATAAAACGAATAAATTGGCTGGACGGATGAGCTTGAAAGCTAACGCAAATGGCACTTCTGTTGCTCGAGGGGAGTTTGGCACTGTAAAACGTGATGGTGGTATTACCGGTACTAATAAAGAGGGTGCCATACATGGAAATTCAGATGCTATAATTGATTTTGAAGCGATAGAAATACAGCCTCAACCACAAGGTGGTATTAAGGCTTTTATGAAATGGGTAGGTGAAAATTATCAATATCCTGAATCGGCATTGCAACAGGGGGTAAACGGTGTAGTGGAAGTTTCATTTGTTGTAGAAAAGGATGGTACGTTGACGGATATCAATATCAAACGTGATGTTTCCCATGGAACAGGAAAGGCTGCTGTAGAATTGCTCGGCAAAGCAAAAAAGTGGAAACCTGGAATTCAAAATGGCCGTCCGGTCCGTGTTGCTTATACATTGCCTATTCGTTTGAATACAATCTCACAATAAATTGGATCGCTCTTGATAGTTTAACTTTATTTAACAGTGGGTGATTTAAACTTTAATGTGGTTTTGGCATCTTACTTAACAAATGTCTGTAAAATCATATATTAAAAATGAAACAGACTGAAATAAATGTTTATCGTACTAAAAGGAAAAATATCATGAAAAAGCTAGTGTTAAGTTTGTTGCTGTCAGGAATTATGTTTGCTGGTTTTGCACAAGAAAAATCAAATGTTAAAGAGGGCGTAAACCGAGATGGTCGTCGTTTTGCTAAAAAGGAATTTAAGTTAGATAAAAAATCCGCAGAAGAAATTGCACAGTTGCGCACTGATCGTATGGATCAAAAATTAAAATTTACGGATAAACAGCGCAAGGAAATTTATGCTCTGCAATTGGATCAAGCTAAAAAAGATAAAATGCACGCCGCGGATCGCAAGGAATCCATGGAGCGTATGAAAAAAGAACGTATGGCTCAACGTGAAAAGTTGATGAAAAATTTGAGTCCTGACCAACAAAAACTGTATAAAGAATCTTTTGCTGAGAATCGTAAACAACATCGTATGCGTAGATCAGATGATCGCCCAATGCGTCGTGATCGCAACGATAGAAATCATAAAGATGGTAAAAATAATATAGAAGTGAGTAAGGAAGTGTCTTTGAAAAATAGTTAACGTGTTTTTTAGGTTTTAGTTTTAATTTTAGTTTTTGGTCTTTTGGTGGTCCGCTTGTGAGAGCGGACCATCTTTTTTTGATTAAATCTTCGTATCAATGTCATGAATCGACAAAAGTTGCATTAATCTTTGTTTTTTTGTTGCTCTTTCCACTGTTTGGAAAATGATTTATCTGCGAGTTTGGGCAATTGTCGATTACTACCCCAAGTCTTTTTGAAAAATTTTCCAAGAAAGAAGTTTTTGATCTTTCCTCCGAATAAATCGATCAATTTTCTTCTTTGTATGAGATAGGTAAATCCTTTCCAGGCCTTTTTCTCCATTGAGGGTGCTAAGTCTTCTGCCACAGCATCTCTTCTGTTTAACAAAAGCATGCGCTGAATATCTATGCCAACAGGGCATACTTCTGTACATTTACCGCAGAGCGATGAGGCGTAGCTTAAGTGCTTGAACTCTTTCATTCCACTTAGGTGCGGGGATATCAAGGAACCAATGGGGCCTTGATAGGTGGTTTCATAAGTATGTCCTCCAATATTTTGATAAATAGGACAAACATTCAGGCAAGCTCCACAGCGGATGCAATAAAGTCCTTGGCGCTGTTCTTTTTGGGCCAGTAGGTTGGTGCGGCCATTATCTAATAAAACGACATACATCTCTTCGGGTCCATCAGACTCGTAGGCTTGTCTTGGTCCGCTGAGTAATGTATTGTAAACAGTCAGATTTTGACCTGTTCCGTGAGTAGCAAGTAATGGCCAAAATAGATCAAGGTCATTGATCGATGGGAGGATTTTTTCAATACCTACGACAGCAATATGAATTTTTGGGAAGGCTGTGGTTAAACGTGCATTTCCTTCATTTTCAGTAATGGCAATGCTGCCGGTGTCAGCTATTAAAAAGTTGGCTCCTGAAATGCCGATATCTGCAGTTTTATATTTTTCACGCAATAATTCACGGGCTTTCATCGTCAACTCTTCAGCAGTCGCTTCTAGGGGTGTGCCAAATCTCTCGTTGAATAACTGAGCGATATCTGCGAGGCTTAGATGCATCGCAGGTGTTACGATGTGATACGGTTTTTGATCTAATAACTGGATAATAAACTCGCCTAAGTCACTTTCTAATGCTTCGATTCCCTTATTTTCCAAAAAATGGTTGAGCTCTATTTCTTCTGTGGCCATAGATTTGGATTTGATAACGCTCTTGGCATTATTCCGTTCCATGATCTTCCAGATTTCTTGACGTGCCTCAGCAGCATCATTCGCCCAAATTACTTTACCGCCTCGTGCTATAAATTTGCTTTCGAATTCTAATAGATATTGATCTAAGTTTTCAATAGCTCTCCATTTTGTTAGATTGGCTTCTAAACGCGAGTTCTCCAGATCCACAAATTTACTCTTGCCTTTTTCGAAAGCAAGCGTATACTTGTCGATATTATAATTGATAATATCGCGATGTTTACTGTCGAAAGATTTTGTCGCACTTTCTTTTAAAAATTTATCTGCAGAGCTTACTGACATCTAATTCTTTTAATTTTACAAAAAAAGTTGGTAATAAATTACCAACTTTTAAAGATAACGCTTATAAATTATTTATCGCATGATGCGATCGAATTATTTAACTTTTAAATTCAAATTTAAGCTTAGTTCATCCAGTTGATCTTGGTGGATAGTGGAAGGGGCATCGATCATCACATCTCTTCCTGAATTGTTTTTAGGGAAGGCGATGACATCACGAATGGAATCTATTCCTGCTAATAACGCTACTAAGCGGTCAAAACCAAATGCCAATCCGCCGTGTGGAGGAGCTCCATAGGTGAATGCTTCCATTAAAAAGCCAAATTGTTTTTGGGCTTCTTCTGGAGTGAATCCTAAGTGTTTGAACATGAGCGATTGTAATTCACGATCATGAATACGGATGGAACCTCCGCCGACTTCAGTACCATTAAGGACAAAATCGTATGCGTTTGCTCTTACCTCACCTGGGTTTGTATCCAATAATGCGATATCTTCAGGTTTTGGAGACGTAAAAGGGTGGTGCATCGCATGGTAACGTTCAGATTCTTCATCCCATTCTAATAAAGGAAAGTCTAGCACCCAAAGAGGGGCAAACTTGTTCTTGTCACGTAGCCCTAATTGATTGGCTACTTCGAGACGAAGTTCATTTAATTGTTTACGTACTTTATCTGTTGGGCCAGCCATGATTAAAAATAAATCGCCAGGCTTAGCATTAAATAATTTTGCGAAGTCCAATAATTGCTCTGGCGTGTAGAATTTATCTACAGAAGATTTTACTGTACCATCTTCGTTATAGCGTGCATAGACAAGGCCTGTGGCACCTACTTGAGGACGTTTTACAAAATCGGTCAACGCATCTAATTGTTTACGGGTGTAATGCGCACAACCTTCAACATTGATACCAACAACTAATTCTGCTGCATCAAATACCGGAAATCCTTTATCTTTAGCTACTTCATTTAATTCTACGAATTGCATTCCGAAACGAATATCTGGTTTGTCGGATCCGTATAAGCGCATCGCATCAGCGTACGTCATACGCGGTACTTCTCCCAATTCAATATTCTTGATTTTTTTGAAGATATGCTTTGCTAGACCTTCAAATATATTCAATACATCTTCTTGTTCAACAAAAGACATTTCACAGTCAATCTGCGTAAATTCGGGTTGACGATCTGCACGTAAATCCTCATCACGGAAACATTTTACAATTTGAAAATAACGGTCGAAACCGGATACCATCAATAGTTGTTTGAAGGTTTGGGGTGATTGTGGTAATGCATAAAATTCTCCGGCATTCATACGTGAGGGAACAACAAAATCGCGTGCACCTTCGGGCGTAGATTTGATTAATACTGGAGTTTCTACTTCGATAAAATTTTGCTCGTCTAGAAAACGACGCACTTCCTGTGCTGTTTTGTGACGTAATATTAAGTTTTCACGAACAGGATTGCGGCGTAAATCTAAATATCTGAATTTCATTCTGATATCTTCGCCACCGTCCGTTTCATCTTCAATGGTAAATGGTGGCGTATTTGCCGAATTTAATATTTCTAAAGAAGAAACTTTGATTTCAATTTCTCCAGTTGGAATTTTTAGATTTTTACTAGAACGTTCAATTACTGTTCCAGTTACTTTAATCACATATTCACGACCTAATTCACGTGCACTAGCGCGTAAAGAATCATCGTCATCCGAATTAAAAGTTAATTGTGTAATGCCATAGCGATCTCTTACATCTATGAAAGTCATTCCGCCTAAATCGCGAGATTTTTGAACCCAACCGCTTAGTGTAACTGTTTTACCTAAGTCAGCTATTGTTAATTCTCCGCACGTGTTTGTTCTATGCATACGCTTAATTTTAATTTTGTACAAAATTATCTGTTTTTAGGGAGAATAACGAATGGCAATTTTGTTTTATTAAAAGAAAAGCGAATGCTCATTTTTGGATTTGCTTTGAATGGACTTATCGATTAATTTTTAAATGTGAATTAGTTTTGGATGACCCATGGTCAAATTTTGAAATTCTTGCTCAAAATATTCGCCAATTTTAGGTTTTTTTAGAGATCCAATTTTGGTCATAAATCCTGAAATTTAATCTTCATTTATACTTACTTTTTTTGATGGGTGGACGCCCCACTTTCTCCCCTGTTTGATCATATTTTTGTAAAAAAATTGTTTTTTAGCGTATTTATCTTCCTGTTTGAAGAAAAAAGCAACCCTAAACTCGTGATTTATTTCGTCTTGAACCAATTTGAAAAATGGTTCAAAAAGCTTATTTAACTGCTGATATCTAGCTTTTTGTTTGCTGTTATATCAACCTTTGGTCAATTAAATGTAGCGCTTCCACTATGTGGAAAACTTTTTTGTGGGTAAAAGTGGGTAAAAGTGGGTGAAAGTGTCTACTTTTACATTGAATTTGAAACCAATGTGTACAAAATGAGTTTTTTAATTGGCGAATATGAATGCAAGTTAGACACCAAAGGAAGAATGGTGTTGCCTGCTGCGCTCAAAAGGCAATTGCCTGATGTTGAGCGTGAGGGGCTTGTAATCAATCGTGGATTTGAAAAGCATTTGGTGATCTATACGCGCGAGGAATGGAATGCGATAACGGCACGCTTGGCTCAGTTGAATCAGTACGTTGAGAAAAACAGAATGTTTATTCGAAGTTTTACAAGGGGAGCAACGGAGTTGAGTTTGGATGCTGCGGGTCGTGTTTTATTGCCGAAGAGTTTGTTGGATTATTCGGGTATCACAGGAGAAGTTGTTTTGGCTTGTCAGGTTAATAAAATTGAAGTTTGGTCCAAAGATGGGTATGATGATTTTATGAATGGTGATTTGGGAGAGGATTTCTCTGCTTTGGCTGAACAGGTTATGGGAGGTTTTGATTTAGGAGGATTAGCGAATGGATAATGTTTACCACATACCAGTAATGTTGAAAGAATGCATGGATGCTTTGGCTATTAAGCCAAATGGTATTTACGTGGATGTTACTTTTGGTGGAGGAGGACACTCGAGGGAGATTTTGAAACACTTGGGTCCTGAAGGCAAGTTGTTTGCTTTTGATCAAGATCCAGATGCGTTGAATAATGTGATTGATGATTCGAGGTTTACGTTGATTCATCAAAATTTTCGTTTTTTAAAAAATAATCTTCGTCTGAATGGTGTGAAACAGGTGGATGGTATTTTGGCTGATTTGGGTGTTTCATCTCATCAGTTTGATGCTGCTGATCGTGGTTTCTCTATACGTTTTGATGCAGACTTGGATATGCGAATGGATCAGATTTCGGATGTTGATGCCCGCAAGGTGTTGTCAACTTATTCGGAGGAGGAACTTCATCGTATTTTTGGTATGTACGGAGAAATTGTGAATGCCAAAACTTTGGCTAAAACAATTGTGACTGCTCGCTTGACAGCGCCTATCAATACGGTAGCTGAATTGAAAGAGGTTATCAAGAAGATGGTTCCTAGGGGTAAAGAGCATAAATACCATGCGCAAGTTTTTCAAGCTTTGCGTATTGAGGTTAATAAGGAATTGGAAGCTTTGCAAGAGTTTTTGCTACAAACGGTAGATGTTTTGAAGGCGGAAGGTCGTTTGGTCGTGATGTCTTATCATTCTTTAGAGGATCGTTTGGTCAAGAATTTCTTGGCTAAAGGTAAGTTTAGGGGTGATGTAGAGAAAGATTTTTTTGGAAATGAAATTAAGCCTTTTCATGTCATCAGTCGTAAGGCAATTACTGCTGACGATCAAGAATTGGTTGATAATAATAGATCGCGCAGTGCGAAACTGCGTATTGCTGAAAAGTTGGATATAGCTTAATGCTTTAATCGAAGTATCGATATGGGTAAAAATACAATAAAACAGCAGGGGTTAAGCGAAGAAGTTCAAGAGGAACTACAAGAAGCGGTTGAGGAAAAAGCTGAGGAAACGCAAAAGTTTCTTAGGACTTTACTTACTGCTGGTAATTTGTCGATTTACTCCATTGTGAATTACTTGCCTTTTATTGGTTTTGTTACTTTATTGATGTTGCTTTATATTACAAATAGGCATTTTGCAGAACGTACGATTCGTAATATCGATAAGTTGGGTAAAGAGGTTAAAGAGTTGAGCTGGGATCATAAATCGCTCTCGGCAGAGCTCATGAAGATGTCTACTCAAACGGAGATTGCGAAGCGTGTCGACACTTTAGGTCTGAAAGAGCGGGTGGAGCCACCAATCAAGATTGAAATTGTAAAAGAACAAAAGAAATAGGAGACGTTTATGAATATCAGAACTACCATTCTATTTCGTGTTTATATCGCATTCGGTTTAATCGTCCTTGTGGCGTTTGCTGTATTTGCGAAGCTTTTTCATTTACAATATGTCGATGGAGATAAATGGCGCGCACTGTCGGATAGTTTGTCTATTCAAGAGCGTGAAGTTGAAGCTGCTCGGGGTAATATCTATTCTAATGATGGTAGTTTATTGGCAACTTCGGTTCCTGAGTATGAATTGCGATTTGATGCGATGGCTATTCCAGAGGAAGAAAACGATTATTTCAATTTGAAAGTCGATTCTTTAGCAATTAAATTGTCGGGATTTTTTAAAGATAAATCTTCCAGACAGTATTTGACATTACTGAAACAGGCTAGAAATAAAAAGCAACGTTATGTTTTGATTAAGCGAGCAGTGTCGCATCAAGATTTAAAGATACTTAAAAACTATCCTTTGTTTAAGTCTGTGCGTGTGGGAAAAGAGCGTTATCCTGGAGGTTTGATTACAGAACGTCAGAATAAGCGTATTCTTCCATTTGTCAATTTGGCGGCTCGTACAATAGGATATAAGAATGTTAAGGAGAATATTCATGTCGGACTGGAGGGTGCTTACGGCGAATATATTGATGGTAAAAGTGGTAAGCGCTTGATGCAACGTATTGCGGGTGGTGTATGGATTCCAGTAAACCGTGATATTGAAGTGGCTCCTGTTGATGGTGCGGATATTATTTCGACGATTGATATCAATATGCAAGATATGGCACAAAGAGCCTTGGAAAAGCAGATGATAGCGAGTAATGCTGATGAGGGCTGTGTGGTGATGATGGAGGTGAAGACGGGAGAGGTTCGTGCAGTGGCCAATTTTACGAAAGATAAAGATGGTGTCTATCGTGAAAAGATGAATATTGCGATTGCACAAAGTGCTGAACCAGGTTCGACGTTTAAATTGGCTTCTTATCTTGCTGCTATTGATGACGGGGTGATTGATTCAAGTACTCATGTAAATGTTGGAAATGGTAATTGGCCTATCTATCGTCACACGATTAAAGATTCACATGCTCCAAAAAAGTCTGTGATGAGTGCGCAAGAGGCTTTTGAGCAATCGTCTAACGTAGGGATTACGAAGTTGATATACGAGCATTACAAGGATAATCCAGCTAAATTTACGGCTAAACTACATGCTTTTGGCTTGGATCGTAAGTTGGGATTGCAAATAACAGGAGAGGGAGCGCCTCTAATAAAAACTCCAAAGAGTAAAAGCTGGAGTGGATTGTCTCTTGTACAAATGGCATATGGCTATGAGCTGAAGTTGACGCCGCTGCAGATGTTGACATTATATAATGCAGTGGCTAATAACGGTAAGATGATTTCCCCATTATTTGTTAAGGAGATCAGACATCTGGGCAATACGGTTGAAAAATTTGAAGCTCGTGTTATTAATGAGAAGATTGCTTCTGATAAAGCTTTAGGTCAAATTAGGGGAATGCTTGAAGGGACAATGAAAGATGGAACAGGGAAGAGCCTAAGAAATCCATTGTATACTTCGGGTGGTAAAACCGGAACTGCACAAATGGCTGACGGAGCGATGGGATATCGTAACCGGAAATACCAATCTTCATTTGCAGGATATTTTCCTGCTGAGGATCCAAAGTATTCCATTATTGTAGTGATTCGAAATCCTAGAAATGGCTATTACGGAGCGTCAACAGCGGGGCCAGTTTTTAAAGAGTTGGCTGATATGGTGTATGCGAATGATTTGAATATGCATAGTGCTTTTAATAAGAAAAAATTGAACACTTCGGCATTAAACACCAAGGCGTTAACCTTAAAAGGTTCGCGTGAAGCGACGCAAAAAGTGTATGAGCAGCTGGGTTTAAAAATTATGAATTGGAATTCAATTGCACAGAATGATTCAACAAGTTCAACACTTGGAGTTCCTTTTGTGGAATATCAAATAAAAGAAGGTGTAGTGCCAAATGTTATGGGAATGGGATTGATTGACGCATTGTTTGCCCTGGAGAATTCTGGATTTAAAACAAGCGTGATTGGAAAAGGAAAGGTGATCAGGCAATCTTTGATTGCAAATCAAAAGTTACCAATTGGTACAGCTGTAACAATAGAACTGAAGTAGAATGAAGAATTTAAAATCAATATTACATGCTATTCCTGTACAGGAGGTAGTGGGTCAACTGGATGTTGAGGTAGTATCGCTTTGCTTCGATTCGCGTCAGGTTGTATTCGGAAGTTTGTTTATTGCTGTTAGAGGCGTTCATACGGATGGACATTTATTTATTGATAAAGCGATTGCTTTTGGAGCTAGAGCAGTTATTGTAGAGGAGTTGCCTGTGGAGACATTGGACTCTGTTGTCTATATTGTTGTAGCGGATTCTGCTCTTGCATTGGGTATAGTGGCTGCCAACTTCTATGATAATCCATCAAAGAAAATGAAGTTGGTCGGTGTAACAGGTACGAATGGTAAAACAACTGTCGCGACTTTATTATTCCAGCTGTTTACGGAATTGGGATATCATGTGGGGCTTTTGTCGACAGTACAGAATCAAATTGGGGAACGGGTTATTCCTGCGACACATACGACTCCAGATCCCATTCAATTGAATCACTTATTGAGTGAGATGATTGAGGAAGGCTGCGATTATTGTTTTATGGAAGTGAGTTCGCATGCTGTTGTGCAGCAGCGAATAGCAGGTTTGAAATTCACGGGTGCTATTTTTACGAATATCACACATGATCATCTTGACTTTCACAAAACATTTAGTAGCTATATTAAGGCAAAGAAGAAGTTTTTTGATGATTTAGATACGGCTGCTTTTGCGTTGACCAATGAAGATGATCGTAATGGTCAGGTCATGTTGCAAAATACATTTGCTCATAAAAAAAGTTATGGACTCCATTCAGGAGCTGATTTTAGTGCGCGTATAGTCGAGAGTCATTTCGATGGTATGTTGATGAATATCGACGGACATGATGTGTGGGTGAAATTGGTCGGAGGATTCAATGCCTACAATCTATTGGCAGTGTATGGTGCAGCAATTTTGTTGGAGCAAGAGACTGTTCGTGTATTGACAGCTATGAGTGTACTGACTGGTGCTGAGGGTAGATTTGAGACTTTGAAGGCAGCAAATGGTGTTTTTGGAATTGTGGATTACGCACACACTCCTGATGCTGTGGAGAATGTCTTGCAGACGATTGAAAAGTTACGTAATCAAAGTCAACATATCATTACTGTATTGGGATGTGGTGGAGATCGTGATAAAACTAAGCGTCCAGAAATGTCACAAGCTGCATTGCGTTATAGTGATCGTTTGATTATTACATCTGACAATCCGAGAACGGAAGATCCGCTTACCATCATTAAAGAAATGGAAGCGGGTGTTGCTGCTGAACAAAGAAGTAAAGTTCTTTCTATTGCTGATCGCAAAGAGGCAATTCGAGTTGCATATCAATTGGCAAAACCAGGAGATATCATTGTCGTGGCGGGAAAGGGACATGAGAAATATCAAGAGGTAAATGGTGTACGTCACCATTTTGATGATAAAGAAATTTTAGAATTAACATTTAACGAAGTATAAGAATATGTTGTACCATTTATTCACATGGTTAAACGAATACATGCACATTCCAGGAGCTGGTTTGTTTCAGTATATTTCTTTTAGAACATCGATGGCTGTGATCACTTCACTGGTCATCACAACCGTTTTTGGAGGAAAGCTGATTCAGGTGCTTCAGAATAAGCAGGTAGGTGAGACCATTCGTGATTTAGGACTAGAGGGGGAGAAAAAGAAGCAGGGTACACCAACAATGGGTGGCTTGATCATCATTGCCGGAATTTTAATTCCGACTTTGTTATTTGCGAAGTTGACTAATATTTATGTCATCATTATGATTGTTTCCACACTATGGATGGGAGCTGTTGGATTTTTGGATGATTATATTAAAGTTTTTCGTCACAATAAGGAGGGTTTGGCTGGACGTTTTAAAGTGATTGGGCAGACTGGTCTGGGTATTTTCATTGCTTGTACGATGTATTTTCATCCCGAGATTGTGGTTCGTCAAAATGTAGCGTCACCTACTTCAACTAAACCTGTTGAAGTTGTGATCAATCAGGGAACTGGTGAGAAGACTTATGCAGAAAATGTGAAGTCTTCTAAAACAAATATCCCTTTTTATAAAAATAATGAGTTTGATTACGCTAAAGTTTTCAAGGTATTTGGACTTAATAGCAATGTCTTAACCTTTATTGTATTCTTGGTTGTTGTGGTATTTATTGTAACTGCAGTTTCTAATGGTGCAAATATTACAGATGGTATCGACGGTTTGGCGACAGGTACTTCTGCTATTATTGGTGTTACTTTGGCCATATTGGCGTATGTGTCTGGTAACGTTATTTTCTCGGACTATTTGAATATCATGTATATTCCAAATTCGGGTGAACTGGTTATTTTTGCTGGCGCTTTTGTTGGAGCTTGTGTTGGCTTTTTATGGTACAATACGTATCCTGCTCAAGTATTTATGGGTGATACAGGTAGTTTGGCGATAGGAGGTATTATCGCGGCTTTTGCCATATTGATCCGCAAGGAGCTATTGATCCCGATTTTGTGCGGTGTCTTTCTTTTGGAATTGGTTTCTGTTATTTTACAGGTTTCTTATTTCAAATACACCAAGAAAAAATATGGGGAGGGTAGACGAATCTTTTTAATGTCTCCTTTGCACCATCACTTTCAAAAGAAGGGGTATCATGAGGCTAAAATTGTAACACGTTTTGTAATTGTCGGTATTATTTTGGCCATTTTGACCATTGTAACTTTAAAAATTAGATAATCAGCATGGCTAACATTTCATCAACATATTATCCACAGTCAGGAAAATTGATCGTACTTGGTGCAGGTGAAAGTGGTGTCGGTACTGCTATCTTGGCTAAACAGAGGGGATTTGATGTTTTTGTTTCTGATAAAGGAACAATTGCTGAACATTATAAAACCCAGTTGGAGGAAGAGCAAATCGCTTATGAAGAAGGATTACACAGTGAAGAGCGGATCTTACAAGCGGATCTAGTGGTGAAAAGTCCTGGTATTCCTGAACATGCTCCTTTAGTTGTTGCATTGAAGTCCAGAGATATCCCAGTGATTGCAGAAATTGAATTTGCAGCACAATATACAGATGCAAAGTTGATCTGTATCACAGGTTCTAATGGTAAATCGACTACTACGATGTTGACTTATGAAATGCTGAAACATGCTGGTAAGCACGTAGGTCTGGCAGGGAATATTGGTAAAAGCTTTGCTTTACAGGTGGCACGTGAACAATTTGATGTTTATGTGCTCGAGATTTCAAGTTTTATGTTGGATGATATGTACCAATTTAGAGCTGATATTGCCGTGATTTTGAATATTACAGCTGATCATTTGGATCGCTATGATTATAAAGTGGAGAATTATGTGGATTCTAAATTTAGAATGATTCAAAATCAAACAAAAGATGATTATTTCATCTATTGTCTTGATGATCCACAAACAATGGAAGGTTTGAAGAGACATTCAACTCCAGCGATACACTTGCCTTTTACACAGGAACAAAAAGTGGAATTTGGAGCTTATTTGACTTCAATTAAAGATATTATAATTAACATACCTAATAGCGATACATTTACTATGAGAACGGAAGAGTTGTCTTTGACAGGGAAACACAATGTGTACAACAATATGGCTTCTGGCCTAATTGCTAAGGTTCAAGAGTTGAGAAATCAAGCTATGAAGGAAAGTATGGGCTCTTATGTGAATATTGCACATCGCTTGGAGCAGGTGGCTTGTATCGGTGGGGTTAATTATATCAACGATTCTAAGGCTACCAATGTCAATTCGGTATGGTATGCGCTGGAAAGTGTATCAACACCTATTATTTTAATGTTAGGTGGTGTCGATAAAGGTAATGATTATGACATGTTACGTGATTTAGTGAAATCTAAAGTACGTGCTATTGTGTGTATCGGAAAAGATAATACAGCTATACACGCGGCTTTTGAGGAGGATACAGAATTGATCGTAAACAGTTCTTCGATGAAAGATGCTGTGCAATTGGCCTCTCATCTGGCTCAAAAGGGAGATACGGTATTGTTGTCTCCAGCTTGTGCAAGTTTTGATTGGTTTAAAAATTACGAAGATCGCGGTGATAAATTTAAAGCTGCAGTGATGGAGTTGTAGTGGGTATAGGTTTTTAAATCTAAAGTGATTAATTATGGTAGAGCATCTACTTTCTAAATTAAAAGGCGACCGATGGATATGGATTATTGTGATCCTACTCTCGGGCTGGTCTTTGTTGGCCGTCTACAGTTCTGTAGGTACGCTGGCATATAAAGAAGGAAAGGGGACAGAATTGTATTTGTTCAAGCACTTCTCTTTAATTGCTGTTGGTTTTGTGTTGATGTATTTATCCCATAAACTGGATTATCGTTATTATGCGGGCATTTCCAAATTATTAATGGCGATTACAATTCCATTGTTATTGTATACTTTGATCTTTGGAAGTAAAGTGAACGATGCAAGTCGGTGGGTTACCATACCGGTGATCAATCAGACTTTTCAAACTTCGGATTTGGCGAAGTTGGCGCTGATCACGTTTTTGGCTCGTATGCTATCAAGAAAGCAAGAGGAAATTAAAGATGTTAAAAAGTCTTTTATTCCAATAATGGGAGCTGTTTGTGGTGTGTTTGTTTTAATTGCATGGGCAAATATGTCTACGGCAATTATGCTGTTTGGGGTATGTGTGCTCCTGCTTTTGATTGGACGTATCAGCTTTAAGCAAATTGCTATTGTATCTGCAGGAGTCGTATTGTTAGGCATTATCGTCGTTTCGGTAGGTCCTAGACGTGCAACATATTACAGTCGTGTTAAATCTTTTATCGGGGTTGAAAAAGAAAAACAGGAGGGAATGCCTGTTTCATTTCAAGATGATAAAAACTATCAAGCTAATAATGCAAAGATAGCAATTGCAACAGGTGGTGTATTTGGTAAGGGGCCTGGTAATAGTATTCAGAGAAATGTATTGCCGCACCCGTATTCCGATTTTATATTTGCCATCATCATTGAGGAGTATGGAACGATTGGGGGAGTGGTCTTGATTTTTCTTTATTTGGCTTTAATGTATCGCTGTATTCGTATAGTCACATTAAGTCCAAAAGCATTCGGTGCTTTTTTGGCGGCTGGACTGGGATTTAGTTTGACCATTCAGGCATTTGCCAATATGGCTGTGGCCGTGGGCTTGGGTCCGGTAACCGGGGTTCCGCTTCCGTTAGTAAGTATGGGTGGAACGTCTATTTTATTTACAAGTATCGCTCTGGGTATTATCTTGAGTGTAAGTAGAAATATTGAAGAATTAAAAGGTAAACAGGAATTGGATGAGCGACCGAAAGAGAAAAGAGTGGTCGTGGGTACAATTTCTGCGTAAAAATAAATAAGAAATGGCTATACGTGTGATCATAAGTGGAGGTGGTACTGGTGGACATATTTTTCCAGCAGTGGCAATTGCTAATGCACTAAAAGCATTGGATCCTCAAAACGAAATTCTTTTCGTTGGAGCTAATGGTCGTATGGAAATGGAAAAAGTACCGGCTGCGGGATATCAAATCGTGGGACTAGATATTCAAGGGATCAATAGAAAAGAGTTTTGGAAAAATATTTTTTTACCATTCAAGCTTTTTAAAAGCATGAACAAGGCTCGTAAAATTGTCCGTGAGTTTAAACCTGATGTGGCTGTTGGTGTTGGGGGTTTTGCTTCTGGACCTTTATTGATGGTGGCCAACCGCTTGGGTATACCGACTCTGGTGCAAGAACAAAATTCTTATGCCGGGGTGACTAATAAGCGATTGGGAAATAAGGCTGCTAAGATTTGTGTTGCTTATGAAGGGATGGAACAATTCTTTCCAGAAGAGAAATTATTGTTAACAGGTAATCCTATTCGTCGTGCTTCTATTGAGATTGAAGGTAAGCGTGAGGAAGCTTTGGCTTTTTTTGGATTAGATGCTAATAAAAAGACGATTTTAGTGACGGGTGGTAGCTTAGGGGCGCGTACTTTAAATGAAAG
The DNA here is from genome assembly GCF_023273895.1 of Sphingobacterium sp. PCS056. Taxonomy (NCBI): domain Bacteria; kingdom Pseudomonadati; phylum Bacteroidota; class Sphingobacteriia; order Sphingobacteriales; family Sphingobacteriaceae; genus Sphingobacterium; species Sphingobacterium sp. PCS056. The sequence continues at coordinate 167,127 of NZ_CP096883.1, read as the reverse complement.
TGTCATGGCGTCTTTGGAGAAATTGGACCACGCTAATATTCAGGTAATATGGCAATGTGGAAGTTATTATTTTGATCAGCTGAGTCAAGAGCTGAAAGATAAACTTTCTGGTCGCATCCATATGCTTGCTTTCTTACAGCGAATGGACTATGCTTATGCTGCTGCTGATATCATAATTGCTAGGGCAGGTGCTGGTACCATTTCAGAATTGTGTGTGGTAGGCAAACCGGTGGTGTTGGTTCCTTCGCCAAATGTCGCGGAAGATCACCAAACAAAAAATGCAATGGCATTGGTACATAAACAAGCGGCAGTATTGGTAAAGGATAATGAGGCGAAAGCAACTCTGTTTGATACAGCTATCGCTTTATTAAATAAGGAGTCTGAGTCACATATTTTGGCTCGAAATATAAAGAAATTAGCGCTTCTTGATGCGGATGTTGTCATCGCGAAAGAAGTTATAAAATTGGCAAATAAAAGGTAGAAATAATGAAAATTGACGCAATCAAACAGGTGTATCTTATTGGGGTCGGTGGAATTGGAATGAGTGGGCTTGCTCGTTATTTTGCTCATTTAGGATGTGTGGTAAAAGGATATGATCGTACGGAGACTGAATTGACTAAAACATTGGTGTCTGAAGGTATTGCTATTTCATATGTTGATGAAATCGATACTATAGATCCGATTTTCAATGCTCCGGATGATGCTACATTAATCATTTTTACACCTGCTATACCAAAAGATTCGAAGATTAAACATTATTTAGAGCAAGTAGGCCATACCTTACATAAAAGGTCTGAAGTTTTAGGTATCATTAGTGAAAGTCGGTTTACAATTGGTGTGGCTGGTACACATGGTAAAACTACGACTTCAACGATGGTCGCTCATATTTTAAAAGATAGTGGTTTTGACTGTTCTGCTTTTTTAGGTGGAATCAGTTCTAATTACGATACTAACGTGTTATATGGTAATAATGATGTTGTCGTAGTCGAAGCTGATGAATATGATCGTTCATTTTTGACCTTACATCCTAATATTGCAATTGTGACTTCAGCTGATGCTGATCATCTGGATATTTATGGTGATGCGGGTCAACTGTTGGCGACTTTCCAAATGTATTTGGATCGAGTTGTTGAGGGCGGCACGCGTATTGTGAAGAAGGGATTACCTTTTGACAGTCAAATCGCATATTCTGGACATGATGTGGCAGATGTATATGCTTCCAATGTACATGTTCGAGATGGCGAGTTTTACTTTGATTATATTTCAGCAGATTCAAAGATTGAGCATATTCATTTGGGCATACCTGGCACACATAATGTTGAAAATGCTGTGGCGGCAATAACTGCTGCTCGTATTTTGGGTATTGCAGATGATAAAATAAAATTAGCCTTAGCTAATTTTAAGGGCGTTAAAAGGCGTTTCGAATATATCGTAAGAACTCCGTCTGCTATTTATGTAGATGATTATGCACATCATCCGGAGGAATTGCGTGCTTTTTTGAGTTCTATGCGAAAATTATATCCGAATAAAAAGTTAACAGTTGTATTTCAGCCACATCTCTTCACCAGAACACGTGATTTTATAGATGGATTTGCAGAAGTGCTATCTATGGCCGATCGTTTGCTGTTGATGGAGATCTATCCTGCACGCGAATTGCCTATTGAAGGTGTAAATTCGTCTTGGTTGTTGAGTAAGATTACAGCGCCAGAAAAAGCTGTTGTTACGCCACAACAGGTATTGGAAATTGCTCAAAACGAAAAACTGGAATTGTTGGTCACGGTCGGTGCAGGGGATATTGATAAGTTAGTAAAACCATTGAAGGAAATTTTAGTAAATGCTTAAATATTTACACAACATACGATGGAATCGCGTCTTATATTTATCACTCTTTTTTCTTGGAGTGATAGCTGTAATCATTGTGATGTCATTGGTCAACCGTAAGGATGAGCAACAGGTCTGTCGTGAGGTGAATATTTTTATAGAGGGAAAGGAAGCTTTTATAGACCAGGGTGATATTTCGGCACTTATTAGCAAAAATTATGGAAATATTATCGGGAAGCGATTACTTGATATTCCTTTAGAAAAAATTGAAAAAACATTGAAAAAATTGCCTTACGTATCTAAGGCAAGTGTGCATTTGGATATGGATGGTATTATCGCCATCAATATTGCACAACGTGAGGTGGTGATGCGTGTCATTAATAAAAATGGTCGAGAATATTATATCGACTTAAATGGATTGAAGGTACCGACTACTTTAAAGTATGTGCCACATGTAATGATTGCGACGGGTAATATTGAAGAAGGATATAAAAATCCCTTGGATTCGGTCAACACTTCTTTAGTGAAAGATCTGTTTCGCGTGACGCAGTTTATTGAAAATGATGAATTATGGAGCAATCAGGTTGTTCAGGTATTTGTCAATAATGATAAAGATATTGAATTGGTTCCGCGTGTCGGCAATCAGCAGCTTATTATAGGCACTGCGGATTCGTTGGAACAAAAATTTAGTTTGTTAAGAACATTTTATAAAGAAATCATCCCTAAAGTTGGGGTTGATGCTTACAATAAAGTAAATGTAAAATATGCAGGTCAAATCATTTGTGAAAAGCGTGGTGTTTGGACATTTGATGATTTGCATCATCCAGAGAAGAAAATAAAGAATAACACATTATAGTATACAGCATCAATACAGAATATTATGAACCCAAAATCAGCAGAAATCGAAAGAGAGAACCCAATTATTGTGGGTCTCGATATTGGTACAACCAAGATTTGCGTTACCGTGGGAAGACGGAGCGGCGGAAATAAAATAGAACTTTTAGGAGTTGGTAAAGCAGACTCGGCAGGAGTAAGCCGAGGCGTAGTTGCTAACATTCAAAAAACGGTAAGCAGCATTCTTGAGGCGGTTGAAATAGCCGAAAATCAATCGAATGTGGATATCAAGGTGGTGAATGTTGGTATTGCTGGTCAACATATTAAAAGTATTCAACATCGTGGTATTTTTACCAAGACTGATAGCGATGATGAAGTGACAAGAAGAGATATTGAACGTCTTATTTCAGATATGTATAAATTGGTGTTGCCTCCTGGAGAAGAAATTATCCACGTGTTGCCACAAGAATTTACTATTGATAATGAGCCGGGTATTCGGGAGCCTATTGGTATGGCTGGTCGTCGTATCGAAGCGAATTTTCATATTATTTCGGGTCGTGTTACGGATATCCGAAATATCAAAAGATGTATTGATAATTCAAATTTGGAAGTTTCAGAATTGATTCTTGAACCTTTGGCATCATCTGAAGCTGTATTGGATGATGACGAAAAAAATGCTGGTGTTGTTTTAGTTGATATTGGTGGAGGTACTACGGATGTAGCTATTTTCCATGAGGGAATCATTCGTCATACTGCTGTAATTCCGTTGGGGGGAAATATAGTGACGGAAGATATTCGTCAAGGTTGTTCTGTATTGAGAAGTCAAGCTGAATTATTAAAAACACGATTTGGATCGGCATTGGCTGATGAAAATAAAGAAAATGAGGTGATTTGTGTTCCCGGCTTAAAAGGTCGTGAGCCGAAAGAGATCTCTGTAAAAAATCTTGCATACATTATTCAAGCACGTATGGAAGAGATCATCGAACATGTGTATTATGAAATCAAATCTTCAGGATATGAAAATAAACTGATCGGTGGTATCGTTATTACTGGTGGAGGTGCACAATTAAAACATCTGGTGCAGCTTGTCGAATACATTACGGGTATCGATTGCCGTATTGGTTTTCCAAATGAATACCTCGCGAAAAATGAAGTCCTGCCGAAAGCTTTGTATGAAGAATTGAAAAGCCCATTGTATGCAACCAGTATTGGTTTGTTGATGAAGGGTATTCAGGCGCACGAGGATGAAGTGGAAACAAGAAGAGCACCTAAGGTTGTCAAAAAAGATGTCGAGTCTGTTAAAGAGGTCGGTGAGCAGCAACAAAAGGAGCATGGTTTATTAACGTGGTTTAAAAAATTAATGAAGGATGGCAATGAAATTGATGATGCCACTTTCTTGGATAAAAAATAGTTTTCAACACTTTAGGTTTTTTTCCACATTTTAAACATTTGTGGAAAAAAATTGTTGAAAATATGTTATTATTACATTACGAATATTGAGTTTAGGTGAAGTTTGTACTGAAGTCATTATGAGTTAAATAGGGATAAGATATGTCAATACAGTTTGAAATGTTAAAAGAACAATCATCAATAATTAAGGTTATTGGGGTTGGTGGTGGTGGCGGTAATGCTGTTAACCACATGTATAAGCAAGGAATTAGTGGAGTAGATTTCATCGTGTGTAATACCGATGCTCAAGCTTTGGAATTAAGTCCAATACCTAATAAAGTACAATTGGGTATGAGTTTGACAGAAGGTATGGGTGCCGGTGCAGATCCTGATGTGGGTGAAAATTCAGCTATCGAAAGTATTGACGATATCAAACGTATGTTGGGTACCAACACAAAGATGCTTTTTATTACCGCTGGTATGGGTGGTGGTACGGGTACTGGTGCAAGTCCTGTATTAGCAAAAGCTGCTAAGGAATTGGGTATTTTGACTGTTGCGATTATTACTACTCCTTTTACTTTTGAAGGTAAACGACGCCGTTCTCAGGCTGAAGAAGGTTTGTCCGAACTACGGAAATATGTAGATTCGTATTTGGTAATCTCAAACGACCGTCTGAGAGAAATTTTTGGTAATTTAACAATGACTGCAGCTTTCGCAAAAGCTGATGATATATTAACAACTGCTGCAAAAGGTATCGCAGAGATTATTACTATTCCTGGTTATGTAAACGTCGATTTTAAAGATGTGCGTACTGTGATGAATGATAGTGGTGTCGCGATCATGGGTAATGCTGTTGCGGAAGGTGAAGACCGTGCCATCAAAGCGGTAGAAGGTGCGCTAGCTTCTCCATTGTTGAAAGATAATGAGATCGAAGGTGCGCGTTATATTTTATTGAATATTACTTCTGGTTTAAAAGAAGTAACGATGGATGAAGTAGCTATTATTACGGATTATATCCAAGAGAAAGCGGGTCTTTCTGCAGATCTAATCTGGGGTAACTGTATTGATGAGAACTTTGGTGAGGAATTATCGGTAACGATTATTGCTACAGGATTCCAGACTTCTGAGGAAAGAGATCTGGAACGTGAGAATACGAAAGTTACAATGCCTTTGACTGCAGCTGAACAAGTTGCATCATTTATAAAACCGGTGAACCAGTTCGTTCAAAAAGAGGTAAGCAACACACCTTTAGTAAATCCTGTTCAAACTAATACAGAGAATTTTTCTGCACCTACGACGACAAACGATTTATTTTCAACACCTAAAAACGTTGTTCAACAACAAGCTCAAGTTAAGGTAGAAGAAAATGCGATTATTCGCCATGAATTGAATTTTGAAGAAGTAGTGGAAGAGGAATCATTGTCTATGCAAAAGGGGAATGATTTTCAATTAAAAACATCTCCTTCAGTATTTCAATTTCAAATGCCAACAGTATTTGATGAGTATGCTACAGGTTCTGTTTCTGCTCAAGAAGAACAAAATAGTAATTTTTCAGCTTCAGTGAATAACAAGGCAGAAATTGAGCAAGTAGAAGAAGAGCAAGTTTCTTTTGAAGATCAGTTGGTGCGTACTAAAGAGCGTATCTTGAGATTAAAAGAATTGAGTATGAAATTGAAATCTTCAAATGGACTTCAAGAATTAGAGAATGAGCCTGCTTATAAAAGAAAGCAGATGTCATTAGATGATACGCCGCATTCTTCTCAATCTCAGGTTTCTAGATTTACCCTGTCATTTGAAGACGGAAATACAGAGATTAGACCCAATAATTCTTTTTTACATGATAATGTAGATTAGTTTATTTTTGAATAAATTATAATAAAAGCTATCTCGTATGAGGTAGCTTTTTTTGTATCTTTAATTTTTAACCATTTATATTGAATGTCATCATATTTATGAATATACACATGACAATAAGCTGTGAAAAATGAGCTTATATACCTGTTTATTCCATATGACAGAAAATTAAATCGTATATATATGAATCATAAAATGAATAATCCAATATGGGTAATGAGTTCTGCTTTTGATAAGCTGGAATTACCAAATTTAATAGATAAAACAAAGGATATAGGTGCTTCTGGCATTGATTTATGCGTGTTTAGAAAAGATGGTACTCGAAAAGATCATACTGCAACACATTTAGATTATGAAGGTTTTTCTCGTGAAGACGCAAAAAGCACTTTAGAACTTTTCAATCAGTCGCAACTACAGTTATCTCTGGGTGCTTTTGAAAATATGATTGGTGGAGAAGAGGGGGAACGTATTAAAAATCAAAACCATTTATTAAAACTAATCCGGATTGCTCATTTATTGGGGGGCGATGCGAATAATGTTAAAGTCGGAACTTTTGTTGGTTACAATCATGATCTTGGAAATCAGATTGATGGTTTTCAAAAAAATCTAGATGAATATAAGCGTGTTTTTGCTCCGATTATAAAATATGCTGAAGATCTGGGAGTGACAGTTCTGTATGAAAATTGTCCTATGGAAGGGTGGCGATCGTCTCGTTATACCAGTACTTATAATAATTTACCTGCTGTTTTAGCTGCTCGAAAATTGATGTACGAGATGATACCAAGTCGGGCTCATGGTGAAATCTATGATCCATCGCATGATGTCTGGCAGCATACTGATCCGGTTGCTGTGATAAACGCAATGGATATAGCACGCTTGCATCGCATACATGTAAAGACTACACGCAATTTAAATACGATAGCAAGAACAGATTGGGGTGGTATGTATCCAATGCAACATGTAGATACTGATCTTGCTAAGGCGGCTAATATCGCTATTCCAGCTCATGATTGGGATCGTCATCATTATGAGGCTATGCTGCCTGGTTTTGGAGGTTCGGATAGTATGGATTGGAGAGCATTGGTGGATACGTTAAAAAGTCGTTCTTTTTCTGGTGTATTTGAAATTGAAAATGAGGCTAAAAATTCGAAAGATACGGGTAGTATGGCCGCTATAATGCAAGGATTTAGTGCTTGTGTTCATTTCTTTGCTCCTATGCTGTGGGATCTGGATGAAAAGAATGGATATACCTATCGACAAGAAACAGAACTCATCACGCCAAGTGGCAAAGATATTCCTGTGGTAACGATTGATCAATTACGTTAACTTTTTAAATTCACTCTGCAGATTAGTTTGCAGAGTGAATTCTAAATATTTCAATGAGTTCTGGAATATTAGAGACATTTAATTTTTCAAATATCCGGCTCTTATATGTACTTACCGTCGATGGACTTAAATCTAATGTCGTCGAGACTTCAATTATTCCATGTCCTTGGATTAGATATTTAGCAACATCGACCTCCCGATTGGAAAGTCTTGAAAGGGGGTTCATGGTATTCAGCTTGGATTTGCTTTGTGTTAATTTTTTAACATATAAATCTTTTACTTCATCTGACATGTATTTGCCTCTTTCTCTTATTGTGAGTATGGCATTGCTCAATTCAGCCATTGCAGTACTTTTGTTAACAAATCCGGCAGCACCAGCTTCTATATAGCGGAGTGCATATAGTGATTCGTCATAAGAAGAAAATATTAAGATTTTTATAGATTCTTGTATTTCTAGTATTTCTTTTACTACTCTAATATTATTTCCACCAGGCATGTTAATGTCTAGTAAAAGTAAATCGAAAACTTCTTCTTGAAGTAATTTGAGCACTTCATTATAATCTTGGGCCTGCGTAATAACACATTCCGGCATACTTTCTTTTATAATAACAGATGCTCCTAATCGAACGATACTATGGTCGTCAGCAATTAATATTTTTTTCATGGGCGATGTTTAGGAAATATTACTATGCGAATATGTGGTGTTAAAAATAAATAAAAATACTGAAATACAGTTAATAAAATATTTGTAAATATAGCCAAAGATATAATTCTTTTCTGTTTATTTTATTCTATAATGCGATATGTCTTGATTGTTTTAGTGAAAAAACATGAGAAAAAAAGATGATTTTATGTCTATTTTAGCGAAATTAGCTTATATTTAGGTTAAAAATTACAACAGTAAACATTTTATTTTATGGGATTTTTGAAAGAGTTTAAAGAATTTGCTATGCGCGGTAGCGTAGTTGATTTAGCTGTCGGTGTTGTTATCGGTGGTGCATTTGGGAAAATTGTTACTTCTCTGGTGGATGATATCATTATGCCTCCAATTGGTTATTTAACGGGTGGTGTTGATTTTTCACAAATTAAATATGTTCTTAAAGCGGCTGACGAGGTGGCTAAGAAACCTGAAGTATCGATTAATCTAGGAAACTTTATTAATGTCGTCATTCAATTTCTTATTGTTGCATTCTGTATTTTCTTGGTCATTAAGGCTTTGAATTCTATGAAACGTAAAGAAGAGAAAGCTCCAGAAGTAGCGCCAGCTCCACCTAGAGAAGAAGTTCTTTTGACCGAAATCAGAGATTTACTTAAAAACAAGTAATCCCATATCAACATATACATAACAGATAAAGAAAACCTCTCTTTGTCTGTTTTTTTGTTGAATATTCCACTATTTTGGAGAAGTTGCAATTATTGTTTGTAATTCTCTAAAATATATTTTACTTTTGCATTCCTCTTTAGGGAGTTTTATTAATAGAATCAAAAATAATTTAGCATATTAAGCGTCATGAAAAGAACATTTCAGCCATCGCAAAGAAAAAGAAGAAACAAGCACGGATTCAGAGATCGTATGAGTTCTGCAAATGGTAGAAGAATTTTAGCTTCTCGTAGAGCAAAAGGTAGAAAACGCCTTACAGTTTCTGACGAAGGTCGTCACAAAGGTTAATATTTTTGCGTAGCTGGTGGCCAGGAGGCTCGTGTAGTAACGTGGCCTACTTTTCAGTCATCGATTATGATTAAAAATACATTTAAGAAAGAAGAACGTTTATGTAGTGTCAAGTTGATTGATGCATTGTTTCATAAAGGTTCTTCTTTTGTTTGTTATCCCTACCGTATCGTCTTCTATTCACCTTCAGAAGATAGTGGTCTCATTCTAGCAAATTCTTCAACACAAGTCATCTTATCGGTTTCTAAAAGACGATTCAAAAGAGCTGTTGATCGTAATCTGATGAAACGGCGAATGAAAGAATGTTATCGTTTGCAAAAAAATGATAGTTTACTTCCATTTTTAGAGCAGCATCAATTACCTTTGTTATTGACAATACAATATGTTGGTAAGGGCTTGTTAGCGTATGATTTTTTGTATAGTCACATGGGAAAAGCTTTGTTAAAACTACAGAATGAATGTTCTAAATTATATTTGGCAAAAGATAATTAAGCGGTTCTTTAGTCTGCTGTTTTTAGCCCTTATTCGATTTTATCAACTTTTTATCTCCCCTTTTTTAGGCGCCAATTGTCGGTATACACCTACGTGTTCACAATATGGGTATCAAGCCATACAAAAATATGGGCCATTTAAAGGTGGATGGTTAGCAATTAAACGTATTTTGAGTTGTAATCCCTGGGGTGGGCATGGTCATGATCCTGTTCCTTAATTTTTTTTCTATAATTATGTGCATTTATATTTTACAAATCGAAACTTCAACTTCTGTATGTTCAGTAGCTCTTGTTGAATCTGGGCAGGTTCGCCAGCACGAAAGTGTAGATGAACCTCATGTTCACGCTTCTCGACTAACGATTCTTATTCAAACATTATTGGATCGAGAAAATATAGGTTTTGGCGATTTGTCTGCAATCGCAGTAAGTATGGGGCCGGGATCTTATACGGGGCTAAGAATCGGTGTTTCTACTGCAAAAGGTCTATGCTACGCTTTAGATATTCCGCTGATCGCTGTCAATACACTGACGGGCATCTATACAGGTTTTCGCGCCAGTCAGGCACAATTGCTACCTTATGACCTGTATATCCCGATGCTGGATGCGAGACGAATGGAAGTTTATTCTATATTTTTTGATCACCTGGGAAAGGTGCTAGTTGATACGCAGGCTTTGATCATTGATACAACTAGTTTTGATCAATACTTGAGTCATTATGATCGAATATGCCTCTTTGGCCCTGGTGCAGATAAACTGGAATCTTCTTTTTCCGATGTGTATGGCGTTGATGTCATTGCGGGTATTCAGACAAATGCTGTTGATATCAGTCAAATTGCATTTGAAAAATACCAGGCTGGTGAATTTGAAGATGTAGCTTATTTTGAGCCTTATTATTTAAAAGATTTTGTGGCAACTACGCCTAAGAAAAAGGTTGGGTTATAGCCAACCTTTTCTTTTGAACCAATAGTAAATCGCTAAGGAAATGCCCAACATAATAGCGATTGCTAATGGATATCCATAGTACCATTCTAATTCGGGCATGTTTTTAAAGTTCATCCCATATACGCCGGCTACAAAAGTAATGGGCATAAAAAATACGGAGAAAATGGTCAATATACGCATGATCTCATTGGTATGGTTGGATGAGATGTTAAAGTATATGTTGAGTAGCTGACTTGTATTTTCCGAAAGATTGTCATACAGCGTATTGGTTCTTAAAAATAGGTCTTTTAAATCTCTGCTATACACATTTCTTTTTTGATTGGCGTGAAAATGTTCTACAATCTCTTTGTATAGAATGATGACCTTTCTGACCACATCAATCTGCCTCTTGATGAAATAGACATGTTTGAGTACTAATTTTTTCTGACGTGCAAGGAATACGCTTTCTTCGTATTCGTCAAGTTTGGTGGATATTTTTGGTAATATTTTTTCAAACGTTGCTAGAGCTGCTGTCGTGATGTGATTGGCTAAATGCTTGGTGTCGCTCAGTTTGGTTGATCTAAAATCAAGCAATTTCATCTTGTGAATAAAATCTACATTTTTTTTATGAAGGGTGATGACAAAGTCTGCACCATAAAAAATAGTAAGACGGTCTGTTATCTCACCAATATTATCCGAATTATCTTTAAATGTTGATGATACCATCCGTAATATGATAAAGGTATAATTATCAAATTCTTCTATTTTGGGTAGATGTTCTGGCTCTAATGAATCTTTAATCGATGCTTGATTGAGCTTGTATTTTTCTTTCAAGGTTTCGAGATCGGTCACACTTGGTTCGAACACATCGATCCATTCATAATTCGCCTGCTCTTTACTTACTATGGTGGATATCATATTATGGAATCGGATTAAGATGTTAAGATAGCGAAGAGATTTTCAATTTGCAAATTGTGTATAAATAAGAAAGCCGCTATTGAGCGGCTTTCTTATTTTCTTATTTTAGAAATGTTATTTCTTTTCTTTTTTATATTCTTCATTTAATTGTTTCACCACTTCATTGGTAATTTCCAATTTTGAATCTGCATACAATACTGTTGGATTTGTTTTTGAATATGTCAACACCAGTGTGTAACCATTATCACTAGCGTGTTTTTTTAAGAATTCAGTAATTTTGTTATATACATTGTTGAATTCAGCAGATTCGTCTTGCGCTAATGAAGAGGATGCGTTTTGATCTAAACGGCTTAATTCATCTTGCTTACGTGCTAATTTTTCTTCTGTAGCTTGTCTTTCAGCTGCACTCAAATTAGGAGCTTTTTGTTGGTAATCTGCTACTTCACGTTGGAAGGCTTGGCTTTTACCTTGCAAGTCGGCTTGTGCTTTTTTAACTTTAGCTTCTAATTTACTTCTGATATCTTTGAAGTACTCATATTTTTGAGATAGAGAATCTGAATTGATGTATACGATTTTCTCAACTTTTGTTGAGGTCTCTTTTGTTGATGTAGAGTCCTTAGAAGATGTCGGACCTGTTGTTTTTGATTCTTGAGAACAAGATACTGCAGCAACCGAAATAGCTAGTCCCAAGGTTACTTTTGATAAAGTTGAAAATATATTACTCATTGTTTATTTGATTACACGTTTTAATAAGAACAAACCTACTATAAAAAAATTACATTTCGGATTTTCGAATGCTAAAATATAAAATAATTATGGAATTATAGCGTATTAAATTGCTTGTGATCACATCTCGTTTACTTGTTAAAGTGGTTAAAATTTCGTATTTTTGATTACAAGTATTTAATTAGTTTCAATGAGCGAAGAAAACAAAAATGCATCATCCTATTCAGCTGATAATATCCAAGTTTTAGAGGGATTAGAGGCTGTACGTAAACGCCCTTCCATGTATATTGGAGACACCGGGGTTAAAGGTTTGCACCATTTGGTATATGAGGTAGTCGATAACTCTATCGATGAAGCCGTTGCAGGTTATTGTACAGATATTTTTGTCACTATCCATAAAGACAATTCTATTTCCGTCAAAGATAACGGACGTGGGATTCCAACTGGTATCAATAAGAAGGAGAATAAATCGGCACTGGAGATTGTAATGACTGTATTACATGCTGGTGGTAAATTTGATAAGGATACGTATAAGGTATCAGGTGGTCTTCACGGTGTGGGGGTTTCCTGTGTGAATGCCTTATCTATTCATTTGTCAGCAGTTGTTCACCGTGATGGTAAAGTTTTTCAGCAAGAGTATGAGAAAGGTAAGCCATTATATACGGTTAAGGAGATTGGAGATTCTGATCTAAACGGTACTATTGTTACGTTTACTCCAGACAGTGAAATTTTCACAACGACTACGGTCTATAACTATGATACATTGGCGAGCCGTCTTCGTGAGTTATCTTTCTTAAATAAAGGGATCAAGTTGTCCTTGACAGATGAAAGAGAGACTTTGGAAGATGGTACTTTACGTCAAGATGTGTTTTTATCTGAAGGTGGATTACAAGAGTTTGTTCAATTTTTAGATAGTAACCGTCATCCGATTATCCCACATCCGATTTATGTCGAAGGCATCAAACAAGGGATTCCAGTTGAATTGGCTTTACAATATAACGAGACTTACACAGAGAATGTGCATTCATATGTGAATAACATTAACACAATCGAAGGTGGTTCTCATGTTGCGGGTTTCCGCCGTGGTTTGACACGTACTTTAAAAGCATATGCTGATCGTTCTGGATTATTGAAAAATTTGAAAGTCGAAATTACGGGTGATGATTTTCGTGAGGGATTGACAGCTGTTATTTCTGTAAAAGTCGCCGAGCCTCAGTTTGAAGGACAAACAAAGACTAAATTAGGGAACTCAGAAGTAATGGGTGCTGTTGATGTTGCTGTAGGGGAGATTTTAAATATATATTTGGAAGAAAATCCTAGAGAGGCTAAAGCAATCGTTCAAAAAGTCGTTATTGCAGCTCAAGCTCGTGCAGCAGCTCGTAAGGCTCGTGATCTTGTACAAAGAAAAACAGTAATGGGCGGCTCTGGTTTACCTGGTAAGCTAGCAGATTGTCAAGATAACGATCCTACAAAATGTGAGATTTACTTTGTCGAGGGAGATTCAGCGGGTGGTACTGCTAAGTCTGGTCGTGACCGTAAGTATCAAGCGATCATGCCTCTTCGTGGTAAGATCCTGAATGTTGAAAAAGCAATGGAACATAAGATCTATGAAAACGAAGAGATCAAAAATATGTTTACTGCTCTAGGTGTCAGCTTAGGTACTCCAGATGATCCTAAAGCGCTGAATCTAGAAAAATTGCGTTACCATCGTATTATTATCATGACCGATGCGGATGTCGATGGTTCTCACATTACTACGCTTATTCTAACGTTCTATTTCAGATATATGAAAGAACTGATCGAGAAAGGATATATTTATATTGCGACTCCGCCTTTATATTTAGTTAAGAAGGGTAAAGATCATCAATATGCTTGGAATGAAGATCAACGCTTGAATGCTATTCAACAGTTGAAAGGTGGTGGTAAGGAAGATAGTGTGCATGTACAACGTTATAAAGGTCTTGGTGAAATGAATGCAGAGCAACTGTGGGATACAACAATGAATCCTGATACTCGTACATTGCGTCAAGTTACAATTGAAAATGCTGCTGAGTGTGATCGTATATTTTCGATGTTAATGGGTGACGAGGTTGCTCCTCGTCGCGAATTTATCGAACGTAATTCACGTTATGCTAAAATAGATATCTAAAATTTAAGATTAAGATTTTATAAGGTCTAACTGCTTCGGTAGTTAGACCTTTTTTTGTTATAAATTGACTACATCTCTTGTATAATTAAAATAATAACCGTAAATTAAATATTTTATTAGTTTTTCTTGATATTTAAATTGACTTTTTATACATTCAAGACTACTGGTAAGCCTAAATAAATCGTTTAAGAAAGGAAACTAGAACCTTTATGTCGAGAACCAATTATTCATTATTTAACCTAATATGGTTTATTAAATGAATAATTAAGCCATATTATACTTGCTAATGCTGTGTCTGTTATTGCTGATCCTGAGGTGATAGTTATTCCAACATTTTAAAATGTGCATATGTTATTTTAATTATAACGTATATCTCTAATTTATTTTTGATTGCTTTTTACAAAGCTTTCGGGAAATAATGTTGAATCCATGATGCCAATTTAACATATGGAGCATCATCTATTTTCAATATTTCTAATGAGTAATTACGTATAGCAAAAGCCTATGAAATTAAAACTCTACTTATTATCTTGGATTTTCCTGCTGGACCCATCCTATATCTTTGCTCAAGAAAATCCTGAATTGACCTTAGACCAATTATTTGAACAGCTTTTGGAAGAATTGGATCAAGACGTAGATGCAAGTGAAATATCTGAGCGTTGGTCCCATTATATCAAGCATCCGATCAACCTGAACACAACTGATGGTGATGAGTTGCAGGACTTATTATTTCTGAGTATGCTTCAAATTGAGAATTTGTTGGCACATCGAAAGGAATCTGGCGATTTTATTTCGGTGCAAGAGCTGCAAAGTATTGCTGGTTTTGATGTTCGAACGGTTCAAAATTTACTTCCATTTGTTACCGTTTCGAATACGATCCACTATCGGGACTTTACATTGAAAAATTTAGTGACAAAAGCTGAACAGGAAGTGATGTTGCGCTATGGTCGTTTACTGCATCAAGCTAAAGGTTATCAGATCAGGGATACGACTCGGTCTCGTTACCTAGGAGATCCCAATAGATACTTGATACGGTATCGTTTTAATTATAATAATAAGATTCGATTGTCCATCAATATGGATAAAGATGCTGGAGAACCTTTTTTTAGGGATAAACAGCGTTATGGTTTTGATTTTTACTCGGCAAGTTTGTCTATTCGTGATCTTGGTAAAGTAAAGCAGGTGGTGATTGGCGATTTTGCTTTGCAAATAGGCCAGGGTTTGACGATGTGGAATGGTTTAAGTTTTGGTAAGGGTAGCATGATTGAAAGTGCGGCTAGACAGGGTGCTGGATTGAGATCATATACTTCACTGAATGAGGCTAATTTCTTAAGAGGGATATCGGGTACTATAGCTATTGGTCGGTTTGAACTTACACCTTATATTTCTTATAGGCTCATTGATGGAAATGTGAAAGTGATTAATGATGAAAGAGCAATAACTACATTGGCAATTTCAGGTCTTCATCGAACTCCTACTGAACAAGGGTATAGAAAGGCTATTGGGCAGCTGGTGTACGGGAATAATATCATGTATAGCAAAAATAGATTGAAAATTGGGGGCAATTTTGTCGCGACTCATCTTGATGGAAGCAAATTGCTTGGGAAAAGACCTGAAAATAAGTACGACTTTGAGGGAAATTTACTGCGAAATGCAAGTGTCTATTATAATTATACGTTTCGTAATTCTTATTTTTTTGGTGAGCTTGCAACTAGTCTCGATAGTGGATATGCTTGGTTAGCAGGTGCGATCACTGGCATATCTCCTCAATTTTCTACTGTGTTGTTATACCGGGATTATCAGAAGAATTACCACAGTTTTTTTGCGCAATCAATGGGTGAAACGAAGGGTGCGCGCAATGAAAAGGGACTCTATACGGGGTTGGTCTACCATCCTTCTCGAAAAGTTCAGTGGACTACTTATGTTGACATTTTTAAATTTCCATGGCTTCGTTATCGTGTATCGGAACCTTCTTCGGGGTATGATGTCTTATCTCAATTTTCTTATATCTGGTATAAAAGAGGACATTTATCTTTACGTGTACGCTATCGTGTCAAGGAAGAAAATGCTGAAAGTACCAACGATGCTGCTACTGGATTAGCAGAGGTAAGCAAAGCTCAATTAAGATTGGAATATAGGTATAAACTGAGTAACGTTTGGAGTATCCGTAGTCGTGGAGAGGGAACCCAATACCAGAAGGGGCTGGGGGACAAACAATATGGCTGGATGGTCTATCAGGATTTGTTTTTTAGTCCGGATCAAAGTAAAATGACAACGAATTTACGTATTGCTTATTTTCATACGGATAGTTATAATACACGGATATATGCTTATGAGAATGATGTTTTATATGCTTCTTCATTTCCATTATACTATCAAAAAGGTTGGCGCTTTTATAACAATGTGCGATATAGGATAGGTCAAGGTATTGATGTATGGGCCAAAGTATCGGCATTTTATTATCCTGGATTAGCAAGTATAGGATCGGGTTTGGATGTGATCCAAGGTAATCTGAAATCAGAAATTAAATTGCAGTTAAGATTCCAATTCTGATGAGAACTAATTTTTATGAACAGATGAAGAAAGTTCCTTTTCTTAAATTTCTGTTTTTTTACGGTTTAGGTATATGGATAGCGAATGCTAGTAGAGCTGACGATAGTCGTTTTATTATGGTTCAAATATCACTTGTTATTAGTGTTATCATTCATTTTATCTTCTTTTTTCAACGTTCGAGATTGGGTGTTTTATTTATGATCAATGGTTATTTCATGTTATCTGTATTTGGAATGTGGAATATTTGGAGGACATACGCTGATATTGATCGTGCTCATTTTTACGGGAAGGCAAGTGAACAGTTGGTCGGGATTGTGGATGATGAGCCTATTGTGAAAAATGGTATAGTCAGATTTCCTGTTAAAGTGCTAGCACAGCAGATCGGAGTATCTTTTAGAAAAGCTACGGGTAAACTTATGATGACTATCGTATTGGATAGTACTACATCAATTCGTTATGGTGATGAGCTCATATTTGTCAATAAGATACAACAAATACCTACATCTTATAATCCGCTTGAATTTGACTATAAGAATTATCTGATGCATCAAGGTATCCATGCTCAGATCTTCTTGAATGCTCATGAATATAAGATTATTAATCATAATAAAGGATGGCATATAAAGGCTTTGGCACTTCAGATAAGGCAAAATTTAGTTGATAAATTTAAAAAGTATGTGGCAGATGAGGAATCTTTTCAAATTGCTGTAGCACTTATCGTCGGATATAGGACGATGATGTCTCCTGAGGTTATACAGACATTTAGCAATACTGGGACTATTCATGTGTTGAGTGTTTCGGGTATGCATGTCGGCATTGTGTTCTTGTTTCTGATGTGGATATTAAAGCAATTAAAAGGAAATGATACTTTTAATGTTTTTAGGCTTGTTTTATTACTGTTATCAATATGGGCTTATACTATTTTAACAGGTATGGCTCCCTCTATTTTAAGGGCTGCGATAATGCTTAGTTTTTTCTTGATTTCTAGATTGATACAGCGGGAAGCTAATATGTTAAATACGATGGCATCATCTGCATTCGTACTGCTTTTATTGGAGCCGAATATGCTATTTGATATCGGGTTTCAGTTATCTTATTGTGCGGTGTTGGGTATTGTTTTACTTTTTCCATTATTTAAATGTCCAATTTTTCTTGGTGGCAGTCGCTTGGGACGGATAGGTTGGGATAGTGTCATGATTTCCTTAAGTGCCCAAATAATGACTGCTCCTTTGGCTCTATATTATTTTGGTCAGTTTCCGAATTACTTTTTGATCGCAAATGTGCTCGTTATCGTCCCTGTTACCATCATCATGTATGTAGGCATAGGAATGCTGTTTAGTCCGTTTGAAATTGTGAATGTATGGTTAGGAAATATAATGCAATGGTGTATCCAAATGATGTTCGAGATGTTGAAGTTCTTGGATCAATTGCCCTTTGCAACATGGACAGGTCTTATTTTTTCTCCGCTTATGGTTCTGCTCAGTATTGCAGTGGTATTGGTAGGTAGCTATGCATGGTATTGGAGAAATAAATCTGCTTTATATTGCAGCACTATTTTTTTATTTGTTTTAATCATACTATTTAGTTACCAGCAATATGTTCAATTAAATTATAGCGGTTTTCGTATTTATAATACGAGAAAAGAAATCACTCTTGCCTTTATAAATAAGAGTAAGGTTACTTTAATTAGTTCTTTTGATTCCTTAAATTCTAGAAATTTAGTCTATAGTGTCAATCGGGATTTAACGCGATTTTCAAACTGGAAAGATATTGATTTTATTTCATTGGCTTCAAGTGATTCTCTCAGGACAAATTATCTCATTCAGAAATCAAATTTTACCGTTCAAATGCTAGAACATGGATCTCCTACGGTGCAGCCGACAGATATCTTGGTTGTACGCAAAAATAGTAAATGGAATTTTGTCGATCATATTAAACTTGTTGACCCGAAGCTTGTTTTATTTGATGGTACAAGCAGTGACGCCAATATCAGAATTTGGGAGCATCAACTGGATAGTTTGGGGGTGGCTCATTATAGCATAAAAAATAATTTTGCGTATGTTTGGGATCAGGAGTTATTATGAGTTTAGATAGCATCAGCATTTTAAAACAGTATTGGGGACATGATAGTTTTCGTCCATTACAGGAAGAAATCATTCAATCTGTTCTGGAGAAGAGAGATACGTTGGCACTTTTGCCAACCGGGGGTGGCAAATCAATTTGTTTTCAAATTCCGGCAATGATTCTGCCAGGCATTTGTATAGTTGTAACGCCATTAATCGCTCTGATGAAAGATCAAGTGCAGCATCTTAAAGATATCGGTATCCAAGCGGTTGCGATCTACTCGGGTCTGAAGCCTAGAGAAGTGGATATTATTTTAGATAATTGCATTTTCGGGCAGATCAAATTCCTGTATTTATCTCCGGAGCGTCTCTACAGTGAATTGGTACAGGAACGTATCAAACATATGCCTGTCAATCTTTTTGCCATTGATGAAGCTCATTGTATCTCACAATGGGGGTATGACTTCAGGCCTCCTTACTTGCAACTGGGTAAATTAAAGGAATTACATCCTGATGTACCTTTCCTTGCGTTGACGGCTACGGCAACGACTGCGGTCATCGCAGATATCCAAGATAAACTGCAGTTTAAGCAGAATAATGTATTTGTCAAAAGTTTCTTGCGCGATAATCTTGGTTATATGGCCCTAGAAGAAGAAAATAAAGCTGGACGGATGATCCGAATCATTCAAAAGCTGGGTGGTTCAGGTGTCGTATATGTTCGTAATAGAAGAGAAACACAGGAGGTAGCCCGTTATTTAGTAAATAATGGGATTAGTGCCGATTTTTATCATGCTGGATTATTAGGAAAAGAACGTGATAGCAAGCAAGAGGCTTGGATGCAAAACCGGACTCGTGTCATTGTGGCTACAAATGCTTTCGGGATGGGAATCGATAAACCTGATGTCAGATTTGTTATTCATTTGGATATTCCCGAATCTTTAGAAGCTTACTATCAGGAAGCAGGTCGGGCTGGTCGAGATGGAAAAAAAGCGTTTCCTGTCTTATTGTATCAACAGGGAGATAAGGACCGTCTTTTAAAAAATGTTAAACTTAGTTTTCCTTCTGTCGCTTTTATTCAACAGGTATACCATCATTTATGTAATCATTTTCAAATCCCATATGGAGCGGGTGAGGGGCTTACATTTGATTTTGATGTTGTCGCTTTTATAAAAAAATATAAAATTGAAACAATACCGACTTTGAGTGCGCTCAAATTTTTAGAAAAAGACGGATGGTTAGCGGTATCGGAAGCAGTTTTTATTCCTTCAAGGTTTAAATTTGAAGTCAATCATCAGGAATTATACAAGATCCAAGTACAATACGAGCGGTACGATAAACTTATAAAAGCAATTTTACGATCTTATGGTGGTGTTTTTGATGATTATATTACCATAAATGAATACGAGTTTGCTAAAAAATTAGGGGTATCTTATGAGCAGATTGTCAGCTTAATCCATGCTTTGGTACAAATGGAAATCGCAAGCTATATACCACCCACTGATGCTCCTCAATTATCGTTTTTACAAGATCGTGTCGATTATAAAAATCTATATGTCGATCATGTTTTTATTATGGAAAGGCAACAGGTCAAAATTACTCAAGTGGAAGCCATGATCAATTATATTGAGCATTCACCTTGTCGCAGTCAGTCACTCCTTCAGTATTTTGGTGAGCAGAATACCTTGTTTTGTCAAGTTTGTGATCTTTGTCTTATTCGGAATCATAAGGTGATGATGCACCGTAATATTAAGCTAGAGATTGAACGTATTTTACTGGGTAAACCCCAAACTATTCAAGATCTGATCGGACAAATTTCTATTGGTGATGATGAGATAAAATTAGATGTGGTGAGAAGCTTAATCGACAGCCATAAGATTCGGATAGTTGAGGATCTTTACTTCTGGAATACGAAGATCTAATTTGAAATCTAAATCTATTTAATTTTTCACCTGCTATTTATTAAAATAGTCATGTTGTATAGCCATATTATCCGTTAATCTAAGCGTTTAATTATTTTGCTTTATTTTTTTTGGATCTAATCATTTCCCACTCTATTTGTTTTGTGTTTTTGTGGATGTGTAGACCTATTGGGCAATAGGTAAATCAAGATCTTCTTGTCCCCACTCGGACCAAGATCCATCATATACTTTGATGTTTTGATTACCGATTAAATGACTAGCAAAAGCTAATATGGATGCTGTGACTCCAGAGCCACAGGTGAAGATTTGTTCATGGGTAGCATTGAATGTTTCAAATAATTTTTTCAATTCCTCTTTTGAACGGTAGTTATTTCCTTCTAGTACTAGATCAAATGAAAGATTAGATGAATATGGAATATGTCCTCTTCTTAATCCTGCTCTTGGTTCAGGGGCTGATGCGGTAAATCTAGCTTGGCTACGAGCATCTATAATACGTGTTCCGCTATTTTGATATTGCGTTAATATATAATCCTTATCTGCATACCATGCTCTATTAAATCGTGCTTCACCGTTGCCTTTAGCTAATGGTTTTATGTATTGATCAGCTATTGGCTCATGTTTTTCTTGCCATGCAGGCAATCCCCCATCTAAAACATAAACTTGTTCAAAACCCATCACTTTGAACATCCACCATGCTCGAGGACTTGAATATACACCCCACCGATCATATAGTATAATGATGCTATTTTGGTTAATACCTAATTCTTGAATGCCTTTTGTAAATACTTCTGTCGAAACGAGTGTATGTGGTAGGGGACTACTGTGATCTGAGAATGTGTTCTCAATATCGAAGAATAGGGAGTTTGGTATCAATGCTAATTGCGCATCTTTTAAGGACTGTCCCACTTTGTCAATCGTGCAGTCTAATAAGATGACATTAGGTTTTTCGTATTCTTTTTGCAGCTGTGCTGTGGTAATGAGGGAAGATGGAAAATACATGGTTTACTAAATTTACGTTAGGTAAATTTAATTATGTTTTTGATATAAACAAAAAAGCCCTAGCAATTTGCTAGGGCTTAATATGATTGAGTTGATGCTAAAAACTATTTACCGTTTTTCTCATCACCTTCCATTTGCTCTTTCAATTGTGCAAGAACGTCTAAGTCACCTAATGTAGATTTCTCAACTGAATCTTTCACTTTTTTAACAGCATTGTTAGCTACTTTAGCTTCTTTTTTACGAGCATTGAATTCTTCAACACGTGCTTCAGCTCTTTCATCTTCCCAAATACGAGAGTGAGAAATTACTAAACGTTTGTTTTCTTTGTTGAATTCAATGATTTTGAATGAAGCAACTTCATCAACTTTAAGTGCAGAATTATCTTCTTTTACAGAGTGTTTAGATGGACAGAATCCTTCAACACCATATTGTAAAGCAACGATATCACCTTTGTCTCCAACTTTCAATACTGTACCTTCATGAACTGAATCAATAGTGAAGATTGTTTCGAAAGTATCCCAAGGGTTTTCTTCTAATTGTTTGTGACCTAAAGATAATTTTCTGTTTTCTTCATCTAATTCTAAAACAACAACATCTAATTTTTCACCAACTTTAGTGAATTCGTTAGGGTGGTTGATTTTTTTAGACCAAGATAAATCAGAGATATGGATCAAACCGTCGATACCTTCTTCTAATTCTACGAACACACCGAAGTTAGTCATGTTTTTAACTACTGCAGTTTGTTTAGAACCAACTGGGTAACGCTCAACGATATTTTTCCAAGGATCTGGAGTCAATTGTTTGATACCTAAGCTCATTTTACGTTCTTCGCGATCTAAAGTTAAGATCTCAGCTTCGATTTCATCGCTTACTTTTAAGAACTCTTGTGGAGAACGTAAGTTTTGAGACCAAGACATTTCAGAAACGTGAATTAAACCTTCAACACCTGGGATGATTTCTAAGAAAGCACCGTAATCAGCAACTGTTACGATTTTACCTTTTACTTTAGAACCAACAGCTAAGTCTTTATCTAAAGATTCCCAAGGATGCTCAGAAAGTTGTTTCAAGCCTAAAGCGATACGTTTTTTCTCATCATCAAAATCTAATACTACCACGTTGATAGTTTGATCTAATGATAATACCTCTTTTGGATGCTCGATACGACCCCATGAAATATCAGTAATGTGAAGTAAACCATCAACACCACCTAAATCGATGAACACACCGAAATCTGTGATATTTTTAACAGTACCTTCTAATACTTGTCCTTTTTCTAATTTAGAT
Source organism: Sphingobacterium sp. PCS056 (assembly GCF_023273895.1). Lineage (NCBI taxonomy): Bacteria > Pseudomonadati > Bacteroidota > Sphingobacteriia > Sphingobacteriales > Sphingobacteriaceae > Sphingobacterium > Sphingobacterium sp. PCS056. Next base: position 144,211 of record NZ_CP096883.1, on the reverse strand, counting down.
ACGATTTCAGATTTTTGGTTCTCTAAGTCGTTTTCAATTAAAACTTTGTGTGATACGACAACGTTTTTAAATTCGTGGTTGATTTTAACAACTTTGAATTCCATTGTTTTACCAACGTAAACATCGTAATCACGGATAGGTTTGATATCGATTTGAGATCCTGGTAAGAATGCTTCAACACCTTTGATATCAACAATAAGCCCACCTTTAGTACGGCTTTTAACAAAACCGTTAATGATAGCATCATTTTCCAATGCTTCATTGATAGCTTCCCAAGATTTTTGAGTTTTAGCACGTTTGCGAGATAATACTAATTGTCCATTAGCATCTTCTTGCGACTCTACGAAAACATCAACTACATCGCCAACTGCCAATTCTGGTAAGTCACGGAATTCAGATAATGAAACCAAACCGTCAGATTTGAAACCAACATTCAAGACAACGTCTTTACTGTTGATAGAAACAACAGTACCTTCGATAATTTCACCTTGATTGATTTGGTTGAAAGTACCTGCGTATTGTTCTTCTAATTTAGCGCGCTCAGCCTCGCTGTAATTTCCGAAACCTTTGTCACTAGCATCCCAGTCGAATTCACCTTCTGGAGTGATCCATGTGTTAGATTTGATTTCTTCGATTAGTTTTGAATCAGCCTCTGATTCAATTTTTTCTGTGTCTTTCACCACTTTGGTGTCAGCGCCTTGTAGCTCTGCGTTTTTCGCTGCTAACTCTTTTTCTACTTCTTGTTTTTTTGCCATTAATTATTTTTTCTCCTTTTCCCCACTTTGTAGGGACTGCAAAAATACGAAAAACTTTTATTAACAAGTATTTATATATTATTTTTTTTAAAATGTTATCCACATTACATTTATTCTTGGGTATTATAAATAGATACACCATCAGTTAAGTAGGCCACATATCCAGGTATACGTGTTAAAATAGAGGTAATAAAACGATCTATATCATTTAGAGCTTCAATTATTGTGTATTTATAAGTTGCTGTAAAATAGTTATTTATAATTTTTGGGGTTGTGCTATTGTAACAGATGGATGGATCCGTTTCCACATACTTAATGTATCAAATATCATTTAGTAGCTAATGATAGCGAAAGGATGCTTGTTGTGGATAACCCAATTTTTTTAATCGGACTATGGAGCGGGAAAAAGGATAGGAGATTATTGTTCGTTTATACCTTTAAATGAATTGTATGATTTTGGTCGTACTATTTTAATGCTTTGTTTGGATAATGCAATTGCAGCATTCAATTCATACCCGATCAGCAATATTAATGTATTGAGGTACATCCAGATCATAATTACAATTAAGGTGCCGATAGAACCGTATAGTTTGTTATATGTACCAAAGTGGTTGATGTAAAATGCAAAACCAGAAAAGGTCAGGATGGCTAATATTGTTGCCAGTGTAGCCCCTGGACTAAACAATTTCCATCTACGGGATGATGTCGGGGCAAATTTATAAAGACAGCTTACGGTAAAGAAATAAATTCCAAATATGATAAGCCATCGTGCTGCTTTGATAACGAATGCCCAGAAGCTTTTGGTGATCGCGATACTGTCTTTTAAATAATTGACAATAATGCCGGCATACGTAAATATGGTCATTCCTACTGTTAGTGCGGTGATGATCAAAAAAGCAAGTCCAAGTGCAATCATTCTACGCTTGATCCATGTTCGTTTTTCCGCCATGAGGGATGCTTTATTGAAAGCCCGCATCATGGATGCCATACCATTGGTCGCAAAATATGTGGCTAATATAAAACCGAAAGATAGGAGACCTCCATTCTGATTCTTGATAATATCTTCTAGTGTTGTTTCGACGACTTCATAGGCATTTCGCGGGATCACAACTTCTAAGAATTCTAAAAGCTGTTCCTGAAAATTGTCTATGGGTATATAAGGAATCAACGTAAAAAGAAAGATAATGCCAGGAAAAATGGCTAACATGAAACTATAAGAAAGGGAAGATGCCTTACTTAAGATTGAATCACGGGATATTTCTTGAAAAAAAAATACAGCTACTGTATATAATGGTAGAGATCCGAATCCAGGTAAAATGACCGCTTTGCTCCATTCAACAACTTGATTGTAAGGTTTTAATTGCAATAAGTAGTGATGAATTTTTGACATGATTAATCAAAATATTTCGACATTTTATCTAAAAAAATGGCGGGTGGCATTGTCGGTTTATTTTTGACAATATCGACAAAAACCAACGTTGTCTCCCCCGTATTTACTAATTCTTGTTTTTCGTTGAATAATTCATATTCAAATATAATTCTTACAGCAGGCTTGATACGGATGGTTGTTTTTATGGTTATCAAATCATCATATCTTGCCGGCTTGATGTATTTGCACTTCATCTCGATGACAGGTAACATCACACCCATATCTTCTAATTCTCGATAAGAAAAACCGGTACTTCTAAGCATTTCAGTGCGTGCAATTTCGTAAAATGCTGCATAATTCCCATAGTACACATATCCCATTTTATCGGTCTCAGCATAGCGTACACGGGTTTGATATTCGAATTGAAACATATTATTTTTTGATATTTCGTTCGTCTAATGCTTTTTGAAATTTACGTGCATTTATTTGATGTTCGGCAACATTTGTGGCAAACGCATGATAACCTGAAAAATCTTCTTTGGCACACATATAAATATAATCATGGTGCTTGTAATTCAGCACCGCATCTATTGCTACAATACTTGGCATCATAATCGGACCTGGAGGAAGACCTTTGTAGACGTAAGTGTTATAAGGATTATCTACTCTCAAGTGTTTATTTAGTACACGACGGATAGTGAAATCGTTATTGGCAAAAATAACTGTTGGATCTGCTTGTAATAACATTCCTTTTTGCAGCCTGTTTAAATATAAACCAGCTATAGCAGGCATTTCATCTTTATGCAATGCTTCACCTTTTACAATTGCTGCAAGTGAACTTACTTGCTGAGGTGTCAAATTGATTGCTTTTGCTTTAGCCAAACGCTCCGGTGTCCAAAATTTTTCCCATTCATCATGAAATCTGGCAAATAGCTTTTCAGGTGTTGTATTCCAATACAGCTCGTATGTATTCGGGATAAACATCGCAATGAAATTGTCCTTAGTAAAACCATACGATTTTGCTAGATCTTCATTATTGAGTAACGTCAAAAATGTAACAGAATCTGCTTCAAAATTATCTGCTAATTTTGCGGCGAAATTTTCTTTTAAACGGATATTTTCAAACCTAAACTTAACTGGTTCCTGATAACCACCTCTTAAATTACCAATAAATCTTCTGTTGTTCATACCAGGTGTCAATGCGTAACGTCCGGGCTTAACATTATCGGTGTAATTTTGATATTTTGCTGCTCTATCAAAACTAGTAGGATCGGAAACTATTTTTTGTTCTTTGATCTTTTGCAATACTTGTGCATAAGTGTCTCCTGTATTGATATATAAATATTTTTGATTGTCGGTAACATTTGACGCTAAGAAGGTCTTGTAAGCCGTCCAACCAAAATAACCTCCAACGACAAAGATCAGGAGAATGCTAATTTTTAACCAACTTGGTATTTTCTTTTTATTTTCCATTTTTATGGATTTGTTTTTTGTTTTTGTGTTGAAGAAGGATTTGTTGTTGTAGGAGTAGTCGGAATGCTATTTGACAAAGTGAGGTCAATTTTAGAACCAATACTTGTTATACCTGTTTCTAATCCTGGAAATTGTGTAATGACACGCGCGGTACTGGTGTCTGAAACACCAATATCATATGTAACAGTCCCTAAGGATAATCCTATTCCTTGAAGTGCAAATTTTGCTTCTGCAACAGTAAGCCCTGACAAATCTGGTATTTGAACTTCATTTGCACCTTGACCATTACCGAGTATTAAATCAATCTTAGATCCTTTTGTAATCATTCTGCCTTCACGAATAGACTGTCCTGCAAATTGGGCATCTAATACGATGTCTCTTGCGATATCAGCTACATAAGTTGTATCACCTATACGTAAATTATGATTTTTTAGTATGGAAGAAGCTTCAATTAATGTTTTATCCTTAATTTTAGGGAAAGCAATTTCAGGCGCTACTTGTGTAATAATGGTCAGATAAATTGTTCTTCCGGTTTTTACATGAAATTTGGGTTCAGGATCTTGCTCAATCACCAAGCCGGGTTTAGCATCCATTTGATACACAGAATCAATCTGATATTCTAAATTAGCATTCTCTAATGCTGAAATAGCAGCACTGACATGTAATCCCTTTACTTGTGGGACTTCGATGGACTCATCATGTTTCGTATATACTTTTAAACCTAAATAGATGAATAGGAAAATTGCTAAAACAAAACCTATGGCAATTAGAAGATTGTTTCTAAACGTATTAGTTCTTAAATATTGTAATATTTTTGACATTTATATTTCTTTAAAAAATCATTTTATAGTATTCTTTTCAAGCAAGTTTAGCGCCATTATTTGTTTCGAATACACTTCATTTAATTATTGAACAAAATTATTCGTTTTTCTGTGTATCGCAAATTATATTTGCTATAAGAATCACTATAATTTTATGAAAACAAAAATAGCATTAATAACTGGAGGTTATACAGGCGAAGCGGAAGTTTCTTTTAAAAGTTCGGCATTTGTTTATTCACAGTTGGATCATGACAAATATGATATCTATCAAATTACGATTACACAGGATGCTTGGTTTTATGTAAGTGATTCTGGGATAAAATGTCCTATCAATAAAGAAGATTTCACCTTATTGCTCAATGATAGCATATTGAAGTTTGATTTAGCATTTATCATGGTACATGGTTCTCCTGGTGAGGATGGTCGTCTGCAAAGTTATTTTGATTTAGTGGGTATACCTTATACTTCTTGCGATGCCTTGACTTCGGCGCTGACCATGAATAAGGGATATACAAAAGCAATACTCGCAGATATTGAACATATAAACTTAGCAAAATCGGTGTTATTATTTGATACGCAACGTGCAGAAGGTGTGTCCTTAGTGGAAGAGAAATTATCACTTCCGTATTTTGTAAAACCAAATGCTGGGGGTAGTAGTATCGGTATGACAAAAGTAAAAGTTGCTGAAGAGTTACAGGCCGCTATTGATAAGGCTTTTGATGCGGAGAATACAGGGAGCCAAGTGATCATAGAGGAGTTTGTACATGGACGTGAATTTTCTGAAGGAATCTATCGTAATATAGATGGTGAATTGATTGTACTTCCTGCAACGGAGGTGAAAACTACACGCGAGTTTTTTGATTTCGAGGCTAAGTATATTCCTGGATTAACGGAAGAAATCACTCCTGCAGATCTTAATGAAGAACAACAATCTCGAATTGCAAAGATATTAAAGGAAATTTATGTGCGATTGAATTGCAAAGGAATGGTCCGTATTGATTTCTTTTTGGAAAACGATACGGATAAGTTTTATTTTATTGAAATCAATACCATTCCAGGACAAACTCCGCAGAGCTTTATTCCGCAGCAAGTACGTGCGACTGGGATGACTGAACAAGAGTTTTATGGTACTTTAATTGAAGTGGCTCTGAAAAGATAATCGGTAAAAGATGAATTTTTTAAAAAAAACCGCTTTACGATAGGTTGTAAAGCGGTTTTTTTTTATTTTCTAAAATCAAATTTTGAGAGATCGGGTTTTACTTTTTTATCTCTTTTAAGTTCTTCTTGATAGATGACCTGACCTATGTTTTTGAGAAATGGATAAGTGACGGTGTCATACTCATAGATTCCATCATTATAAATCCCATTTTCATTAGATTGTACAACTACTGCAAGTAGAAATTCTATTCCTTTCTCAAAATCAACAATATATGCATTGTCTATATTGTATCCATACGAATCGCCATATTTATTGAAGATACGGATATTTGGATTTAGAGATGCTTCTTTGTCGCGACCATAAAAAAGTAATTTACTGTAGGTGGGCCAAAATTCTGTTGTGTCGTATTTAGGATAATCAGATTCAAATGGGTACCGAGACATGTAGTCATATATAAAAGAGTAATCTTCTTTGGTAAGTTGAAATCTTTCACGCGACTTAAATGCTTCTGGGAATAATAATTTTTTTAATATCATTTGTTGGTCATCTAAGGGATATACATTGAGCCCCTCAAAACTCCATGGTTCGTAAATAATTTCATCTTTATCATTCATATAACCTTTTCCCTGAACTGTATTTTGAAGCTTAATTGGATAATCATTTGGATCATATTGTGCCTCTTGTTTATAGACCGGATTGCCTCCTTGATAAAACGTTATTGAATTTGTATGTTTTGCCCAGATACCTTTATCTCCAATTGCAAGCCTATTGACAATGCGACTATTTTTGGTACCATGTTTTATCAATTTGCTATTCAATTCGGCTCGACCAATAAATTCAAACAGTCTATTTTGAGCATCATTGTCACTTGTCAAAAGGATTTTTTTAATATATTGACCAATTGAGGGGAGCCCATTTTTAGCAGATTGGTCTTTTGATACAGCGGTTTGCTTTTCGTAAGATGAATCTATTCTTAACGGTGTGTCTTTTGATAATCCTACCATGTTTAGTTCATTTATTTTTTCTAATGCTAAAATTGCTGTTGGGAGTTTTACAGTGCTGGCAGGATAGAAATACCAGTTTGGGTCTAATCTGTAGCTAAATGATGTAAAATGTGGTATATTGTTTTTATCTCTGTCAATCTGCGTATAAAGAATCTGAACTTCATTTTTATTGGGGTGATCTAAGATTTTTTGAAAAAGTTCGGGATGGCTTCTTAGAAGTTTTTCGAGATAAATCGTGTCCATTTTTTGAGCAAAGGAATAAGGTATGAAACTTATGAATAAAAGAGTGAGGTATTTACGCATATCGGTTTAGGTCTGATAATTTTCGAAAGGTAGTTTTATGATTAAGGCTTCCTATTATTTAGGAAGCCTCATATTATTTTCTTACATATACTTGAAAACTATAATCAAAAGCATGTTTTTCGTCTTTTACATGTTTTTCTTCGCTTTCCAGCTCCCATTCCTGTGCTGGTAAATCAGGAAAGTAAGCATCTCCTTCTATAGTTGTGTGCAGTCGAGTGAGCAAAACTTTATCGGCAAATGGTAGTGTTTGTTTAAATATTTCGCCACCACCGATGATAAAAATTTCTCTTTCATCTCTGCAGTAGTTCAATACTTCTTGAAAACTATTGGCAATATCTACCTCATCGGATTTTGCTGTCATATCACGAGTTAAAATGATATTCCTGCGATCTGGTAGTGGTTTTCCTAATGATTCAAAGGTTTTTCTACCCATGACTACACTGTGTTCTAATGTGTTTTTTTTGAAATATTTAAGGTCATTAGGTAAGTGCCAAGGCATTTTATTTCCTTTGCCGATGACGTTATTTTCAGTTGCGGCTACGATTAATGTTATTTTCAATTTACTCATATTTATATTTTACACAAAAGTATAGGAATCATTATTGTTAAACTGCCACTGGTGCTTTGATATGCGGATGTGACTCGTAGTTTAGCAATTCGAAGTCTTCAAATTTGAACTCGAAAATATCCTTTATTTCTGGATTGATTTTTAATTGAGGTAATGTCTTGGGCGCACGGCTTAATTGTAGTTCTGTTTGTTCGAAGTGATTACTGTAAATATGGGCATCTCCTAATGTATGAATAAACTCAGCGGCTTCCATATCACATACCTGAGCGACCATCATCGTTAACAATGCATAAGAAGCGATGTTAAAAGGTACACCTAAAAAGATATCTGCACTTCTTTGATACAGCTGACAAGATAACTGTGGTTTTAAAATTCCATTTTCAGGATCGGCAGGGGCAACATAGAATTGAAAAAATGCATGACATGGAGGCAAAGCCATATTTTCGATTTCTGCAACATTCCAAGCTGAAACAATTATTCTTCTCGAATCTGGTGATGTTTTTAATTGCTTGATGATGTTTTCAATCTGGTCAATATGTCCACCATCGGGTGTTGGCCATGATCGCCATTGTGAGCCATAAACAGGACCTAAATTACCATTTTCATCTGCCCATTCGTCCCAAATGCTTACTCCATTATCTTTTAAATATTTGATGTTTGTATCTCCCTTCAAAAACCAGATTAATTCATGCAGAATAGATCTTAAATGTAACTTTTTTGTCGTCACCAATGGGAAGCCTTCTTTTAAATTGAAACGCATCTGATATCCAAATACACTCTTAGTTCCTGTTCCAGTACGGTCAGTCTTAGTGACCCCATTTGTATATACGTGCTCTAGTAAGTCAAGGTATTGTTTCATTGTAAATAGTTGCTTTTATTTATTTGTGATTATGAAATGACGAAGCTTTTTGAATTTATGATTGCTTTAAAGCTGATCATGATATAAACATATAATATTATATACGAAGGTAAGATATTTTTGAAGTATTCACATTATGATTCTAAAAAGTGCGTGCGGGTAAAACTGAAATAGGCTCTTTTTAAGAGATCTTATAAATAGGCGAAAAATAGTGATATGAAGTCCATGGCTCCTTTATTTGAATCATTAAAATCTCATAATTAATTGAAAAGCGTGTAAATCAGAATTAAGAATTTTCATTTGGAGCTTTTTGTTGTATTTTTGCAAAATCATTATGAGTAAAAAAGTAGCTTTCTATACCTTAGGATGTAAATTGAATTTTTCAGAAACATCCTCCATAGGTCGAGTCTTTCAAGACGCGGGTTATGAAACAACGCCATTTAATAGTGCGGCAGATGTTTATGTAATTAATACATGTTCGGTGACGGATCATGCTGATAAGAAATGTCGTAAGGTGGTGAAGGAAGCGCTTAAATATTCACCTAATGCCTATATCACCATTGTGGGTTGTTATGCACAATTAAAACCTGCGGAGATTGCTGAGATACCAGGAGTAGATATGGTATTGGGTGCTGCAGAGAAGTTTAATATCATTGAGCACATTAATGATCTGACAAAAAATGAGAAGGCAGTTGTTTATAATGCACCCATTGATGAAACAAATCAATTTGTATCGGCATATTCTATTGGAGATCGCACGCGAACATTTTTGAAAGTGCAGGATGGTTGCGATTATTCCTGTACTTTTTGTACAATTCCTCTTGCGCGTGGTGCAAGTCGCTCTGGTAAAATTGAGGAAATTGTACGACAAGCTGAAGAAATTGCTGCTTCTGGAGTGAAAGAAATTGTGTTAACGGGCGTTAATATCGGTGATTTTGGTATTCGGGATGGTAAACGACAAGATAAGTTTTTGGATCTCGTAAAAGCTTTGGATGAAGTTACTGGAATTGACCGAATTCGTATTTCTTCGATTGAGCCTAATCTTTTAGCGAATGAAATTATTGAGTTTGTGGCTCAATCTAAACGGTTTGTTCCACATTTTCATATGCCTTTACAATCTGGAAATAATAAAGTGCTAAGCATGATGCGTCGTCGTTATAAACGTGAGCTTTATGCGCAACGTGTGGAGAAAATAAAGGAATTAATGCCTGATTGCTGTATTGGTGTAGATGTTATTGTGGGATTCCCGGGTGAAACGCGTGAAGATTTTATCGACACTTACAATTTCCTAAATGAGATGGATATTTCTTATTTGCATGTATTCACGTATTCCGAACGTGAGAATACTATAGCAGCGCAAATGGAAGGTGCAGTACCAGGATCTCAGCGTAGTGACCGTAGTAAAATGTTGCATATTTTATCGGAAAAAAAACGTCGTGCTTTTTATGAAAAGCAATTAGATAAAGTTGGTGAGGTACTGTTTGAAAGTGATGAGAAGGATGGATATATGCATGGGTTCTCTAAAAATTATGTAAAAGTGCGTACTCCTTATGATCCATTGTTGGTCAATGAGGTTGCCCATGTGAAATACCTGTCGATTACCGATAGCTGTGAGGTCGAAATAGAAGAATTAAAAGAGGTCTTAGTGCACTAAGTGCAACTTAAATATAAAATTAAAGAGGTCCATGGTTATTACCATGGACCTCTTTAATTTTTATACGGTTTCTTCTTTTTTCGAATTTAACCAAATAACTGTGGCTAATATCAGTAATACACCAACCCATTGTATCGGACTTACTGCTTCTTTTAATATGAAATAGGACATTGCAGTTGCAACAGGTAATTCTGCTGAACTTAAAATACCACTCAAGGAATAACCTATTTTAGGTATTCCATAGGCAAATAGTAAGGGAGGTATAACTGTACCAAAAAATGAAAGAATAAGCCCATAATGCCATATGCTATCTCCCAAAACGCCTGAAATCAAAAATGTTGGCGGAAAGATGCAACAGATCATAACACAGGAGCCAGTGACCATTAGTGCGCTTTTCTGAATGGGAGGATAATCATTGCCCACGCGTCCATTGACGATTAGAAACACAGCATAGGCTGTAGCTGCTAACAATCCATATATCATTCCTGTCCAGTTGAGCTTATCTATCCCGTGCTCTAGGAGACCAGTTGCGAATACAGTTCCGATAAGGACGATCGCAATACCGATCAATTGACGACCAGAAGGTCTATTTTTGAATATAATGAATTCGATTAGTGTACCAATCCATATATATTGCATCAATAAAACGATTGCTAAAGAGGCGGGCACCAATTGTACACATTTATAATAAACAAGACTTACTAGGCCGGTAGAGATACCGCTAATGACAATTTTCCATTTATTCGATTTTCTGGAAAAGCTTTCGTTGGCTTTTGGATTGAGTAGCTGTATGAACAAATAGACCATCCAGAGGATGATCATACCAAAAATAGCTTGTACACCTGTTACTTGTCCTAAGGTATAATCTTGTGCATATGCTTTTTTTACAAATGTAGATAACAATCCGAAACTACTTGCGCCTATAAAAACCGCAATAGCACCTTTTAATTTTTCCATATCTCTTTTTTCAAATTCGGACAAAATTACAACTTGGAAATGTAGAATAAGAACGATATGTGTGTTTGTCTGTTAAATTTGGTTTTATTACATTTGGGTAACATTAACTATTCACTATGTGTTTGAAACGAAATTTATTATTTTTTATCAGTCTGTTGCTTTTACTTAGTAGTTGCTCTGTAAAGAAAAAGACGAATAATTATGGTCGTGGAAACGCTGTTTTGACCGATGCTAGTGAAGCAAGAGGAATAGATTATAGTAAAAGTTCTTTAGATAGTTATGCTGATCTACTACATGTAAAGAGAAAGGAGCTCAATCCGAATCTTTACTCTTTTATTGACGAATGGATGGGGATACCACATCGTATGGGTGGTGCCACAAAGAAAGGAGTTGATTGTTCTGGTTTTGTAGGTATGCTTTATCTTAAAGTATATAAAGAAGACTTGCCACGTTCGTCGCGTGATATGAGTGTGGTCGTTAAAAATAAAAGAGCAGCGCAGTTAAAAGAAGGTGATTTGGTCTTCTTTTCATTTGGTGGCCGTAATATTGATCATGTGGGTGTTTATCTTCATAATAATAAATTTGTGCATGTCTCGACCAAAAAGGGAGTTATCATCTCAGATCTGGCTGATTCGTGGTATTCTAAATACTTTACAAATGCAGGATCACCGAAATCTTAATCAAATTTTCAAGCTGAATTCCCTTTTTTGTGTCAAATAACATATAAAACTTTATAAAACTGTTTTAATCCTTATTTTTGTCTAAAACTAAAATAAAGATGAGTATCAAGGGTAAAAAGATTTTTTTGGGTTTATGTATTGTAGTACCGTTTCTAATTTACTGTGTTTATTACTACAGTAATATGATCAGCAATGCACCTTTCCGTTTTACAGATTTTCAATCTGTAGTCTTTCGATACGGTGAGCCTAATCATATGGACAATCATTATGATTCAAATACAGGGATTTTTCAGTATGTGACCAAGACAAATGAAATAGAACGTGATACCGTTCGTATGACTAAAGATGATTTGCTTTATTTGCATCGCAAAGCTCAGGAATTAGGTTTTTGGAATTTGGATGATGATATGACGGGTCCTGAGGCGAAAAAAAATATAGAAACAGCTACAGTACCTCGTTATTATTTAGAATTCAACTATAAAGATAAATCAAAAAAAGTTACTATTGATGCTGATTTTGCAGGTAATCCTAAAATGCGGGATGCGGGTAAATCCATGATTGAGGAGGTCAATCGGATCTTGGCAGCAGCCCAATCTAGATCTAGTAAATAAAGAAATTAAAGGGAATCATTTTTGATTCCCTTTTTTATTGCAATTAACAGTTTGTTAAACATAAGGTGATTATTGATTCACATTGGAGCAGTAGCTTCGCTCTTAATTATGTTAGACATTCAAATGAAAAATATTTTTGCTGTTGCTGCAGCATTGTCTTTGAGTTACAGCCTTAGTGCTCAAGAATTTGCGAAAGGTATTGTTTTTAATGATATCAATAAGAATGGAATTATTGATAAAAAAGAAGTCGGTTTACCCAATGTCTCTGTCAGTAATGGTATAGATGTCGTCCAAACTGATGCTAAGGGGCAGTACAAGTTGCCTGTGAATAAAGACAATATTATTTTTGTCATCAAACCGGCGAACTATGCTTTGCCGATAGATACCAATCATCAGCCACAATTCTATTATATCCATAAACCTGAAGGAAGTCCACAGTTGACTTATAAAGGTGTTTCTCCTACAGGAAAGTTACCTAAAGAAATCAATTTTGGATTGACATCTCAGAAAGAGTCTACAGATTTTTCAGCATTTGTATTTGGCGATCCACAAGCATATGATATGGTTGAGATGGATTATTTTAAACGTGGGATTATTGATCGTGTCGCGAACAAAGATGTCGCGGTATTTGGGATAAGCTTAGGCGATTTGGTTGGAAATGATTTATCGTTACATCCTGCTTATAAAAGTACAATTGCATTAATGGGATTGCCTTGGTTTAATGTAATTGGTAATCACGACTTAAATTTTGATACCAAGGAAGACATTTATTCTGACGAGGCTTTTGAAGCTTCTTTTGGTCCCGCAACTTATTCTTTTAATTATGGCAATGCTCACTTTTTAGTAATTGATGATATTATTTATCCCAATCCAGATACAGGAAAAGGGTATAAAGGTGGATTGAGAAAAGATCAATTGGATTTTATTGCTAATGATTTGAAGTATGTACCAAAAGATAAGTTGATTGTCTTGGCTTTTCATATTCCTTTAGCACATGATGATGCTTCTGTTTTCCGTACATCAGATCGCGATAGACTATTTGATATTTTAAGTGAATTTCCGCATACACTTTCTTTATCGGCTCATACACATTTCCAGCAACAAAATTTCTTTGGTGCTAAGGAAGGCTGGAAGCAAGCAAAACCGCACCATGAATATAATGTAGGAACGACTTCTGGCGATTGGTACTCTGGAGAACTGGATGAAAATGGAATACCTGTGTCAACTATGCGAGATGGAACACCAAAAGGATATGCCATCTTAAATATTAAGAATAATGAATATTCTTTTGATTATAAGGTCGTAGGTAAGGATGCAAATTATCAGATTGCATTATATGGTCCATCTGTTATTGATCAAAAATATGCACAGCGATATCCTGTATATGCAAACTTTTTCATTGGTAAAAAAGGTGATCAGGTTTTGTATCGTATCAATGAAGGTAAATGGAAGGAAATGGAGCAGGTTGGTGAGATTGATCCATCTTTCGATCATGCCGTGCAGCAATTTGATTTAGCAACAGCATACAAAGAGGGGAGAAGACCGTCGGATGGAACAGTTAGTACGCATTTATGGAAATTTAAATTACCAAAGTTAAAAGAGGGAAATTATAAAGTTGAAGTAAAAGCAATCGATATGTTCAATAGAACACATACAGCGATTAAAGAAATTCAAGTTGTCCGTAAATAAAAGTAGTTAATAGCCATATAAAAACCGTTAAGCAACCTTTATAGGTTGCTTTTTTTATGAATAATATTGAAAGGTTAAACATTACTTAAGAATAGCTTAATATAGCAGCTTTATATTTGTACCAGAGTAATTTTTGATTCATATAGTAAAAGGTTAATGTGGGATCTGTTGCGAAACACGTCTAAAATTTAGTTTGTTTTTTAAAAAGATATGGGCTGTCCAAATTTTGGATAGCCCATTTTCTTTTGTTAATTGTAATTGGATACAATCTATTTATAGATATGTTATCTTTTTGTGATATATGCTTTTATAGCCAAATTGTATATTTTTCACTGAAAAGAATTGATCGATCCCCGCCGAATCTGCATTTAATGCTTTTCTTCTTATTTAGCACCTAATGGTAGGTTTTTGTCGTGCTTATGTTTGAATAAAATAGCAAATAAAATGGCTAATATCAATGTATAAATAGAGAATGCGAGCCAGATATGATGCCAGTCTTTGAGGATAAGCTGTGTATTGAATAATCCATTTTCACTGATAGACAATCCCCTTTCTTTAACAAACGAAACCAACGTGTTATTGTTGACATCGGTATCTAAAAAGGACGCTAATTGTCCCATGCTATTAAAGGATATGGAATAATATTTGTCAATAATCCATCCCGACACTAAGCTACCGAATACTGCACCAAATCCATTTGTCATCATCATAAAAAGACCCTGTGCGGAGCTTCTTATTTGTGGGCTGGTAGATGTCTCAACAAATAATGAGCCTGAGATATTGAAAAAGTCAAATGCCATACCGTATACAATACAAGATAAGACGATCATCCATAATCCAGAAGATGGATCTCCATAGGCAAATAATCCAAAACGTAAAACCCATGCGAACATCGATATCAACATTACTTTTTTTATGCCAAATCGTTTTAAGAAAAATGGAATGGCTAAGATAAATAGGGTTTCTGATATTTGGGAAATCGACATAATGATTGTCGAATATTTGATCACAAATGAATCGGTGTATTTAGGGAAAAATTTAAATTCATCTAAAAATACATCGCCATATGCGTTTGTCAATTGAAGGGCAGCTCCTAAAAACATAGAAAATATAAAGAACAAAGCCATTTTATAGTTTCCAAATAATTTAAAAGCTTCTAAGCCAAGTGTTCTTGCCAAGGAAGAATTTTCATCTTTCACATTTTTTGGAGGACATTTTGGTATTGAAAATGAAAATAGACCTAATGCCAATGCAAAAATTCCTGCGATATAAAATTGCATTTCTGATGCTTTGCTTCCTGTCAAATTTACAAGCCACATCGCTGCAATAAATCCGATAGTTCCAAAAACACGAATCGGAGGGAAGGCTTTTACTAAATCATATTTTCCTTGGGTAAGTACGGTATATGCTATAGAATTTGATAATGCTAGGGTAGGCATATAAAAACACATGGCTAAAAGCATAGCATAAAAAAAGGTTGTCGGGTCATTTATTTGTGGTAGGTAAAACATGACCGCGGCATACAATAGATGGAGCACTAAGTATAATTTTTCAGCATTGACCCACCGATCTGCGATAATCCCCATTAAAGTTGGCATAAACAAAGATGCAAAACCCATCGTTGCAAAGATGGCTCCAAATTGAGTTCCGTCCCATTGCTTGGTACCAAACCAGTAATTTGCTATTGTAATTAACCATGCTCCCCACACAAAAAACTGGAGGAAGTTCATAATGGTCAACCTTAATTTAATAGACATAAGTAATGTATAGTTGAGTTTGTTTTTTGTCGAGGATTCGATTATTATTTTCTGCGTGAGATTTCATCACGAATTAATGCCGCTTGCTCATAGTTTTCATCATGGAGAGATTGTTCGAGAACGGTTTTTAATTGTTCATCTGTAAGACTTGAGAAAGGATTTTGGATTTGCGGCTTGGTCGTTTCTTCTTTTACATCATCAGAGATAACCTCTGATGATACGGCATTTTCTAAGTTTTCAAGAAAGGCAAATTCGTTACCTTCGATAACGATGCCAGCAGAAGATAAAATGAAGTCGTAGGCATAAATAGGTGCTCCGAAGCGTACTGCTAATGCGACGGCGTCAGAAGTACGAGCATCTATTTCTACTGTTTTTTGACCGTCTGAACAAATAATCTTAGAATAAAAGATGCCTTCTATTAAATTATATATCAGTACTTCTTCTAAATTAATTTGGAAAGCTTTTGCAAAATTCTGAAATAAATCATGGGTTAGTGGACGACTGGGAACCATCTTTTCTATTCTTATCGCAATAGCTTGTGCTTCATGACTTCCAATGATAATAGGAAGACGGCGATTACCTCCAGATTCACCTAGAACTAGTGCATATGCTCCAGATTGTGTCTGACTGTAGGATAAACCAACGATGTCTAACTTGATTTTCTTCATTATGATACCTTTACGGTTTACAAACTTAGATAAATTTGCTTAGAATAGCAATATGATACTGGTGATATAAAGGTAAATTTGTCGTTCTCTCTCAGTCATAGGACGTTTTTAACTAAAAAAGATGTGCATAATGAATAACAAAAAAACTCCATTCACATTTTTATTGAGAATGGAGTTTCTGAATCAGTAATTTTACAATCCTTTATAAGCTTTTAACGCTGCAATTAATTTAGGAATAACATCAAATGCATCTCCAACGATGCCATAATCTGCCACCTTGAAAAATGGAGCTTCTGGATCTTTGTTGATAACAACAATCGTTTTGGATGAGCTTACACCTGCTAAATGCTGGATAGCACCAGAAATTCCGATGGCAATATATAAATTAGGGCTTACTGCAATTCCTGTTTGTCCTACGTGTTCGGAATGAGGTCTCCATCCCGCATCAGAAACTGGTTTTGAACAGGCAGTAGCAGCTCCCAGCACATCAGCTAATTCTTCGATCATAGCCCAGTTTTCAGGTCCTTTGAGACCACGACCTGCTGATACTACAATGTCAGCTTCAGGTAGTGAGATTTTATCTGTCGCTCTAATGATATCTTTGACAATTGTGCTAAAATCTCCTGCATCTATACTTGGTGAATAATTTTCAATTGTTGCAGAAGTTTCGGATTCTTTCAGTTCAAACGAATTAGGATTCAGTGCAATGACTTTAATTGGTGATGTAAGTTCAACAAGAGCAAAAGCTTTTCCTGAAAATGCACCAGTTTTTACTTGTAAGTCGTTTCCAACTGGTTGAGGTAATTCAATAGCACCATCTGCTAAGGCTGCGTTCAACTTTGCAGCAACTCTTGGAGCTAGGCCTTTACCTGAAAAAGAATTGGATAAAATAATGATGGATGCATCATTGGATTTGGCTGCATCAACGATAATTGCAGCATAGGCTTGGTTGACAAACGATTTTAATTGTTCTGTATTGACATTTAAAATTTTGTTGGCACCATATTTCCCTAGAAGATGTAGCTGATCATCATCTACATTTCCAATTGATAGTGCAATGACTGGACTGCCAGATTGGTCAGCGACAGCTTTGGCATAAGAAAGTGCTTCAAAAGCTGATTTTTTAAATTGACCGTCTGTATTTTCTACATATACTAATGTTGACATGTTTTTCCGTTTTAATGATGGTTAAATAACTTTTGCTTTCTCGTGCAAAAGAGCAACTAATTTTTCCACATCGCTAGCATCAACTAAAGTCACTGCGCCACGTGGTTCTGGAGTCTCGTACTTAACTATACGTGACAATTGAGCAACTTCGATTGGTTCAATGACATCTAATGGTTTTGTTCGTGCAGTCATAATACCTCTCATATTTGGTATTTTAGTTTCAGCAACACCTTCTGCTGTACCGATGACGGCAGGTAAATTTAGTGTTAATACTTCTTTTCCACCTTCGATCTCACGTTCTACACTAGCAGCGTTACCATCAATATCTAATTTTTTACTGATCGAAACAGATGGGATATTCAATATAGAACCTATAAAAGCGCCTACTTGTGTTCCGTTATAATCAATAGATTCTCTACCCGTTAGTATCAGATCAAAGTTATTTTCTTTAGCATAGTTAGCAATCTGATTTGCTACAAACCAAGCATCTCTAGGTAAAGCATTAACTCGAACTGCATTATCAGCGCCGGTTGCTAAAGCTTTACGGATAGTTGCATCTGTGCTTGCATCTCCTACGGTGATCACAGTTACAGTGCCTTTGCCACCTTCGGCTAAATCTATTGCTTTTGATAAGGCAATCTCATCATATGGATTCACAATATATTGTACACCAGCAGTATTAAAAGCGGTGTTGTCATTCGTGAATGTAATTTTTGAAGTAGTGTCTGGGACATTACTTATACACACTAATATTTTCATAATTTATAACCGTTTTATACAAACCTACTATAATTTAAGTTAAATGTAAAGATAATTTGGGATAGTAACATACTCCAGCATAGGAATTGTTGAATTTCATTTTTCTTAAATAAAAAGCCCAATATAGTTCAAGTGTTATATGTTTTGTAAAATATTGATGTATTTTTTATGTTAACTGTAATTTTATTAGGAATTTTTTGAGAATTTGATTTGCGAAAGATTCGTCAATTATTTGTCATTTTTATATGCTAGCATAGTAAATTGTTTTCTGGACTCGTTTTTTAGCTTGTTCTATTATTTGTAGCTTTACCGATATAATTAAAAATAGATGATGTCTGAACGTTTAGAACAATTGAAGGAATTTTTGAAGGACTCTCCACAAGATCCGTTTTTGAAATATGCAATGGCAACCGAATATTTAAAATTAGGTAAGCAAAAGGAGGCACTTGAAGGTTATATGGATTTAATAACCAATCATGCCGACTATGTGGGGACCTATTATCACTTAGGTAAACTATATGAGAAAATGAATAGACCCGATGACGCACGCACCATCTATAAAAATGGTATGATCATTACCCAACAGAAACGTAATATGCATGCTTTAAATGAACTGCGAGGAGCTTTGAGTTTACTTGATGGAGATGATGAAGATGAATATTAACATTATTTTAACATTGTAAATTTCATTTTTGGTATTCATTTTGCCTATATGTTTTTGGAGATTTCGAGAGTGAGTTTTATAGAAGATGAAAAGGCTATTTATTATATTATGTTGTATCTTATTGGTTTTTACTGCATGCGATAACCAACGTAAGGGAGCGGAAGCAGTGAAAGATAAGAAAGACCACCCAAATATTACTTTACATGATTTGAGTGGTTCGTACACTGGTATTATGCCTTGTGCTGATTGTGATGGAATAGAAACTGTATTAAAATTGAATCAAAATTTTTCCTATAGGTACACTTCTAAGTATCTGAATAAAAGTGATGAGGTATTTGTTAAGGATGGTAAATGGAAGTTTGAAAATGATATTATTACCTTAGAAGGTGTAGATTATAAATTCAAGTTGGGAGAAAAAACAAAACTTTGGCAATTGGATTTATCAGGTAATGATATTGTTGGAGAGTTGGCAGAAAATTATAAGTTAGAGAAAATGCAAGAGTAATTATAAATAAGATCACATTAATAAAAAAAGACCTATTAAGGTCTTTTTTTATTTGCAGATATCTTTTAAATGATTTACTACGAAATCAATTTCTTCTTTTGTATTGTGACGACAGAATGAAAAGCGAACGGATGGTCGATTACCATCTGATCTTATAGCTCCAAGGACATGTGAGCCAATATCTGTACCTGAACTACATGCACTTCCTCCTGAGCAAGAAATGCCTGCAATATCTAAATTGAAAAGTAACATATCTGCCATTTCAGTACATGGAAATGATACGTTTAGTACGGTGTAAAGGGACTTATTGGGTTCTATTATGCCGTTAAATCTTATATCAGGAATCGCAGTTTTTAATTGTTCAATCATATAGGATTTTAAGCCTTGTATATAAGTTGCATGTTCTTCCATGTGCTCATAACTTAGTTCAAGTGCTCTTGCTAGTCCAGCGATACCATATACATTTTCAGTTCCACCACGCATATTGCGTTCCTGTGCACCTCCGTAGATCATGGGTTTGATTTTTGTATTGGCATTGATGTACAGAAAACCCACTCCTTTGGGGCCATGAAATTTGTGTCCTGCTCCAGTAATGAAATCAATTTTTAATTTACTCAAATCATGTGGATAATGTCCCATGGTCTGAACCGTATCGGAATGGAATATCGCATTATATTTTTGGCAAATTTCAGCTATTTTTTCAATATCATTCAAATTGCCCAATTCATTATTGCCATGCATAATGGATACGAATGTTCTCGGATTGTTGGATAGTAAATCCTCTAATTGATGGAGATCGATATTACCATGAGCATCTACATGCAATAAATCAAGATGAACTTTTCCTGTTTTTTGCATTTCTTCTAGCGTATGCAATACAGCATGATGTTCAATAGGAGTTGTGATTGCATGTGTGATTCCAAAATCTACTATGGAACGTACAATTGCCATATTGTCGGCTTCGGTACCACCAGAAGTAAAGAAAATCTCAGATGGAGAAGTATGTAAGATTTGCGCAATTGACTTACGCGCCTTTTCAACAATTGTTTTTACTTGTCTGCCATGCGAATGAATGGAAGAAGGATTCCCAAAATTATTTTCCATGGTGTCTATCATGACACGAATGACTTCTGGATCTAGCGCTGTAGTTGCAGCATTATCAAAATATACTTGCATAATGGACAAAATTAAGTAAAAGTAAGTTTACTTATCTGTGCGAATTGGATTATTTAATAAAATTGCTTGTTTTTGATTTTTTGAAAAATGTTAAAGAAGCAAGTAAAGCGGTAAAAATACCGATATAGGCTAGAATATCACCATTTTTGGTATAGATGGTTAGTTCTTCACTCAGATTAATTTCTTGGGTTAGGGCTGCGGGCTGCCACCATTGTGTTTGCTGAATAATATCGCCTCTTTGGTTTATAAACCCTGAAATACCGGTATTGGCAGCACGAGCTACCCATCTGCGATTTTCGATTGCTCTTAATTTAGCATATTCTAAATGCTGATCTTTACCTGAAGTATTTCCCCACCAGCCATCATTGGTAATAATGGCAATAAACTGTGCCCCTTGTTGAATATATTCTGCTACATAATTACCCCATATTGACTCGTAACAAATAACTGGAGCGGCGCCTATACCACTTTGAGTATAGAATACTGAAGGTTTGTCCTGCTTTCCATATCCTCCTGTGGTTCCTCCAAAAGCACTAAATAGTGGCTTTAAGAAATTGATAGCACTGCCAAATGGCATCTGTTCTACTCCAGGAACCAATTTTGATTTATGATAAAACTGTAGTTTTGATGAAACATCAACTAAGGTTGCTGCATTAAAATTGTCTTTGTATAGGTTTGGCGCTATTTCTCTTGCGGTACTTGTTCTCTGATCATTATACAATTGATAGCTCTCAATTCCTGTTAATACGTTACCATTCTTATAATCATTTAAAAAATTGATAAGTGAATCAAATGTGCTGGTATTTCTAAAATCTTCTTCATCGAAATCACCTCTTTGGGATAAAGCTGTCTCTGGCCAGATAAAAAACTCCGTATTCGGTTTTGCAACTGATTTTGAAAGCCTCATCAATGTATTTAATTGGTCTTCAGAGCTGATAGATCCAAATTTTCCAAATGGGTCAATATTGGGTTGAACGGTTACAATTTGAGAAGGATTTAAGTGTTCCTCAAATGTTAAATAACGAATGATAGAATAAGTTGATGGTAAGAGTAAAGTTAGTGCCAACGTGATTTTAATGTATCGCGGTTTACTCAGTGTATTGATTTGCTTTTTGTTTAAATAAAGTAAGAAAACCAAGATATTGCTTAACCAGATCCAAATGGTTCCACCATAAACACCCGTGACTTCATACCATTGAATAAGTTGATGAAAATTGGCAAATCCATTGCCCAAGGTCATCCATGGAAATGCTAAGTCCCATGTTTGGTGTAAATATTCATAAGATATCCAAAAAGCCATTAGTCCAAACAGAGAAATACCAATAGCTGTTTTTTTTCTCATCTGATAATATAAGCGAAAGCTCAGAGCCATCAATAGTGATCCCAAGAGGAAAGGGATCAATGATATAAAGATCGCAATATACCAAGGCATCACGGCAGATATTGAATTATACACCCAATATATGGATGCTGTATTCCAAACAACAGCTGTTAATCCTGCCGTTAAAAATATTTTTTTCCCTTTTTTCTTGAACTCTTCATTCCGAATGATATTTTCAACTGCAATTAAAAGTGGTAGGAAAGCTATTAGTAAAATGGGACTACTATAGGGAACGGGTGGCCATCCTAACCATAATAAAAAGGCACTTAAAAGTGCCAGTAAGTATTGATTTCTCACGATTAAATTTGAGATAAAATTTCGTTTTTCTTATTTTCGTATTCTGCCTGTGTAATCAATTGTTTGTCAAATAAGCTTTTCAATTTTCTTAGTTTAAGCGTCATTTCATCATCTTCTTCCACTACTTTAGGAGCTGATTCCTCAACGATGGGTGTGATCATAATTTCTTTGACTTCTTCTATTTTAGGTGAAGCTTGATCATTGCTACTAATGACTTCTTCTTCAACAGGTGTATGTATTTCAAATGATGGTGCTGCTTGTTTTGGAACTGTTACTATAAATTTTTCTTTTTCCAGTTCAAGTTCCTTTATTTTTGACGATTCTAATGCGCCCTTGATTAATTGATATAATTTTCTTGCTTGCACTTTTGGAATATAATCAATACTCAAGTTTTCACCTGTTGTAGGGATTACGGTGACTTTGGAACCAAAAATCTCTTCTTTAAAAGCAATGTCTTTGATATCTTTCCAACTGAATATTTCAAAATCAGTAGCTAAACCCAGTTTGGTGAATTCGCACATGAAAATACGTTTATTACTGATCGTGATACTATCAGGAAGAATCGTTACTGCAGGTTTTTTCTGTATTGCGATATAATCAATTCGCTCTCCGTCGGTCATCATATCTTGTAATTTGATGACTAACTTTTCAACGATTTTGATATCTTGGCCGTCAATGGCAAAAAGTTCAAAGTTCATATTAAATATATTTTAAAAATAAACGAAGGCGAAACTATTCTAAACCTCCCACACAAAATACAAATTCTCCCTTAATTGGATTGTTTTCAAAATGTAATTTTAAATCCGCAAGTGTTCCTCTGACATTTTCTTCGTATAATTTACTTAACTCTCTTGATATGGAAGCTTGTCTTTCGGGACCAAAAACTTGAATGAATTCGTCAATTGTTTTAAGTATGCGATGCGGTGATTCATAAAAAATCATTGTCCTTTTTTCTTCTGCTAAGAATTTCATACGTGTTTGACGTCCCTTTTTTACTGGAAGAAACCCCTCAAAGCAAAAGCGATCATTTGGTAATCCTGAATTGACCAAAGCTGGAACAAAGGCTGTTGCTCCAGGTAAACATTGTACTTCAAGCCCTTCTTTAATTGCTTCTCGAACCAATAAAAACCCAGGGTCTGATATAGCTGGAGTACCGGCATCAGAAATCAAGGCAATATTTTGTCCTTCTTTTAAAAACTTAATGATTTCTGAAATCGCTTTATGTTCATTGTGTTGATGATGAGCAAATACTTTTTTTTCGATTCCAAAATGTTTTAAAAGTGGTGCGCTTGTGCGTGTATCTTCAGCGAGAATAAGATCTGCTTCTTTTAACACACGTATCGCGCGAAAAGTCATATCTTCTAAATTGCCGATTGGCGTTGGGACTAAATAAAGCATTTACAAAGGTAAGTTTTTTTTGATAATTGCAATCAAAGCTTTATATGACCACTCTCTCTGATACATACCTGTCGTGTAATTGAAAAAACAGGTATCTATCAGCATGAATGGTCGAATATAAAAAATGATGCTATTAATACTATTTCGCTAAGATCTGATCGATAAGTAATAATTCTTCTGCTGAAAAATGCTGATTTTTTACTGCAGCAACTGCATCTTCAATCTGGGAAATTTTACTCGCTCCGATAAGCACAGATGTAACCTGTGGTTTGTTTAATAACCAAGATACAGCCATCTGTGCTAACTTTTGATTTCTTTGTATGGCGAGATCATTTAAAGCTTTTATTTTTTCAATTTTATCAGCTGTAATATCACTTTCATGCAATGATATACTGCCCGAAGCTGCTCGAGAATCTTGAGGGATGCCATGCAGGTATTTATCTGTTAGTAATCCTTGCGCTAGCGGTGAAAAAGGGATACAACCAACCGTTTCTTGTGCGAGTAAATCCAAGAGGCTTTCTTCTACCCAACGCTCGAACATGGAATATTTAGGCTGGTGAATCAGGCAGGGAGTGCCCATCTGTTTCAACAGATCTATAGCACGCTTGGCTTCAGGTGTTTTATAGTTTGATATACCAACATACAATGCCTTCCCTTGTTGAACCAACAGGTGTAATGTGGCCATTGTTTCTTCTAGAGGAGTTTCTGGGTCAGGTCTATGATGATAGAAAATATCCACGTAATCTAAATTCATCCTTTTTAAACTTTGATCTAAACTGGATACCAGATATTTTTTAGATCCCCAATCTCCGTATGGACCATCCCACATGGTGTAGCCAGCTTTGGAAGAGATAATCATTTCATCGCGGTATCCTTTAAAGTCAGTTTTTAGTATTTTCCCGAAATTTTCTTCTGCAGAACCTGGAGGCGGACCATAATTATTTGCAAGGTCAAAGTGTGTGATGCCAGAATCAAATGCGGTCTGGATAAGTTTGCGGCTGTTTTCAAAATCATTGATATGACCAAAATTTTGCCATAATCCCAATGAGATCGCAGGTAATTTAATTCCAGAATGACCCGAACGACGGTATTCCATTTCTTGATATCGATTGTGATCTGGTGTATATTGCATGGAGTTATTATGCTTTTAAAAGTTTACAAAGGCAATTTACAAGTTATCTTAAATATTTTAACATATGTGACTAAAAATGACTTGAATATTTACAGGATACTCACAAATGGTCTGCTTTTGTTTTATTTCTATTATGTACTACTAGCTGACTAAAGGGGAGAGATTGCAAAGTGGATAGCTTGAATAGAGCTCCATAAAAAAGACTCAAACGAATAAAATTGTTGTATAAATGACACAATTAAAATTGTAAATAAAACAAATTTATCTAAGTTTGTTTCTTTAAAAATACACATAATTATGTTGCAATTGAATTATATCCGTGAAAACAGGGATAAAGTAATCGAGAGATTAGGTGTCAAAAATTTCAAGGAAATTGGATTAGTTGATGAAATCATCCATTTAGATGAACAACGTCGCAAAATTCAATCCGAGTCAGATGCCGTTTCAGCTGAAGCAAATTCATCCGCAAAGAAAATCGGAGAATTGATGCGTCAAGGTAAAAAGGAAGAAGCTGAAGCCGTAAAATCCCAGTCCTCAGGATATAAGGAACAGGTTAAACACCTGACTGATGAATTAGCTATTGTGGAACAAGATCTAAATGCAAAAATTGTTCAACTTCCCAATCTACCTCATACATCAGTTCCTGTAGGTGTTTCAGCTGACGATAATGAAGTTGTTTTAGAGCATGGAACTATTCCTACACTAGCTGATGATGCTGTTTCTCATTGGGATTTATTAACAAAATATGGGATTGTAGATTTAGAGCTTGGTGTTAAGGTAACAGGTGCAGGTTTTCCTGTATATAAAGGTAAAGGAGCTCGATTGCAGCGAGCTTTGATCAACTTCTTTTTAGATGAAGCTGCAAAAGTAGGTTATGAAGAAGTACAGGTGCCAATTATGGTTAATGAGGCGTCTGCATTTGCTACAGGTCAGTTACCTGATAAAGAGGGCCAGATGTATCATGTAACTCATGATGATCTCTACTTAATTCCTACTGCGGAAGTACCTGTTACGAATATCTATCGGGATGTGATTGTGAAAGAAGAGCAATTTCCGATTAGACACTGTGCATATACACCATGTTTCCGTCGTGAAGCAGGTTCCTATGGTGCGCATGTGCGCGGATTGAATCGTTTACACCAATTTGATAAGGTCGAGACGGTGCAGATTGTGCACCCTGATCAATCGTATACTGCATTGGAAGAAATGAGTACTTACGTGCAAAGTTTATTACAAAAATTGGAATTACCTTATCGTGTGCTGCGATTATGTGGTGGTGATATGAGTTTTACTGCTGCGTTGACTTACGATCTAGAAGTATTTAGTGCGGCTCAAAAACGTTGGTTAGAAGTGTCATCAGTTTCAAATTTCGAAACTTATCAATCTAACCGTCTGAAAGTAAGATTTAAAAACCAAGAGGGTAAAATGCAATTGGCGCATACATTAAATGGATCTGCATTAGCTTTACCACGTATAGTAGCTTCTTTGTTGGAGAATAATCAAACGGATAAGGGTATAAAAATACCTAAGGTATTGGTTCCCTACACAGGATTTGAATATATTGATTAATATTATTGATAAAAATTAGGAGAAGGTTGTAAATTTTTTTTACAACCTTTTTTTGTTTCGTAAAATTCTCTTTTACTGTTAAAATTTTGTTAATATAGTGTTATGCCGTATAAAATTCTGTTTTAATTCGGATTTGTGAAAATATAATTTCCTTTCAAGCTCTTTGCGTTTTTTACAATATACATTACTCTTATTTACATTTGTGATGTGAAAAAAACTTTTTTGTTAAAATACTTGTAATAGCAACTTTGTCTATATATATTTGCTACCCGCTTTACAGATGTAATGTCTATAAAGATCATACTACCACGTTATTTATCGTAAATTTTAAAAAGAAAATTTACAGATTCTCATAAAAATGAGCATCAAAGGAGTCTTAATAAGCCCTTGTCGCTTTCTATGTGTTTATTCTGTTTTTACGTAATATTGAGTCCTTTAGCTGTCATACTTGGGAGTTTATTTGCGTCTACATAAGGTTGTTTGAACAATATAAGTTTTAACAGTTTTTTTGAATGGATATTATTTTATTAAAATATTAAATTAACAAAGTAAATAACATGAAACAAACATTACTTAGTTTTCTTGTAGGTGGGATGATATTGTCATCAGTAGCATTCGCGCAAGAGAAAAAGATTAGTGGCCGTGTTACATCAGCAACTGGTCAAGCAGTACCAGGGGTTACTGTTGTTGTACAAGGTACTAATCAAGCTACACAGACCGATGCTAATGGTAACTACTCTTTGAATGTTCCAGCTGGTAAGGTTGTTGTATTTCGCTCTATTGGTTTTGGCGAAAAAACGATTATTGTTAATAACAATGCTACCGTTTTCAATGTGTCATTAGAAGATGATAATAATGCTTTGGAAGAGGTCGTTGTTACGGCAAATGCAATTAAAAGAGAGAAAAGATCTTTAGGTTATTCGGCACCTGTTCTTAAAAGTGATGAATTAACTGAAGGAAGAAATTCAAGTGCTATTGGTGCTTTAGCAGGTAAAGTAGCTGGTGTCAATATTACTTCAACATCAAACTCCCCGGGAAGTTCCTCTCGTGTTGTATTACGTGGTGGATCATCCATTTCAGGTAATAATCAAGCGCTTATTGTCGTTGATGGTACACCAATTGACAATTCAAGTGTTATTGGAGGTGCGTCATCATTATCCAGTGTTGATTTTGGTAACCGTGGTAATGATATCAATCCTGATGATATTGCCACTGTAACGGTTCTTAAAGGTCCTGCTGCTGCTGCATTATATGGATCAAGAGCGTCCAATGGAGCTTTGATTATTACAACTAAAAGTGGTAAAAAGGGATCTAAAAATGAAATTACATTTAGTTCAACCAATACCATGTCTTCTATTTTGAAATTACCAGAATTTCAAAATGAATATGGACAAGGTTATTCAGGTTATACTAAAGCGGGAGATCTAGTCTTCGTCAATGATCCAAAAGAGAACTGGTCTTGGGGAGCTCCTTTCACAGGTGAGATTCAAGAGTGGGGACAAGCGATTAATGGTGTTCGCCAGAAAAAAGCTTATTCTGCTGTAAAGGACAATGTAAAAGACTTTTTTGATTTAGGCTTAGCATCAGATAACAATTTGAGTTTTTCAGGCGGTTCTGATAAATCGACTTTCTATTTAGGTTTAAATGCCTTGAACTCAAATGGTGTTTATCCTGGGAAAAAAGATACTTATAATAAATATGGTGTTCGTTTTAACGGATCAACAGAATTTTCTAATAAATTTTCTGCAGGTGTTTCGTTTAACTACAGTCGTATCAATAGTAACAATGTAGGCGGTGGTCAAGGTGGTGGTTCAGTTTACAACAATTTGTTACAAACACCAAGAGATATGGATATTACTGGTTTCAAAGATTTATCCAATCCTTACAATAGTTACGGCTATACAGATGCTAATGGTGTAGAACATAATGATGTTTATGGATACTATGGCGCATATTCTAATAATCCATATTGGGTATTGGAAAACTACAATAATTTTAATGATGTCAATCGTATCACTGGTAACTTTAATGTAAATTATAAACCATTAGAGTGGTTAACTTTTCAAGAGCGTATTGGTTTAGATAACTATACTGACCGTCGTCGTTCAGAATCTCCAAAGTATAGTTTCTTGCCTGCAGACAATACGTCTGAAAATTACAGTGAAGACAATATCAAAACCGATCCAGGACAATACCGTATCGATCAATACAATGTGAATGAAATCGTACATGATTTTATGGCGACTGCTACGCATTCTTTTAATGATGATTGGGAAGCATCTTTTATGTTGGGTAATAATATTCGTCAACGTAGAACATCCAATAGTAGTATTGCAACCAACTCGAGTGGTGGTTTAGTGGTACCAGGATGGTATAATTTAGCAAACAGTAACGGTCCATTAGATTTAATTGAAGATTCTTGGAGCAATAGAAGATTAATTGGTGTATACGGAGATTTAAATGTTTCTTATAAAAACATTGCATATTTACAAGCTACTGCTCGTAATGATTGGTCATCTACATTACCAAAACAAAATAATTCATTCTTCTATCCAAGTGTAAGTGGATCATTTGTTCTTTCAGAATTATTTACTCCTGAGTTGAAAAGTAATTTTAACTATGCAAAATTACGTGCTAACTGGGCACAAGTAGGTTCTGATACGGACCCTTACCAACTATTGACTACTTTCTCAAGAGGTGAGATCAACGGCGGTTTTGGAACCACAACTTTCCCATTTGGTAATGTTTCTGCATTGATGTCGAGCAGTACAATTGGAAATATGGAATTGAAACCAGAGATCACCACTTCTTTTGAAATTGGTGCTGAATTGGGCTTTTTCAGTAACCGTTTATATGCAGATTTTACTTATTACAACAACAATTCTAAAAATCAAATCTTAAGTATTCCAATTCCTGCTTCTACAGGATATGGTTTTAGTTTGGTTAATGCTGGTAAAGTTAAAAATACTGGTGTTGAATTAACATTGAGAGGCACGCCTGTAAAGACGGATAATTTTACTTGGGAGATGTTCGGAACATTTACTAAAAACAACAGTGAGGTTGTTGAGTTGATGGATGGCGTGGAACAGGTTTCTGTTGGTGGTTTTTCAGGAATGAATATTGTTGCTGCAGTTGGTCGTCCTTATGGTGAGTTTTATGGTGTAACCAATGCGACAGATGATCAAGGTCGTACAATTGTTGATCAAAAAACAGGTTTACCAGTAGTTTCTTCTTCACCTCAATACTTAGGTACCTATAATCCAGATTTTCAGGCATCTTTAGGAACTAATTTAACGTACAAAAATTGGTCTATGAGCGCTTTGTTTGATACCAAACAAGGAGGTGTTTTCTATTCCAGAACAAAAGATATTCTAGGTTTTGTGGGTACTTCTGCTGAAACAGGTGGAGAACGTTTTGGACAAATTTTCCCTAACTCTGTTTATTTAGATGCTGCAGGAAATTCTGTAGTGAATACAACAGCAACATATGATAAAGTAGATTATTATCCGAATATGGAAGCTGGAGTTAATATTGTGGATGCGACTTATGTCAAGTTACGTAATTTAACAGTGTCTTATAAATTTACTAAAGATCAATTGAAAAATACACCATTTGGAGCGGCTTCGATTGGATTTTTTGGAAACAACTTATTTATTTGGACGCCTAGCGAAAATAAATATGCTGATCCAGAAGTGAATTCTGCAGGAGCTGGTAATGCGCAAGGTTTTGATTTTACAGCTCAACCTTCGTTAAGAAATTATGGTATCAATGTTAAGGTCTCATTTTAAAAGCAAGTAAAGTATGAAAACTATATATTTAAAAAACGCTAAAAAGCTTTTAGTTTTAGCTTTAATTGGCACAGTTGGTTTGACGGGATGTAATAAATTTTTGGATATCAATGATAATCCCAATAATCCTGAACAGGCTACTCCTGGCTTATTATTGCCTTCGGTAGAAGCAGCAATCAGTCAAGTGGTGGGTAATTCATTTCAGGTTTATGGAAATGTTTGGGGTCAATATTGGACTCAAAACCCGACATCATCACAGTACCGTACTTTAGACCAATACAGAATTGCGAATTCTGCAATGGATCGTTCTTGGTCCATTCTATACAGAAATGCGTTGAACAATGCAAATTTGATTATCGATACAAAGGCATCCGCAAATGAAAATTATAAGGGAATGGCTTATATTTTGAAAGCCTACACTTTTCAAATTGCAACTGATGCTTTTGGGGATATTCCATTATCTGAAAGTTTACAAGCAGCAGGTAATTTAAATCCAAAATACGAAGCTCAGAAAGTTGTTTATGATTCTATTTTCAATTATATTGATAAAGGTCTTGCTTTATTGCAAACTCAACAAGCTATACCTGTGACGAGTCAAGATATGCTTTTCAATGGCGATCTGGATAAGTGGAAAGCTTTTGGAAATACGTTGAAATTAAGAGCATATTTAAGAATATCAAATGTTGATGCTGCTAAAGCTTCAGCAGGAATTAAAGCACTTTATGCTTCAAATCCAGTTTTCTTGGATGAAGATGCTACAATTACTTATACTACTACAGGAGGAAATGAAAATCCATTTTATAATGAAATGGTGGGCTTAGGTAAAACTCAAAATGTAGTAGCTAGTGGAACTGTTGTAAAAGCTTTTGTAAAAAACAATGATCCTAGAAGATTTGCATTCTACGAAAAAGTAGTTAATATCGATGGGAAAGTACAAGATACTATTGCCTTTATTAATCAAGGAACATATAGTGCTAATACCAAGAAATTAGTTTCTTCTCCATCATCACTAGTTGGTGGGCGCGCGGTTGACCCAACATCAGCGGTAGCTCCAGTAAAGTTGATTTCAAATGCTGAAAGTTTCTTTTTGCAAGCAGAAGCTGTAGCAAAAGGTTGGGGTACAGGTGATGCTAAGGCATTGTATGAATCTGGTATTACTTCGAGTTTTAATGCAACAGGTAATGCCGCAGATGCGGTAAATTATATTGCAAAAGCTCCTGATGCTGTATTCTCTGGAACGGTAGAAGAAAAAGTGAAAGCTATTATCACACAGAAGTATTTTGCGATGTGCGGTTTTCAAGGGTTTGAAGCGTGGACAGAGTGGAGAAGAACAGGATATCCGACATTCTTCACAACTTCGGCAGCTTCAACTTTAGGAGAAGGTAGAATGCCTTTGCGTATGCCTTATGCAAATAGTGAAGCAACTACGAATGCCAATTATCCAGGTAATGTCGTTATCTATACACCAGTATGGTGGGATGTTAAATAATTATTTTTAAGGTTATCATTTTAAAAGCGATCTCGAAAGAGATCGCTTTTTTATTTTTAATCGTATGTATAAAACTGTAGATTTATATCTTTCTTTTGTCTATGATTAATTCATATATACGTGAAGACTTGCTTGTTTGAAACCTTGTTTTTATAATAGCGTGATCATAGAGCTTGTTGACATGTTATGAATAAGTAAGAGGGATTTGCATCATAATTAGGAAAAATAAAAAGTATGTTTAATATATTCAATTTAATAAAGTTGATAATTGTCCTGACCCTTGTTTTTATTGGGAAGTTATCTTTCTCACAACAAAAGAATCAGTTGAAGGTTTTGCAGATTAATATTTGGCAAGAAGGTACGATGGTTCCAAATGGTTTTAAGGCAATAGCGGATGAGATTATAGATAAAAAGGCTGATGTGGTGTTATTCAGCGATGTTCGCAATTATAACAAAACGGATTTTGTGCAGCGTATCTTGCAAGAATTGAAAAGTACAAATGCGGTGTATCATGGCATTTCTAGTGAGCCATCTTTAGATGTAGCTTTTATTTCTAAATTTCCAATTAAAGATCAACAAGCGTTGTATGGTGATACTAGTAAAATGGGCGGAGTATTAAAAAGTAAAATCCAAGTGAATGGTAGGAACATAACATTTTATGCTGTGCACTTGGACTACACTAATTATGCCTGTTATCTACCTCGAGGATATGATGGCGTTACCTGGAAAAAACTTGATCAACCTATAGTTGGTGTAGACGCTATCTTAGAAGCTAACCGAAAGGGGCGAAGAGAAGAAGCTATAAAAGATATTATTCAAGATGCTAATAAAGAAAATAAGGATGAAACAATTATTATAGCCGGCGACTTTAATGAACCTTCTCATCTGGATTGGACATCTGCAACAAAAAACCTGTTCGATCATAGAGGTACAGTAGTTCCTTGGGATTGTTCAGTCTTATTACAAGCATCTGGCTTTGTGGATAGCTTTCGAGAAAAATATCCAAATCCTGTTAAGTATCCCGGTTTTACTTATCCATCGTTTAATAAGGATGTCGGTATGGAAAAACTTGCATGGGCACCATTGGCTGATGATCGAGATCGTATTGATTACGTTTATTATAGGACGAACATACCATTTCATGTTTCTGAAGTCAACATAGTTGGGCCTTCTGAAACGGTCAAATATGGTAAAAAACAAAATCCTGATAGTCAGGATAAATTCTTATTACCTGTAGATGTATGGCCTACAGACCATAAAGCTTTGTTAGTCACGTTTAAGTTTTAAGAAGCTTCATTTCTTGCCTGTTTATACATCTGGTCGGCCTTTTATATGAAAGGAGGTTAACTTTCTGTGTACAACCTACCTTTGTGTAGGATAGTTAGCGTGCTATCTTCTTGTTGTATTTGTCCGTTCGATTTCACATATAAGAGCAATACTCTAACTACTTTTTGGCTTTGAGAAATGCCTTTTTATTAAAATGGTGCCACTTATTTATAATTTGTGATTCGTATCTAGTTGGGAGTACGTATCTAGGTTACCATATGACCTATTTTAAGGAAAAACGTACTGCATGTGTTCATGAAGTGTTTGCTTTTTTAAAATCATTGATCAATGACTTTCTAATTTATATCTACAAACTTGAAACAATGGATCACATTGTTTTGAATTTGCGATTATCATTTGTCAATAAGAGACGTTTTCTTGCTAAGGTGCTATTACATTTTAGATCTGTGATAACCGTTTCTAAGAGGAGGATCACTTGTTTTTAAATAGGAGCTTGTTATGGGTAAAAATATGATATAATTTTTTAAAGTTTGGTTGGTAAGCTTAGATGAAGTTATTACACCTTTTCAAGTTGTTGTCTCTCTAAGCTAGAAAGTAATCCTACAAAGGGACCTTTTATCATTTAACGATTGATTGAGAGCTTTAAAGGCTGTTTTCTAAGTTTTGTTTATTTGCTTTTTAGCGCTCAATGAAATGGTTGCGTTTCTAACTTTGTTTGTGCTCTTATTTTTTTAGCTATTAACCTAGTTAAGTTTGGATTTTCCAATTACAATCTTGATTAAGCAGGAAAGTGCGGTATAGAGTTTAATAATGTTTTAGAAGATGTACTTTAATACCATCTTAATTATTTGAATTAATGAAAAACTAAAATTAAGACTGATCTGATATTAACTTTTATTGTTTTGTTACATTTTTATTTAAAAATAACTGACTGATATATAGTTAATTATGGTTAAATTCTATGTTTTTATATGCTAGCATATTATTTTTTTGTTTCACATATAAAAATGATATATATTTGTTTTAACATTTTTTAACAAAAATATATTTTACTAACTAATTCTTAGAGATAAGACATTCAAACAAATTATAGAATTTGATTTAATATAAATGATTGCTTGCATAATTCTATTTACAGATTATGTGTACAATTGTAATTATACATATTTATTGAAATTTAATGAAAATTAAATTAATTTATTATATACACAATTGAATTATTGTTCTAACTTTGGTTCACTTTCATGTTATGAATCGAGATTGTTGTTTTAAGTTAAAAACATCACATTCGTAAATGTATAAGATTAATTAGTTTATAATTGCTATCCAATTTTCCGATTCTATGTGTAATGTATAATTTTGAATTAATTCTTATCGCTAGAAAGAGTAATCGATTGAAAAGTTCTATTACGTAAATAATTTATTATTTAAATTTTGTGCAAAAAGTAATTTGCAAGTTTTGGTATAATTCTGAATAATATAGGGCAAAGAAAAATTTACTTAACCAAAGTCTTTTAGGACTTTTAATTTTAATAAACATAAACATATGAAACAAACATTACTCAGTCTTTTTGTGGGTAGTATGATTCTGACCTCTGTTGCATTTGCACAAGAGAAAAAGGTCAGCGGTCGTGTTACAGGAGCTGACGGGAAACCGTTGGTGGGTGTAACTGTGGCTGTTCAAGGATCTAACGTAGCTACCCAAACAGATGTGAATGGAAATTATTCATTTTCAGTCCCAACTGGTAAAATTATTGTTTTTCGTTCGATTGGTTATTCTGATAAGACATTAATTGTCAAGGAAGGGCAATCTGCCTTTAATGTTACTTTGGACAATAATGACAATGCTCTTGATGAGGTTGTTGTGACGGCTTTAGGTGTGAAAAAAGAAAAAAAATCGGTAGGTTACTCTGTTCAGGAAGTTAAAGCTGCAGATATCTTAAGCTCTCGAGAGCCTAACGTTGTCAATGCTTTAGCAGGGAAAGTTGCAGGTTTACAGATTACCAGCTCAGGTGGACAAGCTGGATCTTCAGCTTCTATACAATTAAGAGGTAATACTTCAATTACTGGAAGTTCAGAACCATTATTTGTGATAGATGGTATACCTATGGATAATTCCGTAAACAGTGGTGATGACAATGTTTCTACTTTGTTCACAGGTACTAATGGAAGTAGACTTTCTGATCTAGATCCAAATATTGTTGAGAGTATTTCAGTATTAAAAGGGGCGGGAGCAAGTGCTCTATATGGTTCTAGAGGGGCAAACGGAGTTATCATGATTACCACTAAAAAGGGAATGGCAGAAGATAACAGAAAGTTACCTAGAGTTTCATTATCTTCAAGCGTTACTTTTGATGAAGCTTATACTGATGGTTATCAAACCACTTATTTGCAGGGAGTTAATGGTAAGTATAGAAATGGTTTACCTTTGGCTCTAGGTGGTTATGCAGAGGAGGGTGGAACAACTAATCCACAAACTTCGGCTGTATGGGGGCCTCATAGAGATTCTGTTAGTCAAGCTGTAATAGATGCTATTGGCATGCCAAAAATTGTAGACCCTCGTAAACAATTTTATCAAACTGGAGTTATGTGGAATAACTCCGCATCTATAAGTGGTGGACTTGCCAATACTACTTATAGATTAACGTATTCGAATACCAATCAAGATGGTATTGTTCCTAATAATACCTTTAAAAGAAATAGTTTTAACGGTGCATTTGCTTCTAAATTAAGTCAGATTGTTACTTCGTCAACTTCTGTTTCTTATGTGAATTCTAAAAATAATAGAATGCTAGAAGGAAATGGCGGTCAATCATTTTTATATGGTTTAAATTTTGCTCCAGTTAGTTTTGATATGAAAGAAGCATATGAGAAATATGGTAATCTTTCATGGCAATCTCCTATAGCTTTAGGAACGGGTTTTAATAACCCTTATTGGTTGGTTAATCATAATTCAAGTCCAAGTATAACTGATCGTTTTGTTATTTCAAATGAAATCAATATTGATATTTTACCTTGGTTAAAAGCAACAAATCGAGTTGGATTAGATAGCTATACTGATTTAATCGAAGAAAAAATTGATATTGGTACCAAAGGTATTCCAAAGGGTCGCTATTTCTCTGCTTTAGTTAAATATAAACAGTGGAACAATGACTTCATTTTATCTGCAAATAAGAAAATTAATGAGGATTGGTCTATTTCTGGATTGGTAGGAACAAACTACAATCAACGTGGTTTTAATCGCAGAACAGTTAGAGGATTAGATTTAAATATTCCAGGATTCTTTGATATAAGTGGTATGGGAACTGTACAGGCTTTCCAAAGCGATGAATTGAGAAGGTTGGTAGGTTTATATGCATCAGCAAGTATTGATTATAAAAATTATTTATTTTTAAATGCAACAGCAAGGAATGATTGGTCATCAACTTTACCTAAGGGAAATAACAGCTTCTTTTACCCATCCATTTCTTCTTCATTTGTTTTTTCCGAAGCATTTGATCTAACAAATGATGTATTTTCTTTTGGTAAGATTAGAGCTTCTTATGCTGTCGCAGGTAATGATGCCCAGCCGTATTATACAACACAAACTTTTTCAAAGGCAAATCCTGGTGACGGTACACGTGGTAATATCGATTTTCCTTTTAATGGTTTAAACGGTTTTAACATGAGCAGTGTATTGGCAAATAATGAGTTGAAACCTGAGATTGTAACAGAATATGAATTTGGTACTGAATTGAAATTCTTTAAGAATCGCGTAAATTTGGAATTATCTTATTATAGTAAGCAAAGTGAAAAACAAATTATTCAGCAACCAATTGCAGCCTCATCCGGTTTTCAGTTATTAGTTGCAAATGCTGGAAAGTTGAAAAATTCGGGTGTTGAGATCATGTTGGACGTTGCACCTGTGAAAACTGAAAATTTCAACTGGAATATCGTTACTAATTTTGCAAAAAATAAATATAAATTACAATCATTAGCAGAAGGAGTAGATAATATATTCATTGGTGGATTTACAAATCCACAAGTACGAATTGATAAGGATTACGGTTACGTAATATGGGGTTATGGATTCAAAGAGAACGATAAAGGACAGACCCTTATTGATGATGATGGATTACCTATCTTGTCAGAGGAATTAGGACCTATCGGTAACGTAATGCCCGATTGGACAATGGGAATTAGAAACAGCTTTAGATATAAAAACCTTTCTGTTTCAGGATTATTAGATGTGAGGACAGGTGGACAAGTGTTGAATCTGGATTTATATTATGCTACATTTTATGGTTCTTCAGGGGTTACTGCAGATAGGGGTACAAAAATTGTTCATCAAGGTGTACGTGAATCTGATGGAGAGGTGAATACTACTGAGGTTATTAAAAATCAAGCTTATTACCAAAATTGGTTCTCTACTGTAGATAAAAACTTTGTTGAAGATGCTGGTTTTATTAAGTTACGAGAAGTAACATTAAGTTACTCTCTACCTAAATCATGGTTGAAGAAATCAAAATTAGAGGACGTAACTTTTTCTGCGACGGGACGAAATCTTTGGATTAAATCTGATTTTTCATACAAAGATCCAGAAGGAAGTTTGTTAGGTAATCAGGTGCAAGGATTGTATCATGCTATTACTCCAAGTTCAAAAGGATTTACTTTTGGCGTCAATGTTAAATTTTAATCATATGAAAAGACAAAATTATATATTATCAATACTTTTGATATTGTTTATATCACCGATGATATTTGGTTCTTGTACCAAAAATCTAGATATTAATCAAGATCCTAATAATCCAACTGATGTTCCTGAAAATTTGATTCTATCAGCACTTTTATCAAATTTCTCGTACGAAGTAAATGGGGGTTACCCAACTCGAGTATCTGTATTGTGGACAAAATATCTTGCTGGAGGAATAGCAGGAAATCATGAAGGGAACTATTTAATAACAAGTTCGGATGTGAATAATTTTTGGACAAGTTTTTCTTATTCAGATGTCATGAATAATGCCACAGTTTTAAAGAATAAAGCTATAACAAATGGTAATCCAAATTATTCTGCAATTGCTAAAGTTGTATTGGCTTGGAATCTATCAATGACAACAGATGTTTTTGGAGATGTACCTTATACAGATGCATTTAAAGGTGCTGAAGGTGTTTTTAAACCTAAATATGATAAACAAGAGGATGTATATAAGAGTATTCAGACTCTATTGGATGAAGCTATTGTAGAAGCAGCCTCTACAACAAATGCATTGAAACCCGCGGCTGATGACCTGTTATATCAAGGTAACATGGCTAAATGGACTGCCTTGGCGCATACATTGAAAGCAAGATTTTATTTGAGATTATCAAATGCTCCAGGAATGACAGCAAGTACGCAAGCTAAATTAGCTTTAGATGAATTGGCTAAAGGGGCAATTACGATGGCAACTCAGCCTAAATTTGCTTATTTGGCTTCAACTGGTGCTGAAAATCCTTGGTATCAGTATGCTATTGATGGTAAGTGGGCTGTGACAACACGACCTTCACAGTATTATGTAAATAAACTAATAGATTCTAATGATCCAAGGCTTGCTTTCCAAGCAACAAAAGTTACTGCAGCTACAAATGTTGATCCAGCAAATGTTGGTAAGTTTATTGGTCTAACAAATGAAGCACCTTCAAATAATATCTTAAACTATTCTGCAATTGCCCCTTTCTATAGTGCTAAAGATGCACCTTTATATTGGATGGTTTATCCTGAAGTTGAATTTATAAAAGCAGAAGCTGAATTTCTTGTTGCTAACAAAACTGTTACTGCAGCTGTCACTGCGGCATATGAAAAAGCTATAAAAGCATCTATGGATTTTTATGGAATAGCTGGTACAGAGGCAAATACTTATATAGCGAATAATGTATTGAGTAGTAGTTCGACTGCAGCTTATAGTCAAATTATGAATCAAAAATATATAGCTAATTTCTTAATGTTCGAGGCATATAATGATTTTAGAAGAACGGGATTGCCAGCACTTCCTTTAAATAATGAAATGTATCCTGGTCAAACTAAATTAGATCAACCTCCGCGTATTAATCAGATTCCTGTTAGATTTCCTTATCCGTCAGGTGAGCGTCTTTATAACAGTGATAATGTTCCTGCAGATATTCCAACTGATCCTGTAAAGGCAATTGTGATACCTGTATGGTGGAATAGCAAATAAAAAATTATTATAATTTCTTTTTAAAAGGTTCTTACTCTATTCTTGGTAAGAACCTTTTTTATTTTAATAAAACGGGATAATTAAATGAGAAATTGTTAAAATTTTAGCACAAGGTTCTTACTTGATTCTTGGTAAGAACCTTTTTGCTGCTCAATAATTAATGCTAATTCAATACTTTTTGATATTAATGAGTTGCAAATAAGTTTATTATTTATAAATGATTCGTTGTGTAATTAAAGTTTGTATTACTTTTTCTATAGTCCAATATCTTTTTACAATACTACTTTTGATAAGTAAATTTTAACTGTTAAAATTTGTTAAATTGAATTTATGTTTTATATTTGTTTTAACATATTTTTAACAAACGGCTCTAGCACTCATATGCTAGCCGATATGAAAATCACACTATCACACTATCACTAAGGAGTATGAACTCTTTATAATATTTTATAGTAAAGATCTTTAAATCTTTATTATAAAATAATAGATGTTATTAACTAATGAAAAGTAAATTACTTAACCCAAGTCTTTAAAAGGACTTAAACTAAACATAAACATATGAAACAAACTTTACTCAGTTTTTTTGTGGGTAGTATGATTCTGACTTCTGTTGCTTTTGCGCAAGACAAAAAGGTTACTGGTCGCGTTGTTGGCGCTGATGGTAACCCTTTAGTTGGTGTGACAATCGTTGTACAGGGATCAAATTTAGCTACTCAAACCGATGCGAATGGGAATTATTCTTTTTCCGTACCTGCGGGAAAAATTATTGTTTTTAAATCGTTAGGTTATGCCGATAAGACAATTATTGTTAAAGAAGGTACTTCAACATTTAATGTTACTTTAGAAGATTCTAATCAAAATCTCAATGAAGTAGTAGTGACAGCATATGGTGTTCAGAAAAAAGAAGCCATCACGGGTTCTGTTGTAAGTGTAACATCTAAAGATATTGAAAAACGACCAGTTTCATCAGTTACTGCTGTGCTAGAAGGTATTGCTCCAGGTATTCAGGTTAACAACTCTTATGGTGAGCCTGGTTCAAGCCCAAGTATTCGTGTGCGAGGATTTAATTCGCTTAATGGATCTTCTGCTCCAATCTATGTATTGGATGGTGTTATTTTTGGCGGTAACATTGCTGATTTAAGTCCTGATAATATTGAGTCAATATCTGTATTGAAGGATGCGACTTCAGCTGCATTATATGGTGCAAAAGGAGCAAATGGTGTAATTGTAATTACATCAAAAAAAGCTAAAAAAGGAAGTTCTAGTTTAAATGCAGTTGTTAACCAAGGTCTCTATACGAGGGCAATTGCTGAATACGATAAATTAGATGCGAAGGAATATATGGGTGTCGCTTGGCAAGGATATAGAAATCAATTATTAACTGGAAATAAAAACTTATCTGTGGCGGATGCTAATAGTCAGGCTACTAATGGATTAATTCCTTCCATATTGAAATTAAATATTTTTGATAAAAGTGATGCAGAACTTTTTGATGCAAATGGGAATTTCAATGCTAATGCAAATATTAAAGGAGATTATGCCTCTGATTTAGATTGGTTTGATCAAGTCAGCAGAACAGGTTATCGTCAAGAATATTTAATGAATGGTGCTGGTGGTTTCGAAAAAGGTGGTTACTACTTTTCTGTTGGTTATTTGGACGAAGAAGCCTATGTAACTACTTCAGACTTTAAAAGATTAAATGCTCGATTGAGTGGGGATATCTCACCTAAATCATGGATTAAAGCGGGTATGTCTATGAATGCTTCTCATCAATTAAGTAATAATACAACAGGAGAAGGTAGTGGATTCACTAATCCTTGGATGTTTGCTCGTAATATTGCCCCAATTTATCCAATTCATCTTCATGATGCTACTACTGGAGCATATACTTTAGATACTCAGGGTAACAAAATATATGATGATGGAGCCGACACTAGAAATCAATATGTAGGTCGTCACGTAATTTGGGAAAATGAATTAAATACGAATGCATCAAAACGTAATACTGTTAATACACAGGCATATGTTGATTTTAATATCACTAAAGATTTAAAATTTAGTGTTCTAGGGGATGTAAATCTTCGTTATAATGAGGCAAGAAGCTATAATAATGCAATTATTGGTGATGGTTCAGGAAACAATGGTCGTGGATCTAGAACATTGTATAATTATAAAAATTATACAGTACAACAATTATTAAACTATACTAAGTCCCTTAATTCTATTCATAATTTTGATGTGATGTTAGGTCATGAAAATTATGGAAATGATTACACGTACTTGTATGGATATAAAGTTAATCAAACTTTTGCAGGACAGATTGATTTAATCAATTTTACTGAAATTACAAATCTGACAGATTATGAATATAATGACCGTTCAGAATCTTATTTTTCTCGTTTACGTTATAATTATGATGAAAAATACTATGTTGAAGGATCATTTAGACGTGATGGATCATCTCGCGTATCCCCTGCTAATCGATGGGGTAATTTTTGGTCAGTAGGTGGTACTTGGATGTTATCTAAAGAGAACTTTGTTAAAGATATTAATTGGGTAAATGCATTAAAATTAAGAGCGTCTACAGGTGTTGTAGGTAATCTTGAGAGTTTAGGTTTTTATGATTATCAAGCCTTATATAATATTGGTCAAAATAATAATGTTGCTGCTCTTTACAGATCCAACATGGAAAATCTTGACCTAAAATGGGAAGGTAATCAATCTTCATCATTTGCTTTAGAAGGTAGATTATTTAATCGTTTCAATTTTAATGTTGAATATTTCAACAAGCAATCTAAGGATCTAATTTTTGATCTAAATCTTCCTCTATCGGTCGGATCTACAACAACTACAGAAGGTACTGCAACTGTTAAGAAAAATATTGGAAATCTAGTAAATAGTGGTTTTGAGCTAACATTCGATGTTGATTTAATTAAGAAGCAGGATCTAAGATGGAATTTTGGCATAAATGCCACATTCTTGAACAATCAAATTAAAACTTTACCTGAACAGAATCGTGAGAATGGTATCCTTTCAGCGACATCACCGTTTAAATATTTAGAGGGACATGATGTCTTTGACTATTACTTATTCCAATATGCAGGAGTTGATATGATGACAGGTCAAGCTCTTTATTATGCTAATACTAAAGACTTTGATCCGACAAGTACGACTGGTGCATGGGTACCTTTCCAAAAAGAAGTAAATGGTGAATTGTATACGACTAATTCCAGTTATGCGAAGCGTGAGTTTAGTGGTTCGGCCATTCCAAAAGTTTTTGGTTCTTTTAATACCTCATTAGATTATAAAAATTTCAGTTTATCTGGATTATTCACATATTCACTAGGAGGAAAAGGATTAGATTATTCTTATATGAGTTTGATGTCGGTTACGTCTACTCCTGGGGCAGTGCATAAAGATGTATTAAATTCGTGGACAGAAGCTCCTGCAGGTATGACAGAAACATCTGCTGATCGTATCAATAAAGATGCTACTCCTCAAATTAATTATACTAATAGTCAGTACAATAATGCTACTTCAACACGATTCCTATTCGATAATTCTTATTTTGTATTTAAGAATATTTCCTTGGGATATAGAGTTCCTAAAAAGACAATTGAGAGAATTAATCTAAGTAGTTTGAGTGTGAATTTCGCTGTTGAAAATGTTGCTACTTTTACAGCAATGAGAGGTTACAGTTCTCAACAAGCATTTGATGGAACTAGTAGAAATCAATTTGTACCAGCAAGGACATTCTCATTAGGTATTAACATTGGGTTATAAGAAGAAATATTTATGAAATTATTATATAAATTAGGGGTTTTGACTTTAGCTGCGACAATGATGATGTCTTGTAGCAAAGATTATTTAGATACGGTACCAACCTATGCTGTTTCCCCCTCAACAGCTTTTGAAACCACTGAAAGTGCAAAGTTGGCAATCAATGGTCTGTCAAGATTGATGAAGATGCAATATTTAAGTAGCCAAGGTTTCAACGGTGAAGGTACTATAAAAATGTATTACGGGAATTATTCTGGAAATCACTTTTCTTCGCCATTGACTGGTTGGACATTATTGACCAATATGGATTATTTCGCTACTAATACAAGTACATATACATATTATCCATGGTATTATTATTATAAAATAATTGGCGATGCTAACGCAATTGTATTAAATATTGATGCAGCTAGTGGTACTCAGGTAGAAAAGGATTTTATAAAAGCACAAGCTTTAACTTTCCGTGCCTATGCTTATACGATGTTAGTACAGTTGTATGGGGATCGTTGGTCTGATTCAAATAATGGTACAACGGACGCCGTTGTTATTCGAGTAAATCCGACCTTTGAAGATCTACCTCTTTCATCGTTAGCAAGTGCTTATGAATTGATCTATGGTGATTTGAATACTGCTATTGATCTGTATGAAAAATCAGCTTTGGACCGTAATAACAATTATTCCGTAAATATTGATGTTGCTTATGCTACATATGCAAGAGCTGCTTTAACAAAGGAAGATTATGTAAATGCTGAAAAGTATGCGAAACTTGCAAGAACTAATTACGGATTGATGAGCGCTACAGAATATAAGGCAGGCTTTAGCAATCCAAATAAAGAATGGATCTGGTCCATCTACGATGCTCTAGATGAAACAATTTATTTCTATTCTTATCAGTCTTATATTGCTTACAACTCAACAGCTAGTGGCGTAAGAAGTTCTCCTAAAAGTATAAGTAAAGAGTTGTATAATACCATTCCAGCTACTGATATTCGGAAAAAATTATTTCTAGATCCAGTAAGTACAGGTTTGACATTCAATGCGAATACAGGTGCTGGTAATGCAGCTGCATTAGCTTATATTCGATCACAATATTCGGATATACCAAGTAATGCAACTGCGTACGCTTATATGCAATTTAAAATAAAGGCC
Source organism: Sphingobacterium sp. PCS056 (assembly GCF_023273895.1). NCBI lineage: Bacteria > Pseudomonadati > Bacteroidota > Sphingobacteriia > Sphingobacteriales > Sphingobacteriaceae > Sphingobacterium > Sphingobacterium sp. PCS056. The sequence continues at coordinate 100,152 of NZ_CP096883.1, read as the reverse complement.
AATGAGATGCCAGGTGTTGGACATACCAATAACTTTAGAAGTTCAGAAATGGTGCTAATTGAAGCTGAAGCGAAATATAAACAAAATAAACCCGCTTCTGAAGTTCAGGCTTTAATGAATACTTTGACGAGAGATTCAGGTCGTGATCCTAATTATAATTGTACAGCAACCGGAGCATCTTTATTCTCCGAAATTAAGAAATATCGTGGAATCGAATTGTGGGGTGAGGGATTTGACTTTTTTGATATGAAACGATGGGGTGATCCAATTGTTCGGAAATCATTTGCGAATGGTGGAAATTTTCAAACACCTTTAGCTGTTACTATTCAACCAACGGAAAAAAATAAATGGAAGCTAGTAACCCCTGCTAGGGAAACAGATTATAATAGCTTAATTAATTAAAAAAATCGGAAACAGTTTTAAGCTGTTACCAAAAAAATGAACAAATTTATTGTAAAATTTGTTATAATGAGCCCGATGGAATATCGGGCTCATTTTATTTATGTCCAAACTATCTATACAGCATAATTTGCTGTTTTTATAGTTGTTGTAATTTTTATCCTCTATTTTTCACTATATTGTAGATACCAATATAGACTTTTATGAAAATAGGCCTCCTATTGTTCACATGTTTTCTTTTCCAATGCGCTTTCGCGCAGTCAGGGTTTGTTTTGCTCAAAAATAAAAAGCTGAGTATCCCTTTTATTTTTGCTCATAATTTGGTTATTATACCTGTCGAAGTCAATGGTTTTATGATGAATTTTTTGCTTGATACTGGAGTGAAAGAAACAATGGTATTTGGAAAGTCTTTAGGTGTTGTCGATAGTACCATATTTAAAAATAAGTTTCAGGGATTTGGAAGTAGTGGCGGGATAGATGGTATTCTAGCAATCAATAATCATTTGCGAATAGCAAAAAGAATGGAAGATATAGATCATCCTATTTTTATTTTAGATAATGAGCATATTGATATATCATCACGAATTGGTGTTGAGGTGAATGGGATATTGGGCAGTCGCTTCTTTTCAGACCATAGAATTGAATTTGACTTTTTGAAAAAGAGAATAACAGTATTTCCTAATAAAACTACCCCAAAGTCATGGTCAAATCTAAAGACATTAGCCATTGAGATTATTGGAAGCCGCCCATTTGTTAAAATTTCTGTACAGCAAGATAATCTGGAGATTAGTGGTAAGGCACTTATCGATATGGGAAATAGCGATGCAGTATTGTTATTGAAAAATAGATTGAAAGATTATGAAATTCGCCCCCCCTTTATCTCGGATTATATCGGTCAGGGATTTAATGGTGAAATCTATGGTTTGCGAAATCGCATAAAGAAATTGACCATAGGTCCATTCCAAATGTCATTTCCACTGGTGGCTTACCCAGAGTTGGAATCCGTTCAAAATGCAAAGATGGTAAATGAGAGAATTGGATCTATTGGCAATGAGTTGTTACGGCGGTTTAGAATTATTTTTGATTATCCCAATAAACAGATTTATCTAAGTAAGAATAGAAATTTTGATAAATTTTATTATTTGAATATGAGTGGTTTAGAAATTGTACACGATGGAATGAAATGGGAAAAGCAGGAAATACCAGTTACATTAAAGCGTGATGATAGTAAGGATGTTAATTTTAATAATAAAGTGCAGTTTAAGTTTGTTTTAAAACCTTTATTTAAAATCGATATGGTCAGGGCAGATTCTCCTGCTCAATTGGCAGGTTTAAGGAGAGATGATAAAATTTTAGCAGTTAATGGTAGAACAGCTTCTGCTTATACATTAGAAGATATCACAAATTTAATGAAATCGGAAGAAGGAAAAGAAATCATAATGAAGATTGAAAGAAACGGAACTAAGATAAATTTTCGCTTTATATTGCGAGATCCGCTACCTTTTGTACAGAATTGATTTTCTAGCAAATAATCATATTTTTGAAATTTACCGGCTACCAAAGACTTTGATATTGAGATCTCATCACTCAAATTTCTACATACAATAATTTATTTTTCGCACTTACTGATCTCCTAAGTCATTTCTGTTCTTTGTAATTATCTTGTTATAGAAGACTGATCAATCCTGTAATTATGTTTAATATTTATTAACTTTATAGTGTTATTTTTAGCATTAATAAACCTAATAGACCAATAATCATTTTAAGAACAAAAATTGACATCATGTTATAATACTTGATAAATCAAGCTAAAATAGGTTAAGTTCAGGAAAGGTTCGCTTAAAAACAAATCGAAATTCTATGAAAAAATGCTTTATTTTTTTAATCTCATTTTTCCTGGTACAGGCATTTATTTTTGCTCAAACAAGGAAAATAAAACATGTTGTTCTAGTAGGATTTGATGGATTTGGCGCTTATGCAATTCCAAAGGCAGAGATGCCAAATGTGAAGCAGATGATGCAAACCGGAAGTTACAGCCTACATGTAAGAACCGTTTTGCCGTCATCTAGTGCAGTTAACTGGGCATCCATGCTGATGGGAGCTGGTCCAACCATGCATGGTTATACAGAATGGGGAAGTCAGAAACCTGAAATCCCTTCTATAAGGACAACAGCGAACGGACTTTTTCCATCTCTATTTAATGCCATTGCGTCCAAAAATCCTAAAGCAACATTTGCTGTTATACACAGTTGGCCAGGAATTGGTTATCTAATCGATAAAAAGGTTGTTCAACAAGTATATAATATGGAAGATAATGAAGAAAAGACTTTAGAAAAAGCTATAGAAGTTATCAAAAAGGATAAGCCGACTTTGACATTTATACATTTTGATCAGCCAGATGGTGTAGGTCACCAAATAGGGCATAATACACCTGAATATTTTGCAGAATTAAAAAATGTTGATAAAGGGATTGGACAATTACAGCAAGCAGTGAAAGATGCTGGTATAGAAAAAGAAACTATATTTGTTATCGCAGCCGATCACGGGGGAATCGATAAAGGTCACGGTGGAAAAACATTAGCAGAAGTAGAAATACCATTTATTATGACAGGACCAGGAGTTCCGCAGGGCAAAAAAGTTGAAGAATCTATGGTAATTTACGATATTGCACCTACTTTAACTTGGTTACTGGGAGCATCTCAATTAGGAGTATGGAGAGGTAAACCTATTAAATCATTTCAAAAATAATGACTGGTCAAGAGTTTCAACTGCTACATCACAAAATAAATATTTTGAATTTATTTACATCTATCAAAGAAATTTTTATCCAGATGGCTAAATATGCTATACTATGTTTTATGAGCATTGTATTCATTACTTCATGTCAAGTTAGCAATCGTTTAAAAACACATCCACATGTGTATATACAACATGAGGGGCATGAAGCAAAAAAATGGAAATTGATTTGGGAAGATCAATTTAATGGCACTTCTATAGATACGACAAAATGGAGTAAAATCCCTGCAGGCGAGGCTGATTGGAATCGACATATGAGTATGGATACTGCCTGTTTTGCAATGGAAGATGGTAAACTGATTTTGAAGGGTATTAATAATCCCGATTCATCCAGAGATTCCCGTCCTTTTTTAACAGGTGGTATTTGGAGTAAAGGAAAGTTTGCCTTTCAATATGGTCGAATTGAAATACGCGCTAAGCTTGGCTATGCACAAGGAGCATGGCCAGCAATTTGGATGCTTGCTGAATTAGATAAATATGGAAAGTATCCTAAAAATGGAGAGATTGATATTATGGAACATCTTAATCATGATTCGATTATCTATCAGACAACTCATTCCTATTATACTTTGGATCTCGGAAGAAAAAATAGCCCACCACATTCCGGAACTGCAAATATTGTCGCTGGAAAATATCATGTTTATGGTATCAGCTGGTATCCAGATCGTATTGTGTTTCAGTTAGATGGAAAAGATACATTTTCATATCCTAGAATGACTGAATTAGATCAATCACAATGGCCCTATGATCAACCTTTCTTTTTATTAATAGATCAACAATTAGGAGGTAATTGGGTGGGGAAAGTAGATTCGAAACAATTACCCGTGGAAATGCTGATTGATTGGGTGAAAGTATATCAATAATTTATTATTCTCCACGGCATGTCCAACGGTTTACTGGTGGACATTTTTTATGCAAACGGGAATTTAAAAATAACAATTCCTTAATTTTATTTTTAATATATACTAAACTCTTTATTTTACTTTTGACATGTTTATCTCTATCTAAATACTCATTTATTTAAATGAATTTAATAAGAAAGTCATTTTATTAGTGAAAATGATATCAAAAAAAGCATTAATTCCTTAGGCGCAATTGTAGGATAGCTCCTTGTTTATAAATGTTAAACTTTAAAATCTAAAAAAATATAAAATTTAAAAATGAAAAGAACCTACTATCTATTGACAATATTATTGACCATAAGTATGAGTATTGTCCATGCGCAATATCGGGGTCAAGTTTTTGTTGATGCAAATGGAAATGGCAAATTTGACGATAATGAAACTACTCTTTCAGGTGTCGTGGTTTCAGATGGTTACCAAGTTGTGCAGACTAATGGTAGGGGAAAATTTGAATTGCCTGTAACTTCTGATGCTCGATTTGTGTTTGTAACGTCTCCTAGCGGATATAAGTATTCAAAAACTCATTTTTTGAAAATTAATTCCGAACGTGAGGATTACTCAATTGGATTGATGAAAGACAATACGCAAAATCCTGATTCTCTCAATTTCATTCAAATCACGGATACCGAGACAGCTTTATATGGTTCGTGGATAGAGAATGTACGAAAGTATGCTGTGAACCAAAAAAGTTCTCTGATCATGCATACAGGAGATATTTGTTATGAACCAGGTATGCGCTTCCATGCTCAACAAGTCAATAGTCAACTCATGGGTTTACCTGTTTATTATGCTGTTGGCAACCATGATCTTGTAAAAGGAGAATACGGTGAAAAATTGTTTGAAGATTTATTTGGTCCAACGTATTATTCTTTTGATGCCGGTCCTGCTCATTTTGTCGTGACACCGATGTGGGGTGGTGATTACCAGCCCAGCTATACAAGAGATCAAGTGATAGCATGGCTAAAGAAGGATTTGGAATTGAAAGATAAAAATAAGCCAGTTATATTTATAAATCATGATTTTGATATAGGTCCAGATTTTATTCTAAATGGAAAAACATCCAAAATTGATCTTAAAGAGTATAATCTTAAGGCTTGGTTATTTGGTCACTGGCATAATAATTACTCTTTTGTTAATAAGAATAATGGTGTTCGTGTAATTTCGACAAATGCACCTAATAAAGGAGGTATAGATCATGCTGTTGGGCAGTTTTTAGAGATTAAAGTAACCAAAGAAGGTGTAAGAGATGTTTCTTCAAAATATACCAATTTGAATAACCATATTCAACTCTTAGATCCGACTTTACAAACTCACACAAAAGATTTGATTTCTTTTCGAGCTCAAATATATGATAGCAATCGTACAATAAAATCTGTCCATATCCGAGTTCTTAATGATAAAGGAAATCAAATCTTGTTTGTACCATTAAAAGCAATTTCAGATTGGACTTGGGAATCAGCACCAATTATGAAAGTTGTCAATAAATCTTTTATTGTATATGTAGAAGTTGACTATAAAGATGGTACACAAGCTATTAAAAAGCAAAGTTTTGGAAAAGATATTAACAGACAAGATTTTCGACTTAATTGGATTAGTAATTTAGGCGGTAACAGTTGGAAAGTAAGTCCTGTTGTAGCAGATGGTCTTATTATTGGCGGTACTTTTGACGATGGAGGGAATGGAAGATCTACTATAGTAGCATTGGACGAAAAGTCTGGGAAGAAAGTATGGTCATTTTCGACAGTCAATTCTATTAAGCAAAAACTTCGTTTTCAGGATGGGATTGTTGTCGGTACTGATGTCTCAGGTAATGCTTATGCTCTGGAAGCGAAGACTGGTAAATTAATTTGGGAAAAGGCTTTGAGTCAAGGGAGTTTACCAAGTTATGTAACTGCAGGAGCTATTTATGAAGGAGTTTACTACACCGGTTATGGATCATATTTAACTGCATTAGATTTACAAACGGGTCAGGAAATATGGAAAAATAAAGACTGGAATGGTGGAGAGGCAATGCCAGGCGAGATGACCATTACCCAAGATCAGTTGTTTACTGGTGCTAATTGGAATAGTCTGTTTGCCCATGATAGAAAAACTGGAAAATTAATTTGGAAGAAGAATGAAGATGGTCTACGTTTTAGAAGCTCCGGTGTTGCAGTTGTTGGTCAAGAAATTTATGTAACAGGATTAAACACTGTCTTTGTATTGGATAAGTTAACGGGTCAGATATTACGTAAAAAAATGTTTGATTATGATTTTAAAGTGATGGCAACACCTGTAGTAAGTCATCAACAATTAATATTGTCTACTTCCGATAAGGGAATTGTTGCATTAGACAAGAGTACTTTAGAAGAAAGATGGAATTTTCTTACTGGTGAAGCACTTATCTATACTTCTTCATATAGTACACCTGATCAAAATAAACTCGTTGCAACAGTTGAAGCTGCAGTACAGCAAAGTGGATCTGACTTGGTGTTTGGAGCATCAGATGGTTACTTATATCGTTTAGGTGAGGAAGGGAATTTAAAAGGAAAAATTAATTTAGGTGTTCCAATTTTGGCTGAGGTACTTATAAAAGACAATTTGCTATATGTGATGGATTTTGCTGGAAATGTCTACTGTTTCGAAAATTAATGTAAATTATACATCATTAAAATAGAAGAGATACATAGATTGGTCTATTCTAATAATAATGATCGATATCATAATATTCATAACCATTAATCAGAATCAGTAGCTATCCTTAGCTATTCCCGCAGAAAGGTATGGTAATTTCAAAGACGTTTTTTAAAACGTTTTTGTATATGAATGAAACGTTAAGTCAATATTACTAGTATTGTTAATGTAGTATATGAAGTAACATGTTAATCTGTTGTTAGGTAATAAAAACTTAATGGCACTGTTGACAATAATTTGTTTAATTTTGAGGTTGATTATGGAAGATAATACGATATTTAGGATCAGTAATAAAATTAAGGAAATCCGTAAGATTAACGGAGTGACTATTCAAGAATTAGCGGTTAAAGCCGGAGTCAGCAAAGGATTGATTTCTCAAATTGAAAACAATAGAACTGTGCCTTCATTGTTTGTCTTGATTAATATTATCAATGCGCTTGAAGTTGATTTAAATGAATTTTTTAAAGATTTTAATTCGGACAATGCCTTAGGTCCTATTATTGTAAAAAAGAAAGATAGTTATGTTGAGTTTGAAAAAGAACAAGCTATAGGATTTCACTATAAACGTATATTTACTTCATCCATTGATAGTTCAACACTGGATATTGTCTTACTCGAATTACAACCAGATGCCAAAAGACCAATGGTACAGACTGAGGCATTTGAATATAAATATATACTTAGTGGTCAAGTAGAATATGTTTTTAAAGATCAGGTGATCGTACTTGATGAAGGCGATTCTATATTTTTTAACGGAAGGCTATCACATACACCTAGAAATATAGGGAAGGAAAAAGCGATCATGTTAATCGTTTATTTTTTTGAACAGCATAAAAAATAGCTAGTAATGCATTACAAATAAAAAGGCTTTCTCCATGGAGAAAGCCTTTTTATTTGTAATCATATTTCCCGAATATAATTATATTTGTTTACAAATACTTAACAAAAGTTTAGTTTTTTGCTAATTTCTGAATTTTACTTTTGGTTGTGAGAAATTGTCACATACTAAAATCTAAATGATGGGATTATCAGATAAATTTAAAAACCGTATTAATCAACTGGATGAAAAATCTGTAGCTGTTCTCTTGGCTGTTACAGCATTTCTATGTTACACGTGTATGTATTCTTTTAGAAAATCCTTTACAGCAGCTTCATTTGATGATGAGACGATATGGGGTATCAATTATAAAGTTTGTTTGGTGATTACTCAAATGATTGGCTACATGATTTCTAAGTTTTATGGTATTAAATTTATAGCTGAGAGTAAGCATAAGAATCGGGGACGCTATTTGATTCTACTCATTAGTATTTCGTGGATTAGTTTACTGGCATTTGCCTGTTGCCCACGTCCTTGGAATGTTATTTTTCTCTTATTAAATGGATTTCCTTTGGGTATGGTATGGGGTTTGGTTTTTAGTTACCTAGAAGGTCGTCGCTATACAGAGATCATGGGGGCTGTGATGGCTGTTAGTTTGATTTTTGCATCAGGTCTTATAAAGACTACTGGACGTTGGCTTATGCTTACTTTTCCAATCAATGAATATTGGATGCCTTTCTGTACAGGATTTTTATTCTTATTACCATTTATAGGATGTGTCTGGTTATTGGAAAATGCACCGGACCCAACTGAGCAAGATAAATTACTCCGTACCGAGCGAATTGCTATGGATAGTACAAGTCGAAAAGAATTTTTTAAAATGTTTAAACCAGGTATTATACTGACTGTTTTTATTTATACCATGCTGACCATCATCAGGGATGTACGTGACAATTTCGAAATCGAAATTTGGGAAATGTTACATATAAAAGGTACTGGTATTTTCGCAAAAGTTGACGGTATCATCGCTATGATTGTCTTGATATGGGTTGCTTTGTTAATCGTTGTTAAAGATAATTTAAAAGCATTTAAACTGATTCATATCATGATTATAGCGGGATTTTTTATAGCAGGTGGTTCGACTTACTTATTCAACTATCAATATATCGATGGTCTGAGTTGGATGTTGATGGTCGGTTTGGGTCTATACTTAGCTTATATTCCTTATAACGCCATATTTTTTGAAAGAATGATTGCTACTTATAAAATGAAAAGCAATATTGGATTTGTCATGTATCTAGCAGATTCAATTGGTTATTTGGGAAGTTTTTTAGTTTTGATCAATAAAGAACTATTACCCAATTCAGTCACATGGGGGAGCTATTTTATACAATTAGTTTTCCTTACTTCAATAATAGGGGGTGGACTATCTTTGGTATCATTATGCTACTTCGTTCGTAAAAAAGAGGGTATCGATAAAAAAGAACAAAATCCTATAAAACCCTGGAATGCTAGTAATAGTGATGTTCAAGTAAGTTAATAAAAATATACATAAATATGGATTCAAATAAATACGATCTAATTGTTGTCGGAGGTGGTATTCTAGGCACATTTCATGCTTATCATGCATTATTAAAAGGATTACGTGTTTTGCAATTAGAGAAGGATAATTATCCCGTCAGTTCAACAGTGCGAAATTTTGGACAAGTTGTACCTTCTGGAATGGCTGGACGATGGTTTGATTATGGTGTTAGAGGCTTGGAAATCTACAAATCCATACAAAATGAAATGGATATCTCTGTCCGTAATAATGGCAGTATGTACATTGCTTCCGATCCGGATGAAGTTCAGCTGTTACATGAATTAAGTGCACATTACCAACTTGTTGATTATGACCATGAACTATGGTCCAAAGAACAAGTATTGCAAGCTTATCCAATGATGCATGCCTCTTATGTCAAAGAGGCCATTATTTTTAAACAGGAAGTAAGCGTAGAACCAGATTTAATGATCCATCGTTTACATCACTATATGCAAAGTAAGTTTGATCAATATACTTTAAAATATAATAAGACAGTGATAGCTTGTGAAGATAAAGCCGATACTGTCAACGTGACGAGTAGTGACCATGAAGTATTCTACACAGATAAGGTTATTATATGTAACGGGTATGAATTTAAAATTCTATACCGATCACTCTTTGAAAATAGTGGTTTGACGATTAGTAAATTGCAAATGATGCGTACCAAACCGCTGAAATCGATGCATTTGCCTGGTAACATTTTAACAGGACTTACGATACGCCGCTATGAGAGTTTTGAAGCCTATTGTCCTTCTTTCCACCAAGTAGTCGTGCCTGAGCATTATCATGAATTACGTAAGCAAGGTATTCACATTTTATTTAAACAAGCAGTGGATGGCAGCATTATCATTGGCGATTCACATGAATATGCTAGCGGAAGTCAATTAGATGAACTCGGTTTTTCTATTCACGCTACTATTAACGATTTGATGCTGAATGAGGCAAATCGTATTCTTCCTGTTGATCATACGATGATTGCAAGTTCTTGGGCTGGATTTTATGCACAGCATGACGATGAAATATTAGAATTGGATATCAGTGATCGTATACATGTACGTACAGGCATCGGGGGAAAGGGTATGACAGCAAGTGCTGGTTACGCTGAAGCTAGTATAGCTAAGATATTTGGATAAGGATACCCGATGTTAAATAGATCGAAAAGTCAGCAGATTCTTAAGACCATCTCATTGATGCATTTTTAGGATACACATGGTATTAAAAGATATCCTGTTATGAAAACTGCAAAATTACAACCTTGGTACAAATGTAGTAGGTGAAGAGAATAATTTGACCTGATGTGTTTGGTGGTACAAAAAAAATCTTGCATCTTTAATAGCGTTCAGACTATAATTATTTGAACGCCATTATTATAAAACCATTTTATGAAAAACCTAAAAAATCAAAAGCTGCTAGTCTTGTTGTCCTTTATTTTGTGTACCTCTTGTTCTAAAAAAATAGATAAGGCAGTCGAAAGTGATCAAAACCTTTCAGGAACCTATCGTTTAATTGAAAGTAAAACCATCAAAGGAGGGGATACTATTATTGCTTTTTCAGATACATTAAAAACAGAGATGTTTAAAATGTTCAATGAAAATCATTTTTCTTTCTTTAATCATGACAAAGAGAAGGGCAAAGGAAAAGATCCTTTATTTGTTTCTGGAGGTGGAACTTATACATTAAATGGTAACAAATATCAAGAACGACTTCAATACTGCAGTTTGCGAGATTGGGAAAATAATATCTTTGATTTCGAATTGATTCAAAAAGGAGACACCCTCATTCAAAAGGGACAAGAAAATCTTCCAGAATTAGGAGTAAAGCAGATTATTATTGAAACTTATATCAAATTCAAATAAGGTAATATTTGAATTTGATATAAGTTTCATGATAAAAGAACAGAGGCTATTTTAATAGAGTCAGTTTTGGATCGCAGCAGATGCTATTTTCTTTTTTCCATTCGAACTAAATATTGGTCATGCTCATCTTCAAATAAAATTTGAACAACCCAGTTCAATTCATGAGCAATGTTAATGAGCATTTTTTGGTCCAGATATAACCACTTAAATTTCTCTCCAAAATTGCCTTGATATTGATATTGGTAATTAATTTCTCCAAAATAATGTTCTGGACGCTTTATTTTATACTCTTCATAAAGATAATCAATATTTGAAGTATCAAAAATAAGTTGACCTCTTGAAGTCAATAATGATTCAGCATGAAGTAATAATTTTTTAAATCCGTCAATATCTCCAGCCAGTCCAATCCCATTCATCAAGAATAGCAGTGTGTCATATTGTTCACCTTTAAATTGATAAAAGTCGTTATGATGAATTTTTTGAACACCCCGTTGCTGCATGATTTGACATGCAATATTCGATATTTCTAAAGCCTCAACATCAAAGTTTTTGTCTTGTAAATATAAGGTGTGACAACCGGCACCAGCACCAACATCCAAAACACGACCGTCACATAGAGAAAGTGCGATAAATTCTAATTCAGGGATTTCTTCTTGGTCACGAAAAAATATATCTACCGGCATTTCTTCAATATCTCCATAACTACTATGTAAAAGTAGAGGAGCTATCTCTTTTTGGTGGAGGTAATAATCATTTAAGGCTTCGCCGTATATATCTCTAGTCATGTATCATTAATATTTGTTTTGCCAATTTGATCGTAGCGGGGTCTCCTGTGTTTTTTTTAGGTTCATCAGATAGTTTTATGACCTGAGTCCATTCATCATCCTCGGGCTGAGTTTCAGTCATCTTAATCACGATGTTCATTTGTTTTAATCCCACATCGTTAGTTAAATTTGTTCCAACTCCAAATGAATGCCCAATCTTTCCTTTGCAATATTGTGTAATATGAGCGACTTTTTCATAATCTAATCCGTCGGAAAAAATAATGGTTTTTGATAAAGGATCGATTCCCTTATTGACATAATGAGAAATGATTTTCTCGGCAAATTCTATTGGATCTCCACTATCATGTCTTACCCCATCAAATAGTTTCGTAAGTTTCTTGTCAAATTGTCTAAAGAATACTTCTGTTGTATAGGTATCGGATAATGCAATTCCTAAATCACCTCGATACACATCAGCCCAATGCTCTAAGCCTAGTAAATTTGCCATTTTGAATCCATATTTAGCAGCATGAAACATAAACCATTCATGCGCATGCGTGCCGATTGGTTTAGTTTGATATTGCATAGCAAGGTGTACGTTACTTGTTCCGATGAAGGTACCGGCGCCATATTTTTTTAAAGTTTCCACAACAAGTTTATGTACATGATACGAATGTCGTCTTCTTGTACCAAAATCTGCAATCGTGATGGCCAACTTTTTATATTTCTCAATTTTATTTCTAGCATCAGTGATTACCTGTTCATCTGATAAGCGCTCCTGTTCCGTGACTTCATAGTAAAGCTCACATATTAAAGACATAACAGGAACTTCCCATAGGATGGTACGATACCAGTATCCCTCAATTTTAACTTCTAAATCATCACCATTCTGGATAATAGTGATCTCTTCAGGATCATACCGATAGCCTTGTAAAAAGTCAAAATAAGTTGGATCGATGTAGGGACAGTTTTGCGCAAAAAATGTTTTTTCAGCTTTGGTCAATTTTAATTTTGCCATTGCGTCAATTGCTTCTCTTAATTTTTGATCAAATCCTGGAGGATATTTATGCTGTCCACGATTTATAAATTGATATCGAGCCTTTGCTTTGGGAAAGAGCTTGACAACAGCATATTGCATCGTGAACTTGTAAAAATCGTTATCTAGTATAGATGTAAGTTGAGCCATTCGCCTCGTTTTATTAAATAAATAATGATGTAAATTTACTAATTAACATCAATTTAAGGTAATTGTTCGAAAAATGAAACTTTTGCGTCATGGTATATGGGGAATAAAAAAGAGGTTTGATAATCCAATACCAAACCTCTTTTAAACGAATCTTGTTTTTGTTTATCTGGTGCGCGAACCACTATTTGTGCTACGTGTTGTGCCTGATTGTGATGAACTTCTTTCCACATTGCTGGTTGAAGCTCTACTCGAAGAACCTCTTTCTGCCGAGTTAGATTGCACTCTCGCTGGACGTTCAGTATTATTTGACGGAGCAGTTCTACTACTTCTAGTTTCACTTCCAGAAGTGTTTTGTACCCGAGCTGGACGTTCAGTAGTATTCGATGGAGCAGTTCTGCTACTTCTAGTTTCACTTCCAGAAGTGTTTTGCACTCTCGCTGGACGTTCAGTATTATTTGACGGAGCAGTTCTACTACTTCTAGTTTCACTTCCAGAAGTGTTTTGTACCCGAGCTGGACGTTCAGTAGTATTCGATGGAGCAGTTCTGCTACTTCTATTTTCACTTCCAGAAGTATTTTGTACCCTAGCAGGACGTTCCGTTCTCGATTGTTCTACAGAAGGAGGATTACTTGAAGATCGTTCAGTACGAACTGAAGTATTATTGTTTTCAGTTGACGGTACTCTTTCTCTCGTATTTCCTGTAGTAGTTGTATTCGTTCTTGTCCGACTATTACTGTTATTTCCATTATTATTTACACGACTGTCTACATTTTGTGTTCTATCCACAGTATTGCTATTATTTCTAGAACGCTCAGTTGTTTTATTCCCTGTGTTTGAGTCTGTGCTTGATCTTACGGTCGCATTTCCACTATTGTCAATATACAATTCGCGGTTACCTCTTGTACTGGTCATGTTATCTCTCGTGGAGATCACTCGATCATTTCTATTTTGTAAGGTCGTATTGTTGCTTCTTGTACGAGATGAAGCTTCAGCAACTCGGCTTGGTCTTGCATCTGTTCTAGAGTTACGATCCACATTTGGGCGGTACATATCAACGCTACTTCTAGTCACACGTGATGCTCCTGGTCTTCCTGCATCGTTGATACTTCTTACATGGACACGTCTACCTGTAATTCTTTCAATATCCGATCTTCTTGGACCACCATAATAGTTTCTATTGTTAATAATAACCGTGTTGTGGATAATTGTCGTATTATTATAAAAATTATTATAATTTCTAGGATGTACATAGTAACGATCTAATCTATTACTATAAATGTTAGATGATCCAACAAATACCCATAAATTCATAGGTAGGTTGATCGAGATATTTATTCCCAAAGGTGCCCAGCCATAATAACCAGATCCCTCTCTCCAATTTACCCATGCAGGTCCCCATTCATAATCTGGAATCCATGCCCAACCATAATTGTTATTGTATTCCCATCTTCCATAGTGGAATGGTGCCCAACCCCAAGAATAGTTCGATACCCAGGTATTGCCATATTCAGTCATAGTCCAATATCCGTTAGTAGAATAAGGTTGAAAATTAGGACCTACATCAGGAATCCATATATAGCCGTAAGTACGATCGTTTACCCAATCACCATAGGGGGCTAATTCATCATAAAATGTTTGAAAAGATACACCACTATTATAATTTGAGTATCCACGTTGCGCTATGGATGACTTTGGAATCGCAAAAAATAGTATAGTAAATACTGCTATAGCGATTAGTTTTATATGTTTAACTTTATTCATGACAATTCAATTTTATAAATTGTGAAATTATAGAATCTTTGTAGGTATGACAGGTTGAATTAGCAAATGGTTTAATCCATGGTATGTTTTTTGATGAAGGCAAAACTTTATGAAGATTATTTTGTTGTTTTCTAGGATTATAAGAAAGCTTAGTCTCAAAGTAAGTGATTATGGGATGATAATAATTACCTATTTTTTGTACCTTTATCCCTTCATTCGTGTTATAGAATTATTATACACAGGAAATATTTATTTTAATGTTAAATAAACTTCGATCATTTTTTACTGAATTTGCAAATATTCATCGTTTCTTACTTCGATTTTGGCGCGAACTTGTTACACCACCATATGAATTTAAGGAAATAATACGGCAATGTTTTGAGATAGGCTGGAAATCCTTGCCCTTGATTAGTGTAACGGGCTTTATTGTCGGGTTTGTTTTCACAAAACAGTCACGTCCTTCATTGGAAGAGTTCGGAGCTACCTCTTGGTTGCCTTCTTTGATTTCTATTGCGATCGTACGTGCTTTAGCACCTTTAGTGACAGCATTAATTGCTTCAGGTAAAATCGGTTCGCAGGTAGGAGCAGAGTTGAGCTCTATGAATGTGACCGAACAGATTGATGCCATGGAGGTATCGGGGACCAATCCATTTAAATTCTTAATCGTTAGTCGCATCATCGCGACAACAATCAGTATCCCTATTTTAACTTTTTATGTTGCAGGAATTGGACTGCTAGGTGGATACCTGAGTTTGGCATCCAAAGATGATTTAAGCTTTTTAAGTTTCTTTACGCAAGTATTTGAAACCATTGGCTATCAAGATTTATGGGCGATGGTGTTTAGAGCTGTCGTATTTGGTTTTACAATTGGAGCAGTAAGTTGTTATTGTGGATATTATTCCTCAAAAGGGACAGAGGGTGTGGGTAAAGCAGCTAATGCTGCGGTTGTTGCCTCTATGTTCTTAGTTTTTATTGAAGAGATTATTATTGTACAAATTTTAGCGATAATAAATTAGGTATGGAAAAAGCTAAAACACATATTGATTATCAGGATGCTGTTATTACCCTACGTGGGGTCAGTAAATCATTTGGTGAAAATCATGTTTTGAAAAATGTAGATCTAGATTTATACCGTGGAGAAAACTTAGTCGTATTGGGACGATCAGGTACAGGTAAATCAGTCCTGATTAAGCTTATTGCGGGTTTATTGAAGCCAGATAACGGAACAATAAATGTTTTAGGGATTTCGGTCAACGATTTAAGAGATCATGATCTGATGAAACTACGTTTAAAAATTGGATTTTCATTTCAGAACAGTGCTTTGTACGACAGTATGACTGTTCGGGAAAACTTGGAATTTCCATTGATACGTAATAAAAGAAATCTGACAAGAACAGAAATTAATAAAGAAGTAGAAGATGTATTGGAGGGTGTAGGGTTATCACAAGCGATTAATCAAATGCCTTCAGAATTATCAGGAGGTCAACGAAAAAGAATTGGTATCGCGCGTACATTGATCTTACGTCCAGATATTATGATGTACGATGAGCCTACTGCGGGATTAGATCCGATCACTTGTTTAGATATCAATAGTCTAATCAATGAAGTCCAGCTGCGTTATAAAACCTCATCCATTATTATTACACATGATTTAGCTTGCGCGCGATCAGTGGGTGATCGCATTGTAATGCTATTAGATGGGAAATTTGAGAGACAGGGATCTTTTAAAGAAATATTTGAAACAAATGATGCGCGAGTTAAAGCGTTTTATGATTATAATTTTATTGTTTAATTAAATGAGCAAAGCAGAAAATAAGAGAGCAGTGATAGTTGGACTATTTGTTTTTATAGGGTTAGCTATTCTGATTGCGGGTATATTTATACTGGGTAGCCAGCAAAAGAAATTTACAAAAACCTTTGAAATTACGACATCTTTTCCTGATGTCGCTGGTTTGAAAGTAGGAAGTAATGTTTGGTTTTCAGGTGTTAAAGTTGGTATTATAAAAAATATTCATTTCAAGAATCTACAAGATGTCGAAGTTGTGATGACGATCGAAGAAAAATCTGCTGAATATATCCGTAAAGATGCCATTACCAAATTGGGATCTGACGGTCTTATTGGTAATAAGATTATTGTGATATCGGGTGGTTCTCAAAATGCACCTTCAATCGAAGCGAACGACTTTCTTCGTTCGGCAAAAGCTGCTGATATGGAGGCAATGATGGAAACTTTGCAGTTAAATAATCAGAATCTGGCAAAAATTACTACAGATTTCGTAGAGATTTCACGCGGGTTGGTGGAAGGTCGAGGAGTGGTTGGCTCTTTATTGACCGATACCGCTTTAGTATCATCTTTACAGCAATCCTTACGTTCGATCAGTCAAGTGATGGCGAGCGCAAATACAGCGACTTCAAATCTTGTTTTATTGACTGATAAATTAAATTCTAAAAAAGGTTTAGTACACGATTTGGCAACGGATACCGCAGTATTCGCAAGTTTAAGATCATCGGCAGCGCAGTTACAGGGTGTATCTCAAACGGCTAATGCTTTGATGACAAACTTAAATGCCGCATCAAATAAATTAAATAATAAAGATAATGCTATCGGTACATTGATCAACGACCCTACAGTTGGCAATGAACTCAGAGAGGTCGTACGGAATTTAAATACAAGTACAGCTAAATTAGACCAGAATATGGAAGCTTTGCAAAGTAACTTCTTGCTAAGAGGTTTCTTTAAAAAGAAAGAAAAAGAAACAAAAAAGGCTAATCAGCAAGCACTGAAAGATTCGATACAATAGAATATTATATTTTTAACAAAAAGTAAAGGACAATTTTCATGTAAAATTGTCCTTTACTTTTTTTCGGTATTCCGATTAGCTGTATCTTTGTTTTAATAATCAGCAAATCACTTAGTCTATAAATTCTGATTATAGAAGGATTTTATTTTATTTAAATGCATTATATTACAGATAAAGATGTTATATATGAGGATAATCACCTCATTGCCATCAATAAAAGAGCAGGGGATATTGTTCAAGTAGATGATACAGGTGATAAGTCTTTAGAAGAGATGGTAAAGGAATATTTAAAACATAAATACCATAAACCTAATGAGGCTTTTCTAGGCGTTATCCATCGTTTGGATAGACCTGTTAGTGGATTAATTGTTTTTGCCAAGACAAGTAAATCACTAGAGCGTATGAATAAATTGTTTAAAGATCGACAGGTAAAGAAAACATATCTTGCTGTGGTCAGACAAAGGCCAGTGGAACCCGCTGGAAAATTGATTAATTGGCTTGTTCGGAATCGAGAAAAAATGGTAACTAAAGCGTTCAACAAAGAAGTGAAAGAAAGTAGTTATGCCGAATTAGATTATTCCTTGATCGGCGAGTTGAATGGGTTTCACCTGTTGAAAGTAGAGCCATTGACTGGACGCACCCACCAGATTCGAGTACAATTGTCCACTATGGGCTGTCCCATCGTTGGAGATAATAAATATGGTTATCCTAGAGGTAGCTCAAAAGGAAGTATATGTTTACATTCCAGGTCGCTGACTTTTATGCATCCAATCAAAAAAGAAATGATGACATTAAAAGCTCCATTACAAGCTGATGGCTTTTGGGAGAAATTTTCAAAGTTTAAAGACTAGATCTCATCGATATTTTAAGTATCTTTGTAATATGAAAATGTTTAAGTATTTGCTAGTTACATTGTTTTTGATTTGTACAATTACTGTAGCACCTCTTAGTTCAGTACAGGCTCAATGCGCTATGTGCTCTTTAAATGCCGAAAACTCGACCCAAAATGGCAATACACAAGGAAAGGGCTTAAATGATGGCATTTTATTTTTACTTGCGATACCTTATTTAGCAGCAGCTGGATTAGGGTTATTATGGTATAAAAAATTTCGCACCTCAAAACTGAATAAATCGCAAGAAAAAATTCTCTAAACTAAATCTATATGCCAACATCTAAAATTCATGCATTGATCCATTCAAAATGTCCAAGATGTCATGTCGGAAATATGTTTGAGGGATCTGTTTATGGTTTCAGTAAACAGAAGACAAAAGAGGTATGTTCCGTTTGTAATTTGACGTTTGAAATAGAGCCAGGTTATTTTTATGCAGCTATGTATGTGAGCTATGCCATGTCAGTAGCAGAAGTCGTCACTTTTGCACTCGCAACTGCTGTGCTTACTGGTAGTGAATCCCCTTGGACTTATATGTTAGTGCTTTTCGCAACGATCATTATCTTTGCGCCCTTCAACTTCCGTTATTCAAGGTTAGTTTTGTTGCATTTTATGACTCCAAAAATTAGTTATGATCCAAAGTGGGAGCTGATCGAAGAAAATATAAAAAAGGAGCGATAGTTATTATCGCTCCTTTTTTATAGATATTTCATCGTACTATCAAAAATGAAAGCTTTATCTTGATACTTAGATAAGATTACATTTTGTAAATGGATTAAATGATCTTGCTGAAATCGAGCAATATCTTCCTCTGAAGGCACCTGAATCTGTAAACAATACGTAATTCCTTCATGCGGAGAATGAAGCATTTCTAAAAAATGCGGATTGAAACTCGTGTTTGCTAGCAGATTTTCTTTAATCCAAGAAACTATTTCCTGATGTACTGATTCTTCTGATATAATGGATATGTTATATAAATACATAAAGACAAAAATATAAACTTTAATTGCCTTATTGAAATATATATTATTTATATTGAAATGCAATAAAATCAAGATGTTCTTGTAAAAATAAGGTTGCACATGATTTGTTATTGGTATTTAATTTTAATCTTTGATTAAGTTGACGAATGAGATTGTTTATGCGCGCACACATTATATTATCTATAGTAATTATCACACTTCTGGGTATGGGCTGTTCTGAAAATAGAACAGAGCGAATACCTATTGAAAGTTTTTTCTCAACTCCTGAAAAAACTTCTTTTAAAATCTCTCCTGATGGTAATTTTATAGCATATATAGGTTTAGATAATCATTGCAAAAATATATTTTTATTAAATTTAAACAATCGAGATAGTTCAAAACAACTCACCTATCAAAACGATATGAATGTCAATAGTTTTGTGTGGGGGGACAATGAAGAAATTATTTTCTCCATAGAGCAGGCTACTAATGATAGTTTAAGATTGTATGCGGTCAACATTCTTACTGATGCGCTTCAACCTTTAATAAAACCTATGAAAGCAAAATTTCGTTGGGTGCAACCTTCAAGATTATACGATAAAGGCATTATTGTAGCGATCAACAATCGTGATTCTTCTACTTTTGATCTTCATAAATTATATATTGATGGACGCAAATCTGAGGTGATCTTACAAAATCCAGGAAACATCAATGCTTGGTACATCTCCAATGATGGTCAAGTAAGACTGGTCATGGCCAATGACAGTGTAGAAGAGTCCTTGATGTATCGCGCAGATAATCTTCAACCTTTCCATCAAGTCCTAAAAAATGATTTTGGATCGACTATTATACCCATGGGGTTTGTGAAAAATTCAACCACAAATATTTATGCGCTCTCCAATATCGGCAGAGATAAGCTCTCCTTGATAGAGTATGATTTGGTTGGAAAAAGAGAAGTACATGAAATATTTAGCAATAAGGAAGTTGACTTAGATTGGGGGGACTATTCCCATTACACGAATGAGATGAACTATGCATCTTATACCGTGTCAAAAAGAAACGATATTTTTTCAATGAAAAAGTTGCGCAAATTTTTAAAAAGATATCTGAAAAAACCAAAGGTTCAGAATTTGATGTTATTGATGTCGATGCCCAATTTGATAAAATTATAATCCGAACCTATACGGATACCAATCCAGGAGCGATTTATTACTTCGACTGTCAGGATAATGATCTTCATAAGCTTACTGACAATAATCCCAATTTGAAAGATCGTGATTTATCCCAGACAGAATTTATAAAGTATCAAGCACGAGATGGTAAGATCATTACCGGATTTATTACCTATCCATTGCATGAAGATCGAAAAAATCTTCCAATGGTCGTTCTTCCTCATGACGGACCCAATCAACGAGAAGTTTGGGGTTTTGATCATGAAGCACAATTTTTAGCTAATCGAGGGTATGTCGTTTTTCAAATGAATTATCGAGGTTCAATAGGTTTTGGAAAAGAATTTTGGTCAGCTGGATTTAAAGAATGGGGAGGTAAGATCCAAGATGATATAACCGACGGAGTGAAATGGTTGATCCGCGAAGGAATCGCCGATAAAGATAGAATTGCTATCGTTGGGAAAGGTTTTGGTGGATATTCTGCATTACATGCAGCCTGCTTTAACTCCGATATGTATGCCTGTGCAGTATCGTACTCCGGCTTTACAAACCTATTTACTTATTTTAGAGATATTCCCCCATATGTAAAACCTTACTTACAAAAGTATTATCAAATCATTGGTAATCCTGTAAGGGAATCCGGTATGTTTAAGCAAATATCTCCTGTATTTCACTCCAATCGCGTGAAGATACCCGTGTTGTTGGCACAAGGAGGAAAAGATAGATTTAGTTCAGTAACAGATGCGAATCAATTTGTACAAAAATTAAAAAATAATAATATCCCGGTTCAATATCTTTTAAAAGAAGAAGAGGGTCGGACCTTTAAGAAGGAAGAAAATATTATTCAATATTATCAAGAATTTGAAAAGTTTTTGGATAAATACATCGGTAAATAGTGGGTGATGAGAGAAACAAGTTATAATTATCGTAAGAATTTTGGGTTACTTTTTGTTTTTTTCGCCTTTGTTACCTTACTCTATTTTGTTGTTGTTTTTGCCGCTCGTAATTATACGATTAATCATGTTGATAATGAATTTACCAATCGCAAATCAGAAGTCTTTGATTTGACATTAGTACCTTTCAATGATTTTTTTCAAAATCGTGTTCCTGAAGTTTCTTTTTATCAGGGATATCTCGATTCTCTGGAAGCCGGTAAATATGCTTATAGCGTCTTAAGCTCCTATCCCTTTGTCAAAGAAATAGCATTCTATGATATGCTATTTAGTAATGATGTCAATGCTTTGGCAGGTTTTTCGATCAATGGATTAAATATTAGACCCAAAACCTTATCCATATTTACCATAAACAATCGAGGCTTAAATAAAAGATATATTACCAAGCGCGAAGAGATGGGGCCATTCAATGATGAGTTGAATAGTATGGGAATCAAAATAGCCAGTTATATTGACAAATTACAGTCTAGCTCCAAGTTGACAGATCGCGATATCCTTCGAGTTTTTTATGCTACTCAACCTGGAAGAATTACCTATCTTAATATTCCACGAATCAATGATTTGTTGGTATATAAAGATATTATGGATACAAAATTAGATCATATTGTAAATTATGAACAGGATATGTTTGTTTTCAATGTGGATCCCACCTTACTAGAGGTCAAAAATATCTATCCAAATTTATATGAACGCATTGAAGTAGTTCCTATTGTGAGAGCGCCAATTACTTCAGATATTAAAGAGTATGTGACCGAAATGCCTTTACCAGGCGCTTTGGCAGATTACAAATTATTATTCCATTCGGGTGAGTCCTTTATTTCAAAAGAAGTAAACCGAAGTTTTTTTCCTATTGTACTAGGTATCTCACTTGTTTATTTAATCCTGCTTGTTATTTTATACTTAATTTATCGAAATTTAGAAATTAATGGAAGGTTATTCAAGCTACAATACGATTTTATTAATAATTTGACACATGAATTCAAAACACCAGTCAGTGTCATTAAGATCGCAGGTAATAACATTAAAAGTGCACAATATTTATCCGATGAGGAGCGTATTATGTATGGTAACATATTAGATCAGGAATCTGATCGATTGAATAATTTGATGAATAAGTTGTTGTCTTTTAGTCAAATTGAAAATAAGACGATTAAGTTTAAAAAAGAAGAAATTGATTTAAATTCTTTTGTTGATAATATTGTCGCTTCTACACAGTTAAAACATGCTGATTTCAAAATTTCAAAGGAAATTAATGTCAAATCAAGTTTGCTAGCAGACCCCGTTTTATTGACCAGTGTGTTTCAAAATTTGATCGATAATGCTTATAAATATTCTGATCAAAAGAGGAAAATATTAGATATTAAAATACAACAAAATAAAAAGAATTTTGTTATTATCTTTAGGGACGAAGGAATCGGCATAAATAAAAGTGAGTTTTCAAATATATTTAAGAAATTCTATCGCATAAAGAGTCAGTACAATCAACAAGGAAGTATTGGTTTAGGTTTAGCCTTTTGTAAAGAGATAACAGAATTTATGGGAGGAGAAATTTCTGTAAAAAGTGAAGTAGGTAAAGGAACTACCTTTACACTCATTTTTTCAGTTTAAAATATAATTAATTATGAGCAAAGAAATAACTGTAGCTGTTATTGAAGATGATGAAAATCTACGCTTTTTAGTTCGTCACAGATTAGAAACGGAAGGATACAATGTTGTTCAAACGGGGGATGGAAATGAGGCTGAAAAGTTGATTTTAGAAAAAAGACCAGATGTTGTATTATTAGATTGGATGTTACCAGGCAAAGAAGGTAATGAAATTTGTGAAAGTATTCGAAAAGCAGGATTTGAAAACATAGTCATCATGATGACTGCCAAATCTCAGGATATTGATAAAATTGAAGCCTATAGCTTTGGGGTCACCGATTATATCAGTAAACCTTTCAATATGGATGTATTGATAGCTATGATAGAAAATAAAGTTCGTTTCTTTCTGCCCAAAAATACACCTGAAGTGTACCATTTTGGTAAAACCGAGCATCAACCCAATATCCACTCATTAATAAGAGATGGTAGAAAGATTGAATTGACAATTTTAGAAAATAGAATTTTATTGCATTTTTTACAAAATGTAGGCAAAGAAATAACACGTGAAGAATTAATGGAAGTGGTGTGGGGATATAGTTCTAATGTCAATACCCGTACATTGGATATGCACGTCGTTCGACTAAGGAAAAAGATTGAGAAAAATCCAGACAAACCTCATTACTTGCAGACTGTTAGAGGGTTAGGTTATCGGTTTGTCGATGATGAAGAGAATTGATCTGAATTAATAAGTTAGAATTTGTTTTGTTAAAAACAATTCTTACCTTCGTATTACATCAAACGAGACCATGTTATCTGACAAGGATAACATGGTCTTGTTTCATTTTGAAAAAATAAGATAAAAATAAATAATAATAATTATGGCAGAAGTAACTTATTACACCGCAGAGGGATTACAAAAACTCAAGGACGAGTTGCACTATCTTAAAACTGAAGGAAGAAGCCTGATCTCAAATGCTATAGCAGAAGCTCGAGACAAAGGCGATTTATCTGAGAATGCAGAATATGATGCAGCAAAAGAAGCGCAGGGTTTACATGAAGCGAAAATCGCGAACTTGGAAAACACATTAGCTGGAGCTCGATTGATTGATGAATCAAAATTAGATACATCAAAAGTGTTAGCACTTTCTATTGTAAAGATTAAAAACAAGAAAAATGGCGCTGAAATGACTTACCAGTTGGTATCTGAAACTGAAGCAGATATGAAGTTAGGTAAGATCTCTGTTAAATCTCCGATTGCCAAAGGTTTACTGGGTAAATCTAAAGGTGACGTAGCCGTTATAGATGTTCCAGCAGGTCAAATCGAATTTGAAATTATCGATATTTCAAGATAAAATATGACGGTTATGTGCGGTTTTGCCATAACCGCATATTATTAAAACGTTATCTCACAATTTAAAGGTTGCATTACAAGCAGCCTTTTTTTATATTTGGTTTATAAACAATTGGTATATGTCTACAATTTTTTCAAAAATAGTGTCGGGAGAAATTTCTGCTTATAAAGTAGCGGAGAGTAATGATTTTTTAGCATTTTTAGATGTGAGCCCTTTGACAAAAGGTCATGTTTTGGTTATTCCAAAACGTGAAACTGACTACATCTTTGATATTAATGATGAAGAATACATGGCTCTATGGGTTTTTTCAAAAATTGTGGCTCAAGGTATTGAACGTGTCTTTCCATGTAAAAAGATTGGTATAGCCGTTATTGGATTAGAAGTAGCACATGCACATATACATTTAGTCCCTCTCAATCATGTCGCAGATCTAAATTTTTCTCAACCTAGATTGTCGCTTACTCATGAAGAATTTACCGAAATTGCAGAGGCAATAAAAGAATCAATTATCAATGTTACAACTGATAATTAAGCGAAAAGATCCTTTTCTTAAGTAGTATTTTAAATATTAATATAAAAAAAGACTATAATATATTATATCTTTGCAATCTTATATAGAATATATATGTCTATATAAAAAGTCATCGATTGTAATTATATTAGGATGATTTTTTTCACAGAATAAGTGAAAACGTAAAAAAGAAATTATGCAAGATCTTTTGTTGTCTTTTCAACAATTATTGAACCCAGAGGAATTATTGAGCTCTGGCGGTTTTTATTTGGTTCTACTCATTGTATTTGCTGAAACGGGATTATTTTTTGGTTTCTTTTTACCGGGAGATTATTTGTTATTTTTAGCGGGACTTTTTTGTGCATTAAATAAAATTCAGGTTGATATCGTCACGCTTTGTGCAGGCTTAATTGGAGCCGGTGTGCTCGGAAATTTTGCGGGATATTGGTTTGGCTATCGAGCTGGTCCTATGCTTTTTAAGCGAAAGGATAGTCTGATCTTTAAACGTAAGTACGTTGTAATGGCTGAAGAATTTTACCATAAATATGGTGGGACAGCTCTTATTATTGGTCGATTTGTACCAATAGTACGTACATTTGCCCCAATTTTTGCAGGTGTAGTCAAATTAGATTTTAAGAAATTTGTGATTTTTAATATATCTGGAGCATTGCTTTGGGTGTTATTACTAACCTTATCGGGTTATTTCTTAGGAATAGAATTCCCTTGGATTATTAATTATGTAGAATATATTATTGTAGGATTAATCGCAGTTGCCTTTTTACCAATAGGCATTGCCTTGATCAAACGTAAGATGAAAGCAAATAAAAACAAACAAAATATACAGTAAACAAATGAGTACACAAAATCCTTGGCATAAAGTATCTCCTGGTACGAATGTGCCAAATTCGGTAAATGCAATTATTGAAATTTCAAACGGTTCAAAAGGAAAATACGAATTGGATAAAGAAACAGGTCTTTTATTATTGGACCGTGTTTTAAGTTCTTCAGTAGTTTATCCTGCCAATTATGGTTTTATCCCACAAACTTATTGTGATGATAAAGATCCATTAGACATCTTAGTAATCTGTTCTGTTGATATTCTGCCTTTGACATTGGTTGAAGCACAAATTATCGGTGTGATGAACATGGTTGATGGTGGCGAACAAGATGATAAAATCATTGCTGTTGCCAAAAATGATCCAGTGTATAACTATATTACAGATATCGAACAGCTTTCTCCACATAGTATGAAAGAAATTGTTCAATTTTTCGAAAGTTATAAAGCATTAGAAAAGAAAAATGTTGTTGTGGAAGGTGTCCAAGGACGCGAAGTCGCACAACAAATTCTATTGGATAGTATAGAATTGTACAATAAAGAATTCGGTAATAAATAACCCCCATAATGGCCCTCGATATTTTTTTGGACAATATTTTTAGTAATTGCAAATGGTTTTTTTTGTCGCCGCAGAATTTGCCATAGTCAAAGTAAGAGCTTCCCAGATTGAGCTCCAAGCAAAATCAGGGAGCAATGTTGCTAAAATTGCAAAAAATATTACGGAACATTTGGATAAATACCTAGCTGCAACACAGTTAGGTATTACTCTGGCATCTCTAGGATTAGGGTGGAAAGGTGAGGCCGTGATGACCGAAATTGTGTCCAATGTGTTTTCATTTTTTCAGGTAGACACCACTCAAAGTTGGGCTAAATGGACTGGGTTTGCGCTAGCATTTGGAACCATCACATTTTTACATGTCGTATTGGGCGAGTTAGCACCTAAATCAATTGCCATTCAAAAGCCTGTAGCTACGACCATGAAAGTAGCGATCCCTTTACGTATATTTTATTGGTTATTAATGCCTTTGATATATGTTTTTCAATGGATTTGCTAATTTTCTGTTAAAACTAATCGGTGTTCAGCCTCATCCAAGTGAATCTTCTCACTCTTCTGAAGAATTACAGTATTTATTGGATAAAGGTAAAGAAAGTGGTGCATTAGATACTTCTGAGCACGAATTAATTAAAAATGTTTTCGATTTTAATGAACGGATCGTGAAGAATATCATGGTTCCGAGGACGAAAATTGTTGCTGTGGAGGAAGACTGTGTTGCCTTAGACTTTATCACAACAGTAACTGAACAAGGATATTCTCGTATACCTATCTACGCAGACAGTATTGATCAGATTGTAGGTATCGTACATACCAAAGATATTTTACCTATCGTCATGAAAGGGAAAGAAGTCGTATTGAAAGAGATCATGCGAAAACCTTACTTTATTCCTGAAACAAAAAAAAATAAACGATTTGATGGCTGAATTTCAATTGAAACGAATTCAGTTGGCCATTGTATTGGATGAGTTTGGTGGTACTGCAGGTATGGTCACTTTAGAAGATATCGTAGAGGAATTAGTCGGTGAGATTCAAGATGAATACGATGAAGAAACCCCAGTAGTAGAGCGCATATCCGAAACCGAGTATATGGTTGATGCTGGAGCAAGTATTCATGATGTAAATGAATTTTTTACCTTTAGAATTACCAGAGAGCCAAGATTATGATACCGTATCGGGCTTGGTCAGTGATATGTTTGATAAAATTCCTGAAGTAGGAGAGTATAAAGAAGTATTCGGTTATACCTTTACGATCATTCGTAAAACACAGCAGAATATAGAATTTGTTAAATTAGAATTGGTCGAGTCTATGGATGATGACCAAGATAATTAGAGATTATGCAGCTTTTTTTTACAGAAGAGATTAGACCAGATTTTAAAAAACTTTATTTTAAGCGAAGAAGAAAGTAAGCATGCCATTCGCGTACTTCGACTTCAAGCTGGAGATATGGTTCACTTAATTGACGGAAGAGGAGGATTGTATGAAGCTGAAATTTTAGACCCTCATCCCAAAAGAACTGTTCTGACCATATTGAAGGTACAGGAAAACTATCACGAGTCTTCTTATCACTTGCATATTGCAGTGGCGCCAACAAAAAATATAGATCGTTTTGAATGGTTTTTAGAAAAAGCTACAGAAATTGGTATCCAAGAGATCACGCCTATCATTTGTGAGCATTCAGAACGAAAAGAAGTTAAATTGGATCGATTAAATAAGGTGATCATAGCGGCGATGAAACAATCACTGAAAGCTTATATTCCTAAATTAAATCCTGCAATTACGTTCTCGCAGTTTTGTAAGAAACAAGAATCCAATCTTGCTACAAAAGTAATAGCTCATTGTGTTGATGGTGAAAAACAATTTTTAAATCAAGTCTTGCAGCCCAAAGAACAATATATCTTACTAATTGGTCCAGAAGGTGATTTTTCTACCACAGAAATAGATCAAGCACTGACCTTAGGTTATCAACCAATTTCATTAGGACATGCTCGGTTGAGAACTGAGACCGCTGCTATGACCTCTTGCGTTGAAGTTTCTTTGCTGAACAGATAGATCATGTAATTACATGTATCAAATAAAATAAGCCGCTATTAGCGGCTTATTTTATTTGATCAGGACTGCATCTACAATCATAATTTCCGAATTTCCTTTGAGTGGATCTTTATTAAAAACCATTCTGCCTTTTAGTTTGATTGGTTCTTCAGTAAATTTTATGGCATCGCCCTTTAAGAATACTTCGACCATGGGTGGAATACCGTTTGATCCACAAAACATACATTGTGCTACAGGTAACACCGAAATCATAAAGTTTTTATGAGTTCTGCCACTGGTTAATGGTACCATGTATCCGGGCATTTCAACCGTTTTATTTTCTAATGCCTTCAATTCCGTAGGATAGAATGGTGTATAGATTTTTTTACTGCCATTATACGATACTTTGTAAGCCATTTTATCAATCGCTTCCCAGGTCTTATTCATCATTGGGGTATGGTCAGGCGTATTGGGATCACGACCTATTTGTGCATTTACCGTCAAACAAAAGGAGAAAAGTAAACTTAAGAATACTAATGTTTTTTTCATTTAGAATAATATTTATGAATGTAATCTGTTATTCTCCAATATGAAAAACCATGTTACATTCAGTGTGATGTTAAAAAGCGATTAGGCGATCATGAGCAAAATCTTTATCGCAATTATGGATTACTTCTGCCCATGAAGATTTCAATGTCTATTAATTACCCGATAAAATATGTGATATTGTCGTTTTATAAGCTTTGATTGCTGGAATCAAAGCAGAAATGATACCAATTATGCACGCCAGTAAGACGAAAATCAGTTCAATAGGATTAAGTTTAAATGTATTAATAAAATCAGCACTTTGGCTTGTTTGCAGACTGATATAATAAAGCGCAATATGAGCAAATAGCAAGCCTAGAAATCCACCGATTATAGTAATCACCATTCCCTCAAAAATTACTAATGTGAAAAGCTTAAGTTTGGAGGCACCTAATGTACGCATGATCGCTAAATCATATTTCCGCTGTTTGAGGGCATTGTATAGGCTTATAAACACACTTAACCCCGCAATAGCCATGATGATATAAGCAAGGATCTGCAAAGAGTCAATACCTACACCTAATAATGAAAATAAACGAGCACTCTCAATCGCAGGTGAAGCAGCTTGCATTTGCGTATTTTGAGCAATAAATTTAGGCAATACAGCTATAGCTGCCGGAGATTGGTACTGAACCAATAATGCTGTAATTTCAAGTCCAGATGAATGTATCATATCTGCACCTATAGATTTGACTATCCTATCCGAATCAGCATATTGGTCATCTTCATGCACATGGTCATGTTCTTCATCTGTCGCTTCACCGTGGTGGTGCAGGTATGCATCTCGAGTTTCTGCAAGATCCTCTTTCGCTTGCAATTCTTCAGCCGTTAGTGCTTCATGATGTTCATCATGTGCTATGCCATGTACATCCCATACGCTGCTCAAACTAGTTAAGATAAGATTATCGGTAATATTATTATTATGAGCCAATATTCCCACTACTGTAAAAGGGTGATCATCATGGCTATGACCACCTTTGCTGAGCCCATGTGAGCTATGAATATGATCACCAATTTTAAGCTTTTGTTTATGTGCAACATCAGTTCCTATGACTACCTCGTAATCTTTTTGAAACAACCTTCCTTGTAGAACTTTGGTCTCATACAAGGTTAAAAAACTAGAATCAGTACCTACGATCCGATGACCTTTATAATTGTCGCCCAATGACACCGGTACAGCTAATTTTATTAATGGATTATTTTGCAATTTTTCAGCTTCAGCTAATGGGATATTCCCTGTAGGGTTGTCAATGTGATATACACTAGATAATATCAGTTGTAATGGGCTTCCCTTTGCACCAATTACGAGATCAATATTTTTACTATTATTTTCAAGTTGTTTTTCAAAACTTTCACTTGTTATAGAAAGTACACAAAGTATAGCCACACCGAAGGCAGTGAGTAAAATACTGAGGATAGTCGATCCAGTCTGTTTGCTGATATTTTTCCAAACTAATTGAAGGGTATTCATGCTAGTTATTGTTAGGATTTATGGTGTTTAAATCGTAGGTGTTCGAAAAACTATTTTTGATTCTTTTATCATGAGTAGCAATCAACAGCGTTGCACCTTGTTGATCCGCTATTTCCATCAGTAATGCTAATACTCGTCCGGTATTTTGATCATCAAGAGAAGCTGTGGGTTCATCAGCGATCAAAAGTAACGGTTTATTAATTACAGCACGAGCGATAGCTGCACGCTGCAATTGACCTCTACTCAACTCATTTGGATACGCCTGTGCTTTATCCGACAATTGAAGTTTTTCCAATATGCTTACAATTTCAGTTTTATTGACTTTTTTGTTAGCAAGTGATTGTGCAAGTTGAATGTTTTCAAGAATAGTCAAATTTTTCAAAAGATGCGCTTCTTGAAAGATAAAACCGATATGTTGCGATCTAAATTGATCAAGTTCCGATGTGCCAAATTGATAGATATCCTTCTGGTTGATCCATACCTTTCCTTCAGTTGGTTTCGATAGTCCGCCCAAGAGATTGAGCAATGTTGTTTTACCAGTTCCTGAGTTTCCCAGAAGAAGGGTATGCTGCCCTTTTTGAATTTCAACAGATGGAAACTTTATCCGGGTACCTCCTTTATATTGGAAGGAAAGTTCTTGTGTTGCTATTATTGGATTTTTTTGCATAGTATCATCATTCTTTCAAATGATAAATTTAGCTTAATTCCAGCACATAATCCGAATTGTTATGAGATTATTACATCACATGTGTATTAATTATTAAGCCTCTTCACACTTAACATTTTACCTGTTAATCAATTGTTAACACATTAAAACATGTATACTAGGTGGAAACGATGCTGTTAACAATTTTTTAACATGGTACTAATGTAATAGTAATCTTAAGGTAATGTAGACGTAATATCATGGTAATAGATTTGCAGAAACAAAAAAACAAATAAATTGAAACCACAATTAACACTTAAGAAATTTGTTGCCACACTAATTTTATTGGTAATAGCGACAGCTGTTTTTGCACAAGGTAGTGGAAAGTTAATAGGATCTATTACGAACAGTAAAAATGGAGAGACAATCACTGGAGTCACTGTTCGCATTATGGGGACAGCAAGAGCTGCAAGTTCTGATGTTTCAGGCAAGTATAATATTCCTGGCTTGTCAGTGGGTAAGTATACAGTAGAGTATGCTTTCATCGGTTACGCTACAAAGCGAATTACAGATGTAGAAATCAAAGCGGATGAAATCACAAATTTAGATGTTGTATTGGATAATTCTGAAGGTCAATTGCTGGATCAGGTTGTGGTGACAGGATCTTACAAAAAAGAATCTATCGGAGCTTTATATGCCCAACAGAAAAATAGTGCACTCATATCTGATGGTATTTCAAGTGAGCAGATCAGAAGATCACCAGATAAAAATACATCAGAGGCTATTCGTAGGGTAAGTGGCGCGACTATCCAAGACAATAAATTTGTGGTAGTTCGCGGATTAAGTGACCGTTACAATGTCTCAATGATGGATGGCACTGTATTGCCAAGTACGGAAGCCAATCGTCGTGCATTTTCATTTGATATCATTCCTTCAAATTTAATAGATAAGATCACGATCTCTAAAACTGCAACTCCAGATTTACCAGCAGATTTTGCTGGTGGTGCAGTACAGATTACAACAAAAGATATTCCAGATCAGAACTTTGTTTCCTTCGGTCTAGGATATGGATACAACACAGCTTCTACGTTCAAAGATTTCTTACAAACAAAGAAGAACCTACAAAACTATTTAGGTTTTGATGATGGGTCAAGCAATCTAGCTACAAATATGTATTCAAGAGAACAATATAAAGATGGACTATCAAGCAAAGAAAATAGATTAGCATTAAAATCATTGCCTAATGATCTTACTGTTAAAAATAAAACAGCATTACCTTCACAAAACTATCAGTTTTCTTTAGGTAAAGTAAAACAGTTTGAAAACAATAATAGGTTCGGTGCTTTATTCTCTGTTACCTACAGAAATTCTCAAAATATCTTGCCAAATGTAAAACGTCAATGGCATCAATATGATTATACCGACGATCAATATAAGTTTTCTACAAATTTAGGTGCTTTGGCCAACTTTGGATATACATATGGTAAAAGTAAGATTACTTGGAAAAATCTTTATAATAGAAATTATGACAACACGTATACGGATAGGAGAGGTACAGACCTTGGATCATCCTATGATGTCAAATTTTCGGCATATGATATCATGCAAAAATCATTATTCAAATCAACGCTCGATGGAGAGCATGTTTTAAGTGATAAGAATGATAAAATAAAATGGACTGCGTCGTGGAGCAATATTTTAAACGATCAACCTAATCAGGTTAAGCTTAATTATGTAAGACCGATGGAATCAGCGAATGATCCGTCAGTCCCATATGCAGCCAATATAAGTTCAATCGGTAAGCAAAACGCACGATTATTTGCCAAGCTAAATGAAAATATCTATTCTGGTGAATTAAGCTATAATTTGCCGATGACATTTCTTTCTACGCCGTCAACCTTTAAGGTAGGTGCAGGAACGAATTATAGAAAAAGAAATTTTGATGCACGCTTTATCGGGTTAGAATTGAATGGCGATGTTTTGAATAATGTTGAACTGATTAATAGAGTAACACAGTTACCCGCTGACGAAATATTTTCTAAGGAAAACATTGACAAAAACTATTTTAAATACAAAGAGATCATGATGAATGGTGATAAATATACAGGTAGCTCTCTGACTACTTTCGGATACGCTATGCTTGATCAAAAATTCAATGATAAATTTAGAGTAGTATACGGTCTTAGGGTAGAAAATTATAATGTAAAGATCGACGCACTCAATGTAGATGCCATGAAGATGGTGAATGATGTGAACGATACCAAATTGGATTTCCTACCATCTGTTAACTTGACCTATGGACTGACTCCGAAATCAAATTTTAGAGCATCTTATTACCGTACTCTAGCACGACCAGAGTTAAGAGAGTTAGCGTCATTCAAGTTTTATGATTTTGAGCAGCTAGGAATGATAACCGGTAATCCTAATTTAAAACGAGCATCGATCAATAATGCTGATTTACGTTATGAAATCTATCCTTCTGCAGGTGAGATATTATCGATCTCCGCTTTTTACAAGCAATTTACGAATGCTATCGAGCCAAGACGTTATGACGTTACTTCAACACCTGATATCAGTTTTGGAAATACACCAAAAGCAAATATATATGGAGCAGAATTAGAGGTACGTAAACGATTAGATTTTGTTAACGAGCAGTCATTCTTTAAAAATACGACAGCTTACTTAAACTTAACATATGTTCATTCAGAAATTACAAATGCCGATGATCAGCTTTACTTAGAAAAAACAAGACCAATGGTTGGTCAGTCTCCGTACGTGATCAACGCCGGTTTACAGCATACGGCTATCGACAATAAATTGAATCTGAATATCCTATATAACCGCATTGGAAAACGTATCATCCAGCCTGGAGGCCAAACTTTTGCAAGTGCATGGGAAGCGCCGCGTAATGTGTTAGATTTTCAAGTCGGATACAAAGTGATGAAAAATAAAGGAGAGGTGAAGCTGAATGCCAGCGATATTTTAAACAACCCGATCGATGTATACTTTGATAATAAAGTTAGAAATATTGATAACGAAACTTGGTTTAAATATAAGCCTGGTGCAAATGTTTCATTATCATTTAATTACACCTTCTAAAAGATAATATAAACTTAATATTACTTTAAATATAAAGACATAACAAAACTATTTTTTTGTAACAAGATTTTTAAAAACTTAAAAAAATGAAAAAAAGATTTTTATTCTTATCACTAGCAGCCTTATTATTTGCTGGCGCATGTAAAGAAACCAAGATTACAGATGACGGTGACAATACCGAAACACCGACAAATCCAACGGATAAAGATGTGGTAGTGGTTACTGGGGAGATTACGGCAAACACAACTTGGTCTGCTAATAAGATCTATTTATTAAAAGGATTCGTATTTGTAACTAATGGTGCTACATTGACGATTGAACCAGGTACTATTATTAAAGGAGATAAAGCGACAAAGGCTACATTGACAATAACAAGAGGTTCAAAAATCAATGCAACAGGTACTGTAGATAAACCAATTGTATTTACATCAGCTTTACCTGCAGGTGCTAGAACTCGCGGTGATTGGGGTGGTGTTATTCTTTTGGGTAAAGCTCCAGTAAACCAAGGAAACGATGTTATGATCGAAGGTGGTTTAGAAGGACCTAAAGATAAAGATGCTAAAAATTACATCTACTACGGCGGTACCGATGCAGCAGATAACTCTGGCGTATTGAAATATGTACGTATTGAATATGCAGGTATTGAGTATTCAGCAGATAATGAAATTAATGGATTGACATTAGCTGGGGTTGGAAATGGTACTACACTGGATTATATTCAGATCTATCGCTCAGGTGATGATGCTTTTGAGTGGTTTGGTGGTACGGTAAATGCGAAACACTTATTGGCTGTAGCGACTTGGGATGACGATTTTGATACCGATTTTGGATATGCTGGTAACGTTCAATTTGCGTTGGCACAAAGAGCATCTACGATGGCAGATCAATCTGGTTCAAATGGATTTGAGTCAGACAATAATTCAACAGGTACCGATCAAACACCTAAAACTTCAGCCGTATTTTCAAATGTGACGATCTTAGGTCCAATCAAAAAAGCTGGCGAATCGGCTATTGGAAACTATCAGCATGGAGCACAAATTCGCCGTAATTCATCAATTAGTATTTTGAATTCAGTAATTTCTGGATTTCCATTTGCTGGATTATATATTGACGATACAAAAGTTGTAACTGCAAATACCACTTCTAATAACTTTTTAACAGGTTCCGCAGTTTTTGCAAATAACTTGGTGTATGGATCAAAAGATATCGATCTAAAAGTAAGCTCGACGACTAATTCTGCTGCAGTTAATACTTTGTTACGTGCGGGTAATGTATTTGATAATACCAAATTTGCATCATCTTTATTCGTTGCACCGTATAATTATGGTAAAGATATTTCAAGTACTCCTGCAGATCCAGATTTCACCTTATCATCCGGTTCAGCAGCTGCTACAGGAGCATTATTTACGAATGCCAAAGTAAGTGGTTCATTCTTTGAGAAAGTAGCTTACAAAGGCGCTTTTGGAACTACGGACTGGACGAAAGGATGGGCTCACTATGATCCTCAAAACTTACCTTACACAACTCCAGGTCAAGTCAAATAGATCTTCAATACAAAAAAAATTCTGCCTTGCGCAGGATTTTTTTTTGTAATTTACTTATTTACAGTCGCCTACTTTGGCTCGTAATGGTATACGACCTGATACGATTCATTTTTTAATTTATCAGACATTTGCCCTATTTCCAAATTCTGACTCTGAGGAGTCGGTTCGCATAGCGAATAGTATTTACCATTATACAAGATGGCATCACCAATTGGTTTATCAAATTGAACCGCCATGGTGATATGAGTAGGAAACAACAGAGTGATCATGGGGAGATTATAGATTTCCTTAACTAAATAAAAAAATAGTGCAGCTCGATCATCGCAATCGCTGTAAGAATTGTTTAACGTTTCCTCTGGAGATAATCTTTTCTCTTTGCCAAAATTAGCATCATCATTTTCATAAAGGAATGCGTAACGCGTAAATCGCATTAAATAATCGACCCCTTTAATCGTATCCATTTTCTTAATATTTTCTTTTAGTACAGGAATTAAAGTCTGATACGTTTCGCGACTAAGTGGAATATTAAAATAAGTCTCGAAGTTGACTCCAGGATAATTCGCAAATATCTTATTAACATCCTTATTAATCCTTACTTTGAAATGGTACAACCGTTCATTGTATTGGAAATTTATTTTTTTATCCACATAGTTATGCGGATTAAAATCTGGCATTTGTGTCACCTTATAGCTAAAGTCATTTACCGCTTCATTTATTTTCAAATCAACAGGTTTATAAACACCATTTCGTTGAAATA
This sequence comes from Sphingobacterium sp. PCS056, assembly GCF_023273895.1. Lineage (NCBI taxonomy): Bacteria > Pseudomonadati > Bacteroidota > Sphingobacteriia > Sphingobacteriales > Sphingobacteriaceae > Sphingobacterium > Sphingobacterium sp. PCS056. Next base: position 63,672 of record NZ_CP096883.1, on the reverse strand, counting down.
GTTTTCCATAATCGTGATAGTTCAAACAAGTATACTGATTGCCGTCAATGGAAAAAAATGGAATATCAGCGATATCTTCATTGTTTTTTATATAAAATATAATTTGGTTGTTACCGACAGCTAGACGGGCATCATAACCCGATTTGCACATCAAGTACCATTTGTATAGGGTATAGCGACTATAATTATCCTGTTTTGGACTTATTTCTTGCGCCGTTTGACGAATCAGTTGATAATATATCCAGTCGTTTAGATTGTATTTTTTCTTATACGCTAACAAGGAGTTGATAATCGAGGAATCTTTACTTTGTTCAATTTTTTTATAAAAATCAAACACATGATGTTCGTCAACTTCAGAAGGGAAATCAACTAAGAATGTCGAATCTAATGAAAAGAAAAACGGAGCATTGTAGAAATTAACTTGATGCTCTTGGGCATACGACTGTGACTTCTGTATCAATATAAACAGTAGCGAAAGTAAGCCTGCGACCAAATATGAATATAGAGATTTCAAGTCCTTAACAATTTATTAATAATGAAGTTACATAAAAATAATATTAAAAACTTCAAAGAATTGATTTCGTTACTTCACTATGACTTATTTCCTAAAACTGGATTTTGTTACAATTATATTTGTAGCTATATATTTACTTTAATTTAATTTAATGATCCATTATTTAATTAAATCAATATTTTTCACGTTTTTTGAATATATTATAATTTAAAGAAATGGAAATAAAATCTTCTACAAAATTTGTTGCTGAGCTGATTGGAACTTTCGGTTTGGTACTATTTGGTTGTGGAGCTGCTGCTGTTGCAGGCGCTACAACATTAGGCGGATTGTTTGGCTTAGGATTATTGGGAATTGCTCTTGCATTTGGTCTCTCCGTCGTTGTTTTTGCTTATGCAATTGGTGGTATAAGTGGATGCCATATTAATCCTGCTGTAACAATAGGTGTTTTAGTCGCCGGAAAAATTTCAGTTAAAGATGCGGTCATTTACATTGTTGCACAATTAATTGGTGCATTATTGGGCGCATTAGTCCTGCAACAAATTCTTCACGGACAGATTTCCGGATTTAATTCTGGAGAATGGGCGTATGGTTCCAATGGTTGGGGAAAAGGATATCAAAATGAGTATGGTGTTACAGCCGCATTTTTAACGGAAGCTGTCTTAACGTTTATCTTTTTATTTGTAATCTTAGCGACTACCTCCAGAGTAGGAAATTCCACGATGGCTGGATTAGCTATAGGTCTTACCTTAGTATTGATCCATTTAGTAGCCATTCCAATTACTGGTACATCTGTAAATCCAGCACGTAGTTTTGGACCAGCTATATTAGCTGGAGGACAAGCGCTTTCGCAACTTTGGCTATTTATTGTAGCACCTGTAGCTGGCGCTATATTAGCTGCGATTGTATGGCTTGTTCTTAAACCTAAAGGAACTTAGTAGGTGATTTAGATAGAGAAAAGTAGCTTTCAAATTTTTGATAAGCTCCTTTTTGAAATCATGCCAACTTTAATTTTGTATATCATAACTTCTGAAAAGATGCGTTTCATAAGTTTTTCTTACCTTTTTCATCAGCCCCATATTTAAATTGTTTAATTTTCAGGGAGTAAGTATATTTTAGTCGATCGCTTTTTTATAGTGTCGCTTTTTATATTGTGATGGAGAGACAAAATTTGTATCTTCGTACAATGGAAAATTTTATTGTTTCTGCTCGTAAATATCGCCCAGTCACCTTCGATTCGGTTGTCGGCCAGCAACACATCACTGGTACACTCAAAAATGCTATTCATAACAATCAGTTGGCTCAAGCATTTTTATTTTGTGGACCGAGAGGTGTTGGCAAAACAACCTGTGCGCGTATTTTAGCAAAAACAATTAATTGTGAAAATATCTCCGACAAAAGTGAAGCCTGTGGCAAGTGTGATAGCTGTATCTCTTTTCAAAACGGCAATTCATTTAGTATTCATGAGCTAGATGCAGCATCTAACAATTCTGTAGATGACATTCGCAATCTCATTGATCAAGTTCGTATTCCACCACAAGTAGGAAAATTTAAGATTTATATTATAGATGAGGTTCACATGCTATCGCAGCAAGCCTTCAATGCCTTTCTTAAGACTTTGGAAGAACCGCCTACTTATGCTATTTTTATTTTAGCAACCACCGAAAAGCATAAAATATTACCAACGATTCTATCGCGTTGTCAGATTTTCGACTTTAATCGCATTCGTATCGAAGATATGGCCAACCATTTGGCTCATATTGCTCATCATGAAGATATTCAGTTTGATCAAGACGGACTCCATATCATCGCTCAAAAAGCAGATGGTGGGTTGCGTGATGCACTATCGATGTTTGATCAAATTGTGAGCTTTTCTAATAAGAACGTAACCTATCAGGCAGTCATTGATAATCTAAATATTTTAGATTACGATTATTTTTTCAAGCTGACTGATGCTATTTTAATCGAAAATCCAGCACAAGTATTACTCATATTAAATGATATTTTAAATAATGGATTTGACGGAAGCCATTTCATTTCAGGTTTAGCATCACATTTCAGAAATCTGTTAGTGGCAAAAGAACCTGCTACTTTAAAGTTACTAGAAGTGAGCGAAAGCATACGAATGAAGTATCTTGACCAAGCTCAAAAATCGTCGACAGGTTTATTATTATCAGCATTGAATATTGCTAATCAATGTGAGATCAATTATAGAACAAGTAAGAATCAACGTCTTCAAGTTGAATTAGCACTTCTCAAAATATGTCACTTATCAAGTGCTATTAAATTAAGCCAGCTCGGAAGTATTCAGCTTCCAGATGTTAGCGAAGGGCTAAAAAAAAACGCCCTGATTTAACACAATCAATAGGTACACCTGTTCCTGAGGTAAAGCCTTCATTATCAGTAAAACAAGATCAACTATCATCTTATCCAACTGTAGCAGCACCGATAGCTACGGTAAAAGAGCAAACAGTAGAACCTGAAATCTCCAATCTACCACCTAAAGTAAAAAAAGGAGGATGGGGGGCTGCCAAAAGCTCTATGCCATCACTACCCGATCTAAATTCTATTTTTGAATCTAAAATAGAGGAGCAAGGGGACAATGAACCCAGTTTAGTAAAAGGTACCGAACAAGAAGAGATCACTCATGAGCAGTTTATTCAAGCTTGGAAAGCTTTAGCTAATCAAATTAAAAAAGAAAATAAAATCAATCTCTACACCTTGATGACTGCAGTTCCACCAAAGTTGGTTGCAAATAAAATAGAAGTTGAGGTCGAGAATATGGTGCAGATGGATGTGCTCAACACGGCAAAAATAGATGTATTAAATTATCTCCGTCCAGTATTACGTAATTTTTCTCTAGATCTCCATGGTGTTATTATGGCACATGATGTGGTTCGTAAACCTTACACCTCGCAAGAGAAATATCAGGCAATGGTTCAAAAAAATCCACTTTTAGAAACACTAAGAAAAGAATTAAATTTGGGTTTAAGTTAAGACTTAGACCAACTATTATTTCACTAACCCATATTTCTTTTTGTATCTTTGCCTTTCAAATTGGTTAGCTAATTGCTAGCAACCAATTCTTATTTAGAATATTAAGCATGCAAAATTTTCAAAGACACGATAGATCAGCAGATCGTGAAGCCAATCAGATGGTTTTCGGTATTCGTGCCGTTATAGAAGCGATAGATAGTGGTAAAGAAATTGAATCATTATTTATTCAAAGAGGTTTAGCCGGAAGTTTAGTTTTAGAATTGAAAGCCCTATTGAAGGAGCACGATCTGGGATTTCAACAAGTTCCGATTGAGAAATTAAACCGTATCACACGCAAAAACCATCAAGGTGTCATTGCTGTTATTTCGCCTATTACCTATCAAAAAATTGAAGACATTGTTCCTGAGATTTATGAAAAAGGCGAGGTTCCCTTATTTTTAATGTTGGATGGTGTTACAGATGTGCGCAACTTTGGCGCTATTGCACGTACAGCCGAATGTTCGGGCGTTCATGCTATCATTGTACCCAAGAAGGGTTCTGCGGAAGTTAACCCTGATGCGATAAAGACTTCAGCAGGCGCTTTATATAAAATTCCAGTATGTCGTCATGAAGGTTTGGCTAAGATTGGTAAATTTTTGATTGAATCGGGGATACAGTTGGTAGTAAGTACGGAGAAGACAAAAGATAGTATTTATGATGTAGATTATACCGTACCTACATGTATCATCATGGGAGCTGAGGATACAGGAGTATCAGACGACTTAATTCGTATTGCTGATCATTTAGCAAAGATACCCATGTTTGGAGAAATAGGTTCATTAAACGTATCTGTTTCAGCTGGAGTAGTCCTTTACGAAGCTATTCGTCAGCGTGTCAAGTAACGATCGCACTTTTCGTTTAATATAAGCGGAGTATAATATCAAATAAATAAGAGCGGCTATCTTTTGGATAGCCGCTCTTATTATTTATAGCTTGAATAGATTAGTATTTGTTACTAGATTCTTTTCTTTTTCCAGAAAAGTCTCTAAAACCACCACCGTTTCCTTCTCTGCGATCTCCACCACGGTATCCACCTTCACGTCTTTCACCGCCACCACTTCTGCGATCTCCACCACGGTATCCACCTTCACGTCTTTCACCGCCGCCAAAGCTTCTGCGCTCACCACTTCCACCACGGCTTCTGTTTCCACCACCACGGTTTTCAGTTTTTCCATCTCCAGAAACTTCGATGCGAACATTACGTCCGTTGAAATCAACTTCTTTGAATCCTTCAAATACTTTAGCAACTTCAGCATCTTCAACTTCAAAGAATGTGAAAACTCCTTTTAGATCAATTTTACCAATTGATTTACCAGAGATTTTAGCGTTGTTACAGATAAATCCTAACATGTCTCCACGGCTGAATTCATCTACAGAACCTAAGTTCATAAACAAACGAGTAAATCCTTTTGAACTACCACGCTCGCCTCTTTCACCACGTTCACCTCTTTCGCCACGTTCGCGGCCATTGCTGCTGATATCACGTGCTTCGATATTTAAATCGTGTGCACCTTTGTAATAATCTAAGAATCTATTGAACTCTAATGAAGCAAATCTTTTTACGATATCTTCTTTCGATAACGACTCAAAACCTTCCATAATAGCTGGTAAGAATTGATTGATTTGATCCTCATTAACTTCTACATTCTGAACTTTATTGATGATTGTCAATAATTGCTTTTCAACAACATCAGCTCCTTGAGGAACTTGTTTACGTTCAAATTGCTTTCCGATAACTTTTTCAAGTTGACGGATTTTGCTTTGTTCTTTAATGTTGATTAAAGAGATTGAAATACCAGTTTTACCAGCACGAGCTGTACGGCCCGAACGGTGAGTATAGTTTTCAATTTCATCAGGTAAAGAGAAGTTAATTACGTGAGTTACGTCGTTTACATCAATACCACGCGCCGCTACATCGGTAGCGATTAGTAGTTGTAAACTACGGTCACGGTAACGTTTCATCACTTTATCACGTTGTTGTTGAGATAAATCTCCGTGTAGTGAATCCGCATTGTAACCATCTTTAATTAAAGATTCTGCAATTTCTTGAGTTTCAATTTTTGTACGACAAAATACGATACCAAAAATATCAGGGTTTGAATCAACAATACGTTTGAAAGCAGCATATTTATCTTTAGCTCTAATCAAATAATATTGATGCTCAATGTTTGCATTACCTGTGTTTTTTGTTCCTACAGTCATCTCTACAGGATCAGTCATATAGTTTTTAGCAATACGACGAACCTCTGAAGGCATAGTAGCTGAGAATAACCATGTTTTTTTAGTGTCAGGAGTCTCTGACAAAATGTTGTTGATGTCTTCTTTGAAGCCCATATTAAGCATCTCATCCGCTTCATCTAACACAACATATTTTACTTGAGAGAAATCAATAGCATTACGGCCAATGATATCTAACATACGACCAGGGGTCGCTACTACAATTTGCACTCCACGTCTGATCTGACGTAGTTGGTCACTAATATTTGCACCTCCATAAACCGCAACAACATGTACGTTGTCTAGGTTTTTAGCATATCTTTCTATATCTTTCGAGATTTGCAAACAAAGCTCACGTGTCGGGCATAATACCAACGCTTGAGGATGTTTCTGAGAAAAGTCTAATTGCTGTAATAATGGAAGACCAAATGCTGCTGTCTTACCTGTGCCGGTTTGGGCTAATCCGACAAAATCGTCGTTACCAGTCAATAAAACAGGAATGGCTTTTTCCTGAATTTCAGAAGGTTTTTCAAAACCTAATTCTGAGATGGCATTAACAATTTCCTCACGGATTCCCAGTTCTAAAAATGGGTTCATGAATTAATTTATACAATAGGCTCTATTGCCTAAGGCGATGCAAATATAGGGAAATAATATTTACCAAACTAATTTTTCACTTAAGTATTTGATATATTGTGTTTTTTGGATGACAAAATGTTCCGTTCATCGTTTTAAATACCTATAAGGAAGGTTCTGTTATTTTAATTTTTATCGATCTTAAAATACTTTAGTCAAATAATTTTAGTTATACTCAAAAATTAATCATGTAAAAAGGGCCACTCTTTTGGAGTAGCCCTTCTTTATGATAGTAATATCTACTAATATATTGTAAACTCAACACGACGGTTTTGTTGACGGCCTTCTGCAGTTTTATTAGATGCAATAGGTTGGTTTGGACCATAACCAGTAGCTTCAATACGAGAAGGATTAGCACCTTTAGATACTAAGTAAGCTTTCACTGCCTCAGCACGCTCTTTAGATAATCTCAAGTTTAATTCTAATGAACCTGTGTTATCGGTGTGACCCGCTAATTTCAAACTGAAATCTTTTTCTACTAATAATGCAGCAACTTTATTTAATGAGTTGTAAGAGTTAGCACGAATCACGGATTTACCAGTTTCGAATTCTAAGTTTTTGATAGCCTCATCAACAGTTCTTCTATCCGTTTCAGTGATCACTTTCTCTACGATTTTAGTTTCATTTTTAACAAGGATTGGACAACCAGCACCATCTACTTGAACACCTGAAGGTGTATTTGGACATTTGTCAAATTTGTTAGCAACACCATCACCGTCATCATCTTGTAAATCAGCATTTAATGATTCTACTTTTGATTGTAATGCTTTATTTGCAGCATCCAATGCATCACGTTGTGCTTTTAACTCATCATATTTAGCTGTATAATCATGTACCAATGTAGCTACCGGGTTTGAATTATTCAAAGCAGGTTTTGAACCATCACCTAAAGCAATTTCTAAACCAGCATGTGCATATGAGAATAAGTCATTTTTGTAAGTTGGTTGTGGAGATGCAGCAGGATTAGATCCATCGAATTTCTGGTTTGCCCAGTTTAACTGATAACCTAAGTCTAAGTTAATACCTTTTGCGATTGCAAATTTAAAACCGAAATCAGCTGGAACGAACAACTTTGATTGCGAATCAGATGTTGTACTTGTCGATCCCATCGTTACTGTTGCTTCAGAGTTCAAAACTCCTAAACCTAATGAAGCGTAGGGTTTGATGAAACTATTGAAAAATCTCCAATTGGAATTCGCCATAGTCCATTCTCCAGATAATGCAGCTGACCAAGGTGTTTTAGTTTCGAAAGACTGTGAGCCATCTTTATATGCTCCACCAACTTTTCCACCTAAGTACGATGCTTTGAATCCGAAAGAAGGGGAAATTTGTTTCTTAATGTATGCCGAATAACCTAAGTTATGATCCAAATCATTATAATCTTTACGGTTAAAACCGAAAATATTAGTTTGATTTAAAACCCCTGCACCTATACCAATCGACCAAGTTCTATATTCAGTCGATGATCCTAGTGGAGTAGTTCCTTCGATAGAACCAACTTTTGCATTTTGTGCAAATGAAGCAGATGTTAACAGTCCCGCTGCTACTAATAAACCAGTTTTCTTAAGGTTAATCTTCATATTATCTAATTTTAATTTTTAATCTTCTATGGTGCATAAGGCAATAATGTTGCCAATGTGGGCCCATCTAATAAAACCTGTTGTAGATTTACCCGTTTTTGTAGTTAATTGACCACTTATTCATTTGCTTTGCCATAAAAAATGTAACATCATGTATACTATAATTTACATTTCTACGTTAACATGTAGTTTATTTAGGAATTTCCACCTTGGAAATGGTCTTGCCAAAGAAATTCGGAATCATAATTTCCATAGCCATTTCTTTAATAATGTTTTCAGAAAATAAGTTTTGAAAAAATGTCTTGCGGCTTTTTGTAATTAAGATAATGTCGATGTTTTCATCACGAATCATGGTCTGTATTCCATTTGCGATTCTTTCTGCCGAATTGACAAAATAGCTTCTATTTTTTATGGTATATGAAATATCATCGATACCTGTCTCTCTAATGATGCTATCGATCCATTCGTCAAACTTTTTGTCCAATACTTTTAATTCAGCTTCAGCCTTGTTAATGTGTATCAATAGAAGATGAAATTTATTCCCAAATACAGGTATCGCCTGTTTTAGAACTTCCAATTCACCAGGTTTGAAATTTGTCAACAGTGCAATGGTATCTTTTTTATATGTTGTTGCGTAAGCAGGGATTGCCAAAACAGGGATTTGTGCATCTTTAATTGCATCATAGGTATTGCTGCCGATCAGAACCGACTCAATTCCTGATGCCCCTTTTGTTCCCATTACCACTACTTTATAACTGTTCTTCGCTGTTTCTTTTGCAATTACTTCCGAGAGAATCCCCTCATCAAAAAGCTGGCTTATTGTCAACGTTGGATATTTGTCCTTAACTTGGTTGACCAATTCACTCAGTTTTTGTTCTGCATCTTTTATGGTAGGATCAATAATTTTCTCACCACGTACGACAAAATTTGCGTATTTGTTTACATGTTTCGTATACACGTGTAAGAAAACCAGCTCATCATGATTTTCAAGCGCAATTTCCCTTGCATATCTTGCAGCAATAATCGAGTTTTCAGAAAAATCGATTGGCACTAATATTTTACCCATAGTAATTTAAGCTTTAGAAAAAAATGTAGGAATAATAGGATGATGAATAATTTGTTTTGCAACAGACTTTTTAAATAATCGTTCAAAAAATGATTTACGTGTCTTCGTTATCAATACCAGATCAATTTGTTCATCTTTAATAATCTCATTGATCACTTCAGGAATCGTATCCAATTCCTCCACATCGGTCTGTATAGAATCTACTTCTATGTCCACATCTGTGATTTCAGTATGTTTCTTGATTTGATATTTCCAGATTTCTAATTTATCCTCGATATCAGCCTCAGAATCTGGGTGATAGTGTACATGTATGATTTGTACTTTCACATTGGATCCAAATATTTTGATAAATTCATTTAAAGTATCTAGCTCAGCATATTTAAAATTAGAAAGTAGACCAATCTTATGGATATCTTTTGTTTGATAATGAACCGGAATGGCAATCACAGGAATATTACTTTTTTGGCTGACAGCGTAGGTTGTACTACCGACAATGACACTGGTATCGTCGGTTTTCCCTTTTGTTCCCATGATAATAGCTGAATAGTCCGCATTTTTTGTTTCCTTAAATAAGGACTCTGTGATAATACCACGCTCGCATTTCGAAGTAAAAGTGACTGTGGGATTGTTGGCTTTCAACTTATCGATCAAATCAGACATTAATATATCTGCTTTGAAATTTTCGTCAGTACTTTCCTTGCTTTCATCCTCAAAACTACTGGATGAGACCGTATAGTTATGATATAAATGAATCTCAAATCCCCTTTTTTTTTGCCAGATCAATTGCAAATTGAATAGCAGTATGGGCATTGTCTGAAAAATCAATTGGAACTAAAATTTTATTGCTCATGTTGTTGATCGTTAAGTGTTATGTTGTGTGCTATCGTTGGTTAAAAAAACATGACTACATCACCGTAGTTGTTTAACATAATTGGTATAAGTTAGTTTTGTTTTCTTACCTAATGTAAAGGTATTTGTTATAATGATTTAAATATGTGATTAATTTAATGAAATAAAGTGATTTTAGACATACTATTTGAAAAAGTAACTAACTCCATTTTAATTTCTTAAATCTTATTCTAAAATGAAGTATTTCTAAAAATAGTCAAAATATATTTCAATTCTTGACATTCTTAATACATTATTGTAGACTAAAATACATCTGTCTAATTGCATTACGAGGCAAATTTAAGTAAGTTTGCATCATCATAATTAGACAATTAGATTTTCAATGACAAGTAGAGAAATTCGTCAGGCTTTTTTGGATTTTTTCAAAAGTAAAGGACACCAAATCGTACCATCAGCACCAGTTGTGGTGAAAAATGATCCCACATTGATGTTTACAAACGCGGGAATGAATCAATTTAAAGATTTATTTTTAGGCGAGGCCGCCATTAAATTTCCGCGTGTTGCCGATACACAACGTTGTTTACGTGTATCCGGTAAACATAATGATTTGGAAGAGGTAGGTATTGACACCTATCACCATACCTTATTTGAAATGTTAGGAAATTGGAGTTTCGGCGATTATTTCAAAAAAGAAGCAATCCAATGGGCATGGGAATTATTTACTGATGTATATAAATTAGATAAAGACCGTCTTTACGTCACGATTTTCGAAGGTGATGATTCAGAAGGATTAGCAAAAGATACGGAAGCCTATGATTTTTGGAAAGCTTTGATTGCAGAAGATCGTATTCTATTAGGAAATAAAAAAGACAATTTTTGGGAAATGGGGGAGACTGGTCCTTGTGGCCCTTGTTCTGAAATCCATTACGATATGCGCACAGCGCAAGAGCGACAAGAAGTATCGGGCCAATCACTTGTCAATGCCGATCATCCACAAGTAATCGAAGTCTGGAACTTAGTGTTTATGCAATTTAACCGTTTAAAAGATGGCTCATTGCAACCTCTACCAGCCAAACACGTCGATACAGGAATGGGATTTGAACGTCTTGTAAGATCTATTCAAGGAAAAACATCCAATTACGATACCGATGTTTTTCAACCAACTATTCAGTTTATCTCTCAGAAAGCAGGTATTGCTTACGGTGCAGATGAGAAAACAGATATCGCTATGCGTGTGGTTGCAGATCATATTCGTGCGATTAGTTTTGCTATCGCCGATGGTCAGTTACCATCTAATAATAAGGCAGGGTATGTGATCCGTCGTATTTTGCGTCGCGCGGTACGCTATGCTTATACTTTTCTGAATTTCAAAGCCCCATTTATCAACGAATTGGTACCCTTATTGGCAGCACAATTTGATGGTGTTTTCAATGAATTGAAAGCACAAGAAAGCTTTGTTCAAAAAGTGATTTTGGAAGAAGAAGTATCCTTCTTGAGAACTTTAGTGACCGGAGTACAACGTTTCGAAAATTATGCGGAAGCAAATACAACCATTGCAGGAGACTTTGCTTTTGAGCTCTACGATACTTATGGATTTCCAATTGACTTGACCGAATTGTTAGCAAGAGAGAAAAATCTGTCCGTGGATATGGTTGGTTTTAATGAAGCATTACAGATTCAAAAAGAGCGTTCCCGTGCGGCAACAGCAATTGATACCGGAGACTGGATTTTAGTCAATGAAGACGAAGGATTTGAATTTGTCGGTTACGATACCTTAACGGCAAAAACAGAAATTGTCAAATACCGTAAAGTTTCAGCAAAAGGCAAAGACCAATTTCAGTTGGTACTATCGGTAACACCTTTTTATGCCGAAGGTGGTGGTCAGATAGGAGATACCGGAGTTCTAGTATCTGACGTTTCTGGAGAAAAAATATATATCACCGACACCAAAAAAGAAAACGGTTTATTCGTACATTTTATCGATACATTACCGCAGAGTTTTGAAGGTCTTTTTATTGCTCAAGTAGATCAAGCAAAACGAGTTGATACCGAAAATAATCACTCCGCGACACATCTACTCCATGCCGCTTTAAAGCAAGTATTAGGTGACCATGTGAATCAAAAAGGCTCATTAGTCAATGCAGATGTTTTGCGTTTTGATATTTCCCATTTTTCAAAAGTAACAGACCAAGAGATCAAACAAGTAGAAGACATAGTTAACACTAAGATCCGTGAAAATATTGTACTGAAGGAAGAACGCAACATACCCTATCAGCAAGCATTAGATTCTGGCGTTACGGCTTTATTTGGTGAGAAATATGGTGATTACGTTCGTGTCATTACTTTCGATGATACATTCTCAAAAGAGCTTTGTGGTGGTACACACGTTAAGGCAACTGGACAGATCGGTTTCTTTAAAATCACATCAGAGTCCGCTGTCGCTGCCGGTGTACGTCGTATCGAAGCCATTACAGGAACAAGATCTGCAGCTGTTATCCGCGAACATTTTGAGTTAGTAGATCAGATCAAAGGATTGCTCAATAATCCAAAAGATTTTGTTGCAGCTATGGGCAAATTGGTAGAGGAAAATGGCGCCTTGAAGAAGGAAATAGAAAAAACGATTATTGAAAAATCTTTGGCGTTAAAATCAGACCTAGAAAGCAAATTGCAACAAGTGGGCGATGTTAATTTCTTAGCTACAGTTGTTGATCTGCCAAATGCAGAAGCCGTTAAAACATTGGCGTATGCCTTGAAAGGTGCCGTTGATAATTTATTTTTAGTCATAGGAGCAGATTTTGATGGCAAACCAAGTTTGACTGTTGTGATTTCAGATGAGTTAGCAAAATCAAGAGGCTTGAATGCTGGCAATATCATCCGCGATTTAGCAAAAGATATCCAAGGTGGTGGAGGTGGACAACCATTCTTTGCGACAGCTGGAGGAAAAGATAGTGCTGGATTAGCAACTGCGATTGATAGAGCTATAGAATTTATAAAATAAAAAGATAATATGATGAAACAGACGTTGCTAATGGTGGGCTTTTTATTTTTATTTCTAGTTAGATGTAAAAATAAAGACGAGTTTACAATTTCTGGTCAAATTGAAAATCCCGGAAATATCAAAGTAGTATCCTTATACGAAGGCGAAAGAAAATTAGATTCCATGTTTTTTGGAGATAATAATGCTTTTCAATTTAAACGGCCTACCAGTCAAGCACGTCTATTATCTCTTCGTGTAGGTAAAAATAGGTATGATTTGATTGCTTCTCCAGGTGAGGAGATTGTATTCAAAGCAGACCTTCAAAAAGATGTCAATGACTATGTGATCGAAGGGTCGGATCTATCATCCACGATCAAGACTTTCTCCAAAATGAGAAACCGACGTGATGCTGTTCGTGATTCTTTGCAAGCAGATTTTGCTAAAAAGTCGATCACCGCAGATGTTGATGAAATTGAAAATCTGCGAAGCGAATATAAACAGAAGTTTACCGAACAACTGCAGTATTATACTAAAGCAGCAGTAGATTTTGCTGAAAATCATGATGATATAGCAGGTTTTTATGCTATCAGTACCTTAGATCCGGAGATTGCAGAATCTGAAATTATAGCCTATGCCGATAAGATCAAAGATAAGTTCTTAGACAATGGTTACGTTACACAGTTCAAAGAAGAAACAAACAAATTGAGAACATTGGCTATAGGCCAACCTGCTCCAGACTTTGAATCATTTACACCGAACAATAAATCAATCAAACTATCGGATTTTAAAGGTAAGTACGTATTGTTAGATTTTTGGGCGTCGTGGTGTATGCCTTGTCGTCAGGAAAATCCCAATATTGTCAAGTTATACCATCAATATAAAGGAAAAGGATTTGATGTTTTTGGCGTATCATTAGATGATAATCCAGGACCTTGGATGCGTGCTATTGCTGATGATCAGTTACAATGGACCAATGCTTCGGATTTAAAAGCATGGGGGTCGACCGTAGTAGGCTTGTACCGCATTACAGGAATTCCCGCATCTTATGTGTTAAATCCTGAAGGTTTGATTGTTGCTAAAAATTTACGTGGCAAAGAATTGGAGGATTTTTTAAAGAAAACTTTAAAATAGCGCAAATTATATATTAACTTTCGGAATGTTACTTAACAATTTAATAACACTTCGTTAATGTTTTGTTGTCATTTTGTTCATAATTTAGCAAAAAAAAGAAGATGAGCATTGCAAAGCAAAAAATATTAGTAGTTGATGATGAGCAGGATATTCTAGATTTAATTGCTTACAATTTAAAGCGAGAAGGATATCAAGTATCAACTGCCTCGAATGGTCATGAAGCTATCAATGTAGCTAAAGATATCAATCCAGATCTCATTATCTTGGATGTGATGATGCCAAAGATGGATGGTATCGAAGCTTGCCGACTAATGCGTGCTATGCCTGAGTTTAAGAATACATTTATGGTATTTTTAACGGCTAGAAGTGAAGAATATTCCGAAATCGCAGGTTTCCATGTAGGAGCCGATGATTATATAGCAAAGCCTATCAAGCCTCGTGCTTTGATGAGCCGTATTAATGCCATTCTAAGAAGAAATGTATCTGAAGAAGCAGCAAGATCACAAGATAAATTAGAAATCATGGATTTAGTGATCGATCGTGATTCTTTCTTAGTATATCGTGGTGAACAGAAAATTGTGCTTGCAAAAAAAGAATTTGAGTTGATGTACTTGCTTGCATCCAAACCCAATAAAGTATTTACCAGAGAGCAGATACTGAAAAGTATCTGGGAAGATTCTGTAGTTGTTACCAATAGGACTATTGATGTACATATTAGAAAACTGAGAGAAAAAATTGGTGAAGATTATGTAACTACCGTAAAAGGAGTGGGATACAAATTTGATGTAGCCTAAGTTTACTTTAACTTTTAAAAACAGAAAAAGCAGTAATGATTCATTACCGCTTTTTCTGTTTTATAGACCAGCGGTCAGGAATAGTTATGTGATGATTTCAGTATGATAAGGAATTCAGAATTTTAATAATTTCAAATCCTTTCAGAGCTTATTTCTGCTAGAAGAGACTGGGCTGATACTAGATCAAAGATAATTTTTTCAACACCTTTAATAGTTTCGCATAAAAACAAATTATAGCGAATAAATTTTTGGATATATTATGCAATTAGAATTGAACATAAAACAAATTTCTCTAAGTTTGTTATCATATTAAATATTACAAGCAACTATGTCAACAATACTTATAAAATCTGCGCAAATCGTTAACGAGGGAAAAATAACAACTTCAGATGTATATATCAGCCACGGTCGTATCGAAATGATTGCTGCAGAAATTAATCACCCAGCCGATCAGGAGATTAATGCAGAGGGCTTATACCTTTTACCCGGATTAATTGATGACCAAGTTCATTTCCGTGAACCAGGATTAACGCACAAAGCCGATATATGGCACGAAAGTCGTGCTGCGGTAGCAGGAGGAACCACATCCTTTATGGAAATGCCCAATACAGTACCCAATACGTTGACACAGTCCTTATTACAAGATAAGTATGATATCGCATCTCAAAATGCTTTAGCCAATTATTCCTTCTTTATGGGGGCAGCCAATGATAATCTGGAAGAGGTATTGAAAACCAATCCTCGTGATGTCTGTGGTGTGAAAGTATTCATGGGATCATCGACCGGAAATATGTTAGTGGACAATGAGCGCGCATTGGAAGATATATTTGCCAATTCACCAACGTTGGTCGCTACACATTGTGAAGACGAAACGACTATACAAGAAAATTTAGCTATATACAAAGGGCAATATGGCGATGCAGGATTGACGATAGACATGCATCCACTTATCCGCTCTGCTGAAGCCTGCTACATCTCCTCTTCCAAAGCAGTTGAATTAGCTAAAAAGAACAATACGCGTTTGCATATCCTACACATATCAACAGCCAAAGAAATTGCCTTATTTAGAAATGACATCCCCTTGGCGGAAAAATTAATTACCGCAGAAGCATGTATTCACCATATGTGGTTCTCCGATGCAGATTACGCTACAAAAGGTAATTTTATTAAATGGAATCCTGCCGTAAAAACAGCAAACGATAGAGACGAAATTGTAAAAGCAGTATTGGACGGACACATTGATGTCATTGCTACTGATCATGCTCCTCATACGATTGCAGAAAAATCACAAGCCTATAGTGCGGCACCATCGGGAGGGCCATTAGTGCAACATGCGTTACAAGCACTACTGGATCTGTATCATGATGGTAAAATGACTTTAGAGCAGATCGTTCAAAAATCAGCACACAATACAGCAATTTGTTTTCAGATCGAAGAACGTGGTTTTATTCGAGAAGGATATTGGGCAGATTTAGTATTGGTAGACCTAAACAAACCATATACAGTTACAAAATCAAATATCCTTTCCAAATGTGGATGGTCACCATTTGAAGATCATACCTTTAAATCGTCAATCGAACACACCATTGTATCAGGACAATTAGCATATTCTAAGGGAAGCTTGATCGAGTACGGTTCAGGAAAGCGTCTATTGTTTAACCGATAATTTTGCTAATCCTCTAGCTATGGACAAAAGAACCTTTTTAAAATCTTTAGGCTTAGTCGCAACAGGAATACCTGCACTGTCATTTGCGCAGGAAGATTTCTTTGAAACTCTAGCTGACCAAAAGAAATTACTTGCTCAAGTATTGCGCAGGGGAGATACCATCGGATTAATAGCTCCTGCGGGAGTTATTGATACCGAAGAATCCATCGTTATGACCCGCGAAATCTTTGAAAAATTTGGTTTCAAAGTAAAAGAAGGAAAACATATCCGAAGCAGATATGGAAATTTTGCAGGAAAAGATGAAGAGCGCCTAGCCGATATCCACAGCATGTTTGCAGACCAAGAAGTAAAAGCGATTGTCTGTATACGCGGAGGAGCAGGAGCTTCCCGCTTATTGCCAAAGATTGATTATAAACTCATCGCCAATAACCCCAAAGTATTATTAGGTTATAGCGATATTACCGCACTGATCATGGCCTTCTATAAAAAGACTGGTTTAATATCCTTTCATGGCGCAGTCGGTATCAGTACATGGAGCAATACCGTTGCTAAAAATTTTGAAAATCAATTTTTTCTCAATCAGCCGACACAGTTTGCAAACCCAACAGATAAAGGAGATAATTTTATCCAATATAAAGAACGAATCACTACCATAAGGTCAGGACAAGCAGAAGGAATACTATTAGGAGGAAACCTAACACTGCTCAGTGGGCTGTGCGGGTCAGCCTATTTGCCAGACTTTAAAAATGCAATTCTATTTTTAGAAGAAGTCGATGAAAATATAGAACGAGTAGACCGCATGTTCTGTCAATTGAAATTAGCCGGAATTTTAGAGCAGATCAAAGGTTTTGTCTTTGGCAAATGCACCGACTGCGGGCCCGCAGGTGGATACGGTTCATTAACATTGGAACAAGTCCTAAACGATTATATCAAACCACTGGGAGTACCCGCTTATTCAGGAGCGATGATCGGACATATTGCCAATCAATTTATCCTACCTGTAGGCGCACATGTCAAAATGGATGCCGACAAAGGAACGATTACCTTATTACAGCAAGTATTAAAAGATTAATCTAGATAAATAGAACCAGCATACACATACAGTAGTTTGTAAACCAAAATAATCAACAGATCATGACCACTTCAGATCTTTAACATTACTGAAGGAAATATAAGTGTCTATCATAAACAAGATGATTGATGAATAAACGGATTAGACTGACGGAAATTAGCTCCATGATGAAAATTATCTTCTTTTTAATCTTCATCATTTCTATAAATACAATTTTTGCCCAAACCATGAATTTAAATAAAAATGACTTTGATGAAGCCCATTCATTATATAGAGAGTCTACCTTAACAAGCCGGAGATTTAAACATGCTCAAGTAGTCGATTTAATAAAAAAATATCAAGCATCACAGGATCTACAAGTCAAGCAGATCGGACAATCAGTCCAAAAACGAGCCATCTATGAGCTTATCTACGGAGCTGGAAACAAAAAAGTTATGCTATGGTCTCAAATGCATGGCGATGAACCGACCGCAACGATGGCATTATTCGATCTTTTCAATTTTTTAGAAGGTAAAAATGATCAATTTGATGCCTTAAGATCACTGTTGAAATCCCATTTAACCATTCACTTTATCCCGATGCTCAATCCCGATGGAGCAGAAGTTTACACCAGAAGAAATGCACAACATATTGATCTCAATCGAGATGCCCGAGATACAGCAACACCGGAGGGAAAACTTTTAAGACAGCAGGCAGCACTTGTAAAACCACAATTTGGATTCAATTTACACGATCAGAATATCTATTACAATGTACCCGGAACTAAGACACCAGTTACTATTTCGCTATTGGCTCCAGCTTATAACTGGGAGCGTGATATTAATGAAGTCCGTGGCAATGCTATGAAAATAATTGCAGGAATGCATCAATTACTCCAAGATTATATACCAGGAGCAGTAGCCAAATATGATGATGAACATTCTCCAAGAGCTTTTGGAGATAGTTTTCAAAAATGGGGAACCAGCACGATCTTAATTGAATCGGGAGCATTTGCAGGAGATTCTGAAAAACAGCAGATCAGAAAATTGAATTTCATTGTGATTCTAAATGCTTTAATGCAAATCGCACAAGATAGTTATCAGCAATTTGCGATCTCAGCATACCAACAGATACCTTTCAATGCCTCCCAGTTGCACGATGTTATATTGCGTCGCGTATCCACTGTTTCAAAGGGATTACCTTTGAAAGTTGATATTGCCATCCGTCGAGATGAAATCACGGTAAATGACGATTATCACGTTAAAGGATATGTGGAAGATATAGGAGATCTACGTGATTTTTATGGATACGATGATCTCGATCTTTCAGGTTTCGAACTTGTAGAAGCTAAGGTATATGACAAGCAATTTAATCAGATAAGTGATCTGGACAAGGCCGATATAAAAGCATTATTGAAACAGGGCTATGCTGCAGTAAGAGTGGATAGAGCTCAACCACATACGCTGCACAATTTGCCTATCCATATTCTAACTACAGCGAAATTGCAGACTTATAATAGCTTAAGTTTAGGTAAAGAAGCAAACTTTTTCTTAAAAAAGAATGAAGAAATCCAATATGCCGTTATCAACGGTTATTTGATAGATTTGAATCAGGAATTACCGTTGAATATGAAACAGATCGTTCGGTAGGGAGGTAGAGAGTGAGAAAGTGAGATGGTTAGAAAGTTAGACCATTTGTCACTTGATCACTAGTCACTTTGTTACTATAAGGAGAGTTAGAAGGTTAGACTATCTTGTTACTTGATCACTAGTCACTTCGTTACTAAAAAAATAAAATGTTATTTTAAAATATGGACATTAGAAAAACAAAATTGGAGGATTTAGATGAGGTGATGGCTATTATTGACATTGCACGAGGCTTAATGCGTGCTAGCGGCAATACCATTCAGTGGACAAATGGCTATCCCTCTCGGGAATATATCCGGTCAACAATTGAAATAGGAGAAAATTACGTCTGTCTAGAAGAGAATACCATAGTCGCAACATTCTGTTTCTCATTACTTCCTGACCCCAATTATACAGTTATTGAAGAAGGTCAATGGCTAAATGATGCTCCCTACGGAGTGGTTCATCGCTTAGCCTCAAATGGAAAAGTCAAAGGAGTAGCATCACAGTGTTTTCAATGGTGTTTCGAACAGTGTCACAATATTCGCGTCGATACCCATGAAACAAATATTCCGATGCAAAAGGTATTGACAAGATTAGGATACATACGCTGCGGTATTATTTATGTCAGCGATGGAACACCCCGGGTAGCCTTTCAAAAGGTCAATTGATCCCTATATCCCTAATAAATTAAAAGCCTTCTGACCATTGATCAGAAGGCTTTTTACTTTTATAATCAGCGAGATTAGTATCCTGGGTTTTGTTGTGCACCAATCCCTGGATTGGCATTGATCTCGTCTATAAAAATTGGAAGAATCGTTTTATTAAGTGATCTGTCAATTATTTTAGTACGGTGAATCGTATTGATGGAACCCAATTCGTCATTAAATTCAATCTTTTTATTCCAGCGGATCATATCGAAGAAACGATGACCTTCTCCAGCCAGCTCTTTACTTCTTTCCTCAGCGATGACATCTAAAGATATAGTTGACTCATTCGTAAGACTTAATTTTGGAGAGCGTTTACGGATTTCATTGAGATAGCTTGCAGCAAGAGCTTTATCTGATTTCAGTGCAGCTTCAGCAGCCATTAAATACACTTCAGAAAGACGGATCACTTTAAAGTTTACCGCAGTGCTGTTTGATGACTTCTTGTCCCCCTCTAAGTTAATGCCACCACTATACTTGTAGATTGCACCCAATCGAGTTGTAGAAGTTTCATCACGTGCCATGACACCCCATCGTACATCTGTATCATCTTGTTTGAGACGAGCTAAGAAATAATCGCTCGCCATAAAGTTTCCTAAAATAGCCGAACTACCATGAGCAGATCTTCTAAAATAAGCACCTAAAGATGAATTTCCCAAATCAGTTTCATTCGGATAAATTCCCAATTCAAAAATTGACTCGGTACCAAATTCTGATTTCCAGGAATCGACCCAAGCCGTATTGCTGTAAAGCGTGTATACTTTTGAATTAATCACCTCTTGAGCTGCAGCCAAAGCATTTGGATAATCTTCCATATACAAATATACCCTTGCCTGTAAAGCTTTATTGGCATAATAGTTTAAATAACCATTCAATTTTGTTTTCGGAAGTAAAGTCTCCGAAGCTTTAAGATCCAAAAGGATTTGTTTGTAAGTATCTTCCACGGTGCTTCTCAATTCCTGAGCATCAGCCTTTAAAGATTTTGTAATAATTGGAATACCCCAAGCTGCTTTATTTTCATTATAAGGCTCGCCATAAAGACGTATTAAGTCAAAGTTGACCAACGCCCGAGCAGTCAAAGCCTGACCTTCGTACGAATTAAAATTTTCCAATGAACCCGTCGCTTTTAGACTTTCAATATTTTTCAACAGATTATTGATTTGGGCAATTGCATTAAAACCCTGTGTCCAAACGCTTGAGTAGCTATTGGAAGAAGCACTATGGTTAAACGTATACAAATAATCAAATCCTCGGCCAGCCGCAAAAATAGTGAAATCACCACCTTTTACATCGGCGTACAAGGGGAAATTTCGACCATAATAATCTCGATTTGAAAGGATGCTCATGACGCCATTGACAATAACTTTGGCATCAGCAGCTGTTTGGATGGAAGTTTCAGCATCTCCAGAATTTGTAGGTTTTACGTCTAAAAAGTCTTTACAAGATGAAACTGAAAAGGATATAAAGATGCACGAAGCAATAAATAATTTTCTCATTTTTCTCAATTTAATAGGTTAAAAATTAAATTCTAATCCAAATGTGTAGGTCTTAGGAGTTGGGATTTCCCAACCACGGGTACCATACTGATTAACCTCCGGATCCATATATTTGTATTTTGAGAAAGTCAATAAATTACTTCCATTAAAGAAAATACGTGCATTGTTGATTCCTATTTTGCTCAAATAATCATTAGGAATTTTATAGGACAAGGAAATATTTTTCAATCGCAAATATGAAGCATCGTAGAGGTGGCGGCTACTGATCTGATTAACATCTTCAAGATCTCGACCAGAAACCATAGGGAAATTGCCTTCCATATTACTTGGTGACCAGGACTCATCAACAAAATATTGCGCATGAATTCTTTCCCAATAGTAACCATCATCAGCCACATCTTTAGAGGTCGCATCATATAGTTTTCCACCGATTTTGTAGGCAAAGTTTAAACCCAGTGATAAGCCCTTATATTCCACATCTGTATTAATACCACCGTAGACTTTTGGATTGGCATTGCCAATGATGGTTTGCTTTGCCTTAGTATAGTTGTAACTGGCACCTCTTCCTTCAAATAAGAAATCACCCTCGGTACCATCATTTGTATACCAGACATTTTTACCATTTTCTTTATTGACACCTGCCCATTCTAAACCATAAAAAGCCAATGTCGATTGATTTTCTTGATAGATGAAACGAGCACGATCATCTTTACCTGTGGGATCGTACCAGATGATCGGTTTACCATCACTTAATTTGGTGACTTTAGAGTCAATAAAAGTAGCGTTTATACTAGCAGTCCATCTGAAATCCTGTTTTTTGATGATATCAGAACCTAATTCAAATTCTAGACCTCTATTGTTGATCTCTCCGATATTTTTCAATGTACTGGAAAAACCAGTTATGGTTGAGATCGGCACCTGCTGAATAAGGTCTTTAGAATCTCGGTTGAAATATTCAACCGAGCCAAAGATTTTATTGTCAAATAACCCAAATTCTAAGGCTAGATTGGTGGTGTAATTTCTTTCCCAGCTGAGGTTAGGGTCAGCAATATTACTCAAAGCACCTCCAGGTTGTGTCATATATTTGTTGGTATAGCTGGTCAATGATCTCCAACCATAATTTGTAGATGGTAAAGTACCATTCACACCATAGGAAGCTCTTATTCTAAAAGCATTGATATCGTCTATTTGAGCAATAAAACTTTCTTTAGCTATATTCCAAGAGCCCGCTACTGACCAAAAGTTTCCCCATCGCGGAATAGGACCTAATTGAGAAGAACCATCTCGACGAAAAGATGCCGAAGCAAAGTAACGCTCATCAAAGTTATATTCAGCACGAGATAGTACGGACATCATATTGTTGCCCCAAACATAAGATCCAGCATCCAACTGCCCCGCGGTAGATACGGTATGTAAAGCCGAAGAAGGTAAGTCTTTTCCTGTGGCACGAACGAAGCTGCTCTCATTTTTTTCAGCCTCAAATCCCGCTAGTAAAGCAACCTGATGAAGTCCAAAAGTTTTATTATAGTTAGCCGTAGTCGACGAAACTAGTTTTTGGATATTCGAAGTGACTTCAGTGACGACACCATTTGTAGATGAACCATTATAATGCTTTGCACTGTAGTAGATATGATCTTTAGACTCCGTCTCATCATATGAAAAGATCGTTTTAACCGTCAATTCAGGAAGCAACTTTAAAGTCAACGATTCAACAGCAGATATTTTGCTGGTTTTAGAACTGTTCTCCCACTCTTTATTGTAATAAAGCGGATTATAAGCCAAACTACCATAACGAGCGGTCCACTCATTGCCAGTCTTATAGTCTGTAGGCCAGTACAGCGGCCATAATAGATTTCTCGTTTGCAGTAAATAATTACTTCCCGTATTTCGGGTATCATTCATGCCGACCAATTTTGTCTTAGCTATATTGATATTCGACCCAAACTCTAAGTATTTACCAATTTTTTGATTGAGGTTCACGCGTCCACTGATACGGTTATAGTCATTGAGGATGACGCGACTTTTATCCTGTGTATAAGAAAGAGAAGTATAATAGTTCGTATTATCTGTTCCACCGCTTACCGATAGATCATTGGTGTTGAAAATACCCGTTCTGAATAAGGCATCATTCCAATCGTAATATTTACCCTCCCTATTTTCTATACCATCTGTAAGACCGGTAATATTAACTTTCTCGTACATTGACGTTCCTTCCGTCGAAAACCCATACCCATGTATCCCAAATCTAGTTTTGAAACGGTCTAATACCCATTTGTTTGCAGCTGTTTCGTTCAGTCCACCCGCAATACGAGAATCGTAGAGCACACTGTACAGCATATCAATCTGATCTTGTACTGAGGCTGTTTCGTTATTATCAGTTGCCCAACTTGGACTGATACCTAAAGATGATTTTAAATTAATTTTAGGAGCCCCATTTTTCCCCTTTTTAGTCGTGATGATAATCACCCCATTTGCTGCTCGCGAACCATATAAAGAAGATGCTGCTGCATCTTTCAGTACTGTTATAGTCTCGATATCAGAAGGATTTAAGGTACTCATGACGTTATTTGAGTTGACCAGATAATCATTCATCTGTCCCGTAGATCCCGATACCACAGGTACACCATCGATGACATACAAAGGTTCATTCGAAGCATTCATGGAGCCGATACCTCGTATACGGATAGCAGGAGTAGAACCCGCTTGCCCCGAACTCGTACTGACTTGTAATCCTGGAACACGGCCTGTTAATGCATTTTGAAACGAAGTGACTGGCTGTTTATCAATCGCATCATTTTTTACCACCGCAGCAGAACCTGTGTAGGTACTCTTTTTGGCGGTTCCATAAGCAACCACCATGACTTCATCCAGAGCATTTTCCTCTTTCTGCAAAGAAATGCTCAATGTTTTGCGGCCATTTAATTTGATTTCCTGTTTTTGATAGCCTACTGCGCTAATGATGAGTGTGGCATCCGGATTGGCATTGAGCGTAAACAATCCATTGGAGTTTGTCGATGTTGCGGTGCCGCTACCTTTAATGGAGACCGTGACATCAGGAACGGCAGAGCCATTCGCATCCGAAATCTTTCCCGCAACTTGGATTTGTTGTGCATGTACGACTTGCAAAGATCCACAAGCCACCGTACATAACGAGGTGAGTAAAATTTTGTTCATAAGAGTGTTGGTTAGTTATGCTTTTAATAGATTTTGGTTTAGGTCATCTATTGCAACCTTTAAGGGACAAGATAAGTATAAGATCAAGATATTCGTAAAATACAAGATCTTATACTATGTTATATTTTTACTGAGCGATTACACCTATTCCCGGACGATCTGGCAATATACATTGCCCATCAATGACTTTCATCCCATCATAAATATCATTGCCAATGAGAAGTGCACCGTCCAGATCCGCCCAATCCACCAAAGGCGCCAATTGAGCTGCTGCAGAAATCGCACAAGATGTCTCCGTCATACAGCCGATCATCACCTTCATTTTTAATGCCTGTGCCAATTCTGCCATACGCTTCGCTTCTCGCATGCCCGTACATTTCATCAACTTGATATTGATTCCCGAGTATACCCCCTGCAATGCCGGAACATCGATCAACCTCTGGCATGCTTCATCTGCAATAGTTGGTATAGGACTATGTTCCGTAAGCCAGGCATTATCATCGATTTGATCTTTTGGCATCGGTTGTTCCAAAAATACAACTCCGCGTTCAGCTAACCAATGTGACATTTCGAGCGCTTGTTCTTTGTTCTTCCAGCCCTGATTCACATCAGCACATAGCGGACGATCCGTACATTGACGGATGGTATCGATGATCATTTTATCGGTTTCAAGCCCCAGCTTTACTTTAAGAATTTTAAACTGATCTGCCTCCATGACCTTTTTGCGAACTACCTCTTCCGTATCGATACCGATCGTATAAGAAGTCGCAGGTATTAACGCTGGATTTAATCCCCATATCTTGTAAAAAGGTTTTCCCAGTATCTTTCCGATCAAATCGTGCAGCGCTATATCCACAGCTGCTTTTGCCGCCGTATTTTTAGCACTGATTTGATCAACGTATGCCAATAGTTCTTCCGTTTGAAAGGGCGAGTTAAATCCCCTTAAATCGATGTTGTTGAGAAAATTGATGACACTTTCTTGAGATTCGCCTAGATAAGGAGGCATACTCGCCTCACCGTATCCAATGATGCCGTCATACTCCAGTTGAGTCAGTACAACCGGAGTTGTCGTCCTACTGAAAGATGCAACCGTAAATACGTAGCGCATTTCTAAAGTATAGGGTTTAAATCGGAGTTTGAACGCTCCAAAATCTTTAGTGATCCAATCTGCATGTATACCCATGATCGTTGTTATCTTTTATTTGATACTATAATAGCTGTTATTTTGTACTTTTTGTATTTGTGGGTCATCAGAACCTAAATATCTTTTTGCTGCAACAACTGTACGTGTCTGGAAATCATCATAATTTGCGGCATCCTTCAACATGCTGTTGATCCGTACAGAACCTGCAGCATGAATAAATGTACCATTGCCAATATAAAGTGCGACATGCGTAACACGTGCATTTGGATTATTGTTTTTACCAGCCGCAAAAAATAGGAGGTCAGCAGGTTTTAGATTTTTAAGTGCCTTTTCAGGATCAAAGTGTCCTTCAGCATCTAAGATATCAACAGATTCACCTGCTAGTACCTGCTGAGAAGCATCACGTGGGATCACAAAGCCATTCATAAAATAGGCTGTTTTTGTGAAACCGCTGCAATCAACACCTTTAACAGATGTACCGCCCCAAAGATAAGGAAGTCCCAACATCGATTTTGCACTTGAAATTAAGTTTTCAGCTGTTGGATTACGCGTATCGATCCATTTTTTTAATGATAGCGCTTCCTCTTTCTTAATATAAGCTTTCCTTTTATCCGGATAAGCGACTTCAAAATAATTGTTTTTTTCTCCCGTCAGCACTAAAATGTCTCCATAAACCAGATCCGATACCCGTTGACTTTGCGTATTCGGTTCGGAGAATGATTTTCCAAATTCCGCTGTATAGATTATTTTAGGTTGATTGTTCCATTGCTGTGCTTCCTCTTTTGTCATCGCTGTTACAGCAGAAGCCGGTAACCAGGCAATATATCCTTCAGGAGTACGTATCCGATATTCACCACGATCTTTTTGTAAGAGGTCAACCTGAGTGCCCATCAGAACCTGGCTTGCCATTTCAGCGGCATTATCAGGTTTGGTTCGCATGTTGCCTACAGATAAATTGACTACCCCGATCAGTTTATTACCCAGATTTTGTTCTGGTAATACGGTTATCGCGACATTAGCAGGGATATTTCTAATCTGTTGCTCGAAAGCTGTTTTAGCAGCCTGTTCTGTCGTTTCTATTTGATAATTATTTTTGGCAACATCTGTTTGGGTAAAGGCAAATATCTTAGTCCGCTTATCAGGAGCATAAGCCTTACGTACGTTTTCTTGCAGTTCTTTGACCTGATGATAGATGGTTGAATCTATCTGTTGTGAAAAGGCATGATTAATGGTTAAAAAGCCAGCACAGGTAAGAATAGCATATTTAAGTTTGTTTGTCATGCTGATTAGTTTGGTTTAAAGATAGACTAAATTGCCTATTTTTTTATAAGAAATGATGACGATTTGTGAATTAATTTACAATTCTTTTGCATAAATGTGAATTGACGAGGTGTTTTTAATGAAAAAACTCATGAAAAGAAACGTGCATTTGCGTATACTTGTAATGCTAAATCGATTAAAATATGAGTTCAAGACGCCAATTTATTAGACAAGGTATTATTGGAGCAGCTGCTGTTAGTTCTGTAGAAACATTATCAAGTTTTTCCATTTCAAATAAGCGAGCGGGAATAAAACCAATTGTTATTTCCACATGGGATTTTGGTATTGCAGCAAATCAAGCAGCATGGGAAGTGCTAAAGAGTGGTGGGAAAGCTATAGATGCGGTCGAACAAGGTGTTCGTGTGCCCGAAGCTGATTTAAAAAATATGACCGTAGGTAAAGGCGGCTATCCCGATCGTGACGGTATGGTCACCTTAGATGCCTGCATCATGGATTCCGAAGGTAATTGTGGATCAGTAGCTGCTTTAGAGCATATTGCACATCCCATATCACTAGCACGTTTAGTGATGGATAAAACTCCCCATGTCATGCTCGCAGGTGATGGTGCATTGCAATTTGCACTGGAAAATGGTTTTGAAAAAGAAAATCTGCTTACACCCGAAGGAGAGAAAGCATGGAAAGAGTGGTTAAAAGAAAAAAAATATAAACCGGTCATGAATATTGAAAACAAGTCATTCGCCGTAGAGCGTCTGCCCGGTAATCAATATAATCACGATACCATCGGTATGTTGGCACTAGATGCTGCCGGCAATTTATCCGGAGCATGTACGACAAGCGGTATGGCATTTAAGATGCACGGTCGAGTTGGAGATAGCCCGATTATAGGAGCAGGACTGTATGTGGACAATGAAGTAGGGGGAGCTACCTCTACGGGTGTGGGTGAAGAGGTGATCCGTACAGTGGGCAGTTTTTTGGTTGTGGAATTAATGCGTCAGGGATATTCGCCTGAAGAAGCATGCAAAGAAGCGGTCAAACGGATTGTCAAAAAGAAACCCAATATTGCTAAGGATATTCAAGTAGGATTTTTAGCACTCAATAAGAAAGGGGAGTATGGATCCTATGCACTACAAAAAGGATTTTCATATGCTGTTTGCCACAAGGAAAAACAAGACTTGCTCATTCCGGGCTCTTATTATTACAAAGCATAGATTTTCAAAATCAGTAAACTGATATGACTCTTTTTCTGTCATTAATCTTTAATTTTATGCTATACAATAATTCTTGTGGGCAGCGTATATCGTGATCATCGCAAAGCACTCAAGAGGAGCATAAAATAAATTTAAAGGATAGATTTGTGTCGTACCGGAGTCCTTATATTAAACAAATTTATCTAAGTTTGAGAATAAAATATAATAAGATATGAAAGCAACATTTGGAGGCGGCTGTTTTTGGTGTACAGAAGTTATTTTTCAAAATACAGAAGGTGTAAAATCCGTTTTGCCTGGCTATATGGGAGGATTAAACGATAATCCAACTTACGAACAAGTTTGTACAGGTACGACAGAGCATGTTGAAGTTGTACAGATCGAATACGATGAAGATCTTGTCAACTATGAAGAGCTGTTGAAGATATTCTTTAAAACACATAATCCAACAACATTAAACCGTCAGGGAAATGATGTGGGTACGCAATATCGCTCGGTTGTGTTTTTTCATGATGAAGAACAAGAGATTTTAGCTAAGAACTTTATCGATGAGTTGGATAGCGAAGATATTTTCGAAGACCCGATCGTTACGACGGTCGAGCCAGCAGTTACTTTTTGGGTAGCAGAAGACTATCATCACAATTACTTCAATACGCATCCTGAAAATCCTTTCTGTTCAGTAGTCATTGCATCAAAACTTCAAAAATTCGTAAAAGAATTTAAGTCATAAAAAAATCCGCTTTTAGCGGATTTTTTTATGACTGATAAGCTCAATCAGCTTGATGACGTGCTGTTCATTTAAAACAATTCAATCTGCCCACCATTATCCGTTTGGATATCATCAGGATTTGTGATCTCCAGTTTAATATCATCCGGTTGAGTATCGGCTTCTGCTTTATGTGTTTCTTCACTTGATTCGGTACCTTCAGTATTCGAATCACTCACATCTTTTGTGTTGACCGTTAAATCAATTTCTTCCGTCATCAAAGTCACACTTTTAACCGTGTGAAAAGAGAGACGATTTCCTTGTGCTTTTATACCTTTCACATCGATGATTTCGTTCAGCGGTTGGTCCAAAGCCTCTTCGGTTTGGGACTTGCCCTTTAAAATATCCAAGTGAACAATTGGATCGGTATTATTCGTCAACAAAATAAGTTTAGATCCAGGTTCATCATTGATGAAGAGCATGCTTTTACCGACAGGAATATCATCAAATTTGAATCGTTTTACATAATAAGTACCCGATTTACCATCTTGATGAATAGCTGTGTACACATGCTCAGGAAAATACTTTTCGATGCGGATCATCTTATCATCGAAATAATTGCTCAGATCAAAGTTCGACAGTTCGTAAGTACCATCCGACATGACGATCAAGATCTTATCGTCACCATCAAATTCGCCTAGATACAGTCCTCTTTCATCCGCATTTAAGCGTTTCGTTATTTTATCAAACCAGATCTTACGACCAGCTAAAGTCGATACACCAGCACTTTTGAACGTGATCTTTTTAACCGGATATTTAGATACAATATTTCCTTGAGAAGCGCGCCCTTTAATCGCAATTTCGGCAAAGTTCATGTCAAAATTAAGTTTTCTTAATTTCGTATGCGGTTTGAGCTGAATATTGACGATCTCCGCTTCTCCATTCGGGTTAGCCGTAAAGTATGTTACTTTTGAACCTTTTGAACCCTTACTGATATCATATTCCTTATCACGAGTGATACCCACTACGGCAAAACGTTTGATAAAGCTCGTACCCGTATCTCCTTCTTTATAGATGGCATTATAGATCGTTCTTTCATCTCCTTTTTTAAAGACAGCAACATGGATGATATCTTTTCCGACAAATACCTTATCTTGAATTTTCGTTACGACATATTTACCGTCAGCGCGGAATACAATGATATCATCAATATCCGAACAATCACAAACAAACTCATCTTTCTTCATGCTTGAACCAATGAATCCTTCTTCCCGGTTGACATAAAGTTTCGCATTGGCCAAGGCTACTTGTGTTGCTTCAACGCGATCAAAAGCTCTTAATTCTGTTTTACGTTCACGACCTTTGCCATATTTGTCACGCAATCTTTCGTACCAGGCGATAGCATAATCGGTCAGGTGTTTAAGATGACGTTTCACATTTTTGATCTCTTCTTCCAAAGAAGCCATTTGATCATCCGCTTTCTTTACATCAAAACGCGTAATACTACTCATCGGTTTATCGATCAGACGTTTATAATCTTCCGGAACTATCGGTCGGTAGAATTGGCCAAAAAATGGTTCAAAAAGACGGTTTAAAACCAGTACCACGGTATCAAAATCACCAGCATTTTCATATTCAGGATGCTTGTACATACCTTCCTGAATGAAGATCTTGAGTAAGCTGCTGAAGAATATTTTTTCTAGGAGATCATGTAATTTGATTTCCAGTTCTTGTTTTAGTAAGTTCTTGGTATTTTTCGTGTTTTCAATTAAGATATCATTCACACTCAAAAAGTGTGGTTTATCTTCTTTGATTACACAAGTATTGGGCGAAATGGATACTTCACAAGCCGTAAAAGCAAATAGCGCATCAATCGTAACATCAGGAGATATTCCTGGAGCCAGATGCACAATAATTTCAACAAATTCTGCGGTATTATCTTCGATTTTTTTTATCTTGATTTTCCCTTTATCGTTGGCCGCGACTACACTATCGATCAATCCTCCCGTCGTTGTTCCAAAAGGAATTTCAGTGATCGCCAATGTCTTTTTATCGCGCTCCTCTATTTTTGCACGTACGCGTATTTTTCCACCACGCTGACCTTCATTGTATGCCGAGCAGTCCGCCATTCCGCCTGTAGGAAAATCAGGTAGGATATGAGGTCTTTCTCCATTCAATACTTGAATCGATCCATCGATCAGTTCCAAGAAGTTATGCGGCATTATTTTCGTAGCAAGACCTACAGCGATACCTTCAGCACCTTGAGCAAGCAGCAAAGGGAATTTTACTGGTAAAGTAACAGGTTCTTTGTTACGGCCATCATAACTCAGTTGCCAGTTTGTCGTTTCCGGATTGAAAACAACATCCAGAGCAAATTTGGATAAACGTCCTTCAATATAACGAGGTGCAGCAGAAGCATCGCCAGTAATCGGATCACCCCAGTTCCCTTGACAGTCAATTAACAGATTTTTTTGACCGATCTGTACCATGGCATCACCAATTGAAGCATCACCATGCGGGTGATATTTCATCGTATTACCGATTACATTGGCCGCTTTATTGTATCGACCATCATCCATCTCTTTTAGTGAATGTAGGATCCGACGCTGTACAGGTTTAAAACCATCATTGATATGAGGTACTGCGCGATCTAAAATAACATAAGATGCATAGTCCAAAAACCAGTTTTCATACAATCCCGAAAGTGGAATTGTTTTACTATTATTTGTCTGTCCGTTATTTACTTCTTCTTGATTATCGTCTGCAGGATAGTTTGTTTCTTCACTCATGTAATCAATAATATGGTGTTTTTATTATTATCAGTTGCAAAAAGAATAGAATTTTTGCAAGCGTAAAAATACGAAAAGCATTTCGTTTTATCCAATGGATATATAAATAGATTTATGCTGGAAATTTCAATATTTAAAAGTGGAGTTATGAATTTAAAAATGGGATGTATACACCTTACTTAGTATCTTCAATCCTTTCATACCAATAACAATCGATGTCCCAAATGGTAAACTTAAAGGTATCAGTAATCTTAAATCCAACCTTTTCCAATACCTTTCGCGAACCATGATTGTCGACATGCGTACTGGCATGGAGAGGTATATGGGTCAAATTTTTATAATAAAATGCAATACACGCCAATGCCGCTTCTGTAGCATAACCTTTCCCCCACGACTCTTTACGGTAGCGATAGCCGAAATCTAGAAAATTGATCCTATCATTCATGGGTTCCTCTATAAATTTAAACCCTGTCCAGCCTATTAATTGATTAGTTGCTTTTTCGATGACCGCAACACGACCTATACCATGTGTCTCATACTGCTGGAGTAGACCTTTAATATAATCTTTTGCCTCTTCACTAGATTTTAACGGAGATCTATTTAAATAAAGATGAACTTCCGGTTGCGAGTCCATCGCATAAAACTCCTCAACATCATCTAAAGTTATTGGACGAATGATCAGTCTCTCCGTTTCAAGTGTTGGTACATATTTCATATAGCTCATATTAAAACCAAAGTTAGTAGAAATTAATTATCTGCATCTATTTAAAATAGAGTGAAGAGGATGGATGTAAGAGGTAAAACAATTGTTGATTATTGACAGTATGCACATTTTTCAAGGTTAATAAAAGTAGCGTTTACAGGAAATTTTCTGATGTTTGAATCTATTTGATTTTAAAAATTGATGGATCACTAATAGGCTATTTCATACAAACCATCATCATGATATTCATATCAATGATAGTTTGTATAGCTCAGTCGGGGATAGACTATTCAAAACTCATCGGATATCCTGAAAATCCAATTGAAGTATAGCGTTATCTAAAACAAATTCATCCAAGTATTATCTTTAAATACCTGGACGAATTGATCTATTTTTCAATAAAAATTATTCAGCTTTACTATCCGGATCATTGGTAGAATCAGGATCTACAGGAGCAGAGTCAGCCATGGTTTGTTTAAAAAATACTTTAGGTTTTCTAACAATACCCCATTTTTGTAGCAGTTCCTGAGTCGCATTTCTTTTGAGATGCTCCTTTTCAGGTTCACCGATTAAATATCCAATCGGTTCCATAGAAGGGATAGCATCAAAGATAACTTTTAATGTTGCAGTCATCGGTAGTGCAAGAATCAATCCCGCAAGACCAAAAATCATTCCCCCCAATAGAATAGCGATAATAGCCATTAATGGATTGATACTCACCTTACCCCCCACGATATTTGGGGTGATGATATTTCCTTCCAAAAATTGCACCACTTGAAACCAGGCAATAACACCTACGGCATATAAAGCACTATCTTTGGTTGCCAAGGCAAATAGAGCAGGTAAAATGGATCCAATTGCGATACCGATATAAGGCAATAACATCAGCAAGGAAGCCATGGAACCAAAAAACCAAGCATATTCAATTCCCATTAACATCAGACCCACCGTATTCAATACCGCGACAATGCCCATCACCATCACAAGTCCTAAACAATAGCTTTGCACTACGTCGTAAATCTTTTTTAAGACAGCATGAATCTTTTTATTATCCGTATTTTTAAATGCTTTAAAGAAAAACTCTTTGAAAAAATCACGGTAGTATAAAAGGAAAAAGATAAAAATAGGAACTAAGATGATTCCCGCTAATGTGCTACCAATCGAGCCAAAAGCTGTTGACATATATCCGCCTACATTTTCTAAAGCATTATTTCCTTGCTCTTTCATTTTTTGCACAACCTCACTTCTTTCCAAGCCAAACCGAGATTGAATCCAATTTTGGATCGATTCAACAGCAGCAAGCACCTTCTCCTGGATTGCGACCGCATCTTTTCCAATGATAATACTTTGATGTACTATAAACCAGATCAGTGTACTGATAATTACGATGGCAATAATGACCGCCATAACAGCTGCAGCAGCCTTACCAAATTTTAATTTGTTTTCAAAAAATGCAGCTATCGGATACAGCGTTATTGAAAGTATAATAGCAAAAAGCAGAGGTACGACAACGCTTTGGGTGACATACAAAAATCCAATGATTAATGCTAAGGCAAATAAGCTTGAAGCAAGCCCAATTGAGTACGGTTTTTTTTCTGAATTACTTTCCATTATGAAATAGCTACGATTAGATTTTTTAAGATTAATTGATTTCTCAATTAATCTGCTTTCTGTCTATAGCGAAATCCTTGCCAAAAAAACATATATAGAAGTGCTACCCCTAAAAATAAAGCATTGAAATACATCACTTGAGGGATTCGGGTTATGATATCTTGATAATATAGACCCGCAAATAATGCCCCTAAACCGATACCGGCCTCCATCGAAATATACATCGTCGCTACTGCACGTCCCCTTTGGTTGGGTTTTCCGAGATCTATTGTCCATGCATTGATAGCAGGGGATAGGATACCGGTACCAATACCATATATACTTGCACCCAACATCAATTTATTAAAAGAATCACCCTGACCGATCAAAAAGAGTGAAATACCAACAAT
Organism: Sphingobacterium sp. PCS056; assembly: GCF_023273895.1. Taxonomy (NCBI): domain Bacteria; kingdom Pseudomonadati; phylum Bacteroidota; class Sphingobacteriia; order Sphingobacteriales; family Sphingobacteriaceae; genus Sphingobacterium; species Sphingobacterium sp. PCS056. The sequence goes on along the minus strand of NZ_CP096883.1, from coordinate 29,328 downwards.
AAACAGTCCGACCATAATCACTCGTGTACGACCATATTTATCAGACGCCTTTCCCGATACAAAGCGTATCAAAATAGAGGCAATGGTGTAGGCCGCGAAAAATATTCCTTTGTTGCTCAAATGCAGATGGTCACTCCAATCCGGTATTAACGTTAATATGGCACCAAAAGCCGAATAAGATAAAAATGTAACAATACCTGCCGGTAAAACACCGATATCAATAATGTCCGTCCGTGATATTTTGAACATGGATAAATTGAGTTTTTCTTTTTTAACAAGCGTCTCTTTCATGTTCATGACGATAACAATTGAAAGGAGGGCAAAAAGCGAAGAACTATAAAACATCACATTGATGCCGTAATATTGAAAAATAGCACTACCAATAGCCGGTCCTACAGCACCACCGATTGCAAAACAAAGTCCATGCATACCAAGCGCCTCACCCCATCTTTCTCGGGGGATGATATCGGCTACATAAGCAGAAGTTGCGGTCGGTTTAAATCCTGTAGAGAAACCATGGATTAATCTCAAAAGTAAAAATCCGGAAACTGTAGTCAGAATGGGATATAAAAAGCCACATAAGAAACAAACGATCGATCCGATTGCCATAACCGGAACTCGTCCCCATCGATCGGTCAACTTCCCACTGAAAGGACGCGATATACCAGCCGTCAAGGTAAATAAGGCGATGATTAAACCTTTATGTTCGGCACCACCCATTTGACTCAAGTAGTTGGGAAGTTCCGGAATTATCATGTTGAAACTAGCTGAAAATAATAGCGAGCTCAGGCAAAGAAGTGCAAATTGTAATGTGTATATGGATTTATTTTCAGTCATTGTAAATGCGCTGTTGAATTGTGTAAAAATGAATCGCCCTCTTTTAGAAAAGAAGGCGATGTCTTATAATTTTTTTGTTCGGGCGATTTCTGAACAAAATATGGTGGTTGCTACAGCGACATTCAAAGATTCTGCTTCACCTATCCTTGGTATGGTGACGGGCTGATCCACGAGTTCAATAATTTCTTCAGAAATTCCATTTCCCTCATTTCCCAATATAATAAGACCCTCATGCGTCCAATCCGTCTCGTAAATACTATTTCCATCGAGCAAAGCACCATAAACAGGTATTTTCACCTCTTTGATAAAAGCCTTCAAATCGATATGATGAATTTGGATACGAGAAAGTGAACCCATAGTCGCTTGTACCACTTTAGGATTATACGCATCGACAGTCCCGATAGAACAGATAATCTGTTGAAAGCCGAACCATTCTGCTGTACGGATGATCGTGCCTAAATTTCCTGGATCTTGGATATCATCCAATACTAAGGTATGCTGATTTTTATAATCCTGTACTTGTAATTCCTTTTGTTCTGGGATATGAACCAGAGCCAATATGCCTTGGGGGGATTTTAATCCACTGATTTTTTGAAATTCGTTTTCAGTCAGCACATAAGATTTTATTTTTCCCGATATTTTACCCACTTTTGCGAGTACATCTTCTGTATAAAAGATGCTGTCAACTTGATAAGAGGATGATAGAAATTCGTTAACAGATTTAATTCCTTCTACAATAAAAAGACCATGTTGTTTGCGAAACTTTTTATTTTGAAGAGATGATATTAGAGTAATTTGTGCTTTTGACAACATTTTTTAATGATAAATAATCAACGCTTTTTAGCTTTTACAAGTATAACGCTTTTGTTGCTAATTTTCACATCTTGCCGTTCAGCACGATTCTTAAATGAAGATCAAGCGTTGATTGATCATGTGAATATTCAAGGGGTCAGACCAGAGCTGAAGGAATCAGCATCTCTGTATGTATCCAATGATATTAAAGCCAATTCAAGGGTTAATTTATTTATATATAACCTTTTCAATACCAAAGACGGTAAATATAAAAAACGGGATTTGAGAAATGTTGGGGAAGCACCTCATTTATTAGACTCTAGTTTAGTAGATTTATCAGCCACACAGATCAAAAGGTTTTTATTTACAAAAGGTTTTTTTGACGCGAAAGTACAGCCTGAAATCTTGGTTAAAAATAAAAGAGCAACTATAAATTTTAATATTACCGAAGGCATTCCGTACTATATGGACAAGATCAGCTACAATTTTGCCGATAGTGCAGTAGCCCATCTGTATGAACAAGAAGTGAAACCCTTCAGTGTGGTTAAAGAAGGATCACAGTATGACGCGGTCAATTTGATCACAGAACGGGAAAAATTGTATCTCGCGATGCGTAATCACGGTTACTATGATTATATACGCCAATATATGCGGGTCGCAGTAGATTCGACATCAAAAAACAATCGCCTCAAACTGGAGATACAAGTGGAGAATCCCAGTGACTCCGCCAATCACCAGGCTTATAAAATTGATCAGGTTTTTGTTACCATACGCAATTTCGGAACAGTAAAAAAAGAAGCCAGAAAAATAACTGATAGTATCTCCCAAATTCATTTTACGGATGAAACGCGTAATTTTAGGTTGAAGCCGTTGAAGCGTTATATGTATATAAAGTCCGGAGACTACTACAATCTTTCCAAAGAAAACATGGCTTATGATCGTTTGTATGAGATGAATGGTTTCAGGAGCATTAAGATTCATTATCAAAAGACCGATTCCAATACATTAGATGCATATTATGAAATGGTTCCACGACCGTTGATGGGCAATCAGATCGAAGGGGAATTTACATTGAGTTCTGGTATGAGTGGTTTTAATATCGGAAATACATTCTCCCATCGTAATATTTTTGGTGGCGCAGAGTTGCTGGAGGTAAAATTGCGATACGGTATACTCTTTGATCCAAGACTCCAAGGCAATATCTCGGATAAAATCTTTAACAATGATGTTCAAATTGGCGTAAATTTAATTGTCCCAAGATTGATGACGCCATTTCACACCAATCATACCGCACAATATGGATTAGCAAAAACAACCTTTTCGTCAAGTTTGCAGATTTTCAATCAAGATGCAACGTATTCTAATCGGTATTTTATCAATACATTAAATTATTCATGGCATCAATCGGCAAATAAATTTCACAGCTTTACACCCATCGTGCTGGAATACAGGCAAGGAAAGTTAAATGAAAACTTTGCACAAAATTTAATAGATCAAGGTTACTTATTATATGTAAGGAGTAACAACCGCGAATATTTCGGATTAGGCTCTCAGTATTCCTTTACCTATAATGCCAAGAAATTAACCAAGAAAGAAAATTTTAATTATTTCAAAGGCTCGATCGATTTAAGTGGCAATATATTGGATCTGGTCAGTAAGGTTATCAAGTTTGATCAAAATGCCGATGGTGAAAAAAAGGTGCTGGGCGTTCCTTACCTACAGTATGCCAAAACAGAATTGGACTACCGTATTTACCGTAATCTAGGAGGAAATCAACAATTTGTTTTTCGAATCAATCCAGGTATTGCTATTCCTTATGGTAATAATTCGACCTTGATGATCTTTGAAAAGAGCTTTTATGGTGGTGGTATGAACGGCATGCGGGCATGGCAAGCACGGACATTAGGCCCTGGTAATTATAATCGAGCAAGCGTCCAAGAAGATTTGCGATTGAACCTCCGTAACCTAGATCAATTAGGTGAAATAAAAATTGAAGGAAATGCAGAATATCGTTTTCGAATCTTAAATAGTTTCTTGGGAGCGAAGATGAATGGGGCCACATTTATTGATTTTGGAAACGTCTGGCGCTTAAAAGAAAATGAACTAAATCCCGGAGGAGAGTTTAAGGCAGATAAATTTTTAAAGCAAATTGCTATTGGAACAGGTTTTGGATTACGATTTGACTCCGATTATTTTATCATTAGACTTGATGCCGGCCTAAAAGTAAAAGATCCTCAATTCTCAGGAAGCGATCAATGGGTGTTAAAACATTTTTTCGATTCCAAAGAATTTAAAGATCAGTATTATCAGACACATAAGCCCGATCGCTATAATTTTATTCAATACAACTTTGGTATCGGATTACCATTTTAAAAAATTAGATTTTTGAGGCTTGCGAAAATAGACTCTATAATAGAAGAGATATTTAAGCCCTGTGAATGGTTAAAGAAAAAGAATCCCACAGCCAATATAATGGCGGTCAGTAATAATTTCTTGAAAGCATAGGCAATCAGTAAAATAACTGCTGGAATGATGATAAACATCAATCCACTGATCGCAAACGTGGACAGTCCTTTGTCCGATTTGTAGATGTAAAATAATCGTCCTTTGGATGTATCTTGATTTTTGTGTTTGAAAAATACAAAGGTGGAAGATTCTATTTTATCATTTGGAACAGCAATTCCATCATGAAATTTTAGCTCTTGCGTAAATCCATTGATGCTAAATTTATAAGTACCATTGATCCGTTCGTTTGTTCTCTCTAACGAATCTACGGCAATAATAGCCAGTTTACCATTGCGGGATAAATTTTCTTTTACCACAAAATTTTCTATTTTTTGAAACTGTGCATTCCCCAAAAGCGGAATGAGTAAGAGAAGGAATAATAACTTTTTCATCAGAAAAATTTGTCTTAATAATGAGTATCCATTTTCAACTGTATGACTGAACTCGTTTTACAGGTGATGAAGCGATCATGAACCCATATTTTCTTGATTTGTAGAGATTCTGGAGCATCATGTTTCATTCATTTTGTTTGCGATGCAATTTTAGACATTTTCTACCTCTTTATAAAATAGATAGCGTTAATAATTCAATAAATGTTTTTGTTATTTTATTTCCGAAACAATGAATAATTTGTACCTTTGTGGTACAAAAAAATAAAATCGAAATGGCAGAGACAATACAACATAGAGAACCAAAAAAGACTGATAATAACGCAAATCAAACTCATTATTACAAGACTTTAACAATAGCTATCGTTTTGGGTCTTATAGGAGTATTCATTAGATTTGTTCCTGATGTTTGCACAAACTTTGATCAACACGTATCATTGTTTTCAGCAATTGCAAATATTAGCCTTATAGTAGCATCTCTTATTGCATTTAAAACAGTTTTTGGAATCTTAGGATTCGGAAAAAACAAATAATGCTATATTAAAATATAATGAACCTCAATTCTGAACGAATTGAGGTTTTTTTTACGCTTTTTTTTTCGAATAGCCTTGGTATAGTCACATCCAGATCACAGGTAAATGTTTTTAAATTTTATATAAAACAGCTCATAAGAATAAAAGTTTTGATGCTATGTTTTTCATATTAAACGACATAGCATCCATAAAAAAAGCGATGTTTTTCCGAGGAAAAACATCGCTTTTTTTATGGTAGTAGGATTAATTATGCCAATAATGACCAAGTTCCCCAAGGAATACGTGCCAAGATCAGAATTAAACCAAGAATGTAAAAAATCAAAACCGTTTTGTTAGCTTGCTTAGCATTAGTCAATTTTTTAGCTTTAATATAACCAATTGAAATCAGTACAATCGCAATAATCATTGTAAGCGGGTGCTCGATAATTTTAAAACGCATCGTAGGGTCTTTCATAATAGAACCCGAAATCATGGATGGGTATTTGAGTACGAAGAACAAAATCAATCCAATTAATAATTGCATGTGAGAGGCAATAAAACCTAAAAGTGCAATTTTTCTATTGTACGGTTTGTTACCTGAGAAGTTGACAAAGGTAATGATGATTGAAACAATCAGAGCTAACAATAAGATTATTGCTAATGTAGAGTGTAAGTGTAACATAATTTCTTCTTTAATTAATTCTTTGAATACAAAAGTATAAAATAACTAACGCTTTTCGCCTATTTCTTTAAATTCAGATTTTTCTTTCCATTTCGGGAAAATATCCTCTTGGCTTAAGGTGTAACCAATATCAAAAAATAATCGGATATCGGCCAGCATCCCCTCAAAATTCCACTCCGGAATCACCTCGTCATTTACGGCATGATACCGACCTTCCAAAGCTTTCTTTCGTTGCGCTATGATCGAAGTATCTTGCTCGATATAATCACTACCGCTGCCAGCATAAAGGGCAGGGACACCTACCTTAGCAAAATTAAAATGGTCAGAACGATAAAAACCTCCAGAACTTGGATTTCCTTCAGCTTTGGTATAACGTCCAAATTTCAATGCAGACCGTTGGGCATAGTCATCCATCTCCGACTGTCCTTTTCCAACAATGGATATATCTTTTGTTGCTCCAGCAGCGCTAAAAGCATCCATATTGATATTAGCAACTGTTGTCTTTAACGGAAAAATAGGATTTCTAACATAATAGTCAGATCCCAGCAATCCATCTTCTTCGGATGTCACGGCCAAGAAGACAATAGAACGTTCAGGTGCTTTCTTGGCAGCTTTAAAAGCTTTTGCAATTTCAAACAAGGCAGCTACACCAACAGCATTATCAATAGCTCCATTATAAATAGAATCTCCATTGACCGGTTCACCAGTACCAAGGTGATCCCAATGTGCAGTATAAATAATATTTTCATCTTGACGGCTTTTACCTTCAAGTCTGGCTATGACATTATTTGACTTTGATCTTTTTATTTTATTGCTGACCTCAAAATTTGTTTTTACTCCTAATGGAACAGCTTTAAAGCCTCTTTTCTTAGCTTTTTCCAATAGCGAGTCATCATAGCCTGCTAGTTTTAAAAGCTTTGATGTACTTTCTGTAGATAACCAGCCTTCCACTTGTGCATATTGATTAGGATCGCCCACATGGTCTAAGTCCATCTGTGGAGCATTTCCCCAACCTGTACGGATGACATTCCAACCGTAACTAGCGGCCTTTGTCTGATGGATAATCATGACGCCTGCTGCACCTTGACGTGCCGCTTCTTCATACTTATAAGTCCATCTTCCATAATAGGTCATCGTATCACCTTTAAAAAGAGACTGATCATAATGTCCAGGATCGTTGACCATGACAACGACAGTTTTTCCCTTTACATCAAGATCTTGATAGTCATTCCACTGATATTCTGGAGCAACAATACCAAATCCCACAAAAACCAATTCCGTATTTTTCAGTTCGACCTGTTCTTGGAGACGACGGCTTGTCACCACATAATCACTAAGGTTTTGTAAGGTAAGTTCATCTTGCGAAGATTTCAAAGACAGGATTACATTGGGAGTTGAGGTGATTTCCACCATCGGAACCTCCTGAAAGTAACTGTTGCCATTTCCAGGTTTTAGTCCTAACTTTTTAAACTGATCCGCAATATAATTGGTCGCCAGAGTATCCCCCTTTGTAAAAGGTTTTCTCCCCATAAATTCATCCGACGATAGTTTGAGGATCGTGTTCTTATAGCTTTTTTCAGTAATGCTGCCGAGTGCTTTTTGATCAAGGATATTTTGTTTTTTTTGAGCCGATACAGGATGTAGCATGGCTAACAATGCTATACCGAGGGCAAGGTGTTTAAACTTATTTTTCATGTATATGTGCGATTTCAATGGGATAAATTTCTGCAATAGGGTGGAAAAGATAAAGTTTATTGCTGGTTAATTCCAGACATTTATAGCGCTTTCTTACCTTCTCTTGCTTTTGGAAGACACGTCCATTTTGTAGTTTAAAATGACTTTTTTCCGGTAACATCTCCACTGTAAAAACTTGATCGGAGTGCTTGTCAAATTTTTTAAGCGTGCGAAAGAGATGAAGATCAGTACAACTGGAAGCTGCGGGGTTTTCCAAATATTGAGCGATTGCACGAGCAATTTCAGCTGGAAAAATTTGCAGCTTTAAGAAAGGGTCCATTAAATTTTGAAAATTAGTTTTCCATTCTTTTCCATGTGGTTTTACAGCATGTTTATGTTGCTGCCAAGTTTGTAGATGTGCAAACTCATGGATTGTGGTAATCAAAAAAGAATACGGATTGAGGTCATGATTGACCGATATACGATGCCCATCAGTACGAAAAGGTGCTCGGTAGTCGCCTAGTTTGGTACTGCGGGATTTGGATATTTTAAATAAGCAGCCAGTATCATTAATCCATCTGGAGATAATGGGCGCTGCCGCCTCCGGCATAAATTTACGCAATGTAGCACTGTAATCCTGCATAACACAAACATAACTTTTTTTTATTATTAATGACCGTATGATGAAAGAAATTAAAAACGAAAAACCGTTGTATTCCTACAGCGGTTTTTCATTTTCTCTAATAGATGGTATTAGTAGATGCTCACCAATTTTTCTTTTGGATATTTCACAGAATACCCAAATCGTATTTTTTGAGTAGCGCCAGCAGGAATAGTTACATTCCATTTGAGTAGACCAGTTTCTTTTTCTACATCAGCTCCGCTATGATCATCCAAAGTGATTTCCATCGATTTATCTGTAGCGATTGGAATCTGATCTTGCAAGTTGAGGGTCACACTATTCTTTTTATTGTTTTTGATCGTAATTTCATAAACCAAGCTTTGCTTTTTACTACCACCTAAGATCTTGGTCTGAGATAGATCATTGATCTTATCGCGTTTAATACTGATCATTTTATCTCTTCCCATACTCAGCTTTAGGGTATCGGTCGCGTCATTCGGGTTGATGTAGGTTTTTCCGACCAACATATTTTCAAACATGACATTTGCGGTCCCGGGTAGAAGATTGAGTTTTTCATAATCCGTCAGTTCAGCCATCAAGTACACATTCGGATCAATACGTGGTATCGCAATATAACTGTAAGTTGCAGGATGTGTATACTCTTTTAAGGATACACTGTGGGGTTTGCCATTAGATGCAATATCGTATGGGATAGAAATATCAAATGTGGTATTCAGCTGATTCTCGTTTTGTTCGGTGTAACTGTTGATACTGCTCGTTCCGCGAATCCGTATGTTCTTCTGATCAGATACAGCAACTTCATTGAAGACCATGTTGTCAGCTTTGCTTTGAAGCATCATGGGACGCGATTGTACCGGTTGATTATAATACAGTTGCCAAGGAGTTAAATTGGGTACAATACCATATTGAGCAGGATTGCCACTTGCTAATATAAGATGTACCTGTTTCCAATCGATTCCAGTTTCCTGGGTTACATTGGCTTTGTAAATGATTGCCAAAGGCGAAGAGGTATGAGCAGACCGGAGGTCGTAAGAAGCATTCCAGGATGCCTGCGAAGATGTGTAAGTAATGTCGAAAGGTTGGTTTCCAGCTTGATTGTTCATGACCTGTACGATAAGTTGTCCTCCAGAACCTGTTGTTTGCCCTTTTACCTCCTCCAATTGTACCTGAGCTTTGTTTACCAGATCTTGTTGCAGGAGTATTTGGTCATCCAAAGCCGTTATATTGCTTTTTACCTCAAGATATTTAGTCTTATAATAATCGGCCATCTTCGCAAGTTCAGCCACCGTTGTATTGCCATTTACTCCTGCTATTTTTTGATTACTCTCCAGCAGTTTCAAGATACTTTCTTCCGTGGCTTTTTGATTTTGAAAATTTGCCAATGTATGGGATTCCTTCTTAAAATAGTTTTCAGCTTTTACAAATGCATCGCTTTTAACATCAGCACCAATATAATTGACAGCTGACCGTACGGACATCACTGTTACTTGAGGAGAGCTTCCGATCTGAATACTGTTTTCATCTATACCATTGGCTATATGTGTAAATATAAGCTCACTCGTTCCTTTGGCTAGGTTTACGGTAGCATGATGATTAAGTTCAGCAGCATTCGTATAGAGCATAACCTCTCTTAAATCCGTCTTAATAATTTGGGGACTCTGTGCAAATAAACTGCCACTGATAATGACGCTACCAATCGCTAAGGTGATTTTTGTTATATTCATATTGTTCTTTTGATGATATACATTAAGATGCAGTACAGTGCAAGATTGCATAAAAATTTATTTAGCGTCACTATGATGATTACATCACGATGTAGCACATATAGATATAGCTTCATTTTTTTTAATTACTGTAGAAAATAGATAAGATGAGCATCCGTTTCCTTTACTATAATAAACACAATTACACACAGTGATGATCTTATAGTAGGGTATTAGGAAAAAGATATGGTGTTTGTATTAGCTAATCTTAATTAAATTACTAACATTGGTAGGTTTTTAGCTACTTTATTTAGTAATTATGATATTTTGTAATTACCTTAGTGCTTGGTAATTTGATAAAAAGCATTATTTCAGTTTACTATAGATGATTATATTCATTTATTTATAAATTATAATGCAATTCTTGATGTGGGTGCATAGGTGGATAATGGCGAAGCAATGCTGGTTAAAAAAAGGAATTGCTATCGAATAATTTTGTTATGATAAATAACGTAATTAAAACAAAATTATCTAAGTTTGATATAGAATCAAGATAAATCGAATACAAAATTCAATATATAAAAATTATTGTTTTCAGCAGATGATCCATGTTATCCAAAAGACCATCAGAAGTTTAACAAGATAAATGTTAGTGAAAAAAAATATACAGCTAAAAAAGTATGCTCGCGAGATTAGATATTAAGAATTACGCTTTGATTGATGAATTATCCATCCAGTTTGATAAAGGATTGAATATGATCACCGGAGAAACTGGGGCAGGTAAATCCATTATCATGGGCGCCTTATCGCTTATTTTAGGCAGTAGAATTGAAGGTAAATATTTTTTTACTCAAGATAAGAAATGTAGCATCGAAGGATTCTTTCAAATTGAAGCATATGATCTCAAAGACTTTTTTCACCAGCATGATTTGGACTATGAAGATGAAACCATTATAAGACGTGAAATTAGTGTTGATGGTAAATCGCGTGCATTTGTAAACGATTCTCCCGTGACGCTTGCTATCCTTAAAAGCTTAGGCGAGAAGCTGATTGATATTCATTCGCAACATGCCACATTGCAGATCAATACCGAAGATTTCCAATTTTTAGTGGTGGATAATGTCGCAAAATCTGCCGATTTAAAAAACAGCTACCTCACCTCATTCCTCACTTATAAAAAAGTGAAGAGTGAATTGAAAAAGATAAAAGATCTTGCCAAGCAAGCGCATATCGAGGCGGACTTCAATCAATTTCAATTTGATGAACTTCATCAAGCGAATCTATCGGAAGACGAACAGATGAGCTTAGAAACCGAACAACAGCAACTTGAAAACGCAGAGGAGATCAAAAGAGGCTTGTTAGGAGCGATGCATATCCTGGAAGAGCAGGAGCAGAATGTGGTGATTCAATTAAAAGAATCATTAGGACAATTGGAAACTGTAGCGCCTTATTTAACCGCTTTACCAGAACTTGCAAATCGCCTTAGAAGTGTATGGATCGAGGCTAAAGATATAGCAACAGAGATCGGATACTTGGAGCAAGGAACAAATTTGGATGAAGAGAAATTGTTACAGATCAACGAACGCTTAAGTTTAATATATAACCTACAGAAGAAGCATCATGTCGATACTGTTGAAGAACTCTTATCCATTCAAGAGGCTCTAGAGCAAAAATTATTAGATGTCAATACGCAAGATGAACGCATTCTTGCGCTAGAGAAAGAGTTAGCCGAATCGTATCAGCAAACAATTGAAAAGGGAAAATCCTTAACTGAAATCCGGAAAAAAGCCTTACCTACAATTGAGAAGCATGTGGTTTCTGTATTAGCAGAAGTCGGGATGCCAAATGCTAAATTGGAAGTGAAGTTGGAGGAATTGGGCGAAAATGAGTTGAAAGAAAGTGGAATGAATAGCATCCAGTTTTTATTTTCAGCAAATAAAGGACAAGAGTTACAGGCGATTCATAAAGTTGCTTCAGGAGGAGAGCTCTCTAGGGTGATGCTTGCTATTAAGTCTTTGGTCGCAAAAAGTTCCGCTTTACCAACGATTATTTTTGATGAGATTGATACCGGTATTTCGGGGGAAGTAGCGCTCAAAGTCGGAGAGATTATGGAGCGTTTAGCAGTCAATATGCAAGTTATTGCCATATCCCACTTACCACAGATTGCTTCAAAAGGTCAATCCCATTTCAAAGTATATAAAATCGATGAGGGTGATAAAACGAAATCTAATATTGTTTTGTTAAATCAAGAAGAGCGCATCAAAGAAATAGCACAAATGTTAAGCGGTATAAAACCTACTTCAGCAGCTTTGGCCCATGCAAAAGCATTGCTTAATATTGTAGAATAGCCTAAGGGAAGGATTAAAAAAAGAAGCCTCTTTTTTTAAGAGGCTTTTTATTTTCTAGTTACCACCGTTGTCTGCGTCAGTTAGAGTAATCTTCACCGTCATATCTTCGGGAGATTTTATTATTGTAGAAGATCCAACCTCTTTAGCATAGATTTTAATTTTTCCAATAGAATAATTAGCTGAATAGCTGTAGTTATCTATTGTTGCAGGAATAATCTCATACTGAGTTGGATTACTTTTTGTCTTCATGGCAATAGTAACAGTCCCATGATCAAAGTATTTTTTATCCAATTCAGGGAAATCCAATTCTACAACATAAGTATTAGCACCTGCAATTAAATCCCAGTCGGCAGTTGGTACAGCTGCAGTATAACTTATTCCTGGTAGGAAATTTTGATTTGTTACATACTCTTTCGTGCAAGAACTAAGTGAAGTTAAGGTTGCACCACCTATTAATAGGGCTAATAAAATTCTTTTCATATCTGTAATTATTTTGTTTCGTATTTATAAGACTGCTGGTCACTAAAAAAGTTTAACATTCTATTAACACTTCTAACAAAAAATGCACCATTATGGTGCATTTTTATAAATTAATAAAATTCAATTATTCTTCTTTCTTGTCTGCAGGTTCAATCGGTGTCTCTGATCGGTCTGCAACCACTTGTATTTCTTTTGTTTCAGCGTTTAAATCAACTTTTAAACGATCGCCAGCTTTGATATCGCCTTTTAAGATTTCCTCTGCAATTGGATCTTCTAAATATTTTTGAATTGCTCGTTTTAATGGACGGGCTCCAAAATTAGTGTCGTATCCTTTTTCTGCAATAAACTCTTTAGCAGCAACAGTCAAATCAATGGTATAACCTAAATCTGTAATTCTACCGAATAGAGATCTCAATTCAATATCAATGATTTTGAAAATATTCTCTTTGGATAATGAATTGAAAACAATCACATCATCAATACGATTTAAGAACTCAGGAGCAAAGGCACGTTTCAGAGCTGTTTCAATAACCGATCTCGAATGAGAATCTGTTTGAGTTGTTTTTGCCGCAGTAGTAAAACCAACACCTTGACCGAACTCCTTCAACTGGCGAGCTCCAATATTTGAAGTCATAATGATGATCGTATTTCTAAAATCAACTTTACGACCTAAGCTATCTGTCAATTGTCCTTCATCCAATACCTGCAACAATAAGTTGAAAACATCAGGATGTGCTTTTTCAATCTCATCCAATAAGATGACCGCATAAGGTTTACGACGAACTTTTTCTGTCAGTTGACCACCTTCTTCATAACCAACATATCCTGGAGGCGCTCCCACTAAACGTGATATCGCAAATTTCTCCATGTACTCACTCATGTCGATCTGGATCAATGCATCTTCAGAATCAAACATAAAACGTGCTAGTTCTTTCGCTAACTCCGTTTTACCAACACCTGTTGGACCGAGGAAGATAAATGAACCAATAGGTTTTTTCGGATCTTTTAAACCCGCACGAGTACGTTGGATAGCTTTTACTAACTTTTGCACCGCGTCGTCCTGTCCGATGATTCTATTTTTCATCAACTCACCCATATTCAGTAGCTTTTGGCTATCTGTTTGGCTAACACGTTGAACAGGAATCCCTGTCATCATCGAGACAACTTCTGCTACATTATCTTCACTAACGACATACCGCTTCGCTTTGGTTTCTTCTTCCCATGCGATCTTCTCACGGTCAAGTTCCTCCAAAAGTTTTTTCTCAGTATCCCTTAGTTTAGCAGCCTCTTCATATTTTTGGCTACGAACCACACGATTTTTCTCTAATTTGATTTCTTCGATTTTCTCTTCAATATCAATAATCGTTTGCGGAACATGAATGTTCGTCAAATGCACACGCGATCCTGCCTCATCCAAAGCATCAATCGCTTTGTCTGGTAAGAAACGGTCCGTAATATAACGAGTCGTTAAGCTTACACAAGCTTCAATCGCTTCAGGAGTGTAGTTGACATTATGGTGTTCCTCGTACTTTTCTTTAATACGATTTAAAATCTCAATCGTCTCATCATGCGTAGCAGGTTCGATAGTCACACGTTGAAAACGACGGTCTAATGCTCCATCTTTTTCAATGTACTGACGATATTCATCCAATGTTGTAGCACCGATACATTGAATCTCACCTCTTGCTAATGCAGGTTTGAACATGTTAGATGCATCTAATGAACCCGAAGCTCCACCAGCACCTACAATGGTATGAATCTCATCGATGAATAAAATCACATCTGGAGATTTCTCCAACTCGTTCATCACAGCTTTCATACGCTCTTCAAACTGACCGCGGTACTTGGTACCCGCCACTAAAGAGGCTAAGTCAAGCGTAACAACACGTTTGTTGAACAACACACGTGATACCTTACGTTGTACGATACGCAATGCCAATCCTTCTGCAATAGCAGATTTACCAACACCGGGCTCACCGATCAACAACGGATTGTTTTTCTTACGGCGTGATAAGATTTGAGAAACACGTTCTATTTCTTTTTCACGACCCACTATCGGATCCAGACGACCTTCTTCTGCAGCCTTTGTTAAGTCACGACCAAAGTTGTCCAAAACCGGAGTTTTAGACTTGATGTCAGAAACCTTTTTAGGCTGGATGAATTGCTCTTCTTCAGGATAATCGTCATCACCAGTTGACGAGCCTGGAGCTTCATCACGAATTGTAGTCTTATTCTGTTCTACTTCCGCTTTGAAAATATCATAACTCACTTGATATTGCTGTAATATTTGAGATGCGATATTATCCTCATCTCTCAATATAGCTAATAGCAAATGCTCCGTTCCTATAATTTCACTTTTAAAAATTTTAGCTTCTAAATATGTGATTTTAAGTACTTTTTCTGCTTGTTTAGTAAGTGGCATATTGCCAATAGGGGTGCGAGATACAGCTGAGCTTTTCACGGCTTCCTCTACAGACTGTCGTAAAGCTGCAGTGTCAATCCCGATATTTCTCAAGATCTTGATTGCCATGCCATCACCTTCACGAATCAAACCTAACAACAAATGTTCTGTGCCAATATAATCGTGACGCAACCTCAAAGCCTCTTCTCTACTGTACGATATGACATCTTTTACGCGCGGTGAAAATTTTGCTTCCATGTAATTTACCTTTCTTTTAATGACCAAGAATGATATAAATGTAATAAATTTACTTTATCAATCCTTAATATTTTAGTAATATTTATCAACAATTAAGCCATGCTATTAAATCGATCAAAATGTCAGTATAAAAGTTTACATTTGTGTGTATTTATTGTCCAAATAAAGTATAATTGATTAGTATGTCAGACGAAAAAATAATCTTTTCAATGGCGGGTGTCAACAAAATTTACCCTCCTCAAAAACAAGTTTTAAAAAATATTTACCTTTCTTTTTTCTACGGTGCAAAGATTGGCGTAATCGGTCTTAACGGTTCTGGAAAATCTTCATTATTAAAAATCATTGCCGGTTTAGATAAATCTTTTCAAGGTGAAGTGGTATTCTCTCCAGGTTATTCTGTAGGCTATTTAGCCCAAGAACCTATTTTGGATCCCGAAAAAACAGTGCTTGAAATCGTTCAAGAAGGTGTTGCAGAAATAACCGCTATTTTAAAAGAGTACGAAGAAATAAACGAAAAATTTGGCTTACCTGAAGTGTATGAAAATGCAGATGAGATGGATAAGCTATTAAGTAGACAAGGTGAGCTTCAAGATATTATTGATGCCACAAATGCTTGGGAAATTGATTCAAAATTGGAGCGTGCAATGGATGCTTTACGTTGTCCAGAGCCTGATGCTAAGATTGCCAATTTGTCAGGAGGTGAGCGTCGCCGTGTAGCAATGTGTCGCCTTTTACTGCAAGAACCTGATGTTTTATTGCTGGATGAGCCTACCAATCACTTGGATGCCGAGTCTATTGACTGGCTAGAACAACATTTAAAACAATATAAAGGAACGGTCATTGCTGTGACCCACGATCGTTACTTCTTAGATAATGTGGCTGGATGGATTTTAGAACTGGATCGTGGTGAAGGTCTGCCTTGGAAAGGAAACTACTCTTCTTGGTTAGATCAAAAATCTAAACGCCTAGCGCAAGAGGAAAAAACTGAATCAAAACGTCAAAAGACTTTAGAACGTGAATTGGAGTGGGTGCGTATGGCTCCTAAAGCGAGACATGCCAAATCCAAAGCACGTCTTCATAATTACGAGAAATTAGCCTCAGAGGAAACAAAAGACCGTGAAGAGAAATTAGAACTATTTATCCCGCCAGGACCGCGTTTAGGCAATGTCGTGATTGAAGCAGATAACATCTCAAAATCTTACGGAGATCGTATTTTATTTGAAAATTTAAGTTTCTCGCTTCCTCCTGCCGGTATTGTCGGTATCATTGGTCCCAATGGAGCTGGAAAGACTACCTTATTCCGCTTGATTACAGGCCAAGAACAACCGGATACAGGTACTTTCAAAGTAGGTGAAACTGTTGTGCTTGGTTATGTCGATCAAAATCATGATGATTTGGATCCTGAGAAATCGGTATGGGAAAATATTACAGATGGTAATGAAAACATCATGCTCGGCAATCGTTCTTCCAACTCTAGAGCCTACGTGTCCAAATTTAACTTTAACGGGGCCGACCAACAAAAGAAAGTAGGTGTATTGTCTGGTGGGGAACGTAACCGTGTGCACTTAGCGATTACCTTAAAGAAGAGTTCAAATGTGCTTCTTCTGGATGAGCCTACCAATGATATCGATGTGAATACGCTACGTGCTTTGGAAGAAGGTTTAGAGAATTTTGGAGGTTGTGCGGTAGTCATCTCCCACGATAGATGGTTCCTAGATCGTATTTGTACCCATATCTTGGCATTCGAAGGTGATTCTCAGGTTTATTTCTTTGAAGGTAACTATTCGGAGTACGAGGAAAATAGAAAGAAAAGAATTGGTGATGTTACGCCACATCGTCTTAAATATAAAAAATTAGTCAAGTAGTTCATGGAAAGCGCGAAGCTTTTAGAAGCAATTATTGATCATGCAATCGATGGAATTATTACCATCGATAATCGGGGATTGATTGAATCTATTAATCCAGCGGCATGTAACTTATTTGGTTATAGTGAAGAAGAAGTCATCGGCAATAATGTTTCGATATTAATGCCCGAGCCAGATCAGAGTCTCCACGATAGCTATATCGATAATTATAAAAGAACAGGGCATAAAAAGATCATCGGAATAGGAAGGGAGGTTCTAGGCAGAAAGAAAGATGGAACCACCTTTCCTTTTCGTTTAGCTGTAAGCGAAGTCTGGTATAAAAATAGAAATATCTTCACAGGCTTTATCCATGATATTACAAGAGAGAAAGCTGCGGAAAACCGGTTGAAGAAACATGCAGTCGAGCTAGAACAAAAGGTAAGTGAAAGAACGAAAGACCTGATCATGCTGGTATCGGAATTGGAGAAAACAAAGGCCGAAGTTTCAAAATCTTTAGAAAAAGAAAAGGAATTGGGGCAGTTGAAATCACGATTCGTTTCTATGGCTTCACACGAATTTAGAACACCATTGAGCTCGGTACAACTATCAGCATCACTGATCGATAAATATCTCGAAAAACCTGATTTTGCAAGTGTCATGAAACATACAAGTAAAATCAAAAATTCGGTGCAACTGCTCACCAGTATATTAAATGACTTTTTATCGCTGGAAAAATTAGAAGCAGGTGTTGTTACGGTCAATAAACAGATGATCAATGTCGTTGAGCTTGCTGAAGAAATTACTGAAGAGATGCAGTTGATCTGTAAGAAAAATCAACATATCGTCTACCAACACACAGGTGAGGTCGGTGTATTTTTGATGGATGCTAATTTGTTGAAGAATGCAGTTGTAAATTTGATTTCAAATGCAATAAAATATTCTGGAGAGGATACATTCATCGAATTTAATACCATCATTGAAGGAGACACCTGTATCATAACAGTTCGCGATAACGGTATAGGTATTCCAGAGGAAGAACAAAAGAACCTCTTTGAACCATTCTTTAGAGCGCATAATACAGGAAATATTCCAGGTACTGGTCTTGGATTGAATATTGTAAAACGTTATGTGCATCTGATGGATGGAGTGATGGAATATAAATCGGCATTGAATGAAGGAACTTTTTTAAAGATGGTATTTACTCAAAATAAATAATTGGAGGTGGAAAAGAAAACAATACTTATCATAGAGGATAATACAGATATAAGGGAAGGAACAGCAGAGATTCTCGAGTTAACTGGGCGCTATGATGTGCTTTCAGCAGAAAATGGTCGGATTGGTGTCGACCTAGCAATGGCTCATTTACCCGATTTGATCCTATGCGATATCATGATGCCTGAACTGGATGGATATGGGGTTTTGTATATTTTAAGCAGACATGAAGAGACGGCTCATATTCCGTTTATTTTCCTGACAGCAAAAGCAGAGCGTTCGGATATGCGCAAAGCAATGGAGCTTGGGGCAGATGACTATTTAACAAAACCTTTCGATGATGTTGAACTATTGAATGCCATTGATGTACGTTTTAAAAAAAGAGGACAGATCGGAGAAGCAATAGCCATTAAAAACTCATTGTATTTAAGTCCTGAAGAACAAGATTTTTTATTAAAAGAACTTATTGAAAAATCTCGTGTCAAAGTATTTAAAAAAAAGCAATCCATTTACGAAGAAGGAGATTCTCCGGTATTTGTCTATTTTGTGCTGAGTGGACAAGTCAGAAGTTTTTTATGTTATACAGATGGACGCGAGCTCTCCACAGACATGCAATCTGCAGGTGCTTATCTGGGGTACGAAGCCATGTTACTGAATGAAAAATATTCGGACAATGTGCAGGCAATAGAAAAAACTGAGATTGCGCTAATCACCAAAGAAGATTTCTTTGAATTGCTGTATCGAAAACCTTTGATCGCGGGTAAATTCATTAAACTGTTGACAGGCAATATCAGAGAAAAAGAAGAACAATTGCTGGCATTCGCTTACGATACCGTTCGTAAAAGAATTGCCAATGCGCTCGTTAGTATTGCTGAAAAAACGGTTGATACATCTGTCAAAGACGAATGTGTGATTCAAATATCAAGAGAGGGAATTGCAACAATTGCTGGCACGGCAAACGAAACAATCTCAAGAGTATTAGCTGATTTCCGAGATGAAAATTTAATCGCAAAGGAGAAGAGTGCGATACGTATTTTCTCTATTAATAACCTGCGAAAAGTTAAGCAATAACATTCCTGTTGTTTTCTTAATAAATAAGGGCTGAATCCATCGTGGATTCAGCCCTTATTTATTAAGAACTGATTTTTAATGACACTCTATATTGTGACGTAAATCACATTTTAAGCTGATGAACTTCATATACAAATATTTGTAGACTATTTACTTTTGTACTAGTTCGGAATTAGAATATCAAAAAAGATAGCATGAAAGTAGTTGTTTATAGTATTCAGGCCTTTGAAAAAGAGTTGTTAGCAATCGCTAATGGTAAAATGCATGATTTGACCTTTATTGCTAATGGGCTTAATGAAGAAACAAAAGTCTATGCTACAGGAAAAGACGTGGTGATCATATCTGCCCATGATATACTAGGAGCCTCGATGTTGCGAACTTTAAAAAATATGGGTGTCAATCGTATTTTGACACGTACCTTAGGTACAGGACATATTGATTTGATCGAAGCTGGAAAGTTGGATATACAGGTTGCCAATACACCTTATGAGGATCAAACTCCAAAAGGGATTGCAGAGCAAACGATTCGTAATTTAAATCTTTGGGGTGCAGGTAAATGTGTCGGAACCGCTTGTTGTTGTCTAAAAGACTGTGGAGTGAAATTATAAGATGATCATGAAAACGAATAGTGTAATAGCAATACAAGATCTTGTGCGAAAATATAATGTTGCCGCACCGCGTTATACCAGTTATCCAACAGTTCCATTTTGGGATAATGACCAATTTTCTACTGAGGGATGGATGCAAAGTGTATATCATACTTATCAAAAGTCTAAAGACTCTGGAATAAGTCTATATATTCATTTGCCCTTTTGTGAGAGTCTGTGTACCTATTGTGGTTGCAATACAAGAATAACCAAGAATCATAAAGTTGAGTTGCCCTATATCGATAGTTTACTGAAAGAGTGGGGGATATATACAGCAATATTAAAGGAAGGTGCGCCTTTGATTTCTGAAATTCACCTCGGTGGTGGGACCCCTACTTTTTTTGCTCCAGAGCATTTAGCGAAATTGATCAATGGTATTTTATCTCATGCACAAATAGCGGAAGACGCTTCCTTTTCATTTGAAGCACATCCTGGAAATACGACTTTTGAACACCTCGATGTGTTGTATCAATTGGGATTTCGAAGATTAAGTTTAGGGATTCAAGATTTTGACCCATTGGTCCAATTTACGATCAATAGAAAACAAGATGTCGCTGATGTGAGGCGCGTCATGCAAGAAGCACGTAAGATTGGATATACTTCGATTAATTTTGATTTAATATATGGTTTGCCTAAACAAAATTTACAAACTATCACCGAAACGATAAAAGAATCCTTAATCCTAGATCCAGATCGTATTTCTTTTTACAGTTATGCACATGTTCCATGGATCAAGCCTGGCCAACGCCACTATACAGAACTAGATTTACCTCAGGGAGAAGAAAAAGTTAGCTTTATATACGCAAGGGAAGAAACTGATACAAGAAGCAGGGTACCTCGATGTCGGAATGGATCATTTTGCAAAACCCGAAGATGAATTGTTCATCGCATTCCAAGAAAAAAGACTTCATCGTAATTTTATGGGATATGCAGATCGCTATCGTCCTTTACTCATTGGTTTAGGAGTTTCTTCCATCAGCGATTCATGGGATGGTTTTGCACAGAATGTCAAGCATGTAGAAGAATATCAACAGTTGCTAGATCAAGGTCAATTGCCTGTGGTTAAAGGTCACCTGCTCGATGCAGAAGATGTCATCATAAGACGATATATTTTAGATCTGATGTGTAAAGGTGAGACCCAATTGATCGAAGGCTTTTTGGGTAACGATACGATTGTGAAAAAATTACAAGAAATGATCGATGAAGGAGTCGTTAAGATGGATTCAGATCAGATTATCATCACTTCTTTAGGTAAATCCTTTCTTCGAAATGTATGTATGGCATTTGATCTGAGATTACAAAAATCAAAAAGTGAAATGCAACTATTCAGTCAAGCGATTTAACGATTAAAAGATGGTGGAAACGAAAGAGATTCAAGTAGCGCAACATTGTTTTCACTGTGGTGATACAATTGAGTTAGCCGGCTATCAGTATGCTGAACATGATTTTTGTTGTTTAGGCTGCCAAACGGTTTATCAGATTCTTAACGAAAATAACATGCAAAGTTATTACCGTTATAATCAGCATCCGGGAAAGTCCAAACAGGGAAAAAACCGCCGATTTATCGTATTTGAATGAGGCTGCCATAGTTGATAAATTGATCGATTTTAAGGATGAGCAGATCACCATCATTACTTTTTACATACCCGTTATACATTGTAGTTCCTGTATATGGTTATTAGAAAATCTATATAAAATCAATCCGCATGTGATCTCCTCGAAGGTTGATTTTATGAAAAAGCAAGCTAGCATCACATTTAAGCATACCGATTTATCCTTATATCATCTTGTTGAACTCTTGGTGAGTATAGGCTATGAGCCCAAGATCACTTTACAAGATGTGGTTAAAGAAGGTAAGAAGGTAAATTCAAACCCATTGATCGCTAAGATCGCAGTGGCAGGATTTTGTTTTGGAAATTCTATGATGTTGAGTTTTCCAGAATATTTTGGACTTGCAGGTTTTGAAAAATCATACTCGGTATTTTTTGGATATGCCAATCTTTTATTTACGTTACCTGTACTATGCTATAGTGCTTCTGATTATTTTAAATCCGCATTTTTAAGTATCCGTCAAAAAAGATTGAATCTCGACGTTCCTTTGGCACTCGGGATCTTTATACTATTTCTACGCACTGCTTACGAAGTGATTTCACAATCAGGTGCAGGTTTTGGAGATACACTTTGCAGCTTGGTATTTTTTATTTTAATTGGCAAGTGGGTGCAAGAAAGGACGTATTATCATATTTCTTTTGAGCGTGATTATCGAAGTTATTTTCCCGTAGCGGTAACCACTATACAAGAAGGAAAAGAGAAGGCAATTCAACTTGCAGAACTACAGGTCGGTGACCGGATATTAGTTCGTAATAACGAAATTATACCAGCTGATGCCGTTTTGCTACATGGTGAAGCATGTGTTGACTTCAGTTTTGTGACCGGCGAATCTAAACCTATCACCAAGATATTAGGGGAGGTGATCTATGCTGGCGGCCGTCAAATGGCAGAAGCAATTGAACTGGAAGTGGTCAAATCTGTATCGCAATCTTATCTGACCAAACTTTGGAATAACGATAATTATAAGCAATATGATCGCCAATTTCAGACGTTTATTAGTTATATCAGTAAATATTTTACGATTGCTTTATTATTGATTGCCATATCAGCCACTGTATTTTGGATGGTAGGGCAGGATCCTAATAAAGCATGGGGCGCATTTACTGCTGTTTTGATTATTGCCTGTCCATGTGCTTTAGCTCTCAGTTCACCATTTACGTTGTCAGCAGCACTAAGTGTCTTCGATAGAAATAAGTTTTATGTCAAAAATACAGATGCTATCGAGCAGATGGCAGCCATTGATACTATTATTTTTGACAAGACCGGTACGATTTCCTCACCATCAGTTAGTGGTATCGTTTTTGAAGGCTTTTTGACACAGGAGGAAAAAGTATTGGTATATTCTGCTTGCCGTAATTCAAGTCACCCCTTGAGTCGAGAAATTGTAAAGTGGTTAGATCATATAGAACCGATCCCTGTGGATCGATATGAAGAAAAGATAGGAGAGGGATCCATAACACAGATCGGAAAATATACGATCAAAATCGGAAGCGCTCGATTTGTGAATGCACCCAAAAATACAGAAGAAGCATCCTATGTGTTCGTATCCATCAATGATAAAGTGAAAGGTAGCTTTGCAATGGAACAATCCTGGCGAACAGGACTTTCCGGTATTATCCATGATTTAAAAAATTATGACCTGCATCTTATATCAGGAGATAATGATCGAAAAAAAGAGGTGCTAAAAGAAATTTTTCCATCAACAACACGCTTACTTTTTAATCAGTCTCCACAGAATAAATTGGATATCATCCAAATGTTTAAAGATAATGGAGGTCATGTTTGTATGATTGGAGATGGTTTGAATGATGCTGGAGCTTTAAAAGCTGCTGATTTAGGAATAGCCGTAAGTGACGATATTAATAATTTTTCACCTGGTTGCGATGCTATTTTGGATGGTGCCGCTTTTCAAAAATTACCCCAGTTTTTTGCCTTTAGTAAAGATGCGGTACGCGTCATTCATCTGAGTTTTTGTATTTCATTGTTTTATAATGTGATCGGATTGAGTTTTGCCGTTCAGGGAGAAATGTCGCCGTTATTTGCTGCGATACTGATGCCAATAAGTACGGTGACTATTATATCTTTTACAAGTTTATTGACGCGCTGGTTCGCAAAAAGACGGGGATTATAAGTATTTTTTACTAATTTGAAATAGTATTATGAGTATCATCTTTATGTTAATTGGATGTAGTGTATTTGTCGCGTTATTGTTTTTAGGAGCATTCTTTTGGGCCAATAAAACGGGACAGAATGACGATACCTATACGCCATCAGTTCGTATTTTATTTGACGATGATGTCGAAGAGATTGATTCCAAGCAGGAGGACGGAAAATCGTTCCACTAATATACTGTTAGCGGCTTTTTCGTATTTTGCCTTTGTCTGTTATCAATACATAGTGATACAGCGGAAATTTTTTTGCTAGTTTTAGACCTTCCTTTTGACCCATCACCATAATTGAGGTACTCAATGCATTGGCAAACTCAGCAGAAGGGCCATAGATGGTCACGCTAGTTAGTCCAGTTGCCGGATACCCCGTCTTAGGATTGATGATATGCGTATACCTTTTGTTCCCAATTTCCGCATATTTTTCATAGCTTCCGGAGGTCGCGACCGCACTTTCTTCCATCTGGAGTATTTTAATTGTTTTGTAAGCCTTAAAAGGATTTTTAATCCCGATTAACCACGGAGTATGATTGGGCTGATATCCCCAAGTTGATAAATCGCCTGAGGCATTGACTATCCCGGCTTGAACTGATTTTTTTTGCATCAAAGCTCTACCCATGTCGGCAGCATATCCCTTACCGATAGATCCAAATCCAATTTTCATACCTGGTATGGATAAGTAAATCGTGCAATTGGCACTATCCAATACAATATGTTCATAGCCCACCTTTTCTACCGATTTACGGATAGCGCCTTCCGATGGCAATTCGTTCATTGTCCCATCAAATCGCCATATTTTATCTAAAGCAGCAATACTGATGTCAAAAGCACCGTTTGAATTTTTGGAGTATTCGATTGCTCTTGTGGTTAAATCAAAAACTTCACGATCGACCTTTACAGGCTTAATGCCGGCGTAGCGATTGACTTGTGAAATTTGAGTTTCAGGTCTCCATTCGGAAATCAGATTTTCAATACGGTTGACCTCCGATATCACCAAATCAATATGTTTTCGTACGGTTGCGGTATCTTGGTCTACAATCGTTATCTCAAATACGGAACCCATTAATGTAACTTGCTTTTTTAACAAAACTTGCGCATTACTCAAATGGCTGATCAGTAAAAATAGGAAGATATAACAAAACTTCATGATTTTTTGCTGTTAGGATTAATAACAATCGGTTAGAATCTGATTTTTAGCCTTATAATACTGAAGTGTTTTGCCTTTTTGAGATGGTGCGATTCCTTCCAGAACCTGCTCAACATCTCGCTGCATATGAAGCGATCCACAGATCATAATAACACCACCATTTTCTAAATGTTCTAAAAAAAGTTGAGCATCTTGCTGGATGAGATCCATCACATATTGAGATTTTGATTCTCTTGAATAGGCAAAATGACATGTTTTTAAATGCTTTTTTTCAATTTCCTCTTGAGCAAATTCTTGATACCGCTTTGTGACAGTATTGTTATACCTAAAACCAGCATATAAATGAATTGGCGTTTTCTTATTGTTATTGATCATTCCTAAGAATGGTGCTATACCGGTTCCATTGGCAATCATAATGACAGCAGGAGCCTTCGGAAAATGAAATTCGGGATTACTCATGATGCGCGCATGGATAAAATCATTTTGCTTTAGATCGTAAAGGAAGTTTGATCCCAATCCATTAGGATGGAGTTTTACTTCTAGCTGAATCATTCCGTCATACTGACAGATCGAATAAAATCGCTCCCTATGATCATTTGTAGGATATATGGCCAAAAGATCGCCAGATTGAAATTTGACATTTGCAGTTGGTTTTAATATGACCGTAAAGGTAGCCTGGTCTTCTGTTGTTTTTTTGACAACTTTAAGTTTTTTTAGCCCCACAACTTTTGTTTGGTACACGGATGGTGCAGTTGCTAGTGCGAGGCATGATTTTTCACTCCATTGATGAACCCAGTTCGTAAACTCATGTATTGATCGATCGTTTACTTTATGTAGATCGAGAAAACGAGTTGCCCACTCTTGTGATGCCAGAATTTGATCCACACGTTCTGCGTAAGCGCAATAATCTGGATAGGCTTGTGAGCCGAAGCCGATGACACTGTATTGTAGCTGTTGTTCTTGAGGAGTTTTTAAAAGTAGCTCTTCAAACTTCGATGCACCCGTTGGTGCTGTCCCTATACCATAAGTAGAAGTGAACACCAAAAGATGTGCTGCATTTGGATACCTTTGATATTGGTTCATCACAGCTATAAAGGAACGTTTGCCATCTGCTAGTAATTGTTTATGAATTTGGTTTGCAAAAAATAAAGTGCTACCATTTTCTGAACCCACTAAAATGACGATTTCAGCCTCATCCGCTTTATACTTATTTTTAATTTTTGTTTTCGTTCTTCTAAATGTGATAACAAATCCGGTATAGATAAAAAAGATGATATTTAAGGAGGCAAGACCCAAAATGATTGCCCATATCACATTTGTCCTTCCCGTATGAATATCGAGACTTAACTTTTCAAGTGCTGCAGTGTAAGGATACTTGGTTTCTGTTACTATTGCCCCATTAAATTGATTAACAGTGACTACGCGATCCTTAAATTTTAGCGTATAGAATTCCTCTGGATCATCATCCATAAATGGGAATTCGATTTTTTCAATATCAGCTAATGTATGCTGTTTAAAAATCTTAAAATCTTTAAATTCAATTTTATCATTATCAGTCTCAGCGGTATGTTGGATATTTGCATTCGGTTTTTTCATGAACTCCATTCTGGCCATAAATAAATAGGTACCCGTTAACGCAATTATTAGAATAGGAATTAGGAAAAACCGGCCACTGACAACATGGAAATATTGAGCGAAGAAGTCTCGGTTAATTTTAGAAAAGAAATGACGTAGGCCTTGCTGGCGTTTAAGAATAAGGACGACACCACTTAAGGTAATCAATAAGAGTATAAAAGATACTACACCTACTATGATTCGTCCTGTCTCATGGAGAAATAAGGATCGGTGTAAAGCTGTTGTCCATTGAATGAATTGACTTTTGGGTGTTATCTCACCTAAAATCTTCCCCGTTTTTGGGTCAATATAGCCTTTAATTGTATTACCCTCTTCATCTAAAGCATCGATACTAACAAAATGATTATGGTCAACTGCTATTTCAATGATTTCGGGATAGACCTTTCGCAGTTCAGTGATGGACTGCGAAAGGTTTATTGTATTGAGATCTGCTACTTGGTATGCTTGGTTTTTTTCGTTAACTGCATCGATCGCCAATATAATTCCGGTAAAGGAAAGAATAAGTAAAAATAGGGATGATACTATCGCAAGAGCTAAATGTGCATACCTCCAGATGGATAAAGTCATTTTAATTATTGAACTTTATTTAATTTTACAAATTTAATATAACCTTTTCCGCTAGCGCGCTCAGCTAACGCTTCTGTTGTCAATGGAATTTCAACATCGGTGACATGGTATTTTTGTTCTTCAACAGCTGATTCAAAGCGCAACTTATATCCTTTGTTTAATTTCGTGTCATCTATTTCGATCGTTCTCATTGCACGGTCACCACCACCAACAGAAGCACCGGTGATGGCACTCAATTTAACATTCGATTTTGTTTGAAATTTATGCCATTCTTTCAATGTATTATACCATTGCTTATCTGGTCCTAAAACAGAAAGTGTCTTTTCATAAGCTCCTTTCGGGTTAATTAATGAGATGATGATATATGCACCTTCACCTTCATAACTATTCATTTGGATCATGCATTTGAACTTACTCGATTGTGCAAATGAATGAGAACTAAAAAGAGTAACAAAGAATAAAAGAAGTAGAAATTTTATAGAAATTTTCATGCTATTATTTTAAGAAATCAATGGAAACATTGTTTTTTGTTAGAAATTCATTTTCTTTTGCTAGATCGTATGCTGTTTCATCAAAAGATGTGATCAGATCTTTTTTAGCACCTAATGAAATCAATTCTTTAAGAACAGCATCATCTTTAGCAATTAGTGCAGCTTTATGTAATGGGCTCATTCCGTCATTATCTTGTGCATTAATATCAGTCCCTAATGCAGCAACTCTTTTGATTAAATTTAAGTTTTCTTTGGCAACCGCTAAATGTAAAAGAGAGCTTTTATTTTTTTGTAAATCTGTAACATTTAAACCATTATCTTGTAATAAGGTTAATTTTTCTTCAAAACTATGATCTTGAGAAGCACGTTGACCAGTCTGTCCTTGTGGGGCATTTTCGGTATATGAATTTAACCAATAATACGCCAAGTTATTTCCATCCTTATTGATGATTTTGATATCAGCACCATTTTTTAACAATAGGGACAAAATTTCAGAGGAGCCGTTAGCAATGGCTTTTGTTAATGCGGATTCTCCTTTGTCATTGACTGCATTTACTTGAGCTGTTTTGGATAATAATAATTCAATCAATTTAGCATCTTTACCTGCAGCAGCAACCATAAGAGCTGTATTTCCCTCATTGTCGGCTTTGTTGACATCTACATTTTTAGACAAGAAGTAATTGATGACTTCCATATTTGGTCTGCGTACTAATGCCTGTAGGATTGTTGCACCGTCTTTATTAGTCGCTTTCGGGTCTAGTTTTAGTGTTTCCACCAAGTATTTGTAAGTTTCAATGCCGTTAGTAATCTGTCTTGATCCTTGTGTAGCGAAGAAAAGAGCATTGTTTGTTGGCTTTACACCTCTTTTAATGAGTTTTTCAATGATGTCAACATGGCCTAGTTTTGCCGCATAATCAACAGCGGTTCTACCAAAGTTGTCCTGATCTGATAAGGATAATCCTTTAGATATAAAGTAATCAGTAATACTTAAATCTTGGTCTGCAGCCACCGACAATAATAATAATGTAGCGCCATCCTCATACTTTTGTTTAGGATCTACACCAGCTTTAAATAGAAGATCATACACAGCTGTGTTTTTATTTCCTGTTGAAGCGGCATAAGCTGCAATTGGGAAACCATGGCTATCTTGGTAGTTGACATCAGATCCTTTCGATATTAAATATTGTACGAGTTCTAGATTTCCTGTTGATGCAGCCCAGTGCAAATAACTACGGCTGTGATGCGTCTTTTTAGTAACACTATTGCCTTCTTGTTCAATTAAATATTTAATGACATCGTTTGGAGCTTTATTTAATATGGCAGTAGTGACAGGGTCAAATGAAGCTGCATTCGGTTTTGATGGGCTATTTCCTTTCGCTATTTCAGTTTTTACAGCATCCAAATTGGGCGAGCCTTTCCAGAAATCAGCATTCATTAATGAATTATTATTTTGGGCTTTTCCATAAAGAGCAGATAATAATAGGGCTGCTAGAAAGATCTTTTTCATATTATTGATTTAAATACCTCGATATATTGAATTTATTTATACTAAATCTAAATAGAGAGCAAATCTATAAAATATAATGTAATTTTTAGAAAAAAAGTAAAATTTATTGCAAGTGGTTGCTATATATTATAATAATATGCTACAAAAGGATATAGATAATATAGATATGGTAAAAAATTAGTTCTCTAAGTTTTAAACACTATATAA